>CALFXJ010000001.1 GCA_937958105.1 uncultured Cellvibrio sp.
ATCCCCGCACAATCTCGCTCCGTAGGTCGGATTAGCCGCAGGCGTAATCCGACAAGCCCCCGTCGCAAGCATCCCCGCACAATCTCGCTCCGTAGGTCGGATTAGCCGCAGGCGTAATCCGACAAAACCCCACTGCAATCACGCGGCCCGACTTTTGATGTAAGCCCGCCAGCCGCCCAGATGGGTAATATCTTCTGCACCGAGCACGGCTGTGCCTTCGCAGATAAATCCTTTCACTTCGCGGCCGTCTTTTAATGTCAGCGTGCCTATACCCAGCGGAGCTGGTATCAGCGCAACGAAACTGCCGAAGTGATGCACGGGTACGTCCCACAGCTCGACGATAATTTCCGCTCCTTTTTCCTGAGTGCGGATCAAGCCAGGTTTGGGTGGTGTGGTGTTGGGCAGGGCGTAGAGGCGATAGCAATCGGCGGTGAAGGTGCTTTCAACAAAGCGCGCATTCCGCTCAATCAGCTGGATATTCAATGGCATGCCGGTGAGGTGTGCGCCGACCACAGCGAGACGCACATAACCTGCAGGCGGATCATTTTTAACCGGTGCTGAGGGCGCAAAGCGTTGGGTCGCTCCCAAGGGCAGGCTGATGGCCTGCGTCCAGCGTTTGCCGAATTCTGCAAGGGCTGCGTCCTGCCAGGCGGGCGCGATCAGGGTGATGCCGAAGGGCAGACCGTCTTCACGAAATCCAGCAGGCAGAGCGAGGGCAGAACAATCTGCGAGGTTGACGAAATTGGTCCAGGTACCTAATTGACTGTTGACCACAACCGGGTTAGCTTCCACGTCGGCGATGGTCGGCAGACGCGGCGCAGTGGGGACGAGCAGCGCATCAACCGCTGCCATCTGCATTTGAATCGTGCGGGTTAATTCTGCGCGGCGATACTCTGCGCGATAAGCATCGGTCGCTGTGAAATTCACGGCCTGTCGAATAATGTCGCGCACCACCGGATTCATTGCTTCTGCATGTTTAGCCATGAATTCCGCAATGGCTGCATGGCGCTCGGCCACCCATGGACCGCCATACAATAATTGGGCGAGGGTCTGCATGGGCGTGAAATCCACTGGAATTAATTCCACATCCAGTTCTCCCAGTTGTGCGAGGCTTTGCTGCCACGCGCGTTCGGATTCGCTATCACCGAACCACACAGGTTCAGCGGGAATACCAAAGCGCGGTGTGGAGGTAAACAATTGTGCTGGCGCAGGTGCAGTCCGCGAATAACCATCGGTGGGATCAAAACCTTCCACCAGCTGCGCAACCAGCTCCGCATCATTGACTGTCAGAGCAAAGACGGAGACACAATCGAGACTGCGACAGGCGGGCACTACACCTGCTGTACTGAAGCGGCCCTTGGTTGGTTTCAATCCGACGATATTGTTGAACCCGGCGGGCACACGACCGGAGCCGGCGGTGTCAGTACCCAGGCTGAAAGGAAATAAACCGGATGCGACAGCCACCGCCGAGCCGGAGCTGGAACCGCCAGAAACGTAATCCGGATTAAAGCTGTTGGGCACGGGCCCATAAGGAGAGCGCGTACCGACGAGACCAGTAGCAAACTGATCGAGATTGGTTTTCGCCAGCACAATGGCGCCGGCAGCACGCAGCCGCGCAACGCTGGTTGCATCCGCATCGGCAACATAACTGAAAGCAGGGCAGGCTGCGGTGGTGGGAATACCTGCTACATCAATATTGTCCTTCACCACAAAAGGTACGCCGTATAACGGCAGCTTCAATGCATCAGCTCCCGCATCTTCAAGTTGCTTGAGCTGCGCATCCAGTTCGTCAGCAGAAAAAATATAAATCCAGGCTGGGTCATCCATGCGTAACTGCTGACGCAGAGCGTGCAGCGCGGTGCGCGGCGTTATTTCTTGTGTGCGATAGGCGTTCAGCCATTCACCGATAGTCCAACCTGTTTGCTCACTCATTTATATTCCTGCCACTGCTGCGCGAGGATATTCCTCGTTGAAATACTGTCTTGTATGCAAGATGGTATTCAGCAGAAACTATGCCAAGGGATTTTCAAGGCTGTAAAAAACGCGAGATCTCTGCAGAAAACCACAGAAAATCAATACGTTATTTAACGGGGTTAAAGATCAGGAACAGTGGTTACGAGAAAACGGCAGCAGAATGTGCTGCGCTGCATTTGTGCATGGAGCGGATTCTGTTGAGCCAGGATGGTGCGCTGTCTTAAGGCGGTATCTTCGATATACTCAAGGCAATTCCAAAATGGTAAGGACTTTATTATGACTATGAACTGGCACCAGCTGCTCTGTGCAGGTCGGCTTGGCCATCGGCCAGTCAAGGATGAAGAAGGGCGGTCGCCGTTTCATTCGGATCACGACAAGATCATCTTTTCCGGTGCATTTCGGCGCTTGGCGCGCAAGACACAGGTGCATCCGCTGGCGACCAACGATCATATTCACAATCGCATGACCCACAGCCTCGAAGTGGCCTGCGTGGGACGCACGCTGGGTATTCGCGTAGGGGCTGCACTGCGCGCGGCAGGAGATTTGCCAGAGCACATTGTGCCCACCGACATTGGCGATATTGTGCAGGCCAGCTGCCTCGCCCATGACATCGGCAATCCGCCCTTCGGCCACACCGGTGAAGAGGCAATCCGCAACTGGTTCCAAAAAGAAGGCGCGTCTTACCTGGAAGGTCTTACTCCGGCGGAGCAGACCGACATCCGCGTATTCGAAGGCAATGCGCAGGGCCTGCGCGTATTAACCACGTCGGAGTATTACCAGTATCAGGAAGGCATGCGGCTGACCTATGCCACACTGGCTTCCTCCATCAAATATCCCTGGTGTTCTGAGGCAACCGTCAGCGGGCTGCGCCCCAAGCAGAACAAGTACGGTATCTTTCAATCCGAGCTGCGCTATTTTCATGAGATTGCGGATAAAACTGGTTTGATCCAGAAAGGCGAAGACTGGTACTGCCGACATCCGCTGGTATATCTGATGGAAGCGGCGGATGACTTCTGCTACGGCATTATTGATCTGGAAGACGGCCTGGAGATGGGCATCATCAGCTGGGATGAAATTTACGGCATCCTGCGCACAGTCATTGAACCGGCACAGATTCCCGAGCTGGAAAAAACCCTCAGCAAGGTCTGCGATGGCCGCAAGCCGGCGATCCTGCGCGGCAAGGTCATCGATGCTTTTATCAACGCTGGCACTCAGGCCTTTATCAGACATCAGAAAGATTTTCTCAATGGCGCGGTGGACGGTGATCTGATTTCGCTCTGCGATAAAAATGTCATGGAAGCGGTGCAGGCGGCGAAGGATCTCGCCAAGCGCAAGATCTTCAACCACTCCAAACGGGTGGAGCTGGAGATAGGTGCCTACGCCACCATCGCCACGTTATTGAGCACGCTGTGCAGTGCGGTGGACGCCTACCTCCGCAACCCCCAGCAGATGACCTACAAAGACAACCGCGTGATGTCGCTGGTGGGGGACAACAATTTTCATCCACAGGTGATCGACAAGCAGGGCAATTATCGCTATCTCGCCCTCATGGCTGTAATTGATTACATCAGCGGTATGACGGATAACTACGCCACCAACCTTGCCAAGCAGTTCAACGGTATGGGGGAGTCGCGGTACTGACAGTGAGCGCAGCCTGATTCATCCGCCATCATCAGGATGGAGGATTGTTGATTGACTCGTCATTTGTGACGATAGCCCGCCAGTAACTGCCAGCGCCCCCTTTTGCCGGGCGAGGTTTTATGTTTTGATTTCCCGTCTTGTGCGCCGGCTTGCAGGAGTCCACAGCCGGCCAATTCCCCGTCGCTGAGATTTACCTCTGTGCGCGGGCTGTCGGGCACCATTCCTAATAACGTTAACGATCAGCACCTACTCAAGCTGAAAGGACTGCAAGCTCATGAAATTTCCTGATAATCATTCCAGCATGCGCGGGCCGCGCTGGCTGTCGATGGCCGCCGGCACACTGCTGCTGACTGCCGCCCAAAGTGTTCTGGCGGACCCGCCAACCGCCGTCAACGATACCCGCACCATCCCGGTCAACAGCAGCGTTACCCTGAATGTTATCGCCAACGACTTTGACGCAGACGGCGATGGCATCGTGGTGATCAGCGTCGATTCCTCCAGCAATGCGACGATTTCTCTGAATCCGGACGGCAGTATTTATTACCTGCCCAACCGCAACTTTCAGGGCACAGATACATTTACCTACACCATTCAGGAAGAAACGGAAGAAGGGCTCACGGCCGTGGGGACGGTGACCATCAACGTAGTAGAAGGCAGCTATGTTGAGGTGTCTGATGGGCGCAATAATCGCAGCCTCGCCGAAACCATGAATCAGGTGTGCGCAACACTGCGGGAAAATTCAGACGGAGAGCAGGGGGCGGGCCGCCGCAATCTGCTGGAGCGTTGTAATGCTCTGGAAGCCATGGCCGCCAACAATCCCGATGCCGTGAATAACGCCCTGAATAAAATTGCACCGGAAGAAAGTATCGCCTTGATGCGCGTTCTCGCGGAAGCTAATCGTGCACAGACGTCAGCGGTGTCGCAACGGGTCAGTCAGCTGCAGGCGGGTAACAATGCATTCACCTTCAACGGCATGGCTTCACACTACGCCGGTCAGACCAGTGGTGGTGCAGCGGGGGATGTGCCCATCTGGTCAGCGCTGGGATTTTTTATCAGTGCGCAATATGAAAAAGCCGAGCGGGATGGCAGCGATTACGAGGCGGGTTATGACTCGGATGGCAACACCATTACCGCAGGACTTGATTACCGCTTCAATGAAAAACTGGTGGTGGGTGCCGCACTGGGTTATACGCAGAACGAGCTGGATTACAACCTTCAGGGTGGCAGTCTCGACAGCGAGATATTCTCTTTTATTTTATTCAGCTCCTATACCTGGGAGCGCCTCTCTCTTGAAACACAGCTGGGTTATGCGGGTACCGAATTTGATTCAATCCGTCGCGTCGCTTATGGCGAAGGCGAATCCGCGGTTAACGACACCATGTACGGCAGTACAGAGGGTGAACAGATTCTGCTGAATGCTCAGCTGCAATGGGAATGGAGTCGCAACGCCTTATCCGTTTATCCCTTTGTGCGTTTTGATTATCTGCGCAATGAAGTGGATGGTTACGGTGAAACCGGTGAGACCGGGCTGCCGATGATCATCGGTTCGCAATCCACAGATCAACTGACCCTCGGTGCCGGTGTGCAGAGCACTTACGTAGTGAACCGCAACTGGGGCGTTCTGGTGCCTATGGCACAGGTCACGCTTTTAAGTGAAGTGAGTTCGGGGTTTGATCCGGTTACCGCGCGCTTTGCTTACGACCCGGACCCGAACAATACCTTTACTTTGCGCAACGACGGAGAAGACCGTGCCTACTCCCAGATCGCTGTGGGCACATCGGCGATCTTCAAAGGTGGCGTATCCGGTTTTTTCCAGTATCAGCAACTGGTGGGTTACAACAATCTTTCGGCGTATCAGATACAGGCAGGGCTTCGCTATGAATTCTAAGACACCGGATGTGTGGCCGAACAACGCAAAATGCATGTGGATTGCCTTACTGTTCACGGCGATCTTTTCGCTCACCGCCTGTGGAGGCGGCTCGTCGGAAGCCTCGCTGGAAAACGAACTGCCGTCGCCCGTGCCGGGAGGCATTGATGACGATAATGTAACGCCGGGCCAGAATGGCCAGGGACCTGTTGCACCGGATGAGCTGGAGCTTCTGCCAAAGGTCAGTGTGACCGGCCGGCAGTTTGCAGACCCCAACGTACTGCTGACGCTGGACGGCAGCGTAGAGGCTGCGGAAGGGGCGGAGATTGTGCGTACGCTGTGGGTGCAGGTAAGCGGTCCAAAAGTGGAGATTCCCTCACCTCTGTCGCTGCGTAATCTGATCCTCGTACCGGATGTGAATACGGCAGTACAGCTGGAATTCCGGCTGGTTGCACAGGACAGCGAAGGACGCATCAATTCCGCTACGACCTCCGTACTGGTAAAACCCGTGCCGACGTTTGTCAGGGTTATCGGCGGGGTGTTCAATGAAGCGGACGGCGAAGCAATATTTACGATTCGATTGAATGCCCCCAATGATGCTCCGGTCAGCCTGAGCTATGTTACGCAGAACGGCACAGCCACCAGTGAAGAAGATTATATATACACCACGGGTGAACTTGTCTTCGAACCGGGTGAAGTCAGCAAGCAGGTGGTGGTTGAACTGATTGATGACACGCTCGAAGAAGACAACGAAAGTTTCAGTCTGCGTGTAACGGCCATCAATGGAAACGCGACTCATGCAAACGTGGGTATTGCCATTATCCGAAACGGCTCAGAGCCACAGCAGCCTCAGGATTTGCAGTTTTTAAACCCTGGCCCGGTAACGCTGTATCCTGGCGATACCTTCACTAACGCGTTTAACAGTGAGGTGTCGTCGCCGGGCACCGGCAGTATTATTTACTCCTCGTCCAACACCGACGTGGCCAGTGTGGATGCGGATGGTGTGGTGACTGCTGTGGGGCTTGGTGAAGCGGAGATTACGGCAACAAAACTGGCGGATCAGGTTTATCAGTCAGTGAGTGCGAGTTATAGCGTACAGGTGATAGCGCGGGGCGCTGTACCGGATATTGGTATCGAGCCGGGCAATGTGTCCATTCCGTTCGGCGTAACCCTGGACTTGTACGGCTACGCTTTTGATGAAGAAGATGGTTCATTACCCACTGAAGAACAGATCGCCGAGAGCTCGGCTTCCGGTGAACCCATCACGTCATTGCGCTGGGACTCCAGTATCGACGGTTTCCTCGGTTATGGTAACGCCATTGATGTCGATACCTTGTCCATGGGCACGCACACCATTACTTATTCTGCCACGGACAGCGACGGGAATACCGGCACCGGCAGTATCACTGTTTTGGTGGGCAACATCGCACCGGAGGCTTCACTGGAAACGTCATCTACCTATTGTCCGTCTGAAAATGACCCGGACAACTGTTACAGCGTCTTCAACGTCGTGGATTCAGATATCAGTACTGCGGTAGGTGGCCAGACCAGCTGGACCCACGAACAGAATATGTTTCCCTCCGATATTTATCTGTTCTGGTCTTCAGCCATCATCAATGCTGTGGAGATTTATACCTCGGAAGGATATCCGGTGGCCGACTACGACATCATGAACCAGGATGACTCAGTGCTGGTTTCTGTGCGGGATAATACCGAGGTATACCGCACGCATGCCTTGCCGCAGATTGTGACATCGCAGCTGATCATTCGCGTACTGGCTGGCCCGGCCAATCAACCGGGTTACGGACGGATCAACGAGGTCGTAGTGTTTGGCGAGTCACAATCCCTTTTATTTGTCGCGGAGATGAGGTAGAACAACGAGGTCCGGCAGGCCCAATGCCTGCCGGATTTTTTTATTGTGCCGGGTGAATGCTCACAAACCGGCTGTACAAACCATCCACGTCAAACGTGGCAATCTCAAATTCGTATTCCCCTTTCAGGTAATCAAAGTAATAGGCATCGGTGTAACCACTGTCGATCTTGATGCTGGTGAAGTCGTCAGCGGATGTTGATTTGTAGCGCAACTCATAACCGCCGATCTCGCGGATATCCAGCTCATCACCATTTTCCCGCTGGGTAGGGATGGACCAGTAGATGGCGACCGGTCCATCCACCTCCGTGCTTTGTCCTGTGTCCGCTCCGGCCGGCTGGCTGGAGGATGCTGAAGAAACCGCTGCTGATGAGGGGTTTTTGGCGGGCGACGAAGAGGCCACCGCAGCCGGGGCCGAAGATTGTTGTCTGGACGAGGCTGATGATTGAGTGCCAGGTTTAGGGGTTGAACTCGGTGATTGATAGGCTTGGGAGCTTACGGCGTTACCCTGAGTATTGTTCTGGCTGGTCGACCCGGAAGCGCTGCCACCGCAGGCCGCCGTCAGCAACGGAGCGATAAAGGCCATCACCATGGTGGTCTTGCGCAGTTTGCGTTGCCAGGTAAGACCGCTGCTCAATTGCGAACGGTTGATAAATCCCAGTTCAATTAAGATCTCCCCCAATTCCTTATGACTGCCGTCGTCTTCCCCCTGTTGCGCATTGAGTAAACGCTGCTGCTGTATTTCTATTGCGCGCCGCAATTGCTGGCGGGTAATGGTGCCGCGCTCGATCAGCAGGTCACCGAGACGAGTCGACTTATGGATATCGGACATAAAAACCTCCTGTCAGGAATACATATATGAGGAGCTATTCTTATAATCAATCTAAGACATGCTAGGCTGCGCAACGCCAGCGCGGATCATCAGCAGCATCAATAAAGATAGCCGGAATTTCCGGTATAGACAGCAGTAACGAAGTTTTAGCAGCAGATAATGCAGACGAATTGGGATTTGCGCGACAAGACGATAAACTGCGTTCTTATACCTTTATGTGTGATAACTTTTGGTAAGGGTGGTTCAGCCATGATTAAGGGATTTTTTTCAGTTCAATGTCTGATGCTGTTTGTCGGCATCGCGCTCGGTATGTCGGCAACCGCGGACCCCTGGCGCGTGCAGAAATTACCCACGCGATACGCCCAGCTCTCGCTGGGAACCCAGCCGATCGACCAGACGGTTTATACCTACGATACGTTCGGGAATGGCAATGTGGCCGAGATAGATTCCATCCATTATCTGGGTTTTATGGCCCAGCTGCCCCTTAGCAATGATGTGTTCGAGTATGGGTGGGACCTGGGTGCTCACGTTGGTTACAACAGTCATCATCGCCTGATGGTGCGTGTTGGTGAGGAGGCTTCGGTGGATATCGACAGCAGTTTGTGGACGGGAGACTTTTTCTTCGGCAGCTTTCTCAGTGTCAGACCGCATCCCTCGGTGCGGCTGTTTTACGCCGTCGGTCCCAGCATTTATTGGGGACGTCTGAGTCATGATGGCGAAGACAACAGCGATGGCCTGGTGATCGATACCCGCTCCGATCGGGGCCTTGTGGATGTGGGGGTCTATCAGCGCGCGGGTATTGAATTTACCTTCAGCAACGGCCTGTCCCTCGGGGCCAGCGTTCGCTATCTCAACGCTGATCTGCATTTCGGCCCCCACGGGTATATTGATGTCGGAGAGCCTCACTATTCTTTATTGATCGGCAGTCAATTCTGATTTTATTGCAGGAATTTTATTTTGTTGTTATCCATTCGTTCGCTCGCGCGTGATCCCTCTATTGCTATTCCGCTACTGGCACTGGTGACGGCATTGCCGTTTTTCTTTATCGGCGGTCCGGACTGGATGTCCGGCCCATTATTCCGCGCGGTGTGGGATCTGGGCCATATCGGTTTTTTTGCGCTCCTGCTGATGTTGATCCAGAGTCGCCATCCCCTTGATACATGGCAAAAATGGCTGTGGGTTACCTTGATTGTCTTCAGCGTGGGCGGAGCCATTGAGTATCTGCAGACCAAAGTCGGACGCGATGGCAACTGGGGGGACGTACTGGGCAATCTCACCGGCGCCTGGCTGGGGCTGTTCTGGTTTCAGAAAAGCAACTGGCGGGTGTGGCTGGGGCGGATTGCCGCGTGCATTCTGTTGATCTTTCCGCTGCTGACCGTGGGGCGTCTGGCCTTACTGCAGTATCAAAGTGCGCAGCTATTTCCGTTGTTATGCGGCTTCGAAAACCCGCGCGACTTTACCCGCTGGGATGGCAATCTGGAACCTTCAACTGAACAGGTAACCCAGGGAAAATATTCAGCCAAGGTCACGCTGGGTACTTCCCGTTTTGCCAA
>CALFXJ010000002.1 GCA_937958105.1 uncultured Cellvibrio sp.
TCTGGCTCACTGGTTTCCTCGCCTTTTTCATCTCACCTATCGCCGATAACCTGACTACAGCTTTGCTGATGTGCGCCGTCATCATGAAGGTGGGCGGGGAAGACAAAAAATTTATCAATCTCTGTTGTATCAACGTCGTCGTTGCCGCAAATGCCGGCGGGGCATTCAGCCCTTTCGGCGATATCACTACCCTGATGGTGTGGCAGGCTGGGGTTGTCCCTTTCCAGGATTTCTTCGCACTGTTCATCCCATCCCTGATCAATTTCGGCCTCCCGGCGTTAATCATGAGTTTCTTTGTTGAGAACAAAAAGCCTGACGCGCTGGATGAAGTGGTAGAGATGAAGCGTGGAGCCATGCGTATCGTTACGTTATTTTTATTGACGATTGTCACAGCGGTGGCCTGCCATACATTCCTGCACCTGCCGCCGGTTCTGGGCATGATGACCGGTCTTGGTTATCTGCAGTTTTTTGGATTTTTCCTGCGCAAGACTCTGCCCGGATCTCTCGCGCGCAAGCGTGCCATCGCCGAAAGCCGCGGAGATCACGCCGCCCTGCGTCGTCTGGGTGACGTTGTCCCTTTTGACGTATTCAGCAGAATTGCCCGCTCAGAGTGGGATACCCTGTTGTTCTTCTACGGCGTCGTCATGTGTGTGGGCGGACTGGGCTTTATGGGGTATCTGGCATTGATGTCAGAAATCCTCTACACCGACATGGGTGCGACCGCGACCAACATCATCCTTGGCGTAGTATCCGCCGTTATTGATAACATCCCGGTTATGTTTGCTGTACTGACGATGCAGCCGGATATGAGCATCGGCAACTGGCTCCTGATCACGCTCACGGCTGGCGTTGGCGGCAGCATGCTGTCTATCGGCTCGGCCGCTGGTGTTGCCCTGATGGGACAGGCTCGCGGTATGTATACCTTTATAGGCCACTTAAAATGGAGTCCGGTGATCGCCCTGGGCTACGCTGCAAGTATTGCGGTGCATATGTGGGTCAATGCGGAGCTCTTCATAAAATAAATCCGGGGCCCGGCCTAGTGTCGGATTACGCTGCGCTAATCCGACCTACATTTTAAATAGATTAAACGGGACAAGCCGTAGGTCGGATTAGCGGGAGGCGTAATCCGACAACCCTCTCAATCGAAACCCCGTAGGTCGGATTAGCCGGAGGCGTAATCCGACTCTCGTAGATAATAAAAAAGCCTGCCGAATACTCGGCAGGCTTTTTATCATTCGTTCCAGGAAAACTGGAGAACGGGCGGGTATCGGATTACGCTGCCCTAATCCGACCTAGGTTTAGTTTGATCAGGCAGGCATCCACGCTTTATAGGGAAAAACACTCACGCTTCGCGATTTACCACTCGATACCTTTCTGGGCCTTCACACCACTGTCGAATGCGTGCTTGATTGACTTGATTTCACTGACCGTGTCTGCCGCATCAATTAAATATTGCTTGGCCCCACGACCGGTGATGATGACATTCTGATTGATCGGGCGATTCAGGATTGCGGTGAGGATTTTCTCTTTATCGAGATATTTGTAATTCAACATATAGGTGAGTTCATCCAGTAAAACCAAATGAATATCGGGATCGCGCAATACATGCTCACACTCGGCCCAGACTTTCTCTGCTGCCTGCCGGTCCAGCTCGGCATTCTGCGTCTCCCAGGTAAAGCCCGTCCCCATGACGTAGTACTCAAGCCGGGGGGATGCATCGCGGAAGATACTTTCGGTTAAGAAGTTTTTTTCGCCGCACTCCCAGGTCCCCTTAATAAACTGCACAATCGCCACCTTGTAGCCGTGACCAAGGCAACGCAGCGCTGTACCAAAGCCGGAACTGCTTTTACCTTTGCCATCGCCGGTCAACACGATCAGCACACCCCGCTCCTGATCAGCCCGGGCAATGTTCGCATCCACAATTTCCTTACGTTGCTGCATGCGTTCTTTATGGCGCTGGTTTTTATCCGTCGTCATGTGGACCTCATTGTATGTGATGGTGGCGATTAACGTGATGGATACCGTCCCTGGTAAGGAGATTAAAACCGGTAGGTCAATCCCGCTTCGTATTGCCGTTCCGGCTGCGGATACTGATAGTTACCGGAATAAGGCGAGTAGCCGGAATAATCAGAGTATTTTTTGTTAGTTAGGTTTTTTATGCGCAGTCCCAGTTCAACATTCTGGAACGACCATAAAATGTTTGCATTAAATACAGTAACCGACGGCACTTTTCCCTGCGTGTTGGCATCGTCACCGATACGATAACGCGGGCCGGTATATTGTGCATCCACAAAAGCACTCAGCTGCCGGTGAACATTAAACACCACGGCGAGGTTCGCTGTATGTTCCGCCACAAACGGCACCTGTGCGCCTTTAAAGGTTCCGGAGGTCTGCTCAGCCTCAGTGAAGGTGTAGTTCGCCCGCAGGTTTATGCGAGAGTTGAGGCTGACATCGGCATCCAGTATCAACCCATGACGCTCTGATTCCGGCAGATTGATATTAACACCGTAACCGCCCGCGCTGGGGTCAAACAGAATTTCATTGTCTACCGTCATACGATACGCGGTGGCCGTAGCATTAGTGGCACCACTCTGCCAGACAACACCGGCCTCATAGGAGGTGCTGGTCTGGGGCTTGAGAAAATCTATCTCGGGCAAGGTGTAAGCATTTTCATCGGCATTGGCAAAACGAAAACCCTCCGCATAACGCGCGAAGATTCGCCAGGCATCATTGAGCTGGTAATTTATCCCCAGCTCGTAGGCATTCAGATCATCCGTATGGGTTTCCCGGCTGGAAAAATTGCGGTCCTTGACTTCGGAATAGCGTGTACCTGCTGTTACCGCCAGCGCACGACTCACAGGATAAATAATCTGTCCATAAACGGCGTTGATATCCTGTTCGATATCCACAAAGCGATCGGCAATCACATAGTCTGCCATGGTCTTGTCATAGCCCAGGGTAATAACCGCCTCGCCATTCGCCGTCGGCAAACGGCCAATCAGTCGCGGTGTAATATTTTCAGCACGTAACTCCTGTAGACTCGCCTCACCGAAACCTTCGTAGTACCACAAGGCATCTTCGTGACGATCCGCATACTCCGCCAGCAACTGCCAGTGTCTGTGCAGCTGCACAGCGCCACCTACGCGCAGAATGTCGGCTTCCTGATTGGCGTAATCTTCCGGGCTGTTGGTCTGGCGCCGGTCCTGCGCCACCTGAAGGTCACTTAGCGAGCCGGGCATATGCAGGTCATCATTGATGATCTGGCCTTCAACAAACACATGTCCCGCGGCAAAATCGTAGCGCAGGTTACCAAGTATGTTTTCGTAATCCGCCTGGTTGTTATCGCGGTAGTTATCCGCCTGACGTTTCTGCGCAGACAGGTTATAGCTCACGCCGTTGGTGAAACCCTGATTGACGGTTGCTGTATAACTTTCGAGGTTGTCACTGCCAGCCAGCAGTTGCACTGAACCATGAATTTCACCGCGCACGGCACGACGGGTCACGATATTGATTACACCACCCACCGCCTGATCACCATAAAGAACACCGGCGCTGCCTTGCACAATTTCGATTCGCTCCACATCTTTGAGCGCGATGGTATTTAATGAAGGGCTGACCAGACTTGGATTATTAAGCTTGCGGCCGTCGACCATCACGAGCGTGTTATTGGGAGCGTTGGAGGTAAAACCGCGCATCGCGATAGTGACGCTGCGGCCACCGCTGCCATCGAGATCCTGCAGCTGGATGCCCGCCTGCGTCCGCAGCACATCGCCCAGTTGGCTCGCACCACTCAAGCGGATCTGTTCACGATCTATGACGGTAATCGTCGTCGCCAGCGGCAGTTGCGCACTTTCGCTGCGGGTACCACTTACGTAGATTTTTTCGAGGCCGGACTCATCTGCCGCGTGAACGGCAATACTGCAGGATAAAAATAAAACCGCCGCGCTCAAGGGCGCACGGGAACAACGGACAGTGGACATAAAGATTCCCCAATCAGGATAAATAAGCGATTGAGGGAGGGATAAGTGGAAACAATGTGTACAGAAACCAGCGATGGTCAACACAGGATTACCACCGATGAAGCCCTCCGCTACATCGTGCGTGCGAATGAGCATGCAGGCATGCTCCCATGAGGCTGGTATCGGACTCACATCGCGGGGATGTTCACCGTTGCGGGGGCAGTGTCGGGATTGCGCAGCGCGCGCACCGACTTCCCATTTACTCTGATCCCGTCGAAAACCTCGACCATCAGACACCTCGGCGCGCAAGGTACGGTGTTAGCAGGAGGGAGTCAAGAGGACAAGGAGAAATCGCGAGACAGGTGGATGACGATGTGGGGGATGTCGGGTTACGCGGCAAAGCCGCTAACCCGACCTACAAAAGTACAGGAACCAAGACCGCAGGTTGGATTAGCGCAGCGTAATCCAACAACGCACAAGAGCCACAACCGTAGGTCGAATTAGCGCAGCGTAATCCGACAAGCACTAGAGCCACAACCGTAGGTCGGATTAGCGAAGCGTAATCCGACAAACCACAACAACCACAACCGTCGGTCGGATTAGCAAAGCGTAACCCAACAGACATTTCCCGGCCGCTTCTAACAACTTAATTCAATAAACAATAACTACTCGAACATACAACATGTTATCCACTCACACCGAAGAGCTACGTGTTCTCCACGGATGAGCAACACTTACTCCATCACACGGAAAAGTACCTTTCTAAACCCGATGCTTCGGAATAATAACCACCCCGTCATCCCGGCAATCCACGTAGGCGGTGATGCCGTATACGGTCTGCAGATTCTGCGGCGTGAGTACGGCGATGGGTTCGCCATCGGCAACAATGCGGCCTTCATGCAGAAGAATCAGGCGTTGGCAGAAACGGGAGGCAAGGCCCAGATCATGCAGCGCCGCCATGACCGTACCGCCATTGCCTGCGTGGCTGCGTAACAGCTCCATGATCTGCAATTGGTGATAAGGATCAAGAGCGGCGATAGGTTCGTCTGCCAGGATCATCTGCGGCTCTCCTGCAAAAACCCGCGCTAACAGGCAACGCTGCAATTCCCCACCGGAGAGTTCCGTCACCGGACGATCCCGCAGTGCGTGAAGATCGGTGAGTTCCAACGCCTGTTCAACCGCCTCCTGATCAAGACGATTTTTTACTCCGCCCGGCTTGCGCCAGGGTGCGCGCCCCAGTCCCACCAGATGTGCAACGGTGAGCGGCCAGGCTGGCTTCTCCTGCTGCGCCAGATAACCGAGAAAACGTGCACGAACCTGTGGAGCAACCCGTTGAATAGCCTGTGCTTTTTCCTGGGGCAGCTGCAGGCTGACCTGTCCCGACTGCACCGGCAGCAAACCACTCAACGCACGCAGCAGCGAACTTTTTCCTGCACCATTAGGCCCAATCAACCCTACAAACTCACCCGCGCCCAATTCCAGATGAATTCCTTGCAGGATCGGTGTTTTGCGAAACATCAAATGCAGGTTTTCTGCACACAGCCGGCCTGTGCCAGATTCTGGATTTTTAATCGGTGACATCAGCATTACACCCAGCGACTGCGCGTCTTAAGAATTAAAAATAAAAAGAAAGGGCCGCCCAGCAGCGAAGTTACGACACCTAACTTCAGCTCCCGCGCAACATCCAGTTGCCGCACCAGTATGTCGGCCAGCAAAACCAGCAGCGCACCACCCAAGGCACTGGCCAGCATCAACCGCCCCGGACGGTGACCCACCAAAGGACGCAGCAGATGCGGTACCACCAGACCAACAAAGCCAATGCTGCCGCTGACGGCAACACAGGCTCCCACACATAATGCCAGCCCCAGCAGCAAAATCGCACGTTCCCGCTGTGTAGAAAATCCCAGCGAACGAGCCGTGTCTTCCCCCAGACTCAACGCATCCAGATAACGGCTGCGACTCAGCAGTAAGATCCAGCCCACCACAATAAAAGGCATCGCCACTGTAAGGTGATTGATATTACGGTTGGCCAGTGAACCCATCATCCAAAATACAATCTCCTGCATGGCAAACAGACTCGGCGCAAAATTAAGCGCGACTGCAATCAAAGCTCCCGCCATCGCATTGATCGCCACACCCGCCAGGATCAACGCCAGCAGACTGCTGTGCAGACCCGCCAGCAGATACACCAGCAACAATGCCACAAAGGCCCCCACAATGGATGCCAGCGGTAACCAGAACCAGGCACTCGCCGCCATTCCAAAATACAACACCAGAACCGCCCCCAGAGCCGCGCCACTGGAAACCCCCAATATGCCCGGCTCCGCCAGCGGATTACGCAACAGCCCCTGCATCGCTGCTCCCGCCATCCCCAAGGTGGCGCCAACCAGCAGCGCCAGCAACACACGCGGCAGACGAATATCCCACACCACCACTTCAACAATGCTGCGCCCATCGGTCCACAAATCCCGCCACGCCTGCCACACCGACATATCTGCAACACCAATATGCAAAGCGACGGCACTGCTGATCAACAACAGCAGCGCGAGGAGAAAAATCAACCAGCCAAAATTAAATACACGCACAAAAAATCCCAGAAAAAAATAAAAAATTTCACTGCCTATCAGTTCGCATCAAGGTCGGTGTGGCGGGCCGTTCTGAAACCATCACGTCATGGACGACGTGATTGAGCTACAGGGACGTATTAACGCGTTTTCAGAACGGCCCGCCACACCGACCGTCACTCTCTGAGCAGAAACAACAACCAACCACAATAAAACCGCTCTCTCAAGGCGCCACCCGCTGCTCCCGCAAAACCCGCAACACGTCCGCCACCACCGGCGCACTGCAGACAGACAAGGCCGCCGGCAACTCAATCATCCGACTGCTGCGCAGTAATGCAGGATGTTCCAGATACTCACGCGCAACCGAAAACGCCTGCACATAACCACCCTCAACAATCAGTACCTCCGGTTGCGCGGCCACCAGCTGCTCAAGATCCATCTGCGCAAAGCTCACCACGCCCTGCTCTGCCGCCAGATTGCGAAAGCCGGCGCGCTCCATCAGCTCATGCTCCAGGGTGGCGCGACCGGCAACGATGCCATTAGGGGAATACCAGATCGCAGCCGTCTTTTCGGTCACCGGTTGTGCATCCAGTGCCGCCAGCTCCTCCCGCAGTTCATCAATCATCACCGCCGCCTGAGCCTGCGCGCCCACCAGTTCACTGAGGGCTTCCATATGAACAATGATGTCGTCCAGCGTGCGCGGCAAGGCGATCCGCTCCACGCGGTAATCAAAGTGTTGCAGTAACCGCACGGCATCTCCCGCACCAAACTCACCGGCGACGATTAAATCCGGCTGCAGTGGAATGAGCTCTTCAGCCAGCCCGTGATTGATGTGGATGCCATCAAGCTGTGCGGCGATTGTGGAAAGCTGCGGATCGGTTGAGAGATAGGTAACCGAGGCGATCTGCTGCCTGGGCACCCAGGCCAGCAGCAATTGATCAAGGCAGAGGTTAAGCGAGGCGATACGTTGCGCAGCCGCGTGCGTTGTCAGCGGCTGGCACAGCACAGCAAGGATCAACAACCCGCGCAGCAGGATGCTCACAGCGGGTTTAACCAGGCAGCGCCGCGCACGCCGCTGGAGTCGCCATGCCGGGCCTGCACGATGGGTGTATCACATTCACCGCCGAAGACATAACGCGGCAGTAGAGTCGGCACCAGGGTATAAATCTGCGCAATGTTGGAGGCCCCGCCCCCCAGCACGATGACATCCGGATCCAGCAGGTTGATGACACCCGCCAGACCACGGGCCAGCGCGTCCAGATAATCCTGCAGTGCCGCCGCGGCAGCGCTGTTGCCTTCTCCCGCCATCCGGACAATTTCCTCCCCGGTAACCTTTTCGCCCGTCAGGCGCGCATAGGTGATGCATAAGCCGGTGCCCGATAAAAAGGTTTCCTGACAGCCGGTCTTACCGCAATAGCAGGGCCGCGCCTGCAGTTCTGTCGGCGAGGTCCAGGGCAAGGGGTTATGTCCCCACTCCCCCGCTACCCCATTGGGGCCCACGATGGGGGCGCCGCGCCAGGCGAGACCAGCACCGCAGCCGGTCCCGAGGATGCCCGCAAAGACCAGATCATAGCCTTTACCGGCTCCGTCTGTTGCTTCGGACACCGCCAGACAGTTGGCGTCATTGGTAACCTTTACATCCCGCTCCAGCCGGCGGGATAAATCCTGTTGCAGCGGTTTACCGTTGAGCCAGATAGAGTTGGCATTCTTGACCAGGCCGGTTTTGCGCGACACGGTGCCCGGAATTCCTATACCCACCGGCAGGTGATCGACCCCAGCCGCTGCCTCTGCCTGGGCGACCAGACCCGCGATAGCCTCAATCGTAGCGGCGTAGTCTCCCCGCACGGTAGGTATACGGGTACGGAACAGCTCGCCATCTGCACCGCTGAGCAGGATAACCTCGGTCTTGGTACCGCCCAGATCAATGCCAATACGGAGTTGCGCCGTCGCCGTCATATTTTTGGACCTTTTTGTTGTCTATAGGAATCTGAAGATGCGGGATTATAGGTTTGCCCCTGTTCAGCAGGCAAACCGTGGCTGATATTTACAGAGCAACTACACTGAAGACGTCGGTGCCGGATCAACCATTGACGATAGAAGGACTAAGCCATGACAGAACAACCTGAACGGCGTCGTTTCAGCCGCGTACCCTTTTCCATAACGGTTACCCTGTTACAGGGCGACCACCAGTGGCAGGCAGATCTGGTGGATATCTCCCTCAAGGGACTTCTGGTAGCGATGCCGCCGGAGGCCAGATACGACAAACGTCTGTCACTGGCAGCAAGTATTCCACTCTCAGATCAGGCGATCATCGAGATGATCGCGCTGCCGGCCCATGAAGAAAACAATCTGCTGGGGCTGCGCTGCGAATCGATTGATATGGAAAGCATCAGCCATCTGCGCAGGCTGATTGAATTAAACCTTAATGATCCTTCCGCCGCTGAACGGGAATTATCAGAACTGATAGCCACCGATTGAGATACTGACATGACTGACAATAATGACTCTGCCGACCGCCGCAACCATCCCCGCTTTCCGATGCGGGCTTATGCCCAGTTGGCTTATTCCACCAAAGAGTGGGAAGTCCACATCCTCGATATGTCGATGACCGGCGCCCGAATTGCATTGTTGAGCGAACACCTGTTGCGCGCGGGTGATCACATCAAGTTATTTATCGACAGTGAGGAAATCGGTTTACAGCAGACCCTTAAAAAGAAAGTGCAGATGCAGGGCGAGATTGTTCATATCCGCGAGCATGTTGTGGGCATCGAACATCAACCTTCTACCGAGATGGATAAACAGTTACTGGTGTTATTGCTGGCCAAGACGGAAGAATAGATTTTTCCGTCGGTGCTGATGAGCCAAACATTTCCTCTTCA
Source organism: uncultured Cellvibrio sp. (assembly GCA_937958105.1). Classification (GTDB taxonomy): domain Bacteria; phylum Pseudomonadota; class Gammaproteobacteria; order Pseudomonadales; family Cellvibrionaceae; genus Cellvibrio. The sequence goes on from CALFXJ010000002.1 coordinate 9,403, forward strand.
CGCCGTTAAGGACAACGGCAGCCAACAGCTTTAACTCTTCGCGTTTCGATTTTTAAATTCCGTTACGTCCCTAAGCTGACGGAACCAATATTCCCGCATGTTTTCCTAAATCCACACCCAGTTTTTTAAATCACCCTTTCAAAAAAATATCGTCATTTTTTGCTGTGTTCGCCAGAGCACACAGCAGGTGAAATAAGCTGCCGCATTTAAAAAGGAAGACGTCATGAATCAGTCAGCTGAAAAACCGGTCATCCTGATAACCGGTGCCGCCGGTAATCTCGGACAATCACTGACCCAGGCGCTGAGTCAGAACTTCCGGATTATCGGTCTCGACCGGAAACCAGCGGAGGGCGTCGCCCGCGCCTATACCATCGATCTCACCTCAGAGAAATCTGTGAAAAAAACTTTTCAGACCATGCTGACAGAAGAAGGCAGTGTCATCGCTGCCGTCATTCATCTGGCGGCTTATTTTGATTTTACCGGGGAGGAATCGCCGCTGTATGAACAGGTAAATGTCCAGGGCACGCGCCTGATTCTTGAGGCGTTACAGGATTTTACCGTGCATCGCTTTATCTACGCCAGTACCATGCTGGTTCATCAACCGGGCTCGCCCGGCCAGAAGATTGACGAGACCAGCCCACTCGGCCCGCGCTGGGCTTATCCGAAATCCAAAGCGGAGACAGAAGCCGTTTTTCGCGAACATGCGCACAGGATGCCTTACACCTTGTTGCGCCTCGCCGGTATCTACGATGATCACACCGCCGTTCCAACACTCTCACATCAAATCGCCCGCATTTATGAGCGGCGCGTTAAAGGCAAACTCTACTCGGGGGACACCAACGCCGGTCAGGCATTCCTGCATAAAGACGATATGGTGCAGGCTTTTATACGCACCATTGAGCGACGCGATGAGCTGCCCAAAGAGCACACACTGCTGGTCGGCGAACCGATCTGCCTGAGTTACGAAACCCTGCAGAACCGCATCGGCGAACTGCTGCATGGTGCATCCAGCTGGCATACGTTTACCGTGCCTGAACCTATCGCCAAAGTGGGGGCCTGGCTGGAAGAGAAAACTGAGCCGATAGTACCGGATGATTTTGATAAAGGAGAAAAGCCTTTCATCCGCGCCTTCATGATCGATATGGCCTCTGATCATTATGAGATTGATATTCGCCGCGCACAGCAGGAGCTGGACTGGCAACCCCAGCACGCACTCTATGACGTGCTGCCGGTCATGATTGAGAACATGAAGAAAGATCCTCTGGGATGGTACGCCGCCAATAAAATTACACCGCCGGACTGGCTGGAAGAAGCAAGCGAGCGCGGCCGCAACCCAAACGATCTGCTGAATAACTATCAGACGCAATACCGCCGGCAACACCAGAATAATATCTGGGCATCGTTCATGAACCTTGCGCTCGGCGGCTGGCTGATTACCTCGGCACCGGTGATGAATTACGCCGGTACAAGCATGGTCTACAGCGATCTCATCGCCGGAAGCCTGTTGATGATACTCGCTGTGGTTTCCCTATCCTGGCGGATGGGCTGGGCGCGCTGGGCTTGCGCGGTTATCGGCGTCTGGCTGCTGTTCGCTCCCCTGGCGTTATGGACACCCAGCGCTGCGGCTTATCTAAACAACACGCTGGTTGGCATACTCGCTATTGGCTTCGCCGTTCTGACCAAACCCACACCTTGTCTGTCCCCGGTGGCCGTGTTAACCGGACCGGATATTCCGCCGGGCTGGAACCGCAATCCCTCCAGCTGGTTTCAGCGGGCGCCGATTATTTTTCTGGCATTTATTGGTTTTTTTATCTCCCGTTACATGACGGCTTACCAACTCGGTCACATTGATGGTGTGTGGGACCCCTTCTTCTCCGGCGTTGACAGCGATAAAAACGGAACCGAATTTATCATCACATCACCACTGTCTGAAGCCTGGCCGGTACCGGATGCCGGCTTGGGCGCGATGACCTATGCAATGGAAATTCTGGTGGGCCTGATCGGTTCTCAACAGCGCTGGCGCACCATGCCGTGGCTGGTCACCCTGTTCGGCATCATGATTGTTCCCCTGGGCATTGTGTCTATCACTTTTATCATCATTCAGCCCATACTGCTCGGCACCTGGTGTACACCATGTTTAATTGCCGCGGCGGCCATGCTGATCCAGATTCCTTATTCGCTGGATGAACTCCTGGCAACCGGACAATTTTTAAAACGGCGGCACGATGCCGGAAAACCGGTACTGAAAATATTCTTCACCGGGGATACCGACGAAGGTGAAGCACGCAAGCGGGACGATAACTTTGAACAACCGCCACTGGCAGTTCTGCGCGCGTTTTTCAGTGGTGCGATTAATCTGCCATGGAATCTTGCGCTGTGCATTCTGGTGGGAATCTGGCTGATGCTGACCCGCATCACCCTCGGCCACGAAGGCAGCATGGCTAACTGGGATCATCTGGTGGGTTCACTGGTTATTACCGTCAGCGTCTGCGCACTCGCTGAGATGGCACGCCCGGCTCGCTTTCTGATTATCCCTCTGGGCGGTGCCTTGCTGGTGACGCCCTTTATATTCAATGTCAGTGGCTTATCCATGGCAGTAACATTAGCGACGGGCGTTGCGCTGATTGTTTTGAGCATTCCGCGAGGCGCGATCAACAGTCAGTTTGGAAACTGGAATCGCTATCTGGTTTAAGCAAAGAGATGGCACAGAGATGTTGCCAGCATGCGCTGGCAACACGATGGGAAGGAATCAGAGTGCATCCAGTGCCTCCTGCAGATTTTTAACGGCCACCACTTCAATCCCTGGATTTTTTTCACGTGGTGCGTTGCCGTAAGGAACGATAGCTTTTTTAAAACCGTGTTTGGCCGCTTCGCGCAATCGTTCCTGTCCACTGGGCACCGGTCGGATCTCGCCGGACAAACCAACCTCGCCAAAGACCATCAGATCCTGCGGCAAGGCCCGGTCTCGAAAACTCGAGACAATGGCCACCAATACCGCCAGATCCGCACTGGTTTCCATCACCCGTACACCACCGACCACGTTCACAAATACATCCTGATCGCCCACCATGATTCCACCATGACGATGCAGGACAGCGAGCAGCATGGACAAACGATTCTGATCCATCCCCACCGCCACCCGGCGCGGATTGCCCAGATGGCTGTCATCGACGAGCGCCTGAATTTCTATCAACAGCGGACGTGTTCCCTCCCACATCACCATCACCACCGAGCCGGAAGAAACTTCTTCAGCGCGCTGCAGAAAAATAGCGGATGGATTATTAACTTCGCGCATACCCTGTTCGGTCATGGCGAAGACACCCAGCTCGTTGACTGCACCAAAACGGTTTTTATGCCCGCGTAAGGTTCTGAAGCGCGAATCGTTGTCGCCCTCCAGCAGAATGGAACAGTCAATCATATGCTCCAGCACTTTCGGACCGGCCAGAGAACCATCTTTGGTCACATGGCCGACGAGGATCAACACAGTGCCGGTCTGCTTAGCGAAGCGGGTGAGATAGGCCGCGCTTTCGCGGACCTGGGATACGGAGCCGGGAGCCGAAGTGATGTCTTCCATGTGCATCACCTGAATGGAGTCGATAACCATCACCTTAGGCGCTACTTTCTGAGCCGTTGCACAGATGGTTTCCACACTGGTTTCGCTGAGCATCTGCAGCTTGTCGGTCGGCAAACCCAGACGCTGCGCACGCATCGCTACCTGCTGCAAGGACTCTTCGCCGGTGATGTAAAGCGCAGGCATGGTGCGTGCGAGATTGCACAAGGTCTGCAGCAATAACGTGGATTTACCTGCGCCGGGGTTACCGCCAATCAGCACCACCGAGCCGGGCACAAATCCGCCACCAAGAACACGATCAAATTCCCCCGCACCGCTGGAAAATCGGGGCAGATCCTCCAGGCTGATTTCCGCCAGAGTCTGCACAGTACCGCCTGCGGCCGCACCAGCGTAACCTTGAAATTTTGCCGAACGATTGCCCGGCGTCGGACCCAGACGCACTTCGGACAGACTGTTCCAGACACCGCATTCCGTGCACTGACCCTGCCACTTGCTGTATTCCGCACCACAGTCATTGCATACAAAAGCGCTCTTGGTTTTCGCCACGGGTTAATCCTCGTAGAAAAATCTTAAAATGGAAACGTCCGGCGTTTTGGTGGAGGAGCAACTCGCCCGTCAATCTCTATCGTCGGTTAATTTTAAATAAGCGCCCAGACCAACCAGCAAGGCAACCGCCGCCAACAACATCCATACCGCGCTGTTCAAATGCGTCGCATCACCCAGCAGCGATTTAAACATCAACAACAGGGATTCAATCGAAACGGCAATCACAATTGCTGTCATAAAGCGGCTGATCGTACGACGGCTTGATCCATGATGGTGAATATCTTTATGCAACAATACTTCCTCTTCGAGGATCGTCTTGCCTAAATCAAAAATTGCCAGACCCAGCGTAATGAGAATAACCGTACTGAACGCCTGAGTCGCGGTATTGGTGTGTTGATAAATCACCTCAACCAGTGAACTGCCCGCCGAAAACAACAACAGTCCGGCGACTGAAACCAGCAGCACACCGATGATGCCATATACCACTTGAAACACCGGATGAATACGTCGGCGCAATTCATCACCGTTCAGAAAGCTGATCAGCTTTTCCAGATTGAAATTGATCACCAGATAACCCACCTTGCCCTGCGCATCGGTGAAACGCTGCACCGCAGACAAGGCCAGCTGATGGGTCGCACTGGACAGATAAGGCGAGGTCACCGTCGTTGCCCGATGATTATCCCGCGCTGCCGAGTAATAAGGACGATTACTGCGATCCGACCCCTTCCCCGCCTCCTTCCGCCGGGAATCCCCAAGCCCCGGCGCCACCGCCGACGCCGTCGTTTGCACTCCCTCTTCATCCAGACTGTACAGCAACTCCACAAATGGATAAGAATGATTCAACTTGCTCACCATCTGCTCCAGCTCCTGCTGCGAACCAACAATCTTGTTCGGCTCAAGCGTCGTAACAATAGAGCCCAACAGACGATCAATCTGCGGCTGATACTCGTCATACTTTTTTAACAGATATAAATAATTGCGTGGTGTCATGATGGGTGGGGGTACCTGAGGGTAAATAAACGACTTAATCAACACCTAATTCTAGCGGCTGGCTGTAATTCCTGCTGCTTACAAAAGCTATTTCATTTCCATATAAAAGCCCCATACAACTATTAGCTCACACAGACCCGTAGCCCCGTAGGTCGGATTAGCCGCACCGCGGCGTAATCCGACGATATATAAATATGCAAACGACAATCCCAAGCTATCACAAGTCTTTAGAAGGAAATGACTTTAATCCGTCCAAGCATGCAGGGACATCTCTCACATATACTACTGTCTTGTGCGATAGGGCATTCCGGGATTTCGGTTCACAAAGTTTGTAACCTTGAGCGAAAAGATGGCGCTCAACAGGGATATGTACAGCATGAGGCAACAAAAACAAAAGAGCGATAGCTACTACCAGTACCCCGGTAATCAGTCTGGACGCTTTCTCCGATGGTATCCTTTTAGAACTCCATTGAATTCCTGAGTAAACAGCTAAAGCTCCCAAGCCGATTGCAATACCCAACAACTTGAAAGTACCGCTATTGAACGTAACAATCGAAGCAGATTCGATCAATGCGTCACTCAACGAGAGTAACCCCAGGATAAACGCAGAGCCAGCGACCAAACTAATACATCCAAATATTATGATACTTAGTAGCTGTAGCCTACGATTTTTGATAGCGTCGATCGACATTGCCGCAACATCGTTCAAATTGGTCTTCGTTCATGGTTACAAAGCTTGGTAAGCGAGCAAAAACTGCGAATAAATCCGCGTAGCTGGCTTGGTAAACTCAGTTCGTAGGTCGGATTAGCCGCACCGCGGCGTAATCCGACGACTAACGTTCTTAATAAGGTGTTTTTCATTCGCGGGTATTCTGTTGTGTCGGATTACGCCGCTTTGCGGCTAATCCGACCTACGGTTGGTTTGTGTTGTAACACAGAATCGCAGGTTATTGCTAAACCACAATCTCCGCCAGATTACCTTTTTCTTCCAGCCACGATTTGCGATCCGCTGCGCGTTTTTTGGCGAGCATCATGTCCATGATCTGGCGAGTGCCGTCTTCGTCGTCGATGGTGAGTTGTACCAGGCGGCGGGTGTCGACGGCCATGGTGGTTTCGCGCAGCTGCAGGGGGTTCATCTCGCCGAGGCCTTTAAAGCGTTGTACATTGACCTTGCCTTTTTTATTTTCGGCGGACAGGCGGTCGAGGATGCCTTTCTTCTCGCTTTCATCCAGCGCGTAATAAACGTCTTTACCGATGTCGATGCGATAGAGCGGCGGCATGGCGACAAATACGTGGCCGTTTTTCACGAGCGCGGGGAAATGCTTCACGAAGAGTGCGCACAGCAGTGTGGCGATGTGCAGTCCGTCGGAATCGGCATCAGCGAGGATGCAGATTTTGTGGTAGCGCAGTTCACTCAGGTCTTCGCTGCCGGGATCAAGTCCGATGGCCACGGAGATATCGTGCACCTCCTGGCTCGACAGAATTTCCTCCGAGTTGACTTCCCAGGTATTCAGGATTTTTCCGCGCAGCGGCATGATGGCCTGGAACTCGCGGTCGCGCGCCTGTTTGGCGGAACCACCGGCCGAATCCCCCTCTACCAGGAACAGTTCACTGCGTGCGGGATCGCCGCTGGAGCAATCTGCCAGTTTGCCGGGCAGTGCCGGTCCCTGGGTCACTTTTTTGCGCGCAATTTTTTTACTGGACCGCACACGTTTCTGGGCGTTGTTGATGCAGTGATCGGCGAGCTTATCGCCCTCTTCCGTGTGCTGGTTCAGCCAGAGTGCGAATGCATCTTTGGCAACGCCTGAAACAAAAGCAGCGGCTTCGCGTGAGGTCAGGCGTTCTTTCGTCTGACCGGAAAACTGCGGGTCGGCCAGCTTGAATGAAAGGACGTAACAGCAGTTATTCCAGATATCTTCCGGTGCGAGTTTAACGCCGCGCGGAATCAGGTTGCGGAACTCACAGTACTCGCGCATCGCGTCCAGCAGGCCGGTACGTAAACCGTTGACGTGAGTACCGCCCTGCGCCGTAGGAATCAGGTTGACGTAACTTTCCTGAACCAGCTCGCCGCCTTCCGGCAGCCATTGCACGGCCCAGCTTACGCCCTCAGTCTTGCCATTGAAGTCGCCGACAAAGGGTAACTCCGGCAGGGTTTCCCAACCCTGGGTAGCGCCAGCAAGGTAATCTTTTAAACCGTCTTCGTAAAACCATTCATCTTTTTCGCCGGTTTGTTCATCCAGAAATGTGACTTTCAGACCGGGGCACAGCACCGCTTTCGCACGCAGCACGTGACGCATACGGCTGACGGAAAATTTAGGAGAATCAAAATAAATCGGGTTCGGCAGGAATCGCACACTGGTACCGGTCTGGCGTTTCGGACAGGTATCAATGATTTCGAGATCCGTGGCCTTATCGCCATTAGCAAAGCCCATGCGGTAGACGTTGCCGTCGCGCTTGATGGTGACTTCCAGTTTCTGCGACAGCGCGTTGACCACCGATACACCCACGCCGTGAAGACCACCGGAGAACTGGTAATTTTTGTTGGAGAATTTACCACCAGCGTGAAGGGTACATAGAATGACCTCTACGCCCGGTTTACCCTGCTCCGGGTGGATGTCCACCGGCATACCGCGGCCATCGTCAGTGACGGTAACAGATTGGTCTTTGTGCAGGATGACTTCGATGGACTTGGCGTGACCGGCGAGTGCTTCGTCCACGCTGTTGTCGATAATTTCCTGTGCAAGGTGGTTCGGCCGTGCGGTTTCGGTGTACATGCCCGGGCGTTTTTTGACCGGGTCCAGCCCCGTGAGTACTTCAATATCTTCTGCGGAGTAATTAGCCATAGAGTCTTCTGAAAGTTAGCTGTAATTATTGATGATTCGCGTAGGTCGGATTAGTCGCGCAGTGGCGTAATCCGACAATCAACGATGACATTTAATGAACATATTTCATTTGCTGGGAGCTTTGTCGGATTACGCCGCTTTGCGGCTAATCCGACCTACGGTTAGTCGCGTTGTCCCCCCATCGCGGGGGGGCGTCGGGGAACAAAAAATTTATCCCGTCGCTTAAAAAACGCTCGAAGCCTTGAAAGCTGTGATCGCCTCCCTCTTCCACGGTCTGTTTACAGCCCTGGTATTTTTCCACTGCCTGAGTGTAGTCGAGGGTCTCGTCGCCGGTTTGTGCAAGCAGCCAATAGTTGGCGTGGCGGCGGACAGGAAGGTCGCAGGCTTTGATTTCTTCCACGTGGCCAGCGTTCAAGCGGTAGCTATCATCCGTATGATAGGACTGCAGGTCAACCTCCAGATAGTCCGGCATAAATTCCCAGGGACGCACGGCTGGATTCACCAGCAGCGCCCGCAGATCGTATTTTTCCGCCAGCCAGGTTGACCAGTAACCGCCCAGCGAGCTGCCGATCAACCCAATCCGGCCTGGAAGCAGCGACTCCACCAGCGCTTCCAATGTCTGCTGGGTGGCGCGGGGATAGGGGGAAAGGTGCGGGCAGTGGTAACGAATGTCCGGGCGCCATTCCGCCAGCCATTGGGCGGTCTGGCGCGCCTTGAAGGATAAGGGAGAACTCAGGAAGCCGTGGATGTAGATCAGCTCAAGCATCAATAACCGGCGGACTTATAGTCAATAACGTAACTCTTACCGCTGACGCGGGATACGCCGGTTTCGATACTGCCGTCGGGATAGAGTTCAAACCAGCGATAGCCGGGCATGGCGGTATCCACCGCGAAGGCGTCACTGTTGGGCTTGAACTGTACGCAAGTGGACGGCGTGGCAAACAACTGCATGTGCTTGCGCCGGCAACTGAACTCCTGATGTACATGCCCCCACACAACCGTCCTCACCTGTGGACTGCGATCCACAATGGCCAGGAAGGCGTCTGCATTACGCAAGACATACTGGTCAATCCAGGCGCTGCCCACCGGGAGGGGCTGGTGGTGCAGCATCACCATCACATGGCGGTCTGCATGGTCTGCCAGCGCCTGTTCGAGGAAATCCAGTTCCGTCTGCTCCAGATTGCCATAAACCTGCTCCGGTACCGCAGAGTCCAGCAGGATGATGACCCAGGCCCCCAGATCTACCAGACGCCCCTCCGGCGGGTTGGGGATAGCCAGCTGGCTCATCATCACCGCGGAGTCGTGGTTGCCGGGTATCCAGGCAAAGGGAACCGGAAAATAACGCCGGATGGTGTCGATAAAGCGGCGATAGCATGCCTCATCGCCGGCACTGGCAATATCACCAGTGCAGACAAGGTAATCGAAGGTGGGTTGCTCGGCAGTGATCAGTTGCAGGACATCTTCCAGACTTTCGTCTGTATTCAAGCCGAGCAGAGATTCACTGGTGAGCGGCCCCAGGTGAGTATCGGTGATCTGTATCAGACGCACGGGTTTTTCGTTCACAGTGATTGCTGACATATCATGCAAATCCATCTTGCGCTGGCACTTCCATTTGGTTTTAGAGTTAGGAATAGTGCGAATACTAGCGCCAACGATATACGCTAATTTAGTTTTCCGCCACCTGCTATAGCTTATTAAGGGATAGATTTACAGGAAAGAAGGGTAAAAAAAATCAGAAGTGTGAAGAAGTTAAGGGTTACGCGTCACTCTGAACGGTTGCGCGACACTCCGGGCGGGCGGGCCCGGAATGGCTACATCGGAAGCCTAGTGCATCGCCAGGAGGTCCGCCGGAGTGCGGTCGAACAGGGCCCGCAGATCGAGTACCGGATAGCGTGTTGACTGATCCTCGAAGGCGGCATGGGCCAGCAGTTGCCAGCTGGTCTCCAGCTCAGCCACCGCGACGGACTGATCCGGCCTGACCGGCAGCAGACGCGGGATACCCCGGAGGAAGATCGCTCCCATATCGACCTCACCCGCGCTGTTTTCGTAGGCGATGATGGCCGCAAGCCGCTCCTCATCGGTCGGCCGTGAGCGGCGATGGGAGACCAGTTCATGGATATCCAGCGCCGGCACAAACCGGTTGCGCCACAGGAAGCCCTGCTCGCAGTACGACGGCAGACCCGGCAGGCGGACACTGGCTTTAACGTACTCGATATATTTAAGTTCGTAGCGACCTATGGCCACTGCTGTCGTCTGATCAATGGGTAGCAGCCAGGCACCCAGCTCCGATGAAGATGACATCAACCCGCTCCCTGCAATGCATGTGAATTCTGTTCGCGAACCTGTACCCCGCGCACCTGCAACAGCTTGAGCAGATCCGCTGCCGAACTCAGCCCCAGGGCCACCTCACCGATAAGGGCAAAGCGGCTGAATGGTTGCTTCCGGCTGCTCATGCTGCGGGGAACGGGGTACACCGGATAATCCTGCGTCTCCAGCTTGGTCAGCGAGCGGCAGGCGAGCGCAAAGCCCTGCTGCTGATGGCGCAGGAGGACCAATACCTGATGGCACGGCTCCAGACGGCTCTGCAGCTGCAGGGCCTTGTTGAGGCAAAACACCGGATAGCGCTGCTGCCCGTATTCCAGGTATCCACAGCTCTGGGCCGCCAGGGACGATGCCGTATCCGTTGGTGCGCTCAGCCTATTGCCGGGCATAAGCGTGACGACATCAGCCGCTGGCAGCAATAGCCCGAACTCGCCACCATCAAGGCGCACCCGCTCCGGCGCGGCCGTTGCCGGCGGTGCAAGACTGGGAGACTCTCCCGCTAACACATCTGTCATGGACATGGTTCCGCCCTATGCCGTGATGGAAGACTTGAGGCAGTGCAGCAGCTCATCTTCCGAGAAGGGTTTATTGAGGTAAGTGTCCACCCCGGCAGCCTTGGCGAGACTGCGATGCTTCTCGGTATTGCGCGAGGTGATCATGATGACCGGGATATGCCGGGTGGCGTCGTTCGCGCGCACGTGGGCGGTCAATTCCAGACCGTTCATGCGCGGCATCTCCATATCCACCAGGATAACGCTGGGCGTCTGGCCCTGCAGAATATCCACGGCTTCGAAGCCGTCTTTGGCTGTACAGACATCCATCCCGATGTCACTGACGAACTGTGCGAGGGAACGGCGGGTGCTGAGCGAGTCGTCCACCACCAGTGCCAGCGGGCGCTGGGTCACCGGCTGGTGACGCATGGCCTCGCGCGTCAGCTGCCAGATGGTGTTGTTCAGGCCGGACTGCAGCAGATCCAGCACGAGTTGCTGTACATCGATCACCGGTGCCACCTCACCATCACCGAGGATGGTAGCGCCGATCACACCGGGCACTGTTGGTGTCAGCGGGGAGAGCGGCTTGATAACCATCTCACGGCTGGCGCTGACGCTTTCAATCAACACGCCCACCCGCTGTCCCGGAAAACTCTCTACCACCAGTAACGCGTGGGCATCCGCCGTATTGATTGCCGTAACATCCGGCAGGTTGGCCAGCTGCGCGATGTGATATACATCGATCAGCTCGTCCTCAAACTGGTACTGCAAACCCTCACCGTGGGATTTCAGGACGGCTGATTCGAGGAACAGCAGCTGCTCCACTCCGCGCGAAGCCACCACCAGACGGTGGGGACCGTTTTTAATCAGCAGCCCGTGTTCCGCAATCATGGTCATGGGCAGGCGGATAGTAAATTCGCAGGCTTCGCCGGGAAAACTTTCCACCGTAATCCGGCCTTTCAGTGCCGCGATACGATCCGCCACCATATCCAGCCCGATACCGCGCCCGGAGGTCTGGCTCACCGCCTCACTGGTGGAAAAACCCGGTACAAAGATCAGCTGGTGCAGCCAGCGTTCATAAACTTCAGGATGCTGCTCATCCTGGACGGCGGAGGGGATGGCAATGTTAAGCGCTTCCGCTTTTGCGGCAATGCGGGTGTGGTTCAGGCCGGCACCGTCATCGCAGACCTGCACCAGCACCGACTGTCCCTGGGTGCGGAAGTGAAGCGTGATCAGCCCCTCTGTTGGTTTGCCCATCATCTGTCGCTGTGCCGGCACTTCTATCCCATGGTCCACCGCATTGCGCAGCAGATGCATCAGGGGATCGACCAGTTCGTGCAGCACACGGCTGTCGATCATGGTGTCTCCGCCACTCAATTGCAGACGTGCCGCCTTACCCGTCAAACGGCAGGCCTGACGGACGCACCGCTGGAAACGCGCCTCCATCGTGTGGGCGGGCACCATGCGCATCTCCAGCAACAGGTTCTGGGACTCGCGGTTAATCACCTGCTGCTCGTAAGCCTGCTCCTCTAACCCGCGCAGCTCGCCCTGCGTCTGATGAATAGCATCACGCGCGTCGGTAATAAATTCCTGCAGCTGATGAAAGAAACTGTGCAGTTCGTTGTAACGATCCAGCTCCAGCGGATCAAGACCATCGTCGTGACTGCTTTTAAAACGGCGGCTGAAGAGTTCGCGCACTTCAATCAGTTGCCCGAGTTCTTCGGTAAGTGATGTCAGTTTGTGATGCAGCTGGCCAATGTGGGCCAACTGTTGCTTGATACCGTGAACCTGGGTTTGCAGGCGGTTGGTGCCAATTGCACTGCTACCGGCGAGGCGCAGCAGATCCTGTGCAATGTCTTCGCGGATGCGCAGCTGCGATGCCATCACTTCCTGCAGATGCTGATTGTCTGTGCTGGCCTGTGCCGTATGCACCGTCTCCGGTTCAGCCGCAGGCGCAGCGACATCATCGCTTTCGGCATCAACAAACGCTGCATTCACCAACGCTTCAATATCCGGTATCTTAATGCCGAAGCTGCTGATGTTGTTCTGGTAGATAAAATGATAGGCATCCAGCACCTGTTGCATCACCTGCAGCTCCAGCTCACCGACGCTGGCCCCCTCCACCAGGCAATCCAGCATGGCCGCCAGGGTATCCGACACATCCACCAGCAACAGCTTTAACGCCTCGCTGGGTTCATCGGACTGACGGGAAATTTCTTCCAGCAGATCTTCGGTAAAGTGCATGAAATTCGCCAGCCCGGTGACGCCCACCACATTACCTGAACCTTTGATGGTATGAGCAATGCGCTGTGCGCTGGCCAGAGCCTGCTTATCCAGCGTGCCGACAAAGCGACTGATCTGTTCCGTAAAGCTGTTGACCTGTCCAGGCAATTCCAGCATCAGGCCTTCAAACAGTTCCTGATTGATCTCATCGCTGAGCTGCAGCGACAACAGGTCCATGGTGGCTGTGGTCGGCAGCAGCCGTGCAGGATCTTCCGCTACGGGAATATCCGCATGCATCAGCTTTGCACCCAGCTTTTGTTGTTGGGTCTCGGCCAAGGGCTGCGGCCAGCTGGTGTTGCTGAGAAATTCCAGCACACCCAGTACGGACGCGGGCGGAATATCTCCTTCGCCCAGATGCTGCAGATAATCGAGAAAATAAACCGCCCAGGAATCTACCAGCAGACGTTGTTCCTCATCGATACTTTCCGGTTGCTGCATGAGCGCCCGGAAGTTCTCTTCCATGAACCGGCAGGCTTCTGCGAGTCCTTCAAGGCCGATCAGTTCTGCGGCCTCGGCAAAGTGAGCCACCGATGCACACTGGTCCGACAGCGCCTGCGGTCCATCGTCCATGCGCTCTGGCTGTCCCAGTGAATAATCCAGCTGCGCGTTTAACTCCTGTATAAGCAGTTCAACCAAATCCTGCTGATCGCGCGTCAAAGGACTATTGTTCATCGCATCTTCCATCCAACCGATTTTCCATTAATACCGAACTGCCAGGCCTGCGAAATTCATCAGGCGTTGACAATATCCTGTTCCATCTGTTCTTCATTGACCGCTGGCTGACGGATCGACACCAGCGTGTTATGCGCTTCGGTACGGAATTCCGGCAAGGTGAACACATTGACCCGCTCGAGCAATGAGCGTGCGTGCACTTTCAGTTCGTCTGTCTGCTGACGTTGCTGCTCAAGTTCACTGTAGGTCTTCTGCGTGGATTCTGTAATCTGCGTTGCGCGGTCGCGCACGCGGTTGGCCATGTGTGCCTGATTGACTGAATTGACGGCAATGGATTTTACGTGGTTTACCAGCTGACGCGTGGCGGCTTCGGTTTCGTGCATCCGCTGTCCCGAATCTTCGGCGAGCTTGGTACCTTCAGCCACCTGCGCAATCAGTTTGTTCATGATGTTTACCGTATCGGAGGTTTCGACCCGGATATTATTTACCATCGCCGAAATTTCCGAGGTTGCACCACGGGCGTTTTCCGCCAGCCGCTGAACCTCTTCCGCTACCACCGCGAAGCCTTTACCGGCCTCACCCGCCGAAGCAGCGTGCATACTCGCGTTCAAGGCGAGGATGTGAGTACGTTCCGCGATGGTGTTAATCAGGTTAACGATACTGGTAATTTCCTGCGAGCGGTCCCCGAGACGCTTGATACGCTTCTCCGTTTCAGAGATGGTGCCGCGGATTGTCTGAATACCCTCAACGGTTTCGGTTACCGAAGACTGCGCCTTCACGGTACTGTCAATGGCGGTTGCAGCAATGCTGTTGGCAATACGCGCTTCTTTTGCAATATCACTCATGGTTTTGGCGGACTGTTCAAGTGCTGCCACAGTCTCAGCCACTTGCGTGCGCTCATCTTCCGCTACCACCATGACCGCGCTGGACTGGGCCTGCAGCTGATCAGAAATTGCGTTAATTTTTTCTGAAGCCGCTTTTACCTGGTGCAGCGTCCGCGCCGTCTCCGAGGTCAGCAGGTTCACTGCATCGGACACCGTACCTGTAACGTCGGCGGATACCGGCACTTTGATGGAAAGATCTTTACGCGCGATCATACCCAGTGCGCGGATCAGGCTGATGATGGAGTTGTTGAGCGTTTCGTTTTCCTGGAATTTTTCTGCCAGCACCTGGATACGCTCATCCAGCAGACGGTTGAATGCTCGCCCGAGGTTGCCCAGTTCATCATTAGCGGTGATGTTTACCCGCGCTTTATCGTCACCCCGGTTCTGCTGCGCGATGATCGACTGCATATGCCACAGTGGCAAAACGATGCTGCGATAAATCAGGAACAATCCAAGGGTCGTACCCACGGCCGTCATAAACAATACGATGGCGAACATCCACTGAGCCACGCTGCGCTCGCCCTCAGCTGCATCAAGCCGGCGCTGCAGGTTCTGGGTCATGGTGGTGCGATAGGATTCCACCGCGCTCACCACGGCCTGACTCGCTTCTTCCACCTGGCGCTCCCGCTCCGCCGCTGTCGCACGGTTTTCAACCATGGTGGCAAAACCGGCGGAATACCTCTCGGTCAGATCCAGTGCACGTTGGGCTGTGGTGGCAGACATGTCCAGCTGGTTGATACTGCTAAGCAAACCGGCGGTTGCCGTTTGCAATGCATCCCCATGCCGCTGGTCGCGGGTGCGCAGAAATTCTGAATAATGCAGCTCAGCCTGCAACAACAGATTCAGCGCTGCGGGCTGATTCTGCAGCAGGCTGCGCAATTGGCCTGCGATCTGGGGCAGCGGCGTCAGCAGGTCTGCTTCCGCAGTCTCGGCCTGCATCAGCGCCGGGATAGCCTGCTCCACGGTTTCCGTAAATTGACGGTTGGCCGCACCAATACGTTCCAGTGACGCGGCTGAAAAGAATTGGAAGTTAACTTTGCCTAACGCTTCCTGAGCCTCGCGCACTGTTTCGGTCGCCGCAATCAGATCTTCCGCAACCAGCTCACCACTTTGCATTGTCGTGAGCAGCAGACCTTTGAGCTGGTGGTGAGCCCGCGCCACATCATTCAGGGATTGTTCCGCCAGCTGAAACTGCTGCTGAGTTCTTTCCTGTTTAATATCCACACTGATCTGTGCGTAATACGCTACACCCATCAGCACGAAGCCAACGATCAAGCCGATCATCAGACTACTGATTTTGTGGGAAATCTTAATTCCCGATACGTTTTTCATGTGAGACTCCAGGATCGTTTTTTTAAAGCGCAGGCAATGTGGACCACCTCATCACATTGCATAAATACTTGTCGCATGATGATGCATATCTGTATCTGTGTTCTCGTGGATACGGCGATTGGCCAGCACCAGCAGCTGAGGGCCCAGCGTCTTTCCGGGCAACCGGTAGTGGGGCACTCCCCGCGCAAGAAATGTTTTTTCCACCAGCAGGGATAAGACAGAGTCGTTATCGAGCGTCTCATCGGTTACGCAATCCTGCTCAGCCAGATCAACAGAGTGCGGCAGACTGTCAACTAACAGGGCCACGGTGTTATCTCCTTTACCGACGCAGAACACATAGCGTTTCTGAGGTAAAGCAAGGGCCCATTCATGATGCAGCTGATATACCGGCACCAGCCCGCCCCTCACATTGCACAGACCCGCCAGCAAAGCAGGTGCATTGGGGACCGGCGCTATCGGCAGATCGGAAAAGACCTCACAAAAGCAACTGGCCTCTACGACAAAGTGATAGCGACCAATCACGAAGCGAAAATGTTGCTCGCGTACTGATTCAGTACCAAAGCGTTCCTGTTCGGTTAGTAGAATTTTATCGACATCGGTATGCTGCAAGCGGGACAGCGCGTCGATCAGTCTCTGCTCCAGATTATTTTTATCCATACGCGGATTATCTCGCCGGTATCAAAAGAACCTCTGAAAATTCAATTTCAAAGGTTCTTTTTTTAGAGGATCAAGCCTCAAAGTGATGCGATAGTGTTGATAATATCTGCCTGAGTGTAGGGCTTGCTGATCATGCCCTTTCCACCCTGAAGCTCACCCCATACACGATCAGCACGCTGGTTTTTGCTGGTAACGAAGACCACCGGAATACTGGCAAGATCTTTGTCAGAAGTGATATTGCGACAGGCCTGAAAGCCATCCACACCTTCCATAACCACATCCATCAGGATAACGTCAGGGCGATAGGTTTTAGCTTTATCGTACGCCTCCTGACCGTCGGTGGCGGTTATGACCTGATAACCGGCGTCCGCAATAATTTGTTTCAAGTGCTGCAAGTCTACTGGCGAATCGTCCACGATCATGACTTTGCTGGGCTTCATGTTACTTCTCCATGTTTTTTACGAGGTGTTTATGGGTTATCTCTTTGAATTCATTGTGGTTGATGGGCTTGGTCAGGTAGGTGTCGCACCCTGCAAGGATACCTTTTAACTTATCGAACTTGGATGAACGGCTGGTCAGCATGATGACCGGTGTGGTTTTATTCAGCGCGGACCGCCGAATGGTTTTGCATACACTGTAGCCATCAAGGCCAGGCATAACCACATCGAGGAAGATAACATCATATTTTTCCTTTTCTGTGGCCCTGACCGCTGCTTCACCATCGGCGACGGAATCCATCTTCACATCCATACTGTCAAATTCGATCGTCAGCTGACGACGCACGGCCAGACTGTCATCCGCCACCAGAACGCGGATATTTTTATGGCGGCCGCTTTGTTTCAGCTGCGTGCTTGTACCTATGGCTTTTATGTTGTGTGCTACCGTAGAACATGGTTCCACCTCAGAACCAATTTTAAATTCCGGGTAGTAGTGAAGATGACGAATGGTGAAGTTATCCAGAGTCTGCAACAGCTTGGCGGGGTTTATGGGCCAGGGAATAATAAATTCCGATGCATTTTTATCATCTTGTATTTTTTGTCCCAGACGCAGTACCGGCTTGCGCTTCTCCCGACTGACCGTGGCCGAAAAACGCTGCCAGCAAACAATCGCTTTGGGATCAGCCACATTCAGAATATGAATATCAGCTTCAATGGCGCGGGCCAGTTCAGCCGTGGAGGTCACATCATGGACGACGATAAGCTGATAACACCGCTGACGATAGCGGGTAATACCAAAAACGCGTTCGAGTATCTCTATATCTCGTTCACTTGCCCCCACCAGTGCCACAGAAAAAACCCTGCCGGGCGACTTCACTAAAGATGCTTGAGCGGTCATTGATGATAATCCTTGCGCGAACGCAGCATAAAAAAAATAAAAATGCGCCAAAGTGGATTTCACACTGGCAATACAATTTTAGATGAGTGTTGCGACGCAGCAATAATTTTTTGCGCCACAAAAAATAATGGCGCGATTTGCTTCAAATAGCTTGATTAAGTTTTTTGCTGCTTATTGTGTCAGCAAGATGAATTATGCGAAAAAATCTTATCAAAATCGAATAAAAAACTCCTTTTAAATCACCACCTTATAAATCAAAGCAAAACTACGTCACACTAGGTTTTTTGTGCCAACTTATAAATTTTTTAATTTCGAAAAAATATTTTTTTAAAAAAAACATGAATATTTAATCTATGGACGCTACATTTGAACAACTAGAATCCATAATGAATTCAACGAACAATAATTTAACTTCAGCAAGTAAAAAAATTTTATTTTTGGTAAGAGGAAATCTGTAATGGAGATGGAAGGAAGCTACAACTGGTTTTTGGTCATTCTCTCTTTTCTTGTCTCAGTCTTTGGCGCTTTCACCGGCCTGCAAATCACAAATGGAATGAAATCCTCTAAAGCCGGACCCTCGCTGGTCTGGATTATTGCGGCGGCTGTTTCCCTCGGCGGCGGCGCTATCTGGACCATGCACTTCATCGGCATGCTTGCTTATCAGGTGCCTATGGATGTGGGTTATGAACCGGGCTTAACCTTCCTTTCGCTACTCATCGCCGTTGCCGCTGTGGGTATCGGCCTCTACATTGCCGTGAGTGGTCAGCTGTCGATTGCGCGCCTGCTCGGCGCAGGGCTGTTTACCGGTCTGGCGGTTGCCTCCATGCACTACATCGGTATGGAGGCCATGGTGATGCACGGCAGCATGAAGTACGACAGCACGCTGGTGGGTGTATCGCTCGCTATTGCTATTGTGGCAGCCACTGTCGCCCTGTGGCTTGCCGTTAACCTCAAGGGCACGCTGCTGATGCTCGGCAGTGCCGTAATTATGGCCATCGCCGTATGCGGCATGCATTACACGGGAATGGCGGCGATGTCGATGGTCCATGACCATACCGCCGAGCATGTCATCATCGAAAATTCCATGAGTCCCATGACCATGGGCCTGTTTATCTTCTGCGCCAGTATGTTCTTACTGGTCATCTGTCTGATTATGTCTTTGAACCAGCTCAGCAGTCGCATGGAAGAAGAATTGGGAGAATTGGGAGAGCCGGAAAGCCCACAAGAGGCTTACGCAAAGACGTAACCCGTCCGCTGTAAACCAAGCGCGCATACACTCACTTAGGCCCACATTGGGAGGGATCTGCCTTGAACATTTTATTGTTTGCTTCAGCCTATAACGGAATGTGTCAACGTGTGCATCGGGAGCTGGAGGCGGAGAATCACCGCGTTTCCATCGAACTCTCCTCCAACGAAGACGTTATGCAGGAAGCCGTTGCGCAATTTGAACCGGACTTGATCATCTGTCCTTTCCTCAAACATCGCGTCCCCGAAGCTATCTGGAGGAAGCACCTGTGCCTGATTGTCCATCCCGGTATTGAAGGTGATCGGGGACCTTCGTCGCTGGACTGGGCTATCGATATGGAGCACCCCGAGTGGGGCGTGACCCTGCTGCAGGCCGATGCAGAGATGGATGCGGGTGATATCTGGGCCACGAGCAACTTTCCGCTGCGCCAGGCCGCCAAAGCGAGCATATATCGTCGCGAAGTGATCTCTACTGCTGTAGCCGAAATCAAAAGGATTCTGCTGCAAGCCATTCAAAAACCAGACTTTCAGCCCCGCCCGCTGGATTACAGCAATCCCGAGGTGAAAGGCAAATGTCTGCCGCTCATGCGTCAGGACTGGCGGAAGATTGACTGGTTCAAAGACGGCACCACCACGGTTGCCAAAAAGATTAATGCTGCCGATAGTTTTCCCGGTGTGCTGGATGATATCGCAGGCAATGCCGTATACCTGTTTGGCGCCCGCGCTGAGTACCGCCGCACCGACGCCCGGCCGGGCGAGTTGATTGGTTATCGTGACGGTGCCATCTGTCGCGCTACGCGGGACGGCAGCGTCTGGATTCGTCAGATGAAGCTGGCCCAGCAGGGTGAAAAAACCTATTTCAAATTACCCGCATTACAGGTTGTCACCCAGCAGTTTCACAACCCGGAAGAATTTCTCTACCTGAAAGCCATCGATTCCGATGTACAGCAGGACATCAAAACCAAAATCAAGAATGGGGTCGCTTACCTCACTTTCGATTTTTACAACGGTGCAATGAATACCGAACAGTGCCTGGCTTTGCTCGCCACACTGCGCGACCTGCGTGCCCGTAACGATATTCGTGTCATTGCTCTGCTCGGTGGCGAAGATTTCTGGAGCAATGGCATCCACCTGAATTGCATCGAAGCCTCGGCCGATCCCGCTCATGAATCCTGGCGCAATATCAACGCGATTGATGATGTGGTTCAGGAGATTCTCCATATGGATAACAAGATCACGGTAGCGGCCCTGCGCAACAATGCCGGCGCCGGCGGCGCCATCATGCCACTGGCCTGTGACTCGGTCCTGATACGTGATGGTGTTGTACTGAATCCTCATTACCAGACCATGGGGCTTTATGGCTCGGAGTACTGGACATACCTTCTGCCCAGACGCGTTGGCCAGCATCTTGCCCTTGAACTCACCAATCAGTGTATGCCGCTGCTGGCCAAGGTTGCCAAATCGATCGGGATGGTCGATGAAGTTTTGCCGGAAGACTGGGCGTTATACCACCAGTCGCTGCAGACAGCCTGTGAAGCATTGACCGGCGATGAGGTGTTTTTCCGTACACTGGAACAAAAGCAACAGCGACGTATAGCCGATGAATGCGTGCAGCCACTGGAAACTTATCGCACAGCTGAGCTGAAGCAGATGAAGGCGATCTTTGATAATCCGGACAGTGACTACCACAAGCTGCGTTACAACTTTGTCCACAAGATCACCTGTGGCAAGACACCGGCACGGCTCGTCCAGCATGCAAAAAAGGAGAAGGCATTACAGATCGCTTAATGGCAGCAGCCTTTTCCGCGGCCATCACGTAAAGATTCTGCAATAAGCATCAGGGAAGATGCAGAAGTAAAACTGCTGTTACGCTACCGGTGTTACTCCACCGGAATAGTGCAGTCCACATTGCGCCCTTGATTCAGACACAGAGACAGGCACTCGCCGAGAAACTGATTGATCTGCAATTTTTCGTCGCTGTGATACATAGCCTGATTGGGATACTCATAACGCGGACGTAAACGTCTGTGACCTTCCCAGGCCAGCACCTCAGCGACCTTGGCATCGTGATACATCCGCACGGTTAAACAGGGCATCTGTAACCAGCGTGTCACAGGAGCAACCGGCGACTGACGGAACTGAAATGTCGTGGTGTAGGGAGACCGTTCAATCACCCGCAGTATCTGTAACCACTCCTGAGAACCACGGGTCACCATAAAACGGTATTCGCCCAGACTCAGATCGGTGACGAGTTTTTGCAAGCGCAGATAATTAGCTTCGCACTCTGCCATCTGCAAAGGAAAATCCACCTTATAAGGTTCCTTGTAAGTGGCGTCTTCAGCTATATGCCTGGTGAGGCGAAGTGTATACATAGATATAATTTCAATTGGTAAGACGATACGACCCGCCATCAAAGATGGGCTGACACAAAATAAGTCATCTTGAATCTAGTGTTAGCCAGGCGCGGTATTAAGTCAATCGACAGATTCGACATATTGCGCCTGCAGACGGGGGCGATTAATTTGCAGCCATTGCAGGCAGATCAAGGCTGCCGCGTTGTTGAATGCTCCTTCGAGAAGTTCAGCAAAGACATCCTCTGCAGCAAGTACATGCATTTTGATATCTTCACCTTCCTCCGGCAATCCGTAGATTCCGCCAGCCTGACTCAGATCACAGAGACCGCAATATAGGTGCAGTTTCTCATCACTGCCACCCGGACTGGACAGATAATTGCAGATATATTCCATGGCGTAGGGCGAGACATTGGCTTCTTCAATAAGTTCGCGACGGGCAACCTCTTCCGGCGTTTCACCCGCTTCCAACATACCGGCAACCACTTCGTAACACCAGGGCCCATTGGGCTCATCCATGGCGCCTACGCGAAACTGTTCAACCAGGCCGATCAAGTCATTAACCGGGTCATACAGCACCACGGCAACAGCTTCACCACGGATAAACAGTTCACGCCCGATCTCCCGGCCCCAGCCGCCATTGAATAACTTGTGGCGAAGGAAGACTTTTTCAACACGGAAGAAGCGCTTATAGAGTTCCTCACGACGAATGATTTCCACATCGTCGCGGCTGAAGCGGGGTTTATCGATCATGGGCTGGGCCTATTGTTCTGTAGCCTATAAAAATCTAAGCGAAGCGGCGGATCAGAAAATTTTCTGACCCGCCCTGCGGGAGATATTAATGTATCGCAAACAAGGTTACACCTTGTGGTAAATCTCGGCCCCCTGCTCTAAAAACTCGCGGGACTTCTGCTGCATCTCCGCTTCGACGTCAATCATCCTGACGACCTGATCCTCAGCCACAGCCGACAGGTCGGCCCCCTGCTGCGCCGCATAATCCCGCACTTCCTGGGTGATCTTCATCGAGCAGAATTTCGGACCGCACATGGAGCAGAAGTGCGCAACCTTGGCAGATTCCTTCGGCAGGGTTTCATCGTGATATGAGCGCGCGGTGTCCGGATCAAGACCAAGATTGAACTGATCTTCCCAACGGAATTCAAAACGCGCCTTGGACAAAGCGTTATCGCGCAGCTGCGCACCGGGATGGCCTTTTGCCAGGTCAGCAGCATGGGCCGCAATCTTGTAGGTGATGATGCCCTCTTTCACGTCATCCTTGTTCGGCAATCCCAGGTGCTCTTTGGGGGTAACGTAACACAACATGGCACAACCATACCAACCGATCATCGCCGCACCTATGCCGGAGGTGATGTGGTCATAGCCTGGTGCGATGTCGGTCGTCAGCGGGCCGAGCGTATAGAACGGAGCCTCGTCGCAGACTTCCAGTTGCTTCTCCATGTTTTCCTTGATCATGTGCATAGGCACGTGACCCGGCCCTTCGATCATCACCTGTACATCATGCTTCCAGGCAATCTTGGTGAGTTCGCCGAGCGTCTCCAGCTCACCAAATTGCGCTTCGTCATTTGCATCGGCAATAGAACCCGGACGCAAACCATCACCCAGTGAAAAGCTGACATCGTAGGCTTTCATGATTTCACAGATGTCTTCGAAGTGGGTATAGAGGAAATTTTCTTTATGATGCGCAAGACACCATTTCGCCATGATGGACCCACCACGCGACACGATGCCGGTTACGCGCTTCGCTGTCAGTGGAACGTAACGCAGCAGCACGCCCGCATGGATCGTAAAATAATCTACGCCCTGCTCTGCCTGTTCGATCAAGGTATCGCGGAAGATCTCCCAGGTGAGGTCTTCGGCAATGCCGTCTACTTTTTCCAGGGCCTGGTAAATCGGTACCGTACCAATGGGCACATGAGAGTTGCGGATAATCCATTCGCGGGTTTCGTGAATATTTTTCCCGGTGGATAAATCCATCACTGTGTCTGCGCCCCAACGGGTACCCCAGGTAAGTTTTTCCACTTCTTCTTCAATTGAGGAACCCAGTGCGGAGTTGCCGATATTGCCGTTGATCTTAACCAGGAAGTTACGGCCGATGATCATCGGCTCCAGCTCTGGATGGTTGATGTTTGCCGGAATAATCGCACGGCCCCGGGCAACTTCTGAACGCACGAACTCAGGGGTAATTTCATCGGGGATGCTCGCACCAAAGCTCATCCCTTTATGCTGCTGATTCAACACGCCCAGTTCGCGCGCCTGTGCTAGAGCCATGTTTTCACGGATAGCGATATATTCCATCTCCGGCGTAATGATGCCTTTTTTTGCATAGTGCATCTGCGATACGTTCATGCCGGGCCTGGCGCGACGCGGCTGGCGAGTGAGATTAAAACGCAGGTGCGCCAGCTTCGGATCGTGGAGCCGTTCTTTGGTGAATGTTGATGAATTGTCGGTCAGGATCTCGGTGTCCTTGCGCTCTTCAATCCAGGCGGTGCGCACATCCGGTAAACCCTGGCGCAGATCAATCTGCACATTCGGATCGGTGTAAGGACCGGAAGTATCATAAACCCGCACCGGTGGATTCTGTTCACCGCCGAATGCGGTGGGTGTGTCTGCAAGAGAAATTTCCCGCATGGGTACACGTAAATCAGGCCGTGAGCCTTGCACATAGATTTTTTTTGAACCGGCGAATGGCTGAATGGAGGCGGCGTCTACCTGAGCACTTTTACTCAGGATTTTTTCGGCAAGATTCTGATTGCTGTTCATGGGGATTCCCTCTTGTAAGCCAGTGAGTGATCGTTATTAATAAAATGAATGGAAGTGATGAACCGGCCCTGCTCCCTGACCGATATGCAGCTCATCGGCGCGGGTCAGCGCCTGATGGAGATAGGTTTTAGCCTGGGCAACAGCCTCGGGCAACGGCAACTGCCGGGCCAGTCCCGCCGCAATCGCTGAAGCGAGTGTGCAGCCCGTGCCGTGGGTATTGCGCGTAGCAAGGCGTGGTGCGGAAAAAATCTGCATACCCGCATCGCTCAGCAGTAAATCGTCCGCCTGGGCTTCGTTACCGTGACCACCTTTGATCAACACGGCAGATGCACCCAGTGCGCGCAATTGTTCCGCCTGACGCAGACGGTCCGCCTGAGTCTGCGCCGGTACATCATTCAGCAAGGCGGCGGCTTCAAACAGGTTGGGGGTAATCAAGGCCGCTCGCGGCAGCAAGCGGGAGATAAGTGCCTGGATCGCATCTTCAGCCAATAACCGGTCGCCACTGGTGGCAACCATCACCGGATCAACCACCACCGGGATATCCGCGTAATCCTCCAGGCCATCCGCCACCGCATGAATAATGTCTGCCGTCGCCAGCATGCCGGTTTTGATGGCGCCAACCGGGATATCCACCAGCACTGAATGAATCTGCTTGCGTACAAAATCCGGTGGCACCGGCCAAACGCCCTGCACGCCCTGCGTGTTCTGCGCCGTCAATGAGGTAATCGCGCTGCAACCAAATACCCCCAGGGCTGAAAAGGTTTTTAAATCAGCCTGGATACCGGCACCACCGCCACTGTCGCTGCCAGCGATAGTCAGAGCTATTGGAGTAGAAGGTTCAAAGATCGGTGAAGTCATGGTGTTTCCGCTGGTGATAAATAAAGGGCGCGGAAACGGCAGGAGAACAAGCCGACACATCTGACAGGGCTTGCGTGACTCTCGTTGCTCTCGTTTCCTACGCCGGTACTAACCGGATCAGGTCGACGGGTATTTCTCAGCCAAAAAACATCAGCACCCCGACAAGATTGGGGGGCAGTCTAGAGAACTCACGAGGGCATGTAAAGCGAGGCACCGGCGGCTTGCCCGCATACGCATTACTGACAGCATCTGACATTCGCACGCGCCATACTCGCTCCCGTTATTGAGCGCTCTGAAACCGTGCGCACCGAAATGCTGTCGCGCCGCCCATTTTTTTTAATCGACAGGTGAATCCGAACGCACTGTTAATGGAGTCTTAATAACCGTCTCGTAGTCTTGACGGTCATGAGCCAAGATGCCGGGATTTGCGTAAACTGCGCAGGGATCATGGTTACACTTAATGACAATCGTCATGTTTACTCTTTTTAACTTGCTGGGTTAAAGTGCCCGCTCGACCACCCCAGCGCAACTCGCTACACTCACCGCTGCTATGCGTTTGCTTATTGGATGATTTTTTTGGACACCTCTATGAAGAAAACAAAACTTTATCTGTTGGTTGGGTTGTTTGCCTTCGGCCCGCTTACGGCCAGCGCCAACAGTTTGCTTGAAATCTACGAGCTTGCACTCAAGAACGATGCACAATTAAAAGCAGACACTGCTGCATATGAGGCAGCCCAGGAATTGCGTTATCTGAATCGCGCGGGGCTGTTGCCGCAGATTAACGCCAGCGCAAGTTATGTGGAAACCGACAATGACGTTACCAATAATGGCAGCGCATCGGTTGTCCCCGACCCCACTTCACCCACGGGTAATGCGGTAGGAAATGTCAACTCTACACGCACCGGCTGGGAAATCTCCTTGCAACAACCGCTGTTCAATATGGCTTCCTGGTACACCTACAAACAAGGTGTAAAGCTCAGTGAGCAGGCCGAAGCACAATTCGGAGCAGCTCAGCAGAGCCTGATCGTGCGCGTGGCCGAAGCATACTTCAACGTGCTGCGCGCCGTGGACACACTGGAGGCCACCATTGCCGAAACCAATGCACTGTCCCATCAGCTGGAGCAAACCCGGCAGCGCTTCGAAGTGGGTCTGACTGCCATTACGGAAGTTCATGAAGCCCAGGCAGCCTACGACAGCGCCAGGGCCGCCACCTTGGAAGCGCGTGGCAACCTGAACATCAGCTTCGAAGCGCTGGAAGTACTGACCGGACAGAGCCATGAGCGGATCGCCCCGCTGGCGCCACAGTTTCCGGTGGTAGAGCCAGTACCCTCCGATCGCCATGAGTGGGTGAAATTCTCCCTGCAGAATAACTACTCCCTCAAAGCGGCCCGTCTGGCTGCTGAAGCAGCCCGCCAGGTAGCGAAAGGGGCCAGAGCGGGCCACCTGCCCACTGTCACCGCCTCTCTCGGTTACAGCGATTACGATGATGACGGTGAGCGGTATGGCAACCCCCAGGATATCAACACCGAAGGAACCTCCGTGGGCGTCACGCTGAACGTGCCGATCTTCAGCGGCGGCCGGGTTTCTGCGCAGCGTCGCCAGACCCTGGCCCAGGCTACCGAGGCGCAGGAGCTCTTCAACAACACCCAGCGCAGTATCATTCAGTCCACCCGCGCGCTGCACCTGTCGGTGGAAACCGGCGTAGCGCGCGTACGGGCTCGCAAGCAGGCGATTGTTTCCAGTCAGAGCGCTCTGGAAGCAACCCAGTCCGGCTATGAGGTGGGAACCCGTAACCTGGTGGAAGTACTGCAGTCTCAACGTCAGCTGTACCAGGCCCGCCGCGATTATGCGACTGCGTTGTATGACTACATCATCAATACCATCCAACTGCGTGAAGCCGCCGGCATGCTGACGCCCGCCGACGTGCAGGAAATCGATAAGTGGCTGCAGGATAATGCTCCGGTAAACCGCGGCCAGTACCAGTTGTAAAGCTGCGCTTGACCCCCTCTCGCCATACAAGGTCGAGAGGGGGTTATTTTTCATCTCACGCTTCGCCCTCAGCACGGTTTTCTTTCTCACCGGCGTAATGCGGCGCCCGTCACGCTTCAACCTGGCCTCATACATTGCCTAGTCGGTGACCCCGGTGTACATTCCGCTGGCCCCGCCACTGTCCGACGTGCTGCTTATGGATATTGAACTGCTCAAGACCTTTATCGAAGTCACTCAGGTGCGCCATTTCGGCCGCGCTGCGGACAACCTGTTTCTGACGCCAGCCGCCGTCAGTGCGCGAATCCGCCAGCTTGAGCAGATGCTGGGCGTTATCCTGCTGCACCGTATTCGCGGCAATATTCAAATGACGGCGGAAGGCGAACGCCTGTTACCCCACGCCAAAAAGCTGCTGCAGGCCTGGTCAGAGACCTTGGAAGATCTGTCAATCAGGCTGGAGCCGGAAAACCGCCTGAGCCTGGGTGCCCTCTCCTTAGTCTGGCAATGCCGATTACCGGATCTGGTGCAGAGCCTGCTTCAGCTGTCCGCCAACCGGGGCCTGTCGGTGGAGTCCCTGTCGCACCTGGAATTGATCAGCCAGGTACTCGCCCAGCAACTGGACCTGGCTCTTCTGCTGGATGTACCGCAGCACCCGGAGCTGCATGCGGTTAAAGTGGCAGAACAGGAGCTGGTACTCTGCCGGTCCCATGCACAGGAACCCGCTTCAGAACCCCTGCCTTATTTTCTTATCGAATGGAGCGCCGCCTTTGCCGCGTTTCATGACCGGCGCACGCCGGGGATGACACCGCGCCTGCGAACTACCGAGGCCGCATTGGCGCTACGGTTGATGGAGCAGACACCGGCTTTTGCCTACTTGCCCGCACATCTTGGTTTCGCGCGCGTAGAAGATGCTCCCCGTTTCGTACAGCCGATCTATCTGATTTACAAAGCAGGGAGAGAGCACGACACAGCACTGGCACCCGTACTGGCGCAGCTTAAACAGACCACGACCACACGTCAGGTTTAGAAAAGGAAAGTGAAGAAGTTGACTGACCAGCAATAAATCAAGCCAGTCAGTCAATTGGAGGAAATGGTGGGGTTAATTAAAAATCCAGTTCGGATAAATCATCAAATCCAAGTTGTTCTTTAAGACGGCGACGTTCCAACCGATCTTCAATTTTGCGGCGCATTTCGAGCATATGCTGGCTCGCTTCTTTGCCGGTGAGCTTGGGTTGCTCGTCATCGTCAATATCGATCACATCATTCAGTAAATCAGCATCAGCAGGGCTATGTTCATCGACAGACATACAACTACTCCAGAATCGACAGATATGAAGGAAGTTAACGCAACTACTATGTGTACTATGACTACAACGACAACCGGGACTGTGTCAGCCAATAAACAGGCTGTCGATTGACACCTGCCACGTCCCCTCAACGGCTCCGGCAGTTTGTCCCGCGCTATTTATCATAGCTCTGACGCCAAACAAAGCAAAAAAAATTTGTCGATACGAATAATATTTTTCATTTTACCGGCCGCCCCCAGCCAAGTAAAAACCGCATCCAATGGGCGACATGGCCCCGGCAGGAACCTTCGAGGATAAAGTGTGACCACCAGAGAACAGCAGCTTATCGGTTGGCGGGAGTGGGTCATGCTGACTGACTTTTCCGGCACCCGTATCAAAGCGAAGGTGGACACCGGGGCCAAGACCAGCGCGCTGCATGCTTACTATGTCACCCCCTTTGAACGGGATGGCCAGACCTGGGTCAGGTTTGGACTCCACCCGCTGCAGGGGCGTAACGACACCAGTATTGAATGCGAAGCACCGGTCAAGGACCGCCGTCAGGTAACCGATTCCGGTGGACATAGAGAATGGCGTTTTGTCATTGAAACCACCGTCAGGCTTAAGGATCGGGAGCTGACGATTGAAATCACCCTGACGGACCGGGAGAACATGCGGTTCCGTATGCTGCTGGGGCGCAGTGCCCTGCGGCGAGGATATGTCGTCGATAGTTCTAAATCGTTTGTCCTGGGCGGCAACAAGAATGAACCCCCCGTATAAATAACGGCCTCAGTCTTTTACGCCCCAAGCGTAACTTCCTTTTTTATAACCCTTCTTAATTCTTATTCCTCGGTCATTTTATGAAAATTGCCATACTGTCCCGTAATCGCCGCCTCTACTCTACCCGTCGTCTGGTAGAAGCCGGAGTGAAGCGCGGCCACGAGATGCATGTTATCGATATCCTCAAGTGCTACATGGACATCACCTCTTCCAGCCCGGCCATCTGGTACATGGGCAATAAACTCGAAGGGTTCGATGCCGTGATTCCACGAATTGGTGCGTCGGTGACGCATTACGGTTTGGCTGTTATCCGCCAGTTTGAAATGATGGGGGTTTACTGCCTGACCGAGTCCGTGGCGCTGGGTCGTTCGCGGGATAAATTGCGGGCACTGCAGTTGCTTTCCCGCAAAGGTCTGGGACTGCCTAAAACCAGCTTCGCGTACAACGTGCATGACACCAAGGAGCTGATCAAGCTCGTCGGTGGCACACCGCTGGTGCTTAAGCTGTGCGAAGGCACCCAGGGACGCGGTATTGTCCTGGCGGAAACCCCAAAAGCGGCGGAGAGTGTGATCGAGGCATTCCGCGAGCTGCGTGCGGAGTTTCTGGTGCAGGAATTTATCAAGGAGGCCGGAGGCAGCGACGTACGTTGTTTTGTGATTGGTAACAAAGTTGTTGCCGCCATGCAGCGCACTGCGCAGGAAGGTGAATTTCGCTCCAACCTGCACCGCGGCGGCACCGCCTCCATCACCAAACTCACACCCACCGAGCGACGCACCGCGATCAAAGCGGCCACCACCATGGGGCTGCATGTCGCTGGCGTGGACCTGCTGCGCTCCGCCCGCGGCCCTCTGGTGATGGAAGTAAATTCGTCCCCAGGGCTGGAAGGCATTGAAGCCGCCACCAAGAAAGACATCGCCGACGCCATCATCACCTTCACAGAAGAAAACGCCCGCCCCCACAGCAACCGCACGCGCGGTCAAGGTTGATTGGGTGCTGATAAGCAAATCAGTTAAAGGATCCGATCGGATCGAAAAGTCAGATCACCTCGCAACCCCAAGTCGGATTACGCCGCTATGCGACTAATCCGACCTACAAAATGAGAAAAGATTATCGCCTAGGGCGGTTAATCCGATAAGAGAGTGTTATCGCGTAGGTCGGATTAGCCGATAAGAGAAGATTATCGAGTAGGTCGGATTAGCCGCATAGCGGCGTAATCCGACGGACACACCGCAATCAGCGCAGAGGGCTAACCCGACAAAAAGACCGGTCAGCGGCTTAGAGTTTTCAGCACGCTGATCATATGCTGCATCTCGGCGTCGGTACCGATGGTGATCCGCAGAAATTTATCAATCCGGGGAGCGTTGAAGTAGCGTACCAGGATTTTATGCTCCCGGAGCCGTGCCGCGAGGTCGCCGGCTTCGCCTGGGGGTTGCGCCAGTACAAAGTTGGCTTGGGATGGCAGCACCTTGAAGCCCAATGCCTGCAGCTGCTCGGTTGTCCATTCCCGCGTGGCGATGACTTTGTCGCGACAGGTACGGAAGTATTCCTCATCTTCGACGGCAGCGACGGCTGCCGCTTCCGCCAGACGGTCCAGCGGGTAAGAGTTGAATGAGTTCTTGACGCGATCCAGCCCTTCGATCAACTGCTCATCACCGATAGCAAAGCCTACGCGCATCCCGGCCAGTGCGCGGGACTTGGACAGGGTCTGCACCACCAGCAGATTAGGGTAACGGTCAACCAGTGATGCTGCAGTCTCACCGCCAAAATCAATATATGCTTCATCCACCAGCACTACCGACTGAGTATTGCGCTGGAGCAGTTGCTCCAGCTCTGCCAGGGGTTTGCCGATTGCAGTAGGAGCGTTGGGGTTCGGGAAGATAATGCCGCCGTTGTCCGTAGGGTAGTCTGCGAAGTCGATGGTGAAGTCTTCGCGCAAAGGAATTTTGCGGGCCGTTATGCCAAACAGCTGGCAATAAACTTTGTAGAAGCTGTAGGTGATGTCAGGAAACAGCAGGGGCTTGGGCTGTTGAAAAAACGCCATAAAGGACAGAGCCAACACCTCGTCGGAACCATTGCCGATAAAGATCTGCTCCGGCTTCACCGAATAATATTCAGCGAGGGTCTGCTTCAGTCTGCGCGAGTTGGGGTCCGGGTAGAGGCGCAGACGCGCGATGGCATCGGCATTCAACACCTGCTCTACCCGGGGTGATGGTGGGTAAGGATTCTCATTGGTGTTGAGTTTGATCAGGCCATCAATCTGCGGTTGTTCACCGGGCACATAGGGCTCCAGTTGACGCACCACTTCACTCCAGAACTGCGACATAGTCAGACAAGGCTCCTGCATAAGACAAAAATAAGGCGCAGAGTATACCTGAACGCGCCTCCGCCGTCTGAACAGGCCCCTTTCGTTCAGGATTTCTCCGCACTCAATGCACCTGTTAAACACCGACCTAAGGCGTATAATCGGGCCCCACTTTCAGCCGTGGAACGCATCAGTCGGGGCAAGCCGCTACCCGCCCAGGCATGCACTTACATTTATCCGGAGTCATCATGTTTGAAACCCTGCCCCTGTTACCCGCCGACCCCATCCTTGGCCTGAGTGCCGCTTATCAGCAGGATACCAATCCCAACAAGGTGGATCTTGGGGTGGGCGTCTATAAAAACGATGCCGGATTAACCCCCGTCATGGCGGCAGTCAAAGCAGCGGAGCGTCTGCGTTTCGAGCAGGAGAATACCAAGGCTTATACCAATCCCGCAGGCTACCCCGGGGCCAATGAGGCCGTGGCAGGCTTAATCTACGGTGCCGATCACGCTGCGGTTTCAGGCAATCGGGTCCGCACCATCCAGACTCCCGGTGGCTGTGGTGCTTTGCGGGCGGCAGCCGAATTTATCCAGCGCGCTAAGCCCGGCGCCACCATCTGGGTCAGCAACCCGACCTGGGCCAACCACATCCCCCTGCTCAGCAGTGCAGGATTGAAGCTGCGTGAATATCCCTATTACAACTACGCCACTCACAGCCTCGACTTTGAGGCCATGCAGGCGACCTTGAACGAGATCCCTGCGGGGGATCTGGTATTGCTTCATGCCTGCTGCCACAACCCCAGCGGCGCCGATCTTTCCCCCGAGCAATGGCAGGAAGTAGCGCGCATCGCACAGAACCGTGGCTTTGTACCCTTTATTGACATGGCCTATCAGGGCTTCGGTGAAGGGCTGGACGAGGATGCCTATGGCATTCGACTGCTGGCAGAGTCAGTGCCGGAACTGGTGGTTGCTGCGTCCTTTTCCAAAAACTTCGGCCTCTACCGCGAGCGTGCCGGGACCTTGAGTCTGGTGCTGGCGAATGAAGCCCAGGCCAGCGCCGCCATGAGCCAGCTGCTCAGTGTGACCCGTGGCCTCTACTCCATGCCGCCGGCTCATGGCAGCGCCATCGTGGACATCATCCTTCACAACAGCGAGCTGACCCGTCAGTGGCAGGAAGAGCTGGGCCAGATGCGTCAGCGCATCCAGAACCTGCGGACCGGTCTGGTGACTTCGCTGAATCAGCGTCAGGACGAACGGGATTTCAGCTTTATCGCTCACGAGCGCGGCATGTTTTCGTTCCTGGGCCTGAACGTAGAGCAGGTGCACCGCCTGAAGAACGAATTCAGCATCTACATGACCGACACCAGCCGTATCAGTGTTGCCGGTTTAACCGTCGAGAAAATGGGTTACGTCAGTGAGGCGATTGCGCAGGTACTGCGCGGTTAGGAATAAAATCCAGATCCCTGAGCGATTCAGGGATCTGGATGTAGCCGGGCGGCGATCAGTGTTCCTCAATCACCGCCGGCGGTAAGGGATGATCCAGCTTCAACACCGCCTTCTGCAGGATCAGCGTGTTGGGATAGGTCACGATGTTGCCGTCATCGCGTCGCAGGATGACGTGAAACATACTGATCTCGTCAATGATGCCGCTCATGTCATCGTCTTTGTCGAGGATCTTGATGCGGTCACCGACGCGGTAGGGAAAGCCAAAAAAGATAATCATGCTGGCGGTGATGTTGCTCAGGATGGACCACTGCGCAAACAGGGCTACACCCACTACTGCGAAGATCGACGAAAGAAACACCGAGACTTCGCTGTACCCCAGACCTAAGATCAAACACACCACAACGATGCAGCAGAACACCAGGCCGATGTTCATCAGGCGTGTGATATAACGCACACGCAAATCGCCCAGCATTTTCTTGATGCTTCGCTCGCGGGTGATCTTATGCAGAATATTGGATACCAAAAAAAACGCTGCTATACAGCCTAGTACCAGAAGTAATCTTGTCATCAGAAGCTCACTTATCTCGCAGGGTCAATCTCAAATGGTTTACTGCTACCATAGGATCCATCTTTCAATGATTTGTTTGATCGCAACGCAGTATAGCGTCAGTTAACTGAAGGTAGCTCGAATGGCGTCACTTTTTTGCATTGCCCACCGGGGCGGACCGATTCACAACGCTCATACCAGTCCTGAGAACAGTCTGGAAGCGATCCGCCGCAGTCTTGAGCTGGGGGTGGATGCAATCGAAATCGACATCTGGCAAATCGAAGGTGAATTAATCGTCACCCACGATCGCCGTCTCGGTCGGCAGCTCAAAGGTCGCGGATTGCTGTTGCAGAAATCCCTGGCAGAAGTTCGCCAGCTGACACTCGAAAATGGCGAACCCGTACCGACGCTGCATCAGGTGCTGGAACTCGTGGGCGACCGAGCATTGCTCAACATCGAAATCAAAGGCCCGGACTGCGTGCCCACGTTGGTCAAACAGTTAACGGAATTCACCCGGGACCATCAACTGTCACTGGAGCATTATCTGGTATCCAGTTTCGACCACCGACAGTTATTCCAGATGCTCCAGGCCGCACCCGAGATAAAACGCGGCGTTCTTATGGAAGGCATTCCCTATCATTACGCGCAATGTTGTGACGAGCTGAAAGCCTATTCCTTTAATACGCATTTAGGTTTTTTAAATCAGGACATGATCAACGACGCCCGCCGCCGCGGTTTAAAAAACTGGGTTTACACCGTTAATCATGAAGAGGATTGGCAGTGGATGCTGGACCTGGGAGTAGACGGCGTCTTTACGGACAGGCCGGAGGCATTGATGGCGTTTAATCAGGCCAGTCTGAATCGAGCGAATCAGACCGGGAATTATTTTTCGTAAATCATCTGGATAATGTTCGACAATTTTTTTTGCACGCCGAACAGTCCCGTCACCCTGCAATATCTTTTTTCATGATATTCACCACCCTGCCTCCCAGCCGGGTGCGGCGAGTGATTTTCCAGCCACGTTTCTGATAGAAGCCGGTGAAATCCGTTGCCGACAGCCACAGTTCCGGCAAAGCCAGGTTTTTAGCATACTCAATGGCATCATCGACAAGCAGAGTGCCGATGCCTTGTTGGCGATGTGGTTCCTGTACGTACAGGTTACTCAGCCATACGGGAGAATGCAGGTCCGCGGATTGAGGGCGGGCACCGCTTTGATAATTTACCAGGCTGACGCAGCCGAAAATATTTTCGCCGCAGGTTGCGATCAATGTCTGCGGCACTGCTCGCCCCAGCAAATGCAATTGCAGGCGTTGTTGGCGCAGTGCGAGTGAGCTTTTTAATCCTTGCCGTTCACATTCCTGATGGTGCCACGCGGCCACCTGCGGAATAAATTCCGGGGTGAGGGAGAGAGGCTGGATGCAGAGGTCAGCGAGGAACAACGACATAGGAAGAAATTATTTGTGAGCGTGAGATACAGACAGAGGAGAGAAGTTGAGGTTCTTGGTGGTTGGCTTTTTCTTTTCAGAGTGTGACACGCAGCGATGTTGGTTACTGCAGAAGTGTCGGGTTGCAATGCTTACGCATTCAACCCGACCTTCCGCCGTTCAACCGGCATCGCTGTGAGTAATGAGCGCGCCCCCGGATGTTGAAATGTCGATTCCTTGATGGAAGATCAATTTATGCCTTGGCAGCTTCGAACCATTTGATGTCTTCGCCGTGCGCCTGCTTGTCAGCGTGATAGCTGGAGCGTACCAGTGGACCGCAGGCGGCGTGTTTGAAGCCCATCTCGTGTGCAAGGCGGGTGTACTCTTCAAATTCATCGGGGTGGACGTAACGCGCAACCGGCAGGTGGTCGCGGGACGGCTGGAGATATTGGCCGATGGTCAGCATGTCGATGTCGTGATCGCGCATGTGCTGCATGACTTCAATAATTTCTTCCTTGGTCTCACCCAGTCCAACCATCAGGCCGGACTTGGTCAGCACGTCGAGACGGCGCGCCTTGTATTGCTTGAGCAGTTGCAGTGACCATTCGTAATGCGCACCGGGGCGGGCCTGGCGGTACAGACGTGGTACGGTTTCGAGGTTGTGGTTGAACACATCCGGTGCTTCTTTTTCGAGGATGTCCAGTGCCACGTCCATCCGTCCGCGGAAATCGGGAACCAGGACTTCCACCTGCAGATTCGGGCTGAGAGCTCGGGCTTCGCGGATACAATCCGCAAAATGTTGTGCACCACCATCGCGGAGGTCGTCGCGGTCCACGGAGGTAATCACCACGTATTTCAGACGCATCTCGGCAATGGCTTCGGCAAGGTGACGCGGCTCGTTCGGATCGAGCGGGTTGGGTTTGCCATGGCCCACGTCGCAGAATGGGCAGCGACGGGTGCAGATATCCCCCATGATCATGAAGGTCGCCGTGCCGCCGCTGAAGCATTCACCCAGGTTAGGGCAGTTGGCTTCCTCGCACACCGAGGACAACTTGTTCTTACGCAGGATACTCTTGATGCGGTCCACCTCCGGTGAGGCGGGAATGCGCACGCGGATCCAGTCGGGTTTGCGCAGCATTTCCTCCCGATCACTGGCGATAACCTTCACGGGGATACGCTCAACCTTGTCCGCATCGCGCAGCTTTTCGCCCTGCTTGTAACGCTCGGTACGCTTGACGGGTTGCAGCTCGGGGACAAAGGTGGATACAGGTGGAATATCTGACATAACACTCTCTTCGTTTCGTAAAGTTTCCGCGATACCGCAGAGGGATCGGGTAAAGGCTGGTCGGTCGGTAAGGACGTCGATGTCTGGCTTCCCGGGAGAACTACGGGCGCCCTGCAGGTCCCTACCCTATCCCCGGCTGATGGCCAGGCATTGTACAGCTTTCATAGCCCAATTTCCGCGCAAATTGCATTACCAGCTCATCCTGCACCGCCGCAAGCGCGGGCGGCTCGGGCAGCAGATCGCGCATCTGGGTCATGGCAAGCCCCTGATATCCGCAGGGGTTGATGCGCTGGAAGGGCTCCAGGTCCATATCTACATTCAAGGCAACACCGTGGAAGCTGCATCCGCGCCGGACCCGCAGTCCCAGGGAGGCAATCTTATTGCCCGCTACATACACCCCCGGAGCATCCGGGCGGGGATAAGCCTCGATGCCATAACTCGCCAGGGTGGCGACCACGGTTTCCTCAATGGCGGTCACCAGATCGCGCACCCCCAGTTTCAGGCGGCGCAGATCCAGCAGCGGGTAAGCCACCAGCTGCCCCGGCCCGTGGTAAGTCACCTGCCCGCCCCTGTCGGTCTGCACCACCGGGATATCTCCCGGCAACAGCAGGTGCTCAGGCTTACCCGCCTGGCCCTGGGTAAATACCGGCGGATGCTCCACCAGCCACAGTTCATCGGGAGTTTCCGGCGTCCGCTGGTTCGTAAATCCGGTCATCGACTGCCAGACAGGCTGGTAGTCGCGGCGGCCCAGCTGGCGGATGACCAGAGCATCGGGGCGACTCAAATTACATCACCATCTTGGTTATGCGGCTGGCACGCAGCTCCATATGGATGGAGTGCAGCTGCGCTTCGCCGGTGGCGGTGATCCAGACAGTAATCGACTGGAAGCGGCCCTTGCTGCTCTCATTGACGGTGATGCGCGTCTGATCGAAGCCGGGCGCATGGCGCTCCATCACTTCCAGCACCAGCCTGTGCAGGTCATCACCGGCATCGCCCAGGACCTTGATCGGGTAGTTGGGACAGGGAAATTCAATCTTGGGAGGTTGTTGCTCAGTCATGAAATCTAACCGGATGTACAAAAGTGCGACGATTATATCAGAGCCTGACCTTTGCCGCGGAGTGTGAGGCATCGGCTACCCAGTATCGACGCAATACGGTATTCTCAACGCCGGTTTGCGCGACAGATTGTCCGCCCCTTAAGACTCTGTTCCAGACGATGCACCACGATAAATAACTACCGTGACAATGGAAGCCCAGGTTTGATACTTGATACCCGCCTTTCGCTTGAAACCCCTGAAGGAGCCGCTCTTCCGCTCGCCCCCGCCGGCCTGGGCGTGCGCATCATGGCCTTTTTGATCGACATGCTGATCAAATCCGTGGCTATCATCATCGTGTTTACCCTGCTGGGAATCTTTGGCGGCATGGGAATGGGCATCGCGCTGATCCTGACCTTTCTGCTGGAATGGTTTTATCCGGTGTATTTTGAGGTCTGGCACCAGGGGCGCACGCCGGGCAAGAAGAACCTGAATATCCGGGTCATCAATGACGACGGGACACCCGTGACCTTCGGCGCTTCGCTGCTGCGCAACCTGCTGCGGGTGGTGGATTTCCTGCCGCTGGTCTACCTCACCGGCATTATTACCAGCCTGTTCAATGCCCGCTTCAAGCGTCTCGGCGATCTGGTGGCCGGCACTCTGGTCGTCTACGACGCCGACCCGACCCCTGACCCGGATTTCGATATTAAAGGTCGACAGCCAGTGCCGACGGACTTCACTACGGACGAGCAGCGGGCCTTGCTGGCGTTTGCAGAGCGCAGCAAGCGGCTGTCTCCGGAGCGTCAGAGTGAACTGGCAGGGATACTGCTGCCGGTACTGAAGACTGATGAACCCGTCATCACCATCAAGCAGATGGCTAACAGCATGGTGGGGCGGCAATGAAACAAGGGCAGTTTGAAGCGCTCTACCAGCGGGACTGGCAGGCACTGGCGACCCTGATCGAGCAACTGGAAGCGCGTAAGGGTTCGGTCAGCGCCGAACAGCTGGCTGCGTTTGCACCGTTGTACCGCCAGGTTTGCCACTTTCATGCACTGGCGAAAGAACGTCAGTACAGCAGTTATCTGGTGGATCGCCTCGGCGACCTGGTGATCCGCGGCCACCAGCAGCTGTACCGGCGCAAACAACCGCTGGTGCACCAGTTCCTCCGGTTTATCGTTACGGACTTCCCGCGGCTGGTGCGTCAGGAGCAGGGCTACTTCTGGCTGGCGACCGCCCTCCTCTATGCCCCCGCACTGCTGCTGTTTCTGGCAGTGCTCTGGCAGCCGGATCTGGTGTACACCATCATGGCGCCGGAACAGGTGGATAAATTCGAAGAAATGTATAACCCAGCCAACCGCACCCTGGGCAGCGCCCGGGAATCATCCACCAACTGGCAGATGTTTGGCTTCTATATCAGCAACAACATCGGCGTATCCTTTCGAACCTTTGCCTCCGGACTACTGTACGGTGTAGGTTCGATCTTCTTTCTGGTATTCAACGGCCTGTTGTTTGGTGGCGTCGCGGGACATCTCACCAATGCGGGTTATACCGAGACCTTTTTTACCTTCGTGATTGGCCACGGCAGTTTTGAACTGACCGCCATTGTTATCTCGGGCGCGGCAGGACTGAAACTTGGCTACAACCTGCTCAACCCCGGTAATCGAACACGGGTGGAAGCGCTGCTGCAGGCAGGCCGGGTAGCCATCCGCCTGGTCTACGGCGTCATCATCATGCTGGTGATTGCAGCGTTTATCGAGGCTTTCTGGTCGTCCAATAACATTCTCGTTGCCTGGCAAAAATATTTTGTTGGCGCAGTGCTCTGGGGCGTAGTAATTGCTTACTTGTGCCTCAGCGGCCGGCAGGATGGAAGGAAGCCCCCCCATGAATCTTGATCAGGTAACTATTGAGATTCGCCCGCGCCGGGCGTGGGAAGCCGTCGATCTGGGCCTGTTGATGGCACGCCGCTGGTGGTGGCCAATGACCAAGGTCTGGCTGCTGTTGACTCTGCCGCTGTTTCTGCTGTTCAACCTGCTGCCGCAGGACTGGCTGTGGTTGAGCACGGTGATTATCTGGTGGCTTAAACCGCTGTTCGAGCGTCCGTTGCTGCATATCCTCAGTCAGGCGGTGTTCGGTTATCTGCCTACGACCCGGGAGACGCTGGCCGCCTTTCCGGCCCAGGCGCGGCGTCAGCTGTTCCTGAGCCTGACCTGGCGACGCCTGAGCCTCACCCGCTCCATGGACCTGCCGGTCATCCAGCTGGAAGGTTTGAAAGGAGAACGCCGCAAGCAGCGCCTGCGCATCCTCCACCGGGAAGATTCCAATCCGGCCACCTGGCTTACCCTCATCGGTGTCCATGTTGAAAGTTTTCTGAGTCTTGGGCTGCTGATACTGCTCTACGCCTTTGTTCCCAGCGAAGTAGGGCTGGACTGGGTAGACCTGTGGTTCAGCGAAGAAGCCTTCTGGTTTACGTACCTTACCAACGCCTGTGGTTACTTTGCCCTCTCGCTGGTAGCGCCCTTTTATGTGGCCTGTGGTTTTTCTCTCTACCTCAACCGCCGTATCAAGCTGGAGGCATGGGATATCGATATCGCCTTCCAGCGCATCGTGAACAAGCGCCGCCCACAACCTCAAGCCCAGACCACGGCCGCGTTAGCCATTGTGTTTGTCTGTTTCCTCACCTTGCTGCCCGTCCATGACACACAGGCCCAGGACAGCGCGACACCTCCAGCCCAGACACTGAACCGGGAGTCGGCGAAGGTGGCGATTGAAGCGGTGCTGGCAGGCGATGATTTTCATCAGAAAGACACCATCCGTTATCCCACTCTTAGCAACAAGGATGAGAAGGAACGGGAGTCCAAACTGAAGTGGCTGCGTGAGCTGATAGACGCTGTTGCTGCAGTGCTGCGCCTGGCCAGCTGGCTGGAGCTGTTGCTGTGGGCCGGTGTTATTGCGCTGCTGATCTGGGTTGCATTCCGTTACCGCCACTGGCTGGCGGCTTACCTGCCCCAGCGAGTACCGGAAACCGCCCGGCGCGCCCGCCCCGTCACCCTCTTCGGGCTGGACCTGAGTCGCGAGTCTTTGCCCGATGATGTCAGCGCGCAGGCTGTGTCGCTCTGGCAGCAGGGCGAGCAGCGGCCAGCCCTGGCCCTGCTATACCGCGCCTGCCTGATCCGCCTGCTCGATGCCGGGCTGGAGATTGAGGATGGTCATACTGAGCGCGAATGTCTTCGGCTGGCCCACGACTACACCCGTGACCATCCAGCCGCCACCGAAGCGATCGCTTACTTCGACGAATTGACCCAGTGCTGGCAGCGCCTGGCTTATGGCCATATTCCGGTGGATGAGGCGGCGGGCCTGACACTGTGTCGCCAATGGAACAGCTTATGGCGTCCGACAGCCACAGCGGGAGAAACGGTCCATGGTTAGGCGGCTCTCCACCAACCAACTGATCCTGATCGTCCTGGCTGTCGCCATCATCGGCATGGGCTATTGGGCGAGCCGTTATCTCACCTGGGTAGAAGAAGAGATAGACATGGGTTACTCCCAGGAGGCTAAAAAAGACGAATTTCTGGCCATCGGTTACTTTCTGCGCGAGCATGGCGTGGCAAGCCAGACCCTGCGTAACTTTGGCCTGCTGGACAACATGGAGTGGCAGGGCGAACGGGTTGGCCCGCGGGATACCCTGGTGTTGCTCAACGCCCACAAGATGCTGCGTGGCCAACGGCTCGATAACCTGCTGAGCTGGGTAGAAAAGGGTGGCACTGTGATTACCAGCACCAACAACCCTTTTGTCGGCAACGAAGGCAGCGACCCGCTGCTGGACCAGTTTGGTATCACAGTAAATGAGTCCGAGGACCAGCCATTTACTGAGCAAACGGATGAAAACACCTCTTCTCCGGACGCATCTGAAGATAGCGCGACTGACAAGGCATCAACCGAAGAGACTGCTGACAAGGAAAAGCCGGACAACCATTACCGCTGCGCCCTGTTTCAGGAGCCTCAGGCGGTGGAATTTTTCGACGAAGCTGAGCCTCTGCTGATCGACTACAGCCGGGGCGCCCGCTTCGATTATTACGATACCGAGCCGGACGGCTGGGCCGGTGATGACCAGGGACTGCACATGGCGCAGTTCAACTGGGGTCAGGGACTGGTGGTGATCAACAGCGATAATGGCATCTGGAGCAACTGGCGAGTGGATTGTCACGATCATGCCTATGCACTCTGGAAGCTGATCGAGCCCGACAGCAAAGTCTGGTTTCTAGTCAATCAGGAAGCCCCTTCGCTATGGCGTATCCTCTGGCAAGCTACCCCTTACGGCATGCTGGCCGCCATGCTGGCGCTGGCTTTATGGCTGTGGGCCCGGGCCGTGCGCTTTGGCCCCATCCTCACCCGGACGGCCGAGGGCCGTCGCAGTCTGGCTGAACACATCCACGCCAGTGCCATGCTCATGTGGCGACGCCAGCAGCATCCCTACCTGGTGGAGCGCCTCCGGGAGGATTTGCGCCAGCAGCTGCAGCAGCTTTATCCCCAGTTCAATGACTGGCCCGAAGCACAGCAGATCAATCACCTGCACCAGCTGACCTCGCTGAGCCCAGCCGATCTTCAGCGCGCGCTCTTCAGCGATAAGCTGCTGCACCCCCAAGATTTCACCCTGGCAGTCGCCTGCCTGCAAACCATAAGGAAAAACCTATGAGTGATGACATTTCCCGTGAAGCCCGCCTGGAACAAGCCAGCGCCCTGGCAGACACCCTGTTGCAGGAGATCAAGAAAGCACTGATCGGCCAGGACCTTATCATTGAGCAGGTGCTGGTGGCCTTGATCGCCCGGGGCCATGTGCTCATCGAAGGCGTGCCGGGGTTAGGCAAGACCTTGCTGGTCCGCAGTCTCGCCAAGTGTTTCGGCGGTCAGTTTTCCCGGGTGCAGTTCACCCCGGACCTGATGCCCAGCGACGTTACCGGCCACGCCATGTTCAACATGGCCAAGCAGGAGTTTGAGATCCGCCGCGGTCCCGTCTTCACCCACCTGCTGCTGGCGGACGAGATCAACCGCGCCCCCGCCAAAACCCAGGCCGCCCTGCTGGAGGTCATGCAGGAGGGTCAGATCACTATCGAAGGCGAATCCTTCAAGACCGGCGAGCCTTTCATGGTGCTGGCCACCCAGAACCCGGTGGAGCAGGAAGGCACCTACCCGCTGCCCGAAGCGGAGCTGGACCGCTTCATGCTGAAGGTCATGATCGATTACCCCAACGAAACCGATGAGCAGGCGATGCTGCGCCAGGTCAGCGGTCAGGCGCAGGGGGGCTTCGGGCTGGAACACATCCGTACCCTGCTCAAGCCTTCTCATGTACTGAGCCTGCAGAAGGTGGCCGAACAGGTGACGGTGGATGACCAGATCCTTCATTACGTGGTGAAGCTGGTGCGCACTACCCGTGAGTGGAATGGCATCGCCCGCGGTGCCGGCCCCCGGGCCTGTATCGCTCTGCTCGCCGCTGCGCGGGCCTATGCACTTATCAAAGGCAATACCTTCGTCACCCCGGATGACGTCAAGACCATGTACCTCCCCGCCCTGCGCCACCGGATTCTCCTGTCGCCAGAGCTGGCCATCGAAGGTGTGGACGCGGACCGGGTACTGCAGTCGGTGATGCAACAGGTCGAGGCCCCGCGCCATTGATCTTGCGCGGCGCCTTAAGACCAGCGCTATTACCCCAAGACACGGATAACCAAGCTATCGCCCTGAGACCAGCCATGAAAGCACATCATTGGAGTCGCCGCCGGTGGATACCGGGTAAACGCCTCTACGGCGGCCTGTTGCTGATCGCCGTGGCCGCCTTTGGCCTGGCATTTGTAAACAGTTACTTCGGCCTGGGCAGCAGCCTCAGTGCCGGCGGCGCCATCCTGCTGGCCGGACTCATTGTCGTGGGGCTGGATTACATGATGTCGCGGCAACTGCCGGGTATTGACGTGGAACGGGATGTGGCCGGCAACCTGGCGGTGGACAAATGGGCCACCGTCACCCTGCGCCTGCGTCACTCATTCAACCGGCCAATCCGGGTGCAGCTGTTCGACGGCATTCCTCCGAATGTCGAGCGTCAGGACCTGCCTCTGACCCTGGAACTCCTGCCGGGACGTACCAGCGAGGTCTGTTACCAGCTGCGCCCGCTGGAACGCGGCCCACTGGAGATCCAGCCGAGTTACCTGCAGATACCCAGTCCGCTGGGATTCTGGCAGGTGCAGTACCGCAGCGGGCTTTCCAGTCAGGTTAAGGTTTACCCCGATTTCATGGCCATTGCGGCTTACACCATCCTCGCCACAGATAACCACACCAGCCAGATTGGTATTAAACGAAAGCCCCGCCGTGGTACCGGCCTTGAGTTCCAGCAACTGCGCGAATACCGCATCGGCGACAGCCTGCGGCAGCTGGACTGGAAGGCCACCTCCCGCCGTCAGAAACTCATCTCACGGGAATACCAGGATGAACGGGACCAGCAGATTGTCCTGCTGGTGGACAGTGGCCGGCGCATGCGCGCAAAGGACGACGACCTGAGCCATTTTGACCACTCCCTCAACGCCATGCTGCTGGTGAGCTACATCGCTCTGCGTCAGGGCGACAGCGTCAGCGTGATGAGCTTTGGTGAGAGTAACCGCTGGATTCCCCCGCAAAAAGGGGTGGAGCGAATCAAGAATCTGCTTAACGGCATGTACGATCTGCAGGCGGGTCAATGTGCGCCGGACTATACCGCCGCAGCGGAAAAGCTCGCCCTGCTGCAACAGAAGCGTTCGCTGGTAATCCTCGTGACCAACTCCCGCGATGAAGATGTGAATGAGCTGCTGTTGGCGGTCAATCTTCTCCGAAAGCGCCATCTGGTGATGATCGCCAATATCCGCGAGGCCGTGCTGGATCAGCTGGAACAGCAGCCAGTTGCCAGCCTTGACGACGCCCTCAACTACACCGGGGTTCAGCAATATCTGAACAGTCGGCGCGAAGTGCAAAGAAAATTGACTGCAGCGGGGGTGTACACTCTGGACTGCACCGCGCAGGAACTGGCCGTGCGGGTGGCAAACAGTTATCTGGAGATTAAAGGGGCGGGGGTACTGTAAAGCGAACCCTCCTCAGAAGGTCCGCTTTACCTGACTGAGCTGCCGCTCAGCCCTCATCATTCTTCGTCAGCATACTCGGAACTGTCCCATTCCAGGACACTGCCGTCCTCGTACTGACTGCCATCGTCGTAGTCGTACTGGTAGTAGCTATCATCGAATCCCTGATTGGTGTAGCCCATATAAGCCGGAATCGCGATGGCTGCCAGAATACCAAGCATCATGATGACCGGAAATG
Source organism: uncultured Cellvibrio sp. (assembly GCA_937958105.1). GTDB lineage: Bacteria > Pseudomonadota > Gammaproteobacteria > Pseudomonadales > Cellvibrionaceae > Cellvibrio. Next base: position 53,979 of record CALFXJ010000002.1, read on the forward strand.
CAATACCGAGAATCCAGTTCCAGGTTTTATTGGGCGGCGGCTGCAGACCAAAATTGTTAGGACCCGGGGTACCCGGCGCAAACAACAGAAACAGAGCCAGAATCAGGTTGGCCAGGGGAATAAACATCACCAGACAGAGCCAGCCGCTTTTATTAAGGTCATGCAGGCGCTGAATGGCCAGGATGAACGAAATCACTATCATGCCGATATAAGATGCCGCCACCAGCACCCAGAAAACGCCGGATACGGCCAAGGCCAGCGCCATGCCTACCGCCAGAATGGCGTAGACGGCCAGCATAAAAACAAAGCTGTGGGAAAGATAACGTAAACGCCCGATCCGGGTCTTGGGAGAAAAGAAATTGATCTCCCCATAGCCCTGCCCTTCGACAGTGAGTTGACCTTCCGGTGTTTGATATGGATTTTGAGTGGCTTCCATGAGCATCTCCTGGCAATTTGAATAAATAATAATCTGTCCGTCACATGTAGTAACGGACGCCAAAAGTGTAGCTCCAAACCTGTCACATTGCGCGATGAAAAATATGACGCTGTCGACGACTTTATGAAATAGTCGCCTAAGTCTACGACAGCAAAGAGAAAAGGAGGCGAAGGGCGGAGGGATCTGCGGCGCCGGATTCAGAGGGGCGCCGCAGGATCAGGATCAGCTGAACAAATTGCGGAAGAATAATTTAATACTGTCCCACAGGCGGGCGAAGAACCCGGCTTTTTCAACCGGCTGCAGGGCAATCAGGTCAGCTTCGGCCTGCACTTTGCCATCCAGCTCAATGGTCACTTTGCCCAGGCTCTGACCCGTCTCAATGGGCGCCTTGATGACCTCATTGATATGCATGTTGGCCTGCAGCTCTTCCTGACGGCCGCGTGGCAGGGTCAGCTTGATATCTTGCGCAATACCCAGGGCCACCTCATTGGTCTTGCCACCCCATACCCGGGTTTTGCTGAGTTCAGTACCGGCATTGTAGAGTGAGAGAGTCTCGTAGTAGCGGAACCCGTAAGCCAGCAGTTTTTGGGATTCCGCTGCCCGGGCGTTCTCACTGGCGGTGCCCATGACCACCGAAATCAGGCGCATGCCGTTGCGTTTGGCGGAAGCCACCAGACAATAGCCAGCTTCTTCGGTATGGCCGGTCTTCAAACCGTCCACCGTCTCATCGCGGAACAGCAGCAGGTTACGGTTCGGCTGACGGATATCGTTCCAGACGAAGTACTTCTCTTTGTAAAGCGCGTAATGCTCCGGGTGATCATTGATGATGGCGCGCGCGAGGATACCCAGGTCCCGGGCAGTGGTCAGGTGGCCTTCTGCCGGCCAGCCGGTGGAGTTTTCAAAGTGCGTGCTGGTCATGCCCATCAGCGCTGCTTTCTGGTTCATGACATCCACAAAGGCATCTTCACTGCCGGAAATGTATTCCGCCAGTGCTACGGTCGCATCGTTACCGGACTGCACGATGACCCCCAACAGCAGATCCTTTACGGAAACCTGAGTGCCTTCGCGGATAAACATCTTGGAACCACCCATCCGCCAGGCTTTGACACTGATGTTGACCATGTCTTCTTCACTGATGCGGCCACTCTCAATTTCCTCCGAAACGATGTAGCTGGACATCATCTTGGTCAGGCTTGCTGGCGGTAAACGTTCGTCAGCATTGTGTTCAACCAGCACGGCTCCCGTGTCGGCATCGATCAGCAGATAACCGGAGGCTGCGAGTTGTGGCGGAGATGGAATGATGATCTGCTGACTCGGAGAGGCGGGGGTCGGTGAGGGTTGTGCCAGCAGAGTATTACTGGCTACTAACAGCAATGCACTGGTAAATAATGTCTTAAACATGGGAACGGAATCACTCGCAGTTAGGGGTTCAAAAAGCTGGCTGATTGTACCAGCTGAAACGCAGGGATTTTTGCGGCTGCCGCACAAGTTTTCGTTCACGCAGCGCAATCCTTTGCACAGAAAAAATGAACGCAGCGGCAGCGAAGCTATTCGTAGACAACGTGAGCTTCAGGAATATTCAATTTTTTCACATCATGACGCACCTGCTGCAAATCACGCGCATCGGTAATTGGGCCGACCCGCACCCGGTAAATCGGTTTGCCGGTCTGGCTGCGTCTGATAATCACCGGATACGTCAGGTGGCCTGAGACCTGTGCCGCAAACTGTTTTGCACTGCTTTCCGAGCTGAAGGCACCGATCTGCAGATGGGTGTTAGGTGGTAACTTGCTCCCAGGAACGACCGTAGTATCGGCGGCTTTCAAGGGCACTGGCGGTGCATCGCTGGGCAGCACAATTTCCACATCCACCAGACCCGTACCGGCATTGAGGATGCCGATCCGCTGGGCCGCAGCGTAGCTCAGATCAATGATGCGGTCACTGTGAAAGGGACCGCGATCATTAACCCGCACAACGACACTTTTGCCGTTCTGCACATGCGTCACCCGCACATATGACGGAATCGGCAGAGTTTTATGGGCGGCGGTCATGGCATACATATCGTAGATCTCACCATTGGACGTGCGCCGGCCATGGAATTTCTTGCCATACCAGGAGGCTTTGCCGCGCTCTTTATAGGAGCTTTCATCTTCCAGCAGGTAGTAGGTTTTCCCCAGAACCGTGTAAGGATTTTTATTACCCGCAACGGTACGGACTTCATGGCGGGGCACGGCATCGGGCACGTGAGACGTATCCACTTCACGCTCAGGGCCACTGTCTTTGAGGTCGTCAAAACTTGGCTTGCCCGGTGATGTGGGATAAGGCTGGATCGGCGTACAGGCGAATAACGTCAGCCCCACCAGGGCCAGAGCCAGCAAACGGATTGATGCCGTCATTGACCTGCCTCCATCTTCTCTTTAATCAACTGACTCAGCTGATGCACTGCCATGGAATACAGATGGCTGCGGTTATAACGGGTAATGACGTAAAAGTTCTGCAGGCCGAGCCAGTACTCTTCACCGTGCTGGCCATCCAGCTTCAGGATAACAGCCTTGGCATCGGGGGACAGGTCACTGATCGGTTGATAGCCACGCTTCTTCCATTCCGCCACAGTCACGGTCGGTGGATTGATGCTGTTGAACGCGTCCGTGCCGCTCTCGCCTTCCGGCCGCACCCGGCTGACTACCGGCTGACCGCTCTGCCAGCCGTGCTGCTTGAAGTAATTAGCCACGCTGCCGATGGCATCGGTGGTGTTGTCCCAGATATCGGTAAAACCGTCACCATCAAAATCCACCGCATACGAGCGATAACTGGACGGCATGAACTGTCCGTAACCCATGGCTCCGGCGTAGGAGCCTTTGAACTTTAACGGGTCCTGTTTCTGTTCGCGGGTCAGCAGAAAGTAGTTCTGCAGCTCTTTGCGGAAGAAAGGCGCGCGCGGTGGATAATCAAAAGCCAGGGTCGCCAGTGCGTCGATAACCCGGTGGCTGCCAGTGTTTCTGCCGTAGTTAGTCTCTACCCCGATGATGGCGACAATATATTCTGCCGGCACGCCGAACTCCTGCTCGGCCCGCGTCAGGGCGGCCTGATTCTCCCGCCAGAACTTCACCCCGTTGTCTATCCGCGCCGGAACGATAAAGATCGGGCGATATTCTTTCCAGGTTTTGGTTCGTTCTGCCGGGCGGGCAATGGCATCCAGGATGTTCTGCTTTTTTTCCGCCTGCCCGAGCCACTGGCGCAATGGCTCAGGTTCAAAGCCGTGATCGCGGACCATCTCATCGATAAAGTCCTGGGTTTGCGCGTGCTGGCCATAATCCGCTGACCCGGTCGTTGCACATCCCAGTACCAGACAACCCGTCAGCAGGCTAAGGGTTTTACCCAGAGTGAAATAAACGGATTTACGCAGGCGGCCGGCTGTTACACCGCCCACCCCTTTAACCTGCCTCATTACTGAACCCCTTCTAACAGATACTCTCACGGTGACTGATTGACCCGCAGCAATGTGTTGATGCGGTTATTTATTCTTCTGCGGACGCATGACCCGCTTACGTTCGGTAGCGATTGCCATCAGGATGCCGAAGCCTGCCATCAGGGTCACAATTGCCGTTCCCCCCTGGCTGATCAGCGGCAAAGGCACACCCACCACCGGCAATAAACCGGACACCATGCCCATGTTTACAAAGACGTAGACGAAAAATGTGAAGGTAATACTGGCCGCCAGCAGACGGCCAAAGCTGTCCTGAGCATTGAGCGCAATCATCATGCCCCGGATGATGGCCAGCAGGTAAATACCCAGCAGCGTCAACACTCCGAGCAGACCAAACTCTTCAGCCATGACGGCAATGATGAAATCCGTGTGCCCTTCCGGCAGAAAGTCCAGCCGCGACTGGGTACCTTCAAGCCAGCCTTTCCCCGACAGGCCACCCGATCCGATAGCGGTCTTGGATTGAATGATGTTCCAGCCGGCCCCCAGCCGATCCGCCTCCGGATTCAGCAGCGTCAGCACCCGCTGGCGCTGGTAATCATGCATCATAAAGTGCCAGACAGGCCACAGACTGGCTACAAAGGCCACAATGGCCAGAAATATGTAACCCCAGCGCAGGCCGGCAAAGAAGAGCACCACCATGCCTGAGGTCGCCACAAGGATGGAAGTCCCCAGGTCTGGCTGATCGATGATCAGCGCCGTGGGGAAGCCAATCAGCACCAGCGTGAAGAAGACGTGTTTGAGACTGGGGGGGAGGAAGCGTTTGCTGAGGTAGGCCGCAATCATCAACGGCATGGCCAGCTTCATGATTTCGGAAGGCTGGAAGCGGAACGCCCCCAGGCTCAACCACCGCTGGGCCCCTTTGGCTCCCACACCGATCACCAGAACCAGAATCAGCAGGATAATCCCGCCGAAATAAGCCCAGGGCGCCATTCGCCGCATGAAGTGGACCGGCACCTGGGCAACGGCAAACATGGCAACATAGGCGATGACGAAAAAGATGCCTTGGCGACGCATGGTCACCATACTTTCGCCACTGGCGCTGTAGAGCACCGACATACCAATCGCCGTCAATACCAGCAACAGGATCAACAACAGGAAGTCGATATGGAGCCGCTGCTGGAGCGCCTCCCGGCGGCCAAGGCCAAAGCCGGTTCGGGGGAGGCGCCGGAGGAAATCCCGTCCGCTCATGACTAATTCACTCCGTCTGTATCAGACATACGCCGCGCCAATGTCTGAGGGCCGGAGACCGGCTGGCGGGCAACGGGGGCTGCTTCCGGTTCTTCCGGCAGCAGATATTTGCCGCGCAGGAACGCATCCATGACGATGCGCGCCACCGGTCCGGCCTGACTGGAGCCGCCCTCCGCATTTTCAAGAATTACCGAGACCGCTATCTGCGGATCTTCCAGCGGTGCAAAAGCAACAAACAGTGCATGATCCCGGTGACGTTCTTTAAGGGCCTCACTGTCGTATTTCGCGCCTTGGGGAATACTGACCACCTGCGCCGTACCGGACTTTCCAGCCATGCGATATTCCGCACCTTGGGCCGCCCGGCGGGCCGTGCCCCGGGCACCGTGCATGACCTCAGCCATACCGTCGAATACGGCATCCCAATGGGCTTCGGCAACGTCAAACCGGTCTTCGATGATCGGGGCCAGGAATTTGCCATTGGCCCGCTCGGTCATCTGCGGCCGGATCCGCACCCCCCGGTGCGCCAGTGTCGCGGTCATTACGGCCAGCTGCATGGGCGAGGTCAGCACATAGCCTTGGCCGATGGACATATTGATAGTATCCCCCGGATACCAGCCCTGCCCCCTGACCGTCCGCTTCCATTCACGCGATGGCCAGACGCCCCGCCGTTCATTAGGGATATCTATCCGCGTCAGCTCCCCCAGACCGAAATGACTGCCAAATTCGGACAGGCGGTCAATGCCCATGCGGTTGCCCAGATCCCAGAAGTAGGTGTCACAGGATTCGGCTATGGCCTGCTTCAGGTCGACGCGGCTGCCGTGACCGCCGCGCTTCCAGTCACGCCAGACCCACTCGGTATTGGGCAATCGGAAGGTACCGGGATCGTTGATGGTGCGGCGCGCGTCGGTAAATCCGGTATCGAGGCCCGCCAGTCCCACTACGGGTTTGATGGTCGAACCCGGTGGATATACCCCCTGGATAAACCGGTTATAAAGGGGCATATCTATGGATTCGTTGAGGTTGCGGTAATCCGCGAAGCTGATGCCGGTCACGAACAGGTTGGGGTCATAACTGGGGGTGCTCACTGCCGCCAGGACCCCACCACTTTTGACTTCAATGGCCACAACGGCACCGCGCCGCCCCGCCAGTGCAGCCATAGCGGTCTGCTGCATGCGCACGTCGAGATACAGGTGCAGATCACCGCCGGGCTTGGGATCAATCCGTTCGAGTACCCGCTGCACCCGGCCGCGGGCGTTGGTCTCGACGTTCTGGTTGCCCACCTCACCCAGCAGAATGTCTTCGTAATAGCGCTCCAGGCCAGTCTTACCGATGGAGTGGGTACCGCTGTAACGGCGATACTGATCCTCATCAAAGTTGGTCAGCTCAGCCTCACTGATCCGCCCCACGTATCCAACGGTGTGCGCGAACAGCTCGCCGTAGGGATAGTGGCGCACCAGCTGCGCGTCTATCTCCACCCCTTCCAGCCGGAATTCATTGACCGCCAGGCTCGCCAGTTCTTCTTCAGTGAGGTTATAGCGCAGAGGCACCGGCTCGAAAGGGCGGCGGCGCTGATGCATAAGCTTGTAGAATTTTTCCAGATCATTCGCGTTGATCTCTACAAGTGTCTGCAGGTATTTGAGGGTCTCCTCCAGATCGCCTGCCCGTTCGCGTACGACAGAGAGGGTGTAACTGGGGCGGTTCTCCGCCAGCAACAGGCCATTGCGGTCATAGATCAGCCCGCGGGTGGGCGGGATGGGCTGGACGTGGATGCGGTTGCGATCCGACTGGGTGGCGTAATCCTGATACTGGACAACCTGAAGATGGTGATAGCGGTACACCAACACACCCATCAATGCCAGCATCAACACAGACATGACCGCCAGGCGTGCCCAGAAGATGCGCGTTTCGCGGTGGTAGTCTTTAAAGTGTTGCGTTTCGGACATTGTGCCTCTGGTTGAACCTGCAAAAACGTTGCTGACGCTGGTAGATGGCCTTATTTGTGGTACGGGTGATTCTGCAAGATGCTGCACGCCCGATAGAGCTGCTCGATCACCAGGATACGCACCAGTGGATGGGGCAGAGTCAGGGCAGACAGCGACCAGTGGATCTGCGCCTTGGCAAGGCACTGGGGAGCCAGTCCGTCAGGCCCGCCGATCAGCAGACAGTAGTTGCTGCCGCTCATCCGCCAGTTCGCCATCTGTTCCGCCAGCTGCTCGGTACTCCAGGACTTTCCCTTCACATCCAGCGCAATGACCTGCTCGCCCTTACCGATGGCCGCCAGCATCTCTTCGCCTTCCTTCTCCATGGCACGGGCAATGTCGGTGTTTTTTCCCCGTTGAGCCAGAGGCAGTTCAACCAGTTCTACCACGCAGTCTCGCGGCATGCGCTTGGCATATTCCGCATAGCCCTGCTCGACCCAGGCGGGCATTTTAGTACCGACGGCGATGATGCGAACTTTCACAAGGGAAATTCCGGTTTTTATGAATTGCGATTACTGGGCGTGATTGACCAGAGCTTCTCCAGCTCATAAAAGTTGCGGGTTTCTTCCTGCATGACATGCACCACAAGATCCCCGAAGTCCACCAATACCCAGTCGCCGGCATCAATACCTTCCACGCCGAGGGGCATGTAGCCGAGCTTCTTGCAGTCCTCCACAACGTTGTTGGCCATGGATTTCACGTGACGGTTGGAGGTACCGCTGGCAATGATCAGCGTATCCGTAACATCCGTCATCTCGCGCACGTCCAGCTGCACAATGTTTTTACCTTTCAGATCTTCAAGCGCGTTGATTACGATCTGGCTTAACTCTTCAGACATTCTTTACCTGCTTACTTATAAAAAAATACTCCACCCGTGATTGGATGAAGCAATGAAAAAATTAATTCCTGTGCTCATCGATTCCTGTCCTTACCGATAAAGTCCCTCGGCCAGGATGTAACGGCGTACCGATTCGGGGATTAAAAACTGGACGGACTCCCCGATTGCCACCTGCCTGCGGATATCCGTGGCCGAAATATCCAGCAGACGCAATGAAGGCAAGACAATTGCACCGCCCGGCAGTTCACTCAACGCCGTAACCGGGGCGCGATGACGCTGCAGTAATTCAGCAACCGCCCCTGTCTGCGGCAGCGAAAAACCGGGCCGCTCAATCACCACCAGATGAGTGTAATCCAGCAATTCCTGCCACCGATTCCAGGTATCCAGAGCCGCAAAGGCATCAGTGCCCAGTGCCCAGAGCAGACTCACATCCGGCCCCAGTTCGTCCCTCAGACTGCGCAGCGTATCAAATGTATAGGATGGCTCATCGCGCCGCAGCTCGCGTTCATCCAGGGTCAGTTCAGGGCAATCCATCAGCGCCAGACGAATCATCTCTGCCCGCTGGGCGCTGCTGACCTGAGGCTGGCCGCGGTGAACCGGGCGATGGCAGGGCATCAGGCGCATCTGGGACAACCCCAGCGTCTGTCGCAACTCCAGCGCCAGGCGCAGGTGGCCGTGATGCACCGGGTCAAAGGTTCCGCCGAGGATGCCAATCTTGCTAAGCATCAGCTGCGCCTTTACCGGCCTTATTGACGTATGTGCCCATCACCCAGCACAACCCATTTCTGCGACGTCAGGCCTTCCAGGCCAACCGGTCCGCGCGCGTGGATTTTGTCGGTGGAGATACCTATCTCCGCCCCTAAACCATATTCAAATCCGTCCGCAAAGCGTGTTGACGCGTTGACCATGACCGAGCTGGAATCTACTTCCGTGATAAACCGGCGCGCACGAGTGAAGTCCTCGGTGATGATGGCATCGGTGTGCTGTGAACTGTAGCGATTGATGTGATCGATAGCTTCATCCAGGCCAGCGACAACCTTGATCGATAACACCGGTGCAAGGTATTCGGTAGCCCAGTCAGCTTCTGTCGCCGCATTGGCATTGATGAGCGCGCGGGTCTTCTCGCAACCGCGCAGTTCCACGTCTTTCTTGCCGAAGGCCACTGCCAGACGGGGCAGGATATTTTCAGCAACACCTTCCGCAACCAGCAGGGTTTCCATCGCGTTGCAGACACCATAGCGATGGGTCTTGGCATTCAGCGCGACGGCGAAGGCTTTTTCCAGGTCGGCTTTATCATCAATATAAACATGGCAAATGCCGTCGAGGTGTTTGATTACCGGCACACGCGCGTCATTGCTGATCCGCTCGATCAGTCCTTTACCACCGCGAGGCACGATGACATCAACATATTCAGGCATGGTGATCAGTTCGCCCACTGCTGCACGGTCAGTGGTTTCGACGATCTGCACCACGGTATCGGGTAGACCTGCCGCTCTCAATCCGGCCTGCAGACAGGTCGCAATGGCGCGGTTGGAGTGGATAGCTTCACTGCCGCCACGCAGGATCGCGGCATTGCCTGACTTGAGACACAGGCTGGCCGCATCAATGGTCACGTTGGGACGGGATTCATAAATGATCCCCACTACCCCCAGAGGTACACGCATCTTGCCAACCTGTATACCGGAAGGCCGATAGCTCATGCCGGTGATCTCGCCACAGGGGTCCGGCAGCGCTGCCACCTGCCGCAGGCCTTCGATCATGCCGTCAATGGTCGACGGTTTGAGTGCGAGACGGTCGAGCATTGCAGAATCCAGACCGTTGGCAGCGCCGGCTTCCAGGTCTTTCTGATTCTCAGCCGCCAGGACAGCCCGGGCATTATCCAGCGCATCGGCAATCGCCAGCAGCGCCTGGTTTTTTACGCCCGAGGAGGTGGATGCAATCACGCGTGACGCCTGCCGGGCATTGCGGCCCAACTCGGCCATGTAGGCTTTTACATCAAGATAATCGGTCATCAGTGGCAAAAATCCGTGAACTGGGTGATATGAAAGTCAAGAGTGCGGCGATTATACCCTGATTGCTGCGCCTTTTTGGCGAATTAGGAGGAGCGAAAACCGGATTTACTTCAGTTCCCGTTCAGTTAGGCGGCTTTAATCTGGCGACAAGGGTAAAGATTCCCTTGCATCCAGGTTAAATCACATGGAGAAAGACCATGAAAAAGTCCCTCTTGATCAGCACGTTCACCGGTATCACCCTGGGCCTGTTGCTGGCCAATGGCGCTGTGGCGGGCCCCAAACATCACCATAAACATGGCCACCACCCTCACCATCACGGGGACTATGCCCGGGTGGTCGATGCCCGCCCTATCTATCAGCGGGTCGAAACCCAGGTGCCCCGGCAATCCTGCCATTATGAGACCGTCGCCTATCGCGAACCGGGCAGAAGCGATTCTTATACCGGGACTGTTGTGGGCGGTTTAATCGGTGCTGCTGTCGGCCATGAGCTGGGCCACAGCAAGCGCAATAAAGATGTCGGCGCGGTCGCTGGCGGACTGCTGGGGGCGGCCATCGGCCACGACCTCAGCCGCAGTCGCTCCAGCGGCAGCACCACCCACTATCGCGATGAGCAGGTCTGTCATACCAGCTACCAGACTGAATATTCTCAACGGATCGTCGGATACGATGTGACTTACCAGTATCACGGCAAGCACTATCACACCCGCACCAGCCATCACCCCGGGGATCGCATACCAGTTGATGTGCATATTCGCCCAGGCCGCGGCTACTGATCATTCCGCTCCTTGCCGGGGTGCCGAGTCACCCCGGGCTCTTTTTCCTGTGAAGGCACACACGCGATAGTTGCAAACACCTTGTATACTTACCCAACTCAATGATTTTGCAGGAAGTCTTTGCCATGTCGCTGCTGCGTCACCCCAACTCCCCCTGTCGCTGGCTGGCCGTTCTTTTGCTGGCCCTGACACTGGGTTCATTCCACCAGATTGCCTCCGCCGAACCCCGGCGGGATCAGGGCAGCCAGGAAGAGCGTCCGCGCGCGCGCGTCTCTGCGTCGCAGGCAGCGTCCATCGTGCAGCAGCGTTACGGTGGCAAGGTGATGAATGTGAGTACCCGCCAGTCCGGCAGTGGCATCATCTACGGCGTAAAGATCCTGCAGACTTCCGGTCATATGCGCACCGTCAATGTTGACGGCCAGACCGGGGCCATCCTCAACTAACCTGAAGCGGAATTCAGCATGCGAATCCTGATTGTGGAAGACGAGCCCAGTCTGCGCGAACAGATCTGTAGTCAGTTAAGTAACGAAAAATATGCGTGCGACACAGCAGCTGACGGCCGCGAGGGATTATTCCTCGGAGAGGAATATGACTACGACCTTGCAATCGTGGACCTGGGACTCCCGCTGCTCGATGGTACCCAGCTTATCCGGCAGCTGCGGGCCAAGCAGCGCAACTTCCCGATCCTTATCCTGACTGCCCGCGGTGCCTGGCAGGACAAAGTGGAAGGACTGGAAGCCGGTGCAGATGATTACCTCACCAAACCCTTTCACCCGGAAGAACTGCGCGCGCGCATCAATGCCCTGCTGCGCCGCGCCAGCGGTCATGCAGCTCCGGTGCTGGATTACGGCCCGCTGACCATCGACACTAATGCCCGCCGGGTCCATCTGCACGGCCAGGAAGTGGAACTGACCAGCTTTGAATACAACACCCTTACTTATCTGGCGCTGCACGCGGGCAAGAATGTTTCCAAGACAGAACTGACTGAGCATTTGTATGCGCAGGATTACGACCGCGACAGCAACGTCATTGAGGTTTTTGTCGGGCGCCTGCGCAAGAAGCTCGACCCTGACGGCAGCCTGAACCTGATCACCACCCAGCGGGGTCTGGGCTACCGCTTTAACCTCAGTACTGACGGCGGCCGCTAGCGCCGCCCGAGTCAATAACGCAGACACGCCGATGGCCGTTAAACTCACCTCGATCTCCGCCCGTCTGCTGGCCGCTTCCGCCCTGCTCCTGCCCCTGTTTCTGGGGCTTACCGGTTTCTTCCTCGACAACGCTTTTCAACGCAGTCTCATGGCCGCTGAAGATGCGCGGTTGCGTACTCATCTGTATTTATTATTCAGCGTGGCGGAGCTGCCGAATATCCGCACGCGCAAGGTCAACCTGGAGATGCCGACAATGTTGATGGAGCCAGATTTTGAGCGGCTCAACTCCGGCCTCTATGCCTATATCTTCAACGAAGACAAAGAACTGATCTGGCGCTCCAATTCAGCTGCCCTGCTGGAACCGCCCACCAACGACAGCTTTGCCGTACAGTCCACCGTGGGTCAATTGATTGTGCAGGAAGAAGAAACCGAGAAAGGGCTGCGCTTCAGTGCGCACTACGACGTGATCTGGGAAGACGCCCGTGGTCGGGGGCATCCGTTTCGCTTCGCGGTGCGCCATGACGGCGATGCATTCCTTGCAGAACTGAAGGCTTACCGCAACCAGTTATGGCAGTGGCTGGGCGCTGCTGGTCTGTTGCTGCTCCTGGCTCAGACTGTCATCCTCCGCTGGGGTCTGCGGCCGCTGCGTAAACTGGCCCGGGCGTTAAAAGCCATGCAGAGTGGCGACACACGCAATATCGCTGGTGAGCATCCCCGCGAACTGCAACGCATTGTAGACAACCTGAACCTGGTGCTGGCCCGTGAAGAAGCACTGCGCCAGCGCTACCGCAACAGCCTGAGCGATCTGGCACACAGCCTGAAGACGCCGCTGGCAGTATTACAGGGAAAAGTGAATCAGGAGACGAGGGACAGCGATCTGCACCAGACACTGGCCGAACAGGTTACCCGGATGAACCAGGTGGTGACCTACCAGTTGCAGCGCGCCGTCTCCAGCCAGCAGCAGGGGCTGAATCAGCGCATTGAGGTCGAACAGGTCGTGCAGCGCCTGATCAGTGCGCTGCACAAGGTCTATCGGGATAAACAGGTGGATTGCCAGACGAACATCGCCAGCAACAGTGTGTTCGTGGGTGATGAGCAGGATCTGATGGAGCTGTTGGGCAATCTGCTGGAGAACGCTTTCAAATATTGCCATCGCCAGGTACGGCTGGAAGCCTTTACGGAACAGCAACATCTGGTGATCAGCATCAGCGATGACGGTGCCGGCATTCCGCCGGATCAGCAGGAGCGCATCCTGCAGCGCGGGCAGCGACTCGACACTTCCCAGCCGGGCCAGGGTATCGGCCTGGCCGTCAGTGCGGACATCATCACCAGCTATGGCGGAACCCTGGTGATCGACCGCTCTGCCCTCGGCGGCGCGACCTTTACGCTCCGCCTGCCGATCGCCCCCTGATTAACCGTCCTTGGCCAACCCGACTATTCGTAACCGTTCGGATTCTGCTGCTGCCAGCGCCAGGCATCCTGCATCATGCGCGGCAGGTCGAGGCGTGCCTCCCAGCCAAGTTCTTTCTTCGCTTTATCAGCATTGGCATAACAACTGGCGATATCTCCTGGACGGCGGGGTGTGATGCGATATGGCACCTTACGCCCACTGGCGGCTTCAAACGCCTGGACGATCTGCAGCACGGAATAACCAGTCCCCGTGCCCAGATTGTAAGCGCGGCAGCCAGCCGCCACACTCTCCAGTCCTTTCAGCGCCGCCACATGGCCCTGTGCCAGATCGACCACATGAATGTAATCGCGCACGCCCGTACCATCCGGCGTGTTGTAATCGTCGCCGAAGACACTGAGTTCTTTCAGTTTGCCGATTGCCACCTGCGCCACATAAGGCAGCAGGTTGTTGGGAATTCCGGCGGGGTCTTCCCCGATCATGCCACTTTCGTGGGCACCGACGGGATTGAAGTAACGCAGCAGGGAAATGTTCCACTCGCTGTCTGGCGCGTTGGCGATATCGCGCAGGATTTCTTCCACCATCAATTTACTGCGCCCATAAGGATTGGTGGCCGAGGTGGCAAAACTTTCATCGATCGGGACGCTCACTGGGTCACCATACACAGTGGCAGAGGAACTGAAGATCAGCTTCCATACCGCAAACTCCTCCATGACCTCCATGAGCGACAGGGTGCCGGCCACGTTGTAGCGGTAATATTTCATGGGAATCTGGCTGGATTCGCCCACGGCTTTCAGCCCGGCAAAGTGCATCACTGCAGCAAAAGAATGGGCGGAGAACACCTCGCGCATTCTGGCTTTTTCATTGATGTCCACCTGGTAAAACACCGGTTCTACACCGGTGATCGCGGCCACCCGCTTGAGCGCTTCGGCCTTGCTGTTGCACAGATTATCGACCACCACCGGAAGATAACCACTGTTAATCAGCTCAACACAGACATGGCTGCCGATAAAGCCGGCACCACCGGTCACGAGGATCTGGGGAGCAGATGAGGAAATTGGTGAGTTCATTATGCTGATATTCCCTTGTTGGCAAACCTTGGATGACGCCGAAGTATAACGGGAATTCACAGCGAGTTAATCAGCAAAGTCAGCTTTGGTTATTTACCTTACCGAAAGCCCAAAGAAAAAGAGCAGGCCAATGCCTGCTCTTTTTCGCCAGCAACACTCGAGGTGCTGCTTATCTGATCCGTACAGAAAGACGGAGTTATTCACCCAGCGGCAGCGACAGGGTCACGATGAATTTCACTTCATCATTGAAGGTATCGTCAACGTCATCAATTACTTTACCCAGAGTAAATGACAGGTTGTCGTTGTAGGCATAGCTCAGATCAACGTGAGTCAGCTCATCGTAGGAACCAGCACCGGCTTTGACTTTGTCATCGCTGTGCATACCTACCAGCAGGGTTACCGCATTGTAAGACGCGCTCAAGGTTGCATAGGAATAATCCACATCACCCAGGTCGCTCAGACCATGGCGGTACATCGCTTTGAAAGACAGCTCATCCGATGCTGCGAAGCCCAGGGTAACAGCAACGTCAGACAGATCATTGAAGCCTACCGGCTCTGCTGCGGAAGGATACATGTAAGTGGTGTAGTTCAGGTCAACACTTACCGGACCCGCTTCAAAACCGTAACCCGCGTAAAAGTCCCACTCGGTGCCCATTCCCGCATCACCGGACGATGCCCACAGGCCAGCGTAGAAACCAGACTCGCTGACATTGATATCTCCGATGATTGCCGGATCACCGCTACCCAGATCCAAACCCCGCCAGTAATACATATTCGCTGCTGATACTGAAGCCCCAACCTCAGCCGCATTGGCAGCCGGTATTACAGCGGCAGAAACCAGAGCTGAAAGAGCGATGGCACCAGCCAGAAATTTTTGTTTCATCTTCATGAGTTCTTCCTCTAGGTTTTTGGTATTGGTAAAGCAGATTCTTTGCAGCTGTCGCAATGATTCCGGACTAGCTTGCGTCGAATATTGCAGTTACCAAGCCAACTTTGATTTCCCTATATAAATCAAAAAGATAAGCGGTGAATACAAGATGGCATACCAGGAAAAACAACAAGGCACGCACCAACTTGATGCACGTTTTCAGTGATCCCGATGAAGCACAGCACCAATAGTGAGCAGTGGAGTATGCCGACAGGCAGGCGCTTCGCTGAAAAGCCTTTATGTGGTCCCAGAATAAGACGGCCCGACCGAAGTCGGGCTTTTCAGGACTCAGGTTTTTGATATTGATTGGGCCGGAGATGGGCGAACCATTCTCTTGATGAACCTGACCATATTCACACACCACCGATACATCCGGCTCAAGCCAGCGTCGATGTACAGCAGTAAAGCCAGTATCACAATGCCCACCCCTACCAGAAGCTGCGCAGTGAAATACTCATCCGCCACCCAGACGCCCAGCATCAATGCCAGCAGCGGTGTCATCAACGTAACCAGCGATACCACGCTGGCGGATAAGCGTTTGAGGATAAAGAAAAACAGGGTGTAGCCCAGCAGCGAACCACAGACGGCGAGATAAATCACACCGCTCGCGGTTTTGTCCGAAACATTTTCAGGAAGCTGCCCATCCAGCCACCACCAGGTTAATACCAGACCGGGCAAGGCAAACAATAACGAACCCGTCATCTGCGCAAAGGCTTCGGTGTTTCCATTCAAGCGTTTCATCCAGACACTGCTGAAGCTGAATATCAGGCAGGACAGCAAAATACCGCCGATACCGTAAAGGCCGCGATGATCAATCAGCAGCTGGCCATAAAAAATAACCAGCAATCCTGTAAGCGCAATGACCAGCGCGACAACCCGCCGCAAAGTGAACGGATTTTCACGCAGAATAAATAACGATAAAACGCCAGTGATAAATGGTGATGTTGCAAAGATCACTGCCACCAGGCCCGATGGAATAAATTGCGCGGACCAATATACCACCGGCATATTTGGAAAGAGGCCGATGGAACCGGCAAGGTAAACCTTCCAGGCTCCCGGAGGAAACAGCTGCCGCCGCAATGCAAACCAGATTGGCAACGCCAACAACAAGGCGATGACAGTTCGTCCGAGACCCGCCGCGACAAAACTGATGCTGTCATTGCTCCATTGAATTGCGAGTGGTGTCGTTGCCCAGATGAGCACAACAAAAACGTACGCCAGAAAAACTGCCATGATAAAGCTCCTTGTCATTGATGCAGCGAGCTGGCGTCTGGCCCCGGGGATTTTTTAAATAGAAATAAAAAAGGCCGCAGGGAGAGCTCGCTGCGGCCTTGGTAGAAAATTTTAACCAGCTAATCTCCAAATCCCGCAAAGCACAACGCACGCGCCACCCAATGGATAGCGTGTGGAATCGGTGCTCGCAGTGCGGATTTAAGGATAAACATGATGCATTTTCTTGATGAGTGAAAGTGTTCTGACTTTAATGGAAAGCTGTCTGGATCACAACAGCGATTACACAGGTTTTTGAATTTTTTTTGCAGCAATGTGTAACCTTCCGCGGCGACCAGACTGACTAGGATTTCCACGGCACATGCAGTAGAGTGGTCGCCATCTGTTAAAGGCATCCCGCCTTCCGTTTTTAACCAGCTGCATGTTATGAAGACATTTTTAGTGGGCGGCGCTGTCCGCGACAAACTGCTTGGCTACCCCTGGACAGAGCGCGACTGGGTCGTCATTGGTGCGACTCCGGAAATCATGGAAGCCCAGGGCTTTATTCCGGTGGGCAAAGACTTTCCGGTCTTCCTGCATCCTGATACCCGTGAGGAGTATGCGCTGGCGCGCACCGAACGCAAGACCGGTCACGGTTACGCTGGCTTCACCTTTTATTGCGCGCAGGACATTACGCTGGAAGAAGACCTGCGACGCAGGGACCTCACCATCAACGCCATTGCCGAAGACGAACAAGGCAACATCATTGATCCTTACCAGGGCCGTCGGGATCTGGAGCAGAAGCTGCTGCGGCACGTTTCTCCCGCCTTTGCTGAAGACCCGGTGCGCATCCTGCGCATCGCCCGTTTCGCTGCGCGCTACCATCATCTGAGTTTTCGCATCGCGGAGGAGACGCTTACGTTAATGCGCAGCATGGTCACCAGCGGCGAAGCAGATCATCTGGTGGCTGAGCGGGTCTGGAAAGAAATGCAGCGCGCGCTTGGCGAAAGATCCCCGGCCGTTTTTGTGTCCGTGTTGCGTGACTGCAACGCACTGACTAGAGTCCTGCCTGAGCTGGATCACCTGTTCGGTATAGCTACCGAAACCAGCACAGTGGGTGACCGCGCACTGGACAGCCTGAAGGAAGCGAGTCAGCTCAGCTCCGACACCATGGTTCGCTTTGCAACGCTTCTGCATCCACTGAATGAACACCACCCGACAGATGAAGGCTCTTCATCGAACAGTGCCACAACCGCCGCGCGCCACAACACGGCTATACAACAACTTTGTGAACGCATCGCCGCCCCGAAGGATTACCGGGAACTTGCACTGATCGTGGCAGAACTTCATCACTATTGTCATCGCGCGCAAACGCTGGAGCCGCACGAGGTGCTGACACTCTTGCAGCGCACAGATGCCTTTCGACGCCCGCAGCGCTTCGAGAATTTTCTGCTGTGCAGCGAGGCCATCGCACGCAGTGAAGCGCAGGCCGCTAAAGATTATCCTCAGGCGGATTATCTGCGCGCGGCCTTACGCGCATGCCAGGCTATCGATTTAAAAGCCATTGCTGCCCGGGGGTTTACCGGCAAAGCCTTTGGTGATGAACTGGATCGACAGCGCCTGCTTGAAATTAATGCCATCAACAGAATGTAAAGAACAGGATTATGTTTACCGAGACATCCACCACTTCTGATTCAGCTCCGGTTGCCCTGATTACCGGTGGCGCTCGACGCATTGGTGCAGCCATTGCTGAAAACCTTCATCAAGCCGGATTCAATATTATTCTGCATTACCGGCACTCGGCTGCGGACGCCGAGACATTGGCCAACAAACTCAATCAGCAGCGCCCGGCATCGGCAATAACACTGGCAGCGGATTTAAATCAC
Organism: uncultured Cellvibrio sp.; assembly: GCA_937958105.1. Taxonomy (GTDB): domain Bacteria; phylum Pseudomonadota; class Gammaproteobacteria; order Pseudomonadales; family Cellvibrionaceae; genus Cellvibrio. The sequence continues at coordinate 72,338 of CALFXJ010000002.1, forward strand.
CTGCACGAAATCCAGCAGCTGGCTCATCGCACTTTGGCGGCCTGGCAGCGCCTTGATGTGCTCATCAACAACGCTTCCAGCTTTTTCCCAACGCCATTGGATAAGGCTACTGAAGATCAATGGAATGACCTGATGAACAGCAACCTGAAAGCCCCGTTTTTTCTCGCACAGGCTTTTGCAGATACACTGCGCAGCCACGCTGGCTGCATCATCAATATTGCCGATATTCACGCGGACCGGCCACTTCGTCAGCATCCGATTTATTGCGCAGCGAAAGCCGGCAATGTGATGCTTACCAAATCTCTGGCACGGGAACTCGCTCCACAGGTACGGGTCAACGGCATTGCCCCGGGAGCCATCCTGTGGCCTGAACAGGAAGGCGCAACCACAACCTCTGCACAACAGGACATACTGCAGAAAATTCCGTTAGAGCGCAGTGGTGATCCGTTAGACATCGCACGTACCGTTAATTTTCTGGTTCTGGATGCTCCTTACATTACCGGGCAGATAATCACCGTCGATGGCGGACGCAGCCTCTGTCATTAACGAGCACCGCGTATCACTTAATAAGAAAACTGGCAGAACATCTGACGCGTGACTGGCACCACCACTGAAACACGCTAAGCTAAACAACATATCACTTCGGGGAGAGGCTGAACGTCCAATGTCACGCTTGCTAATTGTGGTTGAGTCCGAACAGGACTGGGCTCCTTACTTTCCCAGTGAACATGTCATCACCTTCGACAACTACCTGCAGCTCAGCACCACTAAGACCAACCGCACCCGGGTGATTAATCTGTGCAGGAAGTTCGGCTACCTGAGTAAAGGCTATTATTGTTCGCTGTTGGCCGAAGCCCGGGGGCATTCAGTTATCCCCTCAGTGAAGACGCTTAACGATCTGCGTAACCAGCATTCCTTTGCGATTATCCAGGAGCACCTGCACAGCCAGTCGGAAAAATTTCTCAAAAAACTGGCCTCCCGCGAAGAACCGAAATTAACGTTCTGGATATTTTTTGGCGAGAGCAGCGTCCCGGAGCTACAGAAGCTGGGGCGCGAACTGTTTGAGCAGCAGCCCTGCCCCATCATGCGTGCCGAACTCGAATGGGACGGCAGCTGGCGGGTGAGCAGCCTGAAGGTCAAAGCTCTGCACAGTTTGAAAGAGGATGCCGAACAGGAAGCTTTTGCCAATGCTCTGGATCACTTCAGTGCGCAGTTGTGGCGTAAGCAAAGAACTCAGAAGATCAGCCGTTACGATATGGCCATCCTGGTAAACCCGGATGATCCCCTGCCACCCAGTGACGAAAAAGCGCTGAAGAAATTTGTAAAGATCGGCAACAAACTCGGTATTCATGTGGATTTCATCGGGCGCAAGGATATTCGCAAGCTCCCCGAGTACGACATGCTGTTTATCCGGGAAACCACCAACATCAATCACCACACCTTTCAGTTCGCCTGCCGCGCAGAAGCGGAAGGGCTGGCGGTGATGGACGATCCACAATCCATTATCCGCTGCACCAACAAGGTTTATCTGGCCGACCTCTTTTCCACTCGCGGCATTCCCACCCCCAAGACCCGGCTGATTTCCAACCTGTCACCGGCGATCCTCGATAATATTGCCAGTGAGTTAGGTTTCCCGCTGATCCTGAAGGTTCCCGATGGCTCCTTTTCGCGGGGCATGGTCAAGGCAGAAGATCGCGCCGCGCTGGATAGTGGAGTTGCCGAGCTGCTGAAACATTCTGCGCTGCTGTTGGCTCAGGAATTTGTCTACACCGACTTTGACTGGCGCATCGGTGTCCTGAATGGCAAACCTTTGTATGCCTGTAAATACTTTATGGCCCGCGATCACTGGCAGATCTACGATCACACCAACACTGCCGACCCGTCCGGTGGCTTCGTCACCATGCCAACCTACGAAGTCCCTAAGGCAGTAATCAATACCGCGATCAAAGCAGCGAGTATGATTGGGAACGGGCTTTACGGCGTTGATCTTAAACAGTTAACAGATCGTGTGGTGGTTATCGAGATCAACGACAACCCCAGTATCGACGCGGGAGTCGAAGATGAATTTATCGGCGATGAGCTGTACCACATGATTCTGCAGGAGTTCATCCACCGTGTGCAGAAGATTCGCCACCAGAAAGAAGAATCCCCCTACTGAATTATTGGCGGCGCAGGACGATGATAAGAACACAACTGCTTACAACAGAAGACAACATCATTCAGGGTGGCAAAGAACTGATTGAGCGCTGGCAGGCAGAAGACAATCTTTATATCTGGATAGACCTTGAGGGAGAGACGCCCGAAAGCGAGCGGGCCATACTGGAATCACTCAACTGTCACCCATTGGCAATTGAAGATGTGCAACGATTCCGCCACCCACCGAAGACAGAGAGCTTTGAAAATCACACCCTGATTCTGTATCGCGGGATTACGCAGTTCAATGAGGACCTCACCATTGAACAAATGAACATCGCCCTGTTTGTCGGTGAGCGCTGCCTCATCAGCTGTCATCAGCAGCCTTCAACCGGAGTAAATTACAACTGGGACAAAGCGGCGGCCGGTAAACTGCTGCGCAGTCCGGCCTTGCTTGCGGTGACGACGATGCATTATTCCGTCGGTCGCTACCTCGATGCAGTCCTCGCCTTCGAACCCCGCCTGAACGAGCTGGAAGACTGCATGCAGGAACGCCCCAACGACGAAACCATGCGCGAGCTGATTGCTTACAAATCCCGCCTGCGTAAACTCAAACGCATCTTCAACTATCACGAACGCCTCGCCACCAACCTGCTGAAAAATATTCAGCCAGCCTGGATTGAAGAAGACGGGGATATTGAACACGCGCTGCAGGATCTCTTTGAACGCTGCGAGCGGCTGCATGGTTTGTGTACCATGTATTACGAAATCAGCGGCGACCTGATCGAAGGTTACCTTTCCATCTCATCCCATATGCTGAACAACACCATGAAGGTGCTGACCGTCATCACCGCCATCTTCGTGCCCTTGACCTTCATTGCGGGGATTTATGGGATGAACTTTGAAAATATGCCGGAGCTGCAAATGCAGTACGGTTATTTTTATGTGTGGGGCATTATGCTGATGGTTGCCGCCGGTTTTGGCTGGTTTGCCTACAAGAGGTGGCTCTGAGTCCGCCGCGGATCGTCAGGATTTCACAACGTCAGTCACACGCTGGCCGATGAAATTCTCTGATCGCGCCAGTCAAAGTCCACCGGCCACAACTGTTGCGCCGCCTTATCGTATGCCTGCCAGAGTTCGGCGTAAGTCCGCTGCAGCGCTGGATGCTTTTCTTCCCCCGCCACTTCCGCCAAAGGCAAGAGCACAAACGCATTCTGGGTGATCTCGGCCCGCGGCAGGCTGATGCCATGCTCACATCCCACAAAACTGCCGTAGGTAAGAATATCGATATCCAGCGTCCGGGGACTGAACTTGGGGCCCTGCCGGCAACGGCCATTCTCGTCTTCGATTTTTTTCAGGATTTCTGACAGAGCGGGGATGGCCAGGTCCGTGTTTACGCCGACCACGAGGTTAAAAAAATTGCTGCCATTAAACCCGACGGATTTACTTTCGTACACGGTGGAAATCTTCAACTCGCCAAACTTTTCATGCAGCGCATCCAGCGCGGCGGCGATGTGCTGATGGCGATTGATGTTGCTGCCCAGGCCGAGATACACATTGATCATTGCGGCTTAACTCCACGCTCGATAACCAGCCCCACATCCCGTGCTCCGCGAATCGCGCCCGGTTTGCTCAGGCGCAACCGCAGCCAGGGCACATTGAACTCTTCGCGCACGATCTGCGCCACCTCTTCTGCCAGTGACTCCACCAGCAGTGCATTGCGATTTTCTACATAGGCGATGATCCGTTTGGACACCGCCTTGTAATTCAGGGCGTACTGGATGTCGTCGGTGGCCGCCGCCTGGCGGATATCGGTCGCCATCTCCAGGTCTATGCTGACCGTCTGGCGCACCTGGCGCTCCCAGTCGTAGATGCCGATGATGGTGTCAATGTGCAGATCTCTGATGTAGACAATATCCATGGTCATTCCGTAGCAAGAGGCGAGAGCGTGTTGAGAGGCCAGCGGGCACGTACGTTAACGCCCAGGGGTTCCGCCTGCCCGGCCAGCAGACGCTGACAGCCGGCATAGGCGATCATCGCACCATTATCGGTGCAGAATTCATGACGCGCGTAGAATACCCGGGCCTGAATCCGGGCCAGTGCCACTTCCAGCTCCTGACGCAGCTTTTTATTGGCAGACACACCGCCGGCAATGACCAGGGTTTTCATCCCGGTCTGCTCCAGAGCGCGACGACACTTGATAACCAAAGTACTGACCACGGCATCCTGAAAGGCGCAGGCGATGTCGGCGCTGGTCTGATCATCTGGCAGCCCGTCCGCCAGCGCGTGGGTAGCAATGGTATTGAGGGTATAGGTCTTCAGACCGCTGAAGCTGAAATCCAGTCCGGGGCGATCCACCATGGGGCGCGGAAACTCAAACCGTCCCGGTGTGCCCTGCTCCGCAAGGCGCGCGACCTGCGGCCCGCCGGGATAATCCAGATCCAGCATCTTGGCGGCTTTGTCAAACGCCTCGCCCGCCGCATCATCCAACGACTCGCCCAGCAGTTCGTAACAGCCAATGGCTTCGACTTTGACCAGCTGGGTATGCCCCCCGGAGACCAGCAGCGCTATAAAAGGAAAGGCCGGCGGGTTGTCTTCCAGCATGGGGGCGAGCAGATGGCCCTCCATATGATGGACGCCGATGGCGGGAACATCCCAGGCGTAAGCCAGGGCACGTCCCACCGAAGCCCCCACCATCAAAGCGCCGATGAGTCCGGGGCCGGAGGTGTAGGCAATACCATGGATATCCTGCGGACCGGTCTTGCTCTCGGCCATTACCTGCTCGATCAGTGGCAGGATCTTGCGCACATGATCCCGCGAGGCCAGCTCAGGAACGACACCGCCGTACTCCGCGTGCAGCTCCACCTGGCTGTACAGCGCGTGCGCCAGCAGCCCGCGCTCACTGTCGTAAACGGCTATCCCGGTTTCATCACAGGAGGTTTCGATTCCAAGCACGCGCATGGCATTACCATCTATATACAAAGGGGTGGCGTATGATAAAGGCGACCCGGGCCTGGCGCCAGTAAGTAATTTACCCAGGCCGGGGACGGCGGTTGCGCCCGTAGTAAGAAGTGTATAGAATCTGCGCCCCTCAGGTTCCCTGGTTTGCAAATCCGCACCAGAGGATGAATCAAGACAGCAAAGGTAACAACATGCCTTCAGTAAAACTTAAAGAAAACGAACCTTTCGACGTTGCTCTGCGCCGCTTCAAGCGCGCCTGTGAGAAAGCTGGCATCCTGGCTGACGTACGTGCTCGCGAGTGCTACGAAAAGCCCACCACTGTACGCAAGCGCAATGCCGCTGCTGCCGTGAAGCGCCACGCCAAGAAAGTGCAACGCGAGTCCAAGAAGTTTACCCGCCTGTATTAATTTCCGGCTGGGTTGCTCTCCGATCCTGATCGGATTCGTGTCGGTCTGCTACAGGCTGCTCAACGACACAGGCACCGCAAGCAACACTGAGAGACAGCATCAATGATGTCCTTTAGAACGCCATGCGCTCCCAAGCAAAAGAGCGCGTGGCGGTGTTGTATTTGGATCCTATCCCGGTCCATACAGGGTCTCTGATATGTGTGGCATGGGCGAAATGAGCAAGCTGAGCAAGGATCAAAGAAGCCGCAAATAAAAAAGCGTCCGTTGCCTATATACTGGCGACCTATCACTCAATTCTTTGTGACGCTCTATGGCCGGTCTAATCCCCCAAAACTTTATCGACTCCCTGCTCGACCGCGTCGATATCGTCGAGGTGGTGGATCATCGCGTTAAGCTCAAGAAAACCGGCAAGAACTACAGCGCCTGCTGCCCCTTCCACGAAGAAAAAACCCCCTCTTTTACCGTCAGCCCGGACAAACAGTTCTACTACTGCTTTGGCTGCGGCGCCAGCGGTAACGCCCTCGGCTTTATCATGGACTTTGAGCGCCTCAGCTTTCCCGAATCAGTGGAACAGCTGGCCCGCCTGGTGGGCGTTGAGGTACCGCGGGAGGTGCAGAGCGAAGCCCAGGCGAAGCGCGAGGAAGAAAAACGCAGTATCTACAGCCTGATGGAGAAGGCCGGCGCCTTCTACCAGGAGCAGCTGCGCCAGCACCCGAGCAAGCAGATGGCCGTCAATTACCTCAAGGGCCGGGGCCTGGATGGCAAGATCGCCAAAGAATATGGCGTCGGGTTTGCACCGCCGGGCTGGGATAATCTGTTGAAAGCCCTGGCTGCCACGGACGAGGATAAGCATCTTCTCATTGAAGGCGGCATGCTGATTCACAACGCGGATGAAAAGCGCCTCTACGACCGCTTCCGCCACCGCATCATGTTTCCCATCCGCGACACCCGCGGCCGGGTTATCGGGTTTGGCGGCCGGGTACTGGGCGACGACAAGCCCAAGTACCTCAACTCGCCGGAAACCCCCATCTTCCACAAAGGCCAGGAGCTCTATGGCCTTTACGAAGCGCGTCTGGCCTACCGCGAGCTACCCCGCCTGCTGGTGGTCGAAGGCTATATGGACGTCGTCAGCCTCGCCCAGTTCGGCATTCGCTATGCGGTGGCCACCCTGGGCACCGCCTGTGGCGAGGACCATCTGGAGCGTGCCTTCCGCCATACCAATGAAGTGGTGTTCTGCTTTGACGGCGACAACGCTGGCCGCACCGCCGCTCATCGGGCCCTGGAGAATTCCCTCTCTTCAATGAAGGATGGCCGTCAGGTCAAATTCCTGTTCCTGCCGGAAGGCGAGGACCCGGATACTCTGGTGCGCCAGATAGGGCCGGAAAAGTTCGAGCGGATGGTCGAGTTGGCGGTACCGCTGGAAGACTACCTGTTCGATGCCGCTGCGGAGGGACTGAACATCCGCACCATGGAAGGCCGCGCCAGCTTCAGCAAACGCGCGGCGCCCCTGCTGGACCGCCTCCCCAAGGGCGTGTTCAGGGAGCTGATGTTCGAAAACCTGGCTACCCGTACCGGCCTCAGCCGGAGTGTTCTGCAGGACCTCATCAGTCAGGCACAGCCGGAGCCTCTGCCTACGCCTGCACCGGCCCCGGTTAATACCGCGCCCCGCCAGGAACAACGGCCGGATCAGCCCGCGCCGCCACCGATAGAGTCGGAATACGCCGACTATGCGGAGGATTACTTTACTCAGCAGGTTCCGCCCCCGGAGTACGAGGGATACTACGTTGAGCGCCAGCCCCGCCAGACCAAAAAACGGGACTACCAGCCGGAGCTGCGGCCGCACGCCCCCAGCAAGTACCTGATGCCACCGGCACGCAAAGCCATTGCCCTGCTCCTGACTCATCCGGGACTGGCCGCCAGCGAAGCAGATCACGACCACTGGCTCGCCAGCGAGGACGAAGAACTCCGCATGCTGGGACGGCTCCTGAAACTCCTGCACGAGCGCAGCCATTACAACCTGTCCCATATCCTTGGCTATTGGCTGGGGGCCTATGGCACCGAAGACACCGAAAAGCTGGCAGCCATTGCCGGCCACGACCTGCTGCAGGCCACCAGTGCCCTCACCCAGGGCCGCCAGGACAAGCCGCCCAAGGCGGATTACGACACCACGACGGCCTTCTGCGACTGCCTGGAAAAGCTGCGCCACCAGGAAAATGTAAAAAAAGCGGCCCAGCTATTGGAAAAATTGCGCAATGGCGACTTAAATCATGAAGAGCGCAAACGCCTTGTCAGTGAGGTCTTAGCGCACAAGCTCATTAAATAAGCAGCCGAAAAAATATGATATCTATACCGCCTGCCGCTTGATTTCCTAGAATCCAATGCCACATATGGGCTATAATCCCGCGCTTTGCGTTTCTCCCACTCACGTTTTTGACAGGGTTCCGAATGTCTGACGACGCTCAACAGCAACAGTCTCGAATCAAAGAGCTGATCGCCCGAGGTAAAGAACAGGGCTACCTCACTTACGCTGAGGTAAACGACCACTTACCGGAAGATATCTCTGATCCGGATCAGGTCGAAGACATCATCCAGATGATCAATGATATGGGTATCCGGGTATACGAAACCGCACCGGATGCCGATACCTTGTTGATGACCGACGGCGACTCTTCCGCCGACGAAATCGCCGCCGCTGAAGCAGCTGCCGCACTGGCTGCCGTTGAAACGGAAGCGGGCCGCACGACCGACCCCGTACGTATGTACATGCGCGAAATGGGCACCGTCGAGCTGCTGACCCGTGAAGGTGAGATTGTCATCGCCAAACGCATCGAAGAAGGTGTGCGCGAACTGATGCATGCCGTTTCCTACTGGCCCGGTGCTGTTCAGCAGGTGCTGAACGAGTACTCACTGGTAGCCAAAGAGGAACGCCGCCTGGCCGACGTCATCATCGGCTGGCTCGACCCAGCGGAAGATGTTCCTGCTGCCACCACCGACGAAGAACTTCCCATCGCTACCGCCACGCCCAAGGCTGCGGCCAATGACGATGAAGAGGAAGAAGAAGCCTCTTCCGACGAGGAAGAAGAAGGCGTTTCCGGTGTTGACCCGGAAGAAGCCCGTATCCGCTTCGAAGAACTGAAAAAGCAGAACGAAAAAGCCGAGAAAGCCGTGGCCAAGCATGGTCGCAACAGCAAGCAGGGCGAGAAAGAACTGGCCGCCCAGGGCGATCTGTTCAAGTTCTTCAAGCTTCCTCCGCGGCAGTTTGACCCTATCTACAACCAGATCCGCGATGTACTGGAAGCTGTACGCAAAGAAGAGCGCACCATCATGGAGCTCTGTGTACGCAAAGCACATATGCCGCGCAAAACTTTTATCAAGGAATTTCCGGGCAACGAAGTTAACGAATCCTGGATTCCGGACATCATCAAGAAGAAGCGCGACTACTCCGACGCGCTCAAGCTGGTGGAAGAAGACATCCTGCGTGCGCAGCGTCGCCTGATCCAGATTGAGCAGGAAAACAACCTGTCGCTGGCCAACATCAAGGACATCAACCGTCGCATGTCTATTGGTGAAGCCCGTGCCCGTCGCGCCAAGAAAGAAATGGTGGAAGCCAACCTGCGTCTGGTGATTTCTATCGCGAAGAAGTACACCAACCGTGGCCTGCAGTTCCTCGACCTGATCCAGGAAGGCAACATCGGTCTGATGAAGGCAGTGGATAAGTTTGAATACCGTCGCGGTTACAAATTCTCCACCTACGCCACCTGGTGGATTCGTCAGGCCATTACCCGATCCATTGCTGACCAGGCACGCACCATCCGTATCCCGGTGCACATGATTGAGACCATCAACAAGCTCAACCGTGTATCGCGCCAGATGCTGCAGGAGATGGGTCGCGAACCGACACCGGAAGAACTGGGTATCCGTATGGATATGCCGGAAGATAAGGTGCGTAAAGTACTCAAGATCGCCAAAGAGCCGATCTCTATGGAAACACCCATCGGGGACGACGAAGATTCGCATCTGGGGGACTTTATCGAAGACACCACCATCATTTCTCCGGTGGAGTCTGCGACCATCGAAGGTCTGACCGAAGCTACCCGTGAGGTGCTCGCCGGTCTTACTGCCCGGGAAGCCAAGGTACTGCGCATGCGTTTCGGTATCGACATGAATACCGATCACACACTGGAAGAAGTCGGTAAGCAGTTCGACGTAACCCGTGAGCGTATCCGCCAGATCGAAGCCAAAGCGTTGCGCAAACTGCGTCACCCTTCCCGCTCCGATCACCTGCGCAGCTTCCTCGACGAGTAATCGAGCTCCGCATACAAAAACCCGCCTCACGGCGGGTTTTTTGTTTCTGCAACATCATCCGCCAGCAAACCCAACGGGAACCTAACGCACCCGGTCTTCATCAAACTGTCATACGGCAGATTACATAATCACAATTCTGCAACAATCCAATGAGCATACTGTGAAGAAACCATTCAGCTGGGTTCTGCTGCATTCAACCTTGATCCTTATTGCTGTTATCAGCCTGTTGTCCGGGCTGCGGATAGCCACGCTGAGCTATCCGCAACTGCTCACCGTTTCTGCACTCCTGCCTCAGGGGCTGATGCACCGCTGGCACCTCACCAGCGCGGCTTTTTTCTCCGCTATTGTGATTGGCTACGTCTTTTACCTTGCGTTGTTCCGCCGCGCAGCACGGCGACAATGGCGACATCGCGATGCTTATCATCGCGCGGTGGAGTGGTTCGGCTACAGCACCATCGCTGGATTGCTGTGTACCGGAGTGGGGCTGTATTTTTTCAGTCAGCCCTTCTGGAAGACACTCCACTTTGTAGCTGCCTTACTGTTACTGATTTACATCCTGCTGCACGCCATCATTTACCTCCTTCAATATGGAATAAACATACTGCCTGCCATTGTTAATTTTTCTTCCGTGGCATTGAGCAAAAACATCATGGTTTCTGTCGCATTTCTGGGCATCGCCGGAGGCTTTTATTTTCTTTATCTTCAACGGAATTTTTATTCTCTCCCTGTGGCCCAGGTAGAGACGGATGAATTTTTTGAGATAGATGGCATTGCGGATGAAGCAGGCTGGCAGAATGCCGTCACCGTTTCCGTTCCCACTTTTGGCGGCGCTAATTTTATTGACGGCGCCACTTCTGTGCGCATCAAAGCCGTCACCCATCACGAGGATATTTTCTTTCATATCACCTGGCAGGACCCGACCCAGAGTCTGGCGCATCTTCCGCTGCTTAAAACCGAACAGGGCTGGCGGATCATTCAGGATGGCTTTCATCACTTCAACGAGCGGAGCCATTATGAAGATAAATTTGCCGTTATCCTGGCGGACACCTGTGCACCCGGCGCGGCGGGCACAGCACATCTCGGACACAAACCCTTGAAAGACAAACCGGCTCATTGGACGGGCAAGGGTTACCACTATGCCGGAGCCGGTCAGATGGTTGACCTGTGGCACTGGAAAGCGGTACGCACCAACGACATGTTTCTGGCAGACGACAACTTCATTGGCGAACCGGATATCGCGCGCCCGGGCTCGCGTCGCTATACCGCCGGCTACATGCCCGACGGCAAAGACAGCGGCTCCTACGTCATGAACTGGGACTGGTACAAAGCCGACCGAGTCATCCCCAAACGTTTACCGAAAAACCCGGCGGAACTGGCGGGTTATGAGCTGCAAAAAAACTCGAGCACACTGAACTGGGTTATCCCTTGGTTTAGTTACGAACCTTACAGCGAAACAAAGGACACCTATCCGGTCGGCACCATCATGCCATCGGTCATCTATACCTCCAATCAGTTCGAAGGCGACCGCGCCGATGTACGGGCAAGAGCGCAGTGGTCTGACGGCATCTGGTCGCTGGAGATGGCAAGAAAGCTGGATACCGGCTCGCCCAACGACATCCTTATTAAAGACGGCATCTGCCTCTGGGTGGCCGCCTTTGATCACGCGCAGATTGAACATACGCGGCACGCCCGCCCCATCAAACTGGTCTTGAAAAGATGACTCCATTCAAGCGTACAGGGATCTTAATCGGGATTATCTTCGCTGCCGGGTTTTACGCTTTTCTGAACCGACCTCTGCCTCCGCCACCGGGCGATTCGCCGCTCATCAAGATTGATGATCAGGGCCAGTCGCTGGCGATCTGGAGCGGACCCTGGAGCTGTGTGTACGACACCCGTACCGGATTGCTATGGGAAGTCAAAACAGATACGGAAGACATTCATCACAGCACCTGGACATTTTCCTGGTTTCTTTCCGGGCGAGGCACAGAAAATCAGGGTGACTGTTATTTCGAAGCCAAACGCTGCGACACCACGGACCTGCTGACACGGGTCAACCAGAAAAAACTTTGCGGCAGCGGTGACTGGCGCCTGCCTACCTCTGCGGAGCTTTTGTCGCTGGTCAGTCAGGATGTGCTTCCGGGAGAAGCGCTCATTGATAAAGATTTTTTCCCGCAGGTTCAGCGTGGCGATTACTGGACCAGCGAAGCGGAGCAGGAACTCGCGCCCATCTATCGCCATCTGGGTACCGGCGCGCTGGTGGTGAATTTTTCTGACGGAACCGCAAACAGCCTGCCTTACCGTAACGCCGCTTTTGTGATGCTGGTGAGCGATACCCATAAAATTTCAAAAAAATAAAAATAAAGTTCGCCTGATTTTTCATCCAACAGAAGTGTCATAAAACCGTAACCCATTGATCACAACCACCGGTTAGCCTCGCAGCATCTCAGAAGCAACAGCTACAGGATGGAGGAGCTATGTTGAAAGCAGGAATGTTTAAAGCGGGAATATTTAAGACGGGAATTTGTTTTGCGCTGGCCTGTCTTTCAGCGGCACTCCAGGCGGCAACGACACATCATCGACTGGTCTGGGACAGTGATCCTGCGCGTAAAGCCATCATCGGATTTTCACCCGATGGGGAAAGCATAGATCCGTATGTCAGATATGGATATTCGACCGATGAAAATCTCTGGGTCAGCCAGACACCCAATTACTCGCGCCTGTTTAACAACGGCCTGCTCAGCTACTTTGTTCGACTGACCAACCTGAAAGAAAACGCAGCCGTTTATTATCGTGTGTGTGATAACAGTGGCTGTGGTGAACGCTTCTGGTTTAAGACAGCACCTGTTGACCTGCGACCGTTTGTCGCCATCGCCGGAGGCGACTCCCGCACCGGCTGGACCAACCGACGTGCAGGCAACAGTCTCATCGCCAAAATCCGGCCGCTGTTTATCATGCACGGCGGCGACTTTACCAATAACAACAACATCGCCGAGGTAACCGAATTTTTAGAAGACTGGACCCTCACCTTTTCTGAAGACAAGATCAAAGGCATTCCCTACAAACGAATCTACCCGCTGATTCCCACCCACGGCAATCACGAAGACAGCAACTTCAAAACCCTGTGCCGGGTGTTCGGCGTCGACTTCAATAACGACGGCGACTGCACCACTGCCGATACTTACGGCGCATTCAATATTTCACCACTGCTCCGCGTTTATACACTTAACAGTCAATACACCGGCAGCGGCTGGAGCGCTCACGCCAGTGCCATGAACAGCTGGCTGGAAACAGATTTGTATGAGAACGGTGGCGATGCGCTCTGGCGTTTTGCCCAATACCACAAACCCATGTTTCCGCATCACGCCGGCAAGCGTGACAACCTCCATTTGTTTTCCTGGTGGGCAAAACTTTTTTACGACTACTCGATGAATCTGGTGGTGGAGTCGGATACACACATCAATAAAGTCACCCGCGCCGTGCGACCGGGAGACAACACTTTTGAGGTAACAACCAGCGGCGGCACCGTGTATGTGGGCGAAGGAAGCTGGGGCGCACCGGCCCGCTCCGCCAACAACCCACGTCCATGGACCATTGATCTGGCCAGCATCCAGCAATTCAAAGTCATCACCGTAAGCAAAAAAAATGTAGAAGTGCGCACGGCACAGTTTGATGAAACCGCAAGCACCCTGAGCCTGACTGATCGCAACAAGGACGCCACCCGCCTGCCAGACAACGTCAACTGGTGGTCAGCCAACGGCGTAGGAGAAACCCTGATACTGATCCAGAGTTCAGCCGGCAGAACCATCATCGACAACGACATCAACAACGGAAACATCATCGAGGTGTATGCGGCGGAAGATACCTATGTCGCCAGCGAGCGGGCCAACAAAAACTTCAACAACAGCAGCGAAGGTCTGCTGGCTGACGGGCAAGGTTCAATCTACGGCTCCCTGAGCACACTGATCAAATGGAACCTCAGCAGCATCCCCGCCTGCGTTACCGTCACCGGTGCCAGCGTCCGCCTCAATATCACCAACACCTCTACCGGAAGCTATACGATCCGCAATGGGCTCAACCACTGGCACGAGCAGACCGCCACCTGGAACACCCTGGGCGGCGCAGCCCATTTGGGCGCTCCCCTTGCCAGCTTTACCCCGGACACAACGGGCACCCGGACCATCCCCTTCACCAGCGACGGCCTGGCCGCCATACAAAGCTGGCTGCGCGGCGACAATAATGGCCTGGTGATCACCTCGGACGGCACCACCGACGGTGTAGACTTCGCCTCCCGGGAGCAAGGCGCAGGGCCGACATTGATCCTTGAATACCGGCAGAACAGCAGCTGCAGCGACCCGGCCCTCGCCTATAAGAAGATGATCCAGGCCGAAGACTACACCGAGCAATCCGGCGTTCAGCCACAACCCACCACCGACACCGGCAGCGATGACGAACAGAACCTCGGCTGGATCGATACCGGCGACTGGATGACCTACAGCAGGATCCGCATCCCCACCAGCGGCATCTACACCATCGAATACCGCATCGCCAGCCCGAACAACGGCGGCCGCCTGACGCTGGAGCTCAACAACGGAGAAACCACCCTGGGCAACATCGACATCAACAGCACCGGCGGCTGGCAAAGCTGGCGAACCCTCAGCCACCCCATCGAACTGCCCGCCGGCACCTACAATTTCCGCCTCCACGCCACCACCGGAGGCTGGAACCTCAACTGGTGGCGGATCGTCCGCTGACCACACAGCCCAGGGACGGGCGGCCAGACCGACCAAAGCCCCCCGCCAGCCCCCGGCGCAGTTCACCACCAACAAGTCTAGCCAGCGCCGCCTCATCCCTTTATAATGCGCCCCTTTCTTCAAGCACGAGGCCTCCGCCTCACCTCTTCAAGGGCCTATAGCTCAGTTGGTTAGAGCATCCGACTCATAATCGGCAGGTCGCTGGTTCAAGTCCAGCTGGGCCCACCATATTTCCTATAAATTTTTGACTCTTGGTATTGAAACCATAAAGTGGCCGCTTTGGCCAGGTTATGCTTCCATAGGTAAGCAGAATTGGCCGCAGGCCAAATAGCAAAATCCTCTCGAAATAACCCCCTCTCAGCACCTATTCACAGCAACCCAAACCTGCGCCTGCGTTAGTGCCTGTACGCATTACCACGCCACTCTTTCCCCCACTATTCTGCCGTGAAATATAAATTACGCGCGATTACGCATGGTTTGCGTAATTACGCATATGGCGCGTAACTCCGCGTAATTTAGAAATTCTTTATCCTATTTTTTAAAAACCAGCCACACATAATTCAATCTCAACTCACAAAATGCTAGGCAAATATCAAAGTCATGGTATGCTCCTTTGTTATTCTGATAGCTTGATTACCAGCCAGAGGCACAGCCATGATCCGCTGCCATCTCGCCCGCATGATGGGCGAGCACAAGATGCGAATTGCCGACGTTGCCAGAGAAACGGGGTTAAGCCGCGCAACGGTGACACTGCTCTATAAAGAAACGGCCCAGAAAGTGGATTTGGAAGCCATTGAAAAACTGTGCCTGCTGTTTGAGTGTCGGGTAGGCGACTTGCTTGAGCTTCAAAGCGTATTAAAAACACAGGAAAACTCATCCCATGGAAAGGAAGGCCGGGATGCAGATAACTAATCATCAAGCAAAATACTACGCTCACGAACTCACCATTCGTCACGCCGCTGGTGGCGTCGATAGCCTCTCGCAGTCATTATTTGATGCCAGTGTCGACCTGAATCCTCACCAGATCAACGCGGCGCTATTTGCACTCAACAACCCTTTAAGCCAGGGCGTTGTATTGGCCGATGAAGTGGGCTTGGGTAAAACCATCGAAGCGGGTCTGGTCATTTCTCAATACTGGGCAGAGCGCCGTAGAAAGCTGCTGATTATCTGTCCGGCCTCCTTACGCAGGCAATGGGCGCAGGAATTGGCGGACAAGTTCAATCTGCCATCGCAGATTCTGGATTCAAAGACCTGGAAGAATTTACAAAAAGAAGGCGTTTACAACCCGCTGGCTGAAAAGCGGGTCATCATCATGTCCTACCACTACGCTGCCCGCCTCGAAGAACAGTTGCTGATCGAGCCCTGGGATCTAGTGGTTATTGATGAAGCGCATAAGCTTCGCAATGCGCACCGCACCAGTAATCGCATGGGGCAATTACTGCGCAGAGCATTAGCCGGGCGTAAAAAGCTGCTGCTAACAGCTACCCCATTGCAAAACTCGCTGATGGAGCTGTACGGTCTCTCAACCTTGATTGATGAGCAACTTTTTGGTGACGAACGTTCTTTCCGACAAAGCTATATTCAGGGTCATAGCTCCGTCGCCGAGTTGAAAGGCAGGCTCAAAGGGTTTGTTCACCGCACCCTGCGGCGCGATGTGCTGGAATATGTGCGCTACACCCAGCGCCAAACACTAACAGTACCTTTCACCCCGACAGCCCAGGAAGAAGACCTCTACAACGGCATATCTGCCTTATTAGAGCGTGAAGAAAGCTATGCTCTGCCTCGCAATCAGCGCCATCTTACGGGGCTTATACTTCGCAAGCTGTTAGCTTCCAGCTCCCACGCAGTACTCAATACGCTGGAAACCATCTTAAAGCGCCTTGAGTCATTGAAAGAAGATACCCAGAGCGATATTGATGTTGTCGCAACCTTGGTGGATGACGATGATCTTGAGCAGGAGTATCTGGAAGAAATCGATGAGCTTGAAGCTAACGACGCAGATATCGATCTTGAATTGCTCGAAGACGAAATCAACGAAATCAGGCTCTACATTGGCAAAGCCAGAGCCATTGAAACCGACAGCAAAGCCACCGCGCTTCTTACGGCGTTGAATCAAGGCTTCGACAAAATGGAAGCCATGGGTGCGCCAAGAAAAGTGATTATCTTCACTGAATCCAAACGCACGCAAGAATATCTAACCCGTTTTCTGTCTGCTAATGGCTACCAAAATAAAATCGTTACCTTCAGCGGTTCAAACAATCATCCTCAAGCTACAGAAGTGTATCAACGCTGGCTGGCAGAAAACCAAGACAGCGACAAGATCAGTGGCTCGCCCCAGGTAGACCGGCGTACCGCGCTGATCGACCACTTCAAACACCATGCTGAAGTCATGATTGCGACCGAAGCGGCGGCAGAGGGTGTAAACCTCCAATTCTGCTCACTGCTGATCAACTACGATCTACCGTGGAATCCGCAAAGGGTCGAGCAGCGTATTGGCCGTTGCCATCGTTACGGTCAGAAGTTTGATGTTGTCGTCATCAACTTCCTGAATAACTCCAATCAGGCCGATCAACGAGTGCTTGAGCTGCTCACTGAAAAGTTTCACCTGTTCGATGGTGTGTTTGGTGCATCCGATGAAGTGCTGGGCAGCATTGAATCCGGCGTCGACTTTGAAAAACGTATTCAGACTATTTACGAAACCTGCCGCAAGCCAGAAGAAATTGACGCAGCCTTTAAACAGCTGCAACAAGAGCTAGAGGCAGACATTAACGAAAAGATGAAAGAAACCCGGCAGCTCCTGCTGGAAAACTTCGATGAAGATATTCATGACCTGCTCAAGCTACGGTTGGATGCCGCCGAACAACGCCTCGATAAAGTGGGCCGATGGTTCTGGGCATTGACTCAGCACGAATTGCAAAGTCTTGCCGCCTTTAATGAAGCCAATCACAGTTTTGAACTAAAGGCGTCGATTCCACAGGTTCCATCTGGGCTGTATCAGCTGCACAAACGCGGTTCAGCGCAACAATCGGACAATGAATTAGCCCATGCGCACCGCTACCGATTGTCTGCCCCTCTGGGCGAATGGGTGGTACAGCAGGCCATCAGTCGAGAGTTGCCCCCAACTGAACTGCTGTTCGACTATTCATCGCATACCGCCAAAGTATCCGTCATTGAGAATCTGGTAGGTAAGTCTGGCGTTCTACGCTTGCAAAAGTTCAGCATTGAATCATTGGAGCGTAGTGAGGACTACCTGCTGTTTGCCGCTATGGACCAACAAGGGAATACCATACCAGCTGAAGTGGCTCAAAAGCTGATGCAATTACCCGCTTGTGAACGGCAAGCCAGTCAGCAAAACAACCGAATAGCGGAACCAACGGCCTCCGAAACAGCGCTTGAACGAATTCTGGAGTCAGAACGTAATCAGGTTGAAAAGTCTGTCAATGACCGGAACTTAAGCTTCTTTGAACAAGAAGTGAACAAGCTGGATGCCTGGGCCGATGACCTCAAAGAAGGCCTTGAAGCCTCTATCAAAGAGCTCGACAAGCAAATTAAAGAAGTGCGTCGCGAAGCCAAGATTGCAGTCACGCTGGAAGAAAAGTTGGCCCTGCAAAAGCAGCAGAAGAATCTGGAGAGCCAACGCAATAAAAGCCGTCGCGAGCTATTTGATAAGCAAGATGAAGTCGATGAACGCCGCGAAGCGCTGATTGAATCCCTTGAGGGAAAACTGAATAAGAAAACAACGGTAGAAACCTTGTTTACCGTGCAATGGAGTGTGCAATGAAAATTAAAGAAATCAGAATAAAGAACTTCCGCTCTATAAAAGAAGTGGTTGTCAATCCATCGCGGTTCAATGTCCTGGTTGGCCAAAACAATCATGGCAAATCTAATTTCTTTGAGGCGGTTGAGTGGTTCTACGGTGGTAAAGGCAATATCGATGAGATACGTCATTGCGATGCAGAACCCAACGAACATGTAGAAGTTGAGGTCGTCTTCGATGGTGTTCAGGCTGGTATACCCCATATCACTAATGAGGATAACCAAAAGAAGCTGCTGAATATCCTGGGCTCGTCTGATGAGATGAGAATTAAAAGATCCTCTGAAAGTATCAAAGATCGCCTGTTGTATAACCCAGCAAAGGATGAATGGAAAAAGCAACCTATGGGCGCGGATGCAGCATTCAACAATGCAATTCCTCGTTTCGAGTTTATTGAGGCCACTAAAAACTTCAAAGATGTATCGGCCTATAAAAATACAACGCCAATTGGACAGATGCTTAGCGGACTTGTTGCAGAAACGCTGGAGAAAGACCCGGAGTATCAAGCGTTTGTTACACAGTTCGAAAAACTGTTTGGCGATCAGGATTCCAAAGTAAGACAGGCTTTGAATAGCCTCAGTAGCTCCGTGTCTGAATACCTTCAAGAGCAATTTCCTGATTGCACAAAGATCAACTTCAGCGTAACCACACCGGCATTTGATGAGTTTTTGAAAAACTATACTACCGAACTAGACGATGGTGTTGTAACCAAAGCCGATGATAAAGGCGACGGCATGCAGCGAGCGTTGATGCTATCAATAATCAAAGCGCATGCAGACTTTCGCCGCAACGAGGCTCTTGGCCGATCATTTATTTTCTTTATCGATGAAGCAGAGCTGCATTTGCATCCAACAGGCCAGCGCCAACTAAAGAAGTCTTTACTCGATTTAACCTCAGAAGATGGTAATGATCAGGTTTTCATGACGACTCATTCGTCAGTTATGATTGCCGACGGAGATCAGGATGTGAGTCAGGCATTCTTCAGGGTAAGCAAAGAAGACCGTCAAACCAGCATCAGAAAGATAGGCAAAACTGAAAAGCATGCAGTGGTTTATGACCTGTTAGGCGGCAGTCCTGCTGACATTCTTCTACCGGCCAATTTCCTTATTGTTGAAGGGCCTTCGGAAGTGACCTTCTATAGCGAAATTATACGTCGATTTTACAACGATAAGCCCGATATTCATGTTTTACCCGCTAACGGCGATGACGAGGCGCAAAGTCAAAGCATGAACGGCTTAAATAAGACTTTTGCACCGCTTAAAGCCAAACCTATATATAAAGATCGTATGGTGATTCTTTGCGACCAGCCAGATCCAGAGAAACTTCCTCGATTTAATGAATTTAAACGAGAGAATGGGTACTTAGAATATAACGGTCAGTTATTCGTCTTGCCATGTAACGGGTTGGAAGATTATTACCCTGCAACCTTAATTGAAGTATGCAATCGCACCGATAAAGTAAAAAAATCTCTATGGATGGCTAAAAACATAACGAAAGAGCAGTTTGAAGCAGAAATGCCCGTTATGTTTTCAGCACTGAATACTTGTTGGGAAAAAGCCTATGTTACTGATCATGGGCCTGAAACCGAATCAATAGAATTAGCTTTGGAAGTAACAGAACAATGAGCAAAACAAAACTCGAGCTGACCTGGATAGGTAAAGACAAGCGGCCCAAGCTGGAGCCGCGTATTTTGCTGGAAGACCCAGAGCTTTCCTATCACGCCAGTCACAAGGTGTCCGAAAACGATATTTTTGATAACAAGCTGATTTTTGGCGATAACTTGCTTGCACTGAAAGCGTTGGAACAAGAATACACTGGCAAAGTGAAATGTATTTATATTGATCCGCCTTATAATACGGGCAACGCTTTTGAACATTACGATGATGGTTTAGAGCATTCATTGTGGCTGTCTTTAATGAGGGACAGGTTGATCTTGCTGAGAAATCTTTTAAGTGAAGATGGCTTTATATTTGTTCAGATTGATAACAATGAAATGGCATATCTTAAAGTGCTGCTAGATGAAGTTTTTGGTCGAAACAGGTTTGTAAACGACATAGTTTGGAAACGAAGGGGGGGGAGCGCCAATCCAACCTCTCGCCTTAATAATGTCGTTGATTATATCTTGTGGTATTCGAAATCCGATTCTTACGCCATCAATCATATATTCAGTTTAGATGATGACAATACCAAGGAATACATTGAAAAAAGGTTTAATAATATTGATGAGAATGGACGAAAGTTCATGAAGTCACCAATTCAGAGTCCAAACTATAGACCTAATCTTATTTATGACTACAAAGGCTATAAAACGCCAAAAAAAGGTTATTCAATCTCTAGGGAAGTTATGGAAAAGTGGGATGCCGAAGGAAAGCTTTGTTTTCCTGATTCAAAGGATAAGAATATAAATAGAAAAATTTATTTGGATGAATACAAGGGGCAGCCAGTTGGAAATTTATGGTCGGACATAAAAGTAATAAACCCGATGTCCATAGAGCGAACAACATTCGAAGGCGGTCAAAAGCCGGAAGCACTTATTGAGCGTGTAATTGCGTTGAGTACTAATCCTGGCGACCTGGTACTTGATTCCTTCGGAGGATCAGGCACCACAGCTGCTGTCGCGCACAAGATGGGACGACGCTGGATTATGGTCGAGCTGGGCGAGCATTGTCACACCCATATTATTCCCAGATTGAAGAAAGTCATTGATGGCGAAGACCAAGGCGGCATTTCAAAATCCGTGAACTGGCAAGGTGGCGGCGGCTTCCGCTACTACAAACTGGCCCCTTCCTTAATCGAATACGATCGCTTCGGTCAACCTGTTATCAATAAAGAATTCAATGCAGAAATGCTGGCAGAAGCTGTCTGCAAGTTAGAAGGCTTTACCTACGCGCCGTCAGACACGATTTGGTGGCAACACGGCTATTCCACGGAAACTGACTTTATCTATGTGACCACCCAAAACCTTTCAGTTGAGCAGCTGGAACAAATCAGCGAAGAGGTGGGTAGCGACAAAACGCTGCTGGTGATGTGTGGTGCGTTCCGCTGCAAGGCTGATCGTTTTGCCAATCTCACTATCAAAAAGCTGCCCAAGGCCGTGCTGAAGCATTGCGAGTGGGCGCACGATGATTACAGTTTGAATGTGCAGAATCTGCCGATGGCGGCACGTGATCCTGAACAAGAAGACCTGTTTTAAGTATTGGAGTAAGAAATGGATACCACAGCCATGAGCGCTAATAGAAAAAGAGTAATAAATAGCATTTCAGGTCGCTTGAGTTTACGTGCGCCGCAGCGGGAATCACTGGAAGCACTTGCCAAAGCCATTGACGCAACGGATGACAGACTGCTAGACCCAAAGCACGATGTACCTGCATTGCTGGAAACATTAAAAGCTGAATTTCCTACATTGGAAGATTTCGAGCGGGACTTTCCATCGCTCTGTTTTGCGCTGGCAACCGGTGTCGGTAAAACCCGCCTGATGGGTGCCTTTATCAGCTATTTGCATTTGGCACACGGAATTAAAAACTTTTTTGTATTGGCACCCAACCTGACTATCTATGAAAAGCTGATTGCCGATTTCAGCCCCGGTACACCCAAGTATGTATTCAAAGGCATTGCCGAGTTCGCCGCTTATCCGCCAGAAGTGATTACCGGTGATAACTACGAACAACGTGGCGCTCAGGTCATGGGCGACATTCTCTCGAATGTGCGGGTGAATGTATTCAACATATCCAAAATCAACTCGGAAGTTCGTGGCGGTAAAGCACCGCGCATTAAACGGTTGTCAGAGTATCTGGGTGACAGCTATTTCAGCTATCTCGCTGGCTTGCCAGACTTGGTTCTGCTGATGGATGAATCACATCGCTACCGCGCAAGTGCAGGCGTAAAGGCTCTGAACGAACTTAACCCAATCTTGGGCCTTGAGTTAACCGCGACGCCGCAAGTTGAAGCGGGCAGCAAGACCATCCCTTTTAAAAATGTGGTAGTGGACTATCCCTTGGCCCGCGCCATGGAAGACGGGTTCGTTAAAGAACCCGCCGTAGTAACGCAACGCAACTTCGACCCTAGCAAGTACAGTAAAGAAGACCTGGAAGAGATCAAGTTAAAAGATGGCATCCGTTTGCACGAAGCGACCAAGGTAGAACTGATCACCTACGCCCATGAGAACGACACCCGCATCGTTAAGCCCTTTATGCTTGTCATTGCGCGTGATACAACTCATGCGAAAGCCCTGAAAGAAAAACTCGAAGCGATATTTGACGGAAAATACGCAGGCAAAGTCATTCAGGTGGATAGCAGTAGCAAAGAAGAAGAAACCGTACAAGCGCTATTGAACGTCGAAAGTAGCGACGAGCCTACCGAGATCGTTATTCACGTAAATATGCTGAAGGAGGGCTGGGATGTGACCAACCTCTACACCATCGTTCCTCTGCGTGCCGCCAATGCCAAAACGCTGGTAGAGCAAACCATTGGTCGGGGCTTGCGTTTGCCTTACGGAAAACGCACTGGCGTGGAGCCAGTGGACCGTTTAAGCATTGTGGCTCACGATCGATTTCAGGATATTATCGATGAGGCGAACAAAGAAGATAGCGTACTAAGAAAGCTCAAATTCATCGAAGTAGATTTCGAAGAGGAGCAAGGAAAAGAGAACTTTCAAATCAGCTCTAATATAGAGTCTCAAATTTTTGGTGGTGACACCAAAGGTAGTGCTGGCACTACCTATAAACCTACAACACAAGAGAAACCGCTCTTTGTTTCTGAGCCAGAAAAGAAAGCTGCCAGCGCTGCGCTGGCTGTTATCAAGCAATATCAATCCAAACCTGAGCAGGCACCAACAAGCCAGGCTCTTCATTCAAAAGAGGTACAACAGCAGATTATTGCAGCGGTTAAAGAGCACCTCACCCAAGGCCAGCAGTCGCTGTTAGAGGATGAAGAGCAGATTGATATTGCCGATGTGGTCGCCAAAACAACGGCGTTGGTTGTCGATAACACTATCGATATTCCACGCATTATCGTAACACCCAAAGGAACCGTAACCAGTGGCTACCATGCCTTTTCACTCGATGTGTCGGGCATCAAAGGTCTCAAACCACAAGAGCGTTCGCTGGTAAGCCAGAGCCTGCAAACCAATGAACAAACGGAGATTGGTGAAGGGGATTCCGGCAACTATGAACCAATCAAAGAAAACTACATCCTCAAAAAGCTGTTCGACTACGACGATATCCCCTACGACGAGCATGCCGAGTTGTTGTATGACTTAGCAAAGCAAGCCGTTGAATGTTTGAGTGCCGTAAATGATGAAAAGGATGTGGAAAACATTCTTCAGAATCAAAGCGATGTTGTTGCCCGACTGATTCACGCCCAAATGGATAAGCACTTTTATGAAGAAGCGACCGAGTATGATGTAGAGGTGCGCAGTGGTTTCACCACGCTGAAAGAGTGCTCCTACACGGCAGCACAAGGTCAAGATGTTAAAAACTATCGCGATACCGTGACTGAAGTCAGCAAAATCAAGCAAATGCTTTTTGGCGGTTTCAAAAAATGCCTTTATCCGATACAGAAGTTCGATTCTGACACCGAACGACGTTTCGCTATTATCCTGGAGCGTGATGCGATCAAATGGTTTAAGCCAGCCAAAGGGCAGTTCAAAATGTACTACAAAAAGGGTACCGAACACCCAGAATATGTGCCCGACTTCATTGTCGAGACCAGTGATTACATTCTCATGGTTGAGACTAAGAGTGCTCAGCATAAAAACGAGGATGGCAATTGGAATGATGAAGTGTCAGAAAAAGCAAAATCAGGGGTTAAGTGGTGCGTTAACGCGTCTACCTACCTGAAAGCTAATGGCGGGAAGGAGTGGAAGTATCTTTTGATCCCTCATGACGAGGTAAAGGAAGCGAATACTTTGAATAGCTATATCAGTAAATTTGAGCGGGAATGACAAACACCCAGCCTGAACTCAATAGCGTTTCAGGCTGGGCTTTTCTCAAGTGATTCTCAAATGGGATAGCACATTCATTTCATTTGACAAGGTGCAAGTTAGGTTTCGCTTTTGGCGCGGTCGAGGCCTGCGATTTTCCATTGAGCGCATTAAGCATCAAACCAAAAGTAAGCTCATCCAGCTCCTCCGGCTGGATGAGCAGTTCTCTCGCAACATCGGCTTTGGAAATACCATCTTCTCGCAGACTCGCGAATACTTTCTTGAGCACTTGCGATGTTTCAAAAGGTGAAGGTTCCGGCTCATGATCCCGCCCTAGTTTGGCCAGATCAATGCATAGCGTTCGATAGGTCCAGTCGGTTGTCAGGCTGAGCGAGTGTAGCCGGTAGTTAAGTGCGGCAGCAGACACATTCCAGTACTTTTTATGGGAGATGAGGCTTTTTAAAGTCGCCGATCTTGGCGCATTGGCCAGAACACTCCTACGCGGCATTAAAAAGGCCGACGCGAAGGCATTTGCTTCTTTCTCCGCTTCTTGCCCTTGGGGAGCACCGTGACGATGCATAACCAGGTGGCCAAGCTCATGTGCCGCATCAAAACGGCAACGTTCCGCTGTTTTCTTGGTGTTGAGAAATACAAAAGGAATGTCACCATACCACATGGAAAAGGCGTCAACTTCTCTGGCATCAACAGATAGCGAGAAGACACGCACACCCTTAGCCTCAAGCAATGCGATCATGTTTTTGATTGGAAGCTCACCTAAATCCCAGTAGCGGCGAAGCATTTCAGCGGCCGCTTCCGGGTCATTGCCATGGCTCCCGCTTG
This sequence comes from uncultured Cellvibrio sp., assembly GCA_937958105.1. GTDB lineage: Bacteria > Pseudomonadota > Gammaproteobacteria > Pseudomonadales > Cellvibrionaceae > Cellvibrio. Next base: position 97,469 of record CALFXJ010000002.1, read on the forward strand.
GATATTGGTCTCCTTCAGACGATTGCTGACCTTTATCGGTTTTTGCCCTTTCATCCAAAGAGATTCTGTAATCCTCTGGAAAATCTGGCGTAGGCAAATCAAATTTGTTTTCGATCCATTGGTTCAGAAGTAACGCAACAGATCCCGCAGAAAGCGCAATGTCTCTTTGGGCAGCAGTCATTTTGGTAAGCGCACGAAAGCTAGCCACCTCGACGGGCAGCTCTTCTACGTCATCAGCAAAGAAAAATTCGACCGGAAAACGAAGTGCGTTCGCGATCTTTTCAATAGTCTGGCTTTCAGGCACGGTTTGACCGCTCTCATAAGCAGTAATCGACCGGTCTGTTACACCCACTTCTTTCGCCAATGCCCGCTTTGTTAGCCCTCGTCGCTTTCGCGCGAGAGCAAAACGAGTATTGTTAAACATGTTATGCCTTCTTCTTGATAGGTACTTCTATATCTGGCAAATCAGGTGCTTGAATTTCGATTGAGTCATCATCCAACGGCATGCTCGGTAAAATAATGCGTTCTTTCCAGCCATTGATCTTGCCATTAGATATGCTGGATGGCAGTGAGAGCTCGCAACGCACCTCATCAGTACCCAAGTGCATCAGCAATACCCACGTTGTAAGGCCTTGAACATCTTCAATTGCAGGTAATAGCTCACTGAACATGTCCAGCTGATTGTTTGTTTCAACGGCCTCAGCCGTGTTCACACCCTTAGGGCACTTATTTGAAGGCGTCGCTCCGATCATGCCGGTTGCTTCATCGCCAGTAGTAACGACAATGGCCAAACCTGCTTTCTGGTTTACCGATAGTTCGTAGTTGCCTTTATCCTCTTTGACCCAACCATGGGGGATAAGCTGTTCTCTCAACACGGCTACGGCTTCTGCCCACATAAAGAACCCGCGGGCTATTCTTGGGTGATTACTCGTTGTGCGCGATCGTAAAAGGTAACCTTGCCATACAGACTCTGTCAGCGCTGCCATCGGAATACCCAGCTGGGATAACCGATCCAGGGCATTTTCTTCAGTGTGTAGTTGGTCGTTCATTCAGCCGTCTCCGGGATAAAGCTTCAGTCTTCCGGTTTTTATACCTCAAATGAGGGAGAAAAACAAGAAGAGCCTTCATCCTACCCCTGGATCTACTGGTAGATTACCCGGCTCCCACCTGTAACACCCCGTAGGCGGTCTGAATGGCATTTTTCAACACCCACTTGGGCAAGCCGGTTTCTTCCTTTAGAACCCGATACGCCTCTTTACGGGATCGGGTATGGTCAGCATAGCGGTCGCCGATAAAGAACTGGAGTGCCGCAGCCTGGGCACGGTACCGCCTGACCAACTGCTCCCGCTTTTGGTAAGCCTGCGATTTCTCAACCACCTGCCGCACCAGGCTCGGAAACCGGTATTCCATGTAACCCACCGACACGTTTGCCAACCTTGCCCGGCGCTTCAGGCTTGGTGGGATCGGCTGCGCTTCGATGATCGCTACTATCTTTTGGTATTCCTGCTTGTGATTCCTGACGACTTTCTTATGCGGTTTGATCTGAGTAGGCAGCTCTTTTAGCGTCGAAGGTTTATAGGGCAACTGTATCGCTCGGTAGTTGGAAGACAGTAGGTCATAGAGCGATACATTCAGCAGGTAAGCCAATCGCCTCATGGTGATCAGTCGCCAGAACCTATGTTGATTGCGTGCATACTCAGCCATCAAGAGCTTAAGATCAGGCGGCATGCTGTCATCTGATTTCATGCTCTCCGTGAATTCATTCAACAGGTCAGCGACAAACATCTTGCAAGAACCAAAGCTCGTCTCGCTTTGGCCTGCCCGAGCAGCCTTCGAGAATACGTCTAGCAGGTCATGAGCCATGCACGCCCATGATGGCTGTATATCATCAGCAGTCAGGGTTTTCGCCCTTTCTGCCAACGAATGTCCACACTTCCCACACCAGCAAGGAATAAAAAATGATTAAAAAATCTTCCCTAAGCGCATCTCAGTTGAATTCGAAATTTTTTACAACAGCCAAACCCCTACAAGAAGTCTTAAGCGTTTAGTCATCGTTGAATTTAGGAAACGAAGAAAATTCATTAGTAAAAAATTCATTTTTTCGTCCCGGCACTACCTTACCGCTGTTTTTAAAACCGTGACAAAATTCCTCTTTCAAACAACATATCTTCATAACCAAATTGCACTAATAGTTTATTTGACTATATACATATAGTTCTATTGACAATATATGCGCGCCGCTCCTAAATAGCCTACTTCAGGACGTCATACAGGGTTTAACAATAATCATGACGCTTGAAACAACAGCACCTGTTTGCAATGAACAGGAGAGCCTACCAACAACCTCTCCTCCTCTAAGGCGGTATTGGTTGAGAGGGCAAAAAGCATGGAGATCAATAATGAAAACCCCAACCGGCAAGAAGTGGGTGACGGCGCTTGCGTGCGCTGCTGCCCTTGGAATTACTTCCGTTAATGCCCAAACCCTGACATCAAATCAAACCGGCACCCACGATGGATTTTATTTCTCATTCTGGAAGGATTCCGGCGATGCGTCTTTTGGTTTGATGTCTGGCGGTCGTTATACCTCTCAGTGGGGCAACAGCACCAACAACTGGGTGGGCGGTAAGGGCTGGAATCCCGGCGGCCCGCGCGTTGTGAATTACTCGGGCTCCTACAATGTCGATAATTCACAGAACTCTTATCTCGCGCTGTATGGCTGGACCCGTGGTCCGTTGATTGAGTATTACGTGATTGAGAGTTACGGTTCTTACAACCCTTCAACCTGTTCCGGCGGTATTGATTACGGCAGTTTCCAGAGCGATGGTGCTACTTATAATGTGCGTCGCTGTGAGCGGGTTAATCAGCCATCCATCGAAGGTGATAGAACAACGTTTTATCAATACTTCAGCGTGAGATCGCCTAAGAAAGGTTTTGGAAATATTTCCGGGACCATCACCGTGGCAAACCACTTTAATTTCTGGGCAAGCAAAGGATTGAATCTCGGGTCGCACGATTACATGGTCTTTGCGACTGAGGGTTATCAGAGCCGCGGCAGTTCAGACATCACCGTAAGCCAGGGCAGCGGTGGCGGCAACAACGGCGGTGGTAACAACAGCAGTACAGGTAACAGCAGCAGCGTCGGCGGTGGCAATGGTGGCGGTGACGGCGGTGGTATCACCGTGCGCGCACGAGGCACCAACGGCGATGAGCGCATTAACCTGCGTGTCGGTGGTACTACTGTGGCCAGCTGGACATTGACAACCAGCAACCAGAACTACACCTATACCGGCGGAGCTTCCGGTGATATCCAGGTTGAATTCACCAACGATGGTACTAACCGTGACGTTATCCTGGATTACATCCAGGTCAATGGCGAAACCCGTCAGGCTGAAGACATGGAGTACAACACCGCAACCTATGCCAATAATCAGTGCGGTGGTGGTTCCTATTCAGACACCATGCATTGTAATGGTGTGATTGGTTTTGGCTTCACCTACGATTGCTTCAGTGGCAACTGTAACGGCGGTGGCGGCAATACCGGCGGAAACAGCAGCGCGAGCAACAGCTCTACCGGCAACAACAATGGCGGCGGTAACACCAACTGCAGTGGTTACGTGGGCATTACCTTTGATGATGGTCCTAACTCCAACACCACAACCCTCATCAATCTGTTGAATCAGAATAACCTCAAACCGGTAACCTGGTTCAGTCAGGGTAATAATGTGACCAGCAATCCATCACTGGTGACAGCAATGCGTGCAGTGGGTGAAGTACAGAACCACAGCTTCTCTCACCCGCAGATGGGCAATCTTGGCTATCAGCAGATTTATGATGAGCTGAACCGTACCAACCAGGCAATTCAGAATGCCGGTGCACCCAAGCCCACCCTGTTCCGTCCGCCTTACGGTACTGTGAACTCCACGATTCAACAGGCAGCTCAGGCGCTCGGTCTGCGGGTTATTACCTGGGATGTGGATTCGCAGGATTGGAACGGTGCAAGTGCCAGCGCTATTGCGAACTCTGTGAACCAACTGCAGAACGGTCAGGTGATCCTGATGCACGACGGCAGCTATGCCAATACCAACGCGGCTATTCCGCAAATCGCGGCTAACCTGCGTGCCAGAGGTTTGTGCCCGGGTCGCATCGATCCTAACACTGGCCGTGCCGTAGCGCCGTCCGGTTCAAACAGTGGTGGTAATACCGGTGGCAACACTGGCGGCAACACCGGTGGAAACACGGGCGGTAATACTGGTGGCAACACTGGTGGCAATACTGGCGGTAACAACGGTGGAGCCAACTGCCAATGTAACTGGTACGGTACCCTGTACCCCTCCTGCCAGACCACAACCAGTGGCTGGGGCTGGGAACAGAATCGCAGCTGTATCAGCAACAGCACCTGTAACAGCCAGAACGGTGCAGGCGGAGTTGTCTGTAACTAATCTGCTTAAGGGGCGGGCCTGACCGCCCCTGTCTGCAGCTTCAGAAAAGCGAGCTTCCTGTGAGGCTCGCTTTTTTATTTCCCACCCGACGATTCCGGTTAAACGTGGCGCATTATCATCGCTTAGTCAGCGACGGGCGCATCCAGCCTTTAACAAATTTGTACGCAATCGCACACAGGACCTTTCAGGAGCAGCCAGAGTCACATTGAGTTAAGCAGCGTTCGTCAAAACATCCTCGGTTACTCACAACGGAGCCGCATCATGCCTTCAGCGTTCATAAATACCATCGCTACGGCCGTCCCTGATTTTGATGTGCATGAAAAATTTATTCAGTATTGTCCCAGGCTCCTGGATGACAAGAGATCCGCGCGCCTGTTTCAGCGCATGGTGGAACGCGCCCAGATTCAGCATCGCTATTCGTTTCTGGAACCTCACCGCGATGAAGACAAGATGGATACCCAGGGTTTCTATCGCCCCGAGGCTTTTCCAGACACCGCGGCTCGAATGCATTTCTACGAGCAACATGCTTTTCCGCTTGCGCAACGAGCACTTGATCAACTGGATCTTGGGCAGATTACGCATCTGATTGTTACCACCTGCACCGGATTTTTTGCGCCGGGGCTTGACCAGAAAATTATTGATCATTATGGCCTCTCTGCCCATGTTGAGTGCACAACCATTGGTTTCATGGGATGTTTTGCTGCATTCAATACATTAAAGCTGGCCCGCCATATTGTGCGTTCCGAAGAGAACGCCAAAGTGCTGGTAGTGAATATTGAACTGTGTACGCTGCACCTGAAACCTACCGGTACTTTGGAAGAGATGCTGTCGTTTCTGATTTTTGCTGATGGTTGCGCGGCGAGTATAGTGTCCTCTACACCAGATGGTTTGGAGTTGCAGGACTTCAAGTCGGTGGTCATGCCGGAAACCCAAGGGTTGATCACCTGGCGAATCGGTGGTCTCGGATTTGATATGCATTTATCCGGTCAGGTGCCGACTGCCATAGCTGCCAATCTTCCTGTACAACTCCATCATTTATTGAATGGTTATACCCGCAGCGATATCACCCACTGGGCTATCCATCCCGGCGGACGCTCCGTACTTGATGCCGTGAAAACCGGAGGACAACTGGAAGAACAGCAACTCAGCAGATCGCGGGATATACTGCGTCGCTTTGGCAATATGTCATCCGCAACCATTATGTTTGTACTGCAGGATATTCTGGATAACGCCGGGCAGCCGGGCCTCGGATTCGCCATGGGATTCGGCCCCGGCCTGAAAGTTGAAAGCATGCGCTTTGCGGTAGCAGGAAAGAGCTGATGCCCGACTTCAAACAACGCAGCAATAAAAGTGAACTGATGGATCAGGAAGACATTTCCTTTGAAGAATTTCACGATTGCCTGCAGGGCCTGGAGATCATTAATCATCTTACACTGGCTTATCGACCTACGCTGACATGGTTATATCCGTGGATCACCGCTGGCGAGCCGCTGTGTATCCTGGATGCAGGCTGTGGAGGCGGAGATATGCTGCGCCAGATCGCCCGACAATTGCGCAGGCGAAACACGGCAAGTCCCGCAATAAAGCTACTGGGCGTTGACCTGAATCCCTGGTCGAAACAGTCGGCGGAATTAAATAACGCTTTTCCCTCTATTCATTATGAAACCGCTGACATCTTCAGCTTTCAGCCCGCAAGATCAATCGACATCATCATCTGCTCCCTCTTCACGCACCATCTCACTGACGATCAGGTTGTGGATTTTCTGCGCTGGATTGATGCTCGTGCAACCAAAGGCTGGTTTATCAATGATCTTCATCGCCACCCTCTGCCCTATTACTTTATCAAGACCGCAACAGCGGTATTCAGTCGCAACCGGTTGATTCGTCACGATGCCGCCGTGTCTGTTGCGCGAGCCTTCAGCATTGCGGACTGGCGCCAGCTGCTGGCTCGAGCGGGGATAGGTGACCGTGCACATATTCAGTGGTTTTTTCCGTTTCGCCTGTGCATTTCATGTGTCAAATCTCCATGCCTGCGCTAATTCATAATGCCGTAATTATTGGTGGTGGTCCGGCAGGCTCTGCTGTCGCTATTACGCTCGCACGCCATAACATTCCGGTTTGCCTGTTGGAACGAAAAACTGGGCCTCACGATAAAGTCTGCGGTGAATTTATCAGCTGGGAAGCAGCACAGTATCTTCAGAGTCTGGGCATAGACTTGCCCGCCCTGGGTGCACAACCGATCCAGCGCTTCAAGCTGTACAGCGGCGAACAGATGCTCACCACCGCCTTACCCTTCACCGGCTGGAGCCTGTCACGCCGTCGATTGGACGATGCCTTGTTACGAGCAGCGAAGGTTGCCGGCGCGACAGTGCAGACGGGTGCAGCCGTCAGGAAACTGCAGCGCGAAGAAGAAGCATGGAACCTGTCTATCAACCGTTCGTGTGACAAATCCTTGGTGGGTAATAAAAACAAGGAACCGCTGGCGCAGCAGGATTGGGAAGAAGCCCATGAACTATCGACCGAAACGCTGCGGGCGCGCACGGTTTTCCTTGCCAGCGGCAAGCACGACCTCCGCTGCTGGTCCCGTGTAAAACAGTCAGACAATCCTGGTGATGTTGTTGGCTTTAAGATGCACCTCACCCTGACGCCGGTCCAGCAGGAGCTGATGCGTGGCATTGTGGAGATTCACCTGTTCGACGGCGGTTACGCAGGACTGGAGTCGGTGGAAGATCATAAAACCAATCTGTGTTTTCTGATCAACAAGCGCATCTTCCTTGCGTGTAATCGTTCGTGGCCCAACCTGCTCGACTGGCTTGGCCGCACATCATCGCACATGCAGCAGCGCCTTAGCGGTGCTGTTCCACTGTGGCAGCAGCCACTCGCGATCTCCGGCGTCCCCTACGGTTATCTCCACTCACCATCACTCGCTGAGCCAGATTTGTTTCGCCTGGGTGATCAGGCTGCCGTGATCCCCTCATTTGCCGGAGATGGCATTGCCATGGCTTTGCATTCAGGAATATTGGCAGCACGTATCTATACAGAAAACACCTGTACAGAAAACACCTGTGCAGAAAACACCTGTGCCACAGATGGCGCTGCAGGTGGCAACGCCCTGGCCTACCATCGTCAGGCAATGCAGGACTTCCAGCGACAGGTACGCAATGCGCAGCGACTGGAGAAAATGTTTTCCAGTCGCGCAGGCAGGAAGGCCGCCCTGTTGTTAGGGCGTGCCTGTCCCAGGCTTGTCACCACCGCCATGATGCACACCCGCATACATCCTTCGCTCTTCCTTTAATCTCTCTGTCAAACCGTTATTGCGTGCGCCTGAAGAAAGGTCTTCGCATTGGCGGCCTGCATGATGTGAGCGATCTGTTCGCGATCACGCTGCAGGACCTCTTTTACAGGCGATCCAAACCACTCCAGCGATGCTTCTATAGAGGTTTCGCCAGCCACCTGAAGCAGAAAGCGGGAATAATCAAATTCACCCTCGAACAGCGACACCATGCCATCGCGGGTGCCGGCCGGCGAATAAACATTAGCTGGTGCGAATATCGGCAGCAGGCAACGCTCACGAATATTTTTTAAATGAAAATGTTTAATGAAAGGTTTGAGCTCCCGGTAAACCGCCCAGGGATCATCGCCCGCTTCCCACAGATGCAGAACATCAAAATTCAATTTGAGGGATGGATGATCAACTTCTTCCAGTAACTGCCGTGTAGACGCAGCAGTATCGGCCAGCGTGTGGGGATGGGTCTCAATCAATAATTCGCAGCCGTAATCCGCCAGCTGATCGCATAATCTTTGCAGCCGCCGCACCATCAGGCACCGTTGCTCTTGAGTCACACTGTGGCTGGCCTGCTGCCCCGCAAAGCTGCGAATCTTGCGCGTACCCCAATGGCTGGCACGTTCACACAAGAGCGCTGCCTTTTGCTGCGTTGCGTAGGGGTCACCGTCCAGCGGAAGGTAGTCGCTGATCATGGTGGCGCACAATCCCAGCGATGCCAGCCACTGTTCGTCGTACTCGGATTGGTGAGCAAGGTTGTGCGCATGGATACCCCAGATTTCCAGTCCGTGAAATTGCTGCGCGCGCGCCCACTTGGCTAACTGCTCGATGGAAATCAGTTGATGGCGGAACGAAATCGTACAGAGCGATAGATTAATCATCATGCCTCCACTGGTGGTAAAGTGACATTCCCGACGGATGATCTCTCCCAGGTGGCACACCAGGTTTTATGCAAAGCATACAGGTGCTGCTTAATTGTAAATTCGCGCTGGTCCTGTTCATCCAGCAGCTGAAATATTTCTTCAGCCAGGGCTTCATCGCCCGTCAACGCCAGCTTCATGGCCCGGTACTGAATTATCTTGTAGGTCTCCACGAGTTTGCCGATAACATCACACCAGCACTCAAACTCGACATCATCCAGTTTCAGATTACGCCAGAAAAAAGCGAATCCATGTTCGTAGGCGTATTTGCGGATCGACAATACCGGCAATTCTTTTAACGCTTCAGACAGCTGTGCCAGCTGCAGCCCTCGATAGCCCTCCAGGTGGTGACGAATAATCCGGCGTACTGCCGTGGTCATCGGGTTGGTGTCGAGTTTCATGCAGGCATTGAAGTATTCTTTGATTGCTTCAGGCGAGGATGCGCGGATCTCGGAGCTGTCAAAGTAGTAGCCCCCCGCCGCGTGAGGTGATCGAACCGCTTCAAGAATTCTGTTTCTTGGCAAGCTGCCTTCCCACCGATAATCCGGGTCGAGCATCAACCATGTCTCCGGGTCATCTGTTTTTTCGAGCATGACGTAATGCGGAAACGGATTTGCATTGAACTTATTTTCCCGCTCCGGCAACAGATACATGTCGAGCATTACCATGACGCTGCGCTCTGGCGGCCTGTTATCAAGCAGGGATAACAGGCGCCGAACATTGGCTTCTTTACTCAGGGCGCGGTCATACCAGCCATGCACACACACACCGTAAAGCTGCTGGTACCAGTGAACAAAAAACTGGTGATTGATGGTGGCAGAGTGATAGGAAATCCGGCAGTCGTCAGTGATGACGACGTCCGCATCCCAGACCCCGAAATAGAATGGACGATGATCAACGATCGGGGATTCTTTGATGATCTCGCACAGGCAGCTGACAAAACAATGCACCTTGATATCATCAAACTCTACCGGCGGCTCTATGGTGTCAGCCGTGTTATCCAGTCGCGCCAGCAGATTGGCCAGTGTGTCTACCGTTTCGAAATCTTCTTTTGCCAAGGCATCATCGGGAATCACGAAGCCATGATCCAGCTCCAGATGCAGCAACAGCTGCAACACCATAACGGAGTCCAGGTATAAATCTTCATTTAAACGGGCGTAAGGGCTGAAGGCCGAAATATAGGGAACAGCCATCTTCTCTGCCAACACCTGATGAATCAGGTCGATGATATCTGCTTTGGTCATAAACAAGCCTTTCAGAAAAATTATGCGGGCACCATGACTGGAGCTTGAGCCAGGGATTTGCGATTGATCTTGCCGTTAGGCAGGCGCGGAATTGCCGCCACCTGTTCAAAATCGTGGGGCACTTGATGAGGTGCAAGATGTTTTGCACACCAGGCACGCAGGTGATTGAAATCCACAGCTTCGCGAGCCACAAACTTCAGACCCGCCCGCTCACCGGCATAGGCATCCTGCTTCTTAAAAACGACCGCGTCTGTAATCAAGGGATACTCGAGCAATACGTCCTCAACTTCCTGCGGATAAACATTCAGCCCGGCAACATTGATGGTGTCATCCAGTCGCGCAACGAAGAACAAACGGCCCTGTTCATTGAGATAACCAAGATCCTGAGTAAAGACTGGCTCACCATTTTTAGTGACGACAATTTCTGCTGGTGCATCGCTCCCGGTACCGGCGCTGAGCTGAACGTGGGGCAAGGCCTGCCCCATCTCATTGGCTGCCTGCACCGATTGCGCAATGGCCACGCAGCCTGCTTCTGAACAACCGTACTGCTGAAACAGGAATTGGGTTTTCTGCTGCAGCGACTGAAACCATGGCCGAGGCAGAACGGCGCCGGAGGTCATCACCGCGTGCAGATTGCTGCCTGCTGGCAGAAGTTGACACAATGTATTGAGCAGTGTCGGCGAGCTGTACAAGAGGTGCGCAGGACAGCTCATTAATTTGCGGATCAGATATCTGGGATTAATCTGCGTGATAATGACTGGCTCTACGCCACGGGTCAGAGCAACCAGCACACCGCAGATCAAACCGTATGAATGGGTCACGGGACAAGCAACTACCGGTGTCATGCTGGCCGGCAGGGTAAAGCTGGTCACGTAACTTTCAATCTCCTCATCAATAGATTCCCAGGTGCGCGCAATAGTCTTTGGCTCGCCCGTTGTACCGGAACTCATCTGCACCAGAACACCCGCACTGTCAGGTCCACGGGACTGAATGGCAAGGGGGTTGTCGATATCATGAAACAGCAGTTGGTGACACTCGGCGCGCAGCGCCGACCGGCGTGCAGCTTCCTGCGGTGTTGCCGCGTGAATTGGAAAAACCGAACCGCCTTTTTGCTTGATGAACAGACACAGGGCAATCCATTCGGCGGTATCCGTCAGGCAAACTGCCAGGCGCTGTCCTTGGCAGTGATGCAGAAACGGCAGCGTGTCGTAATAAGCAGAGCGCGCGGAAAAGTATTCGCGACTGTAGTGATCGTCATTCACATAAATCATATTCGTAGGGACTCTTAACCGGCTGGAGGGAACAAAAAGGATTGCTGACCCGATGATGAAACTCGGCAAACGCTTTACCGAATAATTTGCGGGTCAACAGAGATTCCGTATAGATCTCGGCGGCATCAAATTGTAGTCGTGCCTGACGGCTGGCAAACTCAGGATGCTCCTTGTGATACGTCTGCAGGGCCTGCGTAACGTTTTGCCAGAAATTACTCTCCGCAAATTCGTAAACCTGCTCCAGCAGATGGGAAATTTCTGTGAGGTTGAAGACAAATAAGGTGTCCATCACCAGCTCGCGTAACGCTTCTACGCTGGTCATCCAGTAATAGCGATCGGGTTCTGCATCAACATAAACTGGATTCAATGCAGCAAAATCCGGCAGCAGCTCAGGCGCAGCCAGAAAGTCATCCACATACTCAACGCTTTCATGAAAATCGCGCAAGATAATTTTCTGCGGCCAGCCATCACGGAGCACCAGCACCATGTTCTGCGCGTGAGCTTCCAGGGCGATACCGTGTTTTATCAGCAGATGCCACACAGGTAATACCGCCACCTGAATCAGTCGGTTTGTCCAGGCTGTGACACCGTAGCGCTTCAACCAGTCATCAACGAAAGGTCGACCATCCGCTTCCATCAACGCCAGCGCGGTGAAGGGCACAGCCTGCTCATCCGGCATAAGATGGCTGGCAATGCTCTCGCGCCAGATGGCGGCAACCTGCGCGTCATGCTGTTGCTGCGGCCCCGGCTGGTATAGCACCCCGGCATATTCACAGAGCAGGACTAACGGATAGCGGGTTACAAATAACGGATCGCTGTGCACTACGCTTTGCAGCCAGCGCGACACGGCGGGAGCTGAACAGACACCGTGTGCCTCCAGGCTGCGCAACGCTGACGTGCTGACGAGATTCATGGGCAACTTCAGCGTTGCGCGTGCGGGATGAGTGATGTTCAGCAGGCTGCGGACGGACTGCGTGGCCTGATAAAAATCACCCGCCTCGCCGAGATGAATAATGTCCTTCTGCGCCAGCGCTGGAGCCAACGTCGAGACTTTCAGATTCTCCCATTGCCAGGGATGCATCGGCAGCAAGGCATAATCACATAGGTCACCGCCCTGCTGACGCAAACGATGGGCAAGCAGCAGAATGACCTCTTTATCCAGCTCCCGCTGCCAGAAATTTTCTTCCGCAACCGGAAAGGCTGTTTGCAAGCACCGGCGTGCAATAGCGAGCCAGATCAGTTGAAACCGGTTGCCGGCTTCCGGACCAAATTGTTGATGATCATCCAGAGAAAATCCGGTGCGCGCTTTAAAACACGGATGATACAAATGACCTTCATGAACGGCAGACTCCAGCTCGGTATAACTGAAACCACGTCGAATTGCGTTAATTGACAAGTGCTCTTCGTTCCAGCAACACAGCCGGATGGTTTGCTCCAACTCATGCAACAACTGTTCACGACGCGCCCCACTGACCGGCAGACTCATGACAATCGTCGATAGCTCCACGCCCGCACGGGAACCGTCTTTACGCAAACGGTAAATGCTGTCTGGCAAAAGGCGGATACGATCAAATGCTCCAATGCGCCCAAGACAGCAGTAGTCCTGCTGCGCCAATGTGAAAGAGAGCTGCACTTCCGAAGTTTGGTCTATGTTTTTTATATCGTAGGGAATCAACCGTTCATACAGGAGCGCTTCGATCAACTGGCGCAACACGCGCTGGTCCGGGCTCGTATCACGCCATCTCATAATTCACCTCCACGCTGGCAACAGCTTCATGGTTCGCCAAGGGGTTTTTTATCTGGGTATAAACCGCCAGCTCCAGCTCTGCGGTCAGCTCATCAATGTCATGCAGTCGCGTCAGCAGGTTTGCCTTACAGGGAATGGTGCTGTTTTGTAGCAGCCGTTGCAGAAATCGCTTTCCCGTCCCCTGCAGCTCATTTTCCAGCTCGTTTAATCGTTGACGCACACAGGACAGCAGAACGGATTCATCAACCAGTTGATCAAAGCCCATGCGGTAGATGACAGAGTTGAGTTGATTGATGATGAGGTAATAGGAAAAACGATCACAAATCATGTCATCGTCGTAAAAGAGTTCCGGCGTGTGGCGGACTCCCGGCTCGATGTTCGTCAGCGCTTCACGATGCGTTGGCGACAGATAGAATCCCTGGTTATCCCGATAAAAATACCTGATGGGATAACCCGTCCGCACATCCAGCAGGCTGTTCTGCTGGTGTGCTTCCAAGGCGATGCCCTGCTCTTCGTACAGCCGGACAAGGGGAATTATGGAACAGTCCAGATAACGTTCAAACCAGTCCCGCGCTATCTGTGCCCGCGGGCGTTGTTCCTGCACCGCCAGCGCATCAATCAGAAGAGACAGGCGTGACTTAAAACCTGGCAGCGGGTCCTGCACCAGAGCCGCAATGGAGTGAATACCGGTTTGCTGTTCCCCGACAAAAGGATTGGAACGAATGATCAGTTCAAAACCGCTTTCCATCCGCCCCGGCAGTTGCACGGTAAGATAGGCGGGATCATCAATGATTTGAAACTGTGGATATTTTTGGACGAAACCACAACGCTGCAACAGACTGGCCATTACCCTGCCCGCGAGCAGCTCGGGATAATGGTTCAGGCGCAGCGAGTTAGTAATTTTTACCGGGATGGAAAATTTCAGCATCCAGGGCCACTGTTCTGAATATACGGTGCGCACGGAGGATGTCGCAGTAAAGTTCAAACCCTGCCGGCCCAAATCATGTATCCATCCTGCTGTAATCGCCTGCTGAATATAATCCTGATGCAACAGCCATTGAGCCTGCAGCGGATGCGTCGGCACAATTACATAATCCTCCAGGCCAGCAATGCCGCTGCCCAGGACGCCGCGTAGAATCGTTTCTGCATCCTGGGCGGCTACCGAATCCTGTTTGACATAACAGGATTTCACCGCAAAATAATGCAGCTGAAACTGGCCGCCCAGTTCAGGTGAATAGGATTCCTGCAGCCATTCCGCCATTCCCTGTCGACTTTTCGGGGTGGGATGCAGCCAGTGCCCGTAAAGCAGCGATTGCTCCGATTCGATAAAACTATCTCCCACCAGTCTGTCGTCGCCCTGCCGTGCCTGCAGGTAACGTGTCATCAACTGCACACTCTCGGTTAAACGCAGAAGGAGCTCGATATGTTTCTGCTTCAGCGCAGAGGTCTGGCCTGCTCGCGTATAGAGTTCGTTGATCAGAAAAACAGCGGCGGGGAAAAAGTCGATGGCTTGCCAGGAGTCGCTGGCCTGTTGAATCTGTACTGCCGAAATATGGTGTCGTCCGACCAGCGAAACATAATCCACCACCAGCGCAAGATGAATACGCTGATGCGCAAGAGTCAGCTCAACAATTCGTTGCGCCGATACCTGCGCCGTGCCGGGGTGTCGTGTGCACCACTGCCGCGGACTGAACCAGATACCTTCATCAACTTCGCGCAGGTAGGTATTAACAAGCGCTTGAAATGAAGCATGTTCCGCAATCTCACTGCATGACCGACTCATAGCTCACCCATTGCTGTGGTTCCGTCTCCGGTCCACGATCCTGTTGAGGAAGAGCCATGAAGTTATTGAGAACGGATCTCAACTTCAATCAAATTTACAACTGTTACGTTTGCGCGAATAGATACGCCATCTGGAGAATTAATTGTCGCGAAATAATCGCGACGGCTTATATCGCAGGAAGAATACAAGGGCGACGGAGAAGGTCAGCCACTCCGCAAGAGGGAGCGCCAGAAGTACCGGATAGTCCGGAAAGAGCTGGGGCAACAGCAACAGCAAACCGATCGGCAACAGCAGGCTGCGCAGCAATGCGATGGCAGCAGAGGCTGTCGGTTTATGGAGCGCGGTGAGGTAAGAAGAGATGAGGATGTTAAGTCCGTTGACGATAAATATGGGCCAGATAATGCGCATAAAATCTGCGGCCAAAGCAATCACCGCTGCCTCACGGACAAACCAGGTTATCCAGAGTGTGCGTCCGCCCAGCAGTAACGCGATCACCAGTGCGCTCAGGACAGCTATGGTTGCAGCGGAGGTCAGCATGAACTGGCGGATACGCTTTACCTGCTGCGCACCGAAATTCTGTGCAACCAGTAACTGCATGGCATCGGCAATGCCATAAAAAATCATCAAACTGGCAAACAGACAATAGTTGACCAAGGTAAACGCCGAAACGCCATCTACCCCCAGACGCGTAACCAACAGCCAGTTCACCATCAGGATAACCAGGCCACCGGATATTTCATTGATAAATTCTGAAATACCGTTGTAGGCAGCCTGACCGACTTCAGTCCAGCCAGTCTGACGCAAACGAAAATGCAACTGCCGCGCCGGTCGCAGGAAGTAGCTGCACAAAATCCCGAGTTGTAACACCTGCGATAATCCCGTCGCCCAGGCTGCACCAGCAATACCTCCATTGAAGTAGCCGATAAACAATGCATCCAGGAGGATATTGGTGAGGGCACCGCTGCTGAGTGCAACCGTGGCGAGAACCGGTCTGGCATCTGCACGCACAAAATAATAAAGCACCACAGACATCAGCTGCGCCGGCAGGAAACAGGCGATGACAAAAAAATAATCGCGCATCAACCCGTGCAGCGAAGGCGGTGCACCCAGTGCTCGAAATATCCAGTGGCTGAACAGAAGATTGACCGCCACCATCGTCAGCGCAAAAATCAATACCGCAATAACGCACTTGCTGAAGGTCGCTGAAGCCGCCGCTGCATTTTTTTCGCCCAGTGCTTTACCGGCACGCACAGAGCCACCGATCGCCAGCATCAGCGCCAGCCCGAACACCAGGGCGAGATAAGGAATAAGAAAATTAATTGCCGCCAGTGCATTTGCGCCGACAAAGTTGCCAACGAATAAACCATCCACCAGATTCGCGGTAGTGAGCGCAAGCAGTGCGCCAACAGAAGGGATGACAAAATAAAAAAATGTTGGAATAACCTTACCCGTCAGGATAGGGTTGTGAGCAGCCGATTGCGTCAAAAAAATTTTCCTTATCAGGGAGACCAGACTAATTCGCACGTGTCTTTCAGCGCAAAGCGATCGAAATGCCGCTTTATTACATCCATTACTTCATGCAGGTTGTCGACGGTATCGGCTGCACAGTAAATCTGCAAGTGGTCAGCGTCCGCCGTCAGACGACATTCGCCGATATCGAACGTCAGCCTGCCGGAATGATCATCCCACCGCACCGAAATCTTATGACTGAAATGCCGACACAACTGACGAAGATACTGTCGCGCTTTAGGTGTTGCGATGCGAGTCTGATATTCAAACATAGGTGTAGCCTTTACCATGAACTGTCTGCAGGCGATCCGGCGGCAATCCGGCTTCGGTGAGCTTGCGCCGGATGCGGCTCAGGTGCATATCCAGGCTGCGGTCATAACAGCTGTATTCGCGCTCCAGTACCAGCTGGTACAGATAGGGTTTAGAGAGGGTTTCGTTCTGATGACTGACCAGCATCCACAGCAGTTTGAACTGGATGGGCGTAATCACCACCGGCGTACCGCCCACCGAGACACTCTGGGTATGCCGGTTCAGATACAGGTTGCCGACACAGAGGTCAGCGATGGCCGCGCGGGAATCCGTTAACCCCATCGAGCGCCGCAGCAGTGCATCAATGCGCAGCAACAGCTCGGTGAAGTTGAATGGCTTGGGCACAAAATCATCCGCTCCCTTTTTAAAACCTGTAATGCGCTCTTCTTCAGCGCCACAGGCGGTCAACATCATGACCGGGGTCTGGCGGGTCTTGCGCAGCTTGGTGAGCACCGAGAAACCGTCCATCCGCGGCAGCAGTACATCCAGCAGGATCAGATCAAAGCGGCGGCTGATGGCTGCCATCAGGCCACCCTGCCCATCAAAGCGTTGCTCAGTCGTGTGGCCGTGCTGCCGCAGCAGGTCGGCGACTTGAGTGTTAAGCGCGGGATCATCCTCAACAATGAGGATATGTGCCTTGCGATTCATTGTGGTCAACATGCGTTCCTGCTCGAAATAGTCCACATCATCGGTCGATCCAATGGAGCGGAATTGTACATGTCCGCCGCATTAACGCAAATGCTAATTATTATTATTTAGATTGGCGCACATAATGAAAAGATGCCAGCCAGACCTGAACATGGGAGAATCCCTCTCCCAACAGACGGACCACTCTCCATGCTTGCCATTGATTCACACACAGCTCATATCTGGATTCTGGACCTGGCCAGCATCAGCGCCCGGCCTGACCTGCTTGAGTCGTATCGTGCGCTTCTGAGCCGGGAAGAAGCCGACCGCCTGCAACGCTTCGCCTTTTCGAAGCTACAGCATCATTACCTCGCGACCCGCGCCCTGCTGCGCACCTCTCTGTCGCACTACGCCGATATAAGCCCGGCGCAATGGCGCTTCGCCCAGGATAAAAATGGGAAGCCGTACTTGCTCAACAGCCCGATTCCGCTGTCATTCAACCTGAGCCACACGGGAGAACGGGCCGTACTCGCCGTGACTCTGGGTAATCGGATCGGGGTTGATATAGAACAGCTGTCACGCAAACGGGATTGGATGGGAATTGCTGAGCATTACTTTCATCAGCGCGAAGTTGATGCTCTCCTCGCGCTGCCTGAGCCTCAGCAGGCTCAGCACTTCTTCCGCCTGTGGACCTTGAAGGAGGCTTATCTGAAAGCACGCGGAACGGGCATAGCGACGGGTCTGGATAAAGCGGCCTTTGAGCTGGCACCGGGCAAGGTGCAGGTTTATTTTGCGCCCGAGCTGGACGCCAGCGCGGCGGAGTGGCATTTTTTCAATTATCAGCTGGGTGAGGATTACAGCCTGTCACTGGCTTGCCACTTGCCCTTGAATGGCCCTGCACCGCAGCTCAGGTTCTATCAGAGCTGGCCCTTGATGACCGGCCAGCCCGGCGAAGCGCCAGTGGACCAGCTGACAGATCTCGCAGCCCGGCCCGGGGGCAACGAGCATCTTGCTTGACAGGCCCGGACCCCCTGCCTAGGATGCACGGCGTCAGCGGGGACGCCCACCTACTCCACTCGTATAGAAGATCAGTTTATGTTGCCATTTCACGATGCCGTCAAAGAGGATTTTGCAGCCGTCAATCAACTTATCATCGACCAGCTTCATTCCGACGTTGACCTGGTGGAGAACATCGGTCATTACCTGGTAGAAGCCGGTGGTAAGCGGCTGCGCCCACTGATGGTCCTGCTGACGGCACGCGCGCTGGAGTATCAGGGCAATCAGCATCTGGACCTGGCGGCGATCATTGAATTTATCCACACCGCGACTCTCCTCCACGATGACGTCGTGGACATGTCCGAACTGCGCCGCGGCCGTCCCACAGCCAATGCCAACTGGGGCAACGCTCCCAGCGTCCTCGTCGGCGATTTTCTCTATTCCCGCGCCTTTCAGATGATGGTTGCCATCGGCAGCATGGATGTCATGGCCATCCTGTCGGATGCCACCAATGTCATCTCCGAAGGTGAGGTGCAGCAACTGGTCAACGCTAGAAAACCCGATATCAGCGAAGCGGACTACCTGAACGTTATCGATAAAAAGACCGCCGTTCTCTTTGCCGCCGCCTGCGAAATTGCCGCCGTGCTGGCCGGCGCCACCCCGGAAGTCCGGGCCGCCCTGAAGGCTTACGGCCGCCACGTCGGTATGGCATTCCAGCTGGTGGACGATGCCCTCGACTACACCGGCGATGCCGCCACGCTCGGTAAGAATGTTGGCGATGACCTCGCCGAGGGGAAGCCCACCCTGCCACTCATCCATGCCATGCGCACAGGCACCCCCGCCGAGGCCGAGCTGATCGCTGAAGCCCTTCGCCAGGGCGATACCAGCAAGCTCGACGAGATTCTCACCATCGTGCAGCAGACCGGGGCTATGACCTATACCCTTGAGTGCGCCAAGCAACAGGTTGAGGAGGCTCTGGCCCGGCTTCGCCTGCTGCCGGATAACCGTTTCACCCTGGCAATGGCGCAGGTTGCCGAGTTTGCCCTGGGTCGAAACTATTAAAATCCCGCCCCCCCGGATCATCCCGTTCAACTGGACAAGAACAGCACACAAGGTAGAATGCGCGCTTCGCGGCGACTATCTCTTGTGGGCTGGGCGCCACTGAATAACACAAACCGAGTCTATTACATGATCCCTTTTGAACCTAAAAGCTCATACACCCGTGAAGACCTGATCGAGTGCGGCAACGGTCGCCTGTTTGGCCCGGGCAATGCGCAATTGCCCATCCCAAATATGTTGATGCTGGACCGTATCGTGCACATCAGCCAAACCGGTGGTGAATTCGGCAAAGGCGAAATCGTTGCTGAACTGGATATCTCCCCAGACTTATGGTTCTTCGATTGCCACTTCCCTGGCGATCCTGTCATGCCCGGTTGCCTCGGACTGGATGCAATGTGGCAGCTGGTTGGTTTCTATCTGGCCTGGCGCGGTAACCCCGGTCGCGGACGTGCCCTGGGATGCGGCGAGGTAAAATTCACCGGTCAGATCCTGCCTACCGCCAGGAAAATCAGCTATCACATCAATCTTAAACGTGTCATCGAGCGCAAACTCATCATGGGTATTGCCGATGGCCGTGTATCTGTAGATGGAAAAGACATTTACTTCGCCTACGACCTGCGCGTTGGTCTGTTCCAGAATACCGATAACTTCTAACCGACGCGGTTCTCTCGGGCACTTTCTCTGCTCCGGCGGTCAAAATGCCCGACTTCCTAATCACTCCGGGATGCTTCACAGAATGGGTTGTGTGTCATAATTGCGCCTACTCAACCGGGTTGATTGAGAGACAAGCGTTGGTCTTGTACGAAAAAGAAGGCTCTGTAAATACATAAGAGGTAGCCTATGAGACGCGTTGTAGTTACCGGTATGGGCATTGTGTCCTGCCTGGGTAATGACCAAACCGCGGTGCTGGACGCCCTGCGTGCCGGAAAATCCGGCATCAAATTTCAGGAAACCTATAAGGAGAAAGGGTTCCGCAGCCATGTGGCTGGATCAATCGATATCAACCTTGCTGATCTGATCGATCGCAAGATCCTGCGCTTTATGGGTGATGCAGCCGCGTTCGCCTATATCTCCATGCAACAGGCTATTGCCGATGCCGGCCTGAGCGAAGACCTGGTATCCAACGAACGTACCGGGATCATCATGGGCTCCGGCGGCGCCTCATCCATGAACCTGGTTGAAGCCGCTGATATTCTGCGTGAGAAAGGCCTCAAGCGCGTCGGCCCCTACCGCGTAACCCAGACCATGGGCAGCACTACATCCGCGTGTCTGGCTACCCCATTCAAGATTAAAGGCGTTAACTATTCCATCTCCTCTGCCTGCGCTACCAGTGCTCACTGCATTGGCAATGCCATGGAACAGATCCAGCTGGGCAAGCAGGACATCATCTTCGCCGGCGGTGGTGAAGAAGAGCACTGGACGCTGACCTGCCTGTTTGATGCCATGGGCGCACTCTCCACCAAATACAATGAAACGCCCGAGAAAGCCTCCCGTGCTTATGATGCCGAGCGTGACGGATTTGTGATTGCCGGCGGTGGCGGTTGTCTGGTCCTTGAAGAACTGGAACACGCTAAAGCGCGCGGTGCGAAGATTTATGGGGAACTGGTAGGCTACGGCGCGAACTCCGATGGTTACGACATGGTTGCACCATCCGGTGAAGGTGCAGTGCGCTGCATGAAGCAGGCGCTGGCCACAACCAACGGCAAGATTGATTACATCAATTCCCATGGCACCAGTACACCGGTTGGCGATCTGGCCGAGTTAAAAGCCATCAAAACCGCCTTCGGTGATGCAATTCCACCCATCAGCTCTACGAAGTCTCTGACCGGCCACTCATTGGGCGCGACCGGTGTCCAGGAAGCCATTTACTCGCTCCTGATGATGCAGCACAACTTCATCTGCGCCTCCGCCAATATTGACCAGCTGGACGCAGAAGCAGAGGGAATGCCGATTGTATTGCAGCGTCAGGACAACGTACGCCTGGAGCGTGTAATGTCCAACAGCTTCGGCTTTGGCGGCACCAATGCGTGTCTGGTGTTCCAGCGTTACGAGTAGATGTTGGGATTGGATTGAGGGAGTATTGTCGGATTACGCATCTGGCTAATCCGACCTACTGATCTTGTATTTCTGCGGGCCCGGCTTTGGGCTCTGGTGGATAACACCTCTGGCTAATCCGACCTGCTCATCTTGCCTTTCTGATGATCTGCTTTGGGCTGTGTCGGATTACGCCTGCGGCTAATCCGACCTACGGGTCTAATCCGACCTACGGGTCCGACCTGTGGATTTTGACTTTTTTGCTGATCTGGCTTTTGGTTTGTGTCGGATTACGCTGCGCTAATCCGACCTACGGAGGCGGGTTTGTATGTAGGGCGGATGAGGCGTGTAAGCGCCGCAACCCGACATTTGCCTGAGCTTGTGTAGGTCGAATTAGGGGCGTAAGCACCGCAACCCGACATTTGCCTGAGTTTGTGTAGGTCGGAT
>CALFXJ010000003.1 GCA_937958105.1 uncultured Cellvibrio sp.
TCGGCCACAGCAATGGGGTCGGCGACATTAAACGCAAAATGTTCTATCTTCATTGATCAACCTCTATTACTCGCGAGCCCGCAGACTCGATTAATAAATCCCAGACTCAATTAATATAAGTCAAAATAACGCGGCAGCCATTCGCTGATCCCCGGAATGTAAGTCACCAGCAACAATACAGCAAACATCGCAATGTACATGGGCACCAGTGGACGAACCATCTGCGCGATAGTGGTCTTTGCAATACCACAACCCACGAACAAGACACTTCCCACAGGCGGTGTACACAACCCGATACACAGGTTCAACACCATCATGATGCCGAAGTGCAGCGGCGACATACCCAGCTCGGTGACTACAGGCAGGAAGATGGGGGTAAAGATCAGAACCGCCGGAGTCATATCCATGAAGATACCAACCACCAGCAGGATAACGTTGATGATCATCAGGATGGTGATCGGGTTGTCACTCAGAGCAATCAAACCATCACTGATGCTTTGCGGAATATTTTCGTAAGAAAGAATCCAGGACATCGCCGATGAAGTACCTATCAGCAGCATAACAATCGCTGTGGTTTCCACTGACTTCACCAGCACTTCCGGAATCTGTTTGATGCTGACTTCCTTATAGAACACAACGGCCAGCAGCAGCGAATACAGCACCGCAATCACACTCGCTTCGGTTGCTGTGACATAACCGCCGATGATTCCGCCAATGACAATAACAATCAGCAACAGACTCGGGATGGCATCCAGGGTTTTCTTCACCGCATCACGCAGGCTGACCCGCTCACCCACAGGGTATCCCTTGGCTTTTGCGTAGAGACCACAAACCATCATCAAGCCCAGCATCAACAGAATACCCGGCAGATAACCAGCGATAAATAACGCAGCGATGGAAACACCACCACTGGCCAAAGAATAAACAATGAGGATGTTGCTCGGAGGAATCAGCAGGCCGGTGGTTGATGCAGTCACCGTCACCGCTCCACTGAAGGCACGATCATAGCCTTCTTTTTCCATCACCGGCACCATAAAGCCACCGATAGCGGAAGTCGCTGCCACTGCCGAACCGGAGATAGCTCCGAATAATGTACAGCTGATGATATTCACAAACGCCAGACCACCCGGCAGCATCCCGAACATGACCTTCGCAAATTCAATCAGGCGATGAGCGATACCTCCGCGCCCCATCAGGATGCCCGACAGGATAAAAAATGGAATTGCCAGGAGTGCAAAGCTGTTGATGCCGCTTGCCATACGTTGCGCAATGGTCACCACCGCAGGACCGGCATCAATGGTAAACAACATGGTCAGTAAGGTAGCAATACCGATACTGATAGAGATAGGAACATTAAATGCCAGCAAAACAGCAAAGCTGAGCAATAGCACTAAAATTGAAATTTCCATGATCTTGCCTCGTTATTCTGCTGATTAATCAATAGGGTTTTGCCCGGCATCGCTCGCGCTCAGCCGTGTTTTCGCGCTGAAGATATTGTCAATGGCGTAGATACAGATCAGTACGCCGGCAATAGGAATCACGCTGTACACATACCCCATATTGATCTCCAGCGCTGCCGAGGTCTGCCCGAGATCAAATTGCAACTTCACCAGATTGACACCGCCGTACACCATAACCCAGGCGGAAAAAATAAAACTCATGACCTGCGAAAAGACTTCCGCCACATGCCGGCGCGCGGGCGCCATCTTTGCGGTGAACAGATCCAGACCCAGGTGTGAGTGTGTGCGAAAAGCATAGGCTGCACCGAGCAGGCCGATCCAGATCAGTAGAAAACGAGCAATCTCTTCGGTAACGGAACTGGGATTACCCAGGATAAAGCGCGAGAGCACCTGCCAGGTTACATCAACAACGATGGTGGCCATCAGCACCATGAGGATAAGGGCCAGCACCCTGTCGAGTTTTGTTAATAGTTTTTGCATTTTCTGATGTCCTCACCCTTATTGCATATCGTTGATGTATTGCATCAGTTCATAAATGGGTTCGCCGCGGTAAGATTCGTGCATGCTCTTCACCTGTTCCTTGAACTCATCTTTGTTCGGGTAAAAGACCTCCACACCGGCGGCCTCAACAGCCTCGAGTGCCTGTTGTGTGTCCAATGCCCAGAGCTCTCGCTGGAAGACTACAGATTCATCCATTGCCTGTTGCAGCCAGGCTTGCTGCTCGGCGTTCAACGTACTCCAGACGTAACTGCTGATGAGCATGACGTCCGGCACCGAGGTGTGCTCATCAATCGTAAACAGTTTACAGACTTCAAAGTGTTTGGAGAGATAAAAGCTGGGAGGATTGTTTTCTGCAGAGTCCACTACGCCCTGCTGCAGCGCAGTATAAAGTTCACCCCAAGCGATGGGGGTAGCAGAACCACCGAGCGCCTGAATCATGCGCACAGACGTCTGGCTCTCCTGCACACGGACTTTTAAACCGGATAGATCAGAGGGGGTGCGGATAGGCTTGCCAGTACCGCACTGACTGTAAAAACTGCGGCTGCCGGCATCGTAATAACCGATACCCCGCAGACGTTTCGCTTCGCCCTTGGCGAGCATTCCTTTACCGACATCACTTTCCAGGAAGCGCCACAGATGATCTTCATCACGGAACATGTAAGGAATACTGAAGATACGCATCTCCGGCACAAAACCTTCCATGGGGCTGGCAGATACCTTGGTCATCGCCAGGCTTCCCACCTGCAGCAGCTCAATCAGTTCACGTTCGGATCCCAGTTGTCCGCTGGGGTATACATCGACGCGCATGGTGCCGCCGGACAGTTCGTGAAGGCGCTCTCCCATGAACACCATGGCTTTATGTACGGAGGTACTCTGGTCGAGGTTATGGCCGAGCTTGAGGATCTTGACGTCGTCCTGCACACCGCAGCTCATCAGCAAACCGGTAAGACAAACCATACCGATATTGCGCAACAGACGTGTTAATGGTTGATGTCGGTATAACGTTTCCATAATCATTTCTCGTGTTGACTGCTTGCTGGTTCACAACGGTTTTCTGTTGCGACCGATTTATAGTAGTTGTGTTGTTTTACCCGAGAGAATACCGTTCTCACAGCTGTTTTTAGTTATGTATTTCCTTTGGGATCTATAGCAGAAGTCTTTGCAGATAATTTTTTTCCATAACAAAAGTGCCTCCGGTAAAGAGGCACTTTTCAGAGCTACAACAAAACTTAGTCCAGGTTTCTGACGATTGTCTCCACCATCTTCTTCGCATCACCGAAGAGCATCATGGTGTTGTCCTTATAGAACAGCTCGTTCTGCACACCGGCGTAGCCCGACGCCATACTGCGCT
>CALFXJ010000004.1 GCA_937958105.1 uncultured Cellvibrio sp.
AGATAAAGAGCGTCCGATATTTAAAAAGATTATCGTAGGCTTGGCTCCGGGTGGCGTAGTGGCTGTATGGGTGGGTGGCAGGGAAACCCGAGAAGTTTTTTTTGGTCAATCTGTACCCTACGAAGCAGATATCTACACACCGCTCGGCAGTCTCATAAAAGACCGAGAGGAATATGCTGAATCCTATTTGCAGGACTTACCATCTGAGATCTATCAGAAAGTTAAAGAAGAAGGCATTCCCTTTGGCTTGTGGGAAAGATACCGCAAAAGCTATCCATGGAGTTTTTCCTCTACACCTAATAAACAAATTGGTGATTTCAGAATTTCCTTTTTTAATGGAGAGAATTACAGAATCTCCACACCGTTTGAATATCATTACGCACCTAAACCTATACCTCTTGTAATAGGTTTTATCTGTGAGTTTCCGGGCGACAAAAAACAATATGTTTACAGCATCGGATTTGATCATGAGGAGACCTACAACGCCATGGAAAAGCTCAGCGCGAACGGCAAGGAAATTACCATATTGATTGATCCTAAACTACCCAAGAATACAAGCACGATCAGCCTGTCAAATGGGGAGGAAACTGTTGAGCTTAAAAAGATAATTCATCGGTAAATATGTGCCTCTAAAGTTCGGCCAATCCCAGAGAGAGCTCACGCTTATCCATGTATCTATGGCTTGGTAGATATTACCAAGCTTTTTCATCGGATTTATTCGCATCGATGTTTTTAAAAAATTGCCGATTGATATATCTACGGTTGCAACTTATTAAGAATAAAATCATGAATCTTTATCTAAAGCTAACGATCCTGTGCCTCCTTTCCGTTTTTATCTTGTCAGGATGCGTGAGTATGTTTACCAAAAACAAAACCAAGTTTCATTGGCTGGCTCAGGAAAGTGCCCCCAGAGAATTTCCAATGCGTGTCATCAATGGCACCTTTTATTATCATAATCAGGACGATGGACTGTATGTACCCACTGCGGCCAGCATCACTCCTGGTTGGGGTAACGGTCGTTCTGTTCATGTGGTGGGAGACGATTATAAAGCGCTGCCAGATCGGCTTGATATTCGGTTTTTCTCCTTCTGGGAAAATAAACTGTACCACGGCAATTTTGATTTGCCCTACGATAAAATCCTGGCTTTGTTTAAGGAAGGTGTGGAAAGAGATAAAGAGCGTCCGATATTTAAAAAGATTATCGTAGGCTTGGCTCCGGGTGGCCTAGTGGCTGTATGGGTGGGTGGCAGGGAAACCCGAGAAGTTTTTTTTGGTCAAGCTGTACCCTACGAAGCGGATATCTACACACCGCTCGGCAGCCTTATAGAGAATAGAAAAGAATATGCCGAATCCTATTTACAAGATTTGCCGCCAGAGGTATACCAGAAGATAAAAAAGGAAGGCATTCCCTTTGGTTTATGGGAGAAATACCGCAAAACCTATCCGTGGAATTTTGCCTTCACACCTGGTAAACAAATAAATAGTTTTGGGGTTTCGTTCTTTAATGGAGAAAGTCAACGCATCGCAACACCCATTCAGCCTGAACACAATGCCAAACCTATACCGCTCAGTGTTAGTTTTACCTCCGAATTTCCAAGCGATAAAACGAAGTACGTCTACAGCATCGGATTCGACTTTGAAGAAACCTCCGATGTCATGAAACAGCTCAGCGCCAACGGTAAAGAAGTTACTTTGATCATTGACCCAAGACTTCCAAAAAATACCACTCGAATCAGCCTTTCAAACGACGAAGAAACTATCGAACTTAAAAAGATAATTCATAAATGGTAATCGACCCGGCAGTTTCTCTGCGATTTACAGCGAAGAGCCGTGAGGCTGAACAGCAGCAATAAAAATGATAAAGAACCAGGCAGTCGATGCTTTCAAGGATAAAAACTCCATGATAGAAAGCCACCCCTAATGTCGGATTACGATTTTGCTGTGTCGGTGTCGGCTTACGCAGCTTTGCTGCTAAGCCGACCTACTGGATTTTCTTGTTCGAGTCGGCTTGTGATTCTTAGTTGCGGTCTGTTTTGAGAAGGTAATTACTGCCCGTCTCGGGTGAAGGTGCGCATGACGTAATCCACCCGTTGTTCCGGGGTGCGGTGGGAGCGGGGTTTGATGGATTCTATATGGCGCAGGCGGGGCAGCAGGCCGCGGCCGTTGGCGACCTGGATGGAAAGTCCGGGGCGGGCGTTCAGCTCCAGCAGCTGGGCGCCACGCACTTTATCGAGCACAATGTCGGTACCGATGTAACCCAGGCCTGTCATCTCAAAACAGCGGGAAGCCAGCAGCAGCATGTCACGCCAGTTGGCGATCTGAATTTCATGGAGCGGTCGTTTGGTGTCGGGATGGTGGGTAACCGGGCGGGAAAACTGCACGGCCCTGAGCGCCGAGCCGGTACCAATGTCGAGTCCCACCCCCACGGCGCCCTGGTGCAGGTTAGCTTTGCCGTCAGAGGCGTGGGTAGCCAGACGCAGCATCGCCATCACCGGGTAGCCCTTGAACACAATGATGCGGATATCCGGTACGCCTTCGTAGGAATAGCCTTCGAACGAATCGTCGAACTGGATCAGGTCTTCAACAATGACGACGTCCGGTTTGCCGCCCAGTGAATAAAGTCCGGCGAGGGTGTTACTCATATGGCGGCGGATATCCTCCACCGTGATTTCAACTCCGGAGGACTTGATGAACTTGTCGCCCCGGCGGCCGATTATCACCAGGATTCCCTTACCACCGGAACCCTTGGCGGGCTTGACGGCGAAACCTTCCAGCCCCGTGAGCTTCTTTTCAATGGTGGCAATCTCGTGTTGCTGCTCCACCACAAAGAACAGGCGCGGTGTTGCCACCTCGTATTCTTCTGCAATCAATTTGGTTTTGAGTTTGTTGTCCACCAATGGAAACAGGTGGCGGGGATTGTAGCTGCCGATGAAGTCGCGGTTGCGGCAGTTCATCCCCAGAATTCCCATACGGCGCAGACGCCACGGACTGACCCATTTCACTTGGTGCCACCCGCCTTGTCTTCGACGATTTCGTTTTCCACCATGGCGCGGAAGCGGCGCAATTCAGAGAATTTATAACCCGTGTACTGGCCCATCAGCATGATCAGCGCCAGGAATACCAGGTTAAGCTCAGGGAAATTGAACGTCAGGTGGCCGATCAATGGAAACTGCATCATCAGGTACGCCAGCACCGCCACCAGCAGGCTGCCACCGCCCTGAACCAGAACTTCCTTCGGCCCTTCTTCTTCCCACAGGATGGACATCCGCTCAATAGTCCAGGCGATGATGATCATCGGGAAGAAGGTAATGGTCATGCCGGTGTTCAGTCCCATCTGATAACCCACCAGGCTGAGCACAGAGATAATGAAGATCACCAGTACCACC
Source organism: uncultured Cellvibrio sp. (assembly GCA_937958105.1). GTDB lineage: Bacteria > Pseudomonadota > Gammaproteobacteria > Pseudomonadales > Cellvibrionaceae > Cellvibrio. The sequence continues at coordinate 3,387 of CALFXJ010000004.1, forward strand.
AGTGTCGCGATCCGCGCGATAAGCAACAGGTTCAGTCGCGACAGGTAGGTACGCAGCACCAGACCGAAGGACACAACGCTGATAAAGCTGAACAGCCCTAATCCCAGGGATGTCTGCAGGAACGCGAGGGCGATCAGGATCGGCATGAAGGTGCCCGAGGTTTTCAGGCCCACGATGACTCGCATGAAAACCACCACCAGCGCCCCCAGCGGCAGAAGGAACAGCAGCTTGAACATGCTCTGTTCTTCAATGGGCAGGCGATGAACGCCGATGATGGAAAAGATACTGTCGTTGGACTGAGCACGCGCCAGTTCGAGGGCAGGCACTGTCTGGTAGATCATCGAGAAGCTGATGCGGGAGTTGCGCCCGCCCACGACATCCAGCAGCGACTGATTGTCGCGGTGCCAGATCAGCAGATTCTCCGGCACACCCTGCTGACCGGTGGCGGGGTTAAACAACACCCATTCTTCGCCGTCGTAAACCTCAACCATCTGCGTCAGGGACTGGTGGCGGCGGGCATCTTCAAGGTACAGGCCCATGGCGCTGCGGGCGGGGATGCCGGCCTGATTGAGCAGTTTCTCCAGCAGCGTCGCCATGTTCGGTTCGGCTGCCAGCATCAATGAGGCGTTCTGGTCCGGCGAAGGATCTTTCAATAATTTGATGAGCTCGCGGGTCATGCTCTGGGGCGTACTGGATGTGGACAGCGCCACCGCCAGCAGCTGGCCTGCAGCCGTAGCCTGAGGACCATCCCAGATCACCGACCTGGCCTGGGGGATCTGCGGCTCGATGATGGGATCATTATCCAGCCCACCGACAAACTGTGCCTTGTAATACAGCGTCTGCGGACCGGCGGCGCTGCGCTTGGTCCATTCACCGCGCCGCCCCTGATTGCTTTCGATCACCGACCAGCCGTAGCCGGGTGACGCCGCCTGCTCGGTGAACATACGGAAACCCGGCGGGTTATCCGGCAGCGCCAGGGTAGCAACGACCGGGTCGCCGTTGGCAAAAAAATCCACCCGGGCTTCGATCATCCACACGGGGCGCTGTTCACCGGCAAGAAAGGGAATCTCCATGGTGGTGTGGCGCAGCCAGGCAGTACCCAGCCCAAGCAAAATCAATCCGACGATGATGCTGTAAAACGGAGCGCGGGAGGGCTTTTTCATTGATCAGCCTGTTCGGGTTTTGGCTCTGGTTGAGGTTTGGGTTGTGGTGCAGGTTGCGGCTTGGCCTGGGGCTTGGCAGCCGCCGGCTTTTCTTCCGGCTTCGCAGCCGGCGCAGGCTCCGGGCGCACCGGCGGTGCGATCCCGCTGCGGCTCACATCAACTAGCATCACATCGCGCAGCACATTGCGGCCAATCAGCATCGGCTGCTCCAGCTTGCTGCGATCCGCCAGGGTAAATTCTGCATTCTGGGTGATCTTGCCCAGGGTGATGCGCATCTCTACCACCGGGCGCCGCTCCGGTTCTTCAGCACTGGATTGCACGATATGCACGCGCCGGACCCGCTTGCGTTCCACCTCAAGAGGCTCACGGGTTTCCGGGTGATAGACAATGAAGCGCACCCATTCTTCGCCATTACGTTCAAAGAACTGGATGTTCCGGGCGTCCATGGACGCTGTGGTGGCGCCGGTGTCGATCCGGGCGGGGATGGTGATGCCCAGATCATTCAGATAAACCTGCTCTTTCTCACCGACGATCTGCTTATCCTGAAAGGCGGTGTCGTTGACGTTGGTAGCCTGAACCGGACGTGTCGGCAGCTTGGGACAGACAACCCGCGGGGCTTGAGCCGGCGGTGGTGGCGGTGGCGGCAGCGCCGCGAGTCGCTTCTGCTCTTCGAGACTTTCGCTGAGCATGTTGATGGTTTCTTCCAGCCTGGCTTGTTGCTGGGAGAATATTTCCTGTTGGGATTGCTGCGCCGCCAGACACTGGTCCAGCGCATCGAGATCAGTCTTTTTAACAAAGAGATGTGACGTGGAACTGCAAGCAGTCAGGGTCAACCATAACGAAATAAAAACAATCCCATGTAAACCCGACTTTTTGTTATTGCTCATTATTCTGGCCAACGACTATCACATGATTTGAGAAACAGGAGTGCTGGATTAACAGCGACGGATGAGCGCTCACAACGGGAAACTGCGCTGCGCAACGATATAAAAACTGCTTAATTGTAGCTGTAAGACCCGCTCAACACACTACAGTTGACCCAGTTTTTTGCAAAGAAAAGATTATCGGCTGCGGCGCAGTAATTCATAAAATGGCGACGACAATCCGCTATCCGCGCTTCTGATAATGCTTCGGATAACCCTCCGGCAACCGGCGAAACCGCTTGTACTCCCACTGATACTGCGCCGGTGCGCGCCGCACGCAGGCTTCGACACTTGCGTTCATGCCCGTCAATGAGGTGAGTTCGTCCTCGCTGTAGATCGCAGGATCCGCATCCAGCACCACCATCTTGAAACCACCGGGCACACGCTGCGCAAAAACAGACGCCACCGCACAACCGGTTCTCTGGAGCAGGCCGTGGATCAGGCCGATGGTCAACGCCGGCTGGCCGAAGAAAGGCGCAACGCCGCCCGCTGCATCCTTCTCCGGCACCTGATCCGGCAGGATGCCGACGATAGTGCCCTGCTGTAACGCCTTGAGCAGCATCATGACGCCTTTGCGATTGGTGGGTGCCATAGTGATGTTCAATTTGCTGCGCCCCTTGAGCACCAGCTCATCCATCGCCGCCGATTTGAGGGGCTGATACATCGCCGTGAGCGGTGCAATGCTGGCGAGATAAGGCGCTACCACCTCCCAGTTACCGTGGTGCGGCGCCAGCACCAGCAGCCCCTTACCCTGGGCCAGTTTCTGCCGGAGAATCTCTTCGCCCTCGATCTCAACCATCTTGCTTTTGAGCCAGCCGTAGTCCCGGCGCCACACGGCGCCGGCTTCCATCGCGGTCTTCATGGTTTCCTGCAGGCTCTCCCGCGCCAGCTGATGCACCTCCTCCTCACTCAGCTCGGGGAAACATAGCCGCAGGTTGGTAATCGTCACCCGCTTCTCCCGGCCTCTTCCACGCCACAGCAGACCACCCAGAAATGCACCCAAGGCGCGGCTGACGGACAAAGGCAGCAGTGAAAGCAATTTGATAAAACTGACAACTAACCAGTCTTTCATGTGTATGACTCATCATGGTGAAAGCTACTGCCAACACTTGGCAAACAGCAGGGCAGCTTACCGGAAAAAAACCGTCAACTGAATGTGGGTATCCATCCAGACCATGAAGCGCGGCAGTACTAATGCCGCACCAGTCCCGTTATAATCCGGCGCTCTTTTATCTTTTCGATCCGCTAGCCAGAGGCAAGTCTCCGTGTCTGACCATCAAGATTCCGCAGGTTCTCCCAAGCCTGATGCTAAAAAACCGGATGTAAGCACCTTCCAAGGGCTGATCCTCGCCCTGCAAGAATACTGGGCGCGCCAGGGTTGCGTGATCCTGCAGCCCCTCGACCTTGAGGTCGGCGCCGGCACCTTTCATCCGGCGACCTTTCTGCGGGCCATCGGGCCGGAAACCTGGAACACCGCCTATGTGCAACCCTGCCGCCGTCCTAAAGATGGCCGCTATGGCGAGAACCCCAACCGTCTGCAGCATTACTACCAGTTTCAGGTAGCGCTCAAGCCGTCGCCGGACAATATCCAGGAGCTTTATCTGGGTTCGCTGCGCGAGATGGGCATTGATCCCGCTATCCACGACATCCGCTTTGTGGAAGACAACTGGGAGTCACCGACCCTCGGCGCCTGGGGACTTGGCTGGGAGGTTTGGCTGAACGGGATGGAAGTTACCCAGTTCACTTACTTTCAACAGGTGGGCGGGCTGGAGTGTTATCCGGTGACGGGCGAGATCACCTACGGTATCGAGCGTATCGCCATGTATCTGCAGGGCGTGGACTCAATCTTTGATCTGGTGTGGACCATCAACCCCAACGGCGACAAGGTCACCTACGGCGATGTGTTCCATCAGAATGAAGTGGAGATGTCGACCTTCAACTTTGAAGAAGCGGATACCGAATTCCTGTTTCACAGCTTCGATGTGTACGAGCGTGAGAGTCAGCGCCTGATGGAAAAAAGTCTGCCGCTGCCCGCCTATGAAATGGTGATGAAAGCCTCTCATGCATTTAACCTGCTGGATGCCCGCCACGCCATCTCCGTAACTGAGCGTCAGCGGTTTATCCTGCGCGTGCGCGCCCTGGCCCGCGCTGTAGCCCAGGCCTACTTTGACAAGCGCAAATCCCTTGGCTTCCCGCTGGCCCCTGAATCTCTGCGCAATGAACTGCTGTCCGCGGAGGGAGAAGAATAATGTCTGCTGATTTCTTGTTGGAACTGGGCACCGAAGAGCTGCCCCCCAAAGCCCTCAAAACCCTGATCGCTGCGCTGGAAGAAAACATCGCCGCGGGCCTGCAGGCTCACGAATTGACGTACCGTGCGATCAGATCCTTCGCCGCTCCCCGCCGGCTGGCAGTCATCGTTGAAGACTTGATTGAAGCAACACCGCAGAAAGAACTGGTTGTCTGGGGTCCGCCCAGGACCGTGGCCTTCGACGCTGCGGGCAAGCCCACCAAAGCCGCGATCGCGTTTGCCGAAAAAAATCAGATAGCTCTGGATGCGTTAACCGCTGAAAGCGATGGCAAGGTTGAAAAACTCGTTGCGCGAATAACGACACAAGGCAAAGAAACCTGCAGCCTTCTGGGCGAGATTGTTGAAACTGCATTTGCCAGACTGCCCATCGCCAAACGCATGCGCTGGGGCAGCAAGCGCACGGAGTTTGTACGCCCGGCTCACTGGCTGGTAATGCTCTACGGCTACGATATTGTTGATGCTGATGTACTCGGACTGCGCGCGAACCGCTGCACCCGCGGACACCGTTTCCACTACAACCAGGAACTGCAACTCGAACGCGCCGACGAATACCTGGATAAATTAAAAACCATCGGCTACGTGATGGTGGATATGGCGGAGCGCCGCGCTGTGATCGAACAGCAGGTGAAAGCCGAAGCGGAAAAAGTCGGCGGTGTAGCGGTGATTGATGCTGACCTGCTCGATGAAGTCACCGCGCTGGTGGAGTGGCCAGTGGCCCTGACCGGCAACTTTGAAAAACGCTTCCTGGACGTTCCCGCCGAAGCATTGATCGCTTCCATGAAAGAACACCAGAAATATTTCCACGTGGTCGACAGCAAAGGCAAGCTCCTGCCGCACTTTATTACCGTCGCCAATATCGAGAGTAAAAATCCCGCGCTGGTGATCGACGGCAATGAGCGGGTAATCCGCCCACGCCTGTCGGATGCGGCGTTCTTCTTTGAAACCGACAAAAAAGTCACGCTTGAATCCTTGCGCGAGCGCTTGAAGACAATTGTGTTCCAGGCACAGCTCGGCACCATCTTTGAGAAGACCGAACGCGTTGCTGCCCTGGCGGTGTATATCGCCGATAAATTAAAAGCCGATAAGCAACTGGCAGAGCGCGCCGGCCAGCTGTGTAAGTCCGACCTTGTTACCAACATGGTGGGCGAGTTCGACAACATGCAGGGGATCGCCGGTTATTACTATGCATTGAATGACGGTGAGAACGCTGAGGTCGCCGCCGCAATGAATGAGCAATACCTGCCGCGCTTCGCCGGCGATGCCTTACCGGCAACCACCACCGGTGCCATCATTGCCCTGGCGGATCGTCTCGATACCATCTCCGGTATCTTCGGCATCGGCCAGCAGCCTACCGGCTCCAAAGATCCCTTCGCACTGCGCCGCGCGAGTATCTCTGTGCTGCGTATCCTGGTGGAAAAAAATCTTGATCTCGACCTGCGCGACCTGTTGAATTTTGCCGTTGCACAACATAAGGCATTAACGGCGGGCAGTGATCTGGTTGATACCGTATTGGGTTACATGCTGGATCGCTTCCGGGCCTTTTATGAAGACGCGCAGATTCCGGCCGAAGTGTTTCAGGCCGTGCTCGCCAAACAGATCAGCGTACCGCTGGATATCGATCTGCGGGTTAAGGCCGTGTTTGAATTCAGTAAGCTGCCCCAGGCCCAGGCACTGGCTGCTGCGAACAAGCGCGTATCCAATATCCTCAGCAAACAGTCTGGTGCTGTGGATGCCGCACTGAATGCCGACCTGCTGGTGGAAGACGCCGAGCAGCAGCTGGCTAAAGCTGTCACCGCTAAATCCAGCGTGGTAGCGCCGCTGTATGTCAGCCGTCAGTACACCGAAGCGCTGGCCAGCCTCGCCGATCTGCAGCAACCGGTGGATAATTTCTTCGATCATGTGATGGTGATGTGCGACAACCCGGCGCTGCAGCAGAACCGTCTGGCGCTGTTGCAACAGCTGCGTGGACTGTTCCTTGAAGTCGCAGATATTTCGTATCTGGTGCCGGCAAAAAATTAATCTGTTTTCAGAACGCGTGTCGGATTACGCCGCTGCGCGGCTAATTCGACCTACTGTGAGATGGCATGAAACTGGTAATCCTTGATCGTGATGGTGTGATCAATCTTGATCGGCCGGATTTTGTAAAGTCGGCGGATGAGTGTGTGCCTATCGAGGGCAGCATTGAGGCCATCGCACGTTTGTCGCAGGCGGGCTTTACCGTGGTGATAGCGACTAACCAATCCGGCCTGGCGCGAGGCAAGTTTGATCTCGACGATCTTGAAGCCATGCATGAAAAGATAACCCGGCTGGTTGAGGAACAGGGTGGCGAGATCAGTGCAATCTTTTACTGTCCCCATGCACCGGAAGACCTCTGCAAATGCCGCAAGCCCAAGCCGGGATTGATTGACGCCATCGAAGCCGAATTCAACACCTCTGCCGAGTCAGTGCCCTTGATCGGTGACACGCTGCGGGATCTGCAGACAGCGGCGAGCAAAGGCTGCCTGCCCTTCCTGGTGCGCACCGGCAATGGTCTGAAAACGCTGGAAGATCTGCAATACCCGGACAGCGACAGCACCGATGATTTTCCGGGGCTGACACTGGAACAGGTTCAGGTTTTTGACGATCTGGCCGCAGCGGCCGATTTTCTGATCAACACAACGGGCGAGAAAGTATAGTGCTTTACCTGCGCAGCTTATTGTTCTTTATCCTTCACAACGTCACCGGCATGATTGCCGGATTTCTGGCCGTCCTGATCTGGCCCATCCTCCCTTACAAATGGCGCTGGCCTATCGTCACCTTATGGAATCGCCTGACGATGATATTGCTGCGAGTGTGTTGCGGCATCAGGTTCCGTATCGTAGGAGAGCGACACCGGGAGCTGTATCCCTGCGTGGTGATGTCCAAACACCAGAGCACCTGGGAAACCATGTTTCTGCAGTATTACTTCGGGCCGGTGAGCACCATCCTTAAAAAGGAATTACTGCGTATTCCTTTCTTCGGCTGGGGTCTGGCCACGCTGCGACCCATCGCCATCGACCGTACAAACCCGATCCAGGCATTGAAAGATGTGAAAAACAAAGGCCTGGCGCGGCTCAAGGAAGGCAACAACCTGCTGATCTTTCCCGAAGGTACCCGCGTACCTCTGGGTACCGTAGGCAACTATGCGCGCAGCGGAGCTGACATTGCGTGTACTGCTGGTGTTCCGGTGATTCCCGTCGCACACAATGCAGCGGAATGCTGGCCGCACAAACATTTCCTCAAGTATCCGGGCACCATCACGGTGGTGATCGGTGAACCCATCCTCACGGAAGGCTGTGATCGCAAGCAGCTGACCGAAGATATCAAGACGTGGATTGAAACCCAGATAAATCAGTTACCGCCAGCCCGTAAAGATGGTAAACGTCCGTGGTTGGATGAGGGGCAACGTGTAGTTGAGTAGTGGCCGGTGGTTTGGGGTGGTGATGTCTGGCCTGGGTATTGTCGGATTACGCCTTTGGCTAATCCGACCTACGGGTGTGGGCTTGGAGTAATGTCTAATCCGGCATTGTCAGATTACGTCTTTGGCTAATCCGACGTGCGGGTGTGGGCTTGGAGTAATGTCTAGTCCGGTATTGTCGGATTACGCTTTTGGTTAATCCGACCTGTGGGTGTGGGCTTGAGGTAATGACTACCTGCGCGTTGACGCTTTTTTACTTTGGGTTTGTTTGACTTTAATGCAAAACTTTTGCATTGTTCGGCCAGTATTTCCTTTCTCGTTTCTCTTTTCATATGACGCAGTTGTACGCGTCAAACACCGATAAAAACAGGCTTAACATCATGTTCAAACGCTGCTTACCCTGGTTTCTTGCCTTAACTTGTATACTAGTCGGCCAGACGACCTTTGCTGAAGATGGTTATGAAATGTGGCTGCGCTATCCTGTGGTTGCCGATAAGGCGCTGCTGAAGGAGTACCGCGGTCAGATCAAACAGGTCGTCAGCGAAGCTGACTCACCCACCCTGCGCGCAGCTGCTGAAGAACTGCAGCGCGGTCTCGGCGGCCTGCTCGGTACTGAGGTGGCACTGAGCAGTAAAGCCGGGCGTTCCCTGGCCAAGGGTTCTCTGGTGATCGGCACCCCCCAGGGATCGCCGCTGATCGCCTCGTTGAAGCTGGATGAGCGCCTGGCGGAACTCGGCCCGGAGGGTTATCTGGTGGAGCAGACCCGCATCAACAAGCGCCCGGCGCTGGTGATCGCGGCCAACAGTGATACGGGCGTGCTTTACGGGGCGTTTGAGCTGCTGCGCCAGATGCAGACGCATCATTCCCTGAAGGACCTGTCCGTCAGCAGCGCACCGCGCGTGCAGTACCGGGTGGTGAACCACTGGGACAACCTGAATCGTCTGGTGGAGCGTGGTTATGCCGGCTTGTCGCTGTGGGAATGGGGCAGCCTGCCGGAGTATAAAAATCCGCGTTATACCGATTACGCTCGCATCAATGCATCGCTCGGCATCAACGGTACTGTGCTCAACAACGTCAACGCCGACCCGCGCATCCTCAGCGATCAGTTCCTGAAAAAAGCCGCTGCACTGGCCGATGTGTTCCGTCCCTACGGCATCAAGCTGTACCTGTCCATCAACTATGATTCGCCGCGCGCCTTTGGCGATCTGGACACTGCTGATCCGCTTGATCCGCGCGTGCAGGCCTGGTGGAAAGCGCGTACCGAGAAAGTGTATTCCTACATTCCGGACTTCGGCGGTTATCTGGTGAAAGCGGATTCCGAGGGGCAGCCCGGCCCGCAGGGTTATGGTCGCAACCACGCCGACGGTGCCAATGTACTCGCAGATGCGCTCAAACCTTTCGGGGGTGTGGTGTTCTGGCGGGCGTTTGTCTACAACCCGGACATCACCGACCGTTTTCGCGGCGCTTACGATGAATTCACTCCACTCGACGGCAAATTCCGCGAGAATGTGATCCTGCAGGTGAAGAATGGTCCTATCGACTTCCAGCCGCGCGAGCCCTTCTCGCCGCTGTTTGGCAATTTGCCCAACACCAATACCATGATGGAAGTGCAGATTACCCAGGAATATTTCGGTTTTGATAAACACCTTGCCTATCAGGGCCCACTGTTTGCCGAAGTGCTCAACACCGACACCCACGCCAAAGGACCCGGCTCCACCGTCGGAAAAATCCTGGAAGGCAAGGTCTTCGATTACACCCGCACCGGTATGGCCGGCGTGATCAACCCCGGTACCGATCGCAACTGGACGGGACATCCTTTCGTGCAGTCCAGCTGGTATGCCTTCGGCCGGCTGGCCTGGGATTACACCCTGGATGCCGGGGCTATCGCGGAAGAATGGCTGCGTATGACCTTCACCAACGACAGCGCCTTTGTCGCGCCGGTGCGCGAGATGATGATGGAATCCCGCGAAGCGGGCGTGAACTATCGTTCGCCTCTGGGCCTGACGCACCTCTATGCTCAGGGCCATCACTATGGTCCGGCGCCCTGGCTCGACAAATCCGGCCGCGCTGACTGGACGGCAACCTATTATCACCGCGCCGGGAAAGACGGCATCGGCTTTGACCGCACCACCACCGGCTCCAATGCCGTGGCTCAGTACCATCCCGCCGTGCGTGATCTGTATGGCGATGTTAAGCGAGTGCCGGAAGAATTCCTGCTGTGGTTCCATCGCGTGAGCTGGGATCACCCGATGCAGTCAGGCCGCAGCTTCTGGGATGAGCTGGTCTACAAGTACTACGCCGGAGTCGATCAGGTCCGCGCGATGCAGGCGACCTGGAATTCGCTCGAAGGTCTGATTGACCAGACGCGTTTTGAACAGGTGAAAGCGCTGTTGCAGATTCAGGAGCGCGATGCCGTGCGCTGGCGTGACTCCTGTGTGCTTTATTTCCAGACCAAGTCCGGCAAACCTATCCCGGAAGGCTACGAAAAACCGGCCCACGATCTGGAACATTACAAGGCACTGGAACGCACACACTATGTACCGGAACCCTGGCATCCGGCGAGTTCCAGCCGGGCGTTGAAGTAAGAGCGATAAACTCCCTTCAAAAATTCAGTTGTAATAAAAAAACTGCGGATCGGGCGAACCCCATCCGCAGTTTTTTTGGACCTGATGTGCGTCATTGACCCTGACGCTGCACTACCCGCTCAGAATCCCTGCCGTCTGACTCAGCGGCTTCTTCCCTGCCCGCGCTAAACGACTCCGAGTAACACCAGTACCAGCAGAATAACGAGTACCAGACCTAAACCACCGGTTGGTCCGTAACCCCAGCTGCGGCTGTGCGGCCAGGCTGGGAAAGCACCAATCAATAACAGGATAAGGATGATGATCAATATAGTTCCGACAGACATAGTGTTCTCCTTAATTTTTCTGACATAGGGAGCCGTGTCATACGGCGGTTTTTATCTGCTGTTACAACAAAAGAATCAGCAGGATAATGATGGGAATTGGAACACCGAGCAGCCATAAAAGAATCGCGTGCATAATTTCTTCCTCGCATCTGTTTAGTGAAATTCAATTGAGGCCCGCGGCCGGGAATTTAATGGCTCACTCAGCACCGGGCCTGCCTGAATTAAAGATCGCGCTGACGACCACCGATGGTTGCAGCCACGCTCGCTGAGAAAGCACCAATCAACAGCGATACAAAGAACCACAGCGATGCATAAGCGGATGCTGCGCGTGCTTTGTCTGCGGCTTCTTTGGCCGTGGTTTCCGCTTCGCGCAGTGTGGTTTGTACGCGGTTATAAACTTCGTTAACCCGCTGCTCGGCTTCTGCCTGCGTCAGCTCAGTGCGCTGAGAAATCAACTGCGCCACATAGGTCACATCTTCCTGTGATAAAGCGCTATCGTTTCGCAAGGCCTGCGCAAAAATACGTACAACTTCCGCAGAATTTTCTACAGCGTTGTCCGTCGCCGCTGCACGTCGTGCAGAGGTATCAGTAGCAGCCGCAGCAGCGGGTTCAGCGGCATTGGGATCTTCAACAGGGTTCAGCGTTGTCGGAGCAGGTTCTTCATTATTTGGCTGTGCGCGAAACAGGGAGTCGACGAAATAACCGAGGCGGTCACTGACCTCATTGCCATTCGCCTCTGCCTGACCGGCCGCCACACCCGCCGTCGTTGCCAGACCACTTGCGACCGAAGCGCCCGCCTTGACGCCACCAGCCAGGATGGCCCCCGTGACCGAACTTAAAAATGCAGCCGTGGCCAGGGTCGCGACAGCCCAGGCGATAAACCCGTGGGCGGTATCGCGAAAAAAAACTTCATGGGTATGCACACCTACCCATTTCGTTCTGAGTCGGCCAGCGATATAACCTCCAATAGCGGAGGCTGCAAAGGCCATGAAGATCACCCAGATGATGGTCGATACACCAAAGGTCGTGGCACTGATACCTTCTCCTGACCAGGGAGACGTTGTAGCAAATCCCAGTCCAGCACCGAGGATCAGTAAGATCAGCGACAAACCTGCCGCCGCCGCCGCGCCGGCAAAGATCGCGCCCCAGGATACTGCACTGGCGGAAACCGCCCCGAGATTTGCAGCATCACTGCGATAAACACCAACGGAAGTTTCTTCGAGCGTCGTTTGCATACCCATCTCCTTTATGCAGAATTCTCAATAGGTAACGAGGGAAGCCGATAAAAAGCTCTCCATTACCTAGCTGGAGACTGTAACGGTTCGATTTAGTTGGGCAATTTTGCGCGCAATGTTTGCTTGCGCACTCTGAAGCGACAAGACATCGATGATCCCGGCACTGTTGTAAAAACAGCACCGGGTTCAACGAAGAAGGCAGGAAGAGAAGGTTATAAGTTAAGAGGTTGCGGAAGAACAAGCAGAATCGTCGTGAGCGGTCAGTGCTTCACATACGATTACTTTTTTGAATGCGCGCGTTTATCCCGGAGTCAGGCGCAGTATGCGTCCAGGGTTATGGGACAGTACGTAGATCGCACCGTTTTTATCCACCGCGAGATGTCGTATCTGCCCACGACCTTTCAGCAGAATTTCCTGATGCATCACGCGATTGCCATCCATATCAAGCAGGCGCAGCTCCTCATTTTTTAATGCGCCGACCAGGAGCTTGTTATGCCAGCGCGGAAATAAATTACCCGTATAAAAGGTTATGCCGGACACGGCGATGGATGGACGCCAATACAGGCGTGGCTGCTCCATGCCCTCGCGGCGTCGATGCGGCGTCAACTCCGTGCCGTCATAATTAATGCCGTAGGAAATTACCGGCCAGCCATAGTTGGCACCCCGGTTGATCAGGTTAAGTTCGTCGCCACCCATGGGGCCATGTTCCGCCGCCCAGACTTTGCCGCTTTGCGGATGCAGTGCCATGCCCTGGGGATTGCGATGGCCAAAGCTGAAGATACTGGGTAAGGCGCCCCGCGTCTTCGTGAAGGGATTATCCGAAGGAATACTGCCGTCCGCATTGATGCGATGAATCTTTCCGTGACCTGTCTGCAGATCCTGCGCCGGATCAAAAGCGTAGCGGTCACCGACGGAAATGTAGAGATAGCCCTGGTTATCGAACAGCAGACGTCCACCGTAGTGATACGGTGGTGTCGTCGGATATACCTGCTGTGGCACATCAAAAATCAGTTGCTGATCTACCCATTGATGCTCGCGGATGCGGCCGCGCACCACCCGCAGCATACTCGGTGCATTTTCTTCATCGGCTTGTTGCGGAAGTGCGTGACTGTAGCTGAGATAAATCCAGCCGTTGTTGTGGTAGTCCGGGTCCAGGATGACATCCAGCAGGCCGCCCTGGGTCGCATCGGGATAATGCACGGCGGGAATTCCACTGACAGGCTCCGGCAGCAGCTGCCCTTTGCTCACCAGTCGCAGGCGGCCGGGCCGTTCGGTAACCAGCCAGTTGTGTTCGTCGAGAAACGCTATTCCCCATGGGACGTCCAACCCGTCCACAACCACCGTTAGGTCAAGCGCGTAATCCAGCGTTTCCAGTTTTTCACTTGCCAAGGGCTGTTGCTGATCACCCGCAGACGCAGCAGCATGGATTAACTCAGCCAATTGATTGATCTGATTTTCCGTCAGCAGATAACGAAAGGACGGCATGCCTTTAGCAGTTCTGCCTTCCCGCACCGTATTAAAGATCTGTTCACGATCACGTTGCTTATCAAGTAGATTCGGTCCACGGCCACCGCGCATTTCCTCGCCGTGACATGCGGCGCAGTAGGATTGATAAAGTGCTTTACCCGATGGTTCGTTCGCCACGGCGGCACCACTGAGGAATACCATAACTAAACAACCGTAAATAAGACTGATCTTCATGGCTGCCGGTCTCCAGCTGCTGGCCCGTAGACTTCGAATTCATACAGGGAATAACCGAAGATGGTGCCGCGTTTGGTTCCGTTGAGGCGCAGGTAGCGCGCTTTTATTGGGGCGAACTGGATAACATCTTCTCCCCCATCGCCATTGGTTTCTGTAAAAACCTTTCGCCAACGTTGTGCATCCTCAGAGACTTCGATGTGATACGCCGCACCGTAGGCGCCTTCCCACTGCAGGCGCACCTGCGCCACCAGCTGTTCAACGCCGAGGTCAAGCAGGATCCAGGTCGGATCTTCATAGGCGCTGGACCAGCGGGTGGAGGGATTGCCATCCACCATCAGGCGAGGGTCTGCGGTAAATTTGCGGAACTCATTGGATGAAGTCTGGACGGTGACACGGTGGTAGGCCGCAAGATTTCCCGTTCCTTCCGGCACTACCGACACCACAAAGGCCGCCGTGCTGACCAGGCCATCGGGTGACTGAGCCTCGATGTTAATCCTGGCTTCGCCCGTACGGTTGTCCGTAAATTCCAAATGCAGGCGCTGCTGATTATCAATCCTGGCACCCACCAGCCCAGGCGCACTGTTATCAGCGATGCGAAAGCTGAGCGTCTCATCGGCGGCGTGATGACTGATGTCGGCAAGATTCAGAACTGCCGGCACAGCGCCGGTATTTTCCGCAAAGCGCGCCTCGGGCAAAGGCTCCCACACCGGATAGCCAACCAGCCAGCGCACGCTGTTCTGCAGCAACCGGTGATAATGAGGATTGGCGCCCTCTTCGCGGCCATTGCCAATCGCAAGTCCCATCACCTTGCCTTTCTGCCAGTGCCGCAACCACAACACCGGATGGTGTTCAGCACGGGCGATCACTTCCATGTCTTCGGTATTGGTGTGCATAAGAAAAAGCTCGTCCTTGAGCGCAAAGTTCGGCATGGAGCGGACAATGGGATGCTGTACCTGATCGTTGTAGTCGTAGCCGTACCAGGCGTCGAACGTGTGTACATCCAGATTTTTCCGGCCGTCCCAACCCAGGAAATAACCGCCGATGAGTTGGCTGTAGCGTGGGGAATTCAGAAAAGTTACCAGACCCGTGTGCAGCGCCAGATAACTCTTGCCCTGCTCAATGAAATCATAGAAAGCATCGAACTGAGCAGCTGAAGGCGTACGGAATAATGAATTATTGATAATCAGATCGTAGCCCGCGAGATTTTCACGGGTGAGTGCAGACAGGTCTTCGGTGACAGTAACCTCAACCAGTTCATCCAGCAGACCTACGATCTGCTCGTTATAAAAATCGTGATGCCAGCTGGGGTAACCGCGGGTAGGACTCTGTTCACCCTGGCCGGTCAGTAACAATGCCCTGGGCCGTGGTGTGTCAGCGATGGCGGCGGATGTAAGGATAAGTCCGGGTAAACATATCAGTAAGATGCGAGCGATCAATGGCGCCATAGGTTCAACCTCGTCATTGGGTGTTGAACCGGATACTAACGATAGAGATCAGGCGTGGATTGTAAAAACCCGAACAGGGAGCAAGGTTGTATAAGATATTGCGCAGCTATTATTAATTGTTTAGCTGTAGCTGCTTAACGCTCTCCGCCTGCTCGATGGTTACATACCTGTTCGATGGCTATACACCTGTTCGATAGTTACATAAATAGGCATGGCTGGTTTTATTCAAAAAATGCTGATTAAGCGGTGCGGCTGTTGCGCGATATTCACCGGGACTGATACCGGCGAGGGATTTAAAGCTGTGAGTAAAATGCGCCTGATCGTAGTAATTGCAAGCCAGAGCCAGATCCGCCAGCGGGGTGGCCGGATTATCGAGATACTGAAACGCGCGCTGAAAACGGATCATCTTCCACAGCTGTTTCGGTGAGAGCCCCACATGCAATTTAAACGCCGCCTGCAGATAACGTTCGCTCACATTCAAGTGTCGGGCAAGACTTTCAATACTGGATGTCTTATCAAGAAAAATCCGCCGAACCGACTGATCCACCAGGTGATAAGTTCTGCTGGTGATGTCGATGGCTGATACTAGCTGCTGAAAATAGCGCGTCATACTGTGCACAAAATAAGAAAAGTCCCGCCGTGCCAGCACCTGCTCTACCACCGCCTGAAATCCATCAGGCAGCAGGTCCCGCACATCGATGGACTGATCACGCAGTTCGTGAATGGAATAATCCGTAAACAGAGAAAAACTGTGCGGGTAGAATTTGATACCGAAGAATGTCTGGCGGCCACGGGTGACAATGTCGTAGGGCCGCGTCATCTGCCCCACCAGCTCTACAGCCGGATTGCTGAAGTATCCATGGCCATCGTTGCGCAGTACGTCGGTATCGACGTTAAAGATAATTTCTTGACAGCCATCGGGAAAAGTCCGGTCCCGCAGCGCCTCCGCCTCGGACGCCTGGATCATCCAGAAGCAGTTGATGCTGGTTGCCAGAGTTTTATCCGGCAGAACTTCGCGATAGATCATCAGTGTCTCCGCCGCATGCGGCCGTTAAATCCATGGAATGCGTTGGTTCCTGGCATTCTATTTTCAACTGATGATAGATAACAGTCGTGGTTTCACCCGGTTAGGTAAATTTTTGAAAATGACGTGATAGGGCGGCCGCCGGATATCACCAGGGGTTCGGGTTGGGGATAATCACGTTGAAGATGATATTGATCAACAACAGGGAAATACACAACAGAATCTGTTTGGATGGAGTGAGTTCTTTCATTGTTATGATCTCTTATTGAAAAAACCTGGCGGCTGATATTGCACCGCATCTGGCGTTATTCTGCACACCCCCCTGGGCAAGTCAATCGCCTGTGCTACATTTTTTTACAAATTTTCCCATCCTGTTTATTACGTCAAAGAATTCACGCACCCCGCGCGAATATTTATAAAAAAACTCCCGTAAAAAGAATATTTACGGGAGTTTTCTGGGCAATCGGTTATATCGGTAATCTGTTACCAGCATCCCCGGTCAATCACAGACAACCGTTCAGTTTACCTACACCGGCATTGGCCAGTACATGCGATTTGGCCGCAGCAGGGGACATCAGCGTATAGGAATATGGCGGTGTGTAATTGACGGTAGAACCGACGTTAGGACCGGCAATAATACCGTCGCTGGGATATTCGACCCAGGTCACATTATCAAAAACATTGCCGGAGGTATGCCAGTAACCGATCTGACTGCTGTAGAAAGATACGATCGGATTTTTCACATTTTCAAAATAGTTGTTGTCGATACGGATACGTGCACCCATGCGTGAGTTGATAGCGGTATCTGCAACATTTTTGTAGTAGTTGTTAAAGATGTGCGCCTGACCAAAACGGAAAAGCGGCAGCCGCGAGTTCACATTCTCAGACCAATACCATCGAACAGCGCGCTGGTGCCGGACTGCGGCTTTATAGTCAGTTGAGTAAAAATTCGCACTAAGGAACAGCCGCTACGAAAAACGCAACGCCGGAGGAACACTGGATACTTATTGTTGTTCTGGCCAGCTAATGTGAAAACCCGCTGTCAAACAATGGCAACGGATTTTTAGATTAACTTGCACAACCTCTGCTGCATGAAAATTTTTCGTGCAGCAGAGGATGGCTTACTCAATTACAGACAGGGCACCTGACCCAGGCCCAGCACGTAATAGCGGTCGCCGGCCAGCGGCGAGTTGAATGGCAGAGCGCCTTCACGACCTGCGGTAGCTATGACGTAATCCACCAGATCCTGGCCGGCATCGAAACGCCAGTCAGAGATGCTGTTGCGTGATCTGGTTGAATACTGCTGGGTGAGGTCGCCCACACTGCCGGACGACTTGCTGATTTCCCGCTGGGTTGAGCTGTCCAGGTTGCAGGAACCGTCA
Source organism: uncultured Cellvibrio sp. (assembly GCA_937958105.1). Taxonomy (GTDB): domain Bacteria; phylum Pseudomonadota; class Gammaproteobacteria; order Pseudomonadales; family Cellvibrionaceae; genus Cellvibrio. Next base: position 20,912 of record CALFXJ010000004.1, read on the forward strand.
GCGAACCACAGGTAAATCCCTTCGCCGCGGAAGCTGCCGCCGCTGATGTCGCGCACCAGGTTGGATTGCAGTTCACTGAGTGAGGACTCCAGAGAACTCTTTTCCTGATGTGCGCGGTTGACGACAAACGCATTATCCTCCCACAGCACGCTCGCACCGACGCGGATACTCAGGATGTCCTTGCGGTAGTTCACGAACACGTTATTGAACATGTGCGAGGTGCCGCGACGGATCAGAGGCACACGGCGCAGGGTATTGCCCAGAGAGCTGTAGCTTTCATCGCGGGTAATAAACGCGTTGTGGTGCATGGTGGTGGTGATCTGCGAGTTGATCGTGCGGCTGTCGCTGGAGCCGTGCAGCGATGCGCGTTTCACATCCACCAGTTTGTTGTAAGAGATAGTGATGTCATAAGCACCCACCTTCACATCAAAGGCAGCATCGCCCGTGGTGTCGAAGTTGTTGCGATGAATCCAGATATCGTGAGACTCACCCGTTGCACGGATCATGTCAGGATCCAGCCCATGGTCTTCGGTATGGCCGGCCCCGACAAAGCTCAGATGCGTCAGGATTACACTGTTGGAGGTCTGGGTTGCCTGACCGGAACTGTCACGTCCGATTGCAAAACCATTGAAACGGAAAAACGCTTCGCTCATCCGGCCATCAAGCGTTTTGTTTGATCCAACCACAACGTTGCGGATCGGCAGGCTGCTGTTGTTCAGCGCTTTGTTGAAGAACTCGCTCAGACAGTTGCTGCCGGAAACACCTTTCTTGGAGCACCACTGGGTGTAGTTGATACATTCCGCTTCGGTTGCGCCCAGGTGCGACTGCACAGCTGAATTGCTGCAGTGCAGACGGTACATGGCGATTTCCGACGGATTCGCAAAATCAAACTTGTCGAACACGATCCAGTTGTGATCGTTATCGGTGATCGCATCGTAGATCTGCTGCTCAACGGAGGTGCTGCCGTTTTTGGTGATGATGGTCAGCTTGCTGTTGCCGTTTGGATCGTAACCGCCGCGGGCGTTTTCACCGTATCCCACTGGCTGACCCAGGGTCTGCGCCAGACACTCAACAATTTCCTGATCGCTCTGTAACGAGGTATCGCGCCAGTTAACGTTAGGGTTGGTGGCCAGGTTGATACAGTCGTTGCTGATCGGACCGGAGTAATCCGGCAGCGAAGAATTAGCCGCGCTGCTGGTGGAGCTGACCACGGACGATGAACTGCTGCTGACAACCGGCGTAGATGAGCTCGACGGCTGCTGTGGTGTGGACGAGCCGACACTGCTCACCGCGACCGAACTCGCCGAGGAAGACGGTGCACTGCCCGAGGTGGTGATCTCAAGATAATCCACATTCGGACCACCGTTAGCCGTGGTTGACGCAGCGCGGATGACATTGGTACCAGCATTGAGAGTCAGCGTCATGCTTTGCGTTGCCCAGGATGCCCAGCCGCCCGTGCCATTAAAATCCAGGCTGCTGTTCACCATTGCGCCGTTCACGCTGATCGCCATGGGGCGGTTAGTTGTGGTGCCGTTGGCAAAGCGGAAGGTCGCGGTAACCTGGCCAGCGCTGGGCACAGTCACCGTCCACTCCGCATAGCTTTCATTAACGTTTTCATAATCGGCAAAACCGCTGCCGCTGTAGCCGCTGTGAATATTGTCGACAATGCCGCGATACAGGTAAGCGCTTTCGGCTTCGTAACGCACAGTCTGACTGACTGGCGGCGTTACGCTGGAGGCTGATGATGCGCTGCTTCCCGGTGCCGGACTGCCGCTGGCGTTATACAGTTCGAACTCAGCAATCTGCGGTGCAGTGCTGGCGCTGTCGATCATCAGATTCAATTTGCTGGCGGAGACAGTGCCGAAACCGGTGATGACACGCTCGCTGCCCAGGCTGGTGCCGGAAGCCAGCACAGTGCCGTTGTCGTTGTTGACCAGACGCCAGCTGGTGGTCGCATTGTTCAGCTCGCGGATGATCACGGTGTTGAAGCTGCCGCTCAGGCCCTTGATGGAGATGCGCTGACCGCTGGTCGAACTGGGAGACCAGTAGGTGCCGAGATTGCCGTCTGTAACGTTGCCATAGCTGGTGCCGCCGCCTTTACTGGAACCGTCGGCCCCGGCATTGCCCGCCAGATTAGTGCCCAGCACCCATTCACCGCCGGGCGTGCTGCTGGAACTGCTGGAGGGATTGTTCGGCGCACTGGAAGCAGAGCTGGACGGTGCACTGGAGCTCGACGGATTGCCCGGATCTACGCTGCACGAACCATCTGAAGTCGCCAGGCCGGTACCAGCACCTGCCGTAGCGAGCACGATGCTCTTGGTACAGCTCGCGGCATCCAGTGTGTAGGAATACGGAATATTGATCGACGTCGTGGAAACCGGATTAGGACCTGCCGGAAATTCATCCGACGCAGGAGTCCAGGTCACATTTTCAAAGATATTGTCCTTGAGATCCCAGTAACCCATGTTGGTGGTGTAGAAAGTACCGATAGGGTTATTGGCATTTTCAAAGTGATTGTGTTCCGCCTTGATCTTGCCGCCCATACGCGGGTTCATACCCGACTTGGTGATACCGTTGTAATAGTTGTTAAACGCGTGTGCGGTACCGTGACGCAGCAGCGGCATGCGCGAATCAACATCCTGATAGTAGTTATGGTGGAAGGTGACAAAGGTATTGGTATTGTCGCTGTCACTGGAACCCATCAAGCCGCCGCGGCCGGATTTTTTGTAGTGCGTGTAAGAAACCGTTACGTACTGCGTGGTCGCTTTCATATCCAGCAGTGAGTCATAACCATCATCCTCGCCACCGGTGGCTTCGAGTGTGCAGTGGTCAACCCACACGTTAAACACGCCGCTTTCCATACCGATTGCGTCGCCGCCATTGGAGGTGGGCGAACCGGATTTTTTAACGTTCTTGATATGCAGATTCTGCAGAATGATGTTAGACGTATCGCGCAGGTGGATACCAATCTGATCAAACACCGCACCGTTACCGGTGCCGATGAGCGAAATATTTTTTACCCCTTTAAATTGAATTTCATCGGCTCTCGTATCGCAGTTGCCGGAATATTTCTGGGTGTTACCGTGGTTGATGGTGCCGCTTACATAAATAATCAGCGGCGTATCTTTTGAGGCGCGATTACACATCGCCTGGTTAATCTCTGCACCGGTACTGGCATACACCACCTGACCACCGGCACCGCCGGTTGTACCTCCATTCAAAGTGGCATAGCCCACCGGGCCGGCGAAAGTGGCAGCCGCGGTCAACAGACCGCCGATACCGAGCGCATACTGGCGCAATAACATGGGAACTCGCATCGTCATAAACTTATCCTTCTATTATCTTGTTGCGGCCCGCTGGATGAATTTGGTTGATTACAGGTCGCAATGCATGAACTTACAGACAGGGTCACTCTGGCTTTTTTAACCTCCTCGACATGAAACAGAAACAACACGACTTCGATGAGCAGACTCATCGAAGCAACGCTGTTAACCCCGGTTACCACTGAATTTTGCAGACGGCGACATACAGTGCCGGCGATAAATATCCGCCGGCACTGCTTGCCTTACCACAGCAAATCGATACGAAAAATTACTTCTTGAATTGCGGGATTTCCGCATAACGTTGTCTGCCCGAAGGTCAGCAACACAGATTTTTGATTATTGTTGTTATACGCGGGCCTGAGGCCCGCGTTTTTTTAACGACGTCTTAACAGACTCTCTCACCGTCTATTTATTTTGTCATCGCCCGCTCATCCCGGGGCTGGAGTGTGCTTAACAGTAGGAAATGGGACCTCCGAGCATCACGGCTTCCCTGCTTCGGCGTGTTGTTCAATTCTTGCACTTCCGCATTCATAAGGTCAATCAATAATTTTGTCATTTTTGCTCATTATTGTGATAAAGATTGCTGAATTATGAATGAATACGATTACATTTTTCTCATTGAAAGCATGTAATCGGTTTCCCATTTCTCTCGTTATGAGCAGAAATCACGAACATATGAAGCCGGTTACAACCTGGGGTTCTTAACAAGCATTGGCTGGGGCTGAAAATGCACAAGTAATGGCGTGGTCACGTCGGCAGCCTTAACGAACAAGGCCCGCATAAAGCGGGCCTTGTGGTTCACAGAGCATCTACATCAGCGTTCGTTATTCGTCACCCAGAGTCTCCAAGGTGATGTCATCAAAGCTGAAGCTGTTGGAGTCATTATTGCCCTGGGCTGCATAGAGTCCTACCTGGACGTCTTCAGGCAGCCCGCCGGTAAAAGTGCCGGTCCGCGCCGACACGTAGCTGTTGCCGCCATCTACTGAGTAGAAAACGGTAAAGCTGTCACCGGTTCTGCTTATCCGCAGATAAAGCTGATCACTGGGGGTAAGCGCCAGCGTCACAGTGCTTTTACCTACACTGGCCGTGGGAGCCAGGCGTTGCGCATGGAGGATGCCGTTATCGCGCAGGCCTATTCTGGCGCTGGCACCATTGTTTCCGCCGTTCTCACATTCCACACAGAGCATCACACCGACAGAACCCTGATCTGAGCCGTCCCTGGTAGCACCTGCCCAGCTATTAAGATTGGCAGTAAAGACAAAGTCACCCGCGACGACTTTACTGATGAAGAAGAAGGATTCTTTGCTGCTTTCAAACTTTCCGCCGCTGATGTTGAAGCTCGCGGAGGTTTCGGAAGACGCAGTAACCGAGCCACTGATAGCGGCGGTGCTGCCACCGGTCTTCATCGCCTGCACCGTCCAGCCGCCTTCAGCCGATACTGCATCTCCGCCGCCGGTCTCACCTTCTCCACTTCCTGAAGAACCATCGCCGTCTGGCTCGGAACCACCACCGGTTTCACCTTCGATAATGTCCTCGGGCACACCCAGGCATTCACGGGTTAAGCGGCCCACGCCCGCGTTGGCGATGACGTGGTGTTTGATTTCATCGTTACCGTTATCGTAAACAGGATTGAGCACAACATAGCCCGCTGTATCACGGGGATCATAAGTGGACGGATCGACGTCACCTGCTGCCGCGTTGGGATAAACACCGAAGTCACCACCATTCTGCGTGGTGCCCGGCACACCGCCCCACACACAACCTTTGGTGCTGGTGCAGTTACCGGATGGATAGGTACCCCATTCGATATTTTTCAATACGTTATCGCTGGCGTTCCAGAAGCCGTGGGTTGCACTGTCCATGGAGATCAGTACGTTTTTACTGTTCTCAAAATGGTTGGCCTCAACACGAATATGAGCACCCATGCGCGAGTTGATACCGGACTCGCGCGCCTCGAAATAATAGTTGTTAAGGATATGCCCTTCACCAAAGCGGAACAGCGGCAGCCGGGAGTTTACGCGCTCCCAATAATTACCTATGTAACTGATGCGACGGTTGAAGTTGTTGCTGTCACCGGAACCCCAGAGCGACGTTTTCCAGCTGTCATGGAAGTGGTTGTAGGACAATGTCACCTTGTCGATATCACCCTTACCGCTCACCAGCTCGTCGTAGTAGTCCTTATTGACCTCCAGCGAGTTGTAAAACTCATTGTGGTCAATCCAGATATTGCGCGAGTTGTTATCGATACTGATGTGATCTTTCTGCCCGATACGGACATAACGCATCTTGATGTTGCGGACGATGATGTTGTTCGCACGCACGATATTGATGCCGATGCCATCAAAGAATCCAGCGTTACCCACACCGATGATCGACAGGTTATCCATGTCTTTTACATCGAACTGATTTACACCGGAATTTTCCGGCGTAATAGTGCCGTTGATGTAAATCGTTAACGGTGCGGAAGCGGGTTTTCTTTCTTTAGTCTTCAACGCGGCGACGATGTCTGCACCAGTCTTGGCAACCACATAGCTACCGCCGGCGCCACCCGTTGTGCCACCGTCGAGTGATGCAAAGCCTTGTACCGTGTTGGCGTCGGTACAGGACAATGTACCGAGTGATTCATCGCCGGAGCTGCTGGACGAAGCGTTGTCCGCAGAACTGCTGCTGTCGGAGCTGCTGGACGATGATGAAGGCAAGGAGCTTTCTGCCGCGCTTGATGCTGCTGATGAACTGACACTCGACGGCATTGAGCTGGTTTCTTCAGCAGAGCTTGAACTTGATGCTACGGAACTTACAACGGAACTGACGGATGAACTGCTAGCCGCCGGACGGGAACTGCTGGTGGCACTTCCACTGGATGAACCGCCACCACACGCAATAAGGGCACTCGTAAGCGCCACCACCAAGGTGAGCCTGGATATATTCATGGTTGATTCTCTCGATATTTTTTATAGGTTATTAAAACAAGTTGCTTTCACATAAATGCCGAAAACGTCCTGCCGGGAAAACACTGGAACAAGTAGTACTGGAGGATCCAGACTATGCGTGAAGGTCACGCCTGATTGTTATTGTTGTATCAAACGCTCGATGGATTGTCGCGCAAACCCTTTCAACGGTCAACAAATGTTTATTCATAAACGTTGCCATAAAAAAACCCGCCGAAGCGGGTTCAAAAGCAAACGAACAGATAACGATGCTATAGCTTTTTCAAAGTGGTCTGACCTTACAGACACTCATCAATCTTGCCGACACCGGCATTAGCCATGACATGTTCTTTGGTGTCTGCTGTGGGCAGCAACACGTCTGAGTAATCGTAGGGTGGCAGGTAGGGGCTGGCGTCCGTGGATTCTGCGTGAGCACCGTAACAGGGTGGTGTTCCACTGGTGCAGGAACCGGGGGAGACAGTCACACCTGCAAAACTGTTGGCAAACTCATCGTCACCCACAGTCCAGTAGCCCAGTTCAGGACTGTCGATCGAAACGATAGGATTTTTTACGATTTCAAATACGTTGCCATCGATCAATGCACGGGCACCCATGCGCACGTTGATGCCGGACCCGGTCACCTGGTGATAATAGTTGTTGAACATATGCAGGATGCCGTAACGATACAGCGGCAAGCGGGAATTTACGTTGTCCCAGTAGTTGTGATGGAAGGTTACGCGACGACCGACATCTTCCTCCGGGTTATCAGAAGAACCCCAGAGCGATGTCTTCCAGCTGTCATGCAGATAATTGTAGGAGATGGTGATGTTGCTGACATCTGCACGGCCACTGACCAGCTCATCGTAGTGATCCTTATGGCAGGCTTCAGTCGTGCAGCCTTCCGTGAACTGGCTGTTATGCAGTTCGTTGTGGTCGATCCAGATGTTGCGTACCGGCCCGTTGCGTCCGTCCAGGCTGATGATGTCACCGGCACCGCGAGTCTGGAGCACCAGCCGCATCTTCAGGTTACGGATGATGATGTTTTCCACCGGGGTGCTGCTGTTCTTCGGTTTCAACTCTATGCCTACGCCTTCAAAGCCGGCATCGTCGCCCCGGCCAATGATGGATACATTGGAGCGCTCAATGCGGATGTCAGCATTGTTGGAATTTTCCCAGGTGATCAGGCCTTCAATGTAGATCGTCAAAGGTTTGTCACGATAAGGTGAACCGCTGCTGTATACGGCATTACGCAAGGCCACACCATCAGTGACGGTAATTTCGTAATTGCCCTCGCCAACATCTGCACCACCGGTCACCGCGTAAGGATTGTCATCGTCGTCGACGGAGGCAAAGCCCTGGGCCTGGTTGACAATGTCACAGGCAAGACCGCCAGACGAAACGGAAGAGCTGCTTGAAGAAGATAAAGACGAAGATGTCGGTGAAGCTGAGGATGCAGGTGATGAAGTGACACTGCTGGAACTGGAGGAAGACTGAGCCACGCTGGACGCGGAGGACGGTGTAGATGAGCCTCCTGATCCGCCACAGGCAACCAGTAAACTGCTGAGGGTAAACAACAGCGCGAGCTTGGATTTTTTCATACGCTTAAATCTCGTTTATGAATTTCGTTTTTATTGCCGCGTGCAAAAAACCTCCCTTTTTTTGTTATCAGTTTTTCAGTTATCGCTGCCCGATAACGGGCAGCGATTCTGGTCCAGAAAATCCGTAACCCGGATTACACTGGCGCTGGTCCGCAATGATTACGGCTGTGGATTCCAGCCAGCACCATCGTCATAAGCGGAGAAGATCTTCGCGCGATCGGCAAACTCTTCTTCGTATTCCGTTGGTGTCAGTGTGTAACCGCGTGTCCACCCATTGACATCCAGCGCGGAACCATCAAGATTCATGCTGTTGTACTGACGCCAGCCACTGATTGCTGAAGGCACTGCAGGGTTGGCAACCGGATTATCGGACCAGCCAGCGGGACGGATGTGAGTGTCCATCTTCGTGTTCACGAACACGATATTATCGTAGTAGGTCGCAGAACCGCCGCTGCGCGCCAGCCACACAGTGCCATCATCAAACTCAACACCAGTAGGACCTGCACCGCGAGTCAATTCACTGTTGAGGAACACAAATCCTTTATCCTCTGGATTCACCGTGCGTGCCTGCAGAATGATGCCGCCATTGTTGATGCCGCTGGAACGACCGATGCTGCGAATCTCACTTTCTTCAAACAGCGCAACGCGGTTGTTGCCCCAGATGTAGTCGACGTTGCCCGCGATAAGCGTCTGGTAGAACCAGCTGTAGCCTTTCACCTGCACAGTATCCTGCTCGCTGAAGAAACTCGCCTGCTTCGCAATCAGTCGCCCCTGGCTGTTGAAGTACAGCGCTTCTGCCTGAGCACCTTCACCAATCAGCGTGGTGTTTCGCAGCGTTAGATTTTCCAGCGTTACCAGATCGCTGTTGGCAACCAGGAATACGTTGCGCCCGTCAGAACCGCCGTTCAACTTTTCGGAATTGCGGTACTGCAGGATCACACCGTCACGGCTTTCGCCACGGAGGGTAACGTTGTCTTTGTCGCGGAGGAGGAGCAGCTCTTCATACACGCCATTCTGAATATTGATGGTGACCGCTGTATCGCGGGCATGATTTTCCATCACAAAATTCAGTGCACCTTGCACAGAACCGAAGTCGCTGGTCGCACCGTTTTTGCCAACGCTCAGTGAAGTCGCATCAACTGCTGGCGGCGCAGCTTTAGTGGTGAATGACCATCCGGCAGTTTTACCGATACCGGCAAAAGGCTGGCCAGCCAGTTCAGCATCCGGGAATACTGATTCACCGATTGCCACGTAATAGGTGGTGTCGTATTCCAGTTTATCGCTGTGCAGAGCAATGGTAACGGTGTTATCGACGCGCTGGATGGGCAGCGTGTTCAGAGTACGCAGGGCCGTGCCGGTGCCGATAGTATCTTCTTCGTAACCCAGTTTGATGGTATCCACCAGACTGTCGTCGCTTGCCTTAAAGATACGGATCGCCCCCACAGAACCCAGCGTAGGCGTTGTGTCGAATGTCAGGTGAAGCAGTGTATCCACATGCACATCACTGCTTCCCGGTGCCGGGAAAGCAAGGCAACCCAGATCGTAGCTCGCCGTGGGCTGGACAAACTCCGGCGCTATGGTAGCCGTGATCTGGCGCGTGAGCGATGAATCAGAACCACTGGTGATAGTGATGATGGCCGTGCCCTCACCGACCGGATTTAGCAAAACACGATTACCGTCAACGGTGATTGCGACTACCGAAGAATCGCTCGACACTACGGTAAACTCATCCGCGTCGCCATTGGGTGCGACAGCGGTGACATCCACCACATAGGGATCATCATTCACTTCAGCACCGTAGGTATTCATCGCCGGTGAGATCGTGAGCTGCGCTGGCTGATCACTCGCGTTACCCACTTTAATGTCATCAATCTCGAAGGACTTATTGGCGGTCCACAAGCCGATCAAGCCCGGCGTGGTGAATTCGTAATCAACGATACTGTTGATCAATTCTCCATCGAGATAAACCGTCAGCACATTACCTGATAGCTGTAAGCGGAGGGTGTACCAGACTCCGTCGGTTCCATCTCTCTGGCCCTGCTCCAGGGGCCGCTTAACCTGCACTGGTCGCGACAAAGTGCCACTCACCATCTTCGCAATTTCAACCTGTGTGCTGCTGGTTGAGTTCTGCACGTTCAAGGCACCCGCATACCAGTTGTTGCCATCCTGATACCGTGCCAGCAGGTAGATTTGTTTATTGCTCGTGGTACCGTTTTGCCGCGGACGAATACGCGCTTCCACAAAATAGTCCGCAGATGTCACCCCGGTAAATTCAGCAGGGTTGACCAGCGCAATCACGCCACCACTGCTGTTAGCGGTGTAGCGCAACACATTGTTGCCATTGTCATTGAGTATGTCGAACGTACCGTCAGGCACTAAGGAATTTTCTGTCACCGGGAACGTATTCCATTTACCCATGCCGGCTGCAAAGTCATCACAGAAGTACAAGCCACTGTCGCACACATACACCGGAGCTTCAGCAGGAGGTGTTCTCGGTGGCTCGCCATCAAGCAGACTGCGGCTTAATGGGGAGACGTTGGCGAAGTCGGGAGCGGATGTTGAGCATTGATCGCCTTCGCTGCTGCTCGATTCGCTGCTGGACGAAGACTGGCTGCTCAGTGGCGCGGAGGAAGAGTGGCTTGATGCCGGCAATGATGACTCAACCGAAGAGGCGGATGACTCACTGCTTGAAAATGATGGTTGTGAAGACGATGCGGCGCTGCTGAGCGATGAACTGGACCGGGAGCTGCTTGATCCACCACAGGCAATCAATGCACTGCTTAGCAGCAGTACGCTTAATAATGGATAGTTCATGGTTGACTCTCTTTTTATTCATGTTATCAAGTTGATGGATTTTTTTGTCGCAAAAATCGATTCGTATCCTTTTCGCTTTACCTCATTATTTCTGTGTAGTTGCATAGACCTTTAGGAAAAAAGTCCCGGTACCACCGGGACTTTTTTCCTACAATTTTTTGTCTCAGTTAAAATTAATCAAGAACCCGTTCAATACTGGTGATATTGACTCCACCGGTAGTCAGCCCCTCACGACCATAGAGGATGCGTACTTCTGAGTGCGTGTGACCCGCAGGCAAGTATGCAGAAACCGAGGAACCGCTGGAATCTCCAGCAGCTGCGTACGACGCATCTTCTGCTGCCAGAATTTCAGAGGCTGTACCGTCACTCACTAAGGCTACTTTCGCTGCGGTTGCACCATCACCTGTCTGCCTGAAGCTGACAGTGATGGTAACTGCAACACCTGGCTCAACCGGAACGCCAATATAAGCCCGGATGTTGGTGGGCGTCGGCTGGCCTACATCGGGAACTATTGTTGTGTTATTGCTGAAGAACGAGCCATTCGTGTTCCACACAGCAACGCCTTCGTTATTGCTTGAATTTCCAGCCTCGCGATAGCGCATGACCGCACTGGTAGAACTATTAAAGAAGTAGAGCCCATCAAACATCGCTGGTGAAGCCAGCTGCCTGATGTTGTTGGTCCCAGCCGCGTCATACGCTGCCGAGAACAAGGCAGTACCTGCGTCAGCATATACTGCACTGTCAAAGCCCCAGGTTCTGGTATCAACTACTACGGGTACCGACGAACTGCTGGATGATGAAGAGCTCACGCTGCTTGAGCTGCTTGATGAAGAACTCACGCTGCTGGATGAAGAGCTGCTGCCCGGATTCGGAGTACCGCCCAGTGACTCAATTCGAATCGCGCTGACCACTACGCCCTCCGGCCCAGTGGCGTTGTCGGTGCGAATCTGTATGAAGGAGTTCGCCGTACCTACATGGTTTTCATCCACCAGGTCAACTGTAATAACCTGGCCATCAGCAATCTCACTGGCGGGGAGGTTAATAATTCGTCCAGCAGCGCCGTGAATAGAATTGGAATTGCTAGTCGTATTGTTATCGACATACACCTGGAAGTTACCATCTGCCGGAGCAGAAGCTACAGTGATACTGACACGATAGTTGGTGCTCAGGTCCAGGGTTCCTCCCTCCAGGGTGGAGGCACTAGTCAGAACAAAATTTCCTTCTGCGTCAACCCGTTGACCGATAAGGAAACGCGCTCCCGGCAGGCGTATTCCATTCTCTTCCATAACAATATTGCTTCCACCGCCGGAGATTACATGGATAGATTGCTCGCTGTCAGGAGCGATTGTCTGCACAGCAGGCACACCCTCCGTACCAAAGAACTGCTCTTTCGTCACTGCGAAATTGGCTTCGTAAATGTAGGTCGATACCTGCGGCAGCGCTGTTACCGATGCAGAGTATTCGCTGTCACCCACTGTATTGGTTGCGCTGATAAAGAAGTAATAGGTGGTTCCGTTTACCAGGTCTTTAACGCGGTAATGAGTATTCTCAATGTCGTCGATGATCTGCGCACCGTCCGGTGAGTTAACCGTGTTGATTGCCAGCTTGTAGCTCATCGCTCCGTCAACTTCAGCCCAGGTTACCAGCGCACGTCCGCTGTCCGGGTATACGACAAGATCGGAGGGAGTAGCGGGTGGTGTGCTCGGTACTTCAGGTACACCGCTGACGCTGGGGCTCCATTCACTTTCTCCACCATTGTTAGCGGCCTGATAGAAGACGTAGTAAGTTGTACCGTTGGTCAGGCCGCTCAGTACAACGCGACGGGCCTCTACCTGCTCCTCGGTCAGATCAACGACAGTTGCTCCCTCCAGAGAATCACTGGTGTTGTAGGCAACCTTGATGCTGGTGACGCGAGCGACCGAAGGAATATTTACGGTCAGCTGACCGTCATTCGGTGACAGGGTGGCGGCTTCTGTAACCGTTGGTGGTACCTGAATGCCATAGCTGGGTACCCGCGAGCCGGCAACGCAAGTATCTGCAGCCGGTTCAGTAGTGGTGTCAGATTGGTAACCCATCCAGAGATCGCTGACCGTCAACACACCATTACCCGGCACGCGTAACTGCAGGAATGAACTGCTGGTTCCTGGGTTGCTGCCAATGACGTTTACCAGAACTCCCCCGACACGGATCTGACCCGGAACAGTAATCTCAACACGTTTACCTGCGGTTAAATCCCGCACAGTGGTATGCACCAGACGACTGCTATTGCCGTGGATAGAGTTGGCTGCTCCCGTTGTGTTGTTATCAATATACAACTGGAATTCATCGTTGGATGATGCATTGCTGGTCGCTTCCACTACACAGAACGACATCTTCCACGCTTTGGACAAATCCAAGTCACCCCAGGTTGTCGTGGTAGGAAATCCTTCGATTGTACCGCTGGTTGTGGTGTTGATCCGATAATCATCAGGAAGATTGTTGGGATCAATATGTGTCCCCTGCGTTTCATAACGCTGTCCGATAGTAAAACGGGCGTTACCAAAGGATAACTTACCGTCACCTACCGCTAACCGACCGGAATCCAGACCTGCCGTGGGGTAATAGAATGCGTTGCTGGGATCCGCTGCACTCTGAGTCAGCAATGCTTTGTAGTTAGCGGTGAAGAAAGCGTCTCCGTTCGTTGCAGTAAACTTCTCGTGGAAAGGCAGCAAGTCATTTGCCGGCGTCTCATTACCTGAAGATGAGGAGGACGCGCCTTGACTGGAGCTGGCTGGATAGCAGTTGCTGAGATTGTAATCTTCACAGAGATCTGGAGTTTTCGGTGTGTCCGATGAACCACCACAGGCAGACAGCACACCGGCCATCATTAATACACTCAAATTTTTTATATATTTCATGGTTGATATTCCTGATTTTTTCGAGTCGTGATTAACCTGGTCACGCAAGAAGCCTCCTCTTGGAGGCTTCTCCCCTTTCAAATTACATAAATTTGTAGTTCAGACCGAATTGGAAAGAACGGCCATAAACTTCTGAGTGATACAGCGATTTTCCGCCGGAATACTCATTACCCTGGAAGTAGTAAATAGAATATTCATCAGTCAGGTTCAGGGCGTCGAAGTACAGTTTCAGTTCGTCTGTGATTTGATAGGTCGCTTTGAAATCCATGCTGTAAGTTGCATCGTGGTAAATATCTGCCCAATCTTTACAGGTGACTGTACCTGCTGTAACGGGCAAAATATTTCCTTCCGAACCAGCCGGACATGAACCGATACGTTTCAGGATCTTACTGCGGTAGTTGTTGATCAAACGTAGAGAAATATCATCGTTCTCCCAACCAAACGTGAAGTTAATGGTTGTATCTGCCTGATCCGGCAACTGAATCGTCCCAGCGCGAATAGTCTCACCAACGTTCGCTTCACTGTTCATCAGCGTTGCGTTGCTTTGAACAAACAGACCGTTGCTGAAGTTCTGGCTGTATGACAGTTCGATACCGTAGACCTTGGCTTTATCGCCGTTGATCGTGGTATTCACGTTGTTGATGACCAGATCCTCAGGGATTGTAAAGGCGGTAACCTGATCAATTGGCAGACGTACCGGCAGCTCATTCAGAGCCAGAGGCACACCGTTGATATCAACAATAAAATCGTCAATGTCTTTATAGAAAACGGCTGCCTGCAGGAACAGGTCGTCGTCGGCGTACCATCCAATGGAAGCATCAAAGTTATTCGATGTCATTGCCTTCAGACCGGGGTTACCGAATTTCAGGGTGTTGTTCGAACTCAGCGTAAAATCTTTCAGATCATCAGGCTGAACATTGTCTCCTGTTTCGGCTGGTGTGGTTGAGCACAGGCCGGTGTTGGGGTTACACAACTCGAAGTTGGAATCCAGCGTTGCATGCGCGCGCGCTTGGTCAAACGAAGGACGGGTGAAGCTGGTCCACAGTGCAGCGCGAACCAGGATATCTTCACGGGGTTCATAACGATAGTGCAGGCTCGGGTATACCTTATCGTAGGTGGTAGTCGCACCTTCAATAGGAATACTGTAATCGAAGCTCATGGAGTCGGCTTCGCTGAACTGGAAGTTATCGTTGTTGACAGCAAAGTATCCAGTGGAGGAAAACTTCGTTTCATCCCAACGGGCACCCGCGATCAAGTGCTGATTATCGGCAAGCCGGAATTCAGCCATCAAATAAGCTGCTGTAGAGTCTTCAGTCAATACGTAATCCCTGAAGACACTCTCCAGCCCCTGGCGAATATTTTCTGTGGCGATAACGCTGGTAACCTTGGTCAACTCATTGGCTGCACCATAGGTAATTGCGGGATATACAAATGCTGGATGATTGACATAGGCCATTTCAAAGTCAGCCAGATTGCCTGACGCCCACGTCATACATTTCAGCACCATTTCTTCATCTTCACCGTAGGCGTTACAGCCGGCAGACTCGCCTGCAGGATTAAAGCTCCAACGGTCCTGGTTTCTGGAACGCTCACGTTCTTTTACCGAAATACCGGCTTTGATGTAACTCACAAAGCCTTCGTTAAAATCTTTGCGGACATTAAATGCGAACTGTGAAAGCTCATCGTCTCGGGAACTGTTTTCAATAAACAGGTTATCGAAATCGAAGGTGTCGAGGTGGATGCCAGTGGTAAATCCACTGTCCTGACCGCCACTGGGAAGATCGCTGGTGGTCAACCCTGCCAGCTCAACCAATGCCGCACCCGACAGAGCCTGCGCGGTCATAAATTCTTTTCCGGACATCCCCAGCAAAGGCACGTCCCTCACGCGAAACTGTGCGCGGCGGCCATCCGGTTTGGCAAATTTACTATCGGACCAGGAGTAATCTGCATCAAGGGTCAGTTCACCACTCGCCATGTCGATAATGTGTTTCCCACCAACAGAGAAGGACGTTGTCGAGGTTTCACCCAGCTGGATAAACATCTGCTGCTGGATATCCGCATCAACTACGCCAAAAAGCCCACTGCTGCGATCAGTCAAGATAATGTCATCAGCACCGGCTTGGCCAAAGCGATAGTATTCCCGCCACGCGAGGTCCAGATCTTCTATCTCGGTATAGCTGCTGACAAAATAGAGCTCGGTGCTGTCAACCGGTCTCCAGCGCAGGTCCAATGAAGCGCCCTGACGAGTTCTTTCCGCAGTTTCCTGACGGTTTTGAAACTCAAACGGGATCAGCATGTAGGAATCTACATCGGTGGGATCCGGGGTATTGTTGCGGTGATCCTGCTGCACAAAACGCATGTCGTTGGTCTCGTGGTGCAGAACTTCATAGGTTTCCAGCTCACGCTTCTCCCATGACAATGAGTACCCAATACCGAAGGTATCGTCAGCAAGAAGATTCGTGCCCTGGATGGATATCTTAGGAGAATATTTTTCAGCGTTGTCTTGATAAGAACCCTGCACACTGACTCTGAGGGAGTCACGTTTCCGGTCGAAGGCGTTAACAGTTTTAACGTTAACAGCACCGCCAATGGAGTTCAGGTCCATATCAGGTGTCAGCGACTTGAAGACTTCAATAGATCCCAAAAGGTCTGCTGGAATAGAGTCCAAAGCAAATGAACGATCATCTGCACCAGCCGACGCCAGCTCGCTACCATTCTGCTGCACCGTAACAAAGCCCGGGCCAAGACCGCGGACACTGACAAAGCGTCCCTCACCCTCTGACTTCTGCAAGGTGATACCGGGCAGCCGTTGCAGAGCCTCGGCCACGTTCTGGTCCGCAAAGTCACCGGCGTCGTCTTGAGAAATTACCGAGCTGAAAATCTGTTTGTTACGTTCGGCCTCACGCGCATTCAACTCAGCAGCACGCACACCGGTAATGACAATCTCTTCTTCCACGGTGTTTTCAGAAGACTGCCCATGAGCGGTGAGCGTACCGGTAGCTGCCATGGCAACAAAGACTGGTAACAGGCGTTTTTTGAACATCTTTTTCTCCCTCGTTTTTATTTAAAATATGCAAGGATTTTGAAACTAAGTTGATACAGTGATCGATTTGTTATTCAGTTTTTTGACCGAATGCTTACGCCCTTGACCCAGATAGTTCTGGTGTGGGTTGAGCAGTAAACATTATGTGATAAGCCGTAAGTGCGTCCGTCTCAGAGGGCGGACGATCATTATTGTTGGTTTGTTTTTTCTGAATATAGTCTATTTCCTGCAGAGCGCTATCGCGCGCAGACACCGTGTCTTCCTCCGGGCAGAGGCGACCGGAATCATGGAACAGCGTGCGACCGATGCAGTGATCAAAACCGGTAGAGGTGAGTTCGAAATGGGCTGATGACTTATTGCGAGCAGCAATCTCTGGCCCGAAGAAATTATTTGAGTGAGAAGCATCGACCAGCTGCTGATGCAATTTTTTTCAGCAATTCGTAAACTGGGGGCGATGGAAAATAACGCGGTACCTGCCCCGGCATTACCAATCTGCTGGTACTCCACGGCCTCCGCAAATTCACTTATCGACAGATTTCGATAAGCGCTTTGTGATGTTAGGCATGCAACAACGAGCCCCGGGAAAATGGCCCCCAGTGCCCTGACTAAGTTTATTATTTTCATGGTCACAGGCAAGCAGCGAGGATGATTCAGGGATAGCTGATGCCGGGTTTCTCTGGTCGCTGTTCTCAGCTGTACTCAGAGATGGTGGCGCTCTCTTCGCCGCCGGCGGGTGTTGACCCCTTGAGCTATACAGTCCAAATCACACTCTTTGGTTGATTGAAGCCGCATTCTATACCTATAAAACGCGCCATAGCCAGCCCCTGAGGGGCGGTTCTACCAACATTTTATGTAAATTTAGGTGAAAAATGGGCTCACAAAAGATACTTTTGTTATAAGGAAGGCGTTTTAATAGCGATTTAGCCGAAGCGGCTCGCAGTGGCGTCACAGGTCACACCCGGGGCCAATTCAGCACAATTCGGGCACCCCCGTGGTGTGAATCGACAAAGATCGCTTCTCCTCCATGCCATTTCATAATCCGTTGGACGATGGCCAATCCCAGGCCGAAACCACTGGTCTGGGATTTGTCTTCGTTGTACAAGCGGACGAAGGACTGAAATACCCGCGAGCGCTGATCCGGAGGTATGCCGGGGCCATCATCTTCTATGGCCACTTCGAAGGCTTTATCGGTCATTCGCAGCTCGACGATAATTTTCTCCCGCGCAAAACGCGCGGCATTCTGCAGAAGATTAAGTATCACACACTCCATCAGTTTCCATTCACAGTTGAATGGTTCGCCGGCGGACTCGTCCTGAATATGAATTGCCACCGCGGTGGGATTATCGCGATAGATGCGCGCGCGGATTTCATTCAGCAGGTCCTGCATGTGGCCATCGCGGCGATCGAGCTGGCGGGATTCCTGTTCAAAACCGGCGTAACTCAGCAGCGCGCTGATGAGATTTTCCATCTCTGTTACGTCCTGATGAATACTGTCGAGTTGTTTTTTTACCTGCGCATCCACAGGATCACCGGCCATGGCCAACGCAAATTTCATACGCGCCAGTGGCGTCCGCAACTCGTGAGAGACAGCATAAGTCATCTCCTTGTGGGAGTTGATGAGCTCACGGATGCGCTTGGCCATCCGATTGAATGCCATGGTCAGATTAAACACGGTTGACGTGGGGGCTACGGCGATTTCATCCGGTGCATCCTCTTTGCCAATCACGCGTGTATGTTTTTCCAGTCGACTGAGATCCCGTGACAGTGGCCACACCCACAGGAACACCACCAGCGCAATTCCCAGATAAAAAACCACCAGCAAACCAAAATAAATAGGCGAGCGCGTTTCGTCAGCATCAGGCGACCTCAGTACCAGAACGCTGTCGCTTTCGGCGATACGTTTGTACCAGATCAGCCGATCGGAACCGGCCGAGGCACTGACTACGCCACCCGCACGGATCTGCTGGGTGGCAGCGGAGTTGGCGAGGTCGTCGATGTGAAGCAGCTGCAGCCGGTTGTGCAACTGATGATTGAGTTGTTCGAGACGGGTGTGCTGCTGTTCTGTGGAACGCCCGTGGAGATCCTGCTCAAGCAACACGATCAGGTCAGCAACCTCGGTGTCCAGCTCGGGGGCGGGATAAAGTTTTTCCCAGAATTTATCCAGCCCCCAGCCAATGACAATGACCGAGAAAACAATGAAAAAATACAGTGAAAAGAAGGCGCGGTTCATAGGCGCCGGTTACTCGTTCCAGGCATCGGCAATAAATAAATAACCACGTCCCCAGATGGTTTTTATGCGTGTAGGATTTTCCGGGTTATCGAAGAGTTTTTTGCGCAGCTGTGAGATACGCACGTCGATGGAACGGTCCAGCCCATCATAGGGGCGGCTGTAAATCTGATTGAATAGAAACTCGCGGCTGAGGATCTGCCCGGCCTGATTCGCCAGCGCCAGCAGCAGATCAAACTCATGACTGGAGAGATGAATTTCCTCACCATCCAGTTCCACCTTGCGTTGTGTTGGCTGAATGGTTAACCGATCGAAGATCAGTGCTTCCTGCTCCCGCGCATCGGTCTGGTAATAGCGCCGGAGCAGTGCACGGATGCGCGCGAGCAGCACACGCGGTTCCACCGGCTTGATGACGTAATCATCGGCTCCGTATTCAAGACCGAGCACCTGATCCACGTCTTCATTGCGGGCCGTCAGCATCAGGATCGGCCCTTTGTATTCCGGGCGCAACTCCTGACACAGGGTCAGGCCGTCTTTGCCGGGCAACATGATGTCGAGGATGATCAACGCCGGATTTACGTTCTGACACTGACGGATGACGCGGTTGCCGTGAGCTTCCACCACTACCGAAAAATCGTTGCTCTCAAGAAAATCTTTTACCAGATCAGCCAGACGGCGATCATCTTCTACCAGCAGAATCAGGTTGTTATTCATCGTCTGAAACCCGTTACCTTTTGCAAAACCTCGGACACTGCCTGTTGGAACATTTATCCCGGCGCCTGCGAAAAACTCTGCTGCATCACCGATGCGTCAGAAAAAGCTCCAGGGATTACGGCGCTGCCGGCGGAATTTTTTCTGATCATAAACCACTTCAAATACTTCGCTGCCCAGAGCCTGATCGCCCTCTTCTTCACGCAGATGAAAATCCACGCTGGTACTGGCGCTAATATTAAACTGGTAGGCACCACGGGTTTCATTTTCCCAGCAGCGCAGCGGCAGTGTTTCACCACTCTGATAAAGACACAGGCTGCGCGCCTCTTCCGCAGCCCAGGTAATCTCCAGTTCGTCGCGGCACACTTCTTCCCCGGCCGACAGTACACACAGACGCGGCTTAATAGAGAACTGAATAACCGGCAGTTTCTTCTGCTGTTCATCAGCCACGACATAGCCGCTCAGCGATAACGCAAGCAGGCCGGCAATCAGGGAGATGAAGGAAACTGTCGAGCCGTTAAAAATGGTAAACCCCTCCGATGAATGAAGTAATGACTTTGTCGTCATTCACGATGGGACTGCGGCGGATACCGGAAGCCAGTTGCCGGTAGGCGGTGGTGAAGGTAAGACTCCAGCTGTCATTGACGCGATAGTTCCAGTCCAGACGTGCCACACCTGAAACACCGCTGCCTGGGCGATAACGATAACCCAGGGTACCGCCTTCACCGTTGCGGATACCGTAGTAGTAATCCAATACATCGTGGCTTTGCCAGATGGCGCCGCCGGATAAGGTCCAATGATGTTTTCCCGCCGCTATATGACGCGCAAGCGACATGCGCACTTCCTGGCCATCATGGTAGCCGGTAAATTCCTGCAGCAGGTGCAGCTGCAGATCAAACTGGCCAACGTTGAGGTTATATTCAAAACCCGCCAGCCCCGCCATGCGCCTTTTGCGCAGCTGATCGGTGTCGATCAGTTTGTGATAAGCCTCGGTACTGGGGCCGAAGGTGATGCCCGGATCAGACAGCAGGTTTTCGCTGAGCACAAAGTTGTTCACATCCCAGCGGCGGAAGAAAACCTGATCGTAGCTGGGAGTCAACAGCAGGCTCAGCTGATGGCTGTCGTCTTCCAGCAGGATGTAGCCCAGATCAAGGTTCTGCAGGAAGAAACGCTCGCCGTTGTAGCTGAGCTGGGGAATGACGTAGAGTGGAATGTCGTCGTTGTTGATGACTGGATTTGTCCGGACACCGACCCCCAGCGCAACCGCAAGCTGCCATTTCCCAACCTCTACGCAGCCGCCTGCGCCGCCTTCACATTCAGTGGCGGAACTCAGCAGGCTGCAGCAGCCCAGGACAAACAACAGGCTTCGAATAAGGTATCTGTTCATAACATCAGGTGCATAAGTTGCAGGGTAAAATCACCCAACCTATGTATACCTTGAAAGGGTCCGCTAGGTTGTAACAATTTGTAGGTATGGATATTTGTGGGCTGTGCCATGGGAGGCAATCCTGGCTGTGCTGCACCAATAAAAAAGGGCCACGTGTGTGGCCCCTGCATTATCCGTCATGGTTGCCCGCTTCTCAACGGCGCTTGATCTTCTCACCCTCTTTGAGGCCGGACAGAATCTCGATATTGATCCCGTCGGACAATCCTGTCTCCACCTTGCGCTTCTCAAACTGCTGGGGTGCTACTTCTACTTCGACGAAATGCTGGCCATTCTCGATCAACAGATTACCTTCGTTGATCGCCAGAACGTCTTCACGCTTGTCCAGCACTATGTCGGCATTGGCGCTGTAGTTGGCACGCAGGAAAAGTTTATCGCTCAGCGTCACTGCGGCACGAATCTGGAATTTGATGGTGCCCTGATCTTCCACACCCTTGGGTGAAATGTACTCCAGCAGAGCGGTAAAGGGTTCGCCTTCCAGTGCACCCACGTTCAGAACCAGCTCCATGCCTTCGCGAATCTT
Organism: uncultured Cellvibrio sp.; assembly: GCA_937958105.1. Taxonomy (GTDB): domain Bacteria; phylum Pseudomonadota; class Gammaproteobacteria; order Pseudomonadales; family Cellvibrionaceae; genus Cellvibrio. The sequence continues at coordinate 42,419 of CALFXJ010000004.1, forward strand.
GCCGACTTCTGCTTCATCCACCAGACCTTCAAAGATCATGTCGTTCATGTCCGCCAGGGTCGCTACCGTTGTACCCGCACCATAGGTACTGGATTCCACAATAAAGGCCCCTTCTTTGTTCGGGACATCCAGGATCATGCCATCAACGGTTGCACGGATCATGTTGGATACCAGATCAGATTTGCGCGTCGCACCCTCACGAATCAACAGCAGATTATTTTCTGCTGACTCAACGGCTTCGCGCTGCAGGTTATAAGTGAGCAGAAATTTGTTGTATTCCGATACAGAGATAAGTTTATCGGCATAGAGTTTTTTCTGCCGCTCCAGCTCATCTTCTGCGTTTTTCAGATTGATCCGCGCAGACTGCAGCTGGGATTCCGCGTTGTTCAGCATCACCATGTTGGGAGCCAGAGTAATGCGCGCAATCAGATCGCCTTTTTTAACTGTCTGGCCTGCAACCACGTAAACCGTTTCCACCACACCGGATACCTGGGAAGTCACGTTAACTTCTTTGCGTGGAATAACTTTACCGATAGCGACGGTTTTTTTAATGATGCTGGTTACAAACGGGGCATCGGTTTCGTAGATGACCGGCTTCTCCTGGGATTTGTTAAACAGAAACAGCGCAGTCCAGATAAAGACAAACGCGATCAGAGCCAACACGGCAAACCACATATACTTTTTCATTTTTCCCTTCTTACATTGACTGGATTATTTTCAAAAGGTAAACACATCATTCATCTTGCAGGGCAACGATGGGATTCACCGCTGCCGCCTTGGCGGCCGGCATCAGCGATGCCAGCAGACCGGAAATGATCAGTACTATCAGCGCGCTGATAGCCGTGGCGAAATCAACCTCCGGGTGACGGAACATACCCGTGTCACCACCACTCGCCGCCATCGCTTCACTGATAGCCTCCAGCAGAAATACCCCCACCACCAGTCCCGCGTATCCGGCCAGGGTGGTGATCAGAATTGATTCCTGCACAATCATGGCGACGATAGAGGTAGGCGTTGCACCGAGCGCTTTGCGTAGGCCGATTTCCCGCGTACGTTCTTTTACGACGATCAACATGATGTTACCGACACCGATCGCACCGGCCATGATGGTGCCGATGGCTACCATCCAGCTGAATACTTCTATACCGGTAAACAGGCCCTGTATCTTGTCGAATTCATTCTGCAGATTGAAGCTGCCGAATACCCCCACATCCTCCGGCGAAACCCGTTTGATCTCTGCCAGATATTTCTTCACATCCTGCTCTGCCACACGCGCATGGAGTCCCGGCTGAGGCAGTACGATCAGGCTGCCGACCCAGCCCACCTGATTGAAGGCATAACGCAGGGTGTCGTTAGGGATATAAATCTTTTCTTCTTCCTGCTGTTGATTGCCGTTCGAAAGGGATTTGAATACACCAATCACCGTAAAACTGATGCCTGACAAGGTGATGTTTTCGCCGATGGGACTCACACCGTCATCGAATAACTGGGACTTCACCCGCGTACCGATAATCGCCACCTTGCGCCGCTCCTGATCATCAATGTCATTGATGCTGCGGCCTTCGATGATCTGCATGGAATGAATACCAGTCATGCCAGCGTGAGTACCTTGAACGTAAAAAGTCCCGTTCTTGTCTTTGTATTTCGTGTAGGGCGGCGTACCGCCCCAGATGCCGACGGAGTTCTGTCCGCGCACTAAACTGACACTAGGTACATTGTCTTCAATGGATTTCACATCCTCCGCTTCCAGCCGGATCTGACGACCGGTGGGCAGCCCCATGTAAGGCACCTGCGTGGTGCCCTGAATCCAGATATAAACACTGTTAGGAACACGGGGAAAACCTTCGACCACGCCGTTTTCCAGACCTTTACCGGCACCGAGCAGCACCGTCAGCATGAAGATTCCCCAGAACACACCAAACGCCGTAAGCGCGGTGCGCAGTTTATGCTGGCCCAGAGTCTTGATAATTTCCTGCCACTTTTCCGTATCGATAATCATGATGGTCAGTCCGCTCGCATGGCTTCAATGGGCATAATCTTCGCAGCGTGCAGTGCCGGCATCAGCCCCGCCAGTGCACCCACTACAATTAATAAAACGGTAGCGGTTATTCCTATCTGGAAATCAATCTCCGGGTTGCTGAAATAAGGCAGCTGTGCACCACCGGAATTCAGCGCATAGGCCACCAGTTCAATCAGTCCTATACCAACCACCATGCCGGCGTAACCTGCAACAGCGGTAACCAGGATGGATTCAAGCAACAAAGTGCTGACGATACTCAGAGGCGTTGCACCCAAGGCTTTGCGGATACCGATTTCGCGCGTGCGTTCTTTAACTGTGATGATCATGATGTTACTCACACCGACGATGCCCGCCATCAAGGTACCCAGTCCGACGAACCAGATAAACGCATTGATACCGAAGAACAATCCATTAAACATCTTGGCCGGCTCCGCCATGTTGAATGAACGAACAGCCCGGCGATCTTCCGGCGCAACCATGTGACGGCGTTTAAGCAGTTCAATGATATTTTCTTCCAGCACAAATCCGTCAAAACCTGCCTGTGGACGCAGCCAGATCGCAGCGATCTTGTCATTGGTGCCGAAGATTTTCTGAAAGGTGGTGATGGGAATGTAGACCCGCTCTGAGTCGCGGCCGCGATTACCTTTATCGTAGAAAGTCCCCACCACTTTCATTACCACACCATTAACGCGGATATCTTTTCCGACGGGATCTACATCCTTGCCAAACACGCGTTCTGCCACCACGGTGCCGATGACGGCAATCTTGCGCACCTGTTCGTCGTCAAGCGGATTAATTTTGCGGCCCAGGGGAAAAGGCACGCTTTCTTTTACCTTGAAGAAATCATCCGGCACACCGTGTACTGCAAAGCTACCGCTTTTATCGCCGTACACGATGGAAATGCCACCGCGCTCGTTCGCCGGTGCAATGACGCCGACGCCTTTAACCTGCTGCTGAATCGCCTCGACATCTTCCAGTGTCAGCGTGATCTTCCGACCCAGGCCCATACCGCGATGAGCTACCGAGGTAGTTCCCGTGTAAACCACGATAAAATCCAGTACATCTGAACCGAAGTCATCGTAGACACCGTTCTGCATGCCGCGCCCGGCACCGAGCAACAGCATCAGCATCAGGATGCCCCAGAAAACGCCGAAGGCCGTCAATGCAGTGCGCAGTTTGTTCTGTCGCAGGGTGTAAAGAATTTCCTGTAAGCCGTCCATGTTGTTACCCCAGGATGTCTTCTTCGTTTGCTATCGCCGGCTGTACCGGCGCGTGCGCGAATTCTTTTGCCGGTACAATCAGGCCATCCTTGAGGATGATCTGACGCTGCGTTTGATCGGCGATGTCCTGTTCGTGAGTCACGATTACGATGGTGTTGCCGAGACTGTGAACCTCTTTCAGCAGGGCCATGATTTCCTGTGTTGTCTGGCTGTCGAGTGCACCGGTCGGCTCGTCCGCCAGGATTACCTTCGGCTGGGTCACCAGCGCCCGCGCGATGGCCACCCGCTGTTTCTGTCCGCCGGATAATTCGTTGGGCATGTGATTGGCACGATGGCCCAAGCCGACCATCTCAAGATATTGAGCCGCGCGGTAATTGCGTTCTTTACGGCTGACATTCTGGTAGTAAAGTGGCAGCGCCACGTTTTCAGTCGCGTTCTTAAATGGCAGCAGGTTGAATGACTGAAATACAAAGCCCAGCAGTTGATTGCGCAACTGCGCCGCTTTTTTTTCTTTCAGGCGGCGAATAGCAACACCATTGAGAAAATAATCGCCTTCATCGTGGGTATCGAGGATACCGAGGATATTCAGTAACGTGGATTTACCCGATCCGGATGAACCCATGATCGAAACCAGTTCACCCTCGCGAATATGTTGATCAATTCCTTTGAGCACATGCAGGCGTTGTTCACCGGTGGAATAGTATTTGTGAATGTTGTGGAGTTTTATCATTTATCTCTCAGTCCTTCATGGAGCCACGGTTGCGCCAAGCTTATACAGTTTTGTCGGAGAGCATTGAAGTCATCGCCGGATTTTTACCGAAATTAACAAAGTGATGACATCTGTCATCAACGGGCCGGTTGTCGGTGGGCTAGCGCTGAGCTACTGATATTTGGTTAGAAGCAGGAAATGCACTTTCGGATTCACCGGAAGAAAATTTTTTCTGCCGGTGGTTAATCGAAGGGCGAGAAGGGGAATCAGGAGGGTATCTGTTACTGGCGAGCGATACGTCGCCGCACGCTGACAAACCGGTAACTGCCGATACCCAGCACCAGAATGCCCACCACCAATGCCGTCCAGGCCAGCGGGATGAGCACCGGATCCTGTTCAAGAAATCGCAAGGCCATGGCGCTGCCGACCAGCAGCGCCAGCGATGTGCGAATGTACGCAAGAAAGGTGCGCTCGTTGGCCAGATGAGTACGCTCTACAGCCATCGCATCACGCAGATCTGTTTCACCCATGATTGTTCTCCATCAGGCCACGTCAACTTCTTCAAGCATGATACCCCAACCGTCGTCCGGCCGATTATCCACAAGCGCGGTCTTTATGGCTTCATCAACGATGAGCACACTGGGGCTTTCGGCCAGCCTGAACATGCGCAGCCCCCCGAGCTTGCTCCCATCCAGCACCAGTTCATTGAAAGCCACCAGGGGCACGGCTACGCCTTCGTCGTCCGCTTCCATCAAGGTGTCGAACGCAGATTTTCCCATGTCCGCCGCTTTCAGCAGGCCCAGTACGTTAAACAGAAAAAAGCCGGTCCGCTTTTTCCGGGTGTCCGGGTTGATCAATACCACGGGGAAATGCTGGAAATTCGTTACCCCGGCATTGTGCAGTACCTGAATCAGATGCTGACTGGCGATCACGGTTCCGCCGGTCATAAAGTGCTGGCAGGGTTCATCATCGGGGACATTGATTTCGTAGACCAGCTCCGGCAGGGATTCCGGCTCAACCCAGGAGCCGGTCATGACACAGCCGTCGGGCAGCTTCGGCCCGTCAGTAATACCATAGTCGAGCGAGTAGTCTTCCATCAGCTGGTAATAGGTGGTCATAGACTGATCCTTCTGTGGGAGCACACTGGTTTGTGGTACGCCAGGGCATACTTGGACAGGAAAATTTTCCAGCTTTTGCGCGAGCCGGTGATCTGTGTCTGTACATGGCTGGAGAGCCGGTCCAGTGCATCGTGGACGGTGTAATTTGCCTGAGGTTTCTTGTTCTTTTTCTTGGCGTCTTCGCAGAGATAACAGGTGTCGGACCAGGCTTTAATGCGATCGGCCAGCTCCTTTAACCGGTCTTTCAGGTATTTGTCGTAACTCATGTGTTTGTAGCCGAGAGGATCATCCGGGTCCGCGATATTGTGCGGACCAATGTGCGCCTGGGCACCGGCATCCTTCATGACTTTTTCGGCCCATTGCTGGCGTTCCGCATCGCTCAGTACTTTTTTCCCGGGTCCCCATTTTCCGACCAGTTCCTTGGGAACCGAGGGTGCCCAGAAGCCGTTGCCGGTGCAGTTCACCGAGTAGCCTGTGTCTTTCTCGTTTTTCTTGCTGGCCAGAATCCAGTCTTCCATCGGACTGCCTTTAAGCGCCTGATTTCCGCTGATCAGGTGATGCGCCTGATGGGTATAGAACTTGTCTTTGTTTTCTTTGCGGGCGTCAGGTTTCTGCTGCTCCTGGGTATAACCGTCTTTATCAACCTTGGCCGTTTGCGGACGCGCGCCTGCCTGTAATGACGTCAATAAAGATGGTTTCTCCATGATGGAGGCCAGGTGTTTGGAATTGTTTTTTGCACCGGGATAAGTGGTGTACTTGATAGGCTCTGCCGGCGGACAGAACGGACACTTTTCATTGGGTTCCTTGTGCACCGCCGGTGGCGCAACCTTTTCACCTATGTCAGTCATGATGTCTCTCCTTAATGGGTTCCTTCGATGTCCAGACGAACTGCCGAACGATAGGCAGTATCGGATGAACAACAGAGTAAATGATGCTGGCCCAGGTTTCTGCGCCGGGCGAGTTCCACGATCAATGCGATCAGCAGAGGGCCCACCGACGCACCTGCATCACCCCAGCGGTCTGCCGGATGATTCTGGCTCGCCGCCGGTGAGAAATGGGCGCTGTTGCGAGTGATGGCAACGCCAAATTCTTTAGTGCCGAAGTTATCGTAGGTCATGCTGCTCCAGACAGCGTCGATGGCAGCTGCCGGCGCTGAGGCAATCGCTTCCCTCACTGCCGCTGTCAGGCCGTCACCGCGATAGGGTTCCTCACTGTAACGGTGACCGGCCTCCTGTGCGATGCCGGGACGATACAGCACGGCCCGCAGAGAAGGCAGCGAGGCGACGGCGCGCTCGCTGGCCAGCAGAATAAAGCAGGCCCCCTCCCCCGGTTGAAAACCGTCGAAGCGATTCTCCAGTAACAGACGGTCCTGCGCATCCAGGCGGGCCAGAAGCTCGGGGTCCCAGTAGCTGTCCATGCCTCCTAGAATCACCCAGTCGTGGCCCATCTCGAAAAGTTGGAAGACGTGCTTGAGGGCATGTAATCCCCCGGCGCGACCTATCTCCGCCGCGCGGCTGAGTTGCGGGTCCAGGGGAACACCACTTTGCATCATAAGCTGCTCGATAGCGTTGCCGCGCCAGTGGTGACTGAGATCAGGGATGAATTCCGGCAGTGCGAGCAGCGCGGGGATGGTTTTGCCTGGCGGCAGCAATGGCTTCAGCTGCTGCAGCGCCGGTGCCGCCATTCGCAGGATACGCTCCTGGCGAAGGGGCAGCCCGCTGTTGAGCAGGCGGGGTTCCAGAGGACTCAGTGCCGCTTCCGGCACCCGCGCCATCTTGATCGGAACCAGGTGGCGGCTCAGCAATGGCGTTTCCTGTACGGCACCTACACCGGCATTAACGGCTGCAGCCATGCTCGACGCGCTGTAGCCAAGGGGGCTTACAACACCAATGCCTGCCACAAAGGCCTTGGAAAGCTGTGACATCAACGGATCCTTCGGTGGACTCTGGTATCAGGTATACGGGGGATGATCAGCCGAGCGGGATGCCGCTCAGCCCATGATGTTCTTTTTATTGTGAAACAGAGGGTCTCCCAGACGGCAGACATTCTTGCCTTCGAACTTCACGTCCGGTGAGTACATCATGAATTCGCAGACCCCCATCTGGTCATTGCTGACCACACCTTTCAGGGTACCGGGTTCATCGCCAGTGCTGCGGGAGTACTGTGCCCCTTTCACCATCGGCATCTTGCCATCGGTCTTTACACTCTTTGGGCCTTTTGTGGTATCGGAGGACTTCCCCACATTGGGGTAAGGAATGGGCACGGGTCCGCCGGGTGTGGGCGTCTTGCAGACGTCAGGAAAGACGATACTGACTCCGTTACTGCCTTTGTGGACTATGCCCCGGCAATTGGCAAAGGTGGTCTGGGCCATCATACGCTCCTTATGATTCACCGATTCTGGTTGTACAGCGATGGATCACTTTACACCAGTTTCTGCTTCGGAGCTGTGCCGCAGATAAAGAAATTTAACTCGCTGATCCAGCTACCGGCGGCTGTAGACAGCGCCGGCAGCCTCTCAGGATTAATGATTGAGCGCGTGATCCCGGTTCACCCCGTTCAGCAATGCCTTGATGGCAGCGGCGATGATGTTGCTGTCCTTGCCGACCCCGAACACAGTCTTGCCCTGGTCAACCTTGAGTTCCACATAACACACCGCTGCCACATCAGAGCCCGCACCTATCGCGTGTTCATGGTAATCCACGACCTGCACGGTCTTGCCCAGATGCTGGCTGATGGCATGGGCAGCGGCATCAATGGGTCCATTACCGGTACCGGAAAGCGCCACAGGACTCTGCTGGTGACGGACATGGATTTCGATATCCACCCGCTCCGCATTCTCACTGACTTTACTGCTGTGATAACGGAACGGCGTATTAACCGCAAAATATTCCTGCTCGAACAACTGCACAATATCGCTGCTTTTGACTTCTTTGCCGGTGGTGTCGCTGACCTTCTGCACCACGCCGCTGAATTCAATCTGCAAACGGCGCGGCAACTGCAGGCCCGCTTCCTGTTGCAACAGGAAACTCACCCCGCCCTTGCCGGACTGGCTGTTCACCCGCACCACAGCGTCATAACTGCGATTGAGGTCAGCGGGGTCCACCGGCAGGTAAGGCACTTCCCAGAGCGCATCCCGTTGCTGCACAGCCAGGCCTTTTTTAATAGCATCCTGATGCGAGCCGGAGAATGCGGTAAAGACCAGCTCACCCGCGTAAGGATGGCGTGGATGAACCGGCAACTGATTGCAGTCTTCCACCAGTTTGCGCACCCGATCGATGTCGGAAAAATCCAAGCCGGGATGAATACCCTGGGAATAAAGGTTCAATGCAAGCGTCACCAGATCAACGTTACCGGTACGCTCACCATTGCCAAATAAACAGCCTTCCACACGATCTGCACCGGCCATCACCGCCAGCTCCGCCGCCGCCACGGCAGTACCACGGTCGTTATGGGGATGCACACTGATGATGATGGAGTCGCGCTTGTTGATGTTGCGATGCATCCACTCAATCTGATCTGCGTAGGTGTTGGGCGTGCTCATCTCCACCGTTGCAGGCAGGTTGAGGATCATCTTTTTCTCTGGTGTCGGCTGCCAGATCTCCGCCACTGCATCCGACACTTCTTTGGCAAACTCCACTTCAGTGCTGGAAAACACTTCCGGAGAATACTGGTAGATCCAGTCCACTTCCGGCGCCTGCGCCGTCAGTTCCTTCACCCATTTAGTGCCCTGAATCGCAATGTTCTTCACCCCTTCTTTATCGGTGTTGTACACAATCTTGCGGAACGCAGGCGCCAGCGGGTTGTACATATGGAGGATCGCACGCTTTGCACCGCGCAGACTCTGTACGGTTTTTTCAATCAAGTCATAACGCGCCTGAACCAGGACTTCGATGGTGACATCGTCCGGTACATGGTTGCCTTCGATAAGCAAACGGGTGAATTCGTAATCCGTCGCCGACGCAGAGGGAAAACCAATCTCAATTTCTTTGAAACCTATCTGCACCAGTTCTTTAAAGAAACGCAACTTGGTAGCAACAGACATGGGGTCGATCAGTGCCTGGTTACCATCACGCAGGTCGGTGCTCATCCAGATAGGTGGTTTTTCAATAGCGTTATTCGGCCATTGGCGATCAGGAAGCGATACACCAACAAAGCGTTGATATTTGGTGGATGGGTCGGCGAGCATGAGGGTCTCCATAACAGGGCGAAAAAACAAAAACCTGCGGGAAGACATTGCGGGTCCGGCGTTTGGGAGTACCCCTTGGCGCCGCTGCCTGGTGATGGTCCCGGTAAAGACCTGGAGAGGGCAGCCCTGCAATCCGCTGGTAGCGGTATATCTTCGCGATCAGGTTGAGCTCAGTATAGGCCTGCTGCGGCGCAATAGGATTGCCAATATTGTCGATTTGGAAGATTATTAGCAATATTGTACTTACCACATTAGAATTATTGGAATATTGTGCCTTTAAGGAGGCCGACCATGGAACTTGATCGCTACGACCGGCAGATTCTCGACGAGCTGCAGAAAAATGGCCGTATCTCCAACCAGGAGCTGGCGGAGACGATCAGCCTGTCTCCCTCCCCGTGTCTGCGACGGGTTCGCCAGCTGGAAGAGGCTGGCTTGATTGACGGTTACGTTGCACTGCTCAACGCACGTAAACTCGGGTTGACCTTGGTGTCCTTTATCCAGATCAGCATGGATAAACACACCCCAGAGCGTCTGGACGCGTTTGAAAAGACCGTCGGCAGCTACCCGGAGGTGCTCGAGTGTCACCTGATCACTGGTCAGTCAGCGGATTATCTGCTCAAAGTTATTGTGAAAGACATGGACGCTTACCAGCAGTTTCTGCTGCAGAAGCTCACGCGAATTGAAGGTGTGAGCGGCGTGCACTCTTCCTTCGTTCTGAAATCACCCGTGGCGAAGACCGCCCTGCCGGTGGGCTGAGGTCTCGGTGAGGCCTTAACAGCTCGATGGTCGGAGCAGCAACCTCAGAGAGACACCCGGTTGCTGCTTTATGTCAGTACCCGGATTACCAGGCTTTATAAGGCAGGAATTTTCCATTCATGTTGATCACCACTCGATCCCCTTTAGGATTTTCTTCCTTGCTGATATCCATGGAAAAATCGATGGCGCTCATGATGCCATCACCAAACTTCTCATGGATCAGCTCTTTGATCGTGGGTCCATACACACCAATCATCTCGTACAGCCGATAGATCAACGGGTCCTGCGGAATCGCATGCTCCCAGCTCTTGCTTGGGCACTGCATAAACGCCGCCTTGGCGCTCTCGGGCAGATCAAATACCTGACACAGGGCTTCTGCCTTGTCTGCCGGTGCACTGTTCATACCCAGGCACACCGATGTCGTCCACACCGGCGACATACCGATCTTTTCTGCAACGCCTTCCCAGGTGAGATTCATCTTCTGTTTGGCGATGATGACCGCTTCTACCAGTTCCTGCTTCTTCATGACGAGCTCCTGATGGTTTAGGGATGCATCCTTCTGATGCGCCGAAGCACCAACTCGCGGCACCAGTCTGTATCAGACCCGTTGATGGCCGCGGTTTTCATGGGGCACAGGCGTTGTTGCGAGCTTTATGCCAGCTTTGATTTAACCGAAGGATTGATCAGGAGACGTTGATGATGGGATTGTGCGGAGGCTCGTCTTTCAGCCACTCATAAGCGGAGTTCTGCGCGTCCAGCCAGCGGATCAGCACTTCCCAGTCCTGCCGGTCGCGGGCGTGACTCTGGAAAGGGTAATCCACAATTCCACGGCCTTCGCTGTAAGCGCGTACATAGTTCTGGGTATCACGCAGGGTCGCAGGAAAAGGTATGTTCAGGCTCAGCAGAAATTTCTGCAGGCGATCCCAGGCGTTGGTCTGCTGTTTTACCCGGTTGGCGACCACCGCCATAGGCCGGCGCTTGCGACGCATGTTCTGGGTCAGGAGCAACTCGCCGATAAAACGGGCGCTGGCACGGATGTCGATATCCGATGGCTGCACCGGAACCACTATCAGGTCATGGTCCTGCACCAGGTCATCCAGTGCGGGCCCGGTCAGTCCCGGCGGGGCATCGGTGATTAACCACCGGGTCGATTTAGGAGCGCGCCATTGAAAGCTGCGGGTCGTCCGGGAATTGGTTTCGATCTTGACGCTGTACACCGGCGGCAGTTCAGCTTCACGGTGCGTTGCCCAGTAATGAGAAGAGGCCTGCGGGTCGGCATCCACCAGCACTGTACGTTCGCCCCGATGGGCAAGCCAGGCGGCGAGATTGGTACTGACGGTGGTCTTTCCGGCACCACCCTTGCCATTGATAACCAGGATACGACAGGCATTCAAAACCTGAATGGACACCATAGGTTCGGCGGACGATCGTTGTTTATTAGTATATTCCGGTGTGTCCATAACCTTCTCGTAATAGAGACGCGAATCAACGGGTTGATGAATGATACGACGTCTTCAGGTTAAAAAATGTGTCACAGCGATATATATACGATTCTACATGCCTGATGCAATGCGCTTATTTGGCCGATCCGCCAAAAGAAAAGCCAATCTTTGCAGATTGGCTTTTACTTCAGACTTCCAGGTAAATCACTTTTCGCTGCCTTTACGACGATCGCCTTTGCGGCGTTCGCTGGTCACTCCTTCGGGAAGCCCCCGATCCTCCTTGCGGCGATCAGGGGTTTGACGTTCCTCCAAGGCTTCTGCGATCTGCTCGAAAGTTACCGCTTTGAGTTTCTTCTCACTCATTGATATCGCCCTATGCTACACAAACGAATTACTGGCCCTGGATTGCAACCTTACCGCTAGTATAGACCAAGACAACGACTCTAGACGTCAAGGTTAGCAACCGCTAACGCATTAGTCTCAATAAAGTCCCGACGCGGTTCCACGTGATCACCCATCAATGTGGTGAAAATATGATCAGCTGCGATGGCATCCTGGATGGTGACCCGCAGCATCCGCCGGGTTTCCGGGTTCATGGTGGTTTCCCACAATTGCTCCGGGTTCATTTCGCCCAGTCCCTTATAGCGTTGGATGTTGTAACCCTTCCGGGATTCCTTCATCAGCCAGTCAAGCGCTTCAGCAAAGTTACTGATCGGTTGTTTGCGCTCGCCGCGTTGAATATAGGCCCCTTCTTCCAGCAGGCTTTCCAGATCTTCGCCCAGGGCGACGATAGATGCGTATTCGCCAGACTGGAAGAAGTCATGGTTGAATTTGTATTCCGAGGATATACCGTGAGCAATGATCTCGACCTGGGGCAGGAACAGATGGCGTTCACTGTCCTCGCGCACTGTGATGATATATTTCTGGCTGCCAGCACGGGTATCCAGGCTGAAGCGGGCCAGCAGTTGATCACACCATTGCTGCATATGCCCCTGATCCGCCAGATGCTCGGCGCGGATCGACGGCATGTATATCATCTTCTCCAGCACTTCGGACGGATAAAGCCGGGAGAGCCGTTCGATGGTAGCCATCACCTTGCGGTATTGGCCGACCAAGCCTTCCAGCGCTTCTCCGGTAATGGGTGGCGCATCGGCGTTCACATGAAGACTCGCCCCTTCCAGTGCCGCCTGGGTCAAGAACTCGGTCATGGCGGCTTCGTCTTTCAGGTACTGCTCCTGCTTGCCCTTGCTGATCTTGTACAGCGGCGGCTGCGCGATGTAGATATGGCCGCGCTCAATCAGTTCGCGCATCTGACGGAAGAAGAAGGTCAGCAGCAGCGTCCGGATGTGAGAGCCGTCCACGTCGGCGTCCGTCATAATGATGATGCTGTGATAGCGCAGTTTTTCCGGGTTGTAATCGTCTTTCCCAATGCCACAGCCCAGCGCGGTAATCAAAGTGCCCACTTCAGCACTGGACAGCATCTTGTCAAAACGTGCCTTTTCGACGTTGAGGATCTTACCTTTCAGCGGCAGGATCGCCTGGGTTTTACGCGCGCGGCCCTGCTTGGCCGATCCGCCCGCAGAATCACCCTCCACCAGGTACACTTCGGACAGCGCCGGATCTTTCTCCTGACAGTCTGCCAGTTTCCCGGGCAGGCCTGCGATATCCAGAGCACCTTTGCGGCGGGTCATATCCCGTGCTTTACGGGCAGCCTCACGGGCGCGGGCGGCTTCGATCATCTTGTTGACGATCGCCCGCGCTTCGCCTGGGTTTTCCAGCAGATAATCACCAAAGATCTGATTCATCTCCTGCTCTACGGCGGTCTTCACTTCGGAAGACACCAGCTTGTCTTTGGTCTGAGAGGAGAATTTCGGGTCTGGCACCTTAACGGAAATCACTGCCGTTAATCCTTCACGGGCGTCATCGCCGGTGGTGGCTACCTTGGCATTCTTAGCCAGGCCTTCCTTTTCAATATAGTTGTTAAGGCTGCGGGTCAGCGCTGCACGGAAGCCCGCCAGGTGGGTACCACCATCACGCTGGGGAATATTGTTGGTATAGCAGAAGATGTTTTCCTGAAAAGAGTCGTTCCACTGCAGCGCAACCTCTACGCCGATTCCATCTTCCCGCTGGGGAGCCAGGATGTGGATAACCTTATTCATGGAGGATTTATTGACATTCAGGTACTCAACGAATGCCTTGAGCCCACCTTCGTATTGAAAGGTTTCTTCCTTACCGCTGCGTTCATCTTTCAACAGGATACAGACACCGGAGTTGAGGAATGACAGTTCACGCAGGCGCTTGGCCAGCAGGTCATACTGAAACTCAATATTAGTGAATGTCTCGGATGAAGGCTTAAAGTGAATCTCGGTACCCGTTGTGGTGGTATCACCAACCACGGTTAATGGCGCCTGGGGTACGCCGTGATGGTAAACCTGCTCATGAATCTTACCTTTGCGGCGAATGGTAAGCTTGAGTTCTTCTGACAGAGCGTTTACCACGGAAACGCCTACACCGTGGAGTCCGCCTGACACCTTATAGGTGTTGTCATCGAACTTACCACCAGCGTGCAGAACGGTCATGATAACTTCAGCTGCTGATACGCCTTCTTCGTGCATATCGGTGGGAATGCCACGACCGTTGTCAGCAATCGAAACCGTTTCATCAGGGTGGATGGTCACTTTGATCTCGGTACAGTAACCCGCGAGCGCTTCGTCAATGGAGTTGTCCACGACTTCAAAGACCATGTGATGCAGACCCGAACCATCGTCGGTGTCACCAATGTACATGCCTGGGCGCTTACGCACCGCATCCAGTCCCTTCAGGACCTTAATACTGGACGAGTCGTAAGTCTTCTCATCTGACATAGAGTTATTCTCCGCTTCTACTAAACTGTCGCGCTATCACCAGTGGATACCGCCTTGACCCTACCCTGTTCCACGTGAAACATCTTGATCTCGGTTGCGGGCAGCTGCCGCCAGGCATCCAGCAACACCTGTTGTTCTACACCGGTCACAAATGTTTGTGTACCCATCGCATCCAGCCAGCGCACCAATAATGCGCGGTAGTGCTCATCCAGCTCTGCTGGCAAATCATCAATCAGATATACGCAGCGCCGCTGCGTGATCTGGGAAAACACATATCCCTGGGCAATCTTTAACGCACAGACCAGCAATTTCTGCTGGCCTCGGGAAAGTACGTCCCCAGCCGGGTAGCCTTTCACTGTAATACGCAGATCCGCCCGGTGGCTTCCCGCTTGAGTGAAGCCCTGCTTTCGGTCCCGTTCGAACCCTTCAGCAAGAACGCTTGCGTAGTCTTTCTCGCGATCCCAACCGCAGTAGTACGTCAGCTGAATACCTTCAACAGCAACGAACTCCTGAACCAGCTCGTAAAAGGTGGCGCAAAACCGGTCTATGCAGGACTGACGAAAATCGTGGATCTGGTGGCTTGCCTGAGCCAGTTCCTGGTCCCAGGTGGCCAGTTCAAAACGATCTATTCTATCACGCCGGAGCAGGCTATTGCGGTGTTTAAGACACCGTTGGGCATCTTTCCAGACCTGAAAGAATTTTGGTTCCACGTGAAACACCAGCCAATCAATAAACTGTCGCCTGATCTTGGGACTTCCCTCCAGCAGAAGAAACGTATCTGAGTTAATCACCTGCAAAGGAAGATATGAAGCGAGCGCCGCTGCGGATGAGACTACAGAACCATTAGCCTTGAACACCGCAGTGCCGTTAGCCTGACGATTGATACCGACAGGAACTTCTGCCCCGCCTGCATCCACCTTTCCAAAGACTGTGAATGAGTCCTGCTGGTGATTAATCAGAGGCTTATGCTTATGGCTGCGAAAGGAACGCCCTACTCCCAGGACGTTGATAGCTTCGAGGATACTGGTTTTGCCAGATCCATTTTCACCAAAGATAAGATTAACTTGTGCAGCGGGCGTGATATCGACAGTGTCAAGGTTACGAAGATGCTGAATGTAGAGGCGCTTCAGAGTCATAGTTGAAGCTCTCTATCAATGGGAAACGGGAGAGGAAAGAGGCAGGTTATGCCGATGCGTCTAGAGACGCATCGGCATAACAACATAAAGGGAGTCGCTGTTATCGGGCTCTTCAATAAGTGCACTGCTGTTGGCATCCGACAGAGTGATCTTAATGTTCTCGTGGTTAATGACGTTAGCCACATCCTGGAGATAACTCACGTTGAAACCCACCTCCAGAGAATCACCGGAATAATCCACCGTCACCTGCTCTTCAGCCTCCTCCTGCTCCGGGTTGTTCGCCACAATGGTCAACACCCCATCATTCAGCAGCAGGCGAACGCCGCGATATTTTTCATTGGAGAGAATGGCAGTACGGGCAAAGGCCTGCTTCAGCTCCAACCGGGAACCAATCACCACCTTGTTGCCGCCGCGCGGCAATACCCGCTCGTACTCCGGGAACTTACCGTCCACGAGTTTGGAGGTGAAGGTGTAATCCGCTGAGGTCACGCGGATGTGGTTTGCGCTCAGGGTGATATCCACCTGAGCTGTGGAATCATCCAGCAGACGCGAGAGTTCCAGCACCCCTTTACGGGGCAGGATAGCCTGAACTATCTCGCTGGTATTCACCGCAACAGCACGGGTACACATAGCCATCCTGTGTCCATCCGTTGCCACTACCCGCAATTGATCCTGACGAACTTCCCACAGCATACCGTTCAGATAGTAACGAACATCCTGCTGTGCCATGGCAAAGGCAGTCCGCTCGATCAAGCGTTTGATCTCCTGCTGTGCGCAGCTGAATTGGAGATTGCCCGGGCTGTCTTCCACGTTAGGGAAGTCACTGGCTGCCAGTGTGGACAAGGTGAAGCGACTGCGTCCACTTTTGACGATAATGCGCTGCTCTTCCTGGGAAAATTCGATGTTGGAACCATCTGGCAGTGAACGACAGATATCCACCAGTTTCCGGGCCGGTACGGTAATCTCGCCGCTCTCCCCCGGCTGCTCCAGCTGCACTCGGCCTACAATCTCAACTTCCAGATCTGTACCGGTCAAAGACAGCTGATCACCGTTCAGCACCATCAGCACATTGGACAATACAGGCAGTGTCTGGCGGCGTTCTACGACGCCGGCAACTAATTGTAGGGGTTTGAGCAGAGCCTCGCGGGAAACGACAAATTTCATGTGTTGGTCTCTTTAAATGTCCTGTTAAAAGGGCTTCAACAGACGCTAACGGGTGCTGTTGATAGTGCCGGCGCGATAATCCTGCGCGGCTTGCGCATCATAAACCATTAACCGAACCGGTGTGGATAGATCAGGTGGTCAGTGAGCGCAGCAGGTTCTTCATGTCTTCGCGAATATCCGCATTCTCTTCCTGCAACTCTTTGATCTTGCGACAGGCATGCAATACGGTCGTATGATCCCGCCCTCCAAACGCCTCACCAATCTCTGGCAAACTATGGTTGGTAAGTTCCTTGGCCAGCGCCATGGCCACCTGACGCGGCCGGGCCACAGAACGGCTGCGGCGCTTGGAGAGCAGATCATTGATCTTGATCTTGTAGTACTCGCCCACCACACGCTGGATGTTATCGATGCCGACCTGTTTGTCCTGCAGCGCCAGCAGGTCCTTCAACGCCTCACGCACCAGATCAACATCAATGGGACGCCCCGTGAAGTTGGCACTGGCAATAACCCGTTTCAGCGCGCCTTCCAGGTCACGTACATTGGCGCGGATACGCTGGGCGATAAAGAATGCTGCTTCATGGGGCAGGTCAATACCCACCTGCTCGGCTTTCTTCATCAGGATCGCAACGCGGGTTTCCAGCTCCGGCGGTTCAATGGCTACGGTCAGCCCCCAGCCAAAGCGCGACTTCAACCGCTCTTCTAAGCCATTGATTTCCTTAGGATATCGGTCACAGGTGAGGATAATCTGACGACCACCTTCCAACAGCGAATTAAAAGTGTGGAAGAATTCTTCCTGAGAACGTTCTTTGCCGGCAAAGAACTGAATATCGTCAATGAGCAAAGCATCCATTGAGCGATAGTAGCGTTTGAAGTCATTGATGGCGTTCAGCTGCAGGGCTTTTACCATGTCAGCCACAAAGCGTTCGGAATGTAGATACACCACCTTCGCATTCGGATTGCGCGCGACCATGGCGTTCCCCACTGCCTGCATCAGGTGCGTCTTACCCAGTCCCACGCCACCATAGATAAACAAGGGGTTATAGGCGCCGCCGGGATTCTCAGCTACCTGACGGGCAGCCGCCAGCCCCAGCTGGTTGGATTTACCTTCGACAAAGGTGGCAAAAGTAGAAGAGACATTCAAATAGTTGCTGTGCTTAAGTCCCCCCTCAACCTCCGCCTCCTGGGTCTGCCGCGGCGTGGAGTCAAAACTGCTTTCCACCACCGCTTCTTTTACCGGAACAGAATCAATAGATGAAGAAACCGGCGCCACCCTAGCCTCGCTGGGTGCATAAGCATCCATCGGGACCTGACGACCCGGGGTGGAAAAAGAGGGCGTCGCTACCGGCTCAGGTGCCGGCGGAGTGGGCGCACGATTGTATTGAAAAGCCGCCTGAGGTCTGGGAAGAATACCAATGACAACAGTCAGGCTGTTGCCCTGCTGGTAATTATTCACCAGCTCGCGAATCCGGGTAAGAAACTTTTCCGAAACCCAATCGCAGATAAACCGATTGGGCGCCAGAAGGCGCAGTTCGTTAGGGCCAGCCGATTCATCGATCTGCAAAGGTCTGATCCAGGTATTGAACTGCTGTTGCGGCAGTTCCCCCTGTAGACTCGACGCACATAATTTCCAAAGAGACTGCGGCAAAACCCTACTCCAGGCTGATGAGTTATTGTTTCAAAATGAGCCGGCTAGTGTACTCTGCCACCTCCCTGTTATCCACAGTTGACATCAAAAAATAATTTCATAAGAAAAGGATTACTCATTTAAATTCAATAAGTTAACAACCACTTACCGAAAAAATTATGCACAAACCTGGCGCATTAAACTGTCCATTTTTTAAACGCATTTGTGAATAAACCTGTGAATATCCTTTTGGTAATCTGGTGACAAGCCGGTATAGCGGGAAATAACTCGATTCTGGGCAGAAACCCAGCAGAAACGGACGAAATACGTTGATTTAACTTTGATCATTCATTAGAATCCCGCGTCTTTTCACACCCGTGTGATCTTTCGCTAGGGTTGCACTATCCAGCAGCTTTTATAAACAACAGGTTCAGTTTCATGAAAAGAACATTTCAGCCCAGCAATCTGAAGCGCATCCGCAATCATGGTTTCCGTGCTCGCATGGCTACCAAGAACGGTCGTCTGGTATTGGCTCGTCGTCGCGCTAAAGGTCGCAAGCAATTAACTATTTAATTGCTGCTTCCGTAAGAAAATGAGTTGCTAGAGTGAAGCAGGCGTTTGGGAAGTCGCTCCGCCTCCTTTCCTCTAGCGATTTTAAAAGCGTCTTTGATGGCGCCACCATCCGTCTTTCCCACCAGTATTTCCTAATCCTCGCCCGCGCCAACCAGCTGGATCATCCCCGTCTGGGGCTGGTCATTGCGAAAAAACACATCCGTCTTGCAGTAGCCCGTAATCGCATGAAACGTTTGATTCGTGAAAGTTTTCGGCAACAACAGCAATCTTTAGCGGGTATAGATGTTATTGTACTGGCCCGCAAAGGGATGGATGAGTTGGAAAATCCCGTGATTGCCAAACAACTCCAGCAGCAATGGCAACGGTTGTCCCGCAAATTCAATCAGCAGCAACAACCGGTCCGGAAAGAACAGGGGTAAAGACCATGCGTTGGCTTGCCATCAAATGTATCCACGGTTATCGCTACCTGTTAAGCCCGTGGATTGGAAACCAATGCCGCTTTTACCCTACCTGCTCCCACTATGCCGAGGAAGCACTTGAAAAACATGGTTTTATGAAAGGGGGTTATTTAACGTTCCGTCGCCTTATAAAATGCCACCCCTGGCATAAGGGCGGAATTGATCTGGTCCCGGAGAAAACCACTCATACTCAACCAACAGATGGCACTCGATAAGATGGATTGGCAAAAGAACCTGTTAATCGCGGCGATGATCGCCGTTCTTTTTATGCTGGTGATTCGCTGGAATGATTTCCAGGAAAATCTCCCCGAGGCCCAGGGCCCGGTCGCAACGGCAACTGATGTTACAACGCCTGAGCAGACAGCCAGCGATATCCCCAGTCTTCCTGCTGATAACAGCGTACCGGTGGTACCTGACCAGGCGGCTCCGAGCAAGCAGAAGATCAAAGTCTTTACTGACAGCCTGCACCTCGAGATAGATACCCAGGGCGGCGACATTACTTATGTTGCTCTGCCGCGCCATTACGCCGAGCTGAATACACCGGATGTGCCGTTTGTTCTGCTCGATGACCGCAACAACCACACCTATGTTGCCCAGAGCGGACTGATTGGAGCCAACGGCACCGACAGCCCTGCCGGCCGCCCGACCTTCACCGCTACCCAGAATGAATACCGCATGGGAGATGATCAGGACCAGCTGGTCGTGGATCTGCTTTATCAACAGGGCGAGGTATCAATCACCAAGCGGTTTACCTTTACCCGGGGAGAATATCTCGTTCGGGTGGATTATCTGATCAACAACCAGAGCGACAGTGTCTGGAGCGGCAACCTCTACGGCCAGATCAAGCGTGACAGCCAGAGCTTCCACAAAGTGAGCGCACTGGAGATGAACCCGTTCCTTGGTGCGGCTATCACCACCAATGACGAAAACTACAAGAAATTCAGCTTCTCCGACCTGACCGAAAAAGACTTTAAAACCAGCCGCGCCGGCGGCTGGGTAGCGATGGTGCAGCATTACTTCATCAGCGCCTGGATTCCCCCGGCTGATCATCAGAACGCCTATCACCTGCGTCAGATTCCCGGTCAGGACGCGTACCTGCTGGGCTTTACCAGTCAGCGCGTGGAAGTTGCACCGGGCAGTCAGGGCAACCTGCAGGCACAATTCTATGCAGGCCCCAAAGACACCGAGCGACTGGAAGAGATTTCACCCTACCTGGACCTGACGGTGGATTATGGCTGGTTGTGGTGGATCGCCAAGCCCCTGTTCTGGCTGCTGAAGTTTATCCACGGTTTTGTCGGCAACTGGGGTCTGGCCATCATCGGACTGACCTTCCTGGTCAAAGCAGCCTTCTTCCAGTTGAGCGCTGCCAGCTACCGGTCCATGGCCAAGATGCGCAAGCTGGCACCTAAACTTCAGGACCTGAAAGAACGTCATGGCGATGACCGCCAGAAGATGTCCCAGGAGATGATGAAGCTGTACCGGGATGAGAAAGTGAATCCCCTGGGCGGCTGTCTGCCAATCCTGGTACAGATGCCGGTATTCCTGGCGCTTTACTGGACCCTGATGGAAAGTGTCGAGCTGCGTCACTCACCTTTCTTCTTCTGGATTCAGGATCTCTCGGTAAAAGATCCTTACTTTGTGCTGCCTCTGATCATGGGCCTCACCATGTTTATCCAGATGAAACTTAACCCGACCCCGCCGGATCCGATGCAGGCCCGTGTGATGCAGCTGATGCCGGTCGTGTTTACCTTCATGTTCCTGTGGTTCCCCGCCGGCCTGGTGCTTTACTGGGTGACCAACAACACACTGGGTATCCTGCAGCAGTGGATCATCACCCGCCAGATTGAAAACGCGGGCAAGAAGACCTGACCTGGGAACGCCTCAGCGTGAACCTTAATACCGATACCATCGCCGCCATAGCCACCGCGCCCGGACGCGGTGGTGTCGGTATCCTCCGGGTCTCCGGACCCAAAGCCCGACAGGTCGCCGAGACCCTGGTCAAACAACCACTTCAGCCCCGTCATGCCCACTACTGCGCATTTCACAGCAGCGCGGGTGAGGTGCTTGATCAGGGCATTGCCCTGTTCTTTCCCGGCCCCAATTCCTTCACCGGCGAAGACGTACTCGAACTTCAAGGCCACGGCGGCCCTGTTATCCTGGACCTGCTGCTGCGCGAGATCACCCGCCTGGGAATACGCCTCGCACGGCCCGGTGAGTTTTCTGAACGTGCCTTTCTCAACGACAAACTGGATCTCGCTCAGGCAGAGGCCATAGCCGACCTGATTGATG
Organism: uncultured Cellvibrio sp.; assembly: GCA_937958105.1. Lineage (GTDB taxonomy): Bacteria > Pseudomonadota > Gammaproteobacteria > Pseudomonadales > Cellvibrionaceae > Cellvibrio. The sequence continues at coordinate 63,978 of CALFXJ010000004.1, forward strand.
CCACCACTGAACAAGCCGCGCGCAATGCACTTCACTCATTGCAGGGGGCATTTTCCGCGCGGATTCATGAACTGGTTGAAGCGCTGATTCGGCTGCGTATCTACGTAGAAGCTGCCATTGATTTTCCGGAAGAGGAGATAGACTTCCTCAGCGATGGCCATGTGGCCCGTGAGTTTGAGCATATTGAAGAACGCCTTGCCGCCGTGTTCCGCGAAGCCCGCCAAGGCGCGCTGGTGCGCGATGGCATGCGAGTCGTGATTGCCGGTCGGCCCAATGCGGGAAAATCCAGCCTGTTGAATGCCCTGAGCGGACGCGAGAGCGCCATCGTCACCAGTATTGAGGGGACCACCCGGGACGTCCTGCGCGAGCACATCCACATCGACGGCATGCCGCTCCATATCATTGATACCGCCGGCCTGCGCGACAGTCCTGATGAAGTTGAGCAGATCGGCATCCAGCGCGCCTGGGAAGAGATCCGCCAGGCCGACCGTATCCTTCTATTAGTTGATGCCCGCAGTACGGATGAGCAACGACCAGAGGTGCTCTGGCCGGAGTTTGTGGCTCAGCTGCCAGATCCGGCAAAACTGACCTTGATTCGCAACAAGGTCGACCTGACCCAGGAATCTGCCGGCTTCCTTAATTCCACTGGTAATGTGCTGGGAATCAGTGCTGTCACCGGTGCAGGTATGGATACCCTCAAACAACACCTGAAAGACATCATGGGTTATCAACAGACCGGCGAAAGCGGTTTTACGGCACGTCGCCGTCACCTGGATGCCCTTGAACGTGCGCAGGATTACCTCAGAGCGGGTAAAGCCCAGCTGCATGGTTATGCGGCCGGAGAGCTGCTGGCCGAAGATCTGCGCCAGGCCCAGAATGCCTTAAGCGAAATCACCGGCGAATTTACGCCTGACGACCTGCTGGGGCGTATCTTCAGCAGTTTCTGCATCGGGAAGTAATCGGATTCCGCCTGCTCCCCCCAACGCCAACATCCTCATCCTCTCGCCCACCCAACCTTCCAGCTACAGAAAGCTTTAACGCGTTAAAACACCGTAATCATCAGCAGTTACACAAGTTATCCACAATTATTCACAGGTTTATTCAATAAACACCTGTTTTATCTCACATTTTTCTGTTTAAAGTGCTGGCTTGTGCACAAGTTTGTTGGCGAACAGCCTGAAAAGCTGCCTACAGTTTTGGGGATAACCGTGAAAATACCTGATCCCGGTATAACTCACCCTTTTACCACCAGCTTTGCGGCAGCTTTCTGCCAGCTTACGCGATGGTTTCCCAACCAGTTATTAATTCCATAACACATTGATAAATTAGATAATTATCGACTTATCCACAGAAAGCTGATCAACTATAAGTAGTAACAGTATTTATCCTTCATTAATAAACTTTATCTATTTATATATAAATAAAATTCCCTTGTTGTAACGTCACAACCTGCTGAAGATTAATCAAAAATATTTTTGCGCAAGTTTTGTACAAGTCCGCGCGTGGCTCTATAATGTCGCCCCTTTTGAATTCTTCCCCACTCTTGCCTGACGTGTGAGGCTTTAAATCATGATCTTTCCCGAACGTTTTGATGTCATTGTCATTGGCGGCGGCCATGCGGGGACTGAGGCGTGCCTGGCGGCAGCGCGAATGGGGAGTAAAACCCTGCTGTTAACCCATAACATCGAAACCCTGGGGCAGATGTCCTGCAACCCTGCCATTGGCGGGATTGGTAAAAGCCATCTGGTGAAAGAGATCGACGCTCTGGGTGGTGCCATGGCTCTGGCAACCGACAAGGGTGGTATCCAGTTTCGCGTACTGAATGCACGTAAAGGCCCGGCGGTACGCGCCACCCGCGCCCAGGCAGACCGTATTCTCTACAAGGCAGCCATCCGCCAGATGCTGGAAAACCAGCCTAACCTGTGGATCTTCCAACAGGCTGCTGACGACCTGATTGTGGAAAACGATCAGGTGCAGGGCGTGGTGACCCAGATGGGCCTGAAGTTCTATGCCACCTCGGTGGTCCTGACGGCGGGAACCTTCCTGGGAGGACTGATCCACATCGGCCTGGAAAACCACTCCGGCGGCCGCGCCGGTGATCCGCCGTCCATCGCCCTCGCCCGACGTCTGCGGGAACTGCCCCTGCGGGTCGACCGATTGAAAACCGGTACCCCGCCGCGTATTGATGCGCGTACCGTTAATTTTGACGGGCTGGAAAAACAATGGGGCGATGAGCCGCAGCCGGTAATGTCCGTGCGCGGCAATCGCGCCATGCATCCCGAGCAGATGTGTTGCTGGATTACCCACACCAACGCGAAAACCCATGACATTATTCGCGGCGGCCTGGATCGCTCACCCATGTACTCCGGGGTGATTGAAGGTATTGGCCCACGGTACTGTCCGTCCATTGAAGACAAGATTCACCGTTTTGCCGATAAAGAATCCCATCAGGTATTCATAGAACCGGAAGGGTTGACTACGCACGAACTTTATCCAAACGGCATCTCCACCAGTCTGCCGTTCGATGTGCAGATGAATCTGGTGCGTTCGATCAAAGGTTTTGAGAATGCTCACATCGTGCGCCCGGGTTACGCCATCGAGTACGACTTCTTCAATCCACAGGATTTGAAACACAGTCTGGAAACCAAGGTTATCGGCGGATTGTTTTTTGCTGGCCAGATCAACGGTACCACCGGTTACGAAGAAGCCGGTGCACAGGGATTGCTCGCGGGAGTCAATGCTGCCTTGCGGGCGCAGGAAAAAGAGAGCTGGTGTCCGCGGCGCGATGAAGCATACATCGGAGTGCTGGTGGACGACCTGATTACCCTCGGTACCAAAGAGCCCTACCGCATGTTTACCAGCCGCGCGGAATACCGGTTGATGCTGCGTGAAGACAACGCCGATCTGCGTCTTACCGAAAAAGGCCGCGAGCTCGGATTGATTGGCGAAGAGCAGTGGCGTGCTTTCTGCGAAAAACGCGAAGCCATTGCGCGGGAACAGGAACGTCTGAGGTCCACCTGGATTCAGGCTGGTTCTGCCGAAGCCGAAAAAATCGAAGCAAAAATCCAGACCAAACTGGTGCGTGAATACAACCTTTACGACCTGCTTAAACGTCCGGAGCTGGAATACGCCGATCTGGCAGATTTAAAAGGTGAAGGCGTCGCAGATGAATTTGTCGCAGAACAAATTGAGATTGAGGCCAAATACTCAGGTTATATTGATCGCCAGCAGGAAGAGATCGAGCGTATGCGCGCTTATGAAAACACGCTCATTCCCGCTGATCTTGACTTCACTAAAGTGGAAGGTCTTTCCAACGAAGTTAAGCAGAAACTCGCTAATGCCAAACCGGAAACTCTGGCACGCGCTTCGAGAATCTCCGGTGTGACTCCGGCTGCGATATCGCAACTCATGATGTACATGAAAAAACATGGCTTATTGAAAAAAGCCAAATCGGGAGAGAGCCTCGAGCAGGCTTCCTGATAAATTTAAAATTAATTTTTCGAATCGGGTTTGATCATTACTGCGGGACCATCAACCGCACAGACGTTGATGTCTTCAAGGTAATGATCAACCCCAGCATTTATAAAGAGTTTTAGTCTTGATTGATATCCAACAAAAATTACAAGAACAACTGAAGGACGGTGCTGCACAGCTGTCTGTGTCTCTGAACGAAACTCAGCAAAAAAAATTACTGGCTTACCTCAACGAATTCGATAAATGGAACAAGGCTTACAACCTTTCAGCCATCCGCAATATCGAACACATGGTTGCACGACACATCCTCGACAGCCTGAGTGTGGTTCCCTGTTTTGCTCAAGCCGGATATTCACAGGTTGAAAATATTATTGATGTTGGCACCGGTGGTGGTCTGCCGGGTATTCCGCTGGCCATCATGTTTCCCGAAAAGCGATTTACGCTGCTCGACAGCAACGGTAAAAAAACCCGCTTTTTATTTCACGTAAAAACGCTGTTGAACCTGGAGAATGTCACGGTTGAAAATCAGCGGGTTGAACAGTTCCAGCCGGAAAAAAAATTTCAGGTTGTCATCAGTCGCGCCTTTGCGAGCCTTCAGGATATGACGGATGGATGCGCGCACCTGCTGTCTGCGGACGGCGTCTTTATGGCCATGAAAGGTCTGTATCCCGCTGATGAGCTGGTGCCGCTGCAGGGGAAAGTTGCCCTCGAAGCCAGTTACGCACTGACCGTGCCTGATACTGAGGGCGAACGGCATCTGCTGATCCTCAAGCCCTTGCCGTGATTTCCGGCTGGCCTTGGCAACCCGGAGGCGCGGTGGTAAAAAGCCATCTTCCCGGTTGCCCTGAAAAAATAACTGCCACACAATAGCCCGCTGTCTTATCCGGGTTCGTAAGGAACATCAATTGACCAAGATCTACGCTGTAGCCAACCAAAAGGGCGGAGTGGGTAAAACTACCACCTGCGTCAATCTGGCCGCTTCGCTGGTGGCGACCAAGAAGCGTGTCCTGTTGGTGGATCTCGATCCTCAGGGCAACGCCACCATGGGCAGCGGCATCGACAAAGACGATGTCGAGCGCAGTGTCTACGACGTGCTGACGCAGCGAGCCGCTACTGCTGACTGTATCCTCCTGTCGGAAAGTGGTGGCTACTCAGTGCTGCCGGCCAACAGTGACCTTACGGCTGCGGAAGTGGAGATGTTGTCCCTGGCAAACAAAGAACGTCTGTTGCAGCAGGGTTTGCAGCAGGTCCGCGACCAGTACGACTACATCATCATCGACTGTCCGCCCTCGTTGAATATGCTGACGGTGAATGCGTTGACTGCCTGTGACGGCGTAATCATTGCGATGCAGTGTGAATACTATGCTCTCGAAGGTCTGTCGGCGCTGGTCAATACCATCAACCAGATCCAGCAGCTGCTCAACCCGCAGCTGAAGATCGAAGGTCTGCTGCGTACCATGTATGATCCGCGCAACAGCCTGACCAACGACGTATCCGCCCAGCTGACTCAGCATTTCGGCGACCGGGTGTACCGCACCTGCATACCGCGCAACGTACGTCTGGCAGAAGCTCCCAGTTTTGGTCAGCCGGTATTGGCGTTTGACCGGGTATCCAAAGGCGCGATTGCCTATCTGGCGCTGGCTGGCGAAATCATCCGGCGCAACGATCCCAATTACAAACCGGCGGAAGCCGCCACACTGGCAGAAGGCCAGACTCATTAGAACAGCCCGCCCCTGATTGGCGGAGCTCAGATTACAGGCTCGCAAGATTATGTCGTCAAAACGCAAAGGCTTAGGTAAGGGACTGGACGCACTGCTCAGTGCCGGTTTGGGAATCTCTACGCCATCCCTTGCTCCCGCTGCCGGCGCAGGAGAAACCACCGATCAGCTCCCGCCGGATGGCAAACTCGCGCAGATTCCGGTGGAGTTCTGTCAGCGCGGCAAGTATCAGCCGCGGCGGGATATGCACCCGGAGCAGCTGGAAGAGCTGGCGGAGTCCATCAAAGCCCAGGGCGTCATGCAGCCTATCGTGGTCCGGCAGATAGGGCCGGAAAAGTACGAAATCATCGCCGGTGAACGCCGCTGGCGCGCGACCCAGCTGGCCGGACTGGACAAGATCCCGGCGATCATCCGCGATGTGCCGGATGAGGCGGCCATCGCCATGGCGCTGATCGAAAACATCCAGCGCGAAGACCTGAATCCCATTGAAGAAGCAGTGGCATTGAAACGCCTGCAGGACGAATTCGAACTGACGCACCAGGAAGTGGCTCAGGCAGTAGGTAAATCCCGCACCACGGTCACCAACCTGCTGCGTCTGATCGCGCTGACGGAAGAAGTTAAAACCCTGCTGGAACACGGTGATCTGGAGATGGGTCACGCGCGGGCGCTGCTGACCCTCGATCCGGCAGATCAGCGGGACATCGCCCGGCAGGTCGTCGCCAAAGGTTTATCGGTTCGCCAGACCGAAACGCTGGTGCGCAGCTTTCAGGAAAATAAACATAAAGACAAAATCAAAGCACCCGCTGCGCCCTCAGCTGACATTCGCCGTTTGCAGGAACAGCTGTCGGAAACCCTGGGTGCGGGCGTTGAGATCCAGCACACAGCCAAGGGTAAAGGCAAATTAGTCATCAGTTACAACACCCTGGATGAACTGGACGGGATTCTCGCCCACATCAAATGAGCGCCGAACACCTCCGAAGATTCACAGAATACAAGGCGCAGCCCGCGGATTTAAACTTGCTGCGCCTTTTTAATGTCCCTATAATGCGGCGGCCCAACCAGGTAGCACCAAGGTGCACCGATGTGGGGTGTTAGTTGATTAGAAGCGGCAAAAACGTCGAAGATTTGAGAAAAACAAAGCCTGAGATAGGTCGACTCCGTCCAAGCACCATCGCCAGACCACCAGTTTTGCAGCGATTGTCCATGTTGTGGCTGGCGGCGGTTGTACTGGCAGTGGCGGTAATGCCGGTAGATCCCAAATGGGGTCTATCACTTTTATGGGGTTTTTCGGTTTGCTTGTTACCTGCCATCTGTTTCTCCTGGTATTCGTTTAAATACCGGGGTGCCCGTGTGGCCGTAACAGCAGTTAATGCATTTTATCGCGCCGAAGCTATAAAGTTCTTTCTCACGGCAGTGATGTTTGCGGCGGTCTTTCATCGCGCAGACAACATTAACTTGCTCGTATTCTTTCTCGCGTTCATCGCCGCACAGATTTTTTCGTGGTTGCTGTCAGCCCAGACGCTGAAGCAGCCCCGTTGATCCAGATTCATCCAACTTGCAACGTGAGAACCAACCATGGCAGCGGAAGGGCAAGCACCCACTACGACTGAATATATCCTGCACCACTTGACCAACTGGACTTATGGCAAGTTGCCTGCAGGTACTTATTGTGATGGCTCCCGGGTACAGGAAACCACCAGTTGGGTGGTCGCTCATTGTCCCGAAGAAATGGCAGCCATGGGCTTTAATGCCATCCACCTCGATTCCATGGCCTGGTCTATCGGCCTGGGTCTGATCTTTATCACCCTCTTTCGTTGGGCCGCTAAAAAAGCCCACGCAGGTGTTCCCACCGGTTTCCTCAACTTCGTTGAGATGATCATCGAGTTCATCGATAAAACTGTAAAAGATGGCTTTCAGCACAAAAGTGCATTCATTGCCCCACTTGCGCTGACGATCTTTGTCTGGGTTTTCCTGATGAACCTGATGGATTTGCTCCCGGTCGACTGGATACCGGAATTCGCCATGTGGATCGCTGGTGACCCGCATTTCTATTTCAAGATAGTACCGACCACAGACGTCAATATCACCATGGCCATGGGCTTGACTGTCTTTCTCCTGATGATTGGCTTCAGTATCGCCAAGAAAGGTCTGATTGGTTTTATCAAAGAACTGACTTTCCATCCGTTCCACCCGTCTTTCCGTGGCGTCGGAATTTTATTTGCGCCGCTGCTGATCCTTATTAACTTTGTGCTTGAAACCATTGCGCTGGTTGCCAAACCGGTCTCATTGGGACTGCGTCTTTTTGGCAACATGTATGCCGGTGAAATGATCTTTATTCTGATCGCAATTATGTATGGCGCCGGTCTGGTGCTGGGTATCTTTGCCGGTGTTCTGCAATGGGGCTGGGCTGTATTCCATATTCTGATTATTACTCTCCAGGCGTTTGTGTTCATGGTCCTGACCATCGTGTACATGGCTATGGCGCATCACGTGGAAGACGAAGATCAGTTTACGCATTGATTTTTTTATTAACTGTTTAGCTTTACTTTTTAACTTTTGACCATTTGAGGAGAAACACCATGGGTTTAGCGTTGATTGCTGTTGCACTGTTGATTGGTTTGGGCGCACTGGGAACTGCTATCGGTTTCGCCATTCTGGGCGGTAAGTTGCTGGAAGGTTCTGCGCGTCAGCCTGAACTGGCTCCGATGCTGCAAGGCAAGATGTTCCTGATCGCTGGTCTGCTCGATGCGGTACCAATGATTGGTGTGGGTATTGCGATGTACATCCTGTTCGTGACTGTTCCTACTCTCGCTTAACCGAAAGCTTTGTTCGATTCAGGAAACCTGTAAGGGGTTTCTTACATCTGAAAGCTTTCCACAACAGGGGTTACCGGCGTGAACATTAATTTGACCTTAATCGGACAGTCCATCACGTTCATATTCTTTGTGCTGTTTTGCATGAAGTTCGTGTGGCCGTTCATTACCGCTGCGATGGCAGAACGCCAAAGAGTCATCGCAGAAGGCCTTGCTGCCGCAGATCGCGCGAGTAAGGACCTCGAGTTAGCCCAGGAAAAAGCCACCCACACCCTGCGTGATGCCAAGCAGGAAGCTGCTGCCATTCTGGAATCTGCCAACAAACGCGCTACGCAAATTGTTGAAGAAGCCAAAGAACAGGCACGTGCTGAAGCTGACCGTATCAAAGCCGCTGCGCAAGCAGAAGTTGAGCAGGAAGTGAATCGCGCGAAAGAAAAACTGCGCTCACAAGTCGCCGTTCTGGCGTTGGCCGGTGCCGAGAAAGTTCTGCAGGCGTCTGTTGATGAAACAGCGCACAAGGCAATGCTCGACAAACTGGCTGCCGGTCTATAAGCGAGGTGAATCGTGGCTGAACTGACTACACTCGCCCGGCCTTATGCAAAAGCAGCGTTTCAATACGCGCTCGACGCGAAGGACCTGGCAGGCTGGGGCAAGCAACTGGCAACACTTGCTGCCGCAAGCCGCTATGGCGCCATGCAGAAACAAATCGCATCGCCGTCACTGTCTGCTCAGCAACAGGCACAGCTGTTGATCGATGCATGTGGTGACGAACTGACGACACCTGTGCGCAATTTCATTGTGTTACTGGCGCAGAACAAGCGCCTTCCGTTGCTGCCTGAGATCTATCAATTATTCGATGCTCTCAAGACTGCGCAAGAGCAAGCAGTCGACGTTGAATTGACCACCGCTATCGCCCTGGACGATGCGAGTCAAGCCAAGCTTGCAGAAGCATTGAGCACCAAGTTAGCACGCAAGGTGAATGTCCAGACGGTTGTCGACCAGCAATTGCTGGCAGGCGTAATTATCAAAGCAGGTGATTTGGTTATCGACGGCTCGATGCGCGGTCGGTTAGAGAAACTCGCCAAAGCAATCAATTCGTAGGATTGAGGAATAGAGCATGCAGCAACTGAATCCATCCGAGATTAGCGAAATAATCAAGCAGCGCATCGATCAGCTCGATGTGTCTTCTGAAGCCCGTAATGTGGGCACTGTAGTATCAGTATCTGACGGTATCGTACGCATCCATGGTTTGATGGACGTAATGTACGGTGAAATGATCGAGTTCGAGGGTGGCCTGTTCGGTATGGCATTGAACCTCGAGCGCGACTCCGTCGGTGCTGTAATTCTGGGTGACTACCGCGGTATTGCGGAAGGTCAGACCTGTAAATGTACCGGTCGTATTCTGGAAGTGCCAGTAGGTCCGGAACTGGAAGGTCGTGTTATCGACGCACTGGGTAACCCCATCGACGGTAAAGGTCCGATCAATGCCAAGCTGACCGACGCTATTGAAAAAGTTGCGCCGGGCGTAATCTGGCGTAAGTCGGTAGACCAGCCGGTACAGATCGGTCTGAAAGCGATCGACGCGATGGTACCTATCGGTCGTGGCCAGCGCGAGCTGATCATCGGTGACCGCCAGATTGGTAAGACCGCGATCGCGATCGACGCCATCATCAACCAGAAGAACTCCGGCATCAAATGTATCTACGTTGCCATTGGCCAGAAAGCCTCTTCTATTGCAGCAGTGGTACGCAAACTGGAAGAGCATGGCGCAATGGAACACACGGTGGTAGTAGCAGCTACCGCATCTGATCCGGCCTCCATGCAGTTCCTGGCTCCTTTTGCCGGTTGTACTATCGGTGAATACTACCGTGACCGCGGTCAGGACGCGCTCATCATTTATGACGACCTGACCAAACAAGCCTGGGCTTATCGTCAGATCTCCCTGCTGTTGCGCCGTCCGCCAGGCCGTGAAGCTTATCCTGGTGACGTGTTCTATCTGCACTCCCGCTTGCTGGAGCGCGCTGCACGGGTAAGTGAAGAGTACGTTGAGAAGTTCACTAATGGTGAAGTAAAAGGCAAGACCGGTTCTTTGACCGCGCTGCCGATGATCGAAACCCAGGCGGGTGACGTATCTGCCTTCGTTCCGACCAACGTGATCTCAATTACTGACGGTCAGATCTTCCTGGAAGCCTCCATGTTCAACGCAGGTATCCGTCCGGCCATGAACGCCGGTATCTCGGTATCCCGTGTGGGTGGTGCGGCACAGACCAAGGTCATCAAGAAACTGTCCGGTGGTATCCGTACCGCCCTCGCCCAGTACCGTGAACTGGCCGCCTTCTCCCAGTTTGCTTCTGACCTGGACGAAGCAACCAAGGCACAGCTGGAGCATGGTCAGCGCGTAACCGAGCTGATGAAGCAGAAGCAGTTCTCGCCGCTGAACATCGCGCAGATGGCACTGGTTCTGTTCTGTGCTAACGAAGGCTATTTGAAAGATGTGCCGGTTAATAAGGTGTTGGATTTTGAATCTGCCCTGCTCTCCTTCGCAAGCAGCGAATACGCTGATGTGATGAACACCATCGCCACCACTGGCGACTGGAATGCAGAGCTGGAAGCCAAGTTCAAAGAACTGGTCACCAAGTTCAAGGCAACCCAAACCTGGTAAGACAGTGACAGGGCCCGCCGCAAAGCGGGCCTTGCCGTGTCGTAAAGAACATCTTGAGGGCCTTTGAGAATGGCAGGCACAAAAGAAATACGGACCCAGATCAAAAGTATCAAGAGCACGCAGAAGATTACCAGCGCGATGGAGATGGTCGCTGCCAGTAAGATGCGTCGTGCTCAGGAGCGGATGCAGCTGGGTAAGCCTTACGCCAAGCGCATGCGTGAGGTGATCGGGCATCTGGCCAACGCCAACCCCGAATACAAACACAGCTTTATGCAGCAGCGCGACGTCAAGCGCGTGGGCTTTATTCTGGTATCCAGTGATCGTGGTCTGTGTGGCGGTTTGAACATCAACGTGTTCAAGACAGCCATCAGAAACATGAAAAGCTGGAGCGACCAGGGTGTACAGATTGACTTATGTCTGATCGGTGCCAAGGCAGCGGCTTTCTTCAAGAGCTTCGGCGGTAATGTAGTTGCTGCCCGTCGCGACCTCGGAGAAGCACCCAGCGTGGCAGACCTGATCGGCAGCGTGAAGGTCATGCTCGACGCTTATACCGAAGGCAAGATCGACCGGTTGTTCATTGTGAGCAACGAGTTCGTCAACACCATGACCCAAAGCCCGGTTCTGCGTCAGTTACTGCCGCTGGAAGCCGAAGAAAACAAACAGCTGAAACACCACTGGGATTACATCTACGAACCTAACGCTGAGCTGCTGCTGGATGGTCTGCTGAAGCGTTACATTGAATCCCAGGTTTACCAGGCCGTAATTGAGAACGCGGCCAGTGAACAGGCGGCGCGGATGGTGGCGATGAAGAGCGCGACCGACAACGCGGGTCAGCTGATTGATGATCTGCAGCTGGTTTACAACAAAGCCCGTCAGGCAGCCATTACCCAGGAATTGTCCGAGATTGTGGGTGGTGCGGCAGCCGTCGCTTCCTAAGCAGCAACAATTTTGAGTTTAAACCGTCAGGTCACGCGAACAGCCGGCCTGAGATAACGAGGAATCGGAAATGAGTAGCGGACGTATCGTACAAATCATCGGTGCGGTTATCGACGTGGAATTCCCGCGTGATGCCGTGCCTAAAGTTTATGATGCCCTGAAGGTCGCCGATAAAGACCTGACCCTGGAAGTTCAGCAGCAATTGGGTGATGGCGTAGTACGCACCATTGCACTGGGTTCTTCTGAAGGCCTGAGCCGCGGCCTGAGCGTAAACAATACCAATGAAGCCATCAAAGTGCCGGTAGGGAAAGAAACCCTCGGCCGTATCATGGACGTGCTGGGCAATCCTATCGATGAAGCCGGTCCCATCGGCGAGCAGGAGCGTATGCAGATTCACCGCGACGCGCCTGCCTACGAAGAGCTGGCTGCTTCCGAAGAACTGCTGGAAACCGGTATTAAAGTTATCGACCTGGTATGTCCGTTCGCCAAAGGCGGTAAGGTCGGCCTGTTCGGTGGTGCCGGTGTAGGCAAGACCGTAAACATGATGGAACTCATCAACAACATCGCGAAAGAGCACAGCGGTCTGTCTGTATTTGCGGGTGTGGGTGAGCGTACTCGTGAAGGTAACGACTTCTACCACGAGATGAAAGAATCCAACGTGGTCGACAAAGTAGCGATGGTCTACGGTCAGATGAACGAGCCACCAGGCAACCGTCTGCGTGTAGCGCTGACCGGCCTGACCATGGCTGAGAAATTCCGTGACGAAGGTAAAGACGTTCTGTTGTTCGTTGACAACATCTACCGTTATACCCTGGCCGGTACCGAAGTATCAGCACTGCTGGGTCGTATGCCGTCTGCGGTAGGTTACCAGCCGACGCTGGCGGAAGAGATGGGTGTACTGCAGGAGCGTATTACCTCGACCAAAACCGGTTCTATTACCTCTGTGCAGGCGGTATACGTACCGGCGGACGACCTTACTGACCCGTCTCCGGCTACCACCTTTGCTCACTTGGACTCTACCGTAGTACTGAGCCGTGATATCGCTGCAAAAGGTATTTATCCCGCGATTGATCCGCTGGACTCCACCTCTCGTCAGCTGGATCCGCTGATCATCGGTCAGGAGCACTATGAAACTGCACGCGGTGTGCAATCAGTGCTGCAGCGCTTTAAAGAACTGAAAGATATCATCGCTATCCTGGGTATGGACGAACTGTCCGAGGAAGACAAGCTGATCGTAGCGCGCGCGCGTAAGATCGAGCGTTTCCTGTCTCAGCCGTTCCACGTAGCGGAAGTCTTCACCGGTTCCCCAGGCAAATATGTTCCGTTGAAAGAAACCATCCGTGGCTTTAAAGGCATCCTGGCCGGTGAATACGATCACCTGCCTGAGCAGGCTTTCTACATGGTGGGTTCAATCGACGAAGCGGTCGAGAAGGCAGCCAAAGTGAAATAATGAAGCAGCCCGGCATTAAACCGCCGGGCGTTTCCTTGCATGAGAGACAGAGACATGGCTATGACTGTTCAATGCGATATCGTCAGTGCTGAGCGCGAGATCTTCTCCGGCCTCGTCGAGATGGTTGTGGCCAACGGTTCCCTGGGTGATCTGGGTGTCAACTACGGCCACGCGCCGCTGTTGACCGGTCTGGAGCCGGGTCCGGTGCGTATCAAGAAGCAGGGCGGCGAAGAAGAAATCTTCTACGTCTCCGGTGGCTATCTTGAAGTGCAGCCTTACCACGTGACCATCTTGGCAGATACCGCGCTGCGTGCCGGCGATATGGATGAAGCGGCAGCCCAGCAGGCCAAAGAGCAGGCTGCTCAGCAACTGACTAATCAGTCAGGCGAAGTGGATTACTCCCGCGCAGCCATTCAGCTGGCCGAAGCGTCTGCGCAGTTGCGGACCTTGCAATCCATTCGCAAAAAGCTTGGTAAATAACACAGGTGTGTTTACCAACGGAAAAGGGCAGCGCAGGCTGCCCTTTTTTGTTTTACTGCTGCGCGCTTCGGCATATACCCTGAACGGGATAGTCCGACTGCAGCCTAATGTTTGTTATTCAATTGACCGGTCCCCCGGCGCCCTTCACAATTCAAGTCGTTTTGCGTCTCCCCTGGCTGTTGCGCCGCGCCTGTAAACCACATCGCTTTCGCAAGGAGTTATTAGATCATGCTCGATATTCTTGTCCTCGCTGCCGGTAAAGGTACCCGTATGCGTTCCGACCTGCCGAAGGTTCTCCATCCCATCGGCGGTAAACCGCTGGTTCAGCACGTGGTGGAAACGGCGCGTCAGGTGGGCGGGGATCGGATCATGGTGATCACGGGTCATGGGGCCGAGCTGGTTGAACAGCGTATGGCGGCGAGTGATATCAGCTTTGTTCTGCAGGCTCAGCAGCTGGGTACCGGCCACGCCGTGCAGCAGGCCCTGCCCCAGTTACGCAGTGAAGCGACAGTGCTGATTCTTTATGGCGACGTACCTCTGACCCGCGCCGAAACCTTGCACAAACTGATCGCCCATGTGAACGACCAGCAGATGGGGCTGTTGACCGTGAACCTTCCCGATCCTACGGGTTACGGTCGTATCCTGCGCGATGCCAGTGGTGCGGTTACAGCCATCGTTGAGCACAAGGATGCCAATGAAGAACAGCGGCGGATCAACGAAATCAATACCGGCATCATGGCGGTAAAAGCGAAGCACCTGCAGCAGTGGCTGCCCCAGCTGAGCAACGATAATGCCCAGGGCGAATACTACCTGACGGACATCATCGCCCTCGCCCGCCAGAGCGGCGTGAGCATTCAGGTAGAACAACCTGGTGCGGTAGAAGAAGTGGAAGGTATCAACAACCGTCAGCAGCAGGCTGCACTGGAGCGGTTTTATCAGCGGCAAAAAGCCGGTGAACTGATGGTCGCCGGTGCAACCCTCCTGGACCCTGCCCGGTTCGACTGCCGTGGTGATCTGCAGGTTGGCCGCGATGTGGTGATTGATATCAACTGCGTATTTGAAGGTGATGTTGTACTGGGCGATGGTGTAACGATTGAGCCCAACTGCGTCATCATCAACAGCCGTATTGGCAACAACACTCACATCAAAGCGAACAGTCACATTGAAGATGCCGTTATCGCTGGCAACTGCGATGTCGGTCCGTTTGCGCGCCTGCGTCCGGGAACACAGCTGGCGGATGGAGCTAAGATCGGTAATTTTGTGGAGACCAAGAAAGCGGTCATTGGTGAAGGCAGTAAGGTAAATCACCTGAGCTACATCGGCGATACCACCATCGGCAAAAAAGCCAACATAGGTGCGGGCACCATCACCTGCAACTATGACGGGGTCAACAAATTCAAAACGGAGATCGGCGATCACGCTTTTATCGGCTCTAACTCGGCGTTGGTAGCGCCGGTCAAAGTCGGCAACCATGCTACGGTGGGTGCGGGATCAACCATCACAAAAGATGTGGCGGCAGCTGAACTGGCGATTGCGCGCGGCAAACAGCGCAACATTGAAGGCTGGGAACGCCCGGTGAAAAAGTCGTAAAAAAATGAAGCGCCGAAAGGCGCTTTTTTTATGGGCAAAATAAAATCGGCAATCAAGACAAGCTGACCGCAAAAAGAATTGGAAAAGCGTGATACAGATTGATGGCTGGAAAGAGCAGACGCTTTATTATCCTGCCATTCCCTGCAACACCTTCCACGCAACAATAATAATGAGGAGAGCAAGTCATGGGTCTGCCAAAATTCACGTTAACCGTCCTCCTGACCGGGCTTATCACCGCCTGTGGTGGTGGAGGTTCGTCCGATAATAATCCACCTGCCTCGTCGAGTTCTGCGGTTGCTTCGTCCAGCCCTGCAGTTTCGTCAGCTGCCGCTTCCTCCAGTGCGGGACTGTCGATCAGCAAATACATTGTGGTGGATCAGTTCGGCTATCTGCCGGATGCCACAAAAATCGCAGTGATCCGCGATCCTCAGACCGGCTTCGATGCCGCCGAGAGTTTTACGCCCGGCACCAGCTATAAACTGATAAACCTCGACACCGGTGAAACTGTCCACACCGCCGCACTCACCGCCTGGAAAGGTGGCGCTGAAGCAGAGGTTGCTGGAGACAAAGTCTGGTGGTTTGACTTCAGCAGTGTGACCGCACCCGGTACCTATGCGGTTATTGATGAACAACGCAATGTGCGTTCGCCAGCAGTCCGCATCGGCGAGGACGTCTACAAGTCGGTGCTTAAACACGCGACGCGTACGTTCTTCTATCAGCGTGCCGGATTTGCCAAAGTTCAGCCCTACGCTGAAACCGGCTGGACAGATGAAGCCAGTCACCTGGGTTCCTGCCAGGACACCTCCGCACGACTGTTCAAGCTCGAAGGTGGAAACGTTACCGGCGTGCCGGGTACGGAAAAAGATCTGTCCGGTGGCTGGTACGATGCAGGCGACTACAATAAGTACACCAACTGGCACGCCCATTATTTAGTTACGCTGTTACACAGCTACCTGGAAAATCCTGCTGCCTGGGAAGAAGATCTGAATATCCCTGAGTCCGGTGATGCTGTTCCCGACCTTATTGATGAGATTAAATGGGGCTTTGATTGGCTGAAGAAGATGCAGAACGAGGATGGTTCCGTATTGTCCATCCTCGGCCTGGCCCACGCCAGCCCGCCATCCGCCGCCACCGGCTGCAGTTACTATGGTCCTGCCAGTACCTCCGCCACGCTGAGTTCTGCCGCCGCATTTGCTTTTGGGGCGAAGGTATTTGCCGAGCTGGGTGCGACGCTGGAGGTGCCTGAGTTGATCAGTTATGCCAGCGACCTGAAAAGCCGCGCGGAAGAGGCCTGGGGATGGGCTGATGAAAACCCCGAGGTGCGGGTGAATAACAATCAGGGAATCTATGCGGGTCTGGGTGCAGGTGATCAGGAAGTTTGTCCCAACTACGAGACGATTACTGAGGAAGTCAATCGGGAGCAGGCAAGACAGTACTGTATAGCTCAGCTGTTGGAGAAGAGGGTGAATGCCGCGGTGTATCTGTACGGGCTGACGGGAGACAACGCCTATAAATCCATCGTCGAGGGGTTTATCAACGAGAATCGACTTTACTGGGTTTCACACTGGAATGAGAACCGGGTGAGCACCTTCTTTTACTATGCGAGCCTGCCTGGGGTGACACCGGCAATCGCCAACGATATTCGCGGGGATTTTGCAAATTCCATGAATACGCCGGACCTGCTGGGTGGTTATCGCAACAACAGCGGTGCCTATCTGGCGCACATGGCCGCCGTTGATTTTACCTGGGGCAGCAATCGCTCCATCTCCCAGAGAGGCACCCTGTTCCATAAGCTGATCGACCTGCCGGGGCAGGACGGCAATGAAGCGAGAAACGCCGCGCTGAGTTATCTGCATTACCTGCATGGCACCAATCCACTGGGTATGGTCTACCTGTCCAATATGAATTCAGCGGGTGCCCACCATTCGGTCAACGAGTTCTACCATTCCTGGTTCAGCAATGACAGTGACCTGTGGGATCGAGTGGGCGAATCGGTTTATGGCCCGGCGCCCGGTTTCCTTGTGGGCGGGCCTAACCCTTCTTATGATTGGGACGGTAACTGCACATCAGCCAATCCTAATCCGGGCTGTGGCGCTGCAGCACCCACGCCACCGAAGGGACAGCCTGCGATGAAGTCCTATCTGGATTTCAACACCAGTTGGCCGCTCAATTCCTGGCAGGTTACGGAGAACCACAACGACTACCAGGTTGCCTATATCCGCCTGCTTTCCAAGTTCGTGCAATAACCTGACGCCCGGTTAGCCGGGCCTTCCTTCCTCCGTAGGTCGGCTTAGCGCAGCGTAAGCCGACTTGCCCTTCTCCATCGGGTAATTGTCGGATTACGCCTACGGCTAATCCGACCTACTTATTGCCGATATCTTGCATAAAAGTTTCGAAAGCGTAGAATACCTTTCGTTTCGAAACATAAGGCCGTGGACCCGCTACTGAAATGACCAAGCGCAATACCCAGCAACGCCGCCGCGCCATCGTTGAGCTGCTCAATACCGAAGGGGAAGTCAGCGTTGAGGCGTTGGCTTCCCGCTTTGAAACCTCCGAAGTCACTATTCGTAAAGACCTGTCCGCCCTTGAGAGTAATGGCTTACTTCTACGTCGTTACGGCGGTGCTGTACCGGTTCCTCAGGAACTGATTGCGGACCCCTCGGTTGAGAAAGTTTCGGTTCGTAAGCAATCCCTCGCCAAGGCGGCGGCTGAGCTGATTCGCGACCATAACCGCATCATCCTCGACAGCGGCAGTACCACTACCGCTGCGCTCCTGCCGGAGTTGTCCCACAAACAGGGTCTGGTGGTGATGACCAACTCCCTGAGTGTGGCGAATGCGTTGCGGGAGCTGGAGAACGAGCCGACCATCCTGATGACCGGCGGCACCTGGGACCCTAAATCGGAAGGCTTTCAGGGGCAGTTGGCGGAGCAGATTCTCCGGTCTTACAACTTCGATCAGTTTTTTATCGGTGCGGATGGCTTGGACCTCGAGCGCGGTACCACCACCTTCAACGAACTCTACAGCCTCAGCCGGGTGATGGCCGACGTCGCGCGGGAGGTAATCGTCGTGGCGGAGTCGGAGAAGATCGGGCGCAAGATCCATAACCTCGAACTGCCCTGGTCATCCGTCAATGTACTGGTCACCGACGAAGACATCAGCCCTGCTGCTAAAAAGCAGATTGAACAACAGGGCGTACAGGTTATCTGCACAAATGCAGCTTAACGTCGTGATCACCAGATGCGCTCGCGCCTCCAAAACTATTAAGCCGATTCATGCCGCGCATTCAAACAACGTAGGTCGGATTAGCGCAGCGTAATCCGACAAACCAGCAATCGCTTCATCAAACGCACAACAAACGTCAGGTACAACACCGACACTCCCCCTACCGGGGAACATCAACAACCGAACAGCAACAAACAAAACTGGAGATCAACATGTGTGGAATTGTCGGCGCAGTAGCGCAAAGGGATGTGGTGGATATTCTGGTGGAAGGACTTCGTCGCCTCGAATATCGCGGTTATGACTCAGCAGGTGTAGCTGTCGTCAACAGCGATGGTGAGCTCCAGCGTCTGCGTCGGCTGGGTAAGGTGAAGGAACTCGCGGATGCAGTGGCGGCGAGCCCTGTTCCCGGTGGTACCGGTATCGCTCATACCCGCTGGGCGACTCATGGAGAACCCAGTGAACGCAATGCGCATCCGCACATTTCCCCCGACAATATCGCCGTGGTCCATAACGGCATCATTGAAAATCACGCCCGCCTGCGCAGCGAACTGCAGGCCAAAGGCTATGTGTTCAACTCAGACACAGATACCGAAGTTATTGCCCACCTGGTACACCAGGAACTGAAACAAACCGACTCTCTGCTGGACGCCGTTCAGCGCACGGTAAAACAGCTGGAAGGCGCTTACGGTACTGTATTGATGGATCGTCGCGATCCATCCCGCCTGGTTGTTGCCCGATCCGGCAGCCCCTTAGTCATCGGTCTGGGTATCGGTGAAAATTTTATTGCCTCGGATCAGCTCGCGCTCCTGCCGGTTACCCGTCGGTTTATCTTTCTTGAAGAAGGTGATGTAGCGGAGATTACCCGCCAGACCATCAGCATCTTTGATAAAGACGGCAATCCGGTTGAACGCGCCGTTCACGAATCCACGGCCAGCTACGATGCGGGTGACAAGGGTCAGTATCGTCACTTCATGCTCAAGGAAATTTATGAACAGCCCCAGGCGGTGATGAATACATTGGAAGGTCGCTTGGGCAGCGCCAGTGTGCTCGATGAAACCTTTGGCAATGGTGCAGCGGAGTTGTTCAAGAAGGTTAAGCATGTCCAGATCGTGGCCTGCGGCACCAGCTATCACTCGGCGATGGTAGCGCGCTACTGGCTGGAATCACTCGCTGGAATTTCCTGTAACGTTGAGATCGCCAGCGAGTTTCGCTATCGCAAATCCTTCGTCCAGCCTGACAGCCTGATCGTAACCATCAGCCAGTCCGGCGAAACCGCCGACACCCTTGCAGCCCTGCGCCTGGCTAAAGAACTGGGTTATCTCGGCAGCCTGACCATTTGTAACGTAGCAGGATCGTCGCTGGTGCGTGAGTCTGATCTTGCCTTTATGACCCGGGCCGGAGCAGAGATAGGTGTGGCTTCCACTAAAGCCTTCACCACACAACTGGTGGGACTGGCGATGCTGGTACTGGCCGTGGGCAAGTACAACGGCCTCAGCGAAAAACAGCAGGCCGATATGGTTGCCGCGTTAAAAAGCCTGCCGGCAAAACTGGAAGAGTCACTGACCTTGGCCAGTCGCATTGAAGCGCTCGCCGAAGAATTTGCTGATAAACATCACGCCTTATTCCTTGGCCGCGGTGATCAATACCCTATCGCGATGGAAGGTGCGCTCAAGCTGAAAGAAATTTCTTACATTCATGCTGAAGCTTACGCGGCGGGCGAACTCAAGCACGGCCCGCTGGCATTGATCGACGCACAGATGCCAATCATTGTCGTTGCACCGAATAACGATCTGTTGGAAAAACTGAAATCCAACGTCGAAGAAGTGCGCGCACGAGGCGGTATTCTGTATGTGTTCGCCGATACCGACGCGCATTTTGAGTCCGATGCGACCATGCGTGTTATCAACGTCCCCCACGCGCATCCCTGGCTCGCGCCGATTCTCTACACCCTGCCCTTGCAGTTGTTGAGTTATTACGTGGCGATTATTAAGGGGACGGATGTGGATCAGCCGAGGAATCTGGCGAAGAGTGTGACGGTTGAGTAAATTTAATGGCTGGCTGCTTTTCTTATTATCTGGCATCCAACTTATTCCGCAAAAACGGATGCCTTCTCGCGCTAAATTAGTTGGACGCGGGAGAAATTTCTAATATCTTGGCACCATTTTGGACAGGTCATCTACTGATGGGGTGGAGCACTTTTCAATGCGAGTGATAGTGTCGCCAATTATTTTACACCACCACCACAAGGCATGAATGTTTGTACATAGAATACGACGTTGTTGAGACAGATACGTTGCGCTAATTGTCGACGTCTGATGTTTTACTTCGTCGTCGCGTTCGCTTCTTCTCTACTATCGCATTAGCGGATGCACTGGAGAAGGAAAAACGTGATTACTATGGCATCGCTAATGTCAGTTGCTGAGTGGATCGGAGATTTACCCTGCTATTCATCAGGAACAGCGTCTGCGGTGCTTTCCGGAACAATGGCACCATATTTGGTATAGGTAGAAACTATATCTATGGGGATTATTTCGTCGCGCCTGGTACCGTCTGCGTTTTTAATATAGGCGTTGCAGCGGAAAGCCGCGTTTATATAACTATCCGGATCTTTTGGACTTCCGGTAATCGACTCCAGAATGTTACGAACTTCCACGCTGTAATACACCCAATAACGACCCTTCAGCACCCAGTCCTTTACCTGGGTTTCAACATTGCGCAAATGCGCGCCATTGGCTGCAGAGGTGATGGGATACATATTGCTGTTGTCGCCGGGCCCGCCAATATGATGGTTGAGTAAATGGCCCTTGATATAGCGCGATTGACCAGGGCGGCGCGGATTGGTAACCAGCTTGCCCATCACTCCGGCAAGTGCAGCTCTCCGGGGTGTGCTGCCCGCATCAATTTTATCTGTCCCAACCGGATCAGCCACCATACGGACTCCCACTGTATCGCCCGCCGCAACACCCGTGGTGTAGGTAATATTCGAGGCCATAGGCAAGCCTGGCGTAGTGCCTTTTAATGGCGTGTTAATATCAACAAACATCTCCTGGGTCGCGCGCACTTTCACGCGCGTAATGCCAGCGGCAGTCTGGTAGCCGACCTCGGTTAAAGCGAGGCGATTTTTAATGGGCAGGAAATATTCCGCGAGCGTATCAGTACCATCAGTCGTCTCCACCGCCAGCATCAACAGTTGGCGCGCACCGTTTAAATCGATGCGCTCTTCATCTGCGCTTCTTGGCGTGGTGACAGGAGGATCATTTAAGGTACTCAAGGTAAGCGGATTGGGAAGACGCCCACCCGAATCGCCCACACCACCCAGCAAAGGCGTGAGGTGGGTGGCAAGCAAATCCATTTTCTGGTTGAGTTCAGCGCGCAACGCCGTGGTATCTGCACCTTCCGCCATGCGCGATAGCGTTTGTTTAATACGTTGCACATCGCGCTGCGCAGCAATCGCCTGGGTTTTATGGGTTTCCTTTTGCGCGCGCTGCGGATCGCTCGCGGCAATGCTCAGATTTTCCAAAAAGAGACTCACCGGTGTCGGCGTGGATTCCACAATCAATTCACCGCGTTCACTTTGAAAATACAATTCGTGGCTACGGCCTTCGCTATCGCGAAACTCTTTGCGGCTCTCCCACCAGTTACGCACGGCCGCTGCTCCTGAGCGCAGCATATCCAAAAATGCGCGACCGGCACGCACTGCGCCACGGATAATATTATCGAGCGCCGCATTCACACGTTCGCGGATACCTTCCACTAATTCGCGCACTCGCTCACCCAAACGCCCCAAACCAAATTGATTGGCGAGGAAGCCCACTACAATCGGCACTGCGTCGGCCATGGTGTTTTCCAGATAATTTGCGGCGGTATCGATCATGCCGCGCGCGATATCGGCAAGGCCCAGGACAACGGAATTAATAATTTCCAACATTTGCACCAGATACTGGGCAAAGGATTCAATTGCACGATAGATCGCAATCAGCGAATTGATCACCGGCATGATCCCGGTTGCATCCAGCAGCGATAACAACCAGCGCGAGGCGGTGGCGATAATGGCGGTATTGATCCAACCCACGGCGCTAGTCAGCACCATATTCCACAAATCGGAAACGCGCTCCTGAATCATGCGCCACAAACCCGGCAGGCCTTCCGCAATCGCGACCTGAATAAATTCCCAGGCGCCGCTCGCCAATTCCACCGCGCCGCGAATGCGATCAACCATCGGCTGGCCGACATGCACTGCGAGCAAGCGCCAAATATTTTCCAGCGTCAAACCAAGCAATTCAAAGACAAATCCGATAATCGAGCGGAAGCTCGTGATATCGGGCGGAGTTAAACCCGCCTCGCTGATTTGGCCAAACAACCACTCGGTTACACCACCAAACAGGTGGCTGAAAATATTGCCAAAAAATTGCGTTACACCCTGCCACATAGCCCGCAATAAATTACCAAGGAAACCGAGCGGGTCCATCAAAATATCGGAAAAGGCTTGCGCAGCATTAGCGACAATCTGCACTAATAATTGCGCCGGAATGCCGATCAGCCCGAGCATTTCACGGAAGAAGCGCCAGGCTGCCCCGAACAAATCACCGTTTACAAAAATATGGCGCAAAATGGCCAGCGCCGTGGCTTGCACCCGCTGCCAAAGATCACCTGCTGCCACTAATTGTTGAAAGAGGGGAATGCGGCCGAGAATTTGCTCGATAAAAAAATCCTTGATCGGATTTTTAATGCATTCGGGCAATAACATCCACAATGGGCCGAGTAAAAAATCCGGAAGGCGCCCGAGCAGATCGCCAATCACTTCAACAATGCGTTGCAGTGCATTTAATATAGGTTGGATAAATTGCGACAAAAAGACCAGGCCATCGCCGAGCGCGGTAAATAATCCCTGTACGGTGTCGCGCGCCCAGGTACCGATACTGTCGAGCCCAGTGCTGAGCCAACTGAAGACACTGCTTAAGCCGCTGAGCAGCGGCGCAGTGGTAATCGCATTCAAAAATTGCTTGCCGGTATCCACCGCGCCGCCAATTTTTTCCGCCACCCAGGCGCCGGTGCCGACCAAGGTGTTACGGAAATTTTGGATACCAAGCAAAATCGCCGGCAATAATTCACGCAGTGTGGTTTGGTTTTCGGCTACATCGCCGCCTTCGGCAGTGTCCATATTGCGCGCGGTTTCGGCGATCTGTTGCAACCAGTCATTGACGGTTTCACGGAAATTTAAAATCGCCTCCAGCGGCAATACTTCCTGCACTTTGGTAATGATGGATTGAATCGGTTCGATCACCGGTGCGAGTTCTGTTTTGATTGCCGTCCAGGCCCCTTGTGCTTTGTCTTGCACCCACTGGATCAATCCGTTTTGGTCATTGCCTTCGTCATCCGGCAGACCCAATTGCGCTTTGATCCAATTCCACGCATCGCTCATCACATTGCGCACTGCGTTGACCACCGGGCTCGCCCAGTCCCATATATCCTGCCCCAGGTCCTGAATAAACTGCCAGGTATCTCGCGCGAATTCTCGTAACCATTCAAAGACCGGGGCACCAAAACGCTCCCATAAATCGGCAAAAAATATACCGATAGGTCGAAAGAAATCGCTGATGGCCGTCCAGGCATCGTTGGCTAATTCTGTCATCGCGTCGCGCATACTGCGCAACGCAGCAAACAACGGCTCACAATCGCCTTGCGCGAGCCCCGCAAGAATCGTGGTGGCACTCACTGCCAACCGCGAGAAGGTTGTTAAGAGTGTTGTAACAAATCCACTCTGGTCTTCAAGACCATCAAAAATGGATTGGGTTACCGCGTCAATTTTTTCGCGCAGGTAACCAAAAAAGCCTTTCTCGCGAACTTCGGTAATCAGGCGCGCCAGCTCGGGCGCATAGTCCTCAACATACGACCATACAAAATCGGCAGCCGCCCCGACTACTGCACCACCCACATCCACCACTGCACCACCCACTGCACCACCCACTGCAGCAGCTGCATCACCTACCGCACCCACAGCATTCCCCGCCGCATCCCAGGTGTAGTCAAGCCAACTGCGTTGCACCTGCTGGTGTGAACTGGAAATAACGAGTGCACTGGCTTCTGCAACTGCCGGCGTCGCAACTGCTGTTGCGTTGGCAGGTGTAGATTCATTGTGCAGATTCACGCTGGATGGCTCTACCATTTGCGCAGGTCGTGTAACCGCAGGGGCAGCACCTTGTTGTACTACGTGGGTAAGTTCATGCGCGAGCAGGTGTAGCCCGTTGGAGGTATCCGGTTGATATTCACCGGGTGCAAAGGCTATATGGTCGCGCCAGGTAAATGCGCGCGCATGAATTTCCTGCGCAGTGCTGGCCGCTTGTTGATGAGTGTGAATATTGACGCGAGAAAAATCGTATCCCATGCGCGCTTTGAAAATTTCCACCACTTTTTCCGGCAGGCGACGGCCGGTGTGGAAGGCATTTTTTATCCGCTGCCATAAGCCGGGACGCGCATCTTGCTGGTTATCGCTTTGTGCATAACGCTGTACTTGTTCTTCTTCGCACTCACTGCACAAGCGCTGCAATTCATCTTCAGCTTCGCCAGTCGCAGCTAAATCGCGCGCAATACTACTGCGAAAATGATCCTGTTCTATTTTCGCTTGCAACGTTTGGTCTGCGACACGATCTGCTTCGCGCTCCAGTGGATCTTCCGGTTGGCTGACGACGGGCATACTTGTCTGCCGCTGCAAATTCCCGCTTTCTTCTTCACAGGCAGGGCATGCACGCTGCAGTGAATCGTCTGCGTCTTTTTCTTCCGGGAGCGGGGCTTCAAGCGCGCCATCTGTCTTTGCCATTACGCGATCCGCGACGCGCTCGGCTTGTACTTCCAAAGGATCGCTGGGCTGGCTGATGGCGGGTAACTGGTTCACTGATTTTTTTTGTACTTCTTCTGCACACTCATCGCACTGGCGCGACAACAAAGATTCGTTATTGTTAGAAAAAGACGAGGCAAGGTTTTTAGATAAATGTATCGCAGGATCTGCAGCATCCGATTGCAGTACGCGCATCACTTTGGCGCTTTGACGATGCACAGTGGCACGCGCACCATTGCGCCGGGTAGCGGCAACTTGTTTACGCGCAATGTTTACCTGAGTGCGTTCCATACCTGTGCGTTCTACAAAAAGTTGGCAAAGTTATACCGAAGGACATTGAGCACTAAAGGGCCTGTAACCAAATAAATCCGCAACATAACTGGCATAGCATTCAGGGTTCCGCGCACGCTGGCGCTGAGTGCCTGCATCGTGATTGGCTATACCAAAACGCATATGCGCCAATTCGTGCACAATAATACCGGCCTGTTGCGAAGCGCCTGCTCTCCAAAACAGTGGACAGAGGGCAATAGCGCGGGCGTTGCGCTCCGAACAAGTCCATGCGCCCCATTGCGGATGAGCACTGCAACGATCCCGGCAAGTGCCAACCCGAACACGCGTGTCGCTGTTGCTGATATAGCGAATACCACCCGCAAGATAAGTTTCCAGTGACGAAAATCGGTCTGAGAGTGAATTAAGTTCACTCGTCATAGCTTCATTCTCAGTGGAAAACATAGCGCGGGAAAAGCGATTGCGAAAACGGCCATTAATTTCTTCAGGACGATCAAAACGCGCGAGGTATGCGTTGTAACTTGTGGTTGTCGATGGATCTACTCCATGCTCGATAGACATTGCACTCAACATGGGAAATAACACAGCGGCGCTAAGTTGGCCACTCGCACTGGCATCCGCTGCAGTGACCACACTGGTGGGGTCTGAGGGTGCCGAATGTTCATTCGCGGGCAGTGAAGACCGCGCCGATACTGTGCCTGACCCACTGCTATGAATGGTCTCCTGCACCGCCACTACCTGTTGGTAAGGCTGGCGTTGTGGATGTATGGCTCGTGCAACTCCCGGGTGTCGGCCCGGAGTGTGTGTACTGCGTTTACCCGTACAATGTTTAACGGCCATGTGATTTCCTCCGTGAGGAAAAACTATCGCGCTACCTATTCGCTCAATATAATTAACGCAAGAGTTTTAACTTATTCTGCGCCTCTTGCACCATCACCAATACGTGTTGCGCATCTACACCACGCTCTACCAATTTGGCGCTGTCGACACTGGCCAAATCATTCACAGTTAACACGCCTTCATTACGTAAAATCTCCCCAGTTTTATCATCCACACTGGTTAATTCTCTTATCGGCCGCAATTTAGTCACTTCCAATTGCAGCGATTTCAAATTGGTGCTGATTTCTGCCATACCCGACTGCATCGCCACCAATTCCTGCTGCGCTTTGGTGCGTTCGGTGCGCAGCAGGTTTAGTTGCGCACTCAGCGCGGCAACATCTTCCAGGGCTTTAGACTTTTCCTCCTGCAGGGATTTCAATTGGTTTTGCAATTCGCTGGTTTCATTCAGCGATTGTTTGCGCGCTTCTACACGGGCAATAGACTCTTCCACTGCTTGCAAATCTTCCAGCGATTGTTTACGCGCTTCAAATTCTGCCAGTCTACTGTCGTCCAGTTTCAGTATGCTTTCTTGTTGGGTTTGCGCGGCATAAAAAAGTACGCGGCCATTTTCCTGGTACACAGTAACCTTGCTGTTTTTTGGAATGATTTTGGGCGTCTTCTGATATTGCTCCAACACCATACCGGCTTGTTCGCCCCGGTATTCTTTTACTTCAACTTGCAAACCTTTCTGTTCCATTTTTTTTACGGCGAGCTGAGTTTCCATATTGCGCAACTCTTGTTTATTCAGCCCGTCTACATTGGCTCTGCGTTGGGTAAAGAGCAATTTATCGCGTACCAGGGTCAGGGGAGCGGCCAGGTTTTCTTTGTTTTCTCGCCAGAGCAGCTTGACATCGGTACGTTTTACTTGCTGCACCGATTGTTTATAGGTTTCACCCTTTACTACTGCATATTCAGTAGCGCTGCTTTGGTATCTCTCGGTATAGCGGTTGAAAATATTGGGAAAGATGGCACAACAAAATTTGGATACACCCATTTTCAATACCGGCAATATCGGTACCAGTGATAACCAGTATTCAAATTTTGGAAAGGTCCATACATCCTTACGTTTACCAATATTGCAAATTTTATAAACTTCATTGTCTTTTATGGTGATGGTCGCAAGCCAGACTTTGTCTTTGTCTTCGAAATCCGGACAGTTCATTAATAACAGATGGCAGAAACAGTCTTTCAGATTCTGCAGTAAATTGCCTAGCAAGGCCACAAATGCAAGCACCACTTCCCAGCGATATTTCGCCAGATTATCATTAAATTGCTGGTCGACATTTAGTTCGTATTGCGGGATAGCACTAAGTGTATTGCTCGCAAAACTTAATGCATAGACATTGCCTTGCTCGGGGCTGACTGCAAGCGCGGTTGGCATAATTTGTACAGGTATACGTTCCACCACCAAACGGGTTTGTTCGAACAATTGCAAACGAAATTCATCTTGTAGTGCGACGACCAATCGATTCATTTTTGCGTGATAGGCGAGCGTTATTTCTGTATTGGGCAGCTGGGAATAGATTTGCTGAGCAGCCTTGGGGAAATTGCCGTTATCAATCTCGTAGAGTCTAAGTTCTTTGTTATTGTTAGCGCCGTCGACCACCACATAAAGTTCATTGCCGTTATTCGCGTTAGCGGGGCTAAGCGCAATACCATCGCGACCTGTAGCCGTTGCGCCAGCTGAGGACAATGAGATAACTACGGAAGAGTTGTCCATACTGCGTGTAGCGTCAGCCAGCGAAATAATTACGATCCGGTCATAAATTGGCGTTTCTCCGGCACTGGGCTCTGCCGCTGTGGCAAACAAGCGCTCATGTTCCAAATCGTAAGCTACATGACCTATAGCATTAAACGGATAACTCGGCGCCGGGATAATTTTTTCCTCGGTAAATAATGTGCTGGTGTCTACTACATACAAACCATCGCCAATACCCACAATAAATAAGAAGTGTGTTTGCTTGGGCATGAAACGTAAATCCGCCACGCGCACACTGCACAGCACGGCACTGGCTTCCCACTCAATTCTGTCGCCTTCAAACCGGCCGCGACTTAGAATGGAATCCATACCGTTGATATCTACGGCGGCGTAAATTAAATCGCCG
Organism: uncultured Cellvibrio sp.; assembly: GCA_937958105.1. Taxonomy (GTDB): domain Bacteria; phylum Pseudomonadota; class Gammaproteobacteria; order Pseudomonadales; family Cellvibrionaceae; genus Cellvibrio. The sequence goes on from CALFXJ010000004.1 coordinate 92,431, forward strand.
TTGTTGGAAAAGGTAACTGCGGTAGTTTCGCCACCCTGCGCGGAGGGAACCTTGCTCGCGGCAATAAGGGTTCCAGACTTCACCTCAAAGATATTGAGGCTGGTATCAGTGCCGCCATACGTCAGCACAAATTCTTCAGTCGGGTGAACAATTACTTTCTGGTGGTGATCGCGGCCGAAGTAAGTGGTCATTGCCGTCTCGGGGAAGGGATACTCGGGAAATTCCTGGCCCTTTAACATGCCGCAAAAGGTTTTGCTCTGCAGGATTTCGCGTAAACGATGATAGAAATCACGCAGGAAGACGTGCTCTTTATGTGAGGTAAATACATGAGCGCCGTGGGGATTATAGAAAAAGTAGACGATAAGATTCAGTAGCGTAGTAAATTTTTTCCGGCGAATGGAAACAAGCTCACCATTTTTGGCTTCTTCTTCACTGATCTCATTGATATTCAAATCATCCAGTTCACCCTTGATGTCATCAATCAAATTTTTAATACAGTGTTGATAAAAGTCCATCCAGATGGTGCCATCAAGGATATTGTCTTTATGTACCTTTTCATCATAGGGTTCGATTTTTAACACCGGGTCGCCACCGGCTTCGCCTATATCAATGTAAATACAAGCAGTCGCATTGCCTTCCGCATCAAAAACTGGTACGCCGGTTTCTTCTTCGAGTTTTTTTATCGCCGCAATAACATTGACATCTGCCTGTGCATTCAGCACCAGGTCATCACCGTCACATCCCAGGGCATAGCCTTTGGTGACGGTCACTTTTTCGCGGGGTAATCGTGAACCGTCTTGGTTAAATTCGGCGGCGGCACATTGAACTTTTAACCCGCATACAACACCCATGCCGTGCAAATGTTTGTTGTGCCATTTTAAATTGCGCTGTCTGCACAAATAATCCAACGCCTCTTGCACGGTACGTACATTGGGCCCGTCGCAATCTTTGTTGTCATAACACACATCTTTTGCGGCGATATCGGTGAGGGGCGGAAATTCAAAGGAGGTGCAATCACTACTTTCAGGAATAAAATTATCCAGGCTGCCCGCGGCGGAAAATTGCGCGCGACCTAATACATAATAGTGATGCAGGATTCCGTTCGGCAGTGCGTCCTCCAATAATACCGAACCGGCCGTGTGGATTACCTGGCGCACCGGTGCCTGCCAATAATCACCGGCTAATGCGATAGCATTGGTGAGGTCAAACGATAAAACCGTCTCATTTAAATTAATTTTCAGTGGGCCAGTCAAATCAATAAACCCATGGTCAATATCGCTGTAGCTATTGCTGAGGTCGCGGCCGCGATCTGCACCGGCAACCACCGACCACACACCGGCGGTATTTTGCAGTTGCACAAAACCATCCCAGCGTCTTACTAATGGCAGGTTTGCCGGTTTGCTATTGGGATAGCCGGAAAATAATTGGCCGCGTTTGGGAGTGAAACCGCTCGTTAGATTGTGCCCCAGATGTTTTTCGCTGGTCATATGTAAAGCGGGATTTACATTGGGACCGGAAAAAAATTCGTAGCACCATTGGCTGGATGCAAAACCGGGCGGTGTTTCGCCATCGACGTATTGCTCAGCGCCGTTTTCGCTTGACCATTTAAAGGTGATAGCACTAATTTGCGGCACTGCATCATTTGTCCATTCCACGTGATGGACTTCAATGCGGAATAAATAATTGCCCACTTCATCCTGCAATGCGAGTTCGTCGGCGCAGGGGTCACAGGGATCTTTAACGGTTTTACCGGCGCGCAGTGCAAGTGAAACCGGAATGGTGCCTATCGCAGGATTAATCGCGGCATTGTGTTGAATATCATCAATGCTGATACTGGTTGCACAGGCTTTGATCTGCGCCATGGTTTGCGTGCGCGTGCAGGTGTCGGCACCTTTTAAACCCGGATCTAATAGATTTTCATCTTCCAGTGCGGTGACACTGCGCTCCCACACATCGGCGTAAAGGCGATATTCACCGGCAGCCAGTGTCGGTGCTGCGGGGAAATCTGCTTGTTTGGAAAATATAAACAGCGGACTGGCTGATTTTTCATTGGGTAATGCGCGCGCGTGGATGCCATCAACGTAAAGATGGCCCCACTGCAATTGATAAGTGTTGGGCGCGATGGCTTTTACCATGCCGCGTTCGCGCGGTGTGCCGCTGCCGATAACATCCTGCAATGCATCCATGATCTGGAATTTCACCAACTCCGATAACTCATTCCAATCTGCATCGGTGATCATGCGTCCCATTTGTTGGAATATGCCGGAGTAATTATTGGCAGCATCAAAACTGGCGCGAGATATTTGTGTTTTCATAGCATCGTCTCAATCACTGTTGAAAATCCGTTAGTCCCTGGTTCTTATGCTGAGTACACACGAGGTTGGACTTCGATACTGAATGAAAACAACTTGCCTTACTCATGTATCAGGCGGTCCCGGACTCAGTATCGAAGTCCAGATAGATCTATTCAAAACTAAGCCATCAATTCCGGAAAACTCGTTAGATATTCATCCGGAATAACCACAGCTTCAAAACCAATCGGTAAATAGTCTTTCAGTTTTTCTTCCACTGCGGAAAAACGCACACTTAAATATAAAAAATGATAAGCGCCCATTTCGGTTCCATCTTCCGCGCCCTGGCGAATGCTTTCATCGGTCGCGGGATGGAGTACGCCACAACTGCTTTTACCAAACTCGCTGTTAAAAAAATGCACCGGTGCGCGTGTGTTGTGAAAATGTTGTTCGAGGTCAGCGGGCAATTGCTTGGGCAAGATATGGCTGTAGCGCACACACATTTTGGTGGGTGGTGCATTGGCAGGGTCAGCAGGAATCAGGTGATCCTTGCGGATCAAACAGGTAAAAATACTATCGCTGGCCTGCAGTGCTTCCACTAAACATTTTTTCAACACCGTGCAATATTCAAGGCGCGTCAGACTGGTGGCAGATTGCAGATCACGAAACAAGCTATGGCGCGCGTTGATGACGGGCTCGGTGAGATGGCGGGGATCGCTTCCCTCAAAGCGGCTGTGCACTTTGAGGATTTTTACTGCGCAGCGATCAAAACTCGCCACACCCGAATCGATTTCCACGGTGCTGTTAAGGACGAGTCCTGCAAAGTGATATCCGTTAACGACGGGTTCGGGTTCCGGGTCAGCAGGGCCTACGCCCGAGGGATTTATCTGACCGAGTTTAAATAAGCCATTGATTTGCACCGGCGTAAAACTGCGCGCGGCAAGCTGGCGATTTTCGAACACCAAAATGCCGTCGAGCCGACTGTAAAGTGCAATTTGGTCGAGAAAAGCATCGCTGGGAATTTCAAAATTATCCAACCAGCTTTGTTGCCATTGCACCTTGATAATGTTGCGCGGAAAAAATCCTTCCGGCTGCACTATGTGCAACAGGATTTTACGCGGATGGAAGTGGCCGACGCGCCAGTCGCTGCTGCGTAAATCCGGCGTGCGTTTGGAGACATCATCAAATGCGGCGCTGTGAAATTTTCCACCCGCGTCTATATGCTGGTGATGGCAGGGCACACCGTGAAGATATTGCTGGCGCCAGCGATAGGAGACGCCGCCGACGCTGCTCACCTGGCTGTTGGGATAATTATCTTCACTCGCCACTGAGCGTGATCCGATGCGGAAATCCACCGTCGCAGCGGGCAAGCCGGGGTGTTTGGCCATTTCGCTTGGGATTGCCGTATTAAGTGAAGTCTCCACCCCGAAATAGGCTTCGGGCAGTACCGGTTCATCCAGACGCGGTGTCATCGCCAGCCTGCGCCATGCCTCTTGTACGACAACTTCCCATTGGCCAACCGCTTCGGCCACTTCGTCCACTACGCGCAAGGTGCCTTTGCGTTGGCGCCAGGAGACAGCTTTGGCAATTTCAGCGCGCTTGCCATCGGCGAGTGGCGATACCGGGCGCACATCGAGCAGATCGGCAAAATAAGGCAGCAGCCATTCCTGCGCAGCAGGTTCAGCGGGATCCAGCGGCAAGTCTGGAAAGTTATCGGCGTAGTACTGGCGCAAGGTTTCATACAGGCGGTCAAGCAAAGTGTCAGCGGCGGCTAGATAGTCGCGCGTGTGGCCGGTTTCATCCAGTTGGCGGATGTAGGCGGGCAGTATGTCGTAGAGCCTGAGGGTGCGATCAGACATCGGCGGCCTCCCAATTGATGTTTGGGGCGATCAGATCGGCATTGAGGTAAATAAGTTGGCGGTTACCGGGGGTCAGGCGACGCAGAGTATTGTCATCGCCATAGAAGACGTCAGCCGGGACGGTACCCGAGAGGTTTTCATCGACAAACCCGTCGGGGTTGATGAACACATCGACGTTTTCTACGCCTTCAACCGCTTCAACCACTTGGTAAACCCGAGATAAATAGAGGGGTTCGGCCAGTACCGCTTTCTGCAGACTGAAACTATCGAGCAGGGAAACACGTACAAGTTCGGCGATTTTGTCACCATCATAAGCATTGATATCCACCCGTAACTTGATGCGCAGATCGAGCAGTATGGCTTGGTAGCCTTCGATATGGACCCATACACCGGGGCGCGAGAATCCTTCCAGATAAGTTTTCATATTGGTTTTGAAGTCCGGACTCAGCGCCCCGCCACCGGCGGGTACCAGCACGACTTCCACCCGGTCGGTGGCGCGCGGCGTATCCGGTAAGGCATAGGAGCGGGCTTGCCAGATACTGGCGTGGCGCTGCGCGATATGGCCGTAATCGGCGATGGAGACCGCACGCTCCAGCGTAAGCACCGAAGCGGGCGCCAACTCGCGCAGGGATTCACCGGTTTCCAGGTCACCCCCACCAGTTGCCGCTTCCGGCTGAATTACCGATTCCACCAGCGGATGTGGTTTTTTCAGTTTGTTCAGGCTGGCAGCGGGCAAATTACCCTCAATTCCCACCCCAAAACGCGCCTGCAGAATCAGATTATTGGTTCCCGTGGGCAATCGCTGGCCGTGAATGCCATCGCCAAAACGCACCAGCAATTGATGGTCTTCATTGAGCGTGGTTTCAAAATGGGTATCGGTAGATTCGGAATCGCGCAGGCTATCGACTTGGGTCCAGACGCGGTCATCGACTTGCACCGTGACTGACGCGCGCACACCGCTGGCGAAATTGTTGTCCTGCTCAAATGCGACACCGGTTTTGGCGAACAGGAACTCCTGGTTGGATTCGATCCGATTGCCGCTGCCCAGTACCGATTGCCCACGGGTTTCGCCGTGCCCGGCCTTGACCACGTTGGCGTAGACGCGGGTGGCGTACTTGGGCAGATTCAATTCACCGAGGCTGGGTTTAACCGAAATGAGTAGTGTGTTGTTAGCAAACCTCAGGATCCCTTGAACTGTGACCAGGCGGCGATCCACCGCACCCACCACCCAAAGTGCACGTCCTATAGTAAATGCCGGTGGAAACTCGCTGAGACTCAAGGTGAGCTGGCTGTGGGTATCGGTACTGTCGTGATAAATCGACTCATGGTTTTCGTCGTATGCCAGCGCGGGCAGAGATTGTTTGAAATGCCCCTGCGCAAGAACCCAGCTTCCACTTGCCAAACTGCCGTTGACTGTCAGGCGATAGGCGCCATCGAGCAGATCAATACTGGCAATGGTGCGGGCATAAAAATGGCCGCTGGTGTTTTGCAGGATGATCCAGTCGCCGCTCACCAGATCGCCCGGTTTGCCGGCGAACTGCAACGCTGCCGGTGCAGCGTTGATAACGCTAAAAGCAGCCGGTGGATTTGCTGGCAGGTAATAAATATTGGTGCTGGTATTGGCAGCGAGGTACTCATAAATAACAACCTCGTCTTCGCGGTGCGGATCCGGGTCGGCAGTGGTCAAATTTGCTTTCCACACCAGCGCATTACCACGCTGCGAGGGTATGACAAACTTGCTCCCCTGTTGCTTGGCCTCCAAGGTTTGGTAAAGCACCGTGTTATCAGCAACTGAACTGCCGAACTGGACGCGGTTGCCATCGACCGCAACCACTTTTGTGGTCACCCAGTTCGAACCGGAAACGTAGGCCAGTAAATCATCAGTACGCACGCTGTTATTGACGCTGGAGACCTCCACCACATTCGACCCGTTCAAGCGCGGCGCATTCTGCCAAGCAGGTGTGAGGAGCAAACGCACATCAGCAAGCGCCCAGTTGCGCGCGGTAAATCCCTGTTCAATTACCTTGAGATCTATGGAACCGGCGTTGATTGATTTCACTTCCACTGCCGCCGCCTGACTCAGGCAGGAAACCACTCCCCGGTCGCCAACGCTGATGCCTTCGGGCATGAGCCTGAGGGGATAATTAAATGATGTGTTCTGGGCAGGAATCGCCAGCGATTCGACCGAACGATCGTAGTCCGGTGCGCGCAACTCGTTGATACGATAATCCACGTCCAACTCTTGCAAGGTCTCAAACACCAGCGGGCTACTGCCATCTTTGGGCTGGTTTTGCAGGGCGAGGCCTTTATCCACTGTGCCTATGCCGGTGATGCCTTTGGTCGCATCCGGCAGTTTGGCGAGCAGCGCAACCCAGGTTTCCGCCGATGCCGGTGGCGCCGGATGATAATCGAGCATTTTTACCAGCCGCCGCAGGTTGTCCCACTGGGTGGCGGTGCGGATATAACGCTCGTTACTGTAGGCATTGACGGTTTGCGCCAGCACATGGCTGGAGCGCGCAAAGGTGCGCAGGATTTCCCAGGCATAGTCGCGCCTTGGGGCATCGTATTGGTCGAGCAGCCGCGCCTGCCATTCGCGCAGGTTTTTATCGGTCAGGTTCTCACCTAACCAAACGAGGACATCCTCATTGCTGCCAAATTGGTTGCGCAGAGCGAGGCGCAGGTCTTCCAGATAAGTTGCCGCGTTGCCGTCGGTGTAATGCAGGCGGCTCAGACCGGCGCGGTTCCAGCGGGTCAGGTCATTGGTGGGTGGAGTGGAGATGCTCATCCGCGTTGGCCTCCATGCAGGGTCATGCGCCAGTAGCCGAGCGATGGCTTGCCGATCAGGTTGTCGCAACGGGCAATTTCAGTGCCGTTCAGTTTGATAATTCCCGAGCCGGATTCATCCGCGTAGCGATCGCCGACGCGCTTGAAGCGATTAAGGCAGACAGCGGTAACACCATCGAGCGCCATCAGGGTCTCGATCAGGTCGCTGGCATAGACATCCTGCCCAAACGCCAGTTTGCCCGGCTCAAAGAAACCGCCCGGATCGGTGCTCAGGGCCTGGGCAATGGCCTGGCGCACTTCGGATTGGAAGTAATTGGCATCCACCCGCACCGACAGGTTCAGGTAGAGGCCGACCGGCGTGGCATCGCGCAGCCAGACTTGCTGCCCGGCCATGCGGTAGCGGTCGATATAAGCATTGATCACCGTGCGAAAGCTCGGGTGTAAATGCCAATCCACCGAGGGCAATTGTTCATCCCAGTGGAAATCGTCAACCGCCTGTTGCAGAGCGGTTAATTCTTCCGCCGGGACCACGGCATCGACGGCCTCATCCAGCTCACCGTTTTCACTGAGCACCGCCACGATTTCGATGGTTGACCAGGAACCGGTCCAACGGCTGTTTGCAGCGGCGCGCAGTACCAGCGGGTGATCCTCGCTGCGCTCGCGGTAGTCATTCAAGGTGACCATACGCCGGTTGGTATGCAGGGCGGCAGGGCCAGCGGTGCGCGCCGCATCCATCAGGTGAGTGTTGTTGTACCAGCGCTGATCCAGCTGCGCCGTGGCAAACAGGCGATGGGTGGGGATTTCCAGATCCAGCGCCTCGCGCAAGCTGTCCGCGTCATAACCCAGCAGTTGCAAGAAAGCGCGCTCGGTAGTGCGGTCGGCCAAACTGGGCGTGCTGCCCAGTGCATTGTCCGGCTCACCCAACCAGACCAGCAAGCGGATCAGGTGTTCGGCGCGGGTCAGGTCTGGTACAAAATCCAAAGTCTCAACAGGCAGGCCCTTGAAGGCGAGCAAGTGTTTTACCAGCGCCGCATCGCTCCAGAGCGGAACATAGTGCTGGCGCACCGCGTCGTAGCCAATCAGCGAGAGCAACCGGCGCAGGCTGTCCGGGCGGCGGGCGGAATCCAGGTAGGCTTCACTCTGGCTGCGGTCGAGGGTATCGGAAATTTGGTCGAGCACTACCGCCAGGGCTTCCACCAATACGACTTCAATATCCGCCGGTGTCCAGCGGCTGCGCTCGGGGAAGCGACCCGCCAGCTCTTCGAGCATAAACAGCCGAAAACCGTCGTAGTCGCGCTGCAACCAGTCGAAATCATCGCCGATCTCCGGCAACGGGCGTGGCAATTCCACCTGCCTCTGGCCGCAGTCGCCGCAGCTTTTGCCAAAGGTGAGCAGGGGTTGGGGAATCTGCGCCATCACACACCGCCTGCTACTTCAAATTCCACCAGATCGGTGTGGTTGAGCGCAGTCAGGCGATAAGCGATGCCGATAATCAAGCGCTCGGGAAAATCCTCATCAGCGCGTACCGTGATCTCCAGATCGCGTGGCGCCACCTCCCCCGCCAGGGCCTCGGACAAACTCGCCTGCAGGCGCTGTTTGGTGATTTGCCAGAGGGGCGAGCTATTGGGTTCAAACACCAGCGCGCGTATACCCGCACCAAATTCCGGCCGGAACCAGCGCTCACCGGGGTCGGTAAAGAGCACCATTTCAATCTGGTCGCGGATATGGGGAATGCGCTTCAAGGTCACTGCGCCCTCACGCCCCAAGCGCAGGGGGAAATCCATATAAACCGGTTGATTAAGTTTGCTCATGGCCTTTTCTTCCTGGATTTATGGCTAATTGCTGTGATCTTGCGTTCAGGTCGGATTAGCTTGCTGTTGTCTTCGTCGTTAAGGTGGACATCTCACCCTGCGGGACCGGCGGCGAGGTGGGCCCCACGGCACAGGTATGTGTATGGGTTGCAAACAGAGTCAGGAAACTTGTGCCTTTAATCAGCGGCTCACCCCCCGCACCGCCTAAGGCGACCTGGCTGCCTTCAATGGTGATCATGGTGCCTTTCACGGTTAACTGACCGGCGGCCATGGTGATCTGATTGCCGTTGCCGTCTTTCACCACCGTGCCGCTGGAATCCATCACCATGCTATTGCCGTTGGCATCCTCCAGGGTGACGCTGTTGGCTTGGGCATCCAGCGTAAGGGTCGCGCCCTTGGCATCAGTGAGGATGACTGTGCCGTTTTCATCCACATTCAGCTCTGCCCCAGTGGGGTGGGCGAGACGCAGTTTTTCCTTGCCGGATTCATCGTCAAACTGCAGCACATGACCTGAAGGCGTTTTGATGATGCGCGTGGTCGGCGGCGATTTTTGCGCCTCGGTGGGAATCCCTTCACTCGGCTGCCAGAACACCCCCACCCAGATGGGCTGGTCTTTATTGCCCTCTTCAAATTCCACCCAGACTTGCGCGCCCACCTCCGGCACCATAAACACGCCCTGCTCCGCCAGCCCGCCGAAAGGCGAGCAAGGCAGCGCCCAAAACGTCTCTTCTCCGCTGAATACCGAGGGCACCGTCACCTTGACCCGGCCGAGCTGATCCGGGTCCTGGTTGTCGCTCACAAAACCCCGGTATTTACCGTAGTAACGCTGCTGACTCTGGCGGACAACTTGTTCAAGGGCACTGGGCATAGCAACGGATCCAATTGATTAAATGTTTCTGTGTTAGAAAATCGCCGCGAGTGGGTTGTTCAGCGTGAGCAAATCATCCCCGTAAGCATTGCGCACTACCTCAAAACTCTGGCGATAGCCATTGATATCAAACTTGTGTTCGACTTTATCGACATACCAGCGGCCACCGTAGCGTCCGCCGATACCGTCGATCCCCACCGGATCACCGGGCAGCAGCACATGGCCGTAAATCACCCCGTCCAACTCGCCGGTCGCCTTGATCTTGAGCGATTCGGTGTTGGCCTGCGCCTGCGCCCGTTGCTCGGCCTGAGCAGGGCTGCTCACCCCTTCGCGGCTCAGGCGCCAGGCAAACTCTTCAGCGCCGGAACCGGGGTTGGCGCTGCTTACGGGGGTGGTGCCCAGCAACGGCAAATTGGGGGTGACCCGGGTAGGACTGGTAGTAGCGCCGGAATCGCTGGCGATTTCATAGATCACCGCATCCGGGTGATGGCCGTCGTCGTCCAGATCAAAGCGGATGCAGGAAGTGGAATCGCCCGCGTACACCAGAATGCTGGGCTGGGGTTTACGGTCCAGCCTTGGCGGACCGAAATACAGTTGGCCTGCGCGAAAAAACAAGTCGTAGGCATTTTCCTGCGCGCGCTTGGCGAGGAAGCGGATATCGGTTTCATTCTGCTGCACCACCAGATCGCTCATTCCCTGGCCTGGCACATCCAGCGGTTTCAAACCCGCCTCGCATAAAATTTCCTGGACAATGACAGCATCGGTCACTGGCGCTTCGTCGCCCCAGCGTTTGTCGCGCTGGTTGCGGTCGAGCAGCAGGGAAGTGTCTTGGCAGGTGACGGTTACCGTGGCGGCACCTTTTTGCTCGGGAAACTCCACCCGTACCTGGCGAATGTAGCCGCGAAACACCTCGTCTTCGCGGGTGCCGAAGGTGGCGGAAATCTGGATGCTCTGCCAGGGGCGGATGCGCTCGTCGTCGTGCACGCTCCACTGGTCGCCATCGATACGGCGGGTTTCAAACACCAGGGTCGCCTCACTCGCTTCAGCGCGGTTGAGCTGGGCGCTGACTTCAACCAGACAGTAATAGAGGTCGGACAGCTCCTGCCCGCCGACGCGGATAACGCAGCTGGCAGGGGCGCGGATGAGGTCGTTCAGCCAGTCCAACATATCAAGCCTTGCCCTGCGGGATCAGGATCACGCGGCCCACGTAATCCTCACCCAACAACTTGTCGGCAAACAGCAACTGCGGGTTGGCGTCCAGAATGCGCCACCAGAGCCGGTCGTCGCCGTAGTAGTGGTGGGCGAGGTGGTCAAGACGATCGGTATCGGTAATCGAGTGTTCGATAACCCCTTCCAGGGTGACGACCGCGCGGGCGCGCAAGCCGCGAAACACGCCTGGTTGACCCTGGGGCTCAAAGAACCGGGCGCCGTTGTAACGGGATTTTTTTACTAACACGCTTGCCTCCCTGATCATCGCCACATTAAAGATTTATCACCCAGAAACTTGCTGTTAACCCGGCTTATTAAAAGATCCGGCTCAATACCGTCGCCGCACCCGAGGCAAAATTCAGCGCCGCGCCTGCCGCCATACGCACCTTTTCCACTTTGAAGAACGGGTTGTTGCCTTCAATCACCTGAAAACTCAGGTTGACGTTGGCGCGGTAGGGTTTGAGATTGGGCAGGTGCGCCACTTCTTCGACTTGCACACTGGTGAGGAAAACCGGCAATACATGGCTGCCCCATACCAGCAATAACACCGAGGGGTATTCGTCGCGCGCAAAGGCACGCGGGCTACCGAACCCCAGACCGGCGAGCATCTGCACCCCGCCCGGCCCTTGGGTTTTGGGTTCGACCATAGCGCGTAAAGTATCCAGATCAGGCTCCACCCCGAACTCATTGGCAATGGCATGGACGGGATGGTTGATATCGCCCATGCGGTCGGTGGCATCGACCAGTATGTCGATACTGAATTGCTCCGGTTCCACACTCACCCCCTGCGCGACCCGGCTGGTTTCCCAGGGAAAGGCGAAGTCATATCCGCCTTTGGTGCCGGGCGCATTGCCGGTGGTGATAGTCACCGAGCGGGTGCGGCTGAGGGTTTCGGGGTTGAATTCAAATTCCAGAATCAGCGGTGGAATGCTCAAGCCGTATTCCACCAGCGCGCCCTTGGTGACATTGGGAATCACAGCGCGCCTCCTTTCGTTACTGGACGATTCAAACGGTCATTCACACTGGCCAGCAGGGCCTGCGCTAATGCCTGGGCAATTGCCAGGTTGGTCTGTTGGCAGGGGAGCATCAGCGGCGGTACGGCAACCTCTGGCAGGTCGCCACCCGGCCATTCCAGGCGGCTCAACTCCGCGCGCAGCAGCCGCACAATACTGTGTTTGCGCGCGCCAAGGCTGGCCGGTAATTCCAGACTCAAGGAGGCGATGTGAAGATCAGCGGGGCGCCTGTCCATCTCAATTCATCTCCAGATTGTCGGGTACAAAGGCCGCCAGCGCGCCCAGCTGATTAGCGGGCACCCGCGCCTGCTCCTTGGCTAATTCACGATGGGCGGCCAGGGCGATGCAGGTGACATCGATCGGCTGTTGGCGCGCGGCCGCGAGATAGGCGGCATGCAGGGCGGCATTGCGGATTTGCCCGCCGCTGAAATTCACTGCGGCAGCGACCAGCGATAAATCCAGATCCGGCGCCAGCGGTGCGCGCGGCGGCAGTAAAGTGCGCCAGAGTGCCAGGCGTTGTTCGGTGTCAGGACGGGAGAACTCCACCACTATCTGGAAGCGGCGGCAGAAGGCTTTATCAATCTGGCTGCGCAGATTGGTGGTGAGCACACAGGGGCCGTCGTGGTCTTCAATGCGTGTGAGCAAATAGCTCACTTCCATATTGGCGTAGCGATCGCGGGCTTCGCGCAGCTCGCCGCGTTTACCCATGAGTGCATCGACTTCGTCGAACTGCAAAATCACCTGCCGACCGTGGGTGGCATCGAATAAGCGGCCGATATTTTTCTCGGTTTCGCCCACGTATTTGCTTACCAGCGCGGCTAAATCCACCCGGAAGAGCGGCCATCCCAACTCTTGTGCAATCACACTCGCCGCGAGGGTTTTGCCGGTGCCCGATGGCCCGGCAAAGAGCGCGACCGGGCCGCCGACCAGCTGCCCGCCCCAGTCATCCACTACTTGTTTTCTGTGTTCAATCCAATACAAAAATTCACGCAGCAAGTTTTTTTGTGCGGGCGGCAGGATCAACTCCTCCCAGCTGGCGCGCCGTTTTACAGCATAGGCGCCGGGCGGGGCGCAATCTTCCAATGACCAGCGCATCAGGCGCGAGAGCGAGAGGCGGTCGGGCGTGAGGGCGGCAAAGGGATCGCTGCTATCGCGCTTTACCAGGCCGCGCCGTTCCAGTTGCCACAGGGTTTTACGCGCCTGCTCCAGCAGCTCGTCGGGAAGCCCCAGCAGCGAGATAATCAGTGCTTCGCTCGGCGCTGGCTGGCTGCTGTTTTGCAGGTTTTGGTAGAGCCAGCCCACCCGCGGCAAGACCTGCGGGGCGATAATGCAGGCGAGCAAATCCTGCGCGAGCAAGTCATCGGCTATCTCTAATACTTGCCAGAAATCTCCCGTACGCCAGTGCAGCACCGCTTGTTGGCACTGTTCGAGATCGCCGAGCAGGGCATCGCCCGGCCCCTCTTTGGCGTTGAGCAAACACAGGCACAACAATTCAATCCGCTGCCACTCCACCAGACTGCTTAGCAGTGGCTGCACCTCTGCGCCCGGTTGTTCGGCCAGGGTTTCAGCATTCAGGGCGAGTGACTGGGTCATTCCGTAGTCCCCCGATACAAGCTGATCAACAGGGGATTGCTGCGCAGGGTGATGCTTGGCCCACCGGTGTAGGCCTGATAGCTGCGGGTGGCATAAAGCAGTAATTGCCAGCGCACCTGCCCGAGGGTTGTGAGTGCGGGCAAATCTACGGTGGGCAGTCCAACGGGAATCGAGTCCGGCTCAATCGCACTGGAGCTGATCACCAGATTGCCGCCATCCACCTCGCTCCAGACATCGTCCTGCCAGATGTGCCACTCCAGACTGACGGAAGCGCCCACCAGGCCAGCGACCCACAGGCGCGGTGAAACGTCGGCGGGATCAACCACATCCACATCGATGCTGAAGGCACTGCTGCAGGTATCCTCGTCGACCCAGCAGATCACCGGTGTCCAGGCGGGATTGGCGCTGTTAACTTCGTGGCTGTCCACCGGTAATGGGCGGAAACTGCCTGTAACAGGATTAAAAGGATCAAAGCGACGGCGCATATCGCTGCGGGTTTCCAGCCCGGTAAAGCCCACCCTTGGCGGTTCGCCGCGCAGGGTACTGGGCATCACTGGCGCGAGGGACACCTCGTAAATAACGGAGGGACGATAGATGGTATCGCCCTGGGTAGACCAAATCTGGTTGATTTGCTCATCGCTCGCAGGCACAAACACGACCTGCAAGCGCAGGGTTTCGCTGCCAATGGTCACCAGCGGCATGATGCGGTTTTCGTTGAAGTAAGACATCACCAGGCCCAGCAGGCGCAGGTCTTCCGCACCCTGGTCGTCGGCCAGCGCCGTCATGCAGGTCACCAGCACAAACATGCGGATGTGCCAGGGTTCATTGGGGTGCGCACCCGCTTGAAAACCGGAGGGTTCAAAGCGATAAAAAAACAGGTTCAGACGGATTTCATCGGTTTTGCTGGCGATATCCGCCGGGGCACCGGTATAGATTTTTATATCGTGGGTATTGGCTTGAACACCTTCATTGAGCGCATCCACCAGGGATTTACAGGCGAGATAAAGTGAAGAATCCGGCAGTGCCATCTCAGAGTGTCCTCAAAAAATGGCGGCTTTCCGCACTGGCGATAGGGTCTACCCCGCTGGAACGTGCGGCTGGTCTGCTGGCCTGGCTGGACACTGCCGGTGCGGGCGCCGCATCTACCACACGGATAGTGACTGCACCAATGCGCAAGCTGGGTGCTGCGGCTTTTCGTTCCGGCAGCCGATCTTCGGCCCGGGCCGATTTAGCGATCAGGGGCGCTGCTGTTGGGGGGGGTTGGCGCTGGGTAGTTGGGTTCGCTGGCTCTGTTTTGGTGGATTTAATATTGGTGGCTGTAATAGTGTTTGCTGTCGCCGGGGCCGGTTCAGCACTAACCATTGCCGGATCTGCCTTGGCAGCGGGTGCGGTGGCAGTAGCATATTTTTGTGCTGCTACCCTGGTCGCTGCCAATTCTTGATCATTCGGCGCATGGCGCACAGTAATCGCCAGCGGTACCTTTTTCCCCGCATGCTGTTGCGTTAAAGCGCGGTGGTTGTGTGGAGTGTTGTGTGGAAAATCCGCTGCGCTTTTATCCGCTGGTGCAGTCGCTATTTCGTTGAAGGCCGTTGCAATTGAATGTTGATCGGATGCCTTGGCTTTTGCGTTATCAGCGCCGTGTGCGCTAGCGGCTGGCGCTGGAGAATTTTGCAATGCAATGGCCTGTGAGACTGTTGCTGGTGTAAGGGTTTCAGGAGTTTGCGTTGATATTCTAGCGATGTTCGACGGCGATTTAACCGGCGTAGCAGATTCAGCATATTCAACCACTTGCTGCTCAAGCATCAAGGGTTCGCACTCATCATTCATATCCGGCAGGCGGCAAAGTGCATCGCGAATAATGCGCGCGAAATATCCATTGTGGACATTATTTGATTCTCTACTCACAGCGCAGCTCCTGTCACATCGGCCCAATTGCTGACACCGCGCGCCCGATCCAGCCGCCGCAAATAGGCCGTGCGCCGCTGTTTTGGCAGCGCAAGAATTTCCTGTTCACTCCAGTGATAATTGGTGGCAAGGCGATGAATTTGATCAAGCAACTCGCCGATAGGTTTGTGGATGCCACGATACCAATCCAGTTGCACCTGATGTTGCTCGCCGCATTCCGGGCAGGCCAGCTGCAATTGCTGTGCTAATTCCGGCGCTGCCTGTTCAAGTGCAGTTTCAATGCGCCCTATTTCATCCTCATCCAGCGTTTGTATCAAGGCATGTGGATTGTCGGCAATAATCAAACGCTGTAATAATTGGATGCGCAAATCCATTTCACTCTGGGCATTCAATTGCGCAATAAATTCCTGATCGCTGCCGCGCGGTACGCGAACCTGGATTGCGTTGCCGCTATTAATGGATGCATCGTTTAAGAAAAATGAAATTTCTGGGAAATCTTCACCGGCAGGTTTAACCGGCAATTGCGCCCATTCCAGCGGAAAATCATAACGCGCGGCGCACGCTGGGCAGTGCCCGCACAGCCATTCGTAATCGCTGCCGCCCGCTACAAATAAACGCCATTGCAATAGTAAATAATGGCGATCGGCAACGCAGAGTTCGCGCACCAGTTTCAGGCTTTGCTCAGAATCCGGTTCGATTTCCCTGATACCAAGACGCGCGAGAATCGCCGCTAAAAAACGGCTGACCCAAACGGGATGCGCTTCCTTATTGGCGCTGCATTCATGCAATAAATCCTGCAACTGCATTTCCAGTGCACCCGTTATAAGGCGAAAACGGAAATCGCGTACCAATGTCAGTTGGCCATCGATTTCAATGTGCAAACCACCGGGTAAGTTCACGAATCAAGTCTCCGTTGGTTCGTTCACCGAGTTGTCGCGTTCCCAACCTTCGTGCTGCAACACAATGCTTTGGATTCCCACCGCATTCATGGTGCCTGCATCAAATTCCGGCAGCGCTTGGTATTCCGAAACCCAGGCGCGATACACCTTGTAGGAAATCGCCACATTGCCCTGCAGATTTAATACATTTAACACAATGTCTTTACGAAAATCTTTTAGTGACATCCCTGCACTGCCTTGAATGTTATTGACCAGATTGGCCCAGTTTTCAAAAATCGGATCATGGGTCAAACCCTGTTCCAGGGTAATCGCCTCATAACTGGTACCGCCGGGTAAAACCCGCTCGTGGGACGGGTCGCCCGCAGTGCGCCACTTCACTGCTTCCGTGGTTTTTTTCAACACACTCATTTTTTTTAAACCGGCAACAACTTTGCCGTCAATAATCACTTGAAACATAAACGTGCGATAAGGATCGTAGCGATGTGCGTTGACCGAGAACATGGGTGCGGCCATTTTTTCTCTCCTGAAAATAAGGTAATTGCGGAATTAAGAACTAAAAACCCTGCTGCTGATCAACTATTGTTGACTTACTTTTTGCTGCAAGCGCAGGATCACAAATTCCGCTGGCTTGAGCGGAGCAAAGCCAACCACAATAATCACCTGGCCGCGATCTATATCACCTTGCGTCATGGTGTCGCCCAATGCGCAGCGAACAAAATAGGCTTCATCGGAGGTTTTTCCCTGAAAGGCGCCCGCGCGGAACATACCATTCATAAATGAACTTATATTCGCGCGTAGTGAACTCCAGAGTGGATGATCATTAGGCTCAAATACCGCCCACTGAATACCGTTGAAAATACTTTGCTCAATATAAATTGCCGTGCGGCGAACAGGCACGTATCGCCATTCAGGATCGGCTTTGGTAGCGAGAGTGCGGCTGCCCCAAAATACCGGGCCATAACCGGGGCGTTTGCGAATGCAATTCACGCCGAGGGGGTTGAGAAAATCCTGCTCCAAATCTTCCACATCAAATGCCACACCGGCGACGTTGATGCGTGTTTCCACACCGGCCGGAGCTTTCCATACACCACGTTTGCCATCTATTTTTGCCCACATGCCTGCGGCAATTGCTGAAGGTGCGATTGGAATAGTGGTTGCTGCGGTGGGATTGGTATCAGCATTGAATAACGGATTATTAATCGTTACCCAAGGATAAAATAAAACAGAATAGGTTGAAGTGGGCAACCCTAAGTCCTCCACCTTAGCAGCATTGTCCAGCTCTATATTTGCAATATCGATTATCACCACGCGGCTCATAGTCGCTTCACAATGGCTGATAGTGGCATCGATAACATCTGCGTCATCCGGATATGATTTTCCCGGCAATACGATAATTGATACATCAGGCACTTTGCGCAAAACATTATCGTATAGCGATTTATATTCATCGAAAGCTGCAGGAGAGCCTGCAACACCAGCGGCCAGTGCAGTAAATTCACCCTCATTATTCATAGTGGGCAAGGTTGTTGAAAGCACTTCAATAGTCACCAGACGCGATGACGCGTTTACTACTTTTTCAGCAAAATTGTCCGCAGTTTCTACTAGCGATAAATCTTTAAAATATTCTCCGGCAATAGGCGTGAAGGTCGTACCACTGTGTGTGCCTACGACGAAATCAAACCCTCCTCCATTTGGATAAACAGCAACCCCCAGATTATCGGCCCAACTTCCCGGGCTTGACGCAGACACTTTTAATACGGGAGTTGCATCTTTATTAATGGTGAGGCTTGCTGGTGTAGGAGCGCCACCCAGCACGCGACAAATGTATGCCGCCTTGCCACCATTTTGATAAAACGCACGCACTGCCAGTGCAGTTGCATCGCTTTCATCTTGAATGCCAGTACGTTGGTTAAAATCACCAAACTGCGCGACATATTCATCCCAGGTTCCAATCAATGTTGGTATATTCACCGGGCCGCGAAAAGTGGCTCCCACAAACGCCGTGGTCGAAGTAGATACACCTTCGATAGGTTTGGAGCCACTGGGAATTTCTTCAATGTAAACACCGGGGTGTAGATAACTTGGCATGAGCGCTTTCTCCGTTTTTGCTTAAACCGGAAAGAAGCAGAGACGGGCCGTGAGAGTATGCCTGGCAGACTTCCTTCTGATTCAGACTCGTTTATGAATTGGATAAATCAAACGGACGTGCAAGATGCCACTGGAAAGATTATTCATCTGAAGGCAAGCAATCGCTGCAGCGATTTCACACATCCCTGAATACTTTTACCTAAAACGATAAATAGCAACGAACGACAATTTTGAGAAAAGGCGAATAACTTTTAATGCACTAAACGACAAAATAATTTTTTTTTGACGACAGCGAAAGAAGAGAAGTTTTTAATTTACTGCGCTGATCAGTTTATGTCCAGTTTTCTTGCTTTGTCAATAAACCTTTTGGTGAATATTTACAATGGCACCTCGATCATTTCTTATGATTACTCATCGTCCATTCCGCATAACGATATTTTTATGATAAATAGAAGTTCCGCTATTGCGCTTATATCGGCGTTAGTTCTGCAACTATATCTTCCGCGTTGTTGATACACGGTGAGCCCTATGACACTGGTTCTGTTAAATCGACGAGCGCTTTGCGACGATCGGCAGGATTTGTACTCGCCAAAGATAGCTGAGCTTCAGCGATCAACTGTTCCATCAAGCTGTTATCGCCAAGCAAAGAAAGCACTTGTGCAAGCATACTTTTTATTGCTGTGTTGGTTATCCCGACGACTGCAAGGCATGGTGTCAGGCGAGGGGCAGGAGCTGCAAACGATGTGGACCACACCAATAGCCAGGGTACCGGAACCGAACTTAACGAGTTGGTATTTCCCGCCATCTCGCCACCTGAAGTTTTTATAGGTAAAGCTGGGTTTAAGATGTAAAAGGCGCCAGAGTTGCCGTCAGGTCGGTTTGTATGACAAGATAAACAAAGATCCACGTGAACATTGCTTCTCTGGCTATAGAGAGCATCCGCAGCTTGAGCCTGCCTATTTGTGGATGAGCGCAAATCTCCTACTCAAATAATTTTAATTACGGGAGTTCACCTTAATGCCATTCGTCATTGCCACCGTATTGCATAAAAAAACTTGGCTCCATGATTAAGTTTTATCGCAACGCGGCTATTGCATTTCTCATCCTTCTGCTCGTCACGGCGCTGATCATCGGGATTGGCGTTGTGAAATCAGAAGTGTCTACCTCGCTGTTTCCTAAGCGTGATCCAGATCTCACATGGATGCCGGCCATCGAACCATCGCATCAAGTGGATAAGACGGTGTTGAATGTAAAAAGCGAGGTGGGAACTATCGATTACGATTTCTTTCTTGATCCGGAAACCGAATTTGCCTACACCCACTATTCCATAACCTTTATCGACGCTTATCACCCTTACCGGCTGGTAGACCTCACTCGTTACAGTGATGTCTCTTTCAGAATTCTCTGTGATCCTAAGAATGTGCTGCTGTTAGTGTTGTTCAGCTTTGATGATAAGGTCACGGATTTTGATAACCAAGTCACACGACGCGTTTCTTCCAGCGCTTTCTCCTGCGATAACCAGTGGGCCACGGTCAAGATCGGTTTTGACGAGCTGGATACGCCTCACTGGTGGCTGGGGCGTTATGGCTTCGAATTCAGCGATCGCGGTTATCGCCAGGATAAAGTCATGGCTCTTGCGTTTGTGAATTCATTGCAGAGCCCATTGAATACGCTATCAAATGTGCGCGTCACTGACGTGAAGCTCGAGGGAACAGCGGAGCATTATATATACATTGCCGTGATGATCTGTGTGTTGATCTGGGGCCTGTTTTTTATTGCACTTTTCCGCCGCTATATTCTGGTACTTACCGAAGACATCAGAGAAAAAGTCCGGCTGGATCAACCCTTCATTGCCTATAAAAAACTATCGATTGAGCCACAGAAAGATAAAGAAAAAAGTGCGCTGTTGCGTTTGATGGCTACCGAGTATGCCGATCCGGAGTTGAGTTTGGAATCCGTTACGCTTGCGCTAGGTCTAAATCGAACAAAAGTGAACGAGATTCTTAAGGAAGAATTGGGTATGACGTTCACCGCTTATTTAAACAAATTACGCCTGACCGAAGCGGCCCGCTTGCTCGCGGAAAACGAAGAAGCAAACGTCTCCGAGATTGCCTATTCAGTCGGTTACAACAACGCCTCTTATTTCAATAAGCTATTTAAAAACGAATACGGCTGCACGCCCAAGACATTTAAAACCCTGCATCCCATAAAGGACTGAGGCAATTCAGGCGTCGGCGATTTCTCTCTGGTCTGATAAATAGCGCACATTTTATCTCCGGCTGGCGCAATATTCATTTAACAAGCTGCACAATAAGTGAAATTTTTTGCATCTGCTAAAAAATCTTTCAAAACTACAATCTAATTCTTCCTCTCATCCTTAATCTCCCCTCCGCGACATTGCTACGGATTACGACGAGCGACTGATCGCACTTCTATTCCAATAACGAATAAATGCAAGGATCACAGAATGGAGACTAAGAGAGAGTCTTTTTCTAAAAAGATAAGCGACCTACCGACGACACTACATCACACCCTGACCGCTGTGCTGATGAGCCTGTGCATAACATCCGGCGCCGCTGTGGCACAAACAGTCACCATCAACCCCGCTGTAGAACACCAGACAATTCGTGGTTTTGGCGGGATGAATGCCCCCGGCTGGATTGCTGATCTAACCTCCGCTCAGGTGGATACCGCTTTTGGCAATGGCGATGGACAATTAGGTTTGTCCATCATGCGTATGCGCATTGACCCCAATTCGAATAATTGGCGGATTCAGGTGCCGGCGGCGGTGCGTGCAAAATCCCACGGTGCGATCCTGCTGGCTTCCCCCTGGTCGCCACCGGCATATATGAAAACCAATAATAATCTGAATAATGGTGGCAAGCTTCGGCCGGAATATTACGGAGCCTATACTGATCATCTGCTGAGCTTCGCCAGCTTCATGGCGTCTAACAATGCCTCTATCTACGCCTTATCGATCCAGAATGAACCGGACTGGCATCCTGATTATGAGTCCGCCGAATGGAGCGCGACCGATTTCGTTAATTATTTTTTAAGTCAGGGTCCCCGGTTCGGTTCGTTAAAAGTCGTTGCACCTGAATCGCTTAACTTCAACCCTGCACTTTCCGATCCTCTGTTGAATAACCCTAATACCGTTGAGCATGTGGATATCATCGGTGGTCACCTGTACGGTCGCGCGCCCCGCGATTATCCGCTGGCGCGCAGTAAGGGCAAGGAACTGTGGATGACGGAACACTACACCGAAAGCCAGAACTCCGCTAATGCCTGGCCTCTGGCACTGGATGTGGGTACCGAACTGCACCAGAGCATGGTAGCCAACTTCAACGCATATATCTGGTGGTATATCCGTCGCAGTTATGGTCTGTTGACCGAAGATGGCGCAATCAGCAAACGCGGCTATCTGATGGCCCAATACTCAAAATTCGTGCGGCCCGGTTATGTCCGTATTGCGGCAACCGAGCAACCCCTCGCCGGCGTCTTCGTGACGGCTTATAAAGGGCCGGACAATCGTGTGGTGGTGGTTGCGGTTAACACCACTACCTCCCACCGTAATCTGAATCTTAATCTGCAGAATCTGAATGTAGATCAGTTTCTTAAGTACAGCACCTCCTCATCATTGAATCTCGGCTATGGCGGTCGCACCACCGTTATGGGTAATGCCGCATCGGTGTGGGTCGATCCGCAAAGCGTCGCGACTTTCGTGAGTGAAACCGTCAGCGGCAGTTCATCCAGTGTCAGCAACACCTCATCATCCCGTTCTTCGGTCGCGGTTTCCTCGCAGTCTTCCTCCAGAGCCAGCAGCTCCAGTAATCCGGGCAGCGGGGCGACGGCTAATGTGGAAATCACCAACGATTGGGGCAGTGGTTATTGCGGGACGCTCCTGATTACCAACAACAGCAATGCGCCGGTTACCTGGAACGTCAGTGTGATGGTAGATGGGACCGTCAATAACCTGTGGAACGGTGACTGGAGTCAGAGTGGCTCTACGCTCACCGTGAGGGGCCTGAATTGGAACAGTCAGATACAGCCCGGCCAGACCGAGTCATCTGTCGGCTTCTGCGCATCGCGCTAACTTACGTTACTCAGCAAAAAAAGGATAATCACCATGAATAACAACTTGAGTGAACCAGCATATTTTTATCGGCGAGTGGTATCGGGAATATCGGTTTGCGTGCGTATGGTTGTGGGGCTGATGTTGCTATCGGCAGCAGTGGTCCACGCCGATAACCCAATCGTGTCTCACGTCTATACCGCTGACCCGGCGGCGCGTGTATTTAATGATCGAGTTTATGTGGTTGTTACGCATGACCAGGATAACCAGGCAGACTACGGCGGACTGGTTGATTACTACCTGTTTTCATCCGATGACATGGTGAACTGGCAGGACCATGGGATTATCTGGAATTCACGCACCAATACCAGTTGGGCAAACCTTGCATACGCGCCGGATTTTATCGAGCGCAATGGCCGTTACTATTTATATTTTCCTGACGGTGCCGGTTCAATCGGTGTTGCTGTAGCGGATCGTCCCGAAGGTCCCTACACCGATCCCTTAGGACGCCCGCTGGTAAGTCGCAGCACACCTAACGCCAACGTAACCTGGCTGTTTGATCCGGGCGTGTTTATTGATGATAACGGTCAGGCCTATTTGTATTTCGGCGGTGGTGGTCCGGGTAATGCGCGGGTGATTCGTTTGAACAACGACATGATCAGCACCAATGGTTCTGCGATTACGCTGGATGTGCCAAATTTCTTTGAAGCGCTCTACATGCATAAAAGAAATGGCACTTACTATTTAAGTTATTCCACTGATACCGCTGGTGGATTAACCATTGATTACATGACAAGTAATAATCCTACCTCCGGTTTTACCCGTCGCGGTACGGTGTTGGGCCAACCCTGGGAGAACAACAGCAACAACAATCACCAGTCAATTATTCAATACAAAGACCAGTGGTATATCTTTTACCACAACCGTGCAGTAGCGAACCAGATGGGTCACAGCACCTTTTCGCGTTCAATCAACGTAGACCGTCTGTACTACAACGCTGACGGTACCATGCAACGCGTTAATGCAGGACGCGTAGGTGTTCCGCAATTAAAATATGTGAATGCGTTTAACATCAATCAGGCGGAGATGTTTGATAACCAATCCGGCATTGAAACGGAGCGTGCCAGTGAAGGCACCATGAACCTGATGATGGGTGCCGGCGACTGGGTGAAAATTTCCGGTGTAGATTTTGGTGCAGGTGCAACGGGCATGAACGCGCGCGTTGCAGCCGCCATTAACTCCGGTCTGGAAATCCGCCTCGACAGTATTAACAACGCCCCGATCGCTACCCTGCAAGTGCAGAACACCGGTGGCTGGCAAACCTGGCAGACGCAATCCGTATCATTTAATCGGGTTACCGGCGTGCACGATGTGTATCTGCGCTCAACAGCCGGACACAACTTGAACTGGTATCAATTTACCGGCGCCACGGGTGGCAGCGGCCAATTAACAGTGGAGCTGGAGTCGCTGCGTAATCAAAGCAGCTTCAGTCCATTCCTGGTGCAATCCGACAGCGCTGCTTCCGGTGGTCAGTACATTGAATGGCCTGACAATAATAATCAACTGTTCGGCACCCCCGCCGATAATGAAAGTGGGCAGGTCCAGATTTCGTTCTCGCTGTCGCAACCGGCCAATGTGCAATTCCAGATGCGTGCCTCCATGCCCGATGCGGATGACGATTCGTTTTACTACAAACTGGACAACGGCGCCTGGATGACACACAACAATACCGTTACCAGCGGTTGGCAAAATCTATCTGTCACAACATTTGAAAATCTTGCGGCGGGTAATCATGTCCTGAGAATTCTGCGGCGTGAAGATGGCACGCGCCTGGATGCAGTAACACTCACGGCGAGTGGCGGCACCATCAGTGCAGGTAATAACACGTCAAGCAGCACCAGTTCGATCAGCTCAAGCCCGAATTCCAGCGCCGTGAGTTCCAGTGCTGCGAGCAGTGTGGCCAGCTCGACGCCCACAGGTGGGAACGTATCTGGCTCAATCCAGATTACCAATGACTGGGGCAGTGGTTATTGTGCATCGCTTACTGTAACCAACAGCAGCGGTTCAGCCGTTACCTGGAGTCTGGGTATTACGGTTGAAGGCACAGTGGACAGTCTATGGAACGGTGAATGGAGCCAGAATGGTTCAACATTGACCGTGTCCGGTGTTGCCTGGAACAGCATCCTGCAACCGGGCCAGAGCCATTCGTCGATTGGCTTTTGTGCTAACCGTAGCGGTACACCGGCATCGTCCAGCAGCGTCGCGTCGAGCACGCCGTCCTCAAGTGCGCCCGCTTCCAGCACGCCGTCTTCAAGTGTGGCGTCCTCCAGCGTTGCATCTTCCAGTGGCTATCAAGTACCGGAAAATAATTTTGCTCAGAACGGTGGTGTGGAAAGTGGCTTCACCAACTGGGGTTCGACGGCGGGTACTGCAAGCCGTAGTACGACGCAAGCCCGCAGCGGTTCTGCCAGCGCTTATATCTCCGGACGTACTGCTGCATGGAATGGTTTGACCTTCAATGTCGGTGCGTTAACCACCGGCAATGAATACGACGTAGCCGTCTGGGTCAGGCTCGCGGCTGGTTCACCGGATGCGGTGGTGATGTTAACAGCCAAGCGTCAGGATGACGCGGACACCTCAACCTATAACGAATATTCGCGCGTGGCGATGGCCACCGCCTCAGCTGACCGGTGGACCTTGCTGCAAGGTTACTACACGCAGTCCGGTACACCTTTCCAGCATTTCATCATCGAATCCGAAAATGAAACTGTAAGTTTTTACGCAGATGATTTCTCGATCGGCGGTGAAGTAGAGCAAGGTGGCGGCACTCACCAATTCTTTGTGGGTAACATCACCACCTCCGGCAACGTGCGCTCTGACTTCACTCGCTACTGGGATCAGATCACGCCGGAAAACGAAGGCAAATGGGGTTCTATTGAAGGCACCCGCGATGTGTATAACTGGGCACCACTTGATCGCATCTATAACTATGCGCGCGCAAATAATATTCCGGTCAAAGCGCATACGTTTGTATGGGGTAATCAGTCGCCGAGTTGGCTTAACGGCTTGAGCGGCCCGGAAGTTGCCGCAGAGATTGAAGAATGGATTCGCGATTACTGTGCGCGTTATCCCGATACCGCAATGATCGACGTGGTGAACGAATCGACGCCGGGCCATGCGCCGGCTACCTATGCGCAACGGGCTTACGGCAACAACTGGATTATTCGTGTGTTCCAGATCGCCCGGCAATACTGTCCCAATTCGATCCTGATCCTCAACGATTACAACGTGTTGAGCTGGAATACGAATGAGTTTATTGCGATGGCCCGTCCAGCGGTGGAAGCGGGAGTAGTGGATGCCCTGGGATTACAGGCCCATGGTCTGGAGGATTGGTCGTTAAGCGATATCAGCAGAAAATTGGATCAGGTGGCTGCTCTGGGCTTGCCGATTTATATCTCTGAGTACGATGTTGCGCGCACTAACGACCAGCAACAGTTGCAAATCATGCAAACGCAATTTCCGCTGTTCTACAACCATCCCTCGGTAAAAGGCATCACTCTGTGGGGCTATGTTGTGGGTCGCACCTGGGTGAACGGCAGCGGTTTAATTCAGGATAACGGTGCACCGCGGCCAGCGATGACCTGGTTGATGAATTATCTGAACCGCTAGTGCCAGAGGTGATGGAACAGGATTTCCATCAATAGCAGTACCAAAAAATAATCGACCTGCGCAGTACTGCTGCGCAGGCAATACCTGCATCGATCCCAAACGTCGCGAAACATCCTTGACCTGTGCCAACGGGCAGAACGTCAGTGCATGTTTTATCGACAACCATCGTAGTCACACTATGGTGTGAATACATCTGTAGCAGATTACTGATTTAGATCAGTGGCTCTTTTGAGGAATCCATCATGTATAGATCGATAAAAACAATGTTCAGCCCGGCCCTGCTCAAACGGCCAACTCAATGTATGATGCTGACATTCGCCGTGGCGGCAATGACCAGCACAGCCCACGCAGCTTGCCAGTACACGGTAACTAACCAGTGGGGTGGCGGCTTCACTGCTTCTGTCAAAGTAACCAACAACACCAACGCGGCGGTAAACAGCTGGAATGTCAGCTGGCAATATTCTGGCGATAACCGCGTGGCCGGAGGTTGGAATGCCAATATCACTGGCAACAATCCTTATTCCGCGAGCAACGAGAGCTGGAACGGAAATTTACAACCGGGTCAATCCGCTGAGTTTGGTTTCCAGGGCACCAAAGGTGACGCGGCAGCCCAGGTCCCTAACCTCACAGGCGCGCTCTGCGGCGGCAGCGTGAGCTCCAGTTCTGCGCCATCTTCTGCACGCAGCAGTGTAGCTCCAGTCAGTAGCAGTTCATCGTCCAGTCACTCCGTGCCGAGTAATAATTTTGCGCAGAATGGTGGAGTGGAAAATGGCTTGACCAACTGGGGAAGCACAGCGGGCACGGTTACACGTACTACTTCTGTGAGCCGCACGGGTGCTGCCAGTGCCTACATCACCGGTCGTACGGCTGCGTGGAATGGCCTGACGTTTAATCCGGGTTCCTTGCGCAATGGCAGTGAATATACCGTGGGCGTCTGGGTCAGACTGGCTGCCGGTTCTCCCGATGCGGTAGTCATGCTCACAGCTAAACGTCAGGACGATTCGGACACATCTACCTATAACGAATATACCCGCGTTGCCATGGCGGAAGTATCGGCTAACAGCTGGACGCTCCTGGAAGGTTACTACACGCAATCCGGTACACCTTTCCAGCATTTTATCATTGAGTCCGAGAACACCACCGTCAGTTACTACGCCGACGACTTCTACATTGGTGGAGACGCTCCAGCATCCAGCTCGTCTTCAAGCTCATCAACGGGTAGCGGCAATACCGGTAAATTTGTCGGTAACATCACTACGTCCGGTGCAGTGAGGTCGGATTTCACACGTTACTGGAACCAGATTACACCGGAAAACGAAGGCAAATGGGGTTCGGTTGAAGGTACCCGCAACGTATACAACTGGGCACCGCTTGATCGTATCTATGCTTACGCCCGTCAAAATAATATTCCGGTAAAAGCGCATACGTTTGTGTGGGGCGCGCAATCGCCGTCATGGCTTAACAATCTGAGCGGCCCGGAAGTTGCCGTTGAAATTGAACAGTGGATTCGTGATTACTGCACGCGCTATCCGGACACTGCCATGATCGACGTGGTTAACGAAGCTGTACCCGGTCACCAGCCGGCAGGTTATGCGCAAAGAGCGTTTGGTAATAACTGGATTCAGCGCACCTTCCAGCTCGCGCGGCAATACTGCCCCAACTCCATCCTGATTCTGAACGACTACAACAATATTCGCTGGCAGCACAACGAGTTCATTGCGCTCGCAAAAGCTCAAGGCAACTACATTGATGCAGTTGGTCTGCAGGCGCACGAGTTGAAGGGTATGACCGCTGCGCAGGTCAAAACGGCTATCGACAATATCTGGAACCAAGTGGGCAAGCCCATCTACATTTCCGAATACGATATCGGCGATAACAATGACCAGGTTCAGCTGCAGAACTTCCAGGCGCATTTCCCGGTGTTCTGGAATCACCCGCATGTTAAAGGCATCACCATCTGGGGCTATGTCAACGGTAGAACCTGGATCGAGGGTTCCGGCCTGATCCATGAAAATGGTACGCCCCGTCCTGCCATGACCTGGCTGATGAATTACATCGGACGTTAATAACAATAAAAACGGCGGTCCTTCTGCGTGGGAGGATCGCTTTCAGCCAAATACGTAATTCCACGGGATTTTCTGCGTTTTTTCTTACACCAGAAAATCCCGTTTATAAGAATAACATCCAGTGGATCATTACGAACAGGCGAGCAATATTATCCGGGAGATACTACCAACCATGAACATCACCAATAATTTACGCAACCGGTTATGCGGACGTACCGCGCCCGCACTGGTGCTGGCAATGGCTGCCTCGGCGATGGTGTTACCGGCGCAGGCCGCATGCGAATACACCGTTACCAACCAATGGGGCAATGGGTTTACTGCCAGCATCAAAGTTACGAATGACACCACTGCTGCTCTCAACAGCTGGACCTTAACCTGGCAATATTCCGGGGATAACCGCATTACCAACAGTTGGAATGCCACCCTGAGCGGCAGCAATCCGTACACGGCAACGAATGCGAGTTGGAATGGAAATTTATCACCCGGGCAAAGTGCTGAATTTGGTTTTCAGGGAACCAAAGGTGATGCGGCACCGGAAGTGCCAGGACTGACCGGTACCCTGTGTGGCGGTAATCCAGTTTCGTCGAGCCGTGCTTCGGTGCAAGCTTCCAGCGCACCCTCATCAAGCAGTTTGCCATCAAACTCCAGTGCTGCGCCCCGCTCCAGCAGTTCATCATCCAGCTACTTCGTGCCAGCCAATAACTTTGCCAAAAATGGCGGTGTTGAAGATGGATTAACCCATTGGTCAACGACAGCCGGCACGATTGCGCGTTCAACACAAGAGCGCCGCAGCGGCACAGCCAGCGCCTACATCAGTGGCCGCACCGCCGCCTGGAACGGCTTAACGTTCAGCGTGGGCTCGCTCACGCAGGGTAATACCTATGATGTGGCGGTATGGGTAAAACTGACAGCAGGTTCGCCGGCGACGGAGATTATTCTTACCGCAAAACGCGAAGACGATGCAGATTCAAGTACGTACAACGAATACACCAATATTGCGCGTGCCACCGCTAACGCAGACGGGTGGACATTGATACGCGGCAATTACACCCACGCTGGCACTCCCTTCCAACATTTTATTATTGAATCATCCAGCACCAGTGTCAGTTATTACGCCGATGACTTCTCCATCGGTGGTGAGCGCGAAGAAGAGCCGGTTGACCTTGTTGAGGCGAACAATCCGATTATCTGGGCCGATGTGCCGGACCCGTCGGTGATTCGCGTAGGCAACACTTACTACATGACCAGCACCACGATGCACATGAGTCCCGGTGTACCGGTGATGAAATCTACGGATTTAAAAAACTGGACGTTAGTTAACTATGCCTATTCCACGCTGGCCAGCAATGCGCAACTGAATCTGGAGAGCGGACAGAATGCCTACGGTAAAGGTTCATGGGCGAGCAGCATTCGCTACGTGGACGGCACTTACTATGTCAGTACATTTTCCTACACCACTAACCGCACCTACATTTATCGCACCAGAGATATTGAAAATGGTTCCTGGACTGTATCGGTGCTTAATGGGCTTTACCACGACTCAGCCTTGTTCTTCGAGAATGGCCGTGTGTTTCTGGTGTACGGCATAGACGATATCAAACTGATTGAACTGACCGCCGACGCAACCGCGATAAAGGCCGGCGGCATAAATCAGACCATCATCCCTAAGGCCTCTGCTATTGCCGGAACAAATTTCTATGTAACGGCCGAAGGTGCGCACCTGCAGAAAATTAATGGCCGCTATTATGTTTCACTGATCAGCTGGCCAGCAAACAGCGGACGGTCTCAGTTGATTTATCGCGCGGACAATCTGACAGGCCCTTATCAAGGCCGCGTTGCGCTGCAGGATCAGGGAGTGGCGCAGGGTAATTTAATTGATACACCCAGTGGTGACTGGTACGCGTTTCTATTTAAAGACAGCGGTGCTGTCGGGCGTATTCCTTACCTCGTTCCGGTGCGCTGGGAAAATGGCTGGCCTGTTTTCGGGGTAAATGGTCGTGTGCCACAGCAACTGGGTTTTACGGTGGATAACCGTGGATTGGGTGGTGTGGTTACGTCCGATGAATTCAGCAGCTCGCGGTTACCCTTGCAATGGCAATGGAATCACAACCCGGATAACAGTGGCTGGTCGCTGCAGGCGCGTCCCGGTTTTATGCGTCTCACCAATACGCGCCGCGACAACAGCTTTGTCAGCACGCGTAACACGCTAACCCAACGCACATTTGGTCCACAGAGTTCTGCACGTGTTGCCATGGAAACCAACGGCATGCGTGATGGTGACTACGCCGGTCTTGGTGCGCTACAGGCGCGCTATGGCTACGTCGGCGTGACGCAATCCGGTGGTAGTAAATCCATCATCATGGTGGACAGCACCTCCGGTACACCCCAGGAAGTTGAACGCATCAATCTCAATCAGAATCGTGTCTATCTGCGCATCGATATGGACTTCCGTAACCAGACCGATCAGGCACGTTTTTACTTCAGTCTCGATGGCTCCAACTGGCGCGCCATCGGCAACACCTTGCGCATGACCTATGACCTGTCTCACTTCATGGGTTATCGCTTTGCTCTGTTTAATTACGGTACGCAATCCACTGGCGGTTACGTCGATTTTGATTATTACCGGTTGGAGTAGCGGCCAACTGAGTAGTTATGGAAACCTGAGAGCAACCATCGTCATTAGCAGTTATAAAAAAAATAGCAATGAGACTTCACCGGCAAAAACTGCCGTATTCATTTACGAGTACGGTCTAAAAATGAAACCAAAGGAGAACCTGACAATGAATTCATTGAATATTAACCCGACACTGACGTGCGCGATCAGGCGTGCGTTCAGTGTCATTGGCGTAAGTGCGGCACTCGCCGCGTTCGCCCAGGGTGCGTCTGCCGCCTGTACCTACTCCATCGATAATGAATGGGGTTCAGGTTTTGTGGCGAGCATTACCATCACCAACGATACCAACGCTACCATCAATGACTGGAGCGTGAGCTGGCAATACAACAGCAATCGCATGTCGAGTGGCTGGAACGCAAACTTTGCCGGTACCAATCCTTATACAGCGACCAGCATGGGATGGAATGGCAGCATTGCGCCGGGCCAGTCGGTAACCTTCGGCCTCCAGGGTGATACCAACGGCGGATCGGTTGAACGCCCCACAGTTACCGGCAGCGTCTGTGGTGGTGCAGCATCATCAACGCCGGTGAGCTCATCCAGCGCACCGCGCAGCAGTGCCAGCAGTGGTGCGGCCAGCTCTACTCCATCGACTCTGGTACTTCAGGAATCGCAGAACGGTTTCTGTCGTGTTGACGGCACTATCGATAACAACCATGCCGGTTTTACCGGTAGTGGATTTGCAAACACGGATAACGTGCAAGGTGCGGCTGTGGTGTGGGCCGTGCAGGCGGCCAGCAGTGGCCCGCGCACGCTGACTTTCCGCATGGCCAATGGTGGTACTGCCAACCGTAATGCATCACTGCTGGTGAATGGTGGCAGCAACGGAAATCACACGGTAAGTCTGCCGGTGACTGGTGCCTGGGATAACTGGCAGACAGTGTCGATTCAGGTGGATCTGGTTCAGGGCAACAACGTCTTGCAACTGTCCAGCCTGACGGCGGATGGTCTGCCTAACATCGACTCGCTGAGCATCAGTGGTTCGAATGTATCTGCGGGCAACTGCGGAAGCGTCAGCTCCAGTTCTTCTTCGAGCAGCTCATCATCAAGCTCGCCATCCTGCGCCCTGCCCAATCGATTCTCCTGGGAATCCACACCACCGCTGATCTCACCGCAGCGTTCTAACTGGGCCTCGGTGAAAGATCCGAGCATTGTGCGGTACAACGGTCGCTATCACGTCTTCGCTACGGTATTCGATACCTCCACCGGTGGTGACGGCAGCTGGGGTTCAATCTACATGAACTTTGCTGACTGGGCGCAGGCCGGTTCCGCAACCCAGGTACCCTTCCAGGGGACCGCAATGGGTAATGCCGTTGCGCCCCAGGTATTCTTCTTCCGTCCGCATAACCGTTGGTACCAGATTACCCAGTGGGGCGGTGCATACTCAACGACTACCGACATCACCAATCCATCCAGCTGGTCAGCAAAACGCAAACTGCTGCAGGGTGAACCTAACGGCGCGCTGGATTTCTGGGTGATCTGTAACGATACCCACTGTTATCTGTTCTTCTCGCGCGACGACGGCGTGTTGTATATGTCGAAGACTACGATTGCCAACTTCCCCAACTTCTCCGGCTATTCCATCGTGATGGAAGACCATCGTGGCAACGGCGCGAGCTTCCTGTTTGAAGCAGCGATGGTTTACAAGGTGGATGGTTTCAACCAGTACCTGTTGCTGGTCGAGGCTTATCACACGCCCGGTTACGGTCCGCGTTATTTCCGTTCGTGGACTTCATCAAGCCTCGATGGCCCCTGGACTCCGCTTGCTGATACCGAAGCAAATCCGTTCGCTGGTGAGAACAACGTGGAATGGCCGCAAGGAAAATGGTCGAGAGGTATCAGCCACGGTGAGCTGGTCCGCTCAGGCTACGATGAACGTCTGACGATTGATCCGTGCAACCTCGAATTCCTTTATCAGGGTGAAGCCGGATCAGGATCAACATACGGACGTACACCGTATCGCCTGGGTCTGTTGCGACACAAACGTTAAGGATCACAGGTAACCAGACACGTTAAGAAGTAGGTGCGTTTGCTGCAATAGACGGACAGCTGACTGATCTATTGCAGCTTTTTTTCCACCGATTTTTTAAACCGGCGTGAGCGTAAAAAAGCCGGTGAATTGTTTATCACAAGCATCCAATGAGACGCGGGCAGTAAAGGAGAGAATGTCAAACTGACAAAGACACAGGACGATAAAAATCATCATCGGCAATGGTGTCAGTTGCGACAGATCCGTTAACGACTGTGAATGGTGTTTCATGAAATTATGGTGGTGTGATAACTCCCACTGATCAGCGGTTACTGATGGAAAGCAATAATAAAATTTTCATCCGTAATTGCAGTCAAGATGTGGGCTCTCCAGCGCCTGGGAACAGGCGCTTTTTTTTATCCGTAGATTACTCTTTCCACGGCGTTTTCTGTTACTGAAACGCACAATGATGGGTGACCAAATGACGGATTTAATGGTCAGAGGAAGCCTAAAATCGCTCCGATTTTTCAGTTATAAAATGCATTCCTTTCGTAAAACCTAACGCATAGTTTTGTGTGAGAAAACGTTTCTTTATGTAAAAATCATGCGTCGCAATTTCCAACATCTTTTCTGTTTTTAAACACAATTAGCTATAGCGAAACTTGCTATATAGTTTATTTGACCATATGGTTATTGTTTAATTGACAATATCATTTGGTCTTATTATAAACTGCACATCGGAGTGACCAGACCGGGCCCTTACAATAACAGCAACACTGTTTGGTTTCTTCGATGCAAACCTGTCTGCAACAGACAGAATGTCCTTCACAGTCCTTCCTCCTTTTTCAAGCAGTATTGGTCGAAAGGCTAACTCCTGGAGTCTAATAATGAAATTAAGAATCGCCAGCAAACGTGTGGTTTCATCACTCATCTGTGCGGCAGCGATGTGTGTGTCTGCCGTCAGCGCGCAAACTCTTTACTCAAACCAAACCGGTACGCATAACGGATTTTATTACTCATTCTGGAAGGATTCCGGAAACGCTTCGTTTGGTTTGCATTCCGGTGGTCGTTACACCTCTCAGTGGGATAACAGCACCAATAACTGGGTAGGCGGTAAAGGCTGGAACCCGGGTGGCCCGCGCGTTGTGAATTATTCCGGTACATACAACGTTGATAATTCACAGAACTCTTACATTGCCCTTTACGGCTGGACCCGTAACCCGTTGATCGAATACTACGTCATTGAAAGCTATGGTTCGTACAACCCGGCTTCCTGTTCCGGCGGTACCGACTTCGGCAGCTTCCAGAGTGACGGTGCAACCTATAATGTGCGTCGCTGTCAGCGCGTTAACCAGCCTTCCATTGAAGGTACCAGCACTTTCTACCAATACTTCAGCGTAAGAAATCCGAAGAAAGGTTTTGGTAACGTGTCCGGTACCATCACTGTATCCAACCACTTCAACTACTGGGCGAGCAGAGGCCTGAACCTTGGATCTCATGATTACATGGTATTCGCGACCGAGGGGTATCAGAGCCGCGGTAGTTCAGACATCACGGTAAGCCAAGGCAGCAACAACGGTGGTGGTAATAACGGCGGTGGCAATAACGGTGGTAGCAGCTCAGCCGGTGGCGGTGGCGGTAAGACTATTGTTGTCCGTGCCAGAGGTACATCCGGTCAGGAAAACATCACCCTCAAAGTGAACAACACCACTGTAGCCAGCTGGCGCTTGAGCACCGGCATGTCTAACTACACCGCAACCACCAACCTGTCCGGTGGCAGCGTTGTGGAGTTCACCAATGACGCTGATGGCCGCGACGTACAGGTTGATTACCTCAGCGTAAACGGTCAGGTTCGTCAGGCAGAAGACCAGACTTACAACACTGGGGTTTATCAGAACGGTTCCTGCGGCGGTGGTAATGGTCGCAGCGAATGGCTGCATTGTAACGGTGCAATTGGCTTCGGCAATCTGTAAGGATCGGTTATTGAGAGGGATCTCAAACGGACAAGGGGCAGACCTTCTGCCCCTTGTCTGCCAGACCGATCAGCCTGATTGCAGAAGTTTTTTGTGAATTTACACAGCCAGTAATGACACGTTTCCAGAATAATAATCAGAGGTAGAGCAATGAGTCTTTCTAAAATGCACTTGCTTCTCGCTGCTGCCGCTGGTGCCTTGCTTGTGCAGGGTGCGCATCAGTTGACGACGGATGATTCGATGAATCATCAAGTGGCCCTACTGGAAGATCGAATTAAAGACCTGGAAATACTGCTCGCAAAAAAAGAACAGGAGCTGCTTGATGCGCGTCTGTTTGTATTTGATTCCGAGGCTCCCCGACCTGTCGCAACCAAAAAAATATCCGCTGGCGCTCCGGCTGCAACAACTGCAGATAAAACGACACCAGCAACAACCGGTCAGGAGGTTGTGGTCACTGAACAGACCATGCTGAGAGATCAGGCCGTCCGAGACCTTATTACCCAGACCGACCAGGACCCCCGTTCCTTTACCGATAAAGTAACCGAATTTCTCGGCAGTAACCCGAGCCGGGAAGATCTCGCCATTGCCAGCAAAAGTATTTATGACCTTGCCGACAATGCAACGATTCTGCCTGATTACGCACTCACCTCGCTGTATCAGAATCAAACTCATCCGGATATCAAACGCATTGCAGCGCAGGTGATGTCGATGCGTGGCGACAACACCCTGATTGAAAAACAAATCAACGAGGCGCAGTCAGGTCTCAATAATCCCGACCCGACAGTCCGTCAGAAAACACTGACTGAGCTGGCGAAGACTCGCTACCACAGTGCAGCCAATGTCATTGCTCCGCTGCTGCAGGATAATGATATCGGTGTAAAACTGGATGCCCTTCTCGCACTGCGCGCGACCGGCAATGAAAGTCATGTTTATCTGGTGGAAAATCTGGTTAATCACCCGGACCCGTCGGTGAGCTGGTTAGCGAAGGATGTGATCAATGAGTTACAGATGCTGAGCGGTCAGGCACGTACCCGCATAGCCAGCAGAGATATCGTGGCAGAACTGCCAGTAGTTGAAGCTCCCTGAATACGTGATGGTTAGCATGCATATAAACGGTGGACGGCCAGCCAACGTTTGTATGCATGCTCTTTTTTTCTGAACTACTTCTTATCTTTCCCCATCGGTTTCTGCGCTGACTTGAACAGAAATGAAAAGTCCGATTTGGTGTCGCTCTTCGCCAGCGTGGCCATGGCGTGACAGCCCATACAGCTGCTGGTGGCCTGGGTATAACTTTCCATGGTGACGTTGGCAGCCAGAGCGGGAACCGGCTGGCCCAGCGGATCTTCCGCATGATCCGGAATCGAAGCCCGTTGAGTGGCAACCAACTGATAATGGCGAAACACCGTCTGTGTCAGATTGCGTTGCGCAACCGCGTTGACCTTCTGCGTTTCTGCTGCCAGAGGCAGGACGCGATTCAATGGGTCCGGTGTAGTAATGGTGACGCCCTCTTTCGGCACACAGACCAGCTGGTTATCCCGTTGCTGCCACAGACAGGCTGCGTGGTTCAGGTTCATCGCCGAGGCCTTCTCATTAAAATATGAATAGAAGACGCCTTTGGCTGGCTTATCAACCCATCGGCCGTCGACATTTTCTTTGGGTGGCACATTGTCCAGGTGTTCGAAGGTCGACCATACCCACTGCGGATAACCCTTCGCTTTGGTGGCGATGTGCAGGCCGGTTAATCCGAGGGTAGCAGCGGTGGTTTTACCGGTAGGCTGGCCTTTATCATCAAAGGTTTCCACCTGCGCCTCCATGGTCAGGTAACGGCTCGCATCATCCTGCTTGGTCAGCACGCGCCAGCTCGCCTTGACCGTTGCAGCCGTCTCAGGAAAGCGAATCTCCTGGGCCTGGCTTACGACCTCGGCGTTGTAGAGTTTTTGCTTTACCACATAATCGTAAGCCACCTGGTTGGTGTGGATTGAGTAATAGGTCGGATTTCCCCGCTGATCGATCAGCCAGCCACCAACCGCCTGATCAACAAAGCCAATCACACCGGTGTTCTTCAGTACGGGGATGTTGATCAGACTGAGACGGGTGTCCGGGCCGCCTTTCTCCCACGGGCCGGGGTCGGCTGCATCCGGCAGAAAAATCTGGTCGATGGTCTTATAGGTCTGCCACACCGAGGGCTGTCTGGCATCGATGGGTTGATCGCAGTCGGGTTGTCCCCGTTGAGCGGATTTGGCGGGTCTGTTTAACGCAATAAACAGCTGCCAGCTGTAACGATCGAAATCCTCCTGGCTGGCTGAGGGTGCCGGTGCCTGGTCGGGTGGCGTGCAGGGCCAGGTCCATTGTTGATCGGTAGCGGTTTGTTCGGCGTGGGCTGTCAGGCTGCCCATTAACGCCAGTAACGCAACACCATGGCTGAGTTTGTACATTATTATTGCTCCAAGCTGGTTGTTTTAAAAAATCCTGCGCTGCAGAACCACGGAAATCCTGCAGTGTAAATCTCGCTGCAAAACCTCGCCTTGGTCAGAGTCACAACCCCGTAAAATAGCGGCGGTTCTGATGCGGACGGGCAAGGAGCGATCAAGCCGACTCGATTGTCAGCGGAAGGGAGATGATCTTACAGGTGGAAGGAATGTGCCAGAGGCCGAAGTGACCTGCGGGAGTTTTCCCGCAGGTAGATTGATCCGGGTTGGTCAGTGCTGTCTGCCGTGCCGGTGATACCCGTAATCGCGCCGATGCGGCTGTTGCTGATGGCGGTGATCAAGGGCGCGGTTCTGTTCATCGTAATACCGATTCATCCGGTCCCGTTCGCGGTTGAGTCTGTCGCGCTCACGATTCAACGCATCACGTTTCTGATTGGCGATATGTGCGATGGCCTGATGGTCACCATGACGCTGACGACTCTGCCAGCGATCTATCTCACGGCCTTCCGCATCCAGGTTGCGCATCATCGCATCGAACCGCCGGTGCATCGCTTCCCGCTCGCGATTGATCTGGGCTCGCTCCTGTTCCACCCAATGGTGGTCATGGGCAAACGCCGGCGCCGCAACCACTAACCAACCCCACACAACCAACAATCCAGCCAGTACCGTCAGTATCTTTTTCATGGTTAACCTCCTGGTGTTTACCTGCAAGTTAACCGGGCTTTGCTGAACAACAGCTGAAGAAAAAGTATGCGTTAAATGGGAATTGTCATGTTGGACGGCTGTAAATAATCGCGTGGAGTTCAGCCACCCTGAACTCCTGCAGGGGCAGCGCGGCTAAACCTGGTTCTGCGTATAAAGCTCTACAGTAACGTGCGTAAGCTCTTCATGAACACTCAGAAGATCCCGAAAATAATCCGGTGAAACTTCAGTGGCAGTCTGCAGGCTCAGGATGCATGCGTAGCTGCCTTTGCCAATGCGCCACACATGCAAATCAATAAGGCGGGCAGCTATCGGGCTTTGTGCGATAACTTCGCGCACTTCATCGGTGATGGGCGCTCCCATCTCTGCATCGACCAGCACGCGGCCGGATTCCTTCAGCAGGCCGATCGCCCATATCGCCACAAGTGCTCCACCAACGATGCCCATCATTGGATCAAGCCAGGCTGCACCCCAGAGTTTGCCGCCGATCAGCGCGATGATAGCCAGCACAGAAGTAGCTGCGTCGGTGATGACGTGAAGATAGGCAGAGCGCAGATTCAGATCCTGATGGCCGTGGTGGTGATGGTCGTGATGTGCGTGATCGTGGTGGTGGTGACTGTGTCCGTCTTTCAGCCACCAGGCGCAGATTAAATTAACCACCAGACCCACCACCGCGATGATGATAGCTTCGTTGTAATGAATTTCCCCTGGCGAGATCAGCCGCTCGATAGAGTGATAGAACATCATCACCGCAACCATCAACAGCAGAATCGCTCCGGTGTAACCACCGAGCACCTCAATCTTCCAGGGCCCGAAGGTGAAACGAACATCACCGGCAAAATGGCGGGTGAGCCGGTAAGCCAGTAAGGCGAGGCCCAGGGCCAGGACGTGGGAACTCATATGCCAGCCGTCAGCCAGCAGTGCCATGGAGTTGAAATACCAACCGCCACCAATCTCAATGATCATCATGACCAGCGTGAGAACCAGCGCGCGTAACGTATTTTTTTCGGCAAGCGGATTATGTTGATCAAGCGTATGCGAATGACAGAGGCGTTCTGGCTGGGTCATGAGTTTTACCATAGCTGCGACGGGGACTGTGGGTATGGTAAACCTTGGTTGGATCTGCAGGAACTAGATTAATCTCCCCAGATAAGCCAACCAGCAATACTTATTAACCCAAATGATAAAGTGGATACTATCAGCATCCATCCCCACAGCCGATCCTTACCACTGGCGTAACTTCGCACCATCCGGACATCTATCAGGGGATCGTCTGTTCGGTTAAATCGACCTTCCGGCAGGCTGATCGCATAGGCATACCATAAGGTTCGCGCCCCGATACCGTCCCACGCGCATGGGTTTTCGCGGCCGTCGTTGGAAAGCGCCTGCTCTATTCTCCGCATTGTGAAACGTGCAAAAACAAGCCAAGAAAAAGCCAAGAAAAAGCGGCAAGCAAAAATAAAACAAAGCCTACCGCGATAAAATATTGTTCGTAGGTTTGGGGAACCATCGTTTTAAAAACTCCGATCGTACAACGCGGCTGTTCCTTTAGTGGCCAGCCAGTCAGCTCCTTGCGAAGCGATGAATCCAGCAGTTAAACCTGCGCCAATCAAGACTACCCAACCCACCGGTGTTAAACCCAAACCTATAGCCGTCAAGCCTGTTACAACAGCCTTACCAACGCCAATGCCGGCGATACCAGCAGCACCAAATCCTGTAGCTTGAATTGCTGCTTCACGTTGCCAGTTGCCGCCCTGGTTATAGGTATTATGGACATGCTTGATTCGGATACCTGCATCTAGTGCAACCAGCCCCTTACCTGTATAGGAGATGCTTTTAGCCAGGTTTGAAACCTGAACAGCTTGAGCATTGTTTGCTACATTGATGCCTCTACCTCGGCGTTGTGCCAGGGTTATACCTCGTTCAGCACCGGAAAGAGCATTGCCGCGGTTTTTTCCCAAACTGTGGGGTGTCGCAAGTTTATTCAATTCGGCGTGGTATTTGGTCTGCAGTTCATTATATGCACTGAGAGTCAAGGTAATTATTTTGCTTTCCGGGTGAGTATGTTTTTCCGCGAGGCAATAAGGCATGTTGGCTATAAAAGTGTTGCATGCCAAGGCATTGTTGTGTGAGAGATTAGCGGTATTAGGATTGTTTTCACATTTCTATCCAAAAAAATCCAACTGCTGGTCGCCATGTTTCTTCGGTTTGGGCGGGATGACTTTAGGTTTGCAGAAACGCGAGTCGTCGAGGGTGTGGAAGCGATTGTTGCGGTTGAAGCCCAGCCGGGTCACGGTTTTGCGAAAGCGCTGACGGAAGAGGTCGGCCCACAGGCCTTCTCCGTGCATGCGCGAGGCGAAATCTGCATCGTAATCTTTTCCGCCGCGCATGGCGCGGATGCAGTTCATCACCCGTTCGGCGCGCTCGGGAAAATGCACCTCCAGCCATTGCTGGAACAGCGGGTTCACCTCCCAGGGCAGGCGCAGCACGGTATAGCCTGCACCGGTGGCGCCAGCGTCCCGGGCGGCGGTCAGGATGTGCTCCAGCTCCGGTTCGGTGATAAACGGAATAATCGGTGCGACGCTGACGGAGACCGGTATGCCCGCCTCAGCCAGACGGCGGATGGTCTGCAGGCGGCGGGTGGGTGATGCTGCACGCGGTTCCAGGGTGCGGGCGATGGTGTGATCCAGGGTGGTGATGGTTACGGCGGCGACAGCCTGCTGTTTCTGCGCCATGGCGGCGAGAATATCGATATCCCGTTCAATGAGTGCTGACTTGGTGATCAGGCCCACCGGGTGTTCGCATTCCTGCAGCACCTCCAGGACCTGCCGGGTGAGCTGAAACTGCCGCTCGCAGGGCTGATAGGCGTCGGTGTTCACGCCCAGTGCAATGCAGCTGGGCGTGTAGGACGGACTGGCCAGTTCCCGTCGCAGCAGCTCGGCGGCATTGACCTTGGCATAGAGCCGGGTTTCGAAGTCCAGGCCAGGAGACAAGCCCAGGTAGGCGTGGGTCGGTCGGGCAAAGCAGTAGATGCAGCCGTGTTCACAGCCGCGGTAGGGATTGAGTGACACGCTGAAGGGTAAATCCGGAGAGGTGTTACGGCTGAGGATACTCTTGGCGTATTCGCGGGTGACGAAGGTTTGCACCGGCTGACCATTGTCATCCTCGTCGTGCCACCAGCCGTCGTCCACTGCTTCCGTGGTCTGGACTTCATAACGCCCCGCCAGGTTGGAAACGGCTCCCCGTCCCTTGCGCGCTGCCAGCGGCGGCGCTATCCAGTTATCGCCCCAGCCATCATCCCAGTCTCCGGTCTCAATTTGGTCATCACCGCGCTTCATAACCCACCATAACACTGTATGAAAATACAGTATTCTGGTGGGTGTCGAGCCGAATGGCAAGCGAAGCGCGGCAGGTCTTACAGCAGGATCAGGTGATTGGGCAGTTCATTTTTCTCGCGGGTAGCGGGAACCTGCTGCTGCAGGATGGTGCCGCAGCCTTTGATGCAATTGATAAGCCCTTCATGGGTTCTGCCTGCCTTTACGGCGGAGATGAACTCATCGATCAGGCCCTGCCATTGGCTCTGCGGCACCAGCTGGCTGATCCCCCGGTCTGCAATGATCTCCACGTAGCGCTCCGCCTCTGATACAAACAGCAACACACCGGTCTCGCCGCTGGTGTGGTGCAGGTTGTTCTCCAGGAACTGCCGGCACGCCATATTCGCGGCGCGCCGGTAGCGCACGGATCTGGGAATCAGGCGAATGCGCAGCGCGGGAATTCGAAACAGGGCTGCCAGAAACAGAAATGTCAGCCACTGCACCAGCAGCACGTCTGCCGTTGTCAGCCAGAAGGGGGCGAACAGGACCGGCAGAGGCACCAGCAGCGCGAGTGCGGCGGCCCAGAGCACGGGTATGTAGCGGTAGTCGTCGCTCTGGCGGGCCACGACAGCGACGAGTTCAGCGTCGGTATGTCGCTCAATCTCTGCGATAAGCTCCGCCACGCTCTGTTGTTGATCCGGATTGATTAAAGTCATTACCATCCTCCTGAGGCGCCACCGCCACCAAAACCACCGCCGCCGCCACCGAAGCCTCCTCCGCCGAATCCGCCACCACCAAAACCGCCGAGGCCGCCGTAGTAACCGCCGCGGCGATAGCCGCCACCAGTGCCGCCGGAGACGGTAGCGAGCAGGAAGATCGCCACGATCAGCAGAAAGATCATGAACAATGGCAGGCGTTTATCCTTCTTGGGCACCTCACGCATCGCGTATTCGTCACCCAGCGCTGCGATGATGGCCAGAGTGCCTTCCCGGATTCCGTCATTGAACTGTGCCTGTTTGAACTTCGGCAGGATGATGCTGTGGATGATATTGGCTGAGATGGCGTCGGTCAGTGTGCCCTCGAGTCCGTAGCCAACTTCAATGCGCACGCGGCGCTCTTCCTGGGCGACCAGCAGAATGACGCCGTTGTCTTTGTCTTTCTGGCCAATGCCCCAGGCGCGGCCCAGCTGATAACCAAAGTCTTCAATCACCTGGCCCTGAAGATTACTCAGCGTAACCACCACGACCTGGTTGGTGGTCGCCTGTTCATGGGCGGCAAGCAGCTCTGTCAGCTCCCGCTCGGTCCGGGCATCCAGCAGGTCCGCGTTATCAACGACGCGACCGGTGAGCGGAGGAAACTGTATCTGGGCAAAGGCACATTGGCCGATAAAAACCAGCAGCAGGGCTGTGGCCGTCAGCAGGCGCATCAGAATTTAACCTCTGGCGCTTTCTCTGCCCCTTCGCTGGTGGCTTTATACACATCGCGAATCTGCAGATCGGAGTAAAGGATGCTGTGCCAGATGCGTCCGGGGAAGGTGCGGATTTCGGTGTTGTAACGCTCCACCGCCTGGATGTAATCGCGCCGCGCTACCGCAATGCGGTTCTCTGTTCCTTCCAGCTGCGACTGCAGTGCAAGAAAATTCTGGTTGGATTTCAAATCGGGGTAACGCTCCACCACCACCAGTAATCGTTGCAGGGCACTGCCCAGCTGAGCCTGGGCCTGTTCAAACTGTTGCAGCTTCTGTGGATCATCAATCACGCTTTCATCCACCTGCATGGAGCCGACTCTGGCCCTGGCTTCTACCACCGCCGTCAGTGTCTCGCGCTCCTGGGCCGCATAACCTTTCACGGTCTCGACCAGATTCGGCACCAGGTCTGCCCGGCGCTGATACTGGTTTTCCACCTGCGACCAGGCTGCTTTGACCTGTTCATCCATGGTGGGAATGGTGTTGATGCCGCAACCGGCCAGCAGAGACAACATTGCCGCCAGAAACATCGCTTTGCCTAGAGAAACCGGAATTGAAGACATGGTGATATGTGCTCCTGCATTATCGTGGGGAGCTGAAATGATGGGGCTTCAGGTTTCGATATTCAACGGAATTGCCGGGCAGTGTGGGAAAGGCCACGTCACCTGGACGCCGGAGGTCCCGAAAATTCCCGAGCCGTTCGGCTATAATCCGAGAGACTTTTTACCGGTGTCTGTTCATCCATGAAAACCCCTGTCTTTAATATCCATGATTTGATTCTTGTGCTGACGCTGGCCGTGTGCCTGCTGCTGGTGGTTTTTCAATGGTTGCTTTCCAAGCAAAAGGCGATCGGCACCTACCTGTTGTCCGGATTTTTTACCTGTGTCGGCCTGACAGCCTTCTGCAATCTGTTGTTGTGGAACGATTACATCCTGCTGCAGACGTCCACTGCAAAAGCGCTGCTGGCGTTGACCCTGACAACAGCCATCGTGGGTAAGGGGGTCTGTCTGTACCTGTATGTGGTATCGATTACTCATGAAAATTTCAGGCTGACGCGTCGACATGCGCTGCATCTGCTGAATCTGGTGGTGGTGACGGGTTTAATTGTAGTGGGCAATCTGGACAGCGATCATTTGCGTTTCCGCCCCGCGAACTACTCTTCATTCAGTAATCAGATGACAGATTTTCTGTGGAATTATCTGAAAGTGCTGCCAGTGATTTATGCCTTCTGGGCGGTGTGGGTAATTCGTCAATACAAGCAGCAGCTCAAGGAATTTTATTCGAACCTGAGCCTGGAGGGACCCTACTGGTTGCTGCTGTTAACCCTGGGTTTTGCGATCAACTGGCTGTGGTCACTGGTGGTTCATGTGCTGGGGCAGGTGATCGACAAACGTATCGCTGATGGCTTTGGCATCTTTGATAATTACATTACGTTTTTATTGGTCAATGCCTTGTTTGTCTACAGCATCATTTATGCGCATCAATTGCTGCAGACCAAGGCGGCCGGTAGAAAAAAAGAGCCTGCCAATACGGAGCCCTCTGCCGATGTTATCGAGCGTATTCAGCAGGCCATGGAGCAAGAGCAGCTTTATCTGCGGCAAAATTTGAATATTGAGGAGTTCGCACGGCATCTGGGCATTCAGTACCGTGAGGTCTCGAA
The DNA here is from genome assembly GCA_937958105.1 of uncultured Cellvibrio sp. Taxonomy (GTDB): domain Bacteria; phylum Pseudomonadota; class Gammaproteobacteria; order Pseudomonadales; family Cellvibrionaceae; genus Cellvibrio. The sequence continues at coordinate 136,741 of CALFXJ010000004.1, forward strand.
CATCCTCAATAATCATTTCAATACCAATTTCTTCGAATTCGTCAATCGTTATCGAGTTGATCACGCCAAGATGTTGTTGCTGGACCCTCAGCATGCCGATACCACCATTATGGAAATTTTTCTGGAATCCGGCTTCAACAGTAAATCATCCTTCAATCGATTTTTTAAACGCTATACCGGCATGTCTGCTGCGGATTTCCGCAAGCAGACACGGCAGCAGTAATTGCTAGGCTACATCCTGTTGCGAGCTACGTCTGAACAACAGCAACCCGCTCAACAGCAACAGGCCGCTCCAGTGAAATGCACCACCGCCGCCACCGCTGGTTTTCGCGGGACTGCTGCTTGCAGTCCGGCTGGAGGCTGCAGACGATACGCTGTTGCTGGAGCTGGTTGACGCGCTTGAAGCCGCCTGCGAACTGACACTGGAGCTGGAACTCCCGGTCAGCTCGTCAGCCGGTGGTGTGCCGTTGAACCCGGTAGCGTTTTCATGGGTAAGCGCAAGGATCAAGATGCCGTCCTGCACACGCACATTTTCCGGTACGAAGTCCACGCGGTTCATATCAAACGTCCAGTTGGCTTTATCCCAGCGCGCATCATCAAACGTATCAAAATCATCGCGCCATGCCGGCTCGAATTCGCCGGTGTCTATGTTGTACTGCTGATATTCAATGTAATTCACAAACTGATAGACCGGCAGGATGGCATTGTCCCAGGCTCCTGCCCAGTCGGCATCCTCGTTGGACCAGAGGTTGAACCGCAGGCTCTGTGGATTCTCCAGGCTGGTCACTGTGGCAGTGCCATCTATACGCCGCACCTCCGTACCATCCAGATACCAGGCCAAATAATCCGGCGTCCACTCGAGGACATAGGTGTGATAGGCATCAGCAAGGGAAGTGGGCTGCTCGTGAATATCCACGGACTGAATGGTCGGACGGCTCGAGCCGAGAATCACATTACTTTGCCAGGTGGTCGCATCGTCTTTCCCGAAGACTTCGATATCTATTTCTTCCCAGAATGTACTGCCGATCTCGGAACCGTTTTTGTAAGTAAAGAATGTGGATAACACACCGCTGCCTTTGGCAACGCGCATGCGGATTTCAAAGCGACCGTAAAGGACACTTTCCTTGGAGTAAATTTCCGCACCTTTGTAAGGTTTTGCATAAGAAGGAGAAACTAAAGCGAAAGTCAACAATGCAGCTAAAAGATAGAACTTCATAATTATTCTCAAATAAAAAAGGGGATTGCACAGTGTGCAATCCCGGGACCTGCTGATTATTTACATTTTTGTCAGTTTAATCCAGTCGATGTTGAAGCCACCGCTGTTGGCGTAGATCGCCAGATTCTGAACGCCGCCGTTCAGATAAATATTGTGGGAGATTACGTGATAAGTATCCCAGCTTCCGGTGTAAGGAACACTGATGGTACCAAGACCAACGCCATCGCGATCCAGTGTGAACTGCGCTGTGGTGAGCGCCGAGGCTACCCGATACTCAACGCGGTACATACCTGACTGCGGGATGTTGACGTTGGTGTACTTGAACCACTCGCCCGGATCGATATAACCCACGATGCCGCCACTGGCGAGCACGCTGCCGCCGACCTCATTGAAATTTTCTGCTTCGATGAAGATAGTGGTTGAACCATTGTTGCCACCACCGTTGTTACCACCGCCATTATTGCCGCCGCCGTTATTACCTCCACCGTTGTTACCACCGCCGTTTCCGTTATCTACCGGTGGGTTGCCGTTGTAACCGGTCTGCCCTTCGCGGGTGAGTGCCAGTACAAGTATGCCGTTCCTCACAACGACGTTGGCCGGATCAAAGTCGGCAAGGTTTTCGCCGAAGGTCCAGTTGGCTTTACTCCAGCGGTTGGAATCAAAGCTGTGGAAATCATCGCGCCAGCCCACACCGAAGCTGTTGCTGGCGGCGATAAACGGACGGTATTCAATGTAATCGATGAACTGATATACCGGCAGGATGTTGGGGTCCCAGTAGCCCACCCACTCGGGAATATTTGCTGCCCACAGGTTGAAGCGAATGCTCTGTGGACTGTTGAGGCTGGTAACGAACTGGCCACCATTGATGCGTCGCACTTCATTGCCATCGACAAACCAGGCGACGTAGTTGGGCGTCCACTCCAGCACATAGGTGTGGTAACCATCCGCCAGCGAGGCGGGTGCGCTGTGTACCGCCTCCGTTTTTGAGGTGGGACGATTGGTGCCGATGATCACGTTACTTTGCCACTGGGTGGCGTTGTTCTTGCCGAAGATCTCGATGTCGATTTCTTCCCAGAAGGTCCCGTTAACCTCCGAGCCATTTTTGTACAGGAAGAAGGTAGAGAGAACACCACTGCCTTTGGCGGCGCGCATCCGCATTTCGTAGCGCCCGTACTTATAACTTTGGTTGGAATAAATTTCGCCACCCTTATAAGGCTTGGCAGTAGTGAGACCGGCCGTAAAGACGGCGGAGCCGAGGAGCAACAGGACGAAGAGAGATTTGAATCTATGCATAGAGTGTCACCTTTATGGTTATTAGAGGACTCTTGAGCGGAGCATCCGCCCGCGTATCATCCCCACAACCCTCAAGGTGGTCGCGCCAGTTTCCGCTGAAGGCCTAAACTGGTGCGTTTTTGGCGTTTTCGCCCGCGTTCTGTAGAAATTAAGGCTCAGCGCAGCACAAATTCCCGCACGGCCGGCAGGGCCTTTGGGTCGTCAAAGACGTTGTTGTGCCCTATTCCCGGCAGCTCCAGTAGTTCTTTCGGGCCGCGGATGGCGGCGTAAGTCGCGAGGGAGTCGGCGGGGGGAATGACCAGATCGGCGGTGCCGATCAGCATCAGGACGGGACAGTTTATGGTTCTGGCGTGAAGCTCCAGCTCAAACGAGTGCCGCAGCAGCCATCGTACGGGCAGGATGGGAAATCGGCGCCGGCCGTTTTCCAGAGCGCTTTTCAGCGGCGTCAGCAGCACCAGCCGGTCGACCGGCCGCTGACTGGCGAGATAGCCGGCCACCGCTGAACCCAGGCTGCGGCCCATCACCACAACTGTCGCAGTCGTCAGATCGTGGTGGCGGCGCAGTTCATCGTAGATGGCCAGCGCATCCGTGTAGAGCGCCGCCTGGGAGGGTGCACCCTGGCTGCGACCATAGCCGCGATAGTTATAGGCGTAGGTATAGCGCGCGCCAATGTCCTGCAGGGTGGGCAGCAGGTCGATAACATCTTCGGCGTTCCCGCCGAAATAAAGCAGGATCACCTCTTTTTGCGCGGTGGGATTCTCCAGCCGCCAGCCATTCAGCAGGATGAATTCCTGGCTCAGGCTGATCTGGTGGGCAGCATACTGCCCATAGGCGGCCTCAGTGGCGGTGGCGCGGGGGAAGACCAGGCGGGTCTGCCAGCAGAATGCGAGGGCGCACAGGGCGAGGTAACACAGAATGACAACCAACAGGAAAGTAAGCATGGAAAGTGTCTTCGTTATTCGTCAGAGGCAGTGAATAGCATGAATAGCGGCGTAAATCCACGGAAGAAACCAGTGCGGTGTCACCTTTGGGCGTTGAATTGTCCGACGCTGCCATGACAAGCCCTTATAATGCGCCACTGTCGTTAATTGTTGAGAAAGATTGTCATGGATTCACTTTCACAGGCCGCACTGGGGTCCGCTGTTGGCATGGCGGTGATGGGGCGACGCACCGCCCTGTGGAAAGCTGCCCTGCTGGGTGCAGCATTAGGCACCTTGCCTGATCTGGATGCGTTTATTGACCATGGCGATCCGATACGCAATATGACGTTTCATCGGGCGGCGAGTCATTCACTGTTCTACCTCACCCTGTTGTCACCGGCACTGGCGTGGCTGTTCAGCCGCTGGTCCGGAAAGATCGAACTTTTTAAGCGCTGGTGTCTGGCGATCTGGCTGATCCTTATCACGCATGTCCTGCTGGATTTCATGACCGTCTACGGTACGCAGATGGCGTTGCCCTTTTCGGATTACCCTTTCGGTGTCGGCAGTATTTTTATTATCGACCCGCTCTACACCCTGCCCCTGCTGTTCGGCATTGTTGCGGCGCTGCTGTTTCAGCGGACCTCCGGTCTGCGGTGGAATGCCTGGGGAATTTCTTTGAGTACTGCCTATCTGGCGTGGACGGTAGTGGCGCAATGGCATGTTGAAAAGGTGACAGATAATTATCTCGCGCAGCATCAGTGGACGGTCGAGCAGCGACTGGTTACGCCTACGGCATTCAATACATTGCTGTGGCGTGTTCTGGTGATGACACCGGAAGGCTATGCCGAGGGTTTTTATTCGCTGCTTGATGAAACACCGCAATTGAATTTGAAATCTCACCCGCGTCATCCGGAGTTATTTGATGCGGTGCGTGGTCATTGGGAGACGGAGCGGATCGCCTGGTTCAGTCATGGCTTTTTCAAGATGAGCGAGGTGAATGGTGAATTGATCATCACCGATCTGCGCATGGGGCAGGAACCATTTTATTCGTTTAATTTTGTGGTGGCCGAGCGCGCCGGTGAAGGATGGGCATTTGTTAAACCCCGGCAGATAGCGCAGCGACCGGATATTGAAAAAGGGTTGGATTGGATTAAGCGGCGGATCGGTGGGGGAGTGATCGATCCGCCGTGGTTGGTTGATTAATGGGGTTGATCGCTGGTGGATGGAGGTGTGTCGGATTACGCTGTGCTAATCCGACCTAGGTTTAATCCGATCTACATTCTTCGACTCAGGTATGGTCCTAAGTCATTCGACCATCAACCATCCACCACCTGAAAATTTAAATACCTGCCTGCTGCGCTGTCTGGGTGGGGGTGTCAACCGGCAGGTATTTTTGCAGGAAGGCTTCCATGGCTTCAAAGGTCTGTTTGCGGTGTGGCAGGTAGTCCAGGTGATGGCTGCCGCCTTCCAGTTCGATGTACTCGTACACCTTGTTGTGTTTCTTCAGGCGTTTCGCCATCAGACGACTTTGATCAACCGGTACGACAGTATCGTCGGCGCCGTGCAGCAGCAGGATCGGAATCTTGATGTTTTCCACCAGTCGTGCCGGTGAGGTTTCACGCAGCTGCTTTTTGTCGTTGCCGAGCTGTTCGCGCATCACGTTTTTATTGACGAAATAGCGCGCAGTATCGCGCAGTTTTACAATGTCTGAAATTCCCGCAAAGCTGATAGCGCATTGAAACAGATCCGGCGTCTTGGTTGCGCCCATCAAAGCGGCGTAACCGCCACCGACGATACACACCCGCTTGGGATCGGCGATCTTCTCCTTAACCAGATAATTGACCGCATCTTCCAGATCATCCTGCATCGCGAGTCCCATACCGCCGACGGCCATCATCATAAAATCATGGCCATAGCCGGCTGAGCCGCGAAAGTTGGGTTGAAATACAGCGTAACCGCGGTTCACCATAAAAGCTGAAAAGCTGTCGTACTCCTTGCCGTCCCGCGTCATGGGGCCGCCGTGGGGCAGGATGATGGTGGCTACAGGTTTTTTGTTGAACTGCTTTGGCAGTGACAGATAGCCTTCCAGCTCCAGCCCGTCGCGGGCTTTATAGACCACCTGCTTTTTCTCCACCAGCACACCATTCGCGAGTTCGGGATAGATGTCGGCAATAAATTCCACGGCCTTCGCCTCGCGATCGCCGAAGTAATACTTACCCGGCTGGGTCGGCGCTACGGTATACAGGATGTATCGGCGGGCGTCGTGACTCAGACTGGTGATGTAATTACCCGAATCCGGCAGCGCTTTATCGAGGCCTTGTTGAAAAGCTTTAAATTCACGATTCCAGAAAATACTCTTGCCGCCGCCATCGTGGTAATAAAGACCAACGGCGTCGCGGTGGGCCGGTGAATAAATCAGGTTGCCGAAGATATCGTAATCGGGGCTGCTCAGCATCAGCTCCAGCGGATAACCTTCTTTGGACAGATCCGCTTTGTACACTGCCTGTTTGCCGTTGTGATCCGCGAGCAGATATAAGGTGCTGCTGTCCCGCCCGAAACCCAGTGGACGAATGGCGGGCTCATCGAACACCACATACGACCAGGCAATATTCCACTTCTTGGTTTTAGGATCGAGCACTCTGATGCTGACCCTGCGTTCACGGTCGTTGTAACCCTCCCCCAGAACAACATTGCCCTGCTGATCCGCCATCCACGAGCGCACTGAGGTTGAGTGTTTCTTCACGCGGTACAGGCGGCCGGTGTTGACGTTGGCCCGATAAACCGTCTGGTGGTTGGGAAATTCGCGGTCCACACCCAGCAGGATATGATCGGGATCGTCAGGCAGCAGGCTGATGACGTTATCCTGAAACTGGCTGACCCATCCGTCCGCCTGCGCATCAGGCTTGACCAGCGTGATCATCTTGGAAGGTTTCTTGGCATCCATCGCCAGCAGCCGCGTTTCGGTAAACCGCAATGCGGCACCGCGGCGACTGTCGAACCGCAGACTCATCAGCAGCCGTTCGTTATTGGCCCAGCGAATCCAGTTGAATTTAAATTGTTCATTGTCGGTCTTGGCGGGATAGAAAGTCTCACCGGTATCCAGGTTCAGCGTCATTATCACGGTATCACTGCCGATGTTGCGCAGGGCAGCCAGATGGGTTCCGTCGGGCGAGAGCTGCACGTTGTAGATCGCCTCTTCCCGGTAGAAGACCTCCAGAGGCAGCGGCGCGTCAGGTTTGGCCTGGGCAAGTGGGGCAGCTGTTGCGAAAAAAACAATACAGATGGAGGCAGCGCGAAGAACTCGCGCTGCCACTGAGGCAAATGAGAACATGGTGAAATCCCTATTTCGTTATCGTTGATGTTGTCGCTGTTGCTTAAAGATTCAGTCGATCAGGCGTACGTCCCGGATATCCTCCCGCTGGATCGGCATGGTCATATGTCCGCCCTGTTCATAACGCTGGAATTGAATAGTCCCGGCGCTCACGGAGCGAATCTGGCCGCGATAGCTCCTGCCATTGTGCAGACGGATACGCACCATCCGGCGCAGATGGTTGTCCAGATCGTCCAGTGAAACCAGACCTGGGTCTGCCACAGGTTCAGCGACAGGTGCGGGCTGTTGTTCTGCCACTTGCTGAGCGACGATGACCTGCGCCTGTTCTTCCTCCGTCATGGCCGTCATGTCGAGGGTGATCACCGGGGCATCATTAACTTCCAGATTGCCTTGCAGGCGGTAAATCAGAATGTCTGCCGGGGTATCGAACAGGTCGCGCAGCGAAAGGCTGGTCGAAGGATAGAGATAGAGGCCGAAGCGCTTGGGATCCTGTACAAAACTTTCGTAGGCAGCGGTGGTTTTAGGGCCGGGCGCGACGCCCCGGCGATGCCAGTAACGCTGCCAGGCCGCGAGGTGATGGGTGCGATACTCCGCCGGCGTCATATCTGTCTCTGCTGTACAGAACTTGATAACCCTGGCGGCGTATCCGAGGTCTTCATACTTCACATCCAGGCTGTTCAGTGCAGCGCGGGCAAAGGTGGCCGCAAGGGCGTTGAGCGAGCGGGAATTTGCACCCAGCTGGATATCAGCGGTGATTGCCAGGCGGGCCATGCCGTCGGTCTGGGTGCGGGTATACAGGCGGAGCTTCTGGCCGTTGTTGATGATGTCGTAATCCATATCGATACTCATCACCAGTTCCTCATAACCCATATCCATCAGGTCGTGGCCGCTGAAGCGCTGGCGTTTACCGCAGCCCAGCGCCTCAAAACTCGGTCCGCTGCTGAAGGCATCGCTGCTGCTGTAAACACTGCCACCGGTCAGGATGCGCAGACCGCTCACGGAAACCCCGAGGCTCTCCGGCAGCTGCTGTTTTTTCATATCTTCAGAGAGATAAAACAGACCCAGTGCGTTACCCGTGCGCAGTTTGACCTGATCAATCAGCACCGCGTCGTGCGCGCCGTGGGGCTGAAAACGCAGATGATTGATCTGGGCTTCACCGGTGTGCGTGACGTTCACATTCTGATAGCTGAATTCCCCAAAAACCCTCGACGCCTGAACCATCTGGTCGAGACTCTTTTTCATCTGGGATTCGTAGTAAAACTTGCCCCCGAAGAAAACACCGGCAGCAATAAGGATGGCGAGAATAAGAAAGCGCTTCATGAAAAGTCCCTGTGTCAAGGCCGGGGGGGCACCTTGGAAGCCCATCCAGCTGGCAGAATAATTCGCTTTTATACCGAAAATTGCAGATTAGTGCGAGAGGGGCCGGACAGATGGCCCCTTATTAGTTAGGCAGCACTCCACCTTGACCGGCCCAGCAGCGACCGCCGAACGTCACGTGCATCACGCCCAGAATATCCGGCGACCCTGATGGTCTGAATAAAGGGACGGACGATGACCTGATCTCGGCGGGATTTAATGCCTCATCAGGGAGCCGCAAAATTAAGTTTGAATTAAGTTCTTCTGGATATCCTGATCATCGTCAAGAGTTAATCAATCAGGAGACATCTTATGACCAAGTTAACAGCTATTCTCAGTGCAACACTTTTAGCCGCTACGGCGGGTCTGGTACAGGCGCGGGATATTGCGCCGGAAGAGGCAGTCCAACTGCTGAATGCCGGTACTATCCAGTCGTTTGAGAAACTTAATGAAGCGGCTCTGGCTCAGCATCCCGGTGGCACTATCGATGATGCAGAACTGGAAGAAAAACGCGGACGTTACGTTTATGAAGTTGAGATCGTTGATGCCCAGGGTGTTGAATGGGATCTGGATCTGGATGCAGCGACCGGTGAAGTTTTGAAAAACCGTAAAGACGATTAATACTGTGTTATGACTTTTTTCACCCGTTCCTTCTGGTTTGCGCTGGTCACCGCTGTCGCCCTGTCGGCGACAGCGGCGGACATCGGCCCCAATGAAGCCTTGCGTCTGCGGCAACAGGGCGAGATTCTGGCATTGGAAAGTCTGCTGGATATTGCCCTGTCGCGTTATCCGGGCGCGCGCCTGCTGGAGGCGGAATTGGAAAAAGACGATGGAATATATGTATACGAAGTGGAGTTGATTACCCGCGATGGTGTTGTGCGCGAGATTGAGCTCGACGCGCGCAACGGGCGCATCCTGAAAGACAAGGAAGACTGAATGCGGTTACTCATTGTCGAAGATGACGTGGCGCTGGCCGATGAACTGACGGCCGACTTAGGACGTTCGGGTTATGCCGTTGACTGGCTCGCCGATGGTCGCGATGCTCAATATCAAGGTGCCAGCGAACCCTACGATTTAATCGTGCTGGATCTCGGTTTGCCGGGCAAGCCGGGTCTGGACGTGCTGCGCGAGTGGCGTGCCGGTGGATTGACCACACCGGTGTTGATCCTCACTGCGCGCGACCACTGGGCCGAACGCATCGATGGCCTCAAGGCCGGAGCGGATGACTATCTCACCAAGCCCTTTCATCCTGAAGAACTGCAATTGCGTATCCAGTCGCTCCTGCGCCGGGCGCACGGTCTCGCCAATCAGGCTCATCTTGAGGTGGGCGGGCTGCATCTGGATGAAAGCCGGCAGGCCGTGATCCGTAACGGCAACGACATTATCCTCACCGCAGCTGAATTCAGCCTGCTGCGTTATCTGATGCTGCATCCGCAGCAGATCGTCTCCAAGCTGCAATTACTGGAACATCTCTACGACGGCGAAACCGAACGGGATTCCAACGTGATTGAAGTTCACGTGAACCACCTGCGCCGCAAGCTGGGCAAAGCGGTTATCGAAACCCGGCGCGGTCAGGGCTATAAATTCCATGGCGTGACGGCCGGTTCGACGTCATGAAATCCATCCAGCAACGGCTCAGCATCGGGCTTGCCAGCGTACTGATACTGGTGGGTCTGGCGCTGGCACAGACCAGTCTGTGGCTGTTCGATACGGGCCTGCGCGGCAGCCTCGGCAGTGAACTGCAGCTGGAAGCGGATAATCTGCTGGCGGCGCTGGTGCGTGGTGAAACGAGTATTGAGGTGGATCAGACCCGTCTGTCTCCGGTGTATCAGCGGCCATTTTCCGGGCGTTACTTCCGCATAGAGCTGCAGGCTGATCGAATAGAACAGCAGGCCGACACAGGTCTGACCCTGAGGTCACGTTCTGCCTGGGACCACACCCTCGTTATCCCGGAGGTGGCTGGATTACAGAAAAGCCTGGGCGACGGCCCCCAGCAGCAGAAACTGCTGGTCTATCGCGGTGACTATCGTCGCTTTGGTCAGGATGTCGCCATCATCGTTGCGCGGGACTACACCCCGGTGCTGAACAGCTTCCAGCGCCTGCGCTGGATAGGTCTGGGTGCTGGAGGCATTGCGCTGGTGGTGATCCTGATCCTCCAGCGGGTAATCGTGCGGCGCGCCCTCCAGCCGCTCGACAGCGTGCGGCAGCAAGTGAAGCAGTTGCAGCAGGGCCAGCGTACGGAACTGGATAACCAGGTGCCGGAGGAACTCGCGCCGCTGGTGCAGCAGATCAACCGCCTGTTGCTGCATACCGAAGAGACACTCAAACGCTCGCGCAATGCACTGGGCAATCTGGGGCACGCATTGAAGACGCCGCTGGCCGTCCTGTTCAGCATCAATGCCCGCAGCGAGTTACAAGGCCACCCGGAGGTGGTCGAGAGCATGCGCGCCCAGCTGGATAACATCCGCCAGCGACTGGCCCGCGAACTGGGCCGCGCGCGGCTGGCGGGTGAAGCGCTGCCGGGGGCGCATTTCAACTGTGCGGAGGAATTGCCGCCCTTATTCGCTACCCTGCAGCACATCCATGACCGCGATTTGCAGCTGCACTGGCAGACGACGCCGGACCATCTGCGGCTGCCCTGGGATCGGGAGGACCTGCTGGAACTGCTAGGCAACCTGCTGGACAATGCCTGCAAATGGGCCAGCACCCAGGTACGGCTGGCGATAACCCAGGCGGATGCACGGGTGATCCTGATGGTGGACGACGACGGGCCGGGCATTGATCCGGCACGGCGGGACCAGGTGCTAAACCGCGGTACGCGTCTGGATGAACAGGTGGCCGGCCATGGGCTGGGATTGGGTATTGTGCGCGACATCGTGGATCATCTCGCTGGTACCCTGAGTCTGGAGCGCAGCCCGCTGGGCGGCCTGCGGGTTGTAATCAGTCTCCCTGCCCCCACCTAAACCGCTTCCGCGCGGTGTCTGCGACATTGCATTTGTTCAACTCCTCCGGCGATCACAACTATGCGTGGGATGCACAGTCACCCGTCCTCTGCGACAGCAGCGGAACACCTTCCGCTCACCCGCTCCACCATCAAACAGACACTCGGTTATCTCTGGCCTTACCTGTGGGATTTCAAAGGCCGGGTCCTGCTGGCCATCCTCGCGCTGATTGCCGCCAAGGGCGCAACGCTGCTGATGCCCTGGGCGCTCAAACATATCATCGACGGTGTCGACCGCAGCCTGCAGCCGGAGCTGGTTCTGCCCATCGCGTTCATCCTGTTTTACGGGGCTCTGCGTTTCGGCAGCGTGTTCTTTGGCGAGCTGCGCGATGCGCTGTTCAGTCGGGTCACGGAACATGCCATGCGCCGTATTGGCCTGCGGGTATTTCGTCATCTTCATCAACTGGAACTGGCATTTCATCTCGACCGTGCCACTGGCGGCATCAGCCGCGACATCGAGCGCGGCACCAATGGCATCAGCTTCCTGATGCGTTTTTTGATGTTCAACATTGTGCCGACGCTGTTTGAGATTCTGATGGTGGCGGTGATCTTTGCCCTCGCCTTTTCGGTGTGGTACGCGGTGATCACGGTCATCGCCGTAGCGGTTTATATCCTGTTTACCGTGATGACGACAGAGTGGCGCAACCGGTTTGTACGCGAAGCCAATCAGGCTGATTCATCCACCAACACCCGGGCTATCGACAGCCTGTTAAATTACGAAACGGTCAAGTATTTCAACAATGAAGAATTCGAAGCGCGGACCTATGATGATTTTCTGGCGAAGTGGGAATCCGCCAAACTGAAAAACCGCATGTCGCTGCTCGCGCTCAACTCCGGGCAGGCACTGATCATCGCGCTGGCCATCACGACGATGATGTGGATGGCGGCCGTCAATGTAGTGGATCAGCAGATGACGCTGGGTGATCTCGCCATGGTCAACGCCTACATGATCCAGTTATTTATTCCCTTGAATTTTCTCGGCTTTGTGTACCGCGAAATTCGCCGTGCCTTCACCGACCTGGAAAACATGCTGAATCTGCTGAAGCGCCAAGCAACGATTGTCGATGCGCCGGATGCGCAGCCGTTGCAGATTACGCGCGGTGAGATCCGCTGGTCCGAGGTAAATTTTGCTTATCATCGCGATCGCCCGATCCTGCGGAATTTTGATCTGCATATTCCCGCCGGGGCACGCATCGCCATCGTAGGTGCATCCGGTGCGGGTAAGAGTACCATCGCGCGTCTGCTGTACCGCTTTTACGATATCGACAGCGGCAGCATCACCATCGACGGTCAGGATATTCGCCAGGTAACGCTCGACAGCCTGCGGCGAGCCATCGCCGTCGTGCCTCAGGACACGGTGCTGTTCAACACCAGCATCCGCGAAAATATTGCTTACGGAAATCCTGCAGCGGATGACGCTGCCATTGATCGCGCGATCCGCATGGCACATCTGCAAAATTTTATCGCCAGTCTGCCCCAGGGCGATAAAACCATCGTCGGCGAGCGTGGATTAAAAGTCAGTGGCGGTGAAAAACAACGTATCGCCATTGCGCGCGTATTGCTGAAAGGCGCACCGATTTTGTTATTTGACGAAGCAACCTCGGCACTGGATTCCAAGGCGGAGTCCGCCATCCTCGATGCCATGCGCGAGGTCGCCAGTGGCCATACCAGCATTGTAATTGCGCACCGTCTTTCCACGGTGGTGGATGCGGACAAGATTGTGGTGCTGGAACAGGGACAGGTGGTGGAACAGGGATCGCACAACGAACTGTTGCAGCGGCAGGGTCGTTATGCCCAGCTCTGGGCATTGCAGCAGCAGGAAGAATAATCGAGAGGTTTGTATCTGAGGTGCACCGGCTGATGCCGGTGCACTGAGTTGCCGTTACAGAGAGGTATTAATCTTGGCCCCGATCTGCTGCAGATCGTAACCGGTGGGCGTTTGATGAACACGTAAGCCGAACTCAGGAATCACAGCAAAGATATGGTCAAAGATATCCGCCTGAATGCCTTCGTACACCGCCCAGCGGGTATCGTTGGTGAATGCATAGATCTCGATGGGAATACCATTGGCATCGGGCTGTAACTGACGCACCATCAGGGTCATTTCCTTGTGGATCTTGCCATGGGCCTGCAGGTACGCATTCAGGTAAGCGCGGAAGGTACCCAGATTGGTCAAACGGCGTCCATTGACCGGTGACTCAGGGTCGATGTTGTTTTCGCGGTTGTACTCTTCGATTTCACGCACTTTATTTTCGATGTAATCCGTCAGCAGTTGCGCGCGACGTAAACGCTTCAGCGAATCCTCATCAAGAAATTTCACGCTGGTTGCGTCGATATTGACCGAGCGTTTGATGCGGCGGCCACCGGACTCGCTCATCCCGCGCCAGTTTTTGAAAGAATCCGAAATCAGTGCATAGGCTGGAATGGTGGTGATGGTTTTATCCCAGTTGCGCACCTTGACGGTGGTGAGACTGATATCTATCACATCACCGTCCGCATTGTACTTAGGCATCTCCAGCCAATCACCCACCGCCAGCATATCGTTGGCAGAAAGCTGAATGCCGGCGACCAGCCCCATGATCGGATCTTTGAACACCAAGAGTAACACTGCTGTCATGGCACCGAGACCGCTGAATAAAATGACCGGCGATTTACCGATCAACAGCGAAATGGCAAAGATGATAGTGAGCAGCGCACCCGCCAATTTGATGCTCTGAAAGATGCCCCGCAACGGAAAGCGGCGGCCGTAAGGCGTAGAGTTTGCCACCTGTTCCAGCGTATCGAGCAATGCAAACAGCGAAAGCGTAGCGAAGAGCAGCACCCACAGATGGGTCACGACTTCAATAACGGCGAGGGAATCGGAACCGCTTTCCAGCCAGATACGTGCCTGGGTATAAAGAATAAAACCCTGCAGTGTCAGCGCGAGTCGACTGAACAATTTATTCTGAAACAGCGCGCGCTGCCAGACGCCCTGGGACTGCGCCGCACGGTGGCTGATCAGGCGGATGACCACGCGATGCAGGATAAAATGGATGATGAGCGATGTGAGCGCAATAATAGCGACAACAATCGAAATATAAATGAGTTCAGCGTTCTGCAGATTCTGCTGCTCTAGCCAGCTTAACAATTCGTTCTTCATTGCAACCTCTAGTCGATGTCCTGTTTAACAGACCTGAAGAAACAGCTGGTTACCGGAAGATCCGCCGATAACTTCCACAGGTATGCAGGGAGAAGAGAGGGGATGATACACAAAAAAGCCCGCGACTTCAGAGGACGCGGGCCGGTTTGTGACATCAGGTCACGTCATTGGCTGACTTTTTCACGGCGGGCAGCGGAGAGGATCCAGATCTGACAGACAAGAACGCCCAGCACGCCACCCAGCATCAGCAGCGAGAAAGGCATCGCGGTGCCGGTATAAAACCAGGCCAGCAGCGGACCGGCAACAGCCCCGCTGCCAAAGCGCAGCGTTCCGGTTACGGCGGTTGCGGTACCGGAGTGCTCGGGAAACTTCATGATGATCATCGCATCCGTGTTGGTCGAGATCAGTCCCAGGCTGGCCATCAGTGGCCCCACCGTAAACACGGTAAACCACAGATTCAGCTCAAGATAATTAAACAGACACAGCAACGCCACGCTCACCAGGGCGATGACCAGACCAATGCGTAACATGCGCGGTGAGCCGAGCCGGGTGACGACGCGACTGTTGATGAAATTGGCCAGCATCAACATCATCACATTCATACCAAACAGTACACCAAAATATTTCTCACTGACACCAAAGTAATTGATGTAGATAAACGGCATCGCTGTCAGGAAACAGAAAAACGCAAAGGAAGAAAACATGATGGTAATAATCAGCGGGCGTGCGGAAGGATTCGCAAATACGGTGCGATAGCCCTGCAGATAATTAATGCGGCGTGAACTCCCCTTGGCTTTGATCTCCGGCAGAAAACGCCACGCAAAGACGATGATGACCGTGGCGTAAACCGCCTGGGCTATAAAGATCAGATGCCAGCTGCTCAGCCACATGATGGCGCTGCCGATGGCCGGTGCCAGCAGGGGCGCCAGCATCATGATCATCGACATGTAGGACATGCCCTTCGCGGTATGTTCACGGTACAGAAATCGAATGATCCCCGGTACCACCACCGAGGAAGCGGCTCCGCACAAAGCCTGCACGGTGCGCCACAAGAGAAACCATTCAATGCTGTCGACCCAGCTCAACACCAGGCTTGCCAAAGCGAAGCCGCTAAGGCCGAACAAGGCCAGAGGACGGCGTCCCAGGGCATCAGCCAAGGGACCAAACAGCAGCATGCCGGCACCGTAAGCGGCGAGAAAAATACTGAGCGACTGCTGCACCGAAGCGATATGTGTTCCCATATCATCGGCCATGGCCGGCATGGCAGGAAGGTACATATCCACCGCCAGCGGCGTGGTGGCAATCATGGCGGCGAGCAGGATAATCAGCCAGGGAGAAAGGGTTTTTTCAGTCATCGGGAGTCCTCAGAGGGTCGTACATCTTACCCCGTGCGCCCTTCGCTAACGACGTGGCGCAACAACAGCATTTGGACGAAAATTTCGATCAATGGTTTAGTGGATCAGAAAAAGACGGGCAAACTCATCGGCGGGCAGTGGTCTGGAGAATAGATATCCCTGGGCAAAATCACAACCCGCTGCTGCGAGAAGATCGCGCTGCTGCGGCGTCTCCACGCCTTCAGCGACGACTTTAATGCCCAGCTTATGCGCCATCACGATGATGGCTTCGCACAACGCAAACTCTTCGGCGTTATTGTGCAGATTGCGCACAAAGGATTTATCGATCTTCAGGTAATCAATATCGAATTTTTTGAGATAGGCCAATGAAGAATAACCGGTACCGAAGTCATCCAGTGCAACCTGAATCCCGGCGTCGCGGAACGCGAGAAGCTTTTCATGGACAGTGTTGTTGGCATCCAGCAGCAGGCCTTCGGTAATTTCAATATTGATGGCATTGCCGGACAGCCCCAGCTGCTGGAGATGCCGGAACCAGTGCGACAGGCCACTGCCTTCATCGCGAAATTGAACCGGTGATTTATTCACGCTGATCTGGATCTCGGTCTGGTACTGATCGCGCCAGCGTGCCACCTGCGAGAGGGCTTCGTGAAACACCCAGTTACCGATATCCACGATCATACCGGTATCTTCCGCCAGAGAAATAAATTCATCCGGCGATACCAGTCCTCGGGTCGGATGCTGCCAGCGAATCAATGCCTCGGCCTTGGTGACTGTGTTGCTGACCATATCCACGATCGGCTGGTAGTGCAGGATAAACTGGCCTTCGCTGATCGCACAGCGTAGATCCTTGATCAACAGCATGCGGTTCCGTGCCGCTTCCTGCATGGAGGCGGTGAAATAATTGAAACGATTGCGGCCTTGATTTTTTGCCGCATACATCGCCTGATCTGCGTTCTTCAGCAGAGTATCAACATCGCGCGCATCATTGGGGTAAAGGGTAATGCCGATACTGGTGGAGATATAGGCTGTGTCGGTGCCCAGATGGAACGGCTCACTCAAGCGACGCAGGATGGTTTCCGCTATACGGTCAACATTTTCCGTATGTTCGAGATTACTGATGATCACGGTAAATTCATCACCACCGAGCCGGGCGACAATATCAGTATCGCGCACGCATTGACGCAAACGTTTAGCAGTTTCCTGCAGCAGCCTGTCCCCCATGTCGTGACCGAGACTGTCATTGACCTCTTTAAACAGATCCAGATCCAGAAATAATAACGCGAGGGGACGACGCGCCCGTGCCGATTTCCGAATTTCCTGTTCTAGATGATCCAGGAACATGCGGCGGTTGGGCAGTTGCGTCAGCTGATCAAAGTTCGCCTGATTCCAGATAATTTCTTCCGACAGTTTTTTATCGGTGATGTCAGAAAAAAGTCCAACGCGGCGGTAAGGTTTACCTTCGCTGTCGAAGATGGTGTTCATCGTCAGCCACACAATAAAATCTTCACCATTTTTTCGCCGGCACCAGGTTTCGCCGCGCCAGCGGCCACCCACTTTCATCCCTTTGCGCAGGTTGGCGTACAGCACCGAGCGCTCGGAATCCGTACTGAGAATGCCGGCGTACTGGCCAATAATTTCTTCCGGTGTGTATTGGGTGAGTTCGGTAAATGCGGGATTGATAGTAATGATATTGCCGGTCACCGCGTCCATTACCATCATGGCTTCGCTGCTGTTGTCATAGACCATGGAGGCCAGCTGCATGGATTCTTCTGTCTGCTTACGTTCAAGGCGCGCAGTGAAAAGCGTACCCAGTAAGGTGGTGGCCAGGGGATAAATTACCAGTACCGGCAGGCTGATGTGGGTCAACACGGTGAGTGCCGTAGCCTTGGGCAGAGTAAACATCAACGCTAACATGGCCAGATGCACAGCCAGCCCGAAGAGATACAGCTCGCCGATGGTGATGCGGGTGGTCTTGCGAAAACGGAAGTACCGCCAGCAAATGCCGATCAACCCGGATGCAACAATCACAGACACACCGGTGAGGGTGGCTGCCCCTCCTTGATAGATGCGCAGGGCCGCCGCCATGACCATGGCGATAACCGTAGGCAGGGTGCCGAAGAACAGTCCCGCAATACCGAGCAGTACCGAACGGGTATCAAAGATAATACCCGGCGCAAACTCCCAGGGCGTCAGCATGATCACCATAGCGGTAATGCCCAGGCTGATCCCGGTTACCAGCTTCCAGCAAAGCTGAGTCTCGGTCCGTTTACGATCAATGGCCAGATCGTAGATAAAGATCATTGCCAGCAGGAGCGCAGCATTATGGGTCAGGGCAAGTAGACTGGCGCTGTCCATGGGGATTCACAGTTCCTTCAACAGGAAACAGATTGAAATAGGAATTAAGGGGTGTCGTAAGGGTAAGTGTATTTCACGAATATCAAATTGCCAGAAATCCGCCATGTTGTTTCGCAGGCAGGCGTTCCACAGGGCGGTTTGTGGGAGTGCGGTAGTCAGTGATAAAAATGGAGAAAAGAATGGGTGACCTATCAGGACAGTTTCAGTCCGATAATACCGAGCACAATCAAGCCGATGGACATCAGACGCAGGGGTGATACGGATTCCCCGAACAACAGTATTCCGAGCACGACCGTGCCCATTGCACCTATGCCAGTCCATATAGCGTAAGCCGTGCCCAGTGGCAGCTGGCGCAATGACAGGCCGAGAAGCACAAAACTTATTATTAAAGCAGCGATGGTGACGACGCTGGGCCAGAGCCGGGTAAACCCTTCACTGTATTTCAGTCCAATCGCCCAGGCGATTTCAAATAGACCCGCAAAGAAAAGCAATAACCAGGACATGGTGACAACCTCAAGCTGCAGGGGCCGTCCCCAAAAAAAGCAAAACGCGCGAGGTCGTCCCCGCGCGCAAAAAATTGTCTCACCGGAAGAAATTTAAGGCAAGCCGATATAAAAAACCCGGCTCAGGGCCGGGTTTTTACGAAGGCGAACCTTACTGAAAGCGAATCAATTACTTGATTTTGCCTTCTTTGTAGACCACGTGCTTACGCACAACCGGATCGTACTTTTTGATTTCCATTTTCTCAGGCATGGTACGCTTGTTTTTGTCGGTAGTGTAGAAGTGACCGGTACCTGCACTGGAGTTCAGACGAATTTTTTCGCGCATGATGCTTGCTCCTAATTAAATTTTTTCGCCGTTAGCGCGAAGATCAGCCAAGACTGCATCGATGCCGCGCTTGTCGATAACGCGCATGCCTTTGGCAGAAACGCGCAGGGATACGAAACGCTTTTCCGCCTCAACCCAGAAACGGTGAGTGTGCAGGTTGGGTAAAAAACGACGCTTGGTGTGGTTCTTAGCGTGAGAAACATTGTTTCCAGTGATTGGACGCTTGCCAGTCACTTGACATACCTTAGACATTGTCTTGCCTCTTTGAAAAATCAGCGCGCTACGCTGGGTTTGAGCCTTGAAAACAGACCAACAACCAGCCTAGAGCAGTGTTGGGAGCAGCCTATTCGTACCGTTTGCGACCCTTCATGGATGAATCCTGGGGACGTTGAAAACGTCTAGCAAACGCCTTTAAGTCAGGAGCTTTGCATACCCGGCCGCAGAGAGCCGCGTTTTATACCAAAACAGCCCTTCAATAGCAACGATCCGGGCGAATTTTTGGCCATATTTCATGCTGAATTGCTGACAACTGCACCTGAACGCCTAAATCCAGCCCCGTTCGGCGAAGGAGACCACCTCCTGATCGCCCACCACCATATGGTCCAGTACCCTGACATCAATCAGGTCCAGCGCCTGTTGCAGACGCTCCGTGATGCGCCGGTCTGCCTGACTGGGCTCGGCCACGCCCGAGGGATGGTTGTGGGCCAGGATCAGGGCCGCTGCGTTGCGGGCAATGGCCTTGCGCACCACCTCCCGCGGATGGACGCTGGCGCCATCGATGGTACCGAAGAACAATTCTTCATAAGCAATCAGGCGATGCTGATTATCCAGAAAGAGCACGGCGAAGACTTCCTGGTGGCGATGGCGCAGCTGGGCACTGAGGTAGCGGCGCACCAGATCCGGACTGGTGAGCAGGTCGCCCTCCTGCATGCGGGCGGACAGATGGCGGCGTCCCATCTCCAGTACCGCCTGCAGCTGCGCATATTTGGCGGAGCCCAGGCCATGGCCACGGCAGAAGTCCGCCTGATTGGCTTCCAGCAGCTGCCGCAGTCCGCCATATTCGCGAAGCAGATCCCGCGCGAGGTCGACGGCGGATTTACCGACACACCCCACCCGCAGGAAGATGGCGAGGAGTTCAGCATCAGAAAGAGATTGGGGACCCTGCTTGAGCAGTTTTTCGCGGGGGCGTTCGGCCTCAGGCCATTGTGCTATGGACATCTGACAGTTCCTTGTCGGTCATTAATAGAAGCAGCAGCGGGCAGCGATACGATGGTCAGCCAGACAGCCCGCTGTACGAAAACGGCGTTAAGAATGGTATCTTAGCCGCTTTCCGTCAAGCGCTCTGGCCAGAGGTAGATGCCGTCTGGCTGTTGACGTAAGTAATCAGTTACTCCCCAGCGGAGTTCGAAGCGGCTGCTGTCCTCGTTATCCACATTGCCAGGGGCGGCAGTCAGCAACAGGAATCCCATGAGTTCACTTGCCAACAAACACATTCTGCTCGGCGTCACTGGCGGTATCGCCGCTTATAAAAGTGCAGACCTGATCCGTCGGTTACAGGATCTGGGCGCTGAGGTGCGCGTCGTGATGACAGCGGCCGCGCAGGAGTTTATTACCCCCCTCACCCTGCAGGCCCTTTCCGGCAATCCCGTGCATACCAGCCTGCTCGATCCCGAAGCCGAGGCGGCTATGGGCCATATCCAGCTGGCCCGCTGGGCGGACCTGATCCTGGTGGCACCAGCCAGCGCTGACTTCATGGCCCGGCTGGCCCAGGGTAAAGGCGATGATCTGCTGACCACGGTGTGTCTGGCGACTGCCGCCACCCTGGCCGTAGCGCCGGCCATGAATCAGGGTATGTGGCGCAATGCCAGCACTCAGGAAAACCTGCGGATTCTGCAGAACCGGCAGGTGCGGATTCTGGGGCCGGCCGAGGGCAGCCAGGCCTGCGGTGACGTCGGTCCGGGTCGGATGCTGGAGCCTATGCAGATAGCACAGGCCGCCGCTGCCCTGTTTCAACCCGGCAGTCTCGCGGGCCGTAAGGTGGTCATCACTGCCGGGCCTACCCGCGAAGCGATAGATCCCGTGCGCTACATCAGTAACTACAGCTCCGGCAAGATGGGTTATGCGCTGGCCCAGGCTGCCGCTGAGGCGGGTGCCCGCACGGTTCTGATCTGTGGGCCGACCAACCTCGCAGTACCCGAGCGGGTGAGCTGTATTGCCGTGACCAGCGCCCAGGAGATGTATGACGCCAGCCTTGAACAGGCAGCGGATTGCGATCTGTTTATCGGCGCAGCGGCGGTGGCTGATTACCGCCCGGTAACCGTCGCCCCCAACAAGATCAAGAAAACCGGCGACGATCGCATGACCATCGAGCTGATGAAGAACCCGGACATCATCGCTGCCGTTGCTGCGCTGCAGCCCCGGCCCTTTACCGCGGGTTTTGCAGCGGAAAGCGAACATCTGCTGGATTATGCGCGCAGAAAACTGCAGCAGAAAAACCTGGATCTCATCATTGCAAACAATATCGCGGCCCAAGGCATAGGTTTTGACAGCGATGAAAACGCGGTTACGCTGATAGATCAGCACAGCGAACAGGAGCTGGCGCAGCGCAGCAAGCGACAACTGGCGCGCGATCTGATCGCAATACTTGCTGAACGTTTGCCGCCCCGGCAACCCGAACAACAATAATCACGTCTAGTAAACACACGGCCTCAGACATAAGTCACGACCTTATAAAGGAAGCAACGTGGATAAACCGGATAAATTGCCCGAGATTAAGAAAGTCGATAACTCCACTGCCAGCTCACGCGCCGCCCAGCGTGCCCAGGAAGCGGCCAGGCGCACCGCCGCCGCGCGCCAGAAGGTGCTCTTGATCGGACTGGGCATTGCCATCGCCGTCAATGCCTTGCTCGCCTATCTGCTGTATGGCGCGCTGGTGGTGGATGTGCAGCGCCAGCGGCAGGCGGAGATGACAGAAAGCCAGACTCGCGCTCACGTCGAGGCAGTGCGCAACTACCTGACCAAGGTCAATCGCCAGTTTGAACAAGCCATGGCCTACCCTGATCTGACCACACCGCTGACTGGCGACGATAGGGAACAGCTGCTTCGCTGGCAGGAAAGACTGGAGGAGTTTTTTGATAATCCGATTGCGGTACGCTTGATCCCGGCGGGCACCGCCAAGCTGAACCGCAACGGCGAGGCACCGATCCGCTTTGCGGAGCTGGACCTGATTCGCCGGGCCGAGCGGCGCGAACCTACCCTGCCCGAGGCTGCCGTGATTGAAGACAAATGGCTGCTTCACCTGATTGCCCCGGTGCCGGCCGATACGCAGCAACCAGTGGCGGGCACCTTGATGGTTTCCCTGGATGGGCAGGATCTGTTTAAAGCCTTCAGCGTTGGGGATGCCAGCCTCGGTCAGGCTACGCTCCTGCAGAAAATTGCCGGCAGCAGCCCGCTCACCGTTGTGTCGCGGGGCAATGGAACCGCCTCCCCGGCGAAGGAAATCGCTATCCCCGGCAGCTACTGGAGTGTCCGTTTTGTTCCCTCCCAGCAACTGGTGAAACAATCGGAAGAGCTGCCCACGCTGTGGCTGCTGGTGTTATCCGTTACCAGCATCGCCGGTCTGGTACTGGCCTGGATTGCTAGCAAGGTACTGGTGAAAGCCCAGACTCCTCAGAAAGCGAGTACAAAAGCTGACACGGCCGAGTCTGCCATCGTGGAAAAAGCCAGCGAGACCGCCAAAGCCACCGAAGAAATCCTGGCCAACCCGATCTACCAAAGTCAGGATATTCTCGACATTGCCGTCATCGAAGAAGATGACGATATCCTCGGTCTCAATCAGGCCACCGGTAAGAAAGCCAGCACCGAAGCCGTTGTGGAAACCCTTGATGTTCCCGCCCATATCTTCCGCTCCTATGACATCCGTGGAGTTGTGGACCAGGATTTAACCCTGGAGCTGGCAGAATACATCGGTGCCGCGCTCGGCAGCGAAGTACTGGATCAGGGCAAGACCAGTGTCATCGTGGCGCGGGATGGCCGCCTGCACAGCGAAGCGCTGAGTCAGGCGATGATCAATGGCATCCTGGGGACCGGCTGTCATGTCATCGACATCGGTGTTGTGCCAACGCCTGTATTGTATTTCGCCACCTTCCATCTGCCGGATACCAACAGCGGAGTGATGGTGACGGCGAGCCACAATCCGGCCGAATATAACGGCTTCAAGATGGTGATCAACGGCGTTACCCTCGCTGACGATGCGGTGATGGGCATCCGTTCGCGCATCATGCGTCAGCAGTTTCACCGCGGCCAGGGCAATACGGAATACCGGGACGTGGTGGCGGATTACATCGACCGTATCTTTTCCGATGTCGCACTGGCCAGCAATGTGTCGCTGGTGATCGATGCCGGTAATGCGGTGACCGGGGTGGTGGCACCCCGCCTGTTCGAGGAGCTGGGCTGCGACGTTACCCAGCTCTACTGTGAGCTGGATGGCAGCTTCCCCAACCATGATCCTGACCCCTGCCATGAAAAAAATCTGCGCGATTTGATCGCCAAGGTGCAGGAGGTCGGTGCTGACCTCGGTGTAGCTTTTGATGGCGATGGCGACCGGCTGGTGGTTGTAACACCCAAAGGCCGGATCATCTGGCCCGATCATCTGTTGATGTTGTTCGCTCGCGATGTGCTGGCTCGCAATCCCGGTGCGGATGTGCTCTTCGACGTGAAGTGTTCCCGTCAGCTGAACCAGGTGATCAGCAGTTACGGCGGACGGCCCTTGATGTGGAAGACCGGCCACTCACCGATGAAAGCCAAGATGATTGAGACCGGCGCGCTGATCGGTGGCGAATATTCAGGTCACATCTTCATCAAGGATCGCTGGTACGGTTTTGATGACGGCATGTATGCCATGGCTCGGTTGCTGGAGATCATTACGCTGCGCGATCAGAAGATTGATGATGTCTTCGAGGCATTCCCGATATTGCCCGCAACACCGGAGCTGAAAATTGCTGTGCCGGATGCGGATAAAGCGGCCCTGATACAACAGTTGATTGAACAGGGGGATTTCCAGAGCGGCAAGCCGACCACCATTGATGGCCTGCGTGTTGATTTCGCGAAAGGCTGGGGGCTGGTGCGACCCTCCAATACTTCAGCCGCGCTCACGCTGCGGTTTGAAGCGGAGACAGAAGAAATTCTCGAAAAAATAAAACGTCTGTTCAAGCGGGAACTGCTGAAGATCAAACCCGACCTGAATATAGAATTTTGATGATGGTTTAACGGGCTGCTGAAACCGGTATCGATTATCAGCAGCCCGACCTTGCGCATAGCAAGATTTCATTCACCCCGGAAACCGTCTGACGCTACAATGCGGCCCGGATATTTTCCCTCACTCAGCACAGGATTTGATGTATGTCATTAACTCGTGATTCGGCGATGAATGTCGCTAACGTCCTGACCGAAGCTCTGCCCTATATCCAGCGGTTTACCGGCAAGACCATCGTCGTTAAGTTTGGCGGCAACGCCATGATTGATGAAGCGCTGCAGAACAGCTTTGCGCGCGACATAGTGCTGATGAAACTGGTGGGAATGAATCCCATCGTTGTGC
The DNA here is from genome assembly GCA_937958105.1 of uncultured Cellvibrio sp. GTDB lineage: Bacteria > Pseudomonadota > Gammaproteobacteria > Pseudomonadales > Cellvibrionaceae > Cellvibrio. The sequence continues at coordinate 161,131 of CALFXJ010000004.1, forward strand.
ATGGAGGTGGGCCGCAAATCGGTGAACTCCTGCAGAAGCTGGAGATTAAATCCGAGTTCATCAATGGCATGCGTGTTACCGACAGTGCGACCATGGATGTGGTGGAGATGGTGCTGGGCGGTACGGTGAACAAGCAGATCGTCAGTCTGATCAATCGCAACGGCGGTCAGGCCATCGGTATTACCGGTAAAGACGGTCAATTAATCCGCGCGCGCAAACTGTCTTTTACCCGCAAATCCCCCGAGTTGCTTGAGCCCGAAATTATCGACATCGGCCATGTTGGTGAAGTGTCTTCAGTGAACACCTCGGTTATCGATATGCTGATCAACAGCGACTTTATTCCGGTGATTGCGCCCATCGGTGTCGGTGAAGACGGGGCCTCGTACAACATCAATGCCGACCTGGTTGCAGGCAAGATTGCCGAAGTGTTGCGTGCAGAAAAACTGATGCTGCTCACCAACGTTGCCGGTCTGCAGGATAAAGAGGGTAAAGTTCTGACCGGTTTGACTACTGCACAGGTTGATGAGTTAATTGCTGACGGTACCATTTACGGCGGCATGCTGCCGAAGATTGGCTGTGCGCTGGACGCCGTCAAGAGCGGTGTTAACAGTGCCCACATCATTGATGGCCGCGTTGAGCACGCTGTGCTGCTGGAAATTTTCACCGACGCGGGTGTAGGTACTCTGATCACCAACAGCAAGATTAAAAAATAAAACGACCAGCTGCACGCAGGGAGAGGCGTGCAGTTCTGGAAACAGACAGCCACGGACTGAGTTGAAGATAAATGAGTAAAACCAGTGTAAAAGTATCCCGTCGCCAGCAGATCCTGGAGTCACTTGCCAAGATGCTGGAGGACAGTCCCGGTGCACGTATCACCACCGCCGCACTCGCCAGGGAAGTAGGTGTATCGGAAGCGGCGCTTTACCGCCACTTTCCGAGCAAGTCGAAGATGTTCGAAGGCCTGATTGAATTTATCGAAGAAACCATCTTCACCCGTATCAACGTCATCCTGGCGGAGGAGCCGGCGGCGCTCAAGCGCTGCGAAAGCATTCTTGTACTCGTCCTGACATTCACCGAACGTAACCCGGGTATTACGCGGTTACTGACGGGCGATGCGCTGACCGGTGAAACCGAGCGGCTGCGCAACCGGATCGCGCAGGTATTTGAGCGTATCGAAACCCAGCTGAAGCAGATACTGCGCGAGGCGGAATTGCGTGAGGGAGGCATCAGGCCGCGGATATCCGTATCGGCGGCGGCCAATCTGTTGATGGCCTTGATGGATGGCCGGATTACCCAGTTTGTGCGCAGCGAATTTCGTCGTTCGCCGACAGAGCACTGGGCTGATCAATGGGCATTGATCTCCGAGAATTTTATGCGGTAGACCGTCTGGTCAGCTGTCAGTGCGGGAAATTTCTTTGAAGCGCTTGATGTCCTGATCAAACTTGTCCGAGGCGGCCTGATACTCCCGCTCCCGGTGTTTAATCTGCATCTGGATATCGCGCTCTTCTGCCTGCAGGTTGGCCAGATTGCGCAGCAGATCGTCACCCACGGTGCGGCCGCTGCGTTCGATGCTGGCCGCCCGCTCCTGCTGTGACTCGATCTGCGCACGTACGTTGCTCAGATTGCTGGTCAGGATGCTGATGTTACCTTGCAGTTCCTGAAGGTTGCGCGTCTTGGCGGCTTCGATATCCGCCACACTGCTGTAACGGCGGCGCAACAGCTTGTCCGCCTTTTCCTGTTGCTGCTGCAGCTTGCGTTCTTCTGCAGCGCGCTTCGCTTCTTCGCCGGTGGGCGATGGCTCCACAACCCGGATAACCTCGCCACTCAGCGAGACGACTTCATAACCCTTGGGCACATACTCAGGCGGTATGGTGGCATTGATAACCTTTACGCCTTCTTCATTAATGTAGCGATAGTAAACCCTGCCCGGAACTTCAGCCGCATAGGTAGCCGAGGCTGACAGGATCATAGCTGTCGTGAGGAGGGTAATATGTTGTATCAAACCTTTTTTCATCGGGTTGCCTTCATTGTTCAGGGCGCATCGACACCGTAGGTAGCGCGATAACGCTTGATCTCTTCGAGCATCGCTCCCTGACCGCTTTGATTTTCCAGATAACCAATGATGTGGTTGAGATTAATGATGCTCACCACGGGGATACCGAAATTCTGCTCCACTTCCTGAATGGCGGACAACTGGCCCTGCCCACGTTCCTGCCGATCAAGGCCGATCAACACGGCGGCAGGTTCGGCACCAGCATCTTTGATGAGACCCATGACTTCGCGCACGGCTGTGCCGGCAGTAATGACATCATCGACGATCAGCACCTTGCCCTTCAATGGTGCGCCCACAAGGATACCGCCCTCGCCATGGTCCTTGGCTTCCTTCCGGTTATAACAGAAAGGCATGTCCCGCTGATAATGATCTGACAGGGCAACGGCTGTGGTGGTCGCCAATGGAATACCTTTATAAGCCGGACCGAATACGACGTCAAAAGAAATACCGGCAGCGGTGATGGCAGCTGCGTAATAGCGCCCCAGCTCCGCCAGTGCACTTCCGGTCTGAAATTTGCCTGCATTAAAGAAGTATGGACTGATGCGACCGGATTTGAGCGTGAATTCACCAAAGCCCAGCGCCTGGTGTTTGATCGCCAGCTGAATGAATTCGTGTTGATACTTTTCCATGCAAAATTCCTGTGTATGATCTAACTTCTATAGGTCTAAGAATAATAACCGGATGGATGAGTCACTGAACTTAATCCTGACCGAAGCTTCTATCAGTTTGACAGCAAAGATGTGAAAAAAAGTATCAAACATCGCCACGCCCGGTCATTGCGGTAACACAATTCTATAAAGCTCGGGTATCATACACAGTCCGTAATCAAGGGGCTAACATGAGAGTTATCAGTCTTAGCGTCGATGGTATTTTTCAAGCGGCGCAACGCGGCCTGTACGATTGGCTGGCAAATCAAGATGCAGATTTGATCTGCTTGCAAGACTTACGTGCACTGGAGTATGAGCTGGACAAACCCAATTTCCAGCTCGATGGTTACTTTGCTTATTTCTTCGACTCAGGTACCAAACACTACAACGGTGTGGCTATCTATACCCGGGTGCAGCCCAAGGCCTTGATCTATGGTCTGGGCTTTTCCTCCGGGGTTGATATGGAAGGCCGTTACCTGCAGGTGGATTATGAGCATCTGAGCATTGGTTCCCTCCTTGCGCCCAGCGCAACGTCCGAGCTGGAGTCCCAGGAAGTCAAAATTAAATTCTTTGACGACCTGCAGGCTCACCTGGACAAGATTACCCGCAAGCGTCGCGAGTATATCTTCTGCGGTAACTGGGCCATGGCTCACACCGCCCGCGATGTCACCAACAGTAGCGAGAACCAGCATAACTCCGGCTTCCTGCCTCACGAGCGGCAGTGGCTGAGTCAGCTGTTCAACCAGTTGGGCTATGTGGATGCGTTTCGTCGGGCCAATCGTGACCCGGATGAGTACAGCTGGTGGCCCAGCGGCAAGATAGATGAAGGTGATGGCTGGCGGACGGATTTCCAAGTGGTGTCCAACAGCATTGGACCGAAGGTGGAGTACGCGACTATCTATAAGATGCAGCAGTTCTCCAGTCACCTGCCGGTGATCATTGACTACGACATTGAGCTGGAACAGTTCTAGGAATCCCGCAAGAATCTACGGTGATTCCTGAGTGCCACAAGTGACAGGTGCAGAGTTGAGTCTGCACCTGTCTGACTTATCCTGCCGGATTTTCCCCCAGCGTAACCTGATCCGCCAACAGCGCCTGTTTCTGTAACTGGTGTAGCTGTGCAATGCCCTGCTTGGCCAGCCCCAGCATTGCAGCAAACTCTGTTTCGCTGAAAGGTTCTGCCTCTGCAGTACCCTGGATCTCGATGATGCCGCCGTCATCACCCATCACCACGTTCATGTCCGTATCTGCCGTTGAATCCTCAGGATAATCCAGATCCAGCACGGGCTGACCTTCATAAATTCCCACTGACACGGAGGCAATGGCACGCTTTAACGGCTCGCCTTTCACCTGGTTCTCGCGTTTGAGGAAGGTGATGGCATCAGCCAGGGCCACCCAGGCGCCGGTAATGGAGGCCGTCCGGGTGCCGCCGTCCGCCTGGATTACATCGCAGTCGACATGGATGGTATTTTCGCCGATGGTCGAAAGATCTACAGCCGCGCGCAGAGAGCGACCGATCAGGCGCTGGATCTCCACCGTTCGGCCTGTCTGTTTGCCCCGCGCTGCCTCACGGTCCATACGGGTGCCGGTGGAGCGCGGCAACATGCCGTACTCGGCGGTCAGCCAGCCCTGACCCTGGCCACGAAGAAAACTGGGTACGCCGCTCTGAACGCTGGCAGTGCAAATCACTTTGGTATCGCCGAACTCAACCAGTACCGAGCCTTCAGCGTGCTTGGTGTAATGACGGGTGAGGCGGATGTTGCGCAGTTGATCAGCCTGACGGCCACTGGGGCGTTGCATAACCTGTTCCTTTAATAAAAGCGGATGGAGAAGCGGACTCGGATGACTGTGATACCATCCGTCAATTGAGCGGTGGTGAGCCAGCCTGCCAGGGCCGAACTCTACCAGCTCTTGTCCATCGCGGTAACAACACAGATCTTAGATTAGGAGAATATCACCCATGCCACGCAGTATGACTGGATTTGCCCGCCGCGAAGCCAAACTTCCCTGGGGCACCGTGATCTGGGAAATCCGCAGTGTCAATCATCGTTATCTCGAGCCGGCTTTCCGCCTGCCGGAAGACTTCCGCGAGATAGAACCGGGGCTGCGCGAATTGATCCGTAAAGCCTTGCAGCGTGGCAAGGTCGAGGCGGCACTCAGCATCCAATGGGAACAGGAGAGCGACGCCGAACTGGGCATCAACCTGAGCCGGGTCAATCAGCTCGCCGGCGCGGCCCGCCAGATTACCGAGCAGCTGGGCGATCTGGCCGCGCCGGTTAATCCGCTGGATGTCCTCAAATGGCCGGGAGTGATGCAAAAACAGGAGATGGATCGCGAAGCCATGCAGCAGGCAGTGCTCAATCTGTTTGAAGAAGCACTGAAGCAGCTGGTCGAACACCGTACCCGTGAAGGCGCGGAACTGGAACAATTCATCCTTCAGCGGCTCGACGCCGTATCAGCCCAGGTTGTCGCCGTGCGTGCGCGCCTGCCGGAAATCCTGCAAAGCCAGCGCGAGAAACTGCAGACAAAGATCGCCAGCTTACAGGTAGAACTCGACCCCGAACGTCTTGAACAGGAAATTGCCCTGCTGGCACAGAAGGCAGATGTGGATGAAGAACTGGATCGCCTGGACACTCACGTCATCGAGGTTAAACGCAGCCTGAAACAAACCGACTCCCTCGGCCGCCGTCTGGATTTCCTGATGCAGGAACTCAATCGCGAAGCCAACACCCTCTCCTCAAAATCCATCGTCAGCGAAACGACGCAGGCTGCAGTGGAGTTAAAGGTGTTGATCGAGCAGATGCGGGAACAGGTGCAGAATATTGAGTGATGTTCTTGGGGGTTCGACACTTACCTTAAACACGTTCTATGAGTATTGATTCGCGGTATAACTGATCTGAAATAGTGGGAACGTTTTCATAGGTCGTAAGTAGATACGCGATATCTTTTGCATCTTTTTTTGGCGCATCTGCGGCTTCATAACCATAGTGCAAAATCGTATCGCGAGTTTCAGGGTAAGTTTCGTTCCTGCGATCCAATAACTTGTGGCGATTAATAAGCTGGCGCTTTCCACCTTTCCCCGATCAGTTAAAAAACCAGCGGCTGCAAAACTCTTTAAGACCTTTCCTAAAGCACCGAGTGCAATGCCTGTTTGCTCTGCAATTTCACGTTAGCTTGCGTCAACCGGTTACCGATTGCGTCCGCTCAAGGAAGCCATCCCCGTCGCTTCCTTTAGAGCGAGTAATGCCCGCGTTAAGATGTCAGATTCCTATTTCATCGTTAGCACTGCTTCGGGCATAGCGAGCTGGTGGAAGTCCTGCATGGCGGGTGAAAGCTACGCTGAATGTGCTTGCGGAGCTATACCCGACCTGCTCGGCAATCTCAGCGACACTGATTTCTTTTCTGCGCAGTAGATCCTTAGCCAGCGCCATGCGCCAGGTGAGCAGGTATTCCATTGGTGCAATCCCCACAGCAATGCCGAATCGTTCGTAAAACGCGGAGCGCGATAATCCGGCCTCTTTTGCCAGCTGCGCAACCGTCCACGGCCGGTGGGGGCTTTCATGCATCCGACGGAGCGCCACGGCCAGGCGTTCGTCTGCAAGGCCACGGACCAGTCCGGGCGATGTGGCTGTTTCCCCATGGGACCGAAGTGCTTCGATAAGCAGAACCTCCAGCAAGCGCTCTAGAACCACATCGCGGGCGGGGCGTGCTGCACGCGACTCATCGTTGACGAGTTGCATGAGCGTAGCCAGTCGATCGACACCCTTGATATGTACAAGCTGCGGCAACAGCGAAGCAAGTAAGGCCGCATCAGGAGACCGAAAGACGCAGTACCCCACCAGCAGGCGCACATCAGGTGGCTCATCCGGGCTGCCCAGCCTGTGCTCACCATTGGGGAGTATTAACGGCATGGAGATAACGTGCTCCTCACTCGCGGGCAGAACACTCGACATCGTGAAGTTATAAGCTGAGGGAATCAGTACGAAATCCCCTTCCCTCAGTTTTATCTCGTCGTGCCCGTCCGCTTCCAGACGACAGGAGCCCTCAAGTACTGCGCAATAAAACGGTCTGCCAGCTTCTGTGCGACGGACGCGCCAGCGGCCAGCGCCGCTGCCCCTTTTTGAGAAAGGCGCCGTGGGCCGCAGGAGGGTAACGATTTGTGCAAGAGGATCGGACATTGTGGACGAATGAACAAGTAATGCGGACTTTCTATTGTAGATGGTCCGGCTCTCCCAGGCCATACTGTCACTGCACATACAGCTGGTTCCGCCATCATGGGCCAGAACTTTTTAATTCTGTACGGAGAGTGAGGTATGACTATTTTGGTAACCGGTGTAACCGGACTGGTAGGTGCGCGGCTGCTGCCACGCTTGGTGGAAGCAGGTATGGATTGCCGTGCGCTTGTCCGTGCGGGCAAGGAGGTGCCTGCCGGAGTAACACGTGTTGAAGGTGATCTCTTTGACCCATCATCTCTTGCTGAGGCGGTGGACGGCATAACAGACATCATTCACCTGGCCGCTGTCTTTCGTACCCAGGACACCGATCTCATCTGGAAGACTAATCTGGAAGGAACGCTGAACCTGATAACCGCCGTGAAAGCGCATGCACCGGGCGCGCGGTTTATCTTTTCCAGCACCAGCACGGTCTACGAAGCGGGCTCGCATCCGGGGCGCGAGGACGATGAGCTGGAACCACAGCAGGACTATCCAGCCAGCAAGGTCGCTGCAGAGAAAGCGCTGCGCGAAAGCGGACTCAACTGGACGATCCTTCGTTTTCCGTTTGTTTACGGTGATGGCGATGGTCATCTTGAAGGATTGCCTGGATTAGCGGCCGCACACAAACTTCACCCGGCGACACGGCTCAGTACGATCCATCATCGCGATATTGCCACCGCCATCGGACTGGCTCTGAAGGGCGCCTTCGATGACCGTATCGTCAATATCACCGATGAAGCGCCCACCTCAGTCTACGAGCTGACCAGCCTGGTGGGTGAGCCGCTTGATCCTTCTTCCGAACCTCTGGCGGCACCCTGGCGTTTCCATGTCGACGGATCTTTGGCCCGCCGCCTGGGTTTCAAGCCTGATATAAGAACGGTCTATCAGGCTATTGAGCAGAAACTGATGTGACCATTTGCCGCGGGCACATCTCTGATCAGGGTTCCAGCCCCTCTTGCACCGGCTCCGTCACCTCAACATCGGGCTGGAGCGGGGTAACCACCCGCTCCTTCCATGCCCAGTACCCGCCTGCCAGTGCAGCCACCAGTACCACAATACCGAGGACTTTGGGCCAGACCGGCTTGGTCTGGTAGGGGTCGCGCAGGCTGCGGCGGGAGCCGTTTGGCAGTTTGGCGACCTGGGTCAGTTTGCTGCCGAAGGGCGTGTTGATCTTGACCCGGCCGTTGACGGCCCAGCCGGAGGCATCGAGGATCGGTCCCAGGTTGCGTTGACGCAGTTTCAGCCAGGCGATGAATACCGACGGCCCGCTGATCAGTAACAGCAGTCCGAGCAGTCCTACCGGCATCAGCCAGCCGAGGCCGAAGAAAGCCTGCAGCAACATGCCCATCGCCGTAGCGATACCGCCCACGGCAACACCCATGGCAGCGATGATGCTCAGGTCGAACTTGGGTTTGGCGGCGGGTTTTGGCGCGGTGTCGCGGTGTTCCAGGGTTTCGGTAGCCTTGCTTTCCAGCGCGGCCTGCCCGGAGGCTTCGGCTGCAGCGGCATTCTTCGCGGCCTGTTCTTCTACAAAGCGGATCAGGCGTTTGTAGGGCGAAAAGAAGGCTTGAGCAATGCCGATGGGGTTCTCCACCAGCTTGGTGATGGTGGCATCCCAGTCCTGACCCTCGCGGTCGTAGAAGACCCCGTTGCGTCCCACCATCAGGTAATCCTGGGAGCCACCGGTAAAGGCGGCCACGATGGTTTTTTTGGCGCCGTCCTTGCGGGTGCAGTCGCAGTAGGCGAGGAAGCACTTACTCAGGCCAGCCAGCGCCGCATGCTTGGCGGCATCGTGAACCTCAATGCACAGCTCACAGGCGCGACCGTCCAGATACAGGGTGCCGGCTTCGAAGATGGCGCGACGATCCGACGAATAAAAGTCGGTCAGGTTGAGGAAGTTGTTGAGGAGAGTCTTCAGGTGCAGGCGGTAACGCAGCAGGGCTTCTACCTGTGCCAGGCTTTCGACTTCCGGCTTGACCGACAGGTCTTCCGCAATCAGGGCGAGCAGCTGGTCTTTTCCCTCACCGTTAAGCAGCGCCTGAAGTTGAGCCACTTCCAGATGGGCGACGGATTGGCCAGCTTCTTCATTCAGCCAGGTCTGGTAGTCGTCAAAGCGTGCTTTTAATTCCTGCCAGCGAGCGTAGCTCAGCGTTGCCAGGTCGCCGAAGACGGGCTGGATGACAGCTTTGTTCAGCTGGTGAATTCGGCTTTCCCAGGCCGGGTTCAGGCCCTCGTTCAGGGGCAGCTCGGCTTCGGGACGGATCAGGGCCAGCGGGAAGTCCACCATCTCGGCACCCTCGGCCGACAGCACGCCGTCCTTCAGGACTGCCCAGTCCTCGGCGGCACGGTTCAGATGTTCTGCTGCGCGCGGATCATACTGGCTCGCACGGCAGCGGCTGAAATAATCGTCGATCTTGGCGCGTACTGCATTCAGGGAGCTGGCCACCGCGCTGCCATCGACGCCCTCAGGCAACCAGGATGATTCGGCGCGGGCGAGCCAGTCGGTGCGGACCTGAACCGCTTCAAAAAATGCATTGACGGCGGCCTCGTCCAGACCCTGTTCACCAAAGGCGTCGACCGCCGGGGTGACGCTGGCCAGTATAGTGTCGATCAATGCGCGGAGGTCTGGATCATCAGTAATGCCGGGGGAGATGATGCCATCGCCATTGAAGCGCGCGCTGGCCAGCGCATCCTGCTGGATGGTCACATCGGCCAGGGTGATGCTGTCGGCAGTATCTTTGTTAAGCATGCTGAGCAGGCGCCGGGCTGCGCTGTGCAGGGCTGCCCCTTCCGGTGTGTCGACATTGAGCTGATCAAGGGGCAGGGAGTCGACAGGGTCCAGCAACAGTGCCGGGTCGCGCAACACCCGGTTACACCAGCGCACGGCCTCCAGGACTTCCGGCAGGCGAACCCGGCCATCGTTGTCGGTGTCGATCAACTGCAGGGTCTTGTTATCGAAATGCAGTCCCGTAGTGGGGCAGGCCAGCGCCGCCCAGAGCTTCGGGTCCAGTTCGTCCAGATGAAGCAGATCATCGGCGCTGGTCAGCAACGCCTGATCAAAACCGCCAATGCGTGAAAAACACCAGGAATGGGAGGTCGACATAGAACAGTCCAGTGATGAGGTGGGTATGAAACGGCGGAGTATAGCGTCACGCCTGATGTTGATACAGAGGGCTGAGGGGCGTCAGTAACGGCCTATTTTTACCCTAAGTTAGGGATAAGATACTGCGAAACTTTTCTCAGCGATGGCACTCAGAATCCCATCTTGAAATTACGATGAAAAATGCGAAGGAATCTTCTATGAAGCCCTGGTTTGCCCTCTTGTTGCTGCTCGTCTCCGTCTCATCCGCTGCTGCCGAACCACCTGCCTATGGTCCCCGGCTCGAAGGTTTTGAATATCCCTATCCCACACGGACCTTCAGCTTTTCATCCCAGCAGCAATCCATGGAGATGGTGTATCTGGATGTGCAGCCGGAAGAGAAAAACGGGCGCACCGTGGTGCTGACGCATGGCAAGAATTTCTGTGCGGCAACCTGGGAGGACACCATCAAGGTGCTGGTTGACCGGGGCTATCGCGTGATTGCACCGGATCAGATCGGCTTCTGTAAGTCCACCAAGCCCAGGCAATACCAGTTCAGTTTCCAGCAGCTGGCCAGTAACACCCGGGCGCTGCTGGATTCACTCGACATCGGCAAGGTCACGGTCATGGGGCACTCCATGGGCGGTATGCTGGCGACGCGCTTTGCACTGATGTATCCCGACCGGACCGAGCAACTGGTCATGGTGAATCCCATTGGCCTGGAAGACTGGAAGGCGCTGGGGGTGCCTTATCGCAGTGTTGATGAATGGTACGCCCGGGACCTGAAGACAACCGCCGAGGCTATCCGCCAGTACCAGCTGACGACCTACTATGCGAACACCTGGCGCCCCGAGTTTGATCGCTGGGTGGATATGCAGGCTGGGATGTTCCGGGGTGAGGGACGGGAGCTGGTGGCCTGGAACTCAGCGCTGACGGCGGACATGATCATGTCGCAACCCGTCGTATATGAACTTCCTTCTATTAAAGTGCCGGTCCTGATGTTGATCGGTGAACTCGACAATACCGCGCTGGGCAAAGACGCAGCACCACCGGCGGTGCAGAAGATATTGGGTAACTACAAGAAACTCGGGCGGGAGATTGCGGGGCAGATCCCCGGCGCCAAGCTGGTGAATTTCCCCGATCTGGGCCACTCGCCCCATATCCAGGCTCCCCAGCTGTTTCACAAAGCCCTGTTGAACGGACTTCTACCCTGATGGAGGGCGTGAGACGGGAATAGCTCAGGGATTATTTTCACCGCTGATCTGAACGAGGGTCGCCAGGCCCTCATGACGGAGTTTATCCATTAACTTGGCCAGCTGTTCCACCTCTGTCGCATTCAGCTGTTCGCCGTGAACAAACGTCAGACGCCCCTTGGCGACCAGTTCGCGCACATAAGAAGGGCGGACCCGCAGGCGTTCGGCAGCTTGGGTGATGGACAGCAACTGTTGCAGCATAAAGGGAATCTGACGTTGAGAGGGTGGATGTCAGCCAGCGGCTTCAATGAGCCACACTATACCACTGAATAGCCCGCAGACACCGGACACCCCTGACCCTGCCGCAATCCTGTGCCATAATTCGTGAATTCCCACGGCCGCTCAGGTGGCCAGATCTCCTTTACCCTACAAGAATTAAGGCAGTCTTGCATGAGCAATCGCGGCACGCTGTATACCGTCTCTGCACCCTCGGGCGCAGGTAAAACCAGTCTGGTGGCGGCGCTGGTGAAATCCAATCCCGAGGTCTGTGTCTCTATCTCTCATACGACACGGCCCATGCGGCCGGGTGAGGAAGATGGGGTGAACTATCATTTCGTTGATCACCCCACCTTTGAAAAGATGCTCAGCGAAGGCGCATTTCTGGAGCATGCGCAGGTGTTCAACAACCTGTACGGTACTTCCCAGCAATGGGTGGTTGAAACCCTGCATCAGGGCATGGACGTGATCCTGGAGATCGACTGGCAGGGTGCGGCTCAGGTGCGTCGACAACTGCCGGACACGATCAGCGTATTTATACTGCCGCCGTCCCTCGCCTCACTGCGTCAACGCCTTACCGGGCGTGGCCAGGACGACAGCAGCGTAATTGAAGCGCGGATGAATGAGGCCATCAGCGAGATGTCTCATTACGTCGAGGCGGATTACCTGATCATCAACGATGACTTCACCACAGCGCTGGCCCAGTTCCAGGCGCTGATCACCAGCCAGCATCTGCGTCTGGCCCGGCAGGCGGAAAAACACGCGGCACTGTTAAACGAACTGCTGGCCTGATCTGGGAATTTTGTTGCCAGGCTCACGCAAGTGTACAATTTGCGAACAATCCCCGGCTGTGCGACTGGCGGCCGGCACCTATCTCACGCATAATAGACACCCTTGAAAAGCAGCATTTCGGCTGCATTACTTAGTTCAGGCACGGAAATTTTATGGCACGCATTACTGTTGAAGATTGTTTAGATCACGTTGATAACCGTTTCGAGCTGGTGATGGTAGGCAGCAAGCGCGCTCGCCAGTTGGCTATCGGCGGCAAGGAACCTCATGTTCCGCCGGAGAACGACAAACCCACCGTTATCGCCCTGCGCGAGATCGAAGAAGGGTTTGTGGATGCCAGCATCCTGCTCGAAAAAGACGTGGCGCCGGCGCCTAAGCCTGAGCGCAACTACGAACAGGAAATGTAAGCCAGGCAAGATCATCCCCAGCCGCTGCGTGTGCAGCGGCTTTTCAGTCTCTGGAGAACGACGTTGCAGACAATAGAAGCCTTAAGTCACAGGCTTTCGTCATATCTGGATACTTCCCAAATCAATTTGGTGAAACGGGCTTATTTCTACGCTGAGCAAGCGCACGATGGCCAGAAACGTCGCAGTGGCGAAGCCTACATTACCCACCCGCTCGCGGTAGCGGATATCCTCGCGCACATGCATATGGACCATCAGAGTCTGATGGCGGCCATGCTGCACGATGTGATTGAAGATACCGGCATCAGCAAAAAAGCCATCGCCAAGCAGTTTGGTGAGTCCGTCGCTGACCTGGTGGATGGGGTGAGCAAGCTCACGCAGATTGAATTTGAATCCCACGCGGAAAAACAGGCCGAGAACTTCCAGAAGATGGCGCTGGCCATGGCGAACGACCTGCGTGTGATCCTGGTTAAACTGGCTGACCGACTGCACAACATGCGCACCCTGGGCGCCATGCCGCCTGACAAAAAGCGCCGCATCGCCAAAGAAACCCTCGAAATCTACGCGCCTATCGCCCACCGTCTGGGTATGAACGACATGCGTCTGGAATTCGAGGATCGCGGCTTCTATGCCATGTATCCGCTGCGCGCCACCCGCCTGCAGGCCGCGCTCAAGACTGCGCGCGGTAATCGCAAGGAGCTGGTGGAGCAGATCCAGACCTCCATTGAAAAACGCCTGATCCGCGAAAAAATCCTGGCGGAAGTGATCGGCCGCGAGAAGCATCTCTTCAGCATCTATGAAAAGATGCGGCAGAAGAAAAAATACTTCAAAGAAATCATGGATGTGTACGCGTTCCGCATCATTGTGGACAGCGTGGACACCTGCTATCGGGTGCTGGGGGTGATCCATAACCTCTACAAACCGGTTGCCGGTGAGTTCAAGGATTACATCGCCATCCCCAAAGCCAACGGCTACCAGTCGTTGCACACGGTGCTGGTGGGGATGCACGGGGTACCCATCGAAGTTCAGATCCGCACCCGCGAGATGGACGAAATGGCGAACAACGGTATCGCCGCCCACTTCCTGTACAAGTCCAACAGCGACGAAAGTATCAACAGCAGCCACAGCCGCGCCCGCCAGTGGGTGCAGGGACTGCTGGAGATGCAGCGGCGTGCGGGGGATTCGCTCGAGTTTATTGAGAACGTGAAGATCGACCTCTTCCCGGACGAGGTTTATGTCTTTACCCCCAAAGGCAAGATTGTAGAGCTGCCTCACGGAGCCACCGCAGTGGACTTTGCCTATGCGGTCCATACCGACATCGGCAATGCCTGTGTGGCCTGTCGCATCAATGGTCGCCTGGCGCCTTTGTCACAACCGCTGCAGAGCGGCCAGAAAGTCACCATCATCACCGCGCCGGGAGCCCAGCCCAACCCTAACTGGCTGAACTTCACCGTGTCAGGCAAGGCGCGCAGCGGCATCCGTCACTTCCTCAAGAATCAGCGTCATCACCAGTCTGTGGCCCTGGGTCGCCGGATGCTGAGCCGCGCCCTGACGGATATGCACATGGACCTGGATAACCTGACTGAAGCCCAGCTCAGCCAGCTGCTGCAGGCCGCCCAGGTGGATTCACTGGACACGCTCCTTGAAGAAATCGGCCTGGGCAATCGGGTGGCCTTTGCCGTTGCCAAGCTGCTGCAGCCGGATGCAGAGGTGAAAAGCCGTGGTCCCAGCATTTATTCGCCGCTCACCATCGATTCTTCTGAGGGTATGCTGATCACCTTTGCCCGTTGCTGTCGTCCCATCCCGGGCGATCCGATCATCGGGCACGTAAGTTCCGGAAAAGGCCTGGTCATTCACCAGGACACCTGCCGCAACATTGTGGAGATCCGCAGCAATCCCGAAAAGATCAGCCATGTGAACTGGGCACCGACGGTCAGCGGTGAATTCCTGGTGGATGTGCGGGTAGAAGTGGAATCGGAGCGGGGCATCATCGCTACCCTGGCGACCCGGGTAACTGAACAGGGCGGCAGCATTGAGCACATCAACGTTCAGGAGCGGGACGCGCACAACAGCGTGATCAACCTGTGCATCGGGGTACATAACCGGGTGCATCTGGCCAACATCATGCGGCGTATCCGCAACATGAGCTTTGTGATCCGTATCAGTCGCAGCAAGAATTAACTCCCAGGCTTTGGCCTTCGCCGTATTCCCCAGGCTCCTGTCGGGAGATCGTATAGCCCTGGGCGCCTCTCCCGTTTATACTCGAGCACTTTCCGTACAGTCGGTGCTTATCCGTTCATCCGGTATTTTTCTGTTTAGTCGGTAGGTTCCGTTAAAGCAGGACTTTCTGTTTTACTGGATATTCCGTTAATAACGCACGCGGCGCGTGCCTTTAAACGCAACAGGCTCATCATGACAAACAAAGCTGTAATTCATACCACTAATGCCCCAGCGGCTATCGGCACTTACTCCCAGGCGATCAAAGTCAACAACACCGTGTATCTGTCCGGCCAGATTCCTCTGGATCCGCAGAGCATGACGCTGGTCGATGGTGACTTTGCTGCCCAGGCGCACCAGGTCTTCAAGAATCTGCGCGCGGTCTGCGAAGCGGCCAATGGGAGTCTGGCGGATATTGTAAAGCTCAATATCTATTTAACTGACCTGGCTAACTTTGCCATTGTTAACGAAGTGATGGCGGAATATTTCAGCCAGCCATACCCTGCCCGTGCAGCCATTGGCGTGAACCAGTTACCGAAAGGTGCGGTAATTGAAGCCGATGGTGTGATGGTGGTGTAGTTCGTTTGACGGTTTGACCCGGTGAGAATGCGTTAAAGCATTCTCACCATCCATAATAAAAGTTAAAGGAAAGCTTATGAAAGGGATCGTGTTGCTCCTCTGCCTGCTCTTCAGTGTAAACCTCTTTGCTCAGCCCCTGTCGCTGGAACATTTTGCCAACCTGCCGGACGTAAGCCTGCTCGGCTTGTCGCCTGATGGAAAAAAACTGTCTTCTGTCATTCGTATTGATGCCGAGGGTAAGTCGGGGATGGCAGTGCAGGTGGTTGACCTGGCTTCCGGAGATAAAAATCTTGTCCTGTTTACGGACAATCGTAAGTACGATGTGTATTGGGTGGAGTGGAAAGATAATCGTACTTTGCTGGTCGGTGTGATTTATCCGTCCAGCCGTAATACGTGGCTCGGGCTCAGTAGGGCAGTATTTAAAACCCGTGAGACCAGCCTGCTGATTGTGGATACCCAGAGCGGTGATGTCAGCACACCATTCAAGAAATCCTTCCTGAAGAAATACAAGATTGCGCCGACCCAGCGCGATCGGGTCATCGATATGCTTCCCGATGATCCGGAACATATCCTGATGGAGCTGCCCACCAACCAATCCCTGGTCGATATCAGTTACACGGGTGTTTACAAAGTGAATATCCGCAAGCAGACGGTCCAGCAGGTCCAAAGCTCCGAGCATCACGTTTACAGCTGGATGACCGACCAGCAACATCGCGTGCGCCTTGGGCATTATCACGATAAAGATGGACTCAATAAAGTGTTGGTTAACAAGCCTGACACAAAAGGCTGGATGGAGTTATGGCCATACAAAATTTTTTCAGAAGATGAAGTGCATCCTCTGGGGTTCGGCGCCGATCCCATGGTGCTTTACATTCGCGCTTATCACGAGGGTTTCATGGCGGTGTTCCGCGTGAATCTGAATGATCCACAATTAAAGCGCGAACTGGTTTATGCGGATCCGAATTACGATGTGAGTGGAACGCTGATTTACTCGCCGGTTACGCGGGATGTCGTTGGTATCGGAGATTGGCGGTCCGGGGTATATACCTTCTTCGATCCAGATCTGAACCGGCTGCAGGCCGGTATTGATAAAGCCTTGCCTGAGACACGCAACAGGATTATCGCGTTCTCGAAAAACATGCAGACTTATGTGCTGCTCTCTCAGAGCAGCACTGACTCCGGCACCTACTACCTTGGCCAGCGCAATCCGGCGAAGCTGGACGCGGTGGCATACCGCTACAAGCACCTCACGCCGGATCTTATGTCGCCAGTCAAACGGTATGACTACAAGGCGCGGGATGGTCTGGCGATAGAAGCCTATCTCACTCTGCCACGTCACGGCGCCGACAAAAAATTACCCACAATAATTTTTCCGCACGGCGGGCCTATCTCACGCAATGACGACTCGTTTAATTACTGGAGCCAGTTTTTTGCGAATAAAGGTTTTGCGGTCCTGCAGATGAACTTTCGCGGTTCTTCCGGCCAGGGGCTGGAATTCCGCAACGCGGGATTGAAAAACTGGGGTCAGGAAATGCAGGATGATGTTGAAGACGGCGTGCGTAAACTGATCGCTGATGGAATCAGTGATCCACAATCCATCTGCATCTTCGGAGCCAGTTACGGCGGTTATGCCGCATTGATGGGGGCAGTGAAGACACCGGATTTATATCGCTGTGCCGTGAGTGTGGCAGGCGTCAGCAATGTCTTTGATCTGGTGAAAGATAACCGTGCATACTGGCGTGGATACAATGTTGTTGATGAGCAAATCGGTAATGACAACAAACACCTGCGCGCGATATCTCCGGTAAACCATGCCGATAAGATCAAGATACCGGTGTTACTCATCCACGGCGACAGTGATCGCCAGGTGGATATCAAGCACAGTATCCAGATGCGCGATGCCTTACAGAAGGCCGGTAAGAAAGTCACATTTCTGGAGCTGGCTAACGAAGACCATTACCTCACCAACAATGACAACCGGCTGGCTACCTTCCGCGCAATCGATGCTTTTCTTGACGAACATCTTGCACGGAGTTCCAACCAGCAAACCGGAAGCCTTTAATATGTTCTATTCCAGCGCGCCAGAAACTGGCGCGCTGCTTCTCAGCGTTTTATTGTCTGTCCCGTAAAAGATCGCGAATTTCTGTCAACAATACTTCTTCTTTGGTAGGTTCCGCCGGTGCTGGTGCGGGCTCAGGTGCGGCTTCTTCTTTGCGTTTGAGGCGATTGATACCTTTCACTACCATAAAGATGGCGAAGGCAACGATAGTAAAGTCGATGATTGTCTGGATGAAACGACCATAGGCGATGGTTACCGCCGGTGTATCGGCGGTGGCTTCTTTCAATACGATAGCCAGGTCGCTGAAGTCGACGCCACCAATCAGCAAGCCGATCGGAGGCATGATCACGTCGCCCACGACGGAAGTGACGATCTTGCCAAAGGCGGCGCCGATGATGATCCCTACCGCCATGTCCACCACATTTCCTTTTACAGCAAATTCTTTGAATTCGTTGATGATGCTCATGGTAAATCCTCTTCAGGCAAAAGATGATGACGCGAAATTCGTCCAGGCATCAGTCATATTGCTCGAGGTGACCGAGCCTTGCCTGTTTTTATAGCACCATCTGCCGGATAAAGCAGTGCAACACTTAAGATTTAGCGGAGCAGAAGGAAAAGCTGACGGATTTTTAAACCTGAAGGTGCAATTCAGTCATCTTCGCGTTTGGCAAAGACACTGACCAGTCCGTCTTCGTCGACGGTTGTATCGATGACCATGGGGCGACAACAGACCTGGCAGTCTTCGGTATAGGATTGTTCGGGGCAGGAGCAGTCGATCAGGATGGTGATGGTTTCGCCGCAGTAGGGGCAGGAAATGGCATGTTCCTCAAGCAGATTCATAAACCGATTCCCGGAAGACAACTAAGGCCGGCTTGCAAGGCAGCGCCAACAAGCCGGCTGGATTGATTACTTGGCCGCAGCCTCTTCCAGCTGTCCGCCAGCTTTCTTGAGGTCTTTGCCAAAACCTTCAACGGTATTACAGCCAGTCAGGGTGAACATACCCAGTAAAGCTGCAAGGATCAGTGTCATGGTGGTTTTCATAAGTCTTCTCCAATTAAAAAACAGACCCATCCCGGCGTGGCGGTTGGTTTGTGGCTGTGAAATATACACAGCGTCGAGTTTACGAATCAATGCCTAACTCATCCCAAATTAAATCAATTCTGTCTTTCACCGAGGGATCCATTTCAATCGGGGTACCCCATTCGCGGGTGGTTTCGCCGGGCCACTTGTTGGTTGCATCAAAACCGATCTTGGAGCCAAGGCCGGAGACCGGCGAGGCGAAATCCAGATAATCAATCGGTGTGTTCTCAATCATCAGCGTATCCCGCGCAGGGTCCATACGCGTGGTCATTGCCCAGATCACGTCTTTCCAGTCACGTGCGTTGACGTCATCATCGGTCACAATCACAAACTTGGTGTACATGAACTGTCGCAGGAACGACCACACGCCCATCATCACGCGCTTGGCATGACCGGGATACTGTTTCTTCATTGTGACCACCGCCATGCGGTAGGAACAACCTTCCGGCGGCAGATAAAAATCCACAATTTCCGGAAACTGCTTCTGCAGGATGGGGACAAACACTTCATTGAGTGCAACACCCAGGATGGCAGGCTCGTCCGGTGGCCGACCGGTATAGGTGCTGTGATAGATGGGGTCGCGGCGATGAGTGATTTTCTCCACGGTGAACACCGGGAAATGATCCACTTCGTTGTAGTAGCCTGTGTGATCGCCGAACGGCCCTTCAGCGGCCATATCGTCCGGCGCAATGTAACCTTCGAGGATAAATTCTGCCGAGGCGGGTACCTGCAGGTCATTGCCGAGACACTTCACGACCTCCGTCTTATCACCGCGCAGTAAGCCGGCGAAGGCATACTCGGACAAGGTATCGGGTACCGGGGTGACCGCGCCAAGGATGGTAGCGGGATCAGCGCCGAGGGCAACGGAAACCGGGAAGGGTTTTCCAGGATGCTGTTGCTGCCACTCGCGAAAATCCAGGGCACCGCCGCGATGGGACAGCCAGCGCATGATCAGACGGTTCTTGCCGATCTTCTGCATGCGATAGATGCCGAGATTCTGCCGCTCCTTATGAGGGCCGCGGGTTACGACCAATGGCCAGGTCACCAGCGGTCCGACATCACCGGGCCAGCAGGTCTGGATGGGAAGGCTGTCCAGATCAACGGCATCGCCTTCGAGGATCACCTGCTGACATGGCGCTTTGCCGACGACTTTCGGAGCCATGTTCAGTACCTGCTTGAACACCGGCAGTTTTTCCCAGGCGTCTTTGAAACCTTTCGGTGGCTCAGGCTCCTTCAGAAAAGCCAGCAGTTTCCCTACCTCTCGCAGCGCAGCGACGGATTCCTCACCCATCCCCAGTGCTACCCGCTCCGGGGTACCAAACAGATTGCCGAGCACCGGGATGGAAAAACCCTTGGGATTTTCAAACAGCAGGGCCGGCCCGCCAGCGCGGAGCGTCCGATCACAGATCTCCGTCATCTCCAGATAAGGATCAACTTCCTGCTTGATGCGTTTAAGCTGACCTCGCTCCTCAAGCAATGCAATAAAATCCCGCAGGTCTTTGTATTTCATGGATTCCAACTTTAACGGATTTGCAGTGGGTGAAATCTCTGGCTGTGCAGTTTAACCACCCTGGTGGATTGTTTAGAACGTCAGGCCAGTGATAAACAAAGATGAGGCGGCAACTTCAGGAAAGCCCCTGCACCGCGATAGATAATACTCCGGCTGTGCCTGTTCTGGAGCGATACAGCTGGCAGATTGCCACAGCCGGACGGGGATGACACCTGGATCAGATCTTCGCGTTGTTCAGAAAAGTTCTGCGCAACGCGAAGGTTTCAGGAAATGGAGATGAGCTTTAGCGCTGCTCCACCGTCATCCGTGTTGTGCTGTAATTATTTGCGCTTCATCGACAGGAAGAATTCATCATTGGTTTTGAAGTCTTTCAACTTGTCCACCAGGAATTCAGTTGCCGCAACGTCTTCCATATCGTTCAACAAACGACGCAGAATCCATGCACGCTGCAGCTCATCATCCTTCATCAGCAGCTCTTCGCGGCGAGTGCCGGAACGACGAACGTTGATCGCCGGGTAAATACGCTTTTCAGCAATCTTGCGATCAAGGTGCAGTTCCAGGTTGCCGGTACCTTTAAATTCTTCGTAGATTACTTCGTCCATCTTGGAGCCGGTATCGACCAGCGCGGTAGCGATAATGCTCAGGCTGCCGCCTTCTTCGATGTTACGTGCTGCACCAAAGAAACGCTTGGGGCGTTCCAGCGCATGGGCGTCCACACCACCGGTCAGTACTTTACCGGATGACGGAATAACGGTGTTGTAAGCGCGCGCCAGACGGGTAATGGAGTCGAGCAGGATGATCACATCTTTTTTGTGTTCAACGAGACGCTTGGCCCGCTCGATCACCATGTCGGCAACCTGTACGTGACGTGCCGGCGGCTCATCAAAGGTTGATGCAACCACTTCGCCGCGTACCGAACGCTGCATCTCGGTCACTTCTTCCGGACGCTCATCAATCAGCAGAACAATCAGGTGGCATTCCGGATTATTACGGGTAATGGCCTGTGCAATATTCTGCATCATGATGGTCTTACCGGCTTTGGGTGGCGCCACGATCAGGCCGCGCTGTCCCTTACCGATAGGTGCAATTAAATCGATGATACGACCGGTGAGATCTTCGGTAGAGCCGTTACCAGCTTCGAGCAACAAGCGCTCGTTGGGAAAAAGCGGGGTGAGGTTTTCGAAGAGGATTTTGTTGCGAGAGCTTTCGGGTTTATCAAAATTAATTTCGTTGACTTTCAGCAGCGCAAAATAACGTTCACCTTCTTTAGGGGGGCGTATCTTGCCGGAAATTGTATCGCCAGTGCGGAGGTTAAAGCGGCGGATCTGGCTGGGTGAAACATAAATATCGTCGGGGCCTGCGAGGTAAGAACTGTCTGCTGAACGTAAAAAACCAAAACCATCCACCAGAATTTCCAATACGCCATCGCCGTAAATATCCTCCCCGCCTTTAGCGTGCCGCTTGAGAATATTGAAGATAATATCCTGCTTGCGGGAGCGGGCCATGCTTTCCAGACCCATCTCTGTGGCAATGTTAATCAGTTCTTCGACAGGTTTTGTTTTTAGATCAGTAAGATTCATACACTAGGACTTTGGTTGTGAATAGTAAGTTGGGTTAGTAGAAGTTGTTGCAGGATTTGAATTAATCAGGGTGTTGGGATGTTGTTCTATCGCGCGGTCTTGCTCTTATAGTCCGCTGACGATGGATCTTAACTCGATAATTACTGCTCAGATAATCAGGCGCTGGGAGGGCCCTAAGGCCAGGATTAATGCTGGGGCAGATAACACAGGAGTCTTATGCTTGTCCGTTTCTATATTGCTCAGTGATTTGGCTGTTGTTGACGTGGGTAGCTGAAATCAGGGAGGAACAAACATTGAATGTGCCGAGTATAGCGGCAAGTTTTCATCAGTGTAAAGTGCAAATTTAACAGAGGAAGCACAAACGGGCCGGCTGTTAACACAGCCGGCCCGGGAAATTACACCACGCTGTCGATGAAGTCGATCAGCTGGGCGCGGGATAAAGCGCCGACTTTGGTAGCCTCGACATTGCCATCTTTGAAGATAATCAAGGTCGGGATACCACGAATATTGAATTTTCCGGGAGTTTCCTTGTTGGCATCGACGTCCATCTTGGCAATCTTGAGCTTGCCTTCGTACTGGCCGGCCAGATCGTCAAGGATCGGTGCGATCATCTTACAGGGTCCGCACCAGGCCGCCCAGAAATCTACCAGGACCGGGGTGTTGGCATTGAGGACGTCCTCAGCAAAGCTGGCGTCAGTCACATGAACGATGGCATCACTACTCATATTTAACAGTCTCCAAGCCTGAATGGCGGTTGGTGGTGGCCCGCTGACCACAAAGTGTTTGAGGCATGATAAGGATTGCCTTACGGGCAGGCAAGGGGCAAAAACCAATGGCACCCATAAAGCCACGCAATGGGAAGGCCGGTGAATCGAAGCGGCCTCATCGCTACTGAAGCCCGCGAGGGTTTTATCAGCGCAGCTTTTTGTCGGCGGTTTTCATCAGGCCGGTTTTTTCAAAGGTGGTGTACAGGCTGTCGAGCGTGACCGGTTTGGCGAGGTAATGGTTCATGCCGGCCGCAAAAACGGCTTCGCGATGCTCCTGAAGTGCATGGGCCGTGAGCGCTACGATCGGCGTGGCAGGCATATTATGGCTGCGCTCGTATTCGCGGATGCTGCGGGTTGCTTCGAAGCCGTCCATCTCCGGCATCTCGCAATCCATCAGGATCAGATCGTAGGGCGTGGTGGTTTCGCGCACGGCGTTATAGGCCGCAACACCATTTTCCACCAGCTCCGGTTCAATGTGCAGTTTACTCAGCAGACCTTTGATTACCATGCGGTTAACGGCATTGTCTTCGGCCACGAGCACGCGCAGGTGGGAGAAGAGTTGATAATTCTGGGCAACCTGTTTGTGTGCCGAGAGCGGCGCAATGGACACGCCGAGTATGGCGGCCAGTTCGAGCTTGATCAGCTTGGCCCCCACCGGTTTGCGCAGGACACCGCGAATCCTCAGTTGCTGATCGTGAGACTGGGGCACGTCCACATTACTGAGTACCACAATCGGTGTGTCCTGCAGTACCGGGTCCTGGCGCATGAGGGAAACCATGGCAAAGCTGGTTTCGCCGGGGTGGTAGTCGATGATCACAAAATCGAAAGGATCATCGCGCCAGGCCGCTTCCTGCAGAATCGACAGCGCATTATCTTTCGACCTGGCTTCGCGCAGCATGATGCCCCAACTGTTGCCGTGTTTGGCGAAGAACTGACTTTGTTTGCTGCTGCCATCTACGAGCAATAATTTTTTATTGTGCAGCAGCTCATCAATGGCGGGGTCGCGATGCGGCGCCATGGATTTCACTTCTGCCGGCAGGAAACGCGCGGTGAACCAGAAGGTAGAACCCTGGCCTTTGACGCTGTCCACGCCGATATCTCCGCCCATCAGTTCAGCCAGGCTTTTGCAGATTGCCAGACCTAAACCGGTGCCACCGTATTTGCGTGTGGTGGAGGTGTCTGCCTGATTGAAGGAGTCAAACAGCAATGAATAAGCGGTAGGGTCTATGCCTATGCCGCTGTCCTGCACCGCGAAATGCAGCAGCGGCTGTTCAGGGGTGCTGCCGGGAGCGAGTTTTACGGAGAGTGAAATAAAACCTTCGCTGGTGAATTTAAAGGCGTTACCGAGCAGGTTGATGATGATCTGGCGCAGGCGTGTAGGGTCGCCGCGCAGCAACAAAGGTGTGCCGGGGTCGACGCTGCCCAGGAGCTCAATACGTCGCTTATTCGCGGTTGCCCCAAACAATTGCACGCAATCTTCAATCAGATCTTCCAGATCAAAGATGGCGACTTCCAACTGCATCTTACCTGCTTCGATCTTGGAGTAATCGAGGATATCGTTGATGATCTCCAGCAGTGTTTCGCCGGACCGATGAATGACATCCACGTAATGTTTCTGCGCGTCATTCAATGGAGTATCACGCAACATCTCCAGCATCCCGATCACACCGTTCATCGGCGTGCGGATTTCGTGGCTCATGGTGGCAAGGAACTGACTCTTGGCACGGCTGGCGTCTTCCGCTGCGTTTTTCAGGCGGCGTGTTTCAAGTTTTTCCGCTTTTTCAGACAGCAGTGCCAGTTCGATGGCGTGGCGCTGCTCAATATCTTCCAGCAAGGTTTCCCGCATGTGGTTGATGGCGTTGACGACATTGTCCAGCTCATCTTCATGTTGATCCACCTTCATGCGTCGGAGACGCAAAGGGGTTTTGAGGTTTTCGAGATTCAATTGCCGTGTGTATTGAGCGATGGTGTCGATGTGTCGCGTCAACAGGGTGTGCACCAGCCACAGGATAAACAGCGAAACCAATAAAGTTTTTGCGCCTTGCACACCGGCAATAAACAAGGCCCGGTCCCACAGCTTGTCGTAGATGCTCGACAGGCTGGCGGTGATGATCAGCGTGCCCAGTTGCTGTTGTGGCGTACTGGCGTCTTCGTAGGTCAACGGATAAGTTTTGACGAGAAACTGATTGGGTTTGTTGTCGATGTCTTCCTGACTGTAGCGTTGGGTGCTGGCCACCAGCGTTTGTTCGACATTATTCCAGTCATGCCAGATAACACTCACCTGCACCACATCCTGTACATCAAGCACGCTGTTGATCTGGATGTTCAATTGCTCCTGATCAAAACCCCACAGGCTTTTGGTGATACTGGCGAGCGTGCTCACGCGCACCTGGTCGAGGCGTTTTTCGAGTGAAGAAATATCATCGTGAAAATTGCTGTAAAGCTGCAGCAGAATCGTGATCAGTGTGATCAGCGAGCTGCTGAGGATGATCAGTCCCAGCAGACGGGTCGCGATGGGATTCTCGCGGGCGTAGCGGCTTATGGTTGGCAGCATCGACGTGTGGCGTATCCAGAAATCCGGGGAAATAACATGTGCAGGCCGTTGCACACTGATCCAAGTGTAGCAGTTGTCCCTGTCACTGCCGGCAGAGTATCAGGACGCATCGTCGCTGACACCCGGTAAATTGCTGGCAGCTGGTAAATTAAGGAGGGCAGCGTAACCCTGTTGATAGCCGGGATAAAGCAGTTCATATCCACTGCGCAGCAGACGCGCGTTGGAGCAGCGCTTGTTGCCGCGCTCGCGGTCAATCTGATCCGGCGCGAACCGGGCCCGGTCCGTCTTCAAGTGCATGGCCAGCCAGTTCACCACTTCGGCCATGGGCGCGGGTGTACTGTCGGTGGCGACAAGCAGCGGTTCCGGTTGCTGTCCTTCACGGACCTGATTAATCAGATGGGCCAGCACGCCGGCACAGTCGTCAGCGTGGATGCGATTGGTAAAGGCTGCCGACAACACGGCACGCCCCTGGCGTACCTGTTCAATCAGCCGGGTTCTGCCGGGACCATAGATGCCGCTGAAACGGAGGATACAGTGTGGAAAGCCGCTGGCACGAATCAGCGCTTCGGCTTCCAGCAGGCGTTTGCCGCTGAAGCTCGCCGGCTCCGTTGGCGAGTCTTCATCTACCCAGCTGCCATCCTGCTGCCCGTAGACACTGGTGCTGGAGACAAACAGCAGCAGTCGCGGCGTCTGCCGATGGGCTTTCAGGCTGTTGATCAGCGCTGCGCAGGTATCCACGTAAGCACGGCGGTAGCCCTCATCGCTGCGCTCTGTCGGGGTCATGGTGATCACGATGATTTCAGCAGGTTCGGCCAGAAGTTGATGGAGTGCGCCGGGTTCACTGAGATCGCAGCGGCGGTAATGAATGAAAGGGTTGTCTGGGACGGATGAGCGTCTCACGCCCACGACCTGATACTGATCCTGAGGCAGTCGGGCTGCCAGTCGCACACCGAGGTCGCCACACCCCAGGATCAACACCCGGGGTGGTAATAGTTTTTCGCTATTCACCTTTGCTTAACTCCTTACAACAGGGCACACTTGGCCACTATAACAAGCCCGCAGAGTATTTATTCCGCACCATCTTAAAGGCAGATCGCACCATGACCCTCACCGAATTGCGTTACATCGTCACGCTCGCCCAGGAGCAGCATTTTGGCCGCGCGGCGGATCGCTGTTTTGTCAGCCAGCCAACCCTCAGCATTGCGGTGAAAAAGCTGGAAGACGAGCTGGGGGTGGCGCTGTTTGAGCGGACCAAGTCCCGCGTGCAGGCGACGCCCCTGGGTGAGCAGATCGTGGCCCAGGCTAATCTGGTGCTGGAGCAGACTGCCGCCATCAAAGACATCGCCGACGCCGGCAAAGACCAGCTGAGCAGCCCCTTAGCAGTGGGTGCCATCTTTACCATCGGACCCTATCTGCTGCCGTTGTTCATCCCTCACCTGCAGAAGATCGCCAGCAAGATGCCGCTGTACGTAGAGGAGGGTTACACCGCCACCCTGCGCAAGAAACTGCGGAACGGCGAGCTGGATGTCATCATCGTTGCGCTGCCGTTTACCGAACCGGACGTGGTCACCCAGGCGCTGTTCGATGAGCCGTTCGTGGTGCTGATGCCTCAGGACCATCCTCTTGCTGCAAAAGCGGCTATCCATCCTCGTGACCTCGACGACCAGAATATGTTGCTGCTGGGCGAAGGTCATTGCTTCCGCGATCAGGTCCTGGCGACCTGTCCCAACCTGCAGCCATCGCTTGAAGATACCTCGGGCCGTATCCGCACAGCGGCGGAGGGCAGTTCGCTGGAAACCCTGCGGCACATGGTCGCCTCGGGGCTGGGTATTACCATCCTGCCGGAGTCCGCTGCCTCGACGTCCTATTACACCCCCAATGTACTGGTGACGCGGCCCTTCGCTGACCCGGCTCCCAGCCGCACTGTGGCGCTGGCCTGGCGCGCCAGCTTTCCCCGCCACAAGGCCATTGACGCCTTGCGCAAAGCCATCAGTGACTCCCGTCAGGAGCATGATGCTCAGCAGCAGTGAGGCCAGGGTGGTGGCGCAGCCGGATCTCGACCGCATAGCGGTAACCTCATTAAAAGGGGGCGGCGCGGCGCTGGCTGCAAAATTGGCGAAGATAGGTATCTTTTCCCTGCAGGATCTGCTGTTTCATCTGCCGCTGCGGTATATGGACCGCACCCGCATCACCCCCATCGGTGCCTTGCAGCCCAACATCAATGCGGTCATTGAAGGTGATGTGCGAGCCTGCGATGTGGTCATGGGGCGGCGGCGCAGCCTCGTGTGCCGGGTCCAGGATGGAACGGGTACTGTCTCCCTGCGTTTCTATCATTTCTCCAGCGCACAGAAGCAGCGGCTGGTAGCGGGCACCCGTATACGCGTATTTGGCGAGACCCGTCGGGGCGCAGCGGGCCTGGAGTTCTACCATCCCGAATACGACCTGCTGGATGAAGCCCGGCCTCTGCCGTTGCAGCAACACCTCACCCCTGTCTATCCCGCCACCGAAGGCTTGACCCAGCCGCGTCTGCGCAGTCTGGCAGCGCAGGCGCTGACCTGGCTGGACACCCATGCGCTCACAGAGCTGCTGCCCGAGGCCCTGCGACGTCAGCTGGGACAGATTCCGCTGGCCGATGCAGTGCGCTTTCTCCATCAGCCCCCGCAGGATGTGGACCTCCGCCAGTTACAGGAGGGCAAGCATCCTTACCAGCAGCGGCTGGCCTTTGAGGAGCTGCTGGCCCACCACCTGAGCCTGTTGCTGCTGCGCCGCCAGGCCCAGGCAGATGGCGCTCTTGCGCTGCATCCGGACCCGGTGTTGCAGCGGGCATTTCGGGACAACCTGGGTTTCCAGCTCACCGGTGCCCAGCAGCGGGTGATGGACGAGATCGCGGCGGACCTTGCCCGGCCGGTGCCCATGCTGCGTCTGGTGCAGGGGGACGTCGGATCAGGCAAGACCGTCGTGGCAGCACTGGCGGCACTGATCGCCGTGGCCAGCGGTCAGCAGGCCGCCATCATGGCGCCGACTGAGATTCTCGCGGAGCAGCACCGGTTGAACTTCGGCCGCTGGCTGGAGCCGCTGGGTATCCCCATCGGCTGGCTGACCGGCCGCCTCAAGACCTCGGAGCGCCGCGAGCAGCTGGAGGCAATCCGTACGGGCAAGGCACGGGTTGTAGTGGGTACCCACGCGCTGTTTCAGGAAGGGGTGGAATTTGCCGGACTGGGCCTGATCATCATCGACGAACAGCATCGATTTGGTGTGCATCAGCGCTTATCTCTGCGGGAAAAAGGTGCAACCGGACAATTGCGACCTCACCAGCTGATCATGACCGCCACCCCCATCCCCCGGACACTCGCCATGAGTGCCTACGCAGATCTGGATTGCTCGGTGATCGATGAGCTTCCGCCCGGCCGCACCCCTGTCACCACCGTGGTCATCAGCGATCAGCGCCGGGAGGAAGTGGTTGAGCGGGTCCGCCTCGCCTGCGAGCAGGGCCGTCAGGCCTATTGGGTCTGCACATTGATCGAAGAATCCGAAACGCTTGCAGCCCAGGCTGCCCAGGTCACGGCCGACAGCCTTGCCGTTGCCCTTCCGCACCTGCGGATTGCCCTGATCCACGGCCGCCTGAAACCGGCCGAAAAAGAGCAGGTCATGGTTGCCTTCAAGGCCGGAGAGGTGGATCTGCTGGTAGCTACGACGGTGATTGAGGTGGGCGTGGACGTCCCCAACGCAAGCCTGATGATCATTGAGAACCCGGAAAGGCTCGGGCTGGCTCAGCTGCATCAGCTGCGTGGACGGGTCGGGCGAGGGTCCACCGCCAGCCATTGCGTGCTTCTTTACGGCTCGCCGTTGTCTCACCACAGCCGCGAACGGCTGCGGGTGATGCGGGAAACCAACGATGGCTTTGTGATTGCCGAGGAAGACCTGCACCTGCGTGGCGCAGGTGAGGTACTGGGTACCCGCCAGACCGGTGAGATGCAGTTCAAGATCGCGGACCTGCAGCGCGATGCTCATTTGCTGCCGGAGGTGAAAGATGCCGCTGCGGTGCTCATGGAGAAATATCCGGAACTGTGTCACGAAATCGTGCAGCGTTGGTTGGGCAGTAAACATGAATACCTTCATGTTTGATAAAGCTGTCCTATGCTGATACACAGCTATGTCTGTGAAAAGTCCCGCATCATCGGTGACTTTTTGATGAAAAATGCGCCAGATTATATGATAGATTGGGCTAAACTGATTTATCCGGTGTCCCTGTTCATGGGCGCAGCCCTGCACATGCTTTGAGCTGGTCAATCAACCGTTCAACACAACGCCGACATCAAAGAAGGAGTAGGCCGTGACAGTTCCGACGAGTGTTCAATCATTGTTGAATGATCAGAATATTCACTATGCGATCGCCGCTACCCCCGTCGATGCGAACAACAACCGCCTGTGGCACGATCAACACCTCCGCAACATGGGTGCCGCCAAGTCGGTCATCCTGCAGGATGCCAAGGGGCGTATTCAGGTCATCATTGCCGCTGACAGCCTGCTCGATCTTCGGGCGGTCAACCGGCACCTGAGCCGTGAACTCCAGGCCACCAGTCCGGAAGAGCTGGCCAAGTTCTGTCAGACCCACGCGGTAAAATCCGTGCCGGCCCTGCCGAAACTGGCGGGTCTGCTGACCCTGGTGGACAAAAGCCTGCTTGAGCGCGATGAGATACTGCTCGATTCCGGGAACGAAGAACAACTGTTACACCTTGATCGTTCGGCGTTTCAGCGGATTCTGGAGGACGCCATCATCTGCGATATCGCCGTGCCTCTGGCGCCGCTGGAAGCTGAGAACACCAACGCCAGTGACTCGGACTTGATCCTGGGGGCCGTGCGCAACTTCACCCAGCTGCGGATCAAGCAGCGTCTTGAAGAAACCCTCGAACTGCCACCACTCACTGATACTGCCCAGCGCATCATCCAGTTGCGGGTGAACCCCAATGCGGATGTCAGTGACCTGGCACAGATCGTCGAGACCGACCCCAGCCTGGCAGCCCAGGTGGTCAGTTGGGCTGCTTCGCCCTATTACTCCGCCCCGGGCAAGATCAAATCGATCCACGACGCCATCGTGCGGGTGCTGGGTTTCGACATGGTGCTGAACCTGGCACTGGGACTGGCGCTGGGCCGCAGTCTCCATATCCCCAAAGATGGGCCCCACGGTTCGCTGCCCTACTGGCAACAGTCGGTTTACATGGCCGCGACCATCGAAGGGCTGGTTACCGCCATTCCACGGGACAGTCGGCCCAGCTTCGGGATGGCCTACCTGTGCGGCCTGCTGCACAACTTTGGTTTCCTGATTCTCGCCGAGGTCTTTCCGCCCCATTTCCGCGCCTATTGCGAGATGGCGGACGCCAACCCCCATACCACGCACCAGGCTATTGAACGCCACCTGATCGGTGTGACCCGTGAACAGATTGCCAGCGCCCTGATGTCACTCTGGTCCATGCCGGAAGAAGTCGTCGTTGCCCTGCGCCACCAGAGCAATCCCAGTTACAACGGTGAGCATCACGAGTACGCCAAGCTGATCTATGTGGCCCAGCATCTGCTGTATCAACACAATATTGGCCGTGGCCCCAAGCTCGAAATCCCCGATCAGATCTTTGAAGCCATACATCTGGACCCGGTCAAGGCGCGGACCACCGTAACCAATATCATTGAGTCCGAAGATGAGTTAAAACACATTGCTTTACAGCTCACCCCGCACTGACAGACGTCGTCGCTGAACCCTCCTCCTGGTCGGGAGGCGTCAGTGCGGGATTCGACAGAAAGCTTTCATCGACCATGACCGGCAGCCCGCTTGCAGGTAAACTTTCGCTACCTCGCTGTGTGAGAGCAGCGTAAACGTCATCGATGAGAATTACCTATGTCTGAACACCAATCTGCCGCCCTTGCAGCGGCCAAGATCCTTGTAGCACGCCGCGTCTCTGGAGAGCAGGGGCCGCGTCTGCCGGAAGCCTGCCGCCCGGCAGATATCGAAGCAGCGCTGGCAATTCAGGATGCAGTTACCGCCCTGTGGTGCGAAACCCAGAACGACTCGGTCGGCGCCTGGAAATGCCTCCAGCCGCCACCGGACAAGCTGGTCGTGGGTCCTATCTATACCTCAACCATCAACAGCATCCCGCCCGTGGCGGTGTGGCCCAAAGGCGACCGTGCCCGCATTGAGCCGGAGCTGGCTTTTTTCTTCGGTAAAGACCTGCCACCCCGGCCCGAACCTTATACTCCGGCGGATGTTGACGCAGCCATAGCGCGGACCCATCTGGCGCTGGAGCTGATCAACAGCCGCTACGCAGAGCCCGACGCGGCTGAGTTTCCCGAGATGCTGGCGGATGGTCTGGTGAATCAGGGGCTGTTCATCGGTCCCGAGGTAAGTGCCGAAAAATCCCGCCATGCCGACGAGATCCAGA
The DNA here is from genome assembly GCA_937958105.1 of uncultured Cellvibrio sp. Taxonomy (GTDB): domain Bacteria; phylum Pseudomonadota; class Gammaproteobacteria; order Pseudomonadales; family Cellvibrionaceae; genus Cellvibrio. The sequence continues at coordinate 192,563 of CALFXJ010000004.1, forward strand.
TCCATATCGAGTGCGCCAATGGTGAGATCAGCGAGCATGCCGGTCGACATCCCAACGGTAACCCCCGGGCTCCCCTCTACTGGCTGGCGGAATTTCTGCGCAGCCGGGGTCAGGGTATCCAGGCGGGTCAGGCGGTTATTACCGGCTCCTATGCCGGAGTGATCGAAGTGCCGTTGGATACCAATATCAAGGTTTACTACACCGACCTGGGGATGCTGGAAGTCAGTTTTACGGCGAAGTGACCAACTGTCGCCGGGTCAGTGACACCTTAAGGAGCAGTGCCCATGTCAGAAGCAAGTGCCACCAAGCTTTCCTATTCCTGTGAAATTCCGGTGCGCTGGGGTGATATGGATGCCTTCGGGCACGTCAATAACACCCTGTATCTGCGATATATCGAAGAGACGCGCTTTCAATGGATGATGAGCAAAGGCATCCCCATCGGTGGTGCTTCCTATCCGGTGGTGGTGAAGATCGGCTGTACCTTTCATCGACCGGTGTTTTATCCGGAGACCCTGCGGATCGACTGTTACATCTCCAATCCGGGTCGCTCCAGTTTTATGGTCGACTATAAGATCTACACCTCGGCTGACCCGGATAACCCGACGGCGGACAGCTTTTCCAAGATCGTATGGGTCGATGCTGCCACCGGCAGATCCACGCCCCTGCCGGAAGCGGTACGCGCCTGGTTTGATTAATCGCCGCCTCGGTTACACAGGACGGGCGATCCTCGTACGGGGGTCGCCCGTTTTCATTGGGCGGCCTCATAGGGATGTGGCGCTGTAGGCGGCATCAGGGTGGCCAGCTGTACGTATACCCAGTAAAATCCGAGGAAATCCCTGAACCGGCGGCAGAAAACCGGTAGACTACCGCCCTTTGCTCCGCTACCGACGATAGATGTGCTTATGGACGTTTCACCCCTGCTCAACCACCTCAATGAAGCCCAGCGCGCCGCCGTGTCGGCCCCGGCGGGCAACCAGCTGATCCTCGCCGGCGCCGGCAGTGGCAAGACGCGTGTGCTGGTGCACCGGATCGCCTGGCTGATCCAGGTTGAGCAGGTCTCGCCCTATTCGATCATGGCGGTGACCTTTACCAACAAAGCGGCGCGGGAGATGCGCGGCCGGCTGGAAGAACTCTTCAGCGAAACCCGTCAGAACATCAACACCCGCAACATGTGGGTCGGAACCTTCCACGGCCTTGCGCACCGTTTGCTGAAAGCCCACTGGCAGGACGCGGGCCTGCCGCAGAATTTCCAGATCCTCGACAGCGACGATCAGCTGCGCCTGATCAAGCGGGTTTACCAGACCCTGAATCTCGACGAGAACAAATGGCCTCACCGCCAGGCCCAGTGGTATATCAACGGCCAGAAGGATGAGGGCCTGCGTCCGCAGCATATCCAGGAAACCGGAGACCCCTTCGTACGCACCATGCTGCAGATCTATCGCGCTTATGAAGAAGACTGCCAGCGGGGCGGCATGGTGGATTTTGCCGAACTGCTGCTGCGCGCCCACGAGTTATGGCTGAACAAGCCGCACATCCTCGAACACTACCGCAATCGCTTCCCATTCATCCTGGTGGACGAATTTCAGGATACCAACAGTGTGCAGTACGCCTGGCTGCGGGTGCTGGCTGGCAAGCAGTGTTTTGTGACCGCCGTGGGCGATGACGACCAGTCCATCTACGGCTGGCGCGGCGCCAAGATTGAAAATATCCAGAGCTTTGCTGAAGACTTCGGTAACGCGCAGACTATTCGTCTGGAACAGAATTACCGTTCCACCTCCATGATCCTCGAAGCTGCCAACGCGGTGATCGCCCACAACTTCGGGCGGCTCGGCAAGGAACTTTGGACCGACGGCGCCGAAGGCGAACCCATCTCCCTCTACGCGGCCTACAACGAACAGGATGAAGCGCGTTTTATTGTGGAGCGCATTCAGGAATGGGTGCGCCAGGGCAGCAATAAAAATGCCTGTGCAATCCTGTATCGCTCCAACGCCCAGTCGCGGGTACTGGAAGAAGCGCTGCTGCGCGAAGGCATTGCGTACCGCATCTACGGCGGCCAGCGATTCTATGATCGGCTCGAGATTAAAAACGCCGTTGCCTACATGCGCCTGATCAACAATCCCCATGACGATGCGGCTTTTGAGCGGGTCATCAATACACCTACGCGCGGTATCGGCGGCAAGACGGTAGACGATATCCGACAGTTCGCGCGGGAGAATGGTTGTTCACTTTGGCGTGCCGCAGAGTTGATGATCGCCAATCGCGTGTTGACTGCACGGGCCGGCAATGCAGTGCAGGGTTTTATAACGCTGGTAAGCAAGCTTGCCCATGATGCCAATGAAATTGATATTCACGGCGATGTGCCGACCCTGGACCACATCGCCCGCCAAGTGATTGAAGAAACCGGCCTGCTGGATTTCCACCAGAGTGAAAAAGGTGAGAAAGGTCAGGCACGCGGTGAAAACCTGCAGGAACTGGTCAACGCCTGCCGCGTGTTTGATGTCGATGAAGAAGATGAGATGTCAGCGCTGCAGCAGTTTCTGGATACAGCAGCGCTGGATGCCGGCGAAACCCAGGCCGATGAATTTGAAGATGCGGTGCAGATGATGACACTGCACTCCGCCAAAGGTCTGGAATTTCCCCTGGTGTTCATGGCCGGTGTGGAAGAAGGCCTGTTTCCGCATAAGATGTCTGCCGACGATCCCGATCGCCTCGAAGAAGAACGTCGCCTGTGTTATGTGGGCATTACCCGTGCCATGGAAAAACTTTATATCAGTTATGCTGAAACCCGGCGCTTATACGGCAATGAAACCTTTAATGCCGTGTCCCGCTTTGTAAAGGAAATTCCGGCAAAATGTATCCAGGAAGTGCGTTTGAAAACCGCCGTGACCCGACCGGTCAGCTACCAACGCAATGCCGGTGGTGCGCGTCTGAGTGACAGTGGTGAAGGCACCGGCTTCCATCTCGGTCAGCGCGTGCAGCACGCCATCTTCGGTGAAGGCGTAATACTGCATTTTGAAGGCCAGGGTGCGGGTGCGCGGGTGCAGGTGAATTTTGATAATGAAGGCAGCAAATGGTTGATGATGCAATATGCGAATCTGGCGGCAATTTAACAAGCCGCCGATTGCATGGCGCAGGTCGCAATTTACAATAACAAACACCGCTTACAACAATAATCAATAACGATCATGACTGAAGCATCCTCAAAAAAACTCAATTGGTATCCTCTGATTATCCTCGCTCTGGTTGCTGCACTGGTGCTGTTATTCTCGCTGCTGGTACTGGAAAAAACCCGCGTTAAAACCGGTAGTGCAACAGCATTTGAAAAAGCTGTTCAGCCGAGTTATCGCTGGCGCATGGTGACCACCTGGCCCAAAAATTTTCCCGGTCTGGGCACGACAGCAGAAACCTTCGCGCAATATGTAAAAGAGATGAGCGATGGGCGCCTGCAGATTCACGTGTATGGCGCGAATGAAATTGTCCCGCCCATGGGGGTGTTCGATGCGGTCTCTAATGGCAGTGTAGAGATGGGCCACGGCGGCTCTTATTACTGGCGAGGCAAGTCGCCTGCCGCGCAATTTTTTACCACTATCCCTTTTGGTATGACCGCGCAGGAGATGAACGGCTGGCTGCATCATGGCGGCGGACTTGAGTTGTGGCGTGAAATCTATGCGCCCTTCAATCTGATCCCGTTTGCGGGTGGCAACACGGGTGTGCAGATGGCGGGCTGGTTTAATCGCGAGATCAATCGCATTGAAGATCTGCGCGGTTTAAAGATGCGTATCCCGGGGATGGCCGGCGACGTCTTCAATCGTGCCGGTGGTACCTCGGTCAATATTCCCGGTGGCGAACTCTACACCGCGTTGCAGACCGGTGTGATTGACGCAGCAGAGTGGGTCGGCCCGGAGAATGACCTGGCATTCGGATTTCATCAGGTAGCGAAATATTATTACTACCCCGGCTGGCAGGAGCCGGGTTCAACGCTGGAGTTGATTGTGAACAAGCAGGCCTTTGAGGCCTTGCCGGATGATCTGCAGGCTATCATCACCGTAGCTGCCCGCGCGTCCAACCAGGATATGCTGGATCGTTACACGGCGCGCAACAATGCCGCCTTAAAAGAGCTGACTGAAAAAGGCGTGGAAGTACGACGCCTGCCGGACGAGGTACTGAAACACCTGCGCAACATCAGCATGCAGCTCTACGCGGAACAGGCTGCCCAGGACCCTGTCTTCCGCAAAGTCTATGACTCTTACCGGGAATTTCTGCAGATGGTGACGGAGTATCACCGGATCTCAGAGCATACCTACTTTGATGTGCGTGAACGGACCCAGGAATCATTGAGCGATTAAGAAGTGCACTTGATTGCGCAGATCAGTTTTTTCCTGCGCATCGAAGGGCAAGACCAGATCATCCCGGCCATCATTGTTCACATCCATCACCCGCGCTTTGGAGCCATCACGCGGTAAGACGACATTGAACTGCATCCGTTCGCGGCTAAACAGCGCAGTGTTGTCACTGCGATTTACGATAAGGCGCTGTTGCTTTTCACCCACCCACAGGTCTTTGTGAGTTGCGTCTGCCCTGCCTGCGAGTTGAAACAACGGCAGGTCCACGCGGCCGCTGCTGATACTGATGCTGGCGGTGGCTTTATGAACGTGATCCGGCTTTTCATTGAAGCTGCGATCATCCTTCATGCGATAAAAAAGAACTTCCATCCCGGCACTGCCGCTGATCAGCGCGCGCACCATCATGCCCAGCCCAAAATGGGCGCTGGGTGTATAAAAGTCGCGCCGTCCATCGCCATCAATATCCGCAAAGGTTGATTCGAACTGAATGCCGCGCGTATTGATGCGGGTATCCGGTTGTGTTTCAAACCGAAGCCCGGCTTCACCGGCCCGGCCATAGTGAATCAGGTAGTCGTAACGCTGTTCCAGCGCATCCGCAAAGGCTTCGCGACGAATGATGATGTCAGCCAGGCCATCACCATCCAGATCCGTAATATCGAGCAGGCGATGGATGATCAGGCCGTTGTAATCGCGGCCGTCGCCTGGGCGCAGACTGGCCTGACTGTCTGAAGCGATCTGTAATCCCGGCCGATAAATTCGGGGCTGCGCCGGAAAACGGCGATCATCGCGCTGTTCAAATACCAGCAGTTGATCATCGCGGGCAAAGACGATGTCGGTCCTGCCATCAAGATTGGTGTCGATCAGGTAAGGTTTGCGCGGCGCATAGCGCGGAGCATTTTCATAGGTTTCCACGAAGGCATCTACCGCCAGTGGAAAGTGCACAAAACTACCGTCTTCCTGTTGCTGCCACAGGTGGTATGCCGTGAAATCCGGGATCAGAAGATCATGCAGCCCCGAATCGGTAACCTCCACCACCATCTCACTGTGTCGCAGGCGTTTGGGATCGGGCAGTGCATAAATGGAGGTGGTCTTTATCAGCGGCGTGATCGAACCATCCTCCATTGAATAGCGACTCACGCCGTCAGTCGTGTGAAATACCAGCTGCTGTTGAGCGTGGCCGGCGAGCTTCATTGCGCTGAAAAATTGTGCCTTGGGCGGAATGGTGAGTGTGCGGGCGGTGAAGTGATTGAGATCAATGAGGGAGAGCCAGCGATTCTCCGCACCATGGCCGGACACGGCCAGATACTCATCGGTTATCCGTATGACGTCACCATTGGCCGGATGCGAGAGAGCGGTTGTCTTGAGGTTGAATGCCAATGTCTGGCCGTGCACTGATGTGCATAGCGCCAATATTCCAGCGAGCCAAAAAAGTCTGATCACAGTCGTCCCGTCCAATGAATTCCATCGCGCTTATAGACAAGTGGATCCTGAATTATTTCGCGCCGACCCCTGCTCGCCGGGCCAGCATTGTTGTGGCTGTGATCCACAGCCCAGATTGTAAAAATAAAAACGGGAGACATTGTCTCCCGTTTTGTGGTTTGGAAACTTTTGAAAACCGTCAGCCAGCCTGCCCGTATCTTCAGAAGTTCTCAAGACTTTTCAGTCGTGAAGCGATCAGGCCAGAAATTATTGCTTGATACCTTCTACGTGCAGCTCGAGTTTAACAGTCTGCGAAGCCGGGCCGAGATCCTGCTTGATGTTGAAGTCTTTCAGCGCGAATTCGGTTTCACCCTCAAAGCCTACGCGATAACCGCCCCAGGGATCCTTACCTTCGCCCACTTTGTCCACCTCAATGGTGATGCTTTTGGTTACGCCATTCAGCGTCAGGTCACCGATGATATCGAACTCACCGTCACCATCGGGCACAATTTTCTTGCTGACAAAAGTGGCCTTCGGAAATTTTTCAACATTAAGGAAATCACCGCTGCGCAGGTGTTTATCGCGCTCGGCGTGGTTACTGTCGATGCTGGTGGTATCAATGGTGACGTTGATGGTGCTGGCTTCAAGGTTTTTGGGATCGTAAGTGAATTCGCCGCTGAAGGTGTTGAAACGGCCGGTGAGGTAGCTGTAACCCAGATGCTTGATGCTGAAGTTGATGGAGGCGTGAGCACCGGCGGTATCGATAACATACTTATCAGCCAGAGCCGGCAGGCTGACCAGGCCGGCGGCAGCGAAAGCTAAAACGGCGAGTGATTTTTTCATTCTAATTCTCCTGAATTGACCATTGATTCAAACAACATGTGAAGGAAATCATTGACTACCGATTGTCCGTTGATGATTTTTCATCAGCGGATAATTTTTTAATTGGCTTTAACATGCGTATCAGCGTACGGTCGCGCATTACAAAATGATGTATCAATGCGGCAAGGGCGTGCAGAGCAGCGACTATGACAATACCCCAGGCGAGGAGTTCATGGATCAACCCGGCGCGGTCGACATTGGCAGCACTGAGTTGGATAAACGATGGGAAGTGGATCACATCAAACAGGCTCGCGGCCTTGCCATCCGCTGTAGTAATCAGGTAACCGCTGATGATGACGATAAAGATCAGCCCATACAGCAGGTATTTGACCAGGCGGGAAAGCAGCAGGGTTGCACGGCTGTAGCTGGGCAAGGCGCGCGGAGCGGGATTGATCCACCGCCAGAGGATCCGCAGGACCATCAGCAACAGCAACACCAGCCCGAGGCTGATGTGCAGCGCGGGTCCCTTGTGATACCAGGGCGAGTAATAACTCAGTCCGGTCATGTACACGCCCAGGCCGAACAGGAAGAAAATCAGCAGGGCGCTGACCCAGTGCAAGAGAATGGTAAAGAGTCCATACCCGGCAGTAGAGTCTTTTAACATGGCATCAGTCTCGCGGCACAGGGCGGGTGCGACCGTTATCATCGATGGCAACGTAGACAAACTCACCTTCCGTCACCTTGGCCACTTCACCGGTTTTGCAGACTTTGATCCACACCTCGATCATGGTGCGGATGGAAGTCCGCCCGATGTCCTGTGCTGAGGCGTAGCAACTGACAGTCGCGCCCACCGGTACCGGCCGTAAAAATACCATACTGCCGACGGCGACGGTGGTCACTCGTCCTTTGGCGATTTCCTGGGCCAGGATCGCGCCCGCCAGATCCATCTGCGTCATCAGCCAGCCGCCGAAGATATCGCCATAGGGGTTGGTATCGGAGGGCATCGACAGTGTCTGCAGGGTAAGCTTGCCGCTGGGTGAAGGGTCTTGGTCGAGATGATGCAGGGCCATAAGTTTATCCATCAGCATTAAGTTGATAACTAACGTAGCATAGCTTTATTACCCTTGGGAGTTGAGCGTCTCCGGCAGCCAGGTAATTAATGTTGGCCATAGGGCAAGTACACACAACAATAGCACCTGCAGCAGGATAAAAGGCACTACCCCGCGATAAATATCCAGTGTGCGCACACTGGCCGGTGCTACCCCGCGCAAATAGAACAGAGCAAACCCGAACGGCGGTGTCAGGAATGACGTCTGCAGATTCACGGCAATCATTATGCCCAGCCAGACAGGATCCACCCCCATGGCCAGCAATACCGGGCCTACAATCGGCACGACCACGAAGGTGATTTCGATAAAATCCAGGATAAATCCGAGAACAAAGATAATCGCCATCACGATCAGCACCGCTGTAAACCTGCCGCCAGGCAACTGGTTGAAGAACTGATGGACCAGCTCTTCCCCACCGAAACCGCGGAATACCAGTGAAAACAATGAGGCACCGATCAGGATGGCAAAGATCATAGCGCTGACCTCAGTGGTAGAGCGGGCTACCTCGGTCAATCGCTGCCAGTTCAGCTGTCGCTTCCACAACGCCAGCAGGGAAGCCCCGAAAGCCCCAACACCCGCAGCCTCTGTCGGGGTAGCCACACCCAGCAGGATTGAGCCCAGCACCAGAGCAATCAGCAGCAATACCGGTACCAGCCGGCCGAGGAGTTGCCATAGGGGGACCCCTTCATTCTCGATTACTGTAGGCACACGCTGTGGCTTAAAGCGCGCCATGCACAACACATAGACAATGTAGAGCACGACCAGCAGCACCCCGGGAACCAGCGCCCCCATGAACAGATCGCCAATGGAGATAGTGCGCGGGTTATAGATCCCCTGACTCAACTGCGCCTGCTGGTAAGCGCTGGACAGCACATCCCCCAGCAGAACCAACGCGATGGACGGTGGGATAATCTGCCCCAGGGTGCCGGTGGCACAGATGGTGCCGCAGGCAAATGAGGGCGCATAACCCCGCTTGAGCATAGTGGGCAGAGACAGCAGTCCCATGGTCACGACCGTGGCTCCCACGATGCCGGTGCTGGCCGCCAGCAGCGCACCTACGATGACCACAGAGATGCCCAGGCCACCGGGCAGTCGTCCACAGGCTTTGGTCATGCTCTCCAGCAGCTCCTCTGCCAGACGCGATTTCTCCAGCATCACCCCCATGAACACGAACAGTGGCACGGCGACGAGCGTGTAATTATTCATGATCCCGAACAGGCGCGCCGGAAAGCTCCGCAGCCAGCTGGGATCAAAGTAGCCGGTGACGATGCCGACGCCGGCAAACAGCAGGGCCACCCCAGCGAGCGTAAATGCCACCGGATAGCCCAGCAGCAAGGCACCGCAGATGGCCACAAACATCAGCAGCGGAATAAGCTCCACCCACATCATTGCTCCGCCTCCCCGGCTCCGCTGGTTACACCCATCAACAACAGGAGATTACGCAGCAGCTCGGCACAGGCCTGCAGACTCAGGGTAATCGCCATCAGGGGAATCAGTGACTTGAGCAGATACACCGCACCCAGGCCACCGGAGTCAGTGGAGCCTTCGCGGATAGCCCAGGAGCTGGCCACGAACTCACGGCTGATGAAGCCGGTGAAGATCGCCACCGGCAACAGAAAGATCAGGCAGCCAAGACTGTCGATCCAGGCGCGGCGACGAACGGAAAAACGACGGTAAAGAATATCCACCCGCACATGGCCATCGCGTTTGAGGGTATAACCTGCAGCCAGTAAAAACACGGCGGCATGCATATAAGTCACCGACTCCTGCAGTGCAATCGAGCCGATGTCGAAGCCGCGTCGCAATATCACGACGACGCAGGTAGCCACCACCATCATTACCGTAAGCCAGGCAATGCTGCGGCCAATAAACAAGGTAATTCCATCGAGCAGCCTCACGAGTCGTTGAGGCCAGGGCTTAGGCGTGCGGGTGAAATCCATAGCGATCCGGGTGTCCCCATTATTGTCATTGTTGGGAATTCGGGCCGCATTATAACGTTAATTGGCGGTAAAACTGACAGCTGCAAGTTAACGGCCTCAACCAATATACCGGTATTGCCGGCCAGACCGTCAAGCATGACGCCAACGGCAACATGACATCGGAAGGTGGAGTAAGCTACACCTACGACAATGAGAATCGTCTAATCCAAGTCGTATCGCCAAGCCACACTGCGGATCTGGAATATGATCCCAAAGGTCGTTTGATGAAATATACAGTATAAGGTGTGGCGTACTTCCGGTGGGACTTCTGCTTACAGAAACGAAGGGGGCAAGCAGACCCATAAAATCCGTCTGAAAGATGAACAGTAGAGGAGTGTCTCCATGGTAATAGCTGAGCTGGAAAAGGGCGAAAAAAGCGAACTCATGGAAAGGTTAAGGGGACGAGTCGACCCCACAAAGATGTTATGGCAGAACCCCTTGAGGTTTAAGTTTAAATTACTAGGTGCCATAACAGGCCTGGACTTTTCAGTGAGAGCTGTAGCATCTGTTGCGCAGATCTTTGAAGAAGATTACTGTTATTTTTGCAGTCAAATCTGCTTGATCTGTCAAAAAGTTCTGTTTTGAGAGTGCCGGTCGGCTCGCACACAACGGATCACCTTCCTGCTGAGTATTCATACTGCTGGGCGAGCGAGTTTTTGGTCGTAACAGGCGAGAACGCAGTTTGGTTTATTCTATTCAATGCAGAATTATCAATTGGTATTTTGGTGGTTGATGCTAATGTTGAAAGCGCCACTCGTCGTGCAGTCGAGGATGCCTTCAAACAACATGAGCCTTTAAACGATCCTTATGAGGTATTCAAAGAGTTCCGTTCGGAATTTGCCCGATATGGAGATATAAACCGGATCGAAAATGATTTTAGGAATTTCGTTAACAGCGGCAGTTGATGGGGCTCTGATGGAAGCCCAGCGGAAAACCCCGCTGAGCTTTTCATTTTGCGATCGGGTGTTACAGGCAATTGAATCACCTGAAACGATAACCTAAGGCGATTGCAACTTCGCCAACTGTGCCTTGGCCGCTTCACCGATTTCCCCACCACCTTGGGCGGCTTGTTCGAAGTAAGTGGCGGCTGCGGAGCGTTGGCCTTTGCCGAGGGCAATCTCACCCAGGTAGTAGGCCGCGAGTTGTGTGGGCAGGCGTTGATGACTGGCGATCAGGTCTTTTTCGGCCTGTGCGGTATTGCCCAGTTGTTTGTGGGCCAGGCCGCGGTAGACGTAAGGGCGGAAGAATTCCGGGTTGGCCTGGACGGCTTTATCCAGGGCCGCTATCGCTTCCTTTTCTTTCTTCTGCTGCAGGAGCAGCTGGCCTTTCAGTTCCCAGAAGAGGTTTTCTTTGGGCTGCTGTTTGATGGAGTTTTCCACGAGGCTCAATGCATTGGTGTAGTTTTTCTGGCTGGCAGCTTCCAGTGCCTTGGTGTAATTGGCGTAAGCGGCCTGGTCTTTACGAACCTGCGCCATGGCTTTGTCGAAGGCGGCTTTGTTGCGTACGCCGCCCGGGTGCGCCTGGGCAAAGGCGCGGTTAGCGGCGACGCGCTCCTGTGACGGCGGGTGGCTGGCGAACAGACCTTCCAGCCAGTTGGTCTGGCGGCCTTCTGAGAGTTTGACAAAAGTTTCCTGCAGCTCCACCGCGCCCATAGGGTCGTAGCCAGCGCGGATCATATATTCGATACCGTAGCGGTCGGCCTCCAGTTCATGGCTGCGGCTGTACTTGGACATCCAGGCATTAGCTCCGACCCCCAGCGCTCCCACCGCCAGTCCCGCGTATTCAGAGTCCTGGGTAGATGCAGCGACTCCGGCCACCATGACGCCGGTGCTGATCAGGATGTTCTGGGTCTGCTGTGAAGCGCCGTGACGGGCTGCGGCATGGACAATCTCATGGCCCAGCACGGCGGCCAGCTGGGCTTCATCTTTCAGCTCAACCAGCAGACCGCGGTTGATCGCCATCTTGCCGCCGGGCAATGCCCAGGCGTTGGGCACGTCATTATTGAGGACGACGAATTCATAGGGCAGTTGCGGCCGGTCGCTTACGGCAGCCAGCTTCTTGCCCACCTGATTGACGTAAACCGTGAGCTCAGGGTCCACGGTGTAGCGGCCACCCTGGGATTGCTGGCTGGGTTCGTAATTTTTTGCACCGATAGCAACTTCCTGCTCCGGTGATACGAAAGAAAGCTGGTTTTTACCTGTTACCGGGTTGACCGCGCAGCCCATCAGACCGCCGGCGAAGATGCAGCACCCTATGAGGGCGAATAGTCGTTTCATGATTGTCCTCCTTAAGACCAGGGCAGCTATGATGCCACACAAATAACGGGTGCAAATGCACCCTGTGCACATCCTAGGCTTCGGTTCACAGACCCCGCCGATGCCGCAAATACTGCACGGACAGCGTCGTCGGATGATGGCGGACAGCGGGTATCGGCCCAGGAATATGACCCGGCGGGCTGGCACCGCTATAATGCCCGGCTCTTGAGCCAAGCGAGTTGATGTCTGATGAAATCCTTACAGATGGTGGAGATGTTTGCCGGGGTCGATCCCCAGGGCAAGCCGATTGCCGAAAAAATCCCTGTGCGTGAACTGGAAAATGGTGACCTGCAACTGGTGCAGTCGCCTGCGTTTGTGAAGGGGCTGGCCAGCGGCGACGTCATCCGCTTTTCACCCAAGACCCAGGAGTTCGGGATTGCGCAGCGCAGCGGCAACTTGAGTGTACGGGTATTTGCCCGCAACAATATCGAGGAGCTGGCGGACCGGCTGACAGCACAGCTCGAAAAACTCGGCGGTGAGCTGGATCTGCAGACACCCCGGATGCTGGTGTATTCCATCCATGTCAGCTGCGGCTTCAATGCCATTGAAGCTATCCTCAACCGCGAAGTGGTGGGCGACTGCGGCTGGATGTACGGCAATGTCTACGATCCCGCTGACGGTGTTACCCCGCTGAATTGGTGGCAGGAACTGCTCAAGCCCGAATAATCCCTCTGATTTTCCCGGCCGTAGGCCGTTGTCTGGAATTCTGCACCTTATGTTGTTATTGATCTCCCCCGCCAAGACTCTGGATTTTGAAACGCCGCCCCAGACCACCCTGGCCACCCAGCCGGATTTTCTGGAGCATTCGCAGGCCCTGATCGAGGAGCTGCGCCAGCTGTCCCCGCCGCAGGTGGCGCAGCTGATGGGGATCAGCGACAAGCTGGGCGACCTCAATTTCGGTCGTTTTCTCAACTGGCATACCCCGTTTACGCCGCAAAACGCCAAGCAGGCATTACTGGCTTTCAAGGGTGATGTCTACACCGGTATGCAGGCAGAAACCTTCACCAAAGGCGACTTCACCTTTGCCCAGAAGCACCTGCGCATCCTGTCCGGGCTCTACGGCCTGCTGCGTCCTCTCGACTTGATTCAGCCCTATCGACTGGAGATGGGAACGCCTTTCGCCAATGCGCGGGGCAAGAACCTCTATCAGTTCTGGGGCGACCTCATCACCGACCGCATCAATCAGGAACTGGCCGCGCTGCGGAGTAAGGTGGTGATCAATCTGGCGTCCAACGAGTATTACCAGGCAGTGAATGGCCGACAGTTGAATGCAGAAGTCATCACGCCGGTATTTAAAGACCGCAAGAACGGCCAGTACAAGATCATCAGCTTCTTTGCCAAGAAGGCGCGCGGCATGATGAGCGCCTACATCATCCGCGAGCGCCTCAAGAAGCCGGAAGATATCAAAGGCTTTACCACCAGTGGCTATGCGTATAACGAAGCCATGTCCAACCCCCGGGAGTGGGTCTTTACCCGGGAGGAGAGTTAGCCGCGCATATTCGGCAAATTACAATCTTTCGCATTTAAACAAGCGAAACAGTCTTAGCAGGCTGTTGCGTTCGCCGGTGTTCGTCATTAGAGTTTTTGCCAGTTTTGGTCCGCCCCGGACATAGCCGACAAGGAGAGGTCGATTCGTTGTTGTACCGACCCTATTTAGCTCAACCTTCCCAACAATAAAGGCGTCGATATGGCAGTAAGCACTCACTATGTGGCCCGCGCAATAGAATGCATGGCTCGAGTTGCGCCTGTCTCCTACCGGCGGATCTTCCATGGTGTAGGCGTTTACCACCGCAGTGTGCTCTTCGCCCTTATTGTCAACGACCGTCTCTACTTCCGCGTCGATGAACACTCCCGGGCGCTGTACGAACAGCAGGGCTTGAGGCCATTCCAGCCTGCCGCAGCCGAGCGGGCTGAGTCGGCGTTCTATGAGGTGCCGGAATCCATACTGGAGCAGCCCTCGGAACTGCTTCAATGGATGCGCACGGCGGTGGAAGCAGGTCGCATCGGCTATCCTCTGGAACAGGACGAACCGCATATCGATGCGCCGGTGCGCCATCTGCAAGTGCGTTGATTTGTCGCATTTCGTCACAAATCGTCTAGGCTAATAAAATCCCTGACAATACCCACTCGGGTTTCACCGTTTTTCTGCAAGGAATTAGCCTATGGCTATCCGTATTCTCGTCGTTGACGATGCGAGTTTTATCCGTGACATGGTCAAGAAGCATCTGCGGGAAAACATCCCCGGTGTGGAGGTGTATGAAGCCGTGGATGGCAGTCGCGCGCTGGCTGCCATCAGGAGCCAGAAGATGGACCTGATTCTCTCGGACTGGGAGATGCCCAACATGAGTGGCGAAGAACTGCTGCGCGCGGTGCGCAGCAGTGATCAGGGAGGCAAGACGCCGTTCGTGATGATCTCCAGTCGCGGTGATCGCAACCACGTCATCAAAGCGGTGGAATCCGGGGTCTCGGATTACCTCACCAAACCCTTCACCCCCGAAGAATTGCTGCGCAAGGTCTTTAAACAGCTCAAGATCATTGGCAAGGCCCCCGCCCATGCCGGTCGACAGCCCAGTACCCAGGGCATCGCCTTCGCCTCGGTAGATGTGCTCACCGGTGGTCGCGCACCCCAGCCGGCCAGCAGTCCGCTGAATAATCCTGCCAGCAGCGCCAGTGTGCTGACCGGCGCTGCCAAGGCCAAACCGACGGCCAAGGCCGGCATCAAAGGCAAGGCGCAGTTACGTTTCTCCAACAACGCGACGCCCTGCGCCTGCGTGGTGCGCGAGCTGTCCCTGCAGGCCCTCGGTGGACTGATGCAGCGCTCCGATAACCTGCCAACGGTATTTGATCAGGCGGTGGTGGATATCGAGATGGGCGAAGGGGGCGATCTGGCTCGCCTGAATGGCTACGTGCATAGCATCCAGGCCGGCGAAAGCCGGCCGGAGACCAATGTGGTCAAGATTGTGATTCGCTTTGTGGACAATGACGCCGAGAAGTTTGAGGTGCTGTCCCAGTACATCGCGCAGATGTGAGCCGGACAAGCTGTAACACCGCCACGGCTGGCTACATCAGATAATCCGCGTATTTCTTAGCGTACTTCCTCACCTTTTTGTGTGCGGCATTATCCTTGGCAATCAGCTCCAATGTGGGTTTGTATTTGCTGTTGCCGGACTCGGCCAGGGTACGACACATGTAGGCGATCGCGTCCAGATGTTCCGGATTGGTGCTGCTTTTGTATTGGGCAGCCAGCTTGTCATGCACCATATCCGTCAACTCGACCTCAGTTACGTATTGATGGTAAATCCGTCGAGTGCCGGCGCTGATAAGCTCCGGCTCCTGGGATTCGAGCATATTTCTGATGCGTAACTTATCCAGCTCTTCCTGTGACGTTGCCAGATGGTTGTCTTTGGCAATGATCGGATTCAATCGTTGATTGATAACCAGTTGCTGCGATGCAAGCGCCACATAGTTACGCAGTTTCCGCTTCCGTGTTTTCATTGCCAGGATCTTGTCGAACAAGGGCTGATATTTGGGATTGCCGGACAAGGCAATGCCTTTGGCCAGCCACGCGTTCAGGTCGACATCACCTGATGACTGGGATGTATAGTTCGCTTCCAGGCGCTTAGCCGCAACATCGAAGATGTCGGGGTCGGATATTCCGGTCCATTCAAGCTTTTCTATCGCTGCACGAACCCGTCCAGTATTGCCGGTAAAGGCGAATTTCAGATGTTGCAGCTCTGTTTCCAGCACCGGACTGGTTGTAGCCTGAGCACAATTGAAAAAGAAAAATAACAGACAGACTGCGCAGAGCTGCGCACGACGCAAGATGTTCATCCTTTCCTCCAGGGAAGTCATTATTGGTAATCCAGGTTCTCTGCCAGCCGCCGGCTCATCCAGCGGCTGGCAGGTCTGCAAGGAGACAGGTCTCCTCCGGTTCTTATTTAAGCTCTACAACATCACCCAGCAAGGCCACACCGGACATCAATGCACCGGAGCCGCACTTGAAGGTGTCAGTGCTGGTGGTGGTCGTGCCGCGGTAGTTGGAGCGGATATTCACCACCGCATTGCCGCCTTCTTTCTCGGCGCGCTCGCGCAGGGATTTCATCGCGGACAGAAACGCCCACTCACAGGCCTGACGGTCAGTCTTGCCGACGCCATTGGTCTTCTTGTTGGAGCCGAATTCGCCGAAACGCTTGTTGACCGGGCCGTGCTTCTGCGCACCAAAGTAAAACTTGATGTTGTCGCCGAGGATATTGCGGGCATTTTCAGTAGCCAGGGCTTCGGCAATGGAATATTCCTGAATATCATCGCGCGCCTGGGCGGAGAAGGCAGCACAGATGAGCGCAACTGCAGCGCAGGTAAGAGCTATAGGTTTCATAGGATGTCCTTGAACACACGTTGAAAAGAGAAAAATTCTGGCTCGGGCGGGTTAAATCAGATCAACCGCCCGATAGGAAGGCATAGTAGAGAATTTTTTGCGACAGAAGAATCTTTTTTATGCCATGGGCTGGTTCAGGACCAGTCTGCCCCGCATAACCGGCTGCTGCCCTTGCTGGGCCAGCACCTCATAAATGGCTCCGGTGCTGCTGCTGAGCAGACATTGAGCGTCAATATCAATGGGGGTGGCGTTGTCGACGGCGCTCTCCAGTAGCTCCACCGACTTCACGGCGCCCAGATAAGCGGGGCGGGTCTCGCCCAGTTTGCTGTGCAGCAAGGCGGCATGAACGGCAGCGGCCTGGGCGGCATACTCAATCAGCATGACGCTGTGCAGCTGGTCATTTTCAAATAAGGGGTTGGAGGTGCGGGCAAAGTCTGTACTGCGGCAGTGGATTCGCTCGGCATCCCAGCTGACTACTTCGTCCAGCATACACATGCTTTCGCCATGAGGAATCAGATCAACAATTTCACGACGGCTTAAGGGCACGGTGTCACCTCAACGATGGTGGTGGGGTTATTGTTGGCGTCCAGCAGTAGCTGCCCGGCCTGGCGCCGCGCAATAAGCTCCAGCAGAGGCAGACTGCGTGCAGCGGGGTTACTAAGGCGCATGGCTTCCAGTGCTTCCACTTGAGCCGGGGTGCCGGCAGCGAGAGCGGCTGGCGTCAAGGTCAGCTGTGCCAGGCTGCGCGTGGATTCGACCGGAGAGAGGAGAAAGGCCACCCCGAAGTCAAGGGTGATGGGCCGTTTACTCTGCAGCGGCTCCGGCGGTTTAATATCGTAGACGGCCAGAATCGTGGGTAACTGTTCGATAGCACACAGACTGGCGGCTTCGAGCAGCCCGGCCGCAAAGGTATCATCAAAGGCCGAGATACTGGTGGAGGGTGCCCGGCTCCCGGTGGCGATGCTCCAGTAACCGGCGGCGGAATTGTGGACTGAGTTATGAAACTGGGTGGGCGACACCAGCCGCTCAGGTTCGCACAGTGCTTTGCAGATCTGGTCGATGATCGGATAGTCCCCGCCGGAGGAAGCAAAGACGGCCGCGCACCGCCGGATACTCACCGGATTGTCTCTCAGTAAGTCCTCACACACCCGGAAAGCCATGCGTACCAAGTCAGTTGCCCGGCGCCGTTCATTGGCTGGCAGCTGCTCCGGCTTGTAACGATCCAGTTCCTGGGCCTCATAAGCCTGCTCACCGCGTAAGACCGGCAGAGCCTCAGTCCAGCTGCTCAGGCCCGGTGCAGCCAGTCCTACCGCGTCGATAAAGATCTTCATACCCGCTCTCCCAACACCAGACTGCAGTTGCTGCCACCGAAGCCAAAGGAATTGCTCAGGACTTTCCGCACCGGCTGCTGTACTGCCGCGCGCGGCAGGGCGATATGCATATCCGGGTCCGGCTGTTGCAGGTGGAGGCTGGCCGGTACCAGATTATGGGTAATGCTTAACAGGCCAAATGCTGCTTCTACAATGCCGGCCGCGCCGAGGGTATGGCCGGTCCAGCCTTTGGTGGAGCTGGCCCAGGTGCGCTCTCCGAACAGCTGCGCCACCGCCTTGGATTCAGCCGCGTCGTTGGCCATGGTGCCGGTGCCGTGCAGGTTGATGTAATCAATACTGTCGCTGGCCAGTCCCGCCTTGGCCAGCGCCGTCTGCATGGCCTGCAGTGCGCCTTCACCTTCGGGGTGCGGTGACGACATGTGGTAGGCGTCGCCGCTTTCGCCGTAACCCAGGAGCATCAGGCGGGCATCTTCCGTTTTTTCCAGTAAAGCAAAACCACCGGCTTCGCCGATGGAGATGCCGCTGCGCTCCCGGTCGAAGGGCTTGCACTTGTCCGGCGATACCAGTTGCAGCGAGTGAAATCCGTACAGAGTCGTCAGGCACAGGGAGTCGACTCCGCCGACGATGGCGGCGTCGCACAGGCCAGTGGCCATTGCCCGATACGCGGAGGCGAAGACTTTGGCACTGGAAGAACAGGCGGTAGAGATGGCGATACAGGGTCCCCGGGCGCCAAGGGCCTGCTGCACGAAGTCTGCTACGGAAAAGACGTTGTGGGTGGACCGGTAGTGATACCAGTCCGGCAGCTGGTTGCGGGCAGCAAGGTAGGCGAGCTCGGTCTGGTGGATACCGGAGGTGCTGGTGCCGATGAACACCCCC
This sequence comes from uncultured Cellvibrio sp., assembly GCA_937958105.1. Lineage (GTDB taxonomy): Bacteria > Pseudomonadota > Gammaproteobacteria > Pseudomonadales > Cellvibrionaceae > Cellvibrio. The sequence goes on from CALFXJ010000004.1 coordinate 211,132, forward strand.
ACTCGGTCAGCGCCGTAGGATTCGATGGCGCGCACAGCGTTGTCGAGGAAGCCATCCTGTTGCAGGGCAAGCCAGGCCAGACGATTGTTGCGGCAGTTATAGGCCGCCAGTGACGCAGGCAGTGCCTGCTGATCCACCCCGGCCACTTCGCCGATCCAGGTGGAGAGGTCGCTGATGTCAAAAAAATCGCAGGGTTTCAGCCCGGTTTCGCCGCGCTCGATCTTGTCCCAGTTAGCGGCGCGCCCCGCCCCCAGGCAGGTGGTAAGCGTGTAGTCAGTGATCGCCAGTGGTGTCATGCTGCCAGAAATCATAAAAATTAAACCAGTTCAACGGATACTGCCGCGCATGGTATTCCAGGCGCTGGCAGTAGGTATTCATTCCTTGGGCGATAGCGGCGGCGCGATCCCGGCGGCTGGTGCCCAGGCGTTCAGCGATCAGCTCGAAGTGCAGCGCGTAGTGATTGCCGCCGTGATATACGCCGAAACAGGCAATCACCGGCGCCTGCAACACGCTGGCCAGCTGCCAGCAGCCTACCGGAAACGGAGCGGGTTCGCCGAAGAAATTCTGCAGTGTGGTGCTTTCGCCGGTGCCGCTGCGGTCCGCCATGATGCCGACCATCTCCCCCCGGGAAATGCATTCGCTCAGGAGCAGCGCCAGTGCGGGGCCCGGTGTGCGGGCGTCGATGACCCCCCGGGCCAGCTCCGGATCAAGTCGCTGGATCAGGTTCAACGCGTTGGGGTTGTGTTGGATGTCCAACAGAATACGCACAGGTATCGCCTGTTCCCGCACGCCCATCACCCGCATCGCATCGAAGCTGCCGAAGTGGGAGGCCAGTAAAACACAGCCCTGGCCCCGGTACTGGCTGAACAGCTCTCCGCCGTGGATCTCCAGATTGAAACTTTTTTCCCGCCCCGCCAGAAACAGGATGCGATCCATGGATACCACGGCAAAGGTGAGCAGGTGGCGGTAGATTTCCCACCAGTGCGGCGGTCGCTGCAGGGCCCGCGCGAGAAATGCCCGGGACGCACGCCGGGCGCGCCCAATAAACAGGAAGTAATAAAACACGATGGGGCACAGCATCACGAAGATGGCGCGCCGCCCGAGCTTGAGCGCGATCCAGGTGAGCAAGCCCAGCAGGAACGGGTTGCCCTTTTCGCGCTGTTGCCGCCAGTCATCACTCATGGGCCAGGTCCGGGCGATGGTAAAGACACTGGGCTTTGGCGATGGGGGTGTCGCCGCAGGCAATGGCGACTGTCAGGCTGCCGCCCTCGCCTCCACCGGCGTCGCCCTGCAGGGTCACCTGCAACTGCAGCTGGTCACCGGGGCGCACGACGTTGAGGAACTTGCATTGTTTGATCAGCTGCACCACGAGCTGTTGCTGCTGGAGCTGCTCGATCATCCAGCGCAGCAGCAGAGCGCCCGGTACCAGCGGATCGCCCGGGAAATGCCCGGGATACGCGGCGTGTTCCTGCGGGACGGAGAATGACAGTGTGAACGGATTCCCGGTATCAGTCATGGATCTGGTTCCACAAGGTTTGCAGAGCGGCATAGGTCAGCTTGCCAGTTTCATTGCGGGGCAGTTGCGCCACCTTGCGCAGCGGGCGCGGCAGGAACGCTGCGTCCATCTGCAGGGCCAGTTGCTGCAGGATGTGTTTCTCGGGCAGATCGCTGACCACCAGCGCTGCTGGTCGCTGGTTGGCGGCATCGCGCTCGGGCAGGAAGAAGACGCCGTCACGCACCCCCTCGATAGCCAATAGTTTCAGGCTCAGGTCCGCCAGAGAAGCGCGCTTTCCGGCGACATTGATCATGTCGGCGTTGCGCCCCAGCAGTGAAAAACTCTGCGGATCGTGCAGGTGCAACTGATCCTGCAACAAGGCTGCATCGGCCAGATGCGGTGCCCGGGCAATCACGCCTTGCTCCGACTCCGCCAGGGTAAACCCTTCCAGTAACTGCCAGGCGTCGGTCTGGGTAGAGGCCCGCGTCGCCATACTGCCTGCTTCGGTACAGCCATAGATCTCGCGCAGCCGGGTAGCGAAGCATTGCTCGGTGGCTACAGCGAGGGCGCGATCCAGCGGAGCGGTGGCTGACACCACCCCGGCTACCGGCGTCATGGTTAACCCGGAGCTGACCAGCGCCCGCAGATGCACCGGCGTACTTACCAGCAGTATGGGTGCGGGCGTTGCCTGGAGCACCTGTTGGATATCGGCGGGATAAAACGGCTTGTCGCCCTGCAGGCTGCACTCACCCTGCAGGGCCATCATCACCGTCATCTCCAGTCCATACATATGCTGGGAGGGCACCGTAGCCACCAGTGTAGGGTTGGTCAGGTGCCGGGTAAAACGCGCCGCCAGCAGCCGCGCCGTACCAGCCAGGGTGCCCCAGTGTTTCCGGTTGGCGGAGGGCTTGCCGGTGCTGCCGGAAGTGAATGCAATGGCGGCCAGTTGTCCGGCCGGAATTGCCGGGACTAAGGGTTCCTGCGCGGCACGGGTACCGGCCGCGTCAGCCTCACTGAACAGCGTACGGATATTGATACAGGGTATATCGCCCTCGATCTCACTGTCGCTGAGGCAATAACTGCCCGGATAATCCGCCGCGATCTGCGCCAGCGTGGCCCGCTGGCGTCCCGGTGGCAACAGATTGGCGCTGTTCTTCAGCAACAAGGCGCAGAAAGCGAGCAGAAAATAGTAGCGATCTTCGCACACATTAAAGGCATAAGCGGCATCAGGCAGTATCTCGGCCACGCGGGCCAGGTCGCGCAGGAAGTCCGCTTGAGTGATGGTGCGTTGATTGTTTACCAGCAGGACAGCCTGCGGGCGATAGGGATACAGCAGCGGCAACAGAGTGTTGTCTGACAGGGCAACGAGATCAGTAGGCGTAGGTGATGACATGATGAAGATCAGTGACGAATATTGGCTTGGGCAACAATCCGCAGGTATTCCACAAACCCCGGGTGGTTGTGTTCGGGAAACAGGTAGCGGCGCAGGATAAATTCCCCGACAAAGAGCACCGCCACCAGCCCGTAATTAATGACGTTGGTAAACCAGGACCAGAGCTCCGGCTGTTCAAGCCAGGGCAGTGTCAGCGACCAGAGCATCATCGCCAGAAACACACCACACCAGAACTGGGTAATCAGCCGGGTGTAGCGCCGCATTTCTGCTGAGAGCGGGCCGCGGGAGGCTTCGCCAATGGCCGTCACCAGAGGTTCCTGGCCGGGAATCAGGGTGCGGCCAAAGACAAACAGCAACAGTAGTGGCAGGAGAATTGGGGGCAGGTAGAGCACATAAAGGGTGATGTCCAACAGCCCGAATCCCAGGGCGACAAGACTGACGCCGCCCAGGGCCAGCCATGCCGGTTTGCTGCCGCGCCGCAGGCCCTTGAACAGGAGACCACAGGCAAAGCAGATAATGGCCACCACTTGCAGTTGCGGTACATCTGTCGTCACGGAAAGATGTACCAGCAGGGGATAGAGAATTATCAGCGCGAGTGGCATATCCCGGCAGGTGGTCAGCCGCGCTGGCTGTTGATGTAGTCGCTCAGGGAGCGGAGGCTGAAAAAGATGGCCTTGTTGTTCTCGTCATCAGCCTTCAACTGCACCTTGTAATGCTTGGCCACGGCAAGTGAGATCTCCAGCGCGTCGATGGAGTCCAGGCCCAGGCTGTCAGCATGGGAAGGGTCAAACAGGGGCGCCTCTGGATTGATGTCCTCAGCGGCAATGTCTTCCAGATCCAGTGCATTTACCAGCAGCTTGGCCAGTTCGAGTTCCTGTGCAGTTTGTGTACTCATTCTCTCACCTGTCAATTGGGCTTGGTGCCGCTGTATTCACTGAAGATGCCCAGCACCACATCGCGTTTGACGTTCTCCAGGCCGGTCTTTTTCAAGGCGTCCACGATGGTTTCCGGCGGGACACACTGTTCAATGGTATCCCAGTAATAGCGCATCAGTACCTTGGTGTCAGCGCTGCGGCGGAAGATACGGGCCAGGTTGGGGATGATGCCCTTGAGGTACAGCTTGAGGAAGAAGGTGCTGATCTTGCCCCGGGGGCGAGTGATCTCCAGCAGCAGGATCTTGCCGCCGGGCTTGAGCACACGCTGATACTCGGCAAAGGCTGCACCCAGGTCCGCTACGTGGCGTAAGGCATAACCCATGGTGACGTAATCAAAGGTGTTGTCGGCAAACGGCAGGGCTTCGCCCAGACCTTGTGAGGCGCGCTGTACGCCCAGTTTCACTGCCTGGGTCAGCATGCCCTTGCTGGGGTCGAGGGCCACGACCAGGCCATCCTCGCCCACGATCTGCTGGGCCAGCCAGGACACCACGCCGGTACCGGCGCCCACGTCGAGCACTTTATCGCCACTGGTGAGGCCAGCGCGCTGCAGGGCCTGACGGCGATACCAGCGGCCGGAACCGAAGCTCATTACGTCGGTGACCCAGTCATAATGTTCAGCAGAAGAGTCGAACATATTGTCCACGCGTTTGCGGCGCTCTTCTTCTTTACTGTAGTAATCCTGCAGCACCGGATGCGGTGCAATACGGTTTTGGTCGCCGCTCGACATGGCTGTTGTACCCCTGAGATTGAAACCCGCGTACTTTACGGGAGCACCGTCACCTAGGCAAGGCGGGAGAAGGGGGTGGGTGGCACATTATTCCCCCGGTTCACATGGCTTCCGCCCCGGTTTCTGCCTATAATCCGCGCACATTTTTGAGCCATTCGGACAATTGCGAGGTTTGCAGTGCAAGTGAGCGGGTTCTTTTGCAGCTATCAGTCGGGCGAGGCGCCGGTTAATGCCAGCCCCGGTAGTCTGGTCAGGGTGATCTTTGATGGACACTGCCAGGCTCCTGCCGAGGCGGGAACTATCAGTACCGGCCTGCGCTTGCTGGAGCCTGCCGACACCTGCGAAACCCTCGCCCTCGCCGAACCCTGCCAGTCAGGTTTCAGCGATGGTCTTTCCTGGATGCGCAACGACGAACTGCTGCTGTTGGCGGTGTGGATGGATGAGGCCAGCGGCGAAGGGCTGGAGCGCCTGACCGAGCGGGCCTACAGTCGCCTGCTGACCGCGATGCAGGATCAGGGTTACCCCCACATGGTCCGGGTGTGGAATTATCTGGCGGATATCAATGCCGTCGAGCAGCAGGAAGAGCGTTATCGCCAGTTCTGCGTCGGTCGCTTTGAGGCCTTTGCCCGCCAGGGGGTCAAAGATCACGACTTCCCTTCAGCCTGCGCCCTGGGTCACAGCGGCGGCGACCTGGTGGTTTACCTGCTGGCCAGCAGGCAGCCGCCCCTGCATTTTGAAAATCCCCGTCAGGTCAGCGCCTATCATTACCCGCAGGAGTATGGTCCGCGCAGCCCATCGTTTGCCCGCGCCAGTCTGCTGACCTTGAGTGATGGCAGCAGCAAACTGTTTGTATCCGGTACGGCCAGCGTTGTTGGTCACCAGACGCGTCACGTGGGGGATGTGCAGGGGCAACTGGCGGTCACGCTGGAGAACATTGATCTGCTGCTGGCCCATGTACTGGGCACCCAGTCCCGCAGCGGTGAAGAGCGGCTGGAGGTGGAGGTGCTGAAGGTTTACCTGCGCAATGCTGCCGATCTCGCGCTGGTAAAGGCCGGGGTGGCAGAGCACTACGGAGATGTGCCCCTGGTGTTTGTAGCGGCGGATGTCTGTCGCAGTGATCTGTTGCTGGAGATCGATGGGCTGTGGCGACTGACGCGCTGATCAAACCCTTTACCGCCTGGCAGCGCCTGCGCCGCTCTCGAGTCTGGCGCCTGCCCGCGACGGCGCTGGGCTTTGGCGCTTTCGGTGCAGGAGCGCTGTGCCTGTCTCTGATCGTGTTTCCGGTGCTCTACGTGATTCCCATGGCGCAGAAGCCGCGCCGCACCCGCCGGTTTATTGCCAGTACCTTTCGTTTTTATCTGCGGCTGCTGTGCTGGCTGGGGCTGATCAGCTATGAGTTGCATCACATCGAACGCCTGCGCACGCCCGGACAGCTGATTATTGCCAACCATCCGTCGCTGCTGGACGTGGTCTTCATCATTGCGTTTACCAGCAATGCCAGCTGTGTGGTCAAGGGCAGCCTATGGCGCAACCCCTTCACGGCGATCATCGTGCGCGCGGCCAATTACATCAGCAATTCGCACGAAGACCTGTTTACCGCCTGCGTGGACACCCTCTCCCGGGGCGAATCATTGATTATCTTTCCAGAGGGCACCCGCTCGCGTCCCGGTGAACCGCTGCATTTCCACCGCGGTCCTTCGAACCTGGCCTTGAGTACAAAGACGCCCATAACCCCGGTGATCATCCGCTGTGAGCCGGCGGTGCTGTTGAAACATCAGAAGTGGTACCACATCCCGGCCAGTCCGCCCCACTATACTTTGCTGGTCGAGCCTCCCCTGCCCACGGCGCACTATCTCGAAGATTGCCTGCAGAGCACGGCGGCGCGACGGCTGACACGTGACCTGGTGGCTTACTTCACCGAGCGCCGTTAGCGGCCAGGACCGCGGTTTGTAGGCAAAGTTCAGATCCCTCTGGTAAACTGCCAGCATCCTGCCGTTTGCGATCACCACCCCGCCCTCAGGGGGCGCAACGTAGCTCCTGCTGACTTTAATCAACCGTTACAAAAGGCCAGTTGTGCTTTTTGATGGAATGTTCAGATATGTATTCAAAAGAAAAGATTTACGGTTTCCTTCAGGAAACCCTGGTCTCGCTGTTTGAGATCGATCCTGCAGCTGTTACCCCCGATGCAAATCTCTACGAAGATCTGGACATCGACAGTATTGATGCCGTTGACCTGACCGTAAAACTCAAGGAATTCACCGGTCGGCGCATTCAGCCTTCTGACTTTAAACAGGTCCGCACCGTGCAGGACGTGGTGGATGCAGTTTATGAACTGCTCAACAGACCTGAGGAGCCTGACACTGAGGCTGAGCAGGGCTGATCAATGGCGGTACCTGCTGAACGTCCTTCCTCCGGCCCTGATCACCCGCCTTATGTCGTCGGTGCCCGTGTCGCAGGCCCGCGCGCCGATCTGCAGCTGCATGTCGACGCCGGTCTGGGCTGTTTTGAGGGCCACTTTCCCGGTTTTCCCATCCTGCCCGGTGTGATCCAGATCGACTGGGCGGTAGCCTGTGCGCGGGATTATCTGGCCTTGTCGCTGCCGGTCAAAACCCTCGACCGGCTTAAATTCACCAACCCAATCCAGCCGGGGATGAAGCTCGAACTGACCCTGGAGATGGATGAGTCAGGGAATTTCGTCCTCTTCCGCTATCATTCGGGTGACACGGTGTTCTCCGTCGGACGCCTGAACTATGCCTGAGTCACCCTTCCGTCCCTGCGCCATCATCCCTGTTTATAACCATCAACAGCGTATTGGCGCTGTGGTGGCCCGCCTGCTGGGCCATGGCCTGGACTGTATCCTGGTCGACGATGGCAGCGAGCCGGGCTGTGCGGCGGTGCTGGGTGAGATTGCCCGGCAGAATCCGCAGGTCACCCTGCTGCGGTTGCCGGTGAACAGCGGTAAAGGCGCGGCCGTCTGTCACGGTCTGCGTCACGCCGGGACCATGGGATTTACCCATGCCCTGCAGGTGGACGCGGATGGCCAGCACGATCTTGACGATGTGCCACGCTTCCTCGCCTGTGGACAGGAAAATCCCCGCGCCGTCATCAGCGGCTGGCGCAGCTACGACCAGATGCCCCCGGCGCGCCGGCGCGGTCGTCGGCTGACAGACTTCTGGGTCTGCGTGAACAGCGTTTCGCGCCAGCTCAAAGATTCCATGTGTGGCTACCGTCTGTACCCGCTGGACGCTACATTGAAACTGCTGCAGCACCACCGCATCGGCGCGCGCATGGATTTCGATACCGATATCCTGGTGCGTCTGTATTGGGAAGGTGCGCCCGTCAGAAATATTCCCACACACATTGTCTATCAGGACGATATCGCATCCCACTTCGATATCCTGCGCGATAACCTGCGTATCATCCGCATGCACACCCGCTTGTTTCTGGGCATGCTGCGTCGTCTGCCACGGCTGGTGATGCGCAATCCCCACGAGTAATTTTTCCTACAGGAAAATACTTATGTACGCCACCGAGACCGATATTCTGGTGCCCTTCCACGATGTGGATTCCATGCGCGTAGTCTGGCACGGTCACTACGTAAAATATTTGGAAGTCGCCCGCTGCGAATTTCTCGACTCTCTGGGTTACAGCTACGGGGCCATGGAAGAGACAGGCTTCGCCTGGCCGGTGATTGATATGCGCCTGAAGTACATCAAGCCCCTGCGCTTCGGCCAGCAGATTCGCGTGCGCTGTGCACTGCGCGAGTGGGAATATCGGTTGAAGCTGGACTATCTCATCAGTGACGCGCAGACCGGAGAGCGCTTAACCAAGGCGTATACGATTCAGGTGGCTGTGGACCAGCAGACGGGTGAGATGTGTTTTGAATCGCCGCCGGTATTGCGGGAGCGGCTGGAAACCGTGATCGGCAAGCTGCCTGGGTAAAACGTTTAATAGAATTTTCGGGCACTGGCTGGGGGATGGCGAAGCGGGCTGCGAGACACGCCGTGAACCCATCCATGGGGGCTCGACATCGGCATCCATGCCGATGACGGTCTCGCAGCCCGCTTCGCCATCCCCTCTCTCGAACTTTGGTGAGTGAGACATAATTCAGGTTTATATGATGCGCAGAATTATTTTTTCTTTGATGGGATTGATCCTGACTTTCACGGATGCTGCACTCGCCAGCCGTGAAGATGAGGCTATTCAAAACGTGATCCGGCAGCTCAGTGCGGTAACGCTTATCAATGGACAGTTTGAACAGCAAAAACAACTGCAGGGTTTGGATTATCCGCTTACATCATCCGGTCATTTTATTTTCTGGAAAGAAAAAGGCTTGTATCTCGCCAGTGAAAAGCCCTTCTTCAATGCCAGCACCATCACACCGACTGACATCATTCAATGGCAGGAAGACGGCACTGGTCGAATTTCCGAAGAGCAAAGCGGATTGATTCAACGGGAAATCAGCCGCACGCTGCTCGCGTTTTTCAGCGCTGATATCAAATTGATTGAAGAACGGTTCGCTACTCAGTGGCAATTCGAAGAGCAGCGGTGGCAGCTGGTGCTGACGCCCCGGCACGATATGGTGCGCAAACATATGCACAGCGCCGAACTGCGTGGCGGGCAGTATATAGAGTCGTTGCAGATCATCGGCGGTAACGGCGATATCACTCAGCTGACCTTTACGGATATTACCAGCAGCGCTGCACCCACCCCGGAGCAGTGCCGCTGGTTTTATCTTTCGCAGGTAGAACAACACTGCGCGGCACCCTGAGCCTGGAGCAACTGACGGCATGTTATTAGGGCAGAGGCTGCGACACTCTTTCTTTCTTATCCTCTTCATCATTGTCAGTGTGCTGGGCGGCGTGCTGCTGGTGCAGCAGCTGACGCGCGGGCTGGTGCTGGAGACGGATCTGCAGGCATTGTTTCCCCGCGACAGTGACAGCCATCTGATCAACCGCGCCAGTGATCGGCTGGCAGAGGAATTTGGTGATCAGCTGCTGCTGGCGGTGAGCGCCGATGAACGTGAACAGGCGTTGCGCGCTGCAGACAAACTGCAGCAGGCAATTGTCGACAGCGGCTTTATACAGGTGCAGCAGGACGAACATTTTCAATCAGTTGCGGAGCAACAGTCATTGCTGCAGGCCCACCGTTTTATGCTGCTGACGGACCGGCAGCGCGCATGGCTGGAGGAAAATAATCAACAGGAGCTGCTGCGGCGCGCGCAGGCAGCGCTGTTTGGATTTTCTGCCGGAGCGGTATTGTCGCCGGCACAGGACCCGCTGGCATTGTTCGGCGACTATGTGCAACGGCTGCAACCCTATATGCCCGGCGAAATCGTCAATGATCGGCTGGTGTTGACTGTCGACAACAAGGTGCTGGTCATTATCTCCGCCAGCCTGCTGGGTGACGCATTCAACCTATCCATTCATCAACAACTGAATCCGTGGCTGGATAGTCTGCGTTCGCAGTTCGCCGCTGATGAACGGACCGCCGGCGTGACCTTGCTGACCTCGGGCGCCGTATTCCATGCCGCTCAAGCCTCGGCTAATGCGGAACGAGAAGTGGCGATTATCAGCCTGGGATCGACACTGGGCATTCTGCTGCTGTTCCTGGTGAGTTTTCGTCGCCTTAAACCTTTATTGTTCAGCTTTGTCTCTGTCTTCTACGGCAGTGCGGTGGCTCTGGCTATCAACCACTGGATGTTCGGTCAGCTGCATTTGATGACCCTGGTTTTTGGAGCCAGCCTGATCGGCGTAGCCGTCGACTATGCTCTGCATTACCTGTGCAAGCAGCAGCATCTGTCTCTGCTGCCGCAGGGACTTCAACGCGAATCGGTGCTGCACCATCTCCTGCCTGCCTTGACGCTGGGCTTGCTGACGTCGCTGCTGGGATACAGTTGCCTGCTGCAGGCGGAACTGCCGGGCCTGCGCCAGATTGCCGGTTTTTCGCTGGCGGGTCTGGCCGCATCCTGGCTGTTTGTGGTGAGTATCTTTCCGCTGGTGTTTCGCCGGGCCCTGCCGCAGCCACTGCCGGTGGTGCAGCAGGTGGCGGACGGGCCCTGGCGTGGCTTACCGACGCTGGGGAAAAAACCCCTGTGGTTTATCGGCACAATGGCGGCAATCCTTGTGGTCGTACTGCTGAGTCAGCTACGTTTCGGCAGCGATCTGCGTCTGCTGTATCAGCCCACGCCGGAACTGCTGCACTCAGAGCGGGTGCTGCAACAGAGTCTGCAGGGCTTTGCACCTAACCAGTACTTCCTGATCCGGGCTGCGTCGCCGGAAGCGCTTCTGCAGGCCGAAGAACAATTCCGTCGAGAACAACTGGACCCTCTGCTGGCCGAACAGGCGATACGCGGTTACGCAGCAGTCAGTCAGGTGGTTCCCTCCCGTGCGCAGCAGCAGGTTAATTATCAGCTTCAGGAGGCTATCTACGGTGAACAAGGACTGGCCAGTGATTTTATGCAGCGCGCTGGCTTCGGTATTGATATACCGGAGGCGTTGCAGCAGGCCTACCGCACCGCTCAGGAGCAGTGGCTGGATGTATCAACCTGGCTGGAGGTGGCGCGCCCCGATCAGCGGCTCCTATGGCTGGGTGAAGTGGATGGCGCTTACGCCAGCCTGATTGCACTGCGTGGTATTGGGGATGTGCAGCCTCTGGCGGCTGCGGCGCAGCAGCTGGACGGCGTGATCTGGGTTGATCGGGTGGCGGATATGTCCCGCATCCTTAAACAATTGCAACAGTCGGCCATGGTCTTGCTGGGACTGGCGTATCTGGCGGTGATAGGTCTGATGTGGCTGAGCTTCCGCCGGATACAGGCTACGCTGCTGGTGCTGGTGCCGCTGACGTCAACGGCTGTGGTCATGGCCTTGCTGACTGCTGCGGGAGTCGCTATCAACGTATTTCATGTCTTTGGCTGCTACCTGATTCTGGGGTTGGGGATGGATTACGGCATCTTTTCCTATCAGGCGGGGGCAAATGATGCCAGTTGTCGTCGCGCGATCCTGCTGTCAGCCCTGACCAGCGGTCTGTCATTTGGGCTGCTCGCCCTCAGCTCCACGCCTATGGTCAGTGCCTTTGGACTCACACTGCTGCTCGGCAGTACGGGTAATTTGCTGTTCGCTCCCCTGATGAGCTACCTTCGGAGAACCCCATGATCAGACTATTACGCAGCTGGCTCCTGTTACTGCCGTTGCTGCTCAGTGCCTGCGTTCTCGTGGATCGGCCCCGACTTTATACAGCCCCCACCAATAGTGACTACTCACTATTGGTGGCCCAGCAGCAGTGGCAGGTCACTCGTGGAGATGGCAGTTACCGCCTGCAGACCATGGTGCAGGTGGATGATGCCCGTTGGACACTGGTGTTCATGGATTCTCTCGGTCAGCGCTTGGCTACGCTCGTGCAGGATCAGCAGGCGCTGACTGTCCAGACCCACAAATCCCATCCCTTACAGCGGCATTGGCCGGAGCTGGGCCAGCGGTTCCAGATGATTTACTGGCCGCTGGCAGACCTGCGGCAGGGCCAGGAGCAAGGTTGGCATTTCACGGCGGGGGAAAGGGTCCGGGAGGCTTTCTTTTCTGGTATATTGGCCGGCCACGTCGTTTATTCAGATGACACTCCATGGCAAGGGACAGCGCGCTACACTGATAATAAAAGCGACCTCCGATTGGTAATTGAGAGTCGCCTGTTGCGCGTGCAGGAAAGATAGCCCGAAGAAGAAGCCTTATGAAAAATCCACTCTTTGATTCCGTAGAGGATCTGGTGCTTCACCGCCCTCCTTTGCTGTTGTTGCAGTCCGTCTCCCATTGGGATGTCGGCCACGTGGAAGCCATTGCTGACCCGGTGGATTCCTACCTGTTTGCCGATGGCGAAGGCAATGTGCCCGCCTGGGTGGGCCTGGAATATATGGCCCAGGCCATCAGTGCCTATGCTGGAATTATTGCGCGCCAGAACGGCGAGGAGCCGAGCATCGGTTTTCTGCTGGGGACGCGCCGTTACGACAGTCATGTCGACAGCTTTACCCCTGGCCAGCAGCTGCGGGTCAATGTGCGCGAAGTCTTTCGCGATGAAAACAACCTGGTCCTGTTTGATTGCGACATCCATGCAGGAGAAGACCTGCTGGCCAGCGCCCAGGTCAAGGCCATCCAGCCCAAAGGGGCCATCCAGATCAAGCCGGACGAGACATTCAAGGAGCAGTAATGACGCAGAAGCGTGTATTAGTTACCGGTTCCAGCCGGGGAATCGGTCGTGCCATTGCGCTCCGCCTGGCGGCGGACGGCTACCATGTTGTGATCCACTGTCGAAGTGGCCGCGAGCAGGCTGAAGCGGTCAAGGTCCTCATTGAGCAGGGCGGCGGCAGTGCCGGCATCCTGCAATTCGATGTGGCGGACCGTGCCCTTGCCCACGCTACCCTCGAAGCGGACATGGAGCAGAACGGGGCCTATTACGGTGTCGTCTGCAACGCCGGTATCGCCCGCGACAACGCTTTTCCTGCCATGAGCGGTGCAGACTGGGATGCGGTGATCCATACTAACCTGGACGCTTTCTACAATGTCCTTAACCCGGTCATCATGCCGATGGTTCGCCGACGTGCACCGGGGCGCATCGTTACCCTCTCCTCCGTGTCGGGGTTGATGGGTAATCGCGGCCAGGTGAACTACAGTGCGGCCAAGGCCGGAATTATCGGTGCGACCAAAGCCCTCGCCATTGAGCTGGCGAAGCGCAATATCACCGTCAATTGCGTAGCGCCGGGGTTGATCAACACCGAGATGCTGGATGAGGCTCCAGTGGAAGAGGCATTGAAGATGATCCCCATGCGTCGGGCCGGCGAGCCGGAGGAAGTAGCTTCGCTGGTGAGTTATCTGTTATCTGATCAGGCCGGTTATATCACCCGCCAGGTTATCTCTGTCAACGGCGGAATGTTGTAAATGAAACGAGTAGTGGTAACGGGGATGGGGGTGCTTACCTCCCTGGGTGACAACTGGCAGGATTTTTCAGCCGCCATCAAAGCCGGTGTCAGCGGCATCAGACATATGCCGGACTGGGAGACTTATAAGGATCTCAACACCCACCTGGCAGGTCCCATCGAAAATTTCACGGTGCCCGAGCATTACCCGCGCAAGAAGATCCGTTCCATGGGGCGGGTTTCTCTGCTGGCGACCCGCGCCACTGAGGTGGCTCTGCAGGACGCCGGTCTGCTGGATGATCCGATCCTCCAGAGCGGTGCTGTGGGTGTGTCTTACGGTTCTTCCACCGGCAGTACTGACGCTACCCGCGACTTTGCGGTGATGCTGGATCGGCGCGATATCGGCGGCGCTACTGCCACCACCTATATCCGCATGATGGGTCATACCTCGCCGGTCAACGTGGGGGTGTTCTTCGGCCTGAAGGGCCGGGTAATTACCACCTCTTCGGCCTGCACCTCCGGCAGCCAGGGCATCGGCTACGCCTATGAGGCCATCAAATACGGCAAGCAGACTCTGATGGTTGCCGGCGGTGGTGAAGAGTTATGTCCGTCAGAGGCGGCAGTCTTCGATACGCTCTACGCCACCAGCACCAAGAACACTACGCCCACGCTCACGCCGAGTCCTTTCGACAAGGACCGCGACGGACTGGTGATCGGGGAAGGTGCCGGGACTCTGATCCTGGAAGAGCTGGAGCACGCGCAGGCGCGCGGTGCAAAGATTTATGCGGAACTGGTGGGCTTTGGCACCAACTCCGACGGCGGCCATATTACTCAGCCGGACGCGCGCACCATGAATATCGCCATGGTGCTGGCGCTGCAGGATGCGGGGCTTGATCCTTCGGCCATTGGCTACGTAAATGCCCACGGCACAGCAACAGACCGCGGCGACATTGCCGAAAGTCGGGCCACCGAACAACTCTTTGGCTCCCGGGTGCCGATCAGTACGTTAAAAGGCAATATCGGTCACACTCTCGGTGCCTGCGGCGCGCTGGAAGCCTGGGCCAGTATCCACATGATGAATGAAGGCTGGTTCGCCCCTACCCTCAACCTGCGCAACCCCGACCCGGAATGTGGCCAGCTGGACTACATCATGGGTGCGCCCCGAGAACTCCAGTGCGACTACGTCATGAGCAATAACTTCGCCTTCGGCGGAATCAATACCTCATTGATCTTCAAGCGCTGGGCTTAATCCACGGGGCAGTCAGAACGGCCACCACTGGCTCGGAATGGCTTGTTTGCGCAGCAAAGCGGCAAGGTCCATGCTCACGGCAACCCCGGCATGGACCAGCACACCGCCCCAGATGGAGCGGGATTGCAGCGCAAGTATGCCGAGGAATAATCCGAACAGGATGGCCCCGGTAGCCTCCAGCCACAGCTTGGGAAAGTGGATCATCAGGTAAGGCACGCACATCACCCACACCGCATTGGCGCCGATGGCCGGGCGCAGAGCCTGCAGGATAAAGCCGCGAAAGAAGAACTCCAGAAAGACGAACTGGCTCAGGTACAGCAGCTCCCAGGCCAGCAGATCAAACCAGCTGCGGCCCGCCAGCTCGTAAAAGGGATAGTGGTTAACAAAGTCCTCTCCGAAACTCACCAGCACCACGAAGATCAATATCGGGCTCAACAGCAGCAGATAGCCCCGCCAGTGCCGGGCGGTATCGTTCACACGCCAGCCAAAGTCGCGCATGTGCTCCTTGAAACACAGGCGGATGATCAGCCAGGGCAGCAGGACAAAACCGATCAGATGACAGCCGGTCCACCACACGTACCCCAGCAGGTGATACCAGCCGGAGGCCTGCCAGCGCTGCGTCAGTTCATCACCAATGAGAAGGGGGATGTTGCTGGAAAACTTGGCGTAATGGATAAACAGCAGCGCCACGCACACACAGGCGAGGGTGATGAATACCCGCCGCAGCCCCTGGGGTCGGCTCATACTGTAGGAGTTACCGGATGCGTCAATCTCATCAAGGGCCTGCAGGATTCGTTGCGGGTGCAATGAAGAGATAAAGCGCATGACAAAAGCCCGGGTCTGGTTGATGATGGGGTCTCATTAAAACGAATTTTCGAGGAATTGTCGCTTCGCTGTCGGTCTGGACTACACAATTATTCAAACTGAGCCATACTTACCCAGCATAACAATAACAATCAAAACGCCGTGGAGGATCTGTCAGTCCCTCCAAACCCTTGGCGACAGGAAAGGGGTTTAACTCCCAGGATGAGAATTAAGACGCACCCTTGATGAAATTTATTACACCGTCATTGTCAATACTCGTGCTCTGGTTGTGCTTTGCCTGTCAGGTGCTGGCATGCACGAACCGCACACCTGACGATCCCGCCGCAATCCCGCAATTAATCCTGCCCAAAGCGAAGCCCAGCAGCTGGGAGCAGGAAAGTTACTACCACGATCTGCTGCGTCTGATCCTTGAGCGGACGGAGGCAGAGTTCGGCCCCTGCACCATCGACCAGACAGAGCACATGCTGACCCGGATGCGCAGTGCGGCGTTGATCAGCCGTGATCAGGGGGTCGATCTCCTGTGGGGCTCTGCAACTGTCGAGCGGGAGGCATTGCTGCACCCGATTCGGATACCCTTGCTCAAAGGTTTGATGGGGCAGAAAGTTTTTCTGATTCATCCCGACGACCAGCCGGCATTTTCACAGGTCAGAAATATCGAAGATCTGCAGGCCCTGCGTGCCGGGCAGGGAGCTGACTGGCCGGATGTGGAAATCCTGCTGAGGAACAAGATCCCGGTCGTCAGCAGTGCTAACTACGAAGCGCTCTACAAGATGCTGGCGGCGAAACGGTTCGATTTTTTTCCGCGCGGCGCGAATCAGATTCTGTCGGAATTGCGCCACAACAACGATAAGAATATTGTGGTGGAACGGGACCTGGTGCTGATCTTTCCCTCGCCCTTATATTTTTATGTCAAAAAGGATAACAAGACGCTGGCCCGCCGCATCGAAACCGGGCTGAAAGAAATGATGCGCGACGGTTCCTATGACCGTTATTTTTATCGACATCCCCTGATCATGGATGCCATCCTCAATCTGCATCTGCAAAGCCGGCGTGCCATTCATATCGACAATCCTCTGCTGCCGCCGGGCACGCCGCCGGAGCCGCGTGAAGACTGGATGGAAAAAATAAAGCAGTACAACCCTGAATTATTTGAGTGATTCAACACTCGTGTTTGAAGGGGAGGTGTTCGCGGGCGGCGGACATATACTCCATGACGCTGCGTGTTTCTTCCGCGAGAAAATGATCAATGGCGGGGCGGAATTCTTCTGCCGCAACCCAATGATTTGACCAGGTCGCCACAGGTTCAAAACCCCGCTGAATTTTATGTTCTCCCTGGGCGCCGCCATCAAAGCGTTGCAAACCCTCAGCAATCGCGAAATCTATGCCCTGGTAATAACAGGTTTCGAAATGCAGAAAATCAAATTCTTCCCGACAACCCCAGTAACGACCATAGAGTGTCGTGCTGTCGTGCAGAAACAAAGCCGCGGCAACGGCAGTACCTTCATGGCGGGCGATAATCAATAAAGTGTTATCCAGCAAATGCTGTCCCAACAAGTGAAAAAATTCCCGTTGCAGATAACCACTGTGGCCGCTGCGCTTCAAATAAGTGAGGCGATAAAGGCCCGCAAAAAAATCCCAGTCATCAGCCGTAATTTCTGATCCGCGTTTCCACTCAAAGGCAAAGCCCTGCTCTTCCACACGGCGTCGTTCTTTCTGAATATTTTTCCGCTTGCGTGAAGTCATTTGCTCGAGGAAATCGGAAAAATTTTTATAACCGCGATTAAACCAGTGAAACTGACAGCCCAGACGCGGCTTCATTGCCAATTCGCTCAGCTGTTCTTTCAGCGCAACATCCGGAAACAGACAGTGCCATCCGGAAAAGCCCTGGTGGAGGATGTGTTGCTGTACCTGAGGAACCAGTTGGGCCAACAGCTCTCCGCTTTGTCTGTGTTGGTTCACCAACAGACGCGGTCCATAGCAAGGCGTAAATGGAATAGCAGAGACGAGTTTTGGGTAGTAGGCGAATCCATAACTCTGCCAGGCATTGGCCCAGGCCCAGTCAAAGACATATTCGCCGTAGGAGTGATGCTTGATAAATAAGGGCATTGCCGCCAATAAGTCGTCCTGATCGCGCACCACCAGATGATGTGGCTGCCAGCCTGTGGACAGCGTGGTACTGGCGCTATCTTCCAGTGCTGCAAGAAATTCGTGGCGTACGAACGGATAATCTGTCGTGCACAGAGCATTCCATTGATCGGCGCCTACGGCGTGAATAGAAGGAAGAAAATCGATGTGCATGAACGGCGCACTCGCTGCGTACAAATTAACGGTTGAATCTGGTGGTGGACAATCAGCTGCTGGGTGATTGCTCGTTCGGTTTTCTTTTGTTGCTGGCGCTGGGGTTGATTGAAAAAGACGGGCTGTTTATTACAGCGGGTCTGGCAATGACGATCATCAGCGTCTTTGCGCTGGGCGGGCTGGTGTGGGCCATTGTCACCAGCGCCTTATTGTTTTTACAGCACCTGGCTGGTCAGTGAGTCTTGGCATCCGCGCGCAACAGTTGCGGCGGCATATCGGACTGCCGATGCTTCTCATACAGGTTGACGAAATTCAGAATCACATCCCGCGCGAGGCGGGTTTCGGAATTAGTCAGGAATACCATGCCGATCTGCAGATCGCGGTTAAACACCATCTCCGCACGGTAGCCCTGGACCCAGCCGCCATGATGCACGAAATTTTTGTGGGCTCCGAAATCAAACACCCGCCAGCCTAAACCGTAGTAGGTGTTGATCATATTGCTGCGCACACCATAGTGTGACCGGGCCACAGAGGTCTTGATGACCTTGGACTGCATCTCATCGAGAGTGGTGGTGGGAAGCACATCCTGCCGCTGGCCGAGGTGAGCGAGCATCCAGGAAGCCATATCGCGGATGCTGGCGTTAGCACCGGCCGCTGGCGCGAAGTTGTAGTAGTTGGTATTGATCTTGACGTTCCGCCACTGGCCGCGGCGCCAGACGTGAGGCTGCGCATAATTACGGCTCTGCTCCAGGGCTTCCAGACCGAAGGAGGCACTGTTCATCCCCAGCGGTCGGAACAGGCGATTAACCACAAAGTCCTCATAGCTCTCGCCGCTTTTGGCATAGATGATGTCGCCGATCAGGCTGAACACCACATTCTGATACCCGTAACAGCGGTGTGGCGGACAGGTGAAATCCAGCAGGCTCAAGCGCTTCACGGTTTCTTCATAAGGGACCTGATCTTCGATCAGGTTGGTGTAGGCATGGGCGGGCAGACCGGTAGTATGAGCGAGTATATCCCGCACCGTGATCAGCTTGCCGTAAGTTGAATTCTTGAAGTTGAGGTTGCTGAGGGTGGCTGAGACCGGTGTGTCCCAGAGCAGCTTGTTTTCCTGAACCAGCAGGCCGGTGGCAGCTGACGCAATAGTCTTGGAGACTGAAGCCAGGCGGAATACGGTATCCGGGGTGACTGGATCGTGGCTGCCAACCTTCCGCACACCGTAGCCATTCATGACCTGCACCTTTCCATCCGCCACAACCAGCAGAGCGGCGCCGGGGACGCTGGGGGCCACAGTCTGGGCGATGTACTGCTCGAACTCTGTGATATAGGCCGGTGTGTTGCGCGGGGGGGTGGTCAGCTGGGCAAGTGCCTCAGCGATCATGGGCGGTAAGGTATCGTAGCGATCATTCTCCGCCAGGTTAGCCCCGGGAAGCTCGATCGCGTGGGAAGTGAACGAAGCCACCATTAATAAGCTGGCGGCTGCAAAGGTTTTCAGCCGTCGGAAATACATCGTGCTCAACATAGGATTCAGGATCAATATAAAAGAATGAACATTGAACGCTGCCCGCCCGGTGATGGCCGGAACAAGGGGCGCTGGCTCAACAGGTTTACATGAAACATTCCTTATACAAAATCCTTTACCAGAACAGGGTTGTGATTTTTGGCGCTGCTCAGGGAGCGGCATATTTTTAGCGGAGCATCCGGCTGTGTAAACCCGGCACTCGGTTAAAAAACGGGCAACACTGTACCATCTGCCACCTGGGTTCGGCCAGAGCCGATGTGTATCTTGAAGCGCGGGTGCTTTTCAGGCGATCAGAGAAAGCGATGCTGTGCTCTCCTGTCCATCCGGGTCCCCTGTATAACCCGGCAGTTAACGTTCATGAGTATAGCCGACAGGTGTATTTCGCAAGCGGAGCCGTCGTACAGCAGGGTGCGGTCGCTTGGAGATCCGCGGCTTTTTCGGGGGAGGATTGTTCAGCGAAGGTTCATTAAGCTGGTGCAAGTCTGGACAGGTCGTTCGCCAGTAAAAATATCTGCTAATGTTTTTACTGATGGCTCCAGGAAACTGGCACTAAATTGTTAATTCATCCTCATTGTGTAAAGAAACTTTACTAATCTGGTTTGCTCCAATCGCAGCTTGTTGCAAACTTCCGTGGTTTTCGGAGCAAATTCTTTACAATGAGGGTCTTGCTTATAATCAGCTTGACAAGGGAGTCCGGGTAGTCTTTCGCAATTGACATATAGATGGAGTACAATCCGGCGTTTATTCAATAATAAATCTCTGCCTGTAGGCCGTCCCGGCTTGGGCTGTAAGCGGTCAGCACGCTTCCGTGCAGGTAAAGGGTAACGATCACATTTATGCAAGATAAATTCTCTCCCCGGTTGGCACTGGATCAGCGCGCGGCTCAATTCGAGCAGGTGCTGCGTCGAGGTGCTGCCCTGCTGGGCAGGGTGCCGCTGGAGCGATGGAAGTGGCTTGCGACTTTGTTACTGGTGCTTTGGTTAAGCCACAGTCTCGCACGCCTGTTCTGGCTCGTGGCGCCTACGCCGGACATTCGCCCCGCAACAGCTTCCGCTGTCGCCACACCCGCCGGCCAGACGTCGGGGAGTGCTCCGCCGATTGATATTGCCGCACTGACCGAGTCTGAAGTATTCGGCCGGATGGATGCCGCGGCCGCAGCCGCCGCTCAGGAAGCCGCCAGCGCACCGGCACAGTCAGTTATTGAAAATGATGCAGTGGATACCCAGCTGAATCTGGTGTTGCGCGGTGTGATCGGCAGCAGCGTCGATGCCTCGGCCCGCGCTATCATCGCCAGTGGTGCTGAAGCCGACGTCTATGCGCCGGGAGACAAACTTCCCGTAGGCAATGGCGTAACCCTGGCCAAGGTGCTTGATCTGCGGGTGATTCTGAATAACAACGGCCGCTACGAATCGCTCTGGCTGTATAAAGATGATCCGAATGCGCGCATCGCTGCGCCCTACACCCCGCCGGAGCAGAACACCGGGCGCAGCTGGTCCGATGAAAATCAGGACGCCGGCGATCAGGGGCAGCAGCCTTTTGCTGAGCAGAGTTCGACCTATGATTCACCCAGCCCGGATTCAGGTGATCCCGCCAGTGAGGTAGCTCGCTCGCTCGCTGATGTTGTGGCGATGAGCATTCACCGTGAAGGTGGTCAGGTGGTGGGTTACAAGATTCGCCCGGGGCGCAATGCAGAACAGTTTTCAGCGCTGGGCTTACAGCCTGACGATATTGTTACGGCAGTGAACGGCGTACCGCTCACCAGTCCCGGCAAAGTCATGGAAATTTATAAAAATATGAGCAATGCAACTTCCGCCAGCCTCGAAATTAAACGCGGTGGTAGCGTCTTGTCTGTCGATGTTGTGCTTCAATAAGTGAGGATGTCCAGTGAACCTTCGTTATAAACCTGCCAAGCTCGCCGCGGTGCTCTTAGCATTCTGCATGAGCTTCAACACGGTCGCCGCAGAGCAAAGTTGGACGGTCAACTTCAATGACACAGACATCCAGCAAGTCATCAAATTCATGGCGGATGCCACGGGAAAAACCATCATCATTGACCCCAAGGTCCGCGGTCCGGTCAAGGTTATCTCTGCCCGCCCCTTGAACAGCGGTGAGCTGTACGATCTCTTCCTCTCCGTGCTGGACGTGCACGGATACACCGCCATCGAAAGCGGCGGTGTGGTGCGCATCGTTCCCAACCGCGATGCCCGTTCCCTGCCAGTGCCTAATGAAACCAACGTGACTGAGGTTGATGACACCTACATTACCCAGGTCATCCAGCTTAAGAACATCAGTGCCGCCAAGGTGCTGCCGACCCTGCGCCCCCTGGTGCCGCAATATGGCCATATCTCTGCATACGATTCCAGTAACGCCCTGATCATCACCGATACCCGTGCAAACATCATTCGCCTGAACGAGCTGATCGCCAAGATTGACCAGTCGGCGGTCATCGGGACTGACCTGATCGAACTGCGTTACGCCCAGGCGAGTGACGTGGTCAACATTATTACGACACTGGAAAAACCCGATCCCAACCGTGGGACTACCACCTCGCCCGTGATCGTGGTGGCCGACAAGCGTATCAACGGCGTTATCGTCAGTGGTGACGACCTGCAGCGTCAGCGGGTGAAGATGCTGATTGACCAGATGGACCGTCCCCAGACCAAGAACAGCAACATGCGGGTGGTCTATCTTAAGTACGCCAAAGCCGAGGAAGTCGCCAAGGTGCTGACCGGCATGGTCCAGAATCTGTCCCAGGCCCAGCAGGTAGAGGGCCAGCCCCCCAAAGGTACAGCGGGCATTCAGTTTGATGCTGTAACCAACGCGGTCTTACTGACGGCAGACAGTGACACAATGGAATCCCTGTTGACGGTAGTTGAAAGTCTGGATATCCGTCGGGCTCAGGTGCTGGTTGAAGCCATCATCGTCGAGATTGAAGAAAGTGCCGGTAAAGAGCTGGGCATTGAATGGATGTACCGTGACAGTGACTATGGCTTCGGCGGTTCTGCCCGTGGTCAGAGCGGCATCATGCGCGGCCTTGCCCAAGGAGCGCTGGATGACAGCGATGCCGGTCTCGCCAGTCTGGCCTCTGGCCTGGGCGGTATTGCCGGTCAGGTATTCGGCATTGGCCGTCTGGGTGAACGCACGGATTTCCTGGCGTTGATTAAAATGCTGCAGAGCAACAACAAGACCAACATCCTCTCCACACCGAGCATTCTGACCACTGATAACCACGAAGCGGCCATCTCTGTGGGTCAGGAAGTACCCTTTGCTACGGGGTCCTATACAGCGACGGGCGGAACCACCAACCCCAGCAGTCCATTCACCACTTTTGAGCGTAAAGATGTGGGTGTTATGTTGAAAGTAACGCCGCACGTCAACGACGGCGACAGCGTTGTGCTGGACATCAATCAGGAAGTTTCCAGCCTCTCTACCGAAGCGGTGGCTGATGGCGTGGTCACCAATAAGCGCACCATAGAAACCCAGATTCTGGCGGAGAACGGCCAGGTCGTTGTTTTGGGTGGGTTGATCAAGGATGAGGTGCAGGCCGGAGAGCAACGGGTACCTATCCTTGGCAGCATCCCCGTCATTGGCAATGCCTTCAAGAGCCAGACATCTACCGTCAGAAAAACCAACCTTCTGGTATTTATCCGCGCCACCGTGGCGGAAAACGAGAAGATGATGGTGGGTGCTACAGCCGAGAAATACAGTGCCATCCGCGACGCTCAGCTGGAACAGCGTCGTAGGGCAGGCATTCTGGTAAACAGCCGGGAAGTGCCGGTTCTACCGGAGTGGCCGCATGATGCAGCCCGCTTCGAGCAGCCGGCTGCGCCTCAGGAAACTATTGATTTACGCTCCAATTCCACTGAATCACCGGCAGGGGAGTAACGGCTGTGACGGACGAGCTCGCCACACTGGAAGAGCCGCTTGCTAATGCAACGCTTTCCGAGGATGAAGAACAGGCTGCCAGTGCAGCAGCGGCGGAACGAGTGCGTCTGCCCTTCAGCTTCGCTACGACCCACGGGGTCATGGTGGAAGAAGAAGGTGGCCGTAAACTGCTTTATCGTCCAGGCCTGACCATTGATGTCCTGCTGGAACTGCAGCGTTATCTGGGATCGGATTTTGAACTGGAAGAAGTGCCAGCCGATGACTTTCAGCGTCGCCTGACCCGCGAATACCAGAGCGGTGAAGGGGCCGCTCAGCGCGCCGCAGAAGATCTGGGTGCTGAATACGACCTCTCGTCGCTGGCCGACGACCTGGCCGACCGGACCGACCTGTTGGCGGGCGATGACGATGCCCCCATCATCCGTCTGATCAACGCCATCCTGTCCCAGGCTGTGCGCGAAGGGGCCTCGGATATCCACCTTGAACCCTTTGAAGATCGGGTGTCGGTCCGCTTCCGCATTGACGGCGTGCTGACTGAAGTGCTGTCGCCCAAACCGGAACTGGCGCCGGTGCTGGTGTCGCGCCTCAAGGTCATGGCCCGTCTGGATATTGCTGAAAAGCGCCTGCCACAGGACGGACGTATCACCGTGCGACTGGCCGGCCACGCAGTGGATATCCGGGTTTCCACCATCCCTTCTGCATTTGGCGAACGTATCGTATTGCGTCTGCTTGACCAGGCGGCTGGCCAGCTCAAGCTGGAACAGCTGGCCATGCCCAAACACGTCCATGATGGATTATCCCGCGCGCTGTTGAAGCCCCACGGCATCATCCTGGTAACCGGTCCGACCGGCTCCGGTAAGACCACTACTCTCTATGCGGGCCTGAGCCACATCAACAGCCGCAGCCGCAACATCCTTACCATCGAGGACCCGGTGGAGTATCTGCTCCCGGGTATCGGTCAAACTCAGGTCAACCCTAAAGTGGAGATGACCTTTGCCCGCGGCCTGCGCGCGATCCTGCGTCAGGACCCGGATGTGGTGATGGTGGGTGAGATCCGGGACGGCGAGACCGCGGAGATCGCCATCCAGGCGAGTCTGACCGGTCACCTTGTGTTATCCACCCTGCACACCAACACGGCCATTGGTGCCGTGATGCGTCTGAAGGACATGGGTGTTGAGCCCTTCCTGCTGGCGTCCAGTCTGGAGGTGGTTATGGCCCAGCGTCTGGTTCGGGTGCTGTGCGAGCACTGTAAGGAGCCTTATCACCCCAGCGAGGCTGAACGGGATATGTTGAAACTCCCTGCCAACGCCAGCATCTGGCGTCCGGTAGGTTGTAAGCACTGCAACAGCCAGGGCTACCGGGGGCGTAAAGGTATCTACGAATTAATCGAGATCAACGAACGTCTGCGGCACCTGATCCATGAGCAGGCGGGTGAGCAGGAGCTGCTGGCTGAGGCACGCAAGTACAGTCCGTCCATGAGTGACGATGGCCGCAACTGCGTGCTCAAGGGCATCACCAGTATTGAAGAAGTGCTGCGTGTGACCACGCAGTTGTAAATGGCAGTAGATAACGGGGACTCACGTTAAGCCATGGGTGCATACAGTTACCGCGCATTGAACGAGACGGGTAAAGCCGTCAAGGGCATCCTGGAGGGCGATTCCGAACGCCAGGTGCGCAGTCAGCTGCGTGCAAAAAAGCTGAAGCCGCTGGAAGTTGTCAGCATCACCGGTAAAGCCGGCAAGGCAGGCGAAGATTCCAGCTTTGGTGGCATGCGGCGGCGCTGGGGTAACCGTCTTAATGCGCGTGACCTGAGTCTGATTACCCGGCAGCTGGCATCTCTGGTGCGCTCCGGACTGCCGCTGGACGAGGCGCTGCACGCTACCGCCCGCCAGCAGAACAAACAGAACATCAAGCAGATCCTGCTGCAGGTCCGCACCAAGGTGCTGGAAGGTTTCAGTCTGGCGCAGGCGTTGGGCGAAAATCCGGCAGCATTCAATGAGATGTATCGCGCGCTGGTGCGCGCCGGTGAAAGCTCCGGTTATCTCGGTCCTGTTCTGGAGCGGCTGGCGGATTACACACAATCCAGCCAGCAGGTTCAGCAGCGCCTGAAGATGGCGATGATCTATCCGGTTGTGCTGCTGGTGATCAGCTTATCGGTGATTGCGGCACTGATGGCATTTGTTGTACCCAAACTGGTAGGCATCTTTGCTCACAGCCAGCGCGCATTGCCGCCTCTGACGGAAGCCTTGATTGCCACCAGTAATTTTGTGGTGAATTACGGGGTCTACTGTGTAATCGCCCTGATCGGGCTGGTGTTCGGAATCAAGCGGCTGTTGCGCAACGAAAATCGTCTGCGTACCTGGCACCGCTGGCAACTGCGCCTGCCGGTGATAGGTAACCTGGTTCGCCAGATTAACAGCGCCCGGTTTGCGGCCACCCTCAGTCTGCTGTCATCGAGTGGGGTACCCTTGTTACAGGCGCTGAATATTGCCGGTCAGGTCATGAGTAATAAACTGCTGCAGGAGTCCTGTGAGCAGGTGGCAGCGGCAGTGCGCGAGGGCAGCAGTCTGTACCGCGCCATGGAGAATGCCGGCACCTTCCCGCCCCTGCTGGTACAGCTGGTGTCGAGCGGTGAAGCCAATGGTACCCTGCCGCAGCAACTGGACAATGCCGCTAAGGATCAGGAGCGGGAACTGGAGATGATGCTGGGTATGGCTATGGGGCTGCTGGAGCCATTGACGATCGTCTTCATGGGACTGGCAGTGTGTCTGATTGTAATGGCCATTCTGCAGCCCATCTTCGAGATGAATAACCTGATTTAACAACCTGCGCGGCGGCGGTTGCTCCACGACGCAGGATGACACGAACTTTGATAGATCGAATTATTACGGGAGTCATTATGAAAGCTGTTAATCAATCCATATCCATTCACAAAGGAGTGCGTCGGCAGGCGGGTTTCAGCTTGATCGAGATCATGGTGGTGGTCATCATCATTGGTCTGCTCGCCAGTATCGTGGCCCCGGCGGTACTGGATCGTGCTGATGAGGCGCGGATCCAGAAAGTCCAGGCGGACTTCAAGTCCATCCAGACGGCTCTCAAACTCTATCGCATTGATAACTTCGTCTATCCCACCACTGAACAAGGTCTGGAAGCGCTGGTTACCAAACCCAGCATTGCACCTATTCCGCGCAACTGGAAAAGCACCGGATATATCGAAACCCTGCAACAGGACCCCTGGGGCCGTCCCTATCTTTATCTGAGCCCCGGTGAAGCCCACGAATACGACATCTACACCCTGGGTGCGGATGGTGTCAGCGGTGGTGAAGGCCCCAATGCGGATATCAGCATCTGGGATCAGCCGAATATGTCGGAGTAAGGGTTCGCAGCGCCGGGGTTACCGGCCTTGTTGTGGATAACCTTGTGAATAAGTCAGTGAATAAAAAAGCGGGACCCCGGCAGCGCGGATTCACGCTGCTGGAGATCATGGTGGTGATCCTCATCCTTGGCCTGGCGCTGGGGGTGGTATCCCTCTCGGTAGGTGGGGATGACGGTGCCTCTGCGGCCTATAAAGAGGCCGAAGACTTCATGCTCACATCCAATTTTGTAGCGGAGCAGACCGTACTGGACAGCCAGATCATCGGTCTGTTCTTTGAACCGCGCACAGCTGCAGACTCCATTGATCTGCAGTGGTGTTATCGCTGGCAGCGGCGGCGCGACAATACCTGGCAGGAGATCCCTTCCCTGCCGGAACGCTGCCTGTCTACGCGTCTGCAGATTGAAATGATCGTGGAGGGAGAGCCGTACGAGCATGACCCGGATCTGACGCCTACCCCGCCGGTGCTGGTGTTTTACCCCAGTGGAGAATCGACGCCGTTTGAGCTGGCGATCTTCGAAGCGCAAGGGGGACTTACAGAAGAGGACAGCGTCCAGCGTATTGCGGTGGACATGATGGGTGATATTCGCTGGCGCAATCGTGATGAGGCCGATGCTGCTGCCAAGGCAGCGGGATACAGATAATGAAAACTCAGCGACATCAGCGGACCAGAGACAAGGGGCGCGGCTTCACCCTGATTGAAGTCATGGTCGCCCTTGCAGTGGTTGCCATGGCCTTGCCTGCACTGCTGACACTGGTCATGACTCAGCTGGACGGTACCGTGGCGATCCGTGAAAAAACCCAGGCATTCTGGGTGGCAGAAAATGAGCTGACCCGGATTCGCATGCAGCAGCGCTACATTGACAGCATGAAGTTGCCCGAGACCGACAAGGGAACCGTGGTCGTGGGCGGCATGCAGTGGTATTGGGAGATGACCCGCGAAGAAACCAGCATGGAAAATTTTTACCGGATCGATGTGCTGGTATATGCCGGTGGGCCGGTGAATCCCGGCAGCTCAGGCTCCTCGCCCTCCAGTACGGCGCGGCGCAACCTGGCCAACAAGGAGCCCATGGCCCGTCTGTCAGGGTTTCTCAGTGACTAAGCGGCAGCGGGAGGCAGGTTTCACCCTGCTTGAAGTGTTAATTGCCCTGGCCATCGCAGCGGTCATTGCCGCGATGTCCTACCAGGCCATTGAGGGCGCGACTGGTGGTGCGGAGCGAACCCGCGATGTAATGGCGCAGGTCAACCAGATGGACCGCACCTGGCAGATCATCGCCGCCGATATGCGTCAGGTGGTCAAGCCGGAAGTTGGTCCCCGGGGACCCCGGTTTGAGTTCAAAGCAGAAAGCCTTGAGCGGGCCGGAGATGATGTCGAGCAGGTGCTGATGACCTTTACCCGGCGCGGCTGGGTAAATCCTATGGAACGTCTGCGCAGTGACCTGCAGCAAGTCAGTTACCGCATCGCTGAGGGTAAACTGTGGCGCGACTATCTGCCGGAGCGCAATGTGCCCATCGACGAGCGCGAGTTCGAATTGACGGCGCTTAATCAGCTCCTGCTGGAGGGTGTTAAGGACGTGCAGCTGCGCTTTCTACCCATTGAGCTGGTGCAGCAGAATGGACCGAGCGTCCTGAGCGGTCTTGATTACACCCGTGACTGGGAGCCAACCTGGCCCCGGCGGGACCAGATCGGGCAGGTGAGCATGCCGCTGGCGGTGGAGATCACCATTGATGTTGAGGGGATGGGTGCCAGTGCACGTCTCTTTGAACTTACACAGTAAATCCCAGACGGGTGCCGTCCTGATCATGGCGCTGCTGATTGTGGCCGTGGTGGCAGGATTAAGTATCAAGTTTGCCGGTGATTACCAGCTGGGGCTCACCCGTGCGGAGAGCCGCTGGCACGGGGCCCAGGCCCGGGCCTACATGCTGGGGATGGAAAATGCGGCCCTGAAGCTTCTGGAAGAGGCTGATGAGAACCCCGAGGTGGATTACCTGGGAGAGGGCTGGGATACCGAAGTACCTTTTGAGATTGAGGGAGGCTGGTTGCTGGCCCGGGCGGTTGACGCCACCAGCCTGATTGACCTGAACTCGCTGGCCGGCAATAACTTTGGGGAACGGCCGATGAACGATCCGGAGCGCTATACCGAGCCGCAGCGGCGG
The DNA here is from genome assembly GCA_937958105.1 of uncultured Cellvibrio sp. Taxonomy (GTDB): domain Bacteria; phylum Pseudomonadota; class Gammaproteobacteria; order Pseudomonadales; family Cellvibrionaceae; genus Cellvibrio. The sequence continues at coordinate 239,890 of CALFXJ010000004.1, forward strand.
TTCATCCGGTTGTTGCAGACCTTCCCCGATCTGCCGATTCAGCTGGAAGAGGCCTGCCAGATTGTCGAGGCCATCGTGGACTGGCTGGACCCGGATGATGAAGTGTCGGGATTTGGCGGTGCCGAATCCTATTATTACCAGGGGCTGGAGATGCCGTACAACGCCGCGAATGGTCCGTTTAGAAGCGTGGACGAGCTGCGGCTGGTACGTTACATGACCCCGGAGTTGATGATTCTGTTGCGTCCATATGTCACGGTATTGCAAAGACCGGTTAATCCCGGGCAGCAGCAGGGCGGGGAGCAGGGTACCGCGTCCACCATCAACGTGAACACCATGCCGCTGCATCTGCTGCGGACATTTAACAGCAAGGGGTCGCTGGCTCCGCTGGGCGAGATGGAAGCCGAGCAACTGGCCCAGGCGCTCCCGATGGATGGCTTCTACGCATCGGTGGAAGACTTCAAGGAGGGTTGGAATACCTCTGTGGGGGGCGGTGAACTGGATGTGACCGGCCTGGCCGTAAAGACTGATTTCTTCTGGCTTTACATCCAGGTCGATCTGGTGGAGCAGCGACGCGGTATGCAGAGTTTGATACAGCGCAATGGCCAGAAATTCAACGTGGTATTGCGCAACGATACCTACTGACGAAAACAACATCTGCAGACAGCGGATAACAACAATACAGCACCCCACCGGGGCCAGCGTTAACAGGTGAAGCAAGGCGTTATGTCAGATCAACTTGTGCTCTATATCAATCGCGCAGCGGATACATACCGCTGGTGCTGGCTTGATGCCAGCGGTCGCGCCCTCACCGATACGGCTGGCAGCGGCGACCTCCAGGCCCTGGAGGCCAGCCTGGGTGCCGGTACTCATCAGGCCTGGCTGATTCTGCCTGGTACCAAGGTCATTACCCGCGAACTCGAATACAACGAAAAAGAAAAGAAACACCTGCGCAACCTCCTGCCGTTCCAGCTGGAAGACAACGTCATCGGCGACGTCGACCGCTTTCACTTCGCCCTCGGCCCGCTCAGAAGCGGCAAAGTCTGCGTCGCCTACATGGAAAAAGCCTGGCTGGAGCAGGTATTCGAGCAGCTGAAAAGTATTGCGGTAGAAGTGACTCATTGCTGGTCTGCGCCGCTGGTTCTGCCTCTGGCTGCACCGGTAGTGCCGATCGAAGGCAGCGAGGCTGAAGGCATCAGCAATGACCATTGGACTTTGCAGATTCACGAAGGCGTGGTGATGGTGCGCTACTCAGAGCAGCTGGGATTCAGTGTGGATGTGCCCCACGCCCGGCTGGCCCTGCAGATGCTGCTGACCGCCCAGGAGCGGGTTGATCAATTACCGCAGCTGACGCTGCGGGCGACCAGCGAACAGGATATGGTGCAGTTGCGCGAGGTGCTGCCGCCATCGCTGAACGAGCGGGTGATCAGTGAGGTAATGGTGGAGTTCTGGCAGTTCGATTACAGCAATTCGAGCATTGATCTCTGTCAGGGCGACTTCTCCCAGCGGCTGCCCGTCGAGCGCTGGTGGCGCCACTGGCGTTCGGTGGTGACTCTGGCCGCGGTCAGTTTCGGGGTCTATATCGGCGTGTTGCTGTACCACGTCCATGTCCTGAAAGATGAAAACCTGGAGATCCGGCGGCAGATTGAAACCGTTTATCGCTCGGTGGTGCCTCAGGGAGCACTGGTAGATGCAGAGCGGCAGCTGACCGGGATGGCGCGGGAACTTAAGCCCGCCGGACAATCAGCACGGGCGATGGAGCTCATTGCGGAAGTGATACCTACCGTCAGCGGCAACAGCTCGGTGACACTGCGCAGTATCCAGTATTCTTCCGATACCAGTGAGATCAACCTCAACCTGCAGGCCAATGCCTTCAACTCCATTGAGCAGCTGCGGACCAGTATCGAACAGAAAGGCCTGCGGGCGGAGCTGCTCAGCTCCAGTGCTCAGGGAGATATCTTCTCCGCGCGCCTCAAGATCAGCAAACTTAATTGACCTACGCTTATGAACGAACTTCTCGCTCACTTCAGTCGTTTTAATCGCCGCGAGCAAACCACCATGCTGGTGGGCGGTATTGCTGTCCTGCTGTACGTCCTGTGGATCGCTGTACTGTCGCCCTTGCAGGCCAAGCGCGATGCCCAGGTCGTTGCCAACACCACCACCACCCAGTCCCTTGGCCGAGTCAAATTGCTGGCAGCGCAGATCCAGCAGGCGCGCAACCAGGGTGGGCAGGCTGCGGGGGGTGGTGAAAACATCAGTCGTCTGATCGACGTCAGCCTGCGCGCGAACAACCTGAGCATGAGTGGCTTTCAACCGGGTACGGCGGGGGAAGTACGGGTGCGGCTGGACCGGGCGCCCTTCGAATCCCTGATGCAATGGCTCTACGACGTGGAGTACAAACACAACATCACCATACGTGATCTGTCTATTGCATCAACCAACGAACCTGGTCAGGTGACCGTCAATATTCGCATGCAGAAACACTAGGTAGTGGATAACAACAACTATGGCGAGTAAACAGCAAACCGCGCCGGCAAAGTCGCGTGGAATGAACCCGAAACTCTGGATTCCCTTGGGCATTCTTATCTGGCTGATCTTTGTTATCAGTCAGATTCCAGCCGTCTGGGGCGCCTGGTTCATGACCCGCAGCAATGATCAGCTGGCGCTCAGCGGGGTCAGCGGCAGCCTGTGGAACGGCCGTGCGAGTCTGGCCAGTGTCAGGGTGCAGGAACAAGACTACTCGCTGGGTGAGCTGCGCTGGGAACTGCATCCCCTGTCCCTGATCACGCTGAACCCCTGTGCCACCATTCATACGCGGCAGGAGCGTCAACAGATTGATGGCGATGTCTGCAGCAGCCTGGGGGGCAGCATTGCACTGCGCGAGGCGGATCTCACAGCACCAGCCGCCCTCTTCCAGGGCGCTCTGCCTCTGCCCTTTGATGGACAGCTGTCAGCACGAATTGAAGATCTGGAAATTCAGAATCAACAGCTTCAGGCATTGAAAGGTAACCTCACCTGGACCAGTGCACGCATCCACAACGGCAGCAACTGGATGGATCTGGGAAGTTTTGCCGCAGAACTGTCGCAGGTACCGGATGGCGTGAGCGCAAACATCTTTAATATCGACGGGCCGGTGCAGCTGCAATTGCAGGCGGTGCTCGCCCTTGCAGGTGGCGGCAACGTAAAAGGGCAGTTCAGCATGAGCCGCGACTTTGCCGAAGAGATCAATGCCGGGGCCTGGATATCCATGTTCGCCCAACCCGAAGGCACCGACGACGCCGGCAACAACCGCTACCGGGTCGACCTGAGCCTCTGACACTCATCCAGCACTGGCCTTACAACCAGGCCAGTGCCCCCGGTCCGCCCATCCCCAAAAACGCCCGTCGGTCTTCGCAAGCCACACCTAAACCTCAATCCCTATCACTCCTGAAGGACACCCCATCCTGTCGCAACTGCTCCACCTGTGCTTCAACCTCCCGTGTATCCAGAATGTCCTGATCCGCGAAATAAACCCAGTCAACATCCTGCTGATAAACCCGCTGACTGGTGGAATTGATTAATCCCTCCTCGATAAACCAGATGTTGAAGTTAATCGACATGGGAGTCTCCGGGTAATATTTTCCGCCGTGGGTCGCACGCAAAGCGCCGTCGATGTAATAGCGGACTTCGTCTTCATCAACCTGTATCACCAGTGTTCGCCAGCCAGCGTGATCGGCCACTATGGGGGTGTGGATGTTGTCCGCCAGCCAAGGGTCGGGCTGATAGGTCTCCCAGGTGGTGAGGAACATGGTGGGTTTGCTCTGGCCCCAGCCACCGTTGGCGAGATACTCAAAGTCGATCTCGCTGTAATCCGGGTCCATGGAAAAATTTAACGGTGTGATGGTGTAAAAGGTTTCAACGATCTGATCACCGTCAGTGCCTGATACCGGATCGTTATAAAAGTACATCCGGGCGGCGTAGGTGCCGCGCAGGTAATTACCATTATGCGTAACCTGGGACTGGATGGTAGTTGCGCCGCTGCCTTCGGTGGACGCGCGCATGCGCATCAGGCGATTGCTGCTGTCCGTTGGGTCGGCAAGGAAAGTGACATAGTCTCTGGACCAGCTTGCTCCACTGACACCGGGGCCACCACCGCCGCTGCGCACGTACCAGCCATTGGTCGGCATCTGGTTCGAGCTGCTGTAGCTGAAGTCGTCAAACAGGATGTGTCGGCTGATGCTGGTGGCGGAGCTTGCGGCCGCGCTGGAGAGTGAACTTTCAGTACCACCCGATGAGGAGCTGCTTGACGCAGGTTCGCTGAAGGCGCTGCTGGCGTTCAGGCTGGAGTGACTGGTCGCGCTGCTGGTGCTTCCTTCACCGCCGGGGGCAGTCACGCTGGATGCAGAGCTGGTGCTCCCGCTTGATGAACCTGGAGTGTCGCTGTTGCCATCACTGCCACCACAGGCGGCCAGCAACATCAACAGGCTCCCGGCAAAATAGCGGGTAAACCATCGGGACAGATGTGAGGTTAATTCAGACGATTTGAGTTTCACAGGCAGCTCCACTGGATAAGTAAATGGTAACCTGGCAGATGTTGACAACGTTGTCGAGATAAGTAAATCCTGCCGTTACGGTTTTATGATCTCGATCCGTTTTGTGGAAGCCGCGATGGCAATTGATCAAGCGTGGCGCGATAATCGAGTCCATTTTCCCCACCGGAGTGAGTTGTGCGTAAGTTACTGAAACTGTTTTGCCTGTTGCTCTCTCTGCCCGCGATGGCCGACTGGCACTCGGACGAGCAGGACATCATGGGCACCCGCGTGAGTGTGACCCTCTGGTCCGAGGATGATGCTAAAGGGAAGGCGGCGGTGGCGGCGGTGATGGAGGAGATGCGGCGCATTGATGCGGAATACAGTCCTTATATCGAGACCAGTCAGCTGTCCCGGGCAAACCGGCTGGCGCCTGAGGCCAGTGCTACAAAGCCGTTGAAGATTTCCCCGGAGCTGACAAGCCTTATCGACAAATCCCTCTACTACGGACGTGTGAGTGGCGGCGCGTTTGATATTACATTTGCCTCGCTCGGGCGTTACTACGACTATCGCGCGAAGCTCAAGCCCAGCGAGCGCCAGGCTGAAGAGCTGCTGCCGGCCATCAATTACGAATTTATCAAGCTGGATAAAACTGCCGGCACGCTCTATTTCACTCATCCCCGGGTTTATATCGACCTGGGCGGGATCGCCAAGGGTTACGCCATAGATCAGGCCGCTGGCATCCTGCAGGAGCGCGGCATTGTTCATGCGAATATCTCAGCGGGCGGCGACAGCCGGGTGGTGGGGGACAGGCTCGGACGCCCCTGGATTGTCGGAATCAAACACCCCCGGGCGGAGGATGACGTAGCGATCCGCCTGCCCCTGGCAGACTGCGCCATCTCCACCTCCGGCGATTATGAGCGCTACTTCATCGACCGTGACGGCCAGCGAATCCACCACATCCTCAATCCGCGGACCGGCAAGTCTACTCAGGGTATCGCCAGCGTGACGGTTATTGGCCCCCGAGGGTTTGATACGGACCCCCTGTCCACCACCGTATTTGTGCTGGGCGTGGAGAAGGGGCTGGCGCTGATCAACCGCTTGCCGGAGTTTGATGCCATCATCATTACTGCCGAGGGCAAGGTTCACTACAGCGAGGGTCTGGCTGCGCCGGAAACGCCAACGGGATCACCGGCACAGCAAGAAAACAATTAAGACGCCGAAACTCAGCTATGCTAATGGCTGGCGAAGCGCGGACCTTGCGGCTGTTGCGCAATGTTTGGTCAGATGACAAAAAATACCCGTCACTGCAGGGGCAAGTGTGCTGGGGTTCACATCCAATAATGTAACGGGCTTCTAGAATGAGCCTCCGCTGTCGCATCTAACCACAGCGCTTGTTAATTGCTTCCGGAAATAACACCTAAAAAAGAGTGGAGAAACGGTAATGATCACGACCTTGGGGAAGCTGCCAGTGCGATGGCTGGTGACGGCGCTGTTCCTCGTTTTTCTCTGGCACCCTGTCAATGCTCAGCCCGGGGCGGAAGAATCCATGCAGCAGGCACCTATAGCGCCGGAGCTGGAGAGCCTCAAAGAAGCCGTTCTGACACTCAACCGCGACCTGCTTATCCTCGAAGAAGAATTGCTTTACCCCGCCAGCAGTCAGGTGGCGGTCTATGTATCCATGGATCTCGGCCAATATTTCTCCCTGGATGCCATCCGACTGGAGATTGACGGTCAGCTGGTGGCCAGCGAACTCTATACAGATAAGCAGGTGGGTGCTCTCTACCGTGGCGGTGTGCAGCGACTGTACATGGGCAACCTTAAGTCCGGTGAACATGAGGTGGTAGCCTTCTTCACCGGCCGGGGACCCCACGAGGATTACAAGCGCGGGGCGAAGCTCAAGGTCAGTAAAACCCAGTCACCCTTGGTGCTGGAGCTGCGTATCATCGACTCCACTGCTCAGTTGCAACCCGTCTTCGATATCAAAGAATGGCAGATGTAGTTCTCCACCAGCAGCCTGTGCAGCGAGAAAACAGGCGCACTGCGCTGGCTGTTGCGGCGGCCTGGGCGCAACGTGGATTGGTATTCGCTGCCCTGTGCCTGTTGCCCTGGTCCGGCCTGGCGGCGGAGAAGCCCAAGACCACCGTGGCTGACCTGCGCTACGGGGTATCGCTCTACCATTACTATCAGCAGGATTACCTCAGTGCCCTGACCGAGCTTATGGTAGCCGACAGTCGTGATGGCATTCAGGGACACGCGGACAACCCCGAACTGATGGCCGCAGGTATCAGCCTGGCCTTCGGGATGGAGCACCATGCGGAGCGGCTGTTCCATGAGTTGTTGAAAGGCAACCAGCGCCCTCAGCCGGTGCGCGATGCTGCGTGGTTTTATCTGGGCAAGCTCCATTACATTCGCGGTAACTGGGACGAAGCCGAACAGAGCTTTGACCGGGTCAGTAACGACTTTAACCCTACCCTGAGCGGTGAGATGCGCGCGCTGCAGATCAACCTGCAGATTCGCCGCAATCAGCTGACACCCATTCCCTTCAAGCGCATGAATCAGCAGCAGCTGGGCAACTGGAGTCCTTATGCCCTCTACAACCTGGGTTCCGCCTATGCCCGGGCGGGAGATTACCGTCAGGCCGGTAACTATTATCGTGAACTGGCCAGATTGGACGTGCCGGAAAACCCCGGTTTGCGGGCCGAGTACTGGGCGTTGCAGGATAAAGCCCACACTGCCATGGGTTACGCCTTGCTGCTGCAGCGTAACTACGGCGCGGCGATTGAGGAATTCAGCAAAGTCCTGCTCAGCGGTGGGCAGTCGAACCAGGCGCTGCTGGGCTACGGCTGGGCTGCCATGGAGCAGGAAGACTACAAGCTGGCTATTCGACCCTGGCAGGTATTGCGTCAGCGCAGCCTGATCTATCCGCCGGTGCAGGAGTCCCTGCTGGCGCTGCCCTATGCCTATGAAAAACTGGGCGCTGAAGGCGACGCCCTCGCCGCCTATGAAACAGCCGAGTCACTACTTGGAGCTGAAATTGCGCTGGTGCAGGATATGCGGGCCACATTGACCCACGGCGAACTGTTGAACATCGTGGGGGCTGAACCAGTCTCTACTGCGGAACTGGACGCGGCGGCGGCAGACCCGGTGGCTGACCTCACCATCCTGACCGCTGTTATCACCGATGATGGTCAGAACTGGCTCAAGCTGGACCGTACCAGCGTCATCAAAACCCGTTCCGCCTATCTCACCGAACTCTTTGCCCAGAACGAATTCCAGACCGCTGTGCTGGACCTGCGTGATCTCCTGCGGCTGCGCCGGGTCTTGCAGGACTGGCAGCCCAAGCTGGAAATCTACGCCGATCTGCTGGAGGAAAAGCAGCGCCTGCGCCAACAACAGGAGCAGCGGCTGGCGCAGCAGGCACTTGATCAGCAGCGCAGCATGTTGAAGGAAGAACGCGACCAGTTAGCGGCTCGTTTGCAGCGGATCATCGACAATAACGATGTAATGGCGCTGGCAGACAGCAACACTCGCGAATTGTATGAGCGGGTTCAGCGTTCCCAGCTGACCTTGCAGCGGATGGCCCGCGCAGGGGAAGACACAGAAGACTATGCCGAGAGCCTGCGCATGTACCGTGGCATCCTGTTGTGGGAAGCGGCTCAGCAGTTTCCAGAGCATCTGTGGCAGAACGAAGCCAACCGCCAGCAGATTGATCAGGCTCTGACGCAGCTGGATGAGACTGCCCGCCGCATTGAGGCGATTACCTCCACCAACCTGGACATCCGTCCGATGATGGCGCGTATCCGCCAGTTGCAGCAGGAGACGCAGAACCGGCTGGTTGAGACGGAAAGGGTGATCGATATCCGCGCTGCAGCACTGCGTGAGCAGGTGGATCGCCAGCTGGCCAGCCATCAGAAACGACTGAAGGCCTATCTGGCACAGTCCCATCTGGCGGTTGCCCGGTTGTACGACAAGGCGCTGAGGAAGCAAGCCCCATGAGCCGCTATCGCCTTGTCTGTATCAGCTGGTTCAGCGCTGCGCTCCTGAGCGGCTGCGGCCTGTTTGGCGGCACCGAGCGGGAAGGCACGCTGGCCCAGTTACCTCCCGCAACTCTGCCCAATGCGGCGAAAACCGTGGATGTGATTGAAATCGACCGCATTGAAGCCAGCTACCGCAAAGCCCTCGCGGTGGCGGAAGAGCCGGCCTTGCGCCAGCAGATCCTGTTGCGGTTGGCGGATCTGGAGATGGCGCGCAGTGAGCGCGAGCAGCTGGCAGCGGACGACCTGCGGCGTTTCTACGATCGTCCTATCGCCATGTACCGTGAGCTGATCGACTACGAAGCGAGCCGGCCGCAGCCCACCAAGGGTGTAGACATCGACCAGCTGCGCTACAAGCTGGCCAAGGCCTATGCGCTGGACGGCCGCAATGCTGAAGCGGCGGCGGTACTGGACGAGCTGGCGCAACACCATCCCGACTCGCCATTTATGGCAGAGACACAGTTCCGTCGGGCCGAAAAGGCATTTGCAGACGGCGACTATGCTGCTGCGGAAAGCCATTACCGCAGCGTAGTGACTGGCAGCGACGACGCCTTCAAACAGAATGCGCTCTACATGCAGGGTTGGTCCCAGTTCAAGCGCGGTGACTACGACCTGGCGCTCCATGCCTTCGCCCAGGTGCTGGATCAGCTGCTCGCGGCCGCTGCGCAGCCGGAGCAGGTGGCGCAGGCCATGACCGATCTGGGGCCGGCCCGCACTAACTTGGTCAATGACACCCTGAGGGTGATGGGTTTGTCTCTGTCCTACCTTGAGGGTGCGGCTTCGATTACCCACCTGCAGACAGAGATAGGCCCCCGGGTATACCAGCATCTGTTATACGACCAGCTGGGTCAGCTGTACCTGGAGCAGAAGCGCTTCAATGACAGCGCCGAAACCTACAACCATTTTGTGGAGCACAACCCTCAGTCCGACTTTGCGCCGGATTTCAGCATCAAGACTATCCAGACCTACGAACAGGGCGATTTTCCCAGCCTGATATTGCCGGCTAAACAGGACTTCGTCCGGCGTTACGGCATCACCAGCCGCTTCTGGACAGACCGCAACGGTGCCATCAGCAGTACTGCCCGCGCTTATCTGCACGAGTCACTGCAGGAGCTGGCCACCTATGAACATGCGCAGGCCCAGCAGCTTAAAGCCCGCAGTCAGACCTTGACTGACCGACGCGAGCAGCAGGCGGCCAGTAATCAAGCCGTGGCCGCCTACGCCAGTGCGGCGCTCTGGTATCGGGAATTTGTCCAGACCTTCCCCCAGGACCCTAAGGCGGGTGACATGACCTTCCTGCTGGCAGAGTCGCTGTACGAGGCGGGCGATCTGGCCCAGGCACTGATGGCCTACGAGAGAGTGGCCTACGAATACCGCAGCCCGATTCACGGCGCTGAGGCGGCTTATTCGGCGGTGCTGCTGGCGCAAGAGTTGATTGACCGAACCCAGCCGAACCTCGGTGAGGTGCGGCAGCAGTGGCAGCAGCGCAAGATCGACAATTCCCTGCGGTTTGCCGAAACCTACCCCACTGATCCCAGGGCGGTGACCGTCCTGGCCCAGGCGGCGCCGGAACTGCTGAATCAGGGTGATCAGGTTTCGGCTATCGCCGTCGCCGAGCGGGTTATCGCCTGGCAGCCTCAGCCCGACGGCCGGCTGATATTTACGTCATGGCTGGTTCTGGGGCACAGCCAGTTCGACCTGCAACAGTATCCCGCTGCTGAACAGGCCTACTGGGAAGTGCTGAAGTTATTACCCACTTACGGAGAGGTGCCCGGAGCACCGAGTCAGCAGGATGTGCGCGAGCGGATCGCCGCGAGCATCTACCAGCAGGCCCAGGCCTCCCTGGCAGCCGGTGCCAAAGATGAGGCCATCACTCAACTGTTGCGGATCACGGAGGTGACGCCGGATACCGAGGTGGCGATCAAGGCCCGCTACGATGCCGGCACCTACCTGATTGAACAGGAACGCTGGCCGGATGCTGAGCGGGTCCTGTTGTCATTCCGCCAGCAATATCCCGGTCACACGCTTGCAGCAACCCTCCCGGCTAAGCTGGTAGTGGTCTATCAGAATCAGAGCAAATGGCAGCTGGCAGCGGATGAACTGGTGGTAATGGAGCGCACCAGTACCGATCCGAACGTGAAGCGCCAGTCGCTGATCATGGGCGCCGAACTCTATGACAAATCCGGCGATCGTAACCGCGCCATCGAACAATACACCCGCTACGCCAACAACTATCCCCGGCCAATGGGGGAGAATCTGGAGGCGCAGCATCGCCTTACCGAACTCTACGCCGCCAGCGGTGACACCGCCCGTCGCCAGTTCTGGCTGCAGAAAATCATCGAAACCAATGCGGCCGCCGGCAACGCCCGGACCGACCGCTCCATTTACCTTGCGGCCTCGGCTGAAACCGAACTGGCGCAGCCGGCTTACGATGACTTTGTACGCATCCCCCTTAATCTGCCTTTGAAAGCCAGCCTGCAGCGCAAACGGGCGGCGCTGGATAAAGCGCTGAAAGGGCAGGAGCGGATTCTGCAGTACGGTGTAGCGGAGTTCACCACTCAGGCCAGTTTCCGCATCGGTGAAATCTACGCGCAGTTAAGTCGCGATCTGATGAATTCGCAGCGCCCCACAGATCTGGACGAGCTGGAGCTGGAGCAGTACGACATATTGCTGGAAGAGCAGGCTTATCCCTTTGAGGAAAAGGCCATTGAAATCCATCAGGCCAACGCCCAGCGCAGCTGGAAGGGCACTTATGATCCCTGGGTAAAACGTAGCTTTGAAGCCCTCGCCAAGCTGCTGCCCGGGCGCTACAACAAGCACGAGACACGTCTGGAGGTGAGCCATGAGATTCATTAATCCGTGGCTGCTGGCGTTGTTGCTGGTACTGAGCGCCTGTTCGTCCGGCCCGAAAAAACCTGCCGTAGATGAGGCCGGGCAGGGTGCCTCGGAGGCTGGCGCCTCTGCTCTGTTGCCGCCTGGCCCGCCCACGCCCAATCCGTATCTGGCCAGCAAGCCCTCAATTAGCCGTCAGGCGCAGCAGTCATTCAACGAGGCGGTGGCGGCCATGGCCCGCAAGCAATGGACTCAGGCGGAGACGCTGCTGCTCCGGCTGACGGCCCAGAACCCTGGCCTGTCGGGAGCGTTCCTCAATCTGGGGCTGGTCTACGAGGCTACCGGTGAAACGGAAAAAGCTGCCCAGGCGTTTACCCAGGCTATCGCCGCCAACGCTAATAATCTGGATGCCTACAACCAGCTCGGCATCCTCAAGCGCGAAGCCGGCGACTTTACTGGGGCGGAGGAGCAGTACCAGCAGGCCCTCACAATCTGGCCATTTCATCCTGCCAGTCACCGGAATCTCGGGATTCTCTACGATCTGTACATGGGTCGGGGCGAAGAAGCGTTGCGCCATTACCAGGCTTATCAACAGCTGCTGCCCGAGCCGGATAAGGTGGTCAATGGCTGGATCGTTGATCTGGAGCGCCGGATCGGCGCAAGTGGAGGCTAGTTGATGAAGCCATTGATTACCCTGTTGTGGGCGCTGCTGGCCTTGCCGGTGATGGCTCAGGAGACGGTTGAGGAGGCTGAAGGCTCGGCAGGTGCCGCACCTCCGGCCGCGCCGAATACGACTGCCCGGCCCCGTGCTGCAGGAGAAGCCACGATTCACCTGCAGACCACGGTTACCGGTAACCAGGAGCAGCCGCGGGTGCTTTACATCCTGCCCTGGCAATCACCCGAGGCTGCTGATATCGAATTCCAAACCCTGAGCAGTCAGTACGACGAGGTATTCGGCCATCTCGAGCGGGAAGAACTGCGGCGGAGCCTCGAGGCGGAAGCTGCCCTGAACAAGGTCAAGCCTTAAGTGACATGACTTTGCAGTGCGTCAAATTTTGAAAAATACGCCGTGAAAATGGCGCGAGACTAGCTAAGCTAATAAAACGCTTTTTATTACTACAAATACATCCATACGTCAGTTGAAGGACACTGCTTTATGAACACATTGATTCGTTTCTTCCAGGAAGGCGGCACTTTTATGTACCCCATCGCCGTGGTACTGGTGGTTGGTCTGGCTATCGCTATTGAGCGCTGGCTGTTTCTGACCGCAGCGAAGCGTTCCAACCGCCAGGCGTTTGACCGCATACTGCCGTTGCTGCAGAAACGTGATTATCAGGGCGTCATGAACACCGGCAGATCTACCAGTGCCCCCATTGCCCGCATCGTCTGTGCCGGCGTGGCACGCATGGCGCAGTCACCCCGTCGCGATGATATCGAGCTGGCGATGGAAGAGGGCGTGATGGAAGCCATGCCGCGTCTGGAGCGCCGTACACCCTATCTGGCGACCCTCGCTAACATCGCAACCCTGCTGGGGCTGCTGGGCACCATCATCGGTCTGATCGCCGCCTTCGGTGCGGTAGCCAATGCTGATCCGGCCGAAAAAGCCGCATTGCTTTCTTCCAGTATCGCTGTAGCTATGAACACCACCGCATTCGGATTGATCGCGGCCATCCCGCTGTTGTTGATCCATTCCATGCTGCAGACCAAAACCACCGAAATTATCGACAGCCTGGAGATGGCCGGGGTCAAGTGCCTCAACATCATCGCCCAGGTGCAGGATGTGCCACAGAGAAGCCGCGTGCAGGATTCAGGCGCTTCGAGCCGAGCCTAAAACCCACGGCAAGACTGCGGTCCCGTCACGGGGAGCCGTCTTTCATTCATCTGATGGTTACAGGTAGCACTGGTTATGCGCATTAAACGGCGACACAAACGCGAGGAAGCCGATCTCGACGTCACCTCCTTTATGAATCTGATGATCATTTTGGTGCCGGTGTTGTTGATCAGCATGGTGCTCGCGCGAACCACGGTACTGGATCTAAAGCTGCCGGATCTGGCGGACTCCAGCACTCCCCAGGAAGAAGAGCCGCAGCAACAGCTGGAGCTGGTGATTCGCAAGGATTATCTCGACGTGAATTATCCGGCGGGTGTCCGCTTGAAGCGGGTGGATAAAACGGCGGAAGGCGAGCACGACTACAAACTTCTCTCACTGATCCTGCAGGAAGTGAAACGCAACCTCGAAGAAAAAGGCGTCGAGAAAAAAGACATCTTTATCCTTTCTGAAAAAGACACGCCTTATCAGACGCTGGTAACCGCCATGGACACCGCCCGCTCGTTCAAGGCTGTGGTAGCAGCCTCGGTGGTCAATGCCGAACTGTTTCCGGAGATTTCACTGGGTGATGCACCGGAAGGTGAATCCACCACCGCAGCACAGGGAGGCCGGCCATGAAGCAATCGTTGCGTGCCAAGCGGATGGCCAAACACCATCGCCGCCTGAATCAGGTCCCCAAGCTGAATCTGGTATCCCTGATGGATATCTTCACTATCCTGGTTTTCTTCCTGCTGGTGAACTCATCGGACGTAGAGGTTCTGCAGACTGACAAGAGCATCAAACTGCCGGCCTCCGTGTCTGATCAGGTCCCGGAAAATAATCTGGTGGTCATGGTCAGTGCCGAAGATATCATCGTGGCCGGTCAGCGTATCGGCAGTGTGGCGTCGGTGCTGGCCAGTTCCGAAGACAAGTTCGCACCGCTGGAGACAGAGTTAAAGTATCAGGCATCCAAGGCCCGCCCGCTGACGGAGGAAGAAAAACTGACCGGCCGTCCGGTCACCATCATGGGTGATCAGGCAATTCCCTACGAGTTGCTGAAAAAAATCATGGCCACCTGTGCGGCGGCGGATTACCGGGATATTTCTCTGGCGGTGTCGCAGGCGGCGGGCTCTGATGCGCAGGGGGCCGAAGGCTGATGGCATTCTACCTTTCTCCCAATACCGTCCTGCCCTGGAGCTCATCCGTCGAAGATGATGCGCGCTTTAAACGCATCCTGCGGATTGCGCTTATTGCGCTGGTAGTAGTGAGCGTGCCCGTCACGATCATTAAATTACCGGAACAAACCCGGGAAGAAAAAGCGCAGCTCCCGCCGCAGCTGGCGCGGGTGATCCTGGAAAAAAAGGAACTGCCACCGCCCAAACCGATTGAACCACCCAAGGTGGAAGAGAAAAAACCGGAGGAACCCAAACCGGAAGCGCCCAAGCCTGAGCCGGAACCCGTGAAGAAACCCGAACCAGTAAAAAAGGAAAAGGTGCCGGAAAAACCCAACGTCGCCAAAGCGCGGGAAAAGGCCGCCGCGAGCGGCTTGCTGCAATTCAAGGATGACCTGATGGAGATGCGGGAGTCCCTGGACGTTGCAGCCATCGACAGTGCCAATGTCGCCCGTGGTGAAGCTACGGCAGTGGCGGTAGATCGCTCGGCCGTCACCAGCGGTGTGACAGCCACCAGTGGTGGTATCAACACCGCCGCACTCAGTCGCGATACCGGCGGAGTAGCGCTTTCCGGCCGCGAAACCACCAAGGTTGAAAGCGATCTGGCCAAATCTACCGGTACGGCAGCAGCGGACAGCGGTGGTGCAGCACAGGAAGCTGCCGCGCGCAGCGAAGAGGAAATCCGCAAGATCATGGAGCAGCACAAGGGGGCGATCTTCTCCATCTACAATCGCGCCCTACGTCAGAATCCGGCATTGCAGGGCAAGGTGGTAGTGAAGATCATCATTGAATCGTCGGGCAAGATTTCCGATGTGAGTCTGGTTTCCAGTGAGTTGCAGGATCCTGATCTCGAGGCGCGGCTCCTGCAGCGTATTCGCCTGATCAGCTTCCCGGCTTCCGGGGTAGCGCGGACTACGTTGAATTATTCGTTCGACTTTTTGCCGCAGTGATAGTGTTTTGTCGGATTACGCTGCGCTAATCCGATCTCCATAAAAAAACCCGGCGTGTGCCGGGTTTTTTTTATGGAGGCGTGATCAATCAGTCGCGGGTTTCGTTCACGGTGATGCGGGTGGATACCGCACCTACTACGCGACGGTTCTGCTCGCGGCCTGATGCGGTGCTGTTGTCTGCAACCGGCCGGTCTTCCCCGTAACCCACCGCTTTTACGCGATCCTCTTCAATACCCATCCGCTCAATCAACACTCTACGCACTGAGTCCGCACGACGCTGTGACAGCGCTCTGTTGTATTCGGCAGAGCCGGTGTTGTCAGTGTGACCCTCAACCGTTACCTGAGTGTTCTCGTACTGGTTCATGAAGGTGGCCAGGTCGCGAATATCGGACATGTACTCTTCTTTGACATCGGCGCTGTTGGTATCAAATTTCACAGCGAGATTGATGGACACGGTTTCGGTCAGCTTCTGGATACAACCGTCGCTGTCGACTTTGTACTGCCGTGGGGTATCCGGGCACTTGTCTCTGGAATCCAGTACACCGTCGCCATCGCTATCAGCTTCTTCCACCACTGTGGGGGCTGCAACCGGCTGCGGCGCTGGACGGCGGGCATCCTTCGCACCGAACAGGAAGCTGATACCGGTACTGAACACGACATCGGTATATTCTTCGTCGAGGCTGTTAAACAAACGCACATCTGTGCGCCATTCCCAGTTGCGTGCGAAGCGATTCTTCAAACCCAGACCCACGTTGAGCAGCGTTTCGTGGCTGGGCTCACCGCCGTCGGGACTCAGACGCTGATCACCCGCACCAAACGCCACATAAGGACGCCATTGATCTTCACTGAAGTGGTAGAGCGCATCGAGTCGATATTGAGTTCCGCGCACTTCGATACCGGTGTCCTGCGCATCTGCATCATATTCATTAGCGACGACTTCCAGTGTCCAGCGGTTGGTGATGGGTAAACCCAGACCAATATGATAGTTGGTGGCGTCTTCCAGGTCGTTACCGAACAGGATACGTCCGATACCCAGATTGAGTTCTGCGCTGTGCTCTTGCGCATTTACACCAGTACAGGCAGCGGCAAGCAGTGCAGATAGCAGAAAAGTTTTTGCCGATGGATTTGCCATTTGTAGCTCCTTAAACAATAGCAGATGAATATTAACAACAGGGTTTGGGGGATGAGTCGGTGCAGATAAGCCTGTGAATGAGCGGCTCATTAATGCACTTTGTTAGCGCAAGGTCTGTCTGCGCACACACATAAGTCTGAGCAGGTGCGTGCTTTCGAGGAATTTTTAGAAGAGAAGAAATATCGGAAAGATGCAAAGTGACCTCCTGTCACAGCTGTGTAAGGTCAGCATGCTGCACCAGCACATCGTGCACAGCCCCCTTTTGTTGAGGTACTGCGCACGATAGCAAATTAGTTCAGACGTTGGAACAACAGGTCCCAAACTCCATGGCCCAGCCGTGCGCCGCGTTTCTCAAATTTGGTAATTGGTCGGTATGCCGGCCGTGGAGAATAATCACCCTGCTCTGCCAGATTGCTGAATCCTTCTGCCTGACTCATCACCTCGAGCATATGCTCAGCGTAATTCTCCCAGTCTGTTGCGAGGTGAAATACGCCACCGGCAATCAGTTTCCGACGGATTTTCTGCACAAATGCCGGTTGCACAATGCGCCGCTTATGATGCTTTTTTTTATGCCATGGATCAGGGAAATAAAGCTGCAGTCGGGCAATGCTGGCATCGGGAATACAATCTTCCAGGACATCCATGGCATCGGCCATAAACACTTTCAGGTTAGTTAAACCTTCTTTGCCTGCCTCGTTGATCAGGCGGCCTACACCTGGTGGGTGCACTTCAATGCCAATGAAATTCTTATCCGGTTCGTTGCGCGCCATCTCCAGCAATGAATCGCCCATCCCGAATCCAATCTCGAGTACCGTTGGCGCTTCGCGCTCAAATAATACTGAAAGGTTCAGCAGGCCGTTATGCAGGCTCAGGCCATAGGTCGGCCACCATTGGTCGAATGCAGCCTTTTGACTGAGCGTGATGCGTCCGGCCCGGATGACAAAACTGCGAATGGATTTGGGTTTGAATTCAGGTTTGATTTCGAAGGTGGGTTGGTCATCGACCGTGGAATTTTCAGACATGAGCAATCGTTTCAGAGGAAAAGAAAAAGGATGTTGGTGGTATCAGGCTTTTAATTTGATCGCTGCCACCAGCAGAGCAAGCCAGCCCAGTAAAAAACAGACACCACCCAGCGGGGTGATTGGGCCGAGCAGGCGCGGACCGCCGAGTGCCAGACCATACAGGCTTCCGCTGAACAGCAGGGTGCCGATGATAAACAGAATGCCGCCGGTTTGCAGCCAGATATTGTGGCCCACCATCTTCAACAAGGCGGCGATCCCCAGCAGAGCCAGCGCATGATACATCTGGTACTGCACACCGGTCTGAAAAACGGCCAGCAGCTCCGGTGCCAGGCGGGCCTTCAGACCGTGGGCGGCAAAGGCGCCGAGGCCGACGGCCATAAAACCGCTCAAAGCGGCGCAGAGTAAAAATATATATCCCATAAATGCTTCCGTGATTGCAGCATGTGAAAGGTTAAGAGACTCCCAACAAAAAAGCCGCGCACAGGCGCGGCTTTTTGTCGATCAGCGGAGGCTGGATCAGGCTTCCAGCATCATGTTCTTGACCTTGTTCATGGCGTTCTTTTCCAGCTGACGAATACGCTCGGCAGACACACCATATTCCGCGGCCAGATCATGCAGGGTTGCCTTGTCATCGTTCAGCCAGCGGCGCTGCAGGATGGTACGGCTGCGGTCGTCCAGCTTCTCCATCGCCTGCTCAAGATTGCTCACACTGGTTTCTTCCCAGTCAGCCTCTTCCAGTTGTGAGGCCGGATTGTAGCGATTATCTTCCAGATAATGGGCCGGTGCGACGTAGCTTTCGTCATCGTCGTCATCGCTTGCATCGAAGGCTGCGTCATAAGAGGCCAGACGACCTTCCATCTCACGAACGTGTTTGATATCCACGCCCAGATCTTCAGCCACCGCTGCCGCTTCATCATTAGTCAGCCAGGCCAGACGCTTCTTGGCGCCGCGGAGATTGAAGAACAATTTACGTTGCGCTTTAGTGGTAGCGATCTTGACGATACGCCAGTTGCGCAGGATGAATTCATGGATTTCAGCCTTGATCCAGTGCACTGCAAAGGACACCAGTCGAACACCTTTTTCAGGATTGAAACGTTTTACCGCCTTCATCAGACCTACGTTGCCTTCCTGAATCAGGTCGCCCAGTGGCAGGCCGTAGCCGTTGTAAGAGCGGGCGATGTGGACGACGAAGCGCAAATGGGCCATTACCAGCTTGCGCGCAGCATCCAGATTTCCGTTGTAGTACAAATCCTCAGCCAGCTCCTGCTCCTGCTCTACAGTCAGGATCGGGAAGCTGCTGACTCCTTGAACATAGGCATTGAGGTTTGCACCCGGAGCAAGGACGCCAATAGGTTGCAGACTTGTGCTCATGTAGGTTACCTCCAATATGGGTATAGGCCGAGTGTAGCACTTGTCACTTTAGAGTGCTACGCGGCCGCGAGTTCCAGATCGGTCGCGTAAAAACGTTTTAAATCAGTAAGTTGGGGAAAAATTGTATGAATGTTGATGCATTTGGCAAGTATTTGATCAATTGCAATTTCTTATTAAGGGCATTTATTTAATTTACTGAGGCTCAATCTGTGACAGGTGTCGCCCTACGGCGATCCAGGCTCCCAGCAGTCCGGTTACGCCGGCAAGGAGCACCAGCTGCAGACTATGGATAAACCCGAGACCTTGGAGACGGAAGCTGCTCTGATACAGGTCAGCCAGCTGCGCCACCGGACCGGCCAGCCAGTATAGGCCGATGGTCAGCAGGACCAGCGCGATCAGGCCGCCCCCCAGCCCATACCACAGGCCGGTGTAAAGAAACGGGCGGCGTACATAAGCATTGGTACCACCCACCAGCTTTACCACCAGGATTTCATCGCGGCGGTTTTCAATGGCGAGACGGATGGTGTTGCCCACCACCAGCAGGACGCCCAGCGCCAGCAGTGCGGCGAGCGCTGTTACTACATGCTGGGCGACCGCCATGAACTGATGAAGGCGTTTGACCCATTGCATGTCGATGCGCACATCCGCCACTAGGGCCTCATCCCGCAGGACTTTCTCAAGGGCTTCCAGCCCGGCAGGCGTACTGCCGCTCAGGCTCGGCTGGACCAGCAGGACACCGGGCAGCGGATTCTCATCAAGGCTGTCCACAATCTGGCCAAGGCCGGAGGCAGTCTTGAATTCTTCCAGCGCCGCTGCCGGAGAAACATAAGTAATAGCAGCAATATCTGTGCGCTCGGCCCAGCGCTGGCGCAGCGCCTCAGCCTGATTGTCCGGGACTTTCTTATTCAGGAAGACGGAGATCTGGCTGGAGTCCTGCCAGCTGTAGCCGATGTTCTGGATATTGGCCAGCGCGATATAAAGTACGGCAGGCAAGGCCACGGCGATGGCGACCACCAGCCAGGTCATCAGGCTCTGCAGGGGCGTGCGCAACAGGCGCAGCAGGCTGTCGATGGCGGTGGTGCTGTGATGGCCCATCCACGCATCAAATCGGTCACCCAGGCGTGATTTGCTCTGCACGGCGCCCTGTGGACGGGCGGGCGGCGGTGTCTGGTCGTTGCGGTTGCGATTGGGACGTACAGGTTTCACCAGACCACCCCGTCATGCACTATCTGTCCGTGGCTCAAACCCAGTACCCGCTTATTCATACGTTTCAACAGTTCCACATCGTGACTGGCGATCATGATGGTGACCCCAACTTCGTTGAACTGGCGGAACAGATCCATAATCTCGGCCGACAGTTCCGGGTCCAGGTTACCGGTAGGTTCGTCCGCCAGCAGTACCGAAGGTTTGTTGACCACGGCCCGGGCGATACCTACACGCTGCTGCTCACCGCCGGAGAGCATGATAGGGTTGTGCTGTTCTTTATCCAGCAGGCCCACCTTGTCCAGAGCTGCCCGCACGCGCCGGCCCGTTTCTGCCGGTGAGTTACCGGCGATCTGCAGCGGCAGGGCGACATTATCAAAGACGCTGCGATCGAACAGCAGCTGGTGGTTCTGAAAGACCACGCCAACATTGCGGCGATAGTAAGGAATCTGCCCTGAGGAAAGGCGATTGAGATTGCGTCCGTCGACAAAGACCTGACCCTGAGTAGGCCGCTCCATCAGCATGATCAGCTTCATCAGCGTACTCTTGCCTGCACCCGAGTGGCCGGTCAGGAAGACCATCTCTCCCCGATCTACTTCAAAATCGACGCGGGTAAGCGCTTCGTGACCGGATGCATAACGTTTACTGACAGCATCAAAGCGGATCACGGTTTGTCCTGTCGGTTAAACAACGCCTGGATGAAGGGTTCTGCTGCAAAAGGCTGGAGGTCATCGATACCCTCGCCGACCCCGATAAAGCGCACCGGCAGGCCGAATTTCTTACTCAGGGCAAAGATCACTCCACCCTTGGCGGTGCCGTCCAGTTTGGTGAGCGCTATACCGGTGACGCCCGCGGCATCGATAAACTGCTGCGCCTGGTTTACCGCGTTCTGGCCGGTGCCGGCATCCAGCACCAGCAGCACTTCATGGGGAGCGCTGGTATCCAGCTTGGCCATCACCCGCTTGACCTTGCTCAGTTCGTCCATCAGGTGATCCTTGTTGTGCAGGCGGCCAGCGGTATCCGCGATGATCACATCAATCTTGCGCGCCTGGGCGGCTTGAACCGCATCGAAGATCACCGAGGCGCTGTCGGCACCGGTGTGCTGGGCAATTACTGGCACATTATTCCGTTGTCCCCACACCTGTAATTGCTCTACGGCAGCGGCGCGGAAGGTATCGCCCGCTGCCAGCATGACTTTCTTGCCTTCATTCTGCAGGCGCTTGGCCAGCTTGCCGATGGTGGTGGTCTTGCCGACGCCATTGACACCGACTACCAGGATGACATACGGCTGATGCGCCTGATCAATCACCAACGGCTGCTCCACTGGACGCAGCAGTGCCGCCAGCTGTTCGCGCAATGCGTTGAAGAGGGCATCGGCATCGGCCAGCTGTTTGCGGGCGACGCGCTGAGTGAGGTTATCGATAATCTCTGAGGTGGCATCAATACCAACATCTGCTATCAACAGCTGGCTTTCAATATCTTCCAGCAGCTCATCATCAATGCTTTTTTTACCGAGGAACAGATTGCCCAGCCCTTCGGCAAAGTTGCTGCTGGTGCGGCTGAGGCCCTGTTTGAAGCGGGCGAAGAAGCCGGGTTTGACAGCGGGCTCTGCAACAGACGTAACTTCTGCCGGTGAAGATGGCTCAGGGGTGGGTTCTGCGGCAGCAGGCTCTGCAGGCATGGGTTCCGGCGCGACCTTGGGAGCCTCGGTGGTCTCTGGCTCGGACTTATTGAAGAGCTTTTTGAAGAACATAGGAAAAATTCGTTGCTTATCGACAGAAAGGAAAGGCGCTATCCTACCACTTCTATTGTGACCTGAGAGAGCGCCCGCCGTTGAAACCATCCGCCCCATCCCCCGCCCGCCCCCGTCAGCCGGTTGCCAGAGGCGCTAACCAGTTACGCATCATCGGCGGTCAGTGGCGTGGCCGTAAGCTGGGCTTCCCCGATGTGGATGGCCTGCGCCCGACGGGTGACCGGATTCGCGAAACGCTGTTTAACTGGCTGGCACCGGAGATTCGCGGAGCCCGCTGCCTGGATCTGTTTGCCGGTTCCGGCGCGCTGGGGCTGGAAGCCCTGTCCCGTGGAGCGGGGGCCAGCCTGCTGGTAGAACGGGATGCAAAGGCAGCGGCTCAGCTGCGTGCAAACCTCGCCTTGCTGCGGGCTGACAACGGACAACTGATGCAGGCGGATGCTCTGACTCTGCTGCGGCAAGGGAATTCCACAGCGCCATTTGATGTGGTGTTTGTCGATCCGCCCTTCCAGTTGAATCTGTGGCAGGCGGTGGTGGATGCGCTGGAGGCGGGCGGCTGGCTTGCCGATGAAGCGTCAATCTATATCGAGGCCGGGCGGGATCCGCAGTACCAGACGCCACCAAACTGGACCCTGCATCGGGACAAACAGGGTGGTCAGGTCAGCTACCGGTTGTTCTATCGCTCCAAGCCTGACTGACTCGACGTTCAGAATCAGCGGTCAGGATGTAAGGCAATAAATTCGCTGTACAGACCTGAATCGTCAAAGGCAGCTATCTGGAACTCATAAGCACCTTCAAGCCACTCGATGTAGTACTCCATGGTCCACGGATCATCAATGATGACCGTTTCAAACGGACCACCATCGGTTGGGCGGTAGCGAAGTTCGTAACCCCCCAGCTCTGTAATATCCAGTTCATCACCATTCTCCCGCTGCTCAGGGGCTGTCCAGCTCAGGCTGACCGGACCTTTGATATCACTCTGATCAGGACCGGCTCCCGTTGAAGGATTGGTTGGATCACTCCCCGTCTCATCACTCGAACCGCCGCAGGCTGTGAGCAGCATGGCCAGGCTCAATGTGAGCAGGAGCGCTGGCAGGCGCAGACTAAGATAAAAACGACGAGCGATGCGACCTGAATTATTCACGGGATGCCTTCTGTTGCCGGATTGAGGAGAAGATATGTGCGCTATGAAACATATAGCGTCTGGCGGTGGCGGTCAAATACCGAAGTGGAATGAGGCGCGCCCGGTCGCGCCATCGAAGGGATTGCTGGTCAGCCCACAGTGAATTTTGTACTATCTGCGTCCCGCTGCGCGGCAGCGACTGACTTGAGATTGGCTATGCGTACCGTTGTTTATCCCGGCACCTTCGACCCTATTACCAATGGGCATATTGATCTGGTGGAGCGTGCCTGCCGGCTGTTTGATAAGGTCATCGTGGCGGTTGCCGCGAGCAGCCGGAAAAATCCGCTGTTTTCGCTGGAGGAGCGCGTGGAGCTGGCTCAGGAAACCCTGGCGCATCTACCTAATGTGGAGGTGTGCGGCTTCGATATCCTGCTGGTGGAATTTGTGCGCCAGAAGAACGCTCAGGCGGTGTTACGCGGGTTACGCGCGGTCTCGGATTTTGAGTATGAATTCCAGCTGGCCAATATGAACCGCGCACTGGCGCCCAGCATGGAAAGCATCTTCCTCACCCCTGCTGAGCACCTTTCTTATATTTCATCCTCTATCGTGCGTGAGATTGCCATGCTCGGCGGCGACGTCAGCAAGTTTGTTGCGCCCGCTGTTGAATCAGCCCTTGTGAAGAAATTTTCTTAACCGTTTCTGCAGTCCCTGCTTATTTCTGACAACGGGTGCAATACACCGTGGTGCGGTCGTTCATACGGACCTCTTTGAGAGCCTGCCCGCACTCCGGACAGGCTTCGCCTCCCCGTCCATAGACCAGAAGTTGCTGTTTGAAGTAGCCAGGTTTTCCATCGCCGCCGACAAAGTCCCGCAGGGTGGTTCCCCCCTGGTCAATCGAACGCCGCAGCACGAACTGAATATCCCGCACCAGGTCCTCGCAATTTTTACGGGTCAGGGAGCCGGCTTTACGGGTCGGCTTGATCCGCGACATAAACAGCGATTCATTTGCATAAATATTGCCCACGCCCACCACGATCCTGCTGTCCATGATGAACTGCTTGATTGCCTGGGTGCGCTTGCGGGTGCGTTGGTAGAGATATTCAGCGGTGAACTCATCACTCAGAGGTTCAGGGCCCAGATGGGTCAGAAGTGAGTGGGTCAGAGGGTCTCCCTCAAGCCACAGCAGGCAGCCAAAGCGTCGCGGATCACAGTACCGCAGGATGACCTCGCCAAACACCAGATCGAAATGATCATGCAGACGTGGCGGCTCGCTCGCGCTGACGATGCGCAGACTGCCCGACATGCCCAGATGAATCAGCGCGTGGCCGTGGGCAAACTGCAGCAACAGGTATTTCCCCCGACGGCTGGCAGTAAGAAGTTTCCGTCTTACCAGCAGCGTATGGAGGTCCGCGGGGATCGGCCAGCGCAGACTGGGCTGGCGAATCACGACCTGAGTGACCTGACGGCCGAGGATATGCGGAGTGATGCCACGCAATGTGGTTTCGACTTCGGGTAATTCGGGCATGAAAAGCTCACCTCATTCAGAACGGCGCACTATATCATCCTCGCCTTATAACCAAAATCCATATCAAACAAGCGAAGCAGCAGAGATTTCTTATCAGGTATTTTTTACAGACTGGGTAGGACTGGTGCAGAAGTATTCTTTCAGATAATTGATTTAAAAGCGTTTTTTCAGGTTGGTTTAAGAATTGCTATTACACCCCCGCGATTCAACAGCATCACTTTCGACAAGGATGTCTTTTATTTTTAGAAACTTCTTAATAACTTTCGTAAATCTAAAGGAATACCACGAGACTCTTGATGGACAACGTAGCAACCACTATTAAAAATCAAAAAAATGTTATTCAAAGCACAAGCGGAAGTATCGCTTCAATTGGCCTTGAGCAAACCGGCAAGAAAATCGCTGGTGTGTTAGTCACTCCGGCGACTTGGGCAGTTAACCACATAGTAGACGGAAGCAAGCCAAGTGTGACAGATGTTGGTATTTGGATTGCGGGTTTTTTTTCTGCACCTGCTTCGATTGCAACGGGTTTTGTCAAAGCTATAGTCGATGATGATATAAATAGAAAGTTGAGCTTAGTACAGGCGAAAGAGCCATCACAATATGCTTCGTTCATAAAAGCCTGCTACAACTACGGGTCAGCCTCGCCGTAGATTAATGCAATGACTATTGCCAACAGAGGAGGCACTGCCTGGATCACCAGCGTTGGGCTTTGGGTCTACATAACTGATGCGGATGATCATTTGGTAGCTGATTACGAACCTCGAGAGTATGTCTCCATGTATCGCCCTAAGAAGCCCTACAGAGCCAAGGCCAGTGGAGGTTTTGACTGGGAGGTTGTTATAAAGAGATGATTAAACTTGCTTTCATTTTATTACTCAATATCGTTTTGATTGCTTGTTCTTCTGATAAGAATCGAGAAGCTCAGGATTTCGGTCTTTTATGCGATCAATTCACTGCATTGTTGAAAGCAGATGGATATACGAACATGACTTCTGAAAAGCGCGCGGATGTTCTTGAAGAAATGTTAGTAGAAGTTCTTGCACCTACCAGTAATGCTTACATAGCTTGGACCGCAATTCGTTATGCTACTCCGTCGGCACGCGCAGCACTATTCGATGAAGCGGCGCATAGCAGTGGCTATAAGGATTGGGGCTGTTCAGCAATTAATGAGCATGGCCACGAAGTTGGGTCAAGCCACGAATGAGTAAACCTAAGCCGATAAGGTTGCGTTGCTAAAGCCAACTTGCAGGAGTGCGGCAGTATTCCGTTGGTCCATTATTCAGCAGTTTGGTAGATTTCAATAAATAGAGTATGTCTTCTTTTAAGACGTTATCTGTGGTCATAAAAATAACATCCATCATCACCGAATAGGATTCATCTTCGGCTACCTTAAACCAACGCCACTTTTCCAGTTCAGGCTTTGGGCCGTTGTATATCACTGTCACAAGGCACTCTTTTTGCGAAGCGTTTACACATCGAACCCTGTGATCTACAGCTGACTCCGGCGCTTTGAATAACAGTAGTGTGTTATTTATAAATGTGGGTGTGTCAGTGTTTAAGCCTTGCATGCAATTTGGGCGTACTTCCAGCATTAATCGCTCATTATCTTGGGCGGTAAAGTAAGTGTGTCCAGAAGGTAAAGTGTGTGTGCTCCAATGATTTGGTACTTCCAGTTGGATTCCTATGCCGGGGATCTCGATAGTGTTCAATATTGCTTCTGTAGGTGCGCCCTGCGGAACTATAGACTCGCCTGAGAAAAATCCACCAAGCTCTGCCAGCGATTCCTTGATTGCCCTATCGAATGTAAAAGTCGCGATCAATGCAATGGTACAAAGTGTACAAAGAGCCACCGTTTTCGTTGGGTGCGACTGTCTATTCCAGCTGGACAGGGCGATCAGAACGGTGGAAGAAAAGATTAATAGTCCGGGGATGAACTGGTACACACCTTCTGTTGGAAATATTTGATACCAGTACAGAATGTACTGGTACAGCAGAAAATTATCTGCGTCCCAGCAGAATCTGTTCCGCCTGCTCCAGGTCTTCCGGTGAGCCGAATAACACCAGGACGTCGCCGCTCTCCAAACGGGTTTCCGGTGGGGGTTCGAGTTCCTTTTTGCCTTCGCGTACCAGGGCGGTGACTACAATGCCTGACAAGGCGATGTCATCCAGGGTTTTGCCGATGGTGGGGGTGTCCGGGGGCAGGGACACCGGACGGAGTCGGTCTGCGCCTTGCTCCTGCGGGTTTGCTGCGAGGTAGCTGTCGCCACGGTATAGCTCACGCAGGAGGCGGTAGCGGCCTTCGCGCTGTTCCTTCATCCGGCGCACCACCCTCGATATAGGGAGGTTAAGGGCCATGAGGGTATTAGCGGCGATCATCAGGCTGGCTTCCAGGGTTTCCGCTACTACTTCCGTTGCTCCGGCTGCGCGTAGCTCCTCTAGGCGGCTCTCGTCGCGGGTGCGCACCATCACCGGCAGTTCCGGGCGCAGGTGGTGCAGGTGCTGGAGAATCCGCAGACTTGCGCCTACGTCTTCGTGACTGATGACGACCAACCGGGCTGTGGCCACGCCGAGTGCTTCAAGGATGTCGCGCTCGGTAGCATCTCCATAAAACACCCGTTCGCCGGCGAGGTGGGCTTGCTTGACCTTAATCGAGTCCAGGTCGAGTGCGAGGTAGGGGATAGCTTCCAGGTCGAGGAAGCGGGCAACACCCTGTCCGATACGGCCGTAGCCGCAGATAATCACGTGATCCTTGATTTCGCCGATGTTTGCGGGAGCTGGTGTGGGGGCGGATGTGTTCGCCTGACTTTGAACCGGCGAGGCAAACAGGCTTGCCAGGGGTTGATTGTAGCGGATAAGAAAGGGCGCAATGATCATCGAAAACAGGACAGAGGTAAGAGCGATCTGACCGGTAGTGGAGGCGATCACATTCATGCTCATGGCGATGGACACCAGAGCGAAACCGAATTCTCCCCCCACGGCGAGAATCCACCCGGTGCGCCAGGAGGTATGCGCGTCTATCCCCGCCATGTGCACGATCTGCGCAACGATCAGCGTCTTGATCAGCAGCAGGGCTATGGCTCCGAACAGCGCCCAATGCCAGATGTCAGGCAGAGAAGAGAGATCAAAGAGCAGGCCTATCCCAACGAAAAACAGGCCCAGCAGTACGTCCCGGAATGGGCGGATCGTGGATTCCACCTGATGACGAAATTCGGTTTCACCGAGCATCATGCCGGCGAGGAAGGCACCGAAGGCCATGGATAAGCCAAGGCTGTTGGTGGTCCAGCCGGCCAGCAGTGATACCAGCAGTACTGTCAGGGTAAAAATTTCCGGCGAGCGACGCTCGGCCACCAGGTGAAACAGCGGGCGGAACAACCAGCGCCCCACCAGATAGACCAGACTGAAGGCAAGGGTAGCCTTGATGAACGCCCAGCCGAGGGCGCCTGCCAGATCGCCGAAGTGAGCGGTCGCCATCCCCAACACCGGAAAGACCACTACAAAAGGTACGGCGGTGACGTCCTGAAAAACCGACATGGCGGTGCCCAGACGTCCGTGGCGGCTGTACTCGTCGCCCTGTTCGGCCAGTTGTTTACTGATGATTGTCGTGGAAGATTGAGCGAAGACAGCACCGACTACAAATGCCCCGGCGGGGGGCAGACCCAGAAACCAGGCGAGAATCCCGATGATGGCCGTGGTCAGCAAGACCTGGGCGGTGCCTAAACCCAGCACCAGATGACGTAATGCATAGATTTGCGGCAGTGAAAAGTTCAGACCAATGGTAAAGAGCAGGAAGACAATACCGAATTCGGCGAATGCCTGGATCGGGTGTGGATCGAGGCTTGGACCAAGGGTAGAGCCCCCGAGTATGACCCCTACCAGCAAGTAGCCAAGACTGGATGGAATCTTCAATCGCTGGAAGATCAGCACCACGGTGACCGCCAGGCCGAGCAGCAACAACAGGTGGGGAAAAGAATCGTCCATCATCAAGACCCGGAATAATAAAGGGGTGTTCCCGCATCGAAAATATTTAGAACCGCTGCATCATTCATCGTTCGATCAGGCGTATTCATATTCCCGGATAACCTCCAGAAACTCATCACCAAAACGTTCCAGCTTGCTGTCGCCGACCCCGGAGATGCTGAGCATCTCGCTGGAGGTGAGAGGACGCTGTTCAAGCATTTCACGCAGGGTGGAATCGTGGAAGATTACATAAGGCGGCACGCCGTGTTCTTCTGCCAGACGCTTGCGACAGGCGCGCAGGGCATACCACAGGCCCTCGTCCTCCGGGGCTACCGCTACCGGGGCGCGCCGCGTCAGGCTGGCGGAGGCGGTTTTGATGTCGCGGCGCAGCTGGATGCTTTGTTCGCCGCGCAGAATGGGCCGGCAGGCGTCGTTCAGCAGCAGACTGCCAAAGCCGCTTGCATCCACGTCGAGATAGCCGCGGGCCACCAGCTGGCGGAAGACCGAGCGCCACTCGTCGGCGCTCAAATGTTTGCCAATGCCATAGGTGGATAATTTATGGTGATCAAAACTGATGATCTTGTCGTTGGTACTGCCGCGCAGTACATCAATGACGTGGCCGGCACCGAAGCGCTGGCCGGTACGGTAGACACAGGACAAGGCCATGCGCACCGCTTCGGTGGCATCCCAGGTCTGGGCGGGGTGCAGACAGGAGTCGCAGTTGCCGCAGGGTTCATCCAGCTGGTCCCCGAAGTATCGCAGCAGCGTCTGGCGCCGGCAGCTGGTGATCTCACATAAGCCGAGCATGGCCTGCAGGCGTTGCTGCTCCTGCCGTTTGAACATCTCGCTGCCCTCGGAGCCAGCCATCATCTGGCGCAGCTTTACGACGTCTTCAAGTCCGTAGAGCAGCAGGGCGGTGGCAGGCTCACCATCGCGTCCGGCGCGTCCGGTTTCCTGATAATAGGCTTCGATACTTTTGGGAAGATCAAGGTGCGCCACGAAGCGGACGTCGGGTTTATCGATGCCCATGCCAAAGGCGATGGTAGCGACCATGATCACCTGGTCTTCCCGCAGAAAACGCCGTTGGTGCTCCGCGCGCAGGTTTGGACTCAGACCTGCGTGATAAGGCAGCGCGTTGAAGCCTTCGTTGCACAGCCAGGCTGCGGTCTGCTCCACCTTGTTGCGCGACAGGCAATAGACGATACCAGCACTGTCTTTCTGTTCATCGCGCAGGAAACGCAACAACTGCTGGCGCGGATTATTTTTCTGCTGGATACGGTATTGGATATTGGGCCGGTCAAACCCGCTGATAAACTGGTGCGCATTCTCCAGTCCCAGCCGCTCAATGATTTCCTGGCGGGTGCGCACGTCGGCGGTGGCGGTGAGTGCGATCCGCGGCACCTCGGGGAAACGCTGCTGCAGGATATCCAGCTTCAGATAATCCGCACGGAAATCATGCCCCCACTGCGCCACGCAGTGAGCTTCGTCGATGGCAAAAAGGGAAATCTGCGCACCCTGCAGCAGTTCCAGGGTGCGGTCCTGCAGCAGGCGCTCGGGGGCGACATACAGCAGGTCCAGCTCGCCGGTCTGCAGCGCCCGCTCAGTCTGCCAGGCTTCCTGAGGAGAGAGGGTGGAGTTCAGATAACCAGCCCGCACGCCCAGTTCATGCAGAGCGTTGACCTGGTCCTGCATCAAGGCGATCAGCGGCGAGATCACAATGCCGGTGCCGGGGCGGGCCAGAGCCGGAATCTGGTAGCACAGGGACTTGCCGCCGCCGGTAGGCATCAGCACCAGGACATCGTCGCCAGCAATCAGGTGGTTGATAACCGCTTCCTGGGTGCCCCGGAAACTGCTGTAACCAAAAGTGTGTTCGAGGATAGCGCGGGGTGTGGTCATGCATCCTTACCTGACACGGGGTTAACGGGCATCCACATCATTCTTTTGACATCTCATCGACCAGGGTTTTGGTGGGGCTTTCGTAGGTCTCACGGGACAGCAGGCCCTCACTTTTTGCAACGACCACGGACACCATGGCGTCACCGGTAATATTGACTGCGGTGCGGGTCATATCGAGCAAGCGATCCACACCGATAATCAGGGCTATGCCCTCCAGCGGCAGGCCGACCTGATTAAGGACCATCGCCAGTGTCACGAGGCCAACACCGGGAACGCCGGCGGTGCCTATCGAGGCGAGCGTGGCGGTGAGGATGACCATCAGATAACCGGTAAGGCCGATGTCGATGTTATAAACCTGTGCGATAAACACCGTGGCAACGCCCTGCATGATAGCGGTACCGTCCATGTTGATGGTGGCTCCGAGGGGAACGCTGAATGAGGCCACTTTATTGTCCACACCCAGGTCATGTTCCACCGTGCGCAGGGTCACCGGCAGGGTGGCATTGCTGGAGGCGGTGCTGAAACCGAACACCATCACCGACCACATCTTGCGAAAAAACATCAACGGATTCAGGCCGCTGAGCATCTTCAGCAGGGCGCCGTAGACACCGATCCCATGCAGCAGCAGCACCAGCAGAACTGTAAAAAAGTACAGCGCCAGGTCAGCCAGAGCGTCTATCCCCAGCGACGAAAATAACTTCACCAGCAGACAGAAAACACCAAAGGGCGCGATGTACATCAACAACAACACCATCTTGATCACCACGGTGTTGAGGTCGTTGAAGAATGTCTGCAGGTTCTGCGACACAGTGGATTCACTGCGGGATATAGCAATCCCGAGCAGCAGGGAAAAGACGATCACCTGCAGCATGTTGCCTTCAGCCATGGCCTGGATAGGATTGCTTGGAAAGATATTAACGAATGTCTCTTTCAGGCCTGGAGGTTCAATGGCAGTGAAACTGGCCTCGGTAGACAGCCCGACACCGTCACCGGGGCGGATCAGCGCGGCCACCAGGATAGCGAGTGCGATGGCCATGGCGGTGGTCAACAGGTACAGCGACACGGTCTTAAAGGCCATGGCGCCCATCCGGCTGTGTCCCCCCAGAGCAGCGCTGCCGCATACCAGAGAGACAAACACCAGCGGCACCACCAACAGCGTGAGCGACTTGATAAATATCTGCCCTATCGCGTCCAGAAATCCATTGATCAGGACCGTATTGATCCAATTTCCCCAGGCTGTGGTAGGCAGGCCGGTCTCCGGATCTATCGCGATAATCAGATTGAATAGGATGCCGGTGATAACCCCGAGGATCATGCCCAGCAGAATTCGGTTGGTGAGTGTCATCCTAACCTCTGTAAGTTCTTATTCGGAATCGTGACGGTGGTCATGTCAATATTACTGCGAGTTAAGCGCATCCTTCAGACCTTTGCCCGGCCTGAAGATGACGCTGCTGCTGGCCGCAATCTGGATGGTCTCGCCCGTCTGGGGGTGACGCCCCTGACGGGCGGCGCGCTGGCTGCGCACAAAGCTGCCGAAGCCGACCAGGGTTACCGCTTCGTTGCGGCTGAGAGCGTTGGTGATGTGCTCGATCATGGCGGAGACGGCGGCGTCGGCTTTGTCGCGGCTCATATCGGCTACGTCCGCAACCCGGTCAACGAGATCAGTTTTATGCATGGGATGACTCCTCACGGTGGGCGGCCCTGCCCCTGAATGACAGGAAAGGTAAACCGAAGTGTACCCGCTCGGACTCGCGGGGGGCAGTGAAAACAGCAGCTTTTTATCTCCGCCCGCCAGTTGCCGGCTGAAGAACCACGCCAACCTGTTAGAATCCCGCGCTGGTAAGCCGATATGTGTGACAGGAGAAGCTTTTGGCGGTATCGATAAATGCGCGGCTGCGGTGGCAACCGCTGGCACAATGGCCCAAGGCTCAGCGACCCAGGCCAGCCCTGTGTAACTGGTTGTCGGATAAAGGCTCCCTCACCGCGCGTCTGATCGCCCGCAGTCATGGTCATTTTCATGTGCAGGTGTTGCGTCAGCAGATTGCCCGCCCGGTCATGTCGGAGTGGCGTTGTCTGGGGATGGACCGCTCCGCCCTGGCCTTGATCCGCGAGGTAGTGCTGTGCGGATACAACCAGCCCTGGGTGTACGCCCGCAGCGTCCTGCCGCTGTCGAGCCTCACCGGACCACTGCGCCATTTGCGCAAACAGGATACCCGCCCGCTGGGCGCTTTCCTGTTCAGCCAGCCCCATCTGCGACGCAGTGCGATTGCCGTGAGCCGCCTGACGCGCCATCAGGCCTGCGTCCCGTCTCATCTTATCGGCGATACGCCGCTGTGGGGACGGCGATCCGTGTTTTACCTGCATGACCGGCCCTTGCTGGTCAGCGAGATTTTCCTGGATGCCTTTGTTGATACGCTGGACCTCACCCGCCGCTGAGGACGCGTGATGATCTCCACTCTTGAACGATGGACAACCGATTTCCTATGACTCGAAAACGCTCAACCGCTTTATCAGTGCCAGCCCGCAAGCGACCCGCCGCTAGCCGGCGGCCCTCGTCCTTGCAGCAGCGCGCCCGTGTCTACTGGCAATTAATGCGCATGCACAAACCCATCGGGGCATTGCTGCTGCTGTGGCCCACGTTGTGGGCACTGTGGCTGGCTGCCGATGGCTTCCCCCGATGGGATGTCCTGGTGATCTTTGTGCTGGGGGTGTTTGTGATGCGTTCGGCGGGTTGTGTGATCAACGACTTTGCTGACCGCAAGGTGGACGGGCATGTAAAGCGCACCCGTGAGCGGCCCTTGGTCGCCGGCCAGGTAACCAGCCGGGAGGCAATCGGGCTGTTTATCGGCCTGTGCCTGCTGGCTTTCGGGCTGGTGTTGCTCACCAATCGCCTGACGATCCTGCTGTCAGTAGGCGGGCTTATGCTGGCCTTCTGCTATCCCTTTATGAAGCGCTATACCCATCTGCCCCAGGTCGTGCTGGGTGCTGCCTTTTCCTGGGCGATCCCCATGGCGTTTGCCGCCCAGCGGGGCAGCCTGGGTGCGGAGGTCTGGCTGTTGTTTACCGCTGCCATCCTGTGGATTGTGGTCTACGACACCTTCTATGCCATGGTGGATCGCGATGACGACCTGCGGATCGGTGTGAAATCCACAGCCATCCTGTTTGGCGAGCAGGACCGCTTCATTATTGGGGTGCTGCAGGCGCTCACCCTCTATGCCATGGTAATGGTGGGATCCCGCTTTGAGCTGGGCACCTGGTATTACGTGGGGCTGGGGGTGGCCGGGCTGCTGTTTGTCTACCAGCAGTACCTTACGCGGTTCCGTGAACGGGACGCCTGTTTCAAAGCATTTATGAACAATAACTGGGTGGGGATGGCCATCTTTGTCGGCCTGATGATCGACAAACTCTGAGGTTTGGCGCAGCCTGCAGCGGTGCGGAATTCCCGTTGTCATAAAGCTGTAACACGGGGCTTATTTAATACGCCTGCAACAATGCTGTCAGTCACAGTGGGTACAGGTAGAGATTATGAGCGGGCGCAAGATTTTAATCGTCGATGACGAGTCAGCTATTCGCGACATGCTGCGGGTCGCGCTGGAGATGGCGGAGTACCAGTGCATCGAGGCCAGCAACGCCCAGGACGCCCATGCGTTGATTGTCGATGAAAAGCCCGACCTGGTCCTGCTGGACTGGATGATGCCCGGCACCAGTGGCATCGAACTGGCGCGCCGTCTGAAGCGCGATGAGGTCACGGCCGATATTCCTCTCATCATGCTCACGGCCAAGGGCGAGGAAGACAACAAGATTCAGGGTCTCGAAGTGGGGGCCGATGATTACATCACCAAACCCTTCTCGCCCCGCGAGCTGGTGGCCCGCCTGAAAGCTGTGCTGCGCCGCGCTGATCCTCAGGTCAATGGTCAGCCCATTACGGTTCAAGGGCTATGCCTCGATCCGGCCAGCCATAGAGTTACCATCAACGATCAGCCGGTGGACATGGGGCCGACTGAATACCGCCTGCTGGAATTTTTTCTCACGCATCAGGAAAGAGCCTATACTCGCAGCCAGTTGCTGGATCACGTGTGGGGCGGGAATGTGTATGTGGAGGAGCGGACGGTAGATGTGCATATCCGTCGCCTGCGCAAAGCGCTCGCCATCGATAATCACGAGCATCTGGTGCAGACCGTGCGCGGTACCGGCTACCGTTTTTCCACCAAGGTTGATGCGTAAGCCTCTGCGGTCGCGCATGAACTGCCCCTGGCTGTGAAAGAGGCTCTCTACTTTGCTGCAAGGTTTTAGCGCCGAACTCAAGCGTCTGTCGATCTTCGTTGTCCTGTGTCTGCTGCTTGGCTGGCTGACGGGCGCGCTGTTGCTGGTACTGAACATCGGTGTACTGGCCTACCTGGGTTACATGGTATGGCAGATGGCGCGGCTCAATCACTGGCTGTTGCGCAGAAATGACGAGGACCCGCCGGAAGCCTCCGGCATCTGGGGTGATGTACTCGACAACATCTATCACCTCCAGCGTCATCAGCGTCAGGAAAAGCAGGATCTGCAGGCGGTCATCAATCGCGTGCAGGAAATTACCTCGGCTTTGAAAGACGGCGTCATCCTTCTGGACTGGCGTGGTCATCTGGATTTCTGGAATCCCGCCGCTCAACGACTGCTGGGCTTTCACGCCAAGGATCAGGGATTATCCGTCATCAACTTTATTCGTCATCCGCGTTTTGTCAGTTACTTTGAAGAAGGTGATTACAGCCAGCCCCTGGAGCTGCCATCACCCAGATTCTCTTCCAAGCATCTGCAGTTTCAGATTACCCGTTTCGGTAAAAATGAACGTCTGATCCTCGTGCGCGACATCACTCAGCTGCACAACCTGGAACAGATGCGTCAGGATTTTATTGCCAACGTTTCTCACGAATTGCGCACACCGCTGACGGTTATCAGCGGCTATCTGGAAACCCTGGGCGATAACAATAATCTCGGTCCCGCGTGGCAGCGACCGCTGCAGCAGATGCAGCAGCAGACACACCGCATGACATTACTGGTCAACGATCTGCTGGTGTTGTCGCGACTGGAAACCACGGAGGTCGGGCACAACCAGAAACCAATTGCGCTGGAACCGCTGTTGCAATCTATCCGCAATGAAGCGGTGGCACTGAGCGGTGATAAGGAACAGAAGATCACGCTGGAATGCGCTGAAGATATTCAGCTGACCGGTAATGAAAAAGAACTGCACAGCGCCTTCTCCAATCTAGTGGTCAACGCCGTCAAATACACCCCGGCAAAAGGCGCCATCGTCATGCGGCTGTGGAAGGATAAACAGAATTGTTACTTCTCGGTGAGTGACAACGGCCCCGGCATCGACCAGCGCCATATCCCCCGCCTTACCGAACGCTTTTATCGCGTCGATGCCAGTCGCAACAGCAGCACCGGCGGCACCGGCCTCGGCCTCGCCATCGTCAAACACGTTCTGCTGCGCCACGACGCCGAATTAAAGATCACCAGCGAAGTCGGCAAAGGCAGCGTCTTTACCTGCGTCTTTCCCTTGAATTAACCCAACCCTTTATTTACCTGGCACCAGCAGGTTTAGATCACAACGCTATGTAGGTCGGATTAGCGAAGCGTAATCCGACAACACCAAGCCATGCAGCTCGACACAACCAAAGACATAACCAAAAAACCGATGCAAACCAAACAACATCCATAAAAACGCACGCATCAAAAATGCGAGTGCAAATCTCTCGCTACCGGTAAGAGAGCAGTGCGTAAATCCGTCGGATTACGCCTCCGGCTAATCCGACCTACGATTCAATCAGCACATCTGAACCCTCAACACACCCAACCCGTAGGTCGGATTAGCGCAGCGTAATCCGACACCAACGACACAGCCACACAGCTCCATATAGGTCCGATTAGCGCAGCGTAATCCGACACCAATGACACAACCGCACAACAACAATCCCCAGCTCACTTTCATCCAAATGAAAGCCAAACTAATCCTCACGGCCGGGAAAAAACTTCCCGCGCAACCAATTCATCCATCCATTGTTGTTCAACATATACCGATCCAACTCATCCTGATTGCGGTAATAATGTTCTGCGTTGCGAAACATCATCTCGCGTTTCAACATCCGGCGGTTAGGGTTGATCTTCTTGATGATCTTCGCGGGATTACCCGCAGCAACCACATTAGGCGGAATATCTCTGGTTACCACGGCCCCAGCGCCAATCACGCTGTTCTCGCCAATGGTCACGCCTTTCAATACCATCACACCTTCACCCAGCCACACATTGTTCTGCAGAATCACCGGTCGGGTGCAACGGAATGGACGAATACGATTATAGATGTGATGCCAGTCGCTATCGCTCACATAAACGTTAGCGGCCAGCATACAGTTATCGCCAATCTGTACAGAAGCCGCCGCTGAAATACGCACGCCGGGAGAAATCAGACAGTAATTACCAATCGTAATCCGGCCGTCGCCTTGCCTGCCGGACCAGGTGGTCAGGCGGATTTTATTATCGGCAGCGGCAATAAGATGTGCATGGTTGCCAATGCGAATATTGCGTCCAAAAATTTCAAGATGGCGCGGATGAGCAACCTCAAGGTAAGCGCCCGCTGCATCGAACTGCGGCCGGATAAAATGCTCGATATACCAGCGGTTATATAGAGTGGTGATGCGTTTAATCCAATAAGGCGTATTATTACGGCGCACGAAAAATTCTCAGATTGATGTTCAGAGTAAAATAAGAATTTCCTGATTCCTGCGTTTACCGCTTTACAATTACACAGTGCGATGAACAGTTGATCGGCAGGCCTGAATTCCCCGACGTCAAACAGGCCGTTGAGGGCAATTTAAAAAACCGGTCAAAATGCCGAATTATTTAAGGTAAACTTCGCCGCTTTCGTTTTTCTTGCCGCGCCATCTTCAGCGGACCTGTCAAACGAGAAAATACCTTCCATTCATCGTCAGGACTCACAGGATATGCCCATTACTCTGCCCGTTGATATCGACAGCGTCAAAGGTTTTCTCGCCGCGGAAGAAGGGGAGGCGCTCTATCATCACGCCCTGCTGGCGGCAAAGCGCGGGCCTTGTCTGGAGGTGGGCAGCTACTGCGGAAAATCCACGGTGTATCTCGGTGCTGCGTGCAAAGCCGTCGATGCCGTGCTGTATGCGGTAGATCATCATCGCGGCTCCGAAGAGCATCAGCGTGGTGAGGAATATCATGATCCGGAACTGTACGATGAAAGATATGGCGTGATGGACAGCTTCCCCGCCTTTCGCCAGACGCTGACCCGCGCCGGCCTGCTGGATACAGTGGTCCCCATCGTCGCGCCATCACAGCTTGCTGCACGACAGTGGGCTACACCCTTGGGTATGGTGTTTATCGATGGCGGCCACAGTATGGAGGCGGCGCTGACGGATTATCGCAGCTGGGCCGGTCATGTGGTTAAAGGTGGCCTGCTGGCGATCCACGACGTCTTCCCCAATCCCGCCGACGGCGGCCGCCCGCCATACGAAATCTGGAAGCTGGCCCAGGACTCGGGATTGTTTGAAGCACTACCGCTGATTAACAGTCTGGGGATTCTAAAACGAGTGTAGTTTATAGGTCGATATTATCCGCTAAGCCCACCAAAGATAATAAAGCGAGACCAGCGAGAAGGCGCAGATAATAAAACCCGCTGTGTATTCGGCCATGGGGCGATATCGGTGCGTGCGGGGATTAGCTTTTAGAATTCCGGCAATTAGAAAAACGATTAGAAAAATAGATGCTACTATTTTTGCGGTGGTGAGCAGGAAGGCCATAGAAGTACTTAACAGATAGGCTGGTTAAAGAAAGGATTTGCTTTTAGTAATATTCGGGTTTAAATACTCCATTAATGATTAGTTATTCCATCCCAGTGACAGACGGTTCCCATTAGAACGGAATCAGTTCTTAAGGGTTCAAGATCTTTCGTCAGTTCGCAGACCAGGTTGGAAGGTTTTCCTCCAAGCTCTCCGAATTTATGGGTGTTAGTTTTACTCAACGTCCAAACAAGGTAACTTTCACCCAAGTATTCGACAGTAATTTCTTGCGTGATAACTATTTGAGCCAAAGCGTTCTCTTTGTATGTTGCCAGTTTCTCTGGAATACTGAAAACGCCATTTTCATCAGCTGTATAGATGAAGGTTTCCCCCTGCTGATCCTTCCATTTCATCCACAATTTAATTTTTGCATTAGATGCAGGTTTTCCATCTAAAGTTATCACTCCATCTAATGACGAAAAAAGTACAGCCTTGACCTCCTTCCCATCAAAAAACAATGACATAGCAGCTCCTTGTTGGATATAAAATAATGAGACGAATAGTGTGATGAATGTAAGAAAAAGGCGCGGCTTCAAGAGCGGATACTCCATATGGCTTGGTTTATTCCCAGCCCGGGTTATGCAGGGCGCTCTAACGGATGTAGAGATTGGTCTTTATATCATCTTCGCTCAAAGAAGTGTCCTTAAAAATACGATTGTTTTGGTGGTTTTGGATCTTGTTCGCAGAATGAATAGCGGAGATGAAAACAAGTAAAGTTTTTCGACAAATTTTCATTTATCGAGAATTACCTCGATAAACGTTTATGGAATATCAAATTTAATTTCTCACGTGATACTTGGCTTGTTTATCCATCTTATAAGCGATATCGGCTGATCTTAAGTGCTCGGCAGTTCCTTATTCATCGGCTATGGCGACGGCTACGCGACCTAAAGATCGTAGAGGGTCGCCTCTTGCTATCGAATAATCAGCACCAGTTACTGTTCATTTCCTCAGCTACTCCGGCATAATCACCCGCTCGTTGCGGGCCTCGCTTTACCGTGGCGTGAAAATTCGAGAGATATAACAATAACCTACAGGTAATCCTATGAAACTTTTACATCAACCAATGATACGCGGCCTGCTGCTCGTGGGGCTGGCGCTTGGCATCAACAATGTTTCCATGGCACAGAATCTTGGCAGTAACCTGGCCCTTACCGGCCCAGGTGCGGGTGCTGACGGCTCCGGTTTCAGTAATACGAAGGCCGTGCGTGATGGCAATATCAATACCGCTACGCAAGCGGGCGGCACGAGCAACCAGCGGGTATCGGTTAAATGGAGCAGCCCGCAAACTTTTAACACTGTGGTGCTCCGCGAAGCCGGTAATCGTGTCACGAATTGGCAGCTGCGCAATCACGATACAAATGAAGTATTAGCAAGTGGCACTGCCATTGGTGGAAATCGCATGATTAACTTTGGCACGGTGAGCATGAAAAAGCTCAGCTTGTATGTCGATGCGAGTGCGGTGCCAGCCATTGCCGAATTCGAAGTATATAACGCAGCGGGTGGTGCAAGTTCGAGTGCAGCATCGAGTATTTCAAGTTCGATTACTGTGTCGAGTGTTGCGAGTTCTACGGTGATCTCTTCCAGTACGCCATCCTCAAGTTCACTGTCATCTTCTGTTGCTTCCGTAGCATCCTCCCACTCCAGCAGCGCCGGGCCGGTAATTACAACTTACGAAGCGGAAGATGGGGTGATCACCAATGGCGCTGTGGAATTTAATCACAGCGGTTTTACCGGTTCTGGTTTTGTAAATTACGACAATCAGGTGGGGAGTGCGCTGGAGTGGACGATTTATCAAGCCAGCGCTGGCAGCGCAACGCTTACGTTTCGTTTTGCTAATGGAACCGCCGCTGATCGCGCGATGAATATTCTCGTTAATGGTGTGTCGGTGAGCAGCAATATGTCATTTCCCGGAACTGGCGCTTGGAACAGTTGGACCACCCGCACCATCAATATTAATTTACAGGCGGGCGCCAATACCATTCGCACGGTGTCAACGACAGCTAATGGTGGTCCGAACATGGATCACATGACGATAACCGGTGCTGCAGGTAGCAGTGTATCGAGTCAGTCCAGCAGCAGCGTGGCCAGCGGCGAAGTGTTGGCATTTCCCGGCGCTGTAGGTTTTGGTCGCCTGGCTACTGGTGGACGCGGTGGTGATGTCTACATCGTTACTAACCTCAATGACAACGGTGCGGGTTCCCTGCGCGATGCCATAAATTCCGCGAGCGGTCCACGCACGATTGTGTTCGCGGTTTCAGGCAACATCATGTTGCAATCCAAGCTTGATATTAAACGGCCCAATCTCACTCTTGCCGGACAGACCGCACCGGGCGATGGTATTACGGTTGCCGGCTATCCCGTCACCGTGAACGCCGACAACATTATTATTCGCTACATGCGTTTCCGTTGCGGCGATTTTAATGCGATGGCGGAAAACGGTAAGCCGGCCAAAGGTAACGGTAATTTAAAAGGCAGCTCTGCGGGAGCGCTTGATGTACTTGAGGCAAACAACGTTATCATTGATCACGTCTCCACTTCCTGGGCCATTGATGAAACCTTGTCAGTAACCTATTCAAATTATGTGACGGTGCAAAACTCAATTGTGTCGGAAAGTTTGAATGACTCCTACCATGACAAAGGCAACCACGGTTACGGTTCTTTGATTCGCGGCAATGGCGAAGGCGGCAGTACGTTCTATCGCAATCTCTATTCGCATCACGATATGCGCAACCCCGGTGCTGGCAGCAACCAGACAACACCTTCCATCAAAGGTCAGCTGGATTTTGTTAACAATGTGGTTTACGGCTGGGGCACTCGTTCCGGCGAAGCAATCGGCGGTTCTGCTGGCGGCATCGTGGAATTGAATTATGTGAATAATTATGTGATTGCCAATCACGATTCGCGCAACGCCAATTCCGTATGGGATGAAGTTAAGACGGAAGGTATTCTGACTTATCAATCCGGTAATAAACTGGACAACAATATTAACGGCGTGCGCGACGGTGTGAACAACGGTTGGAACATGTTCCCCAACTTTACCAGTGCACAACGTCGCAGTACGCGCTGGAATTTTC
Source organism: uncultured Cellvibrio sp. (assembly GCA_937958105.1). Lineage (GTDB taxonomy): Bacteria > Pseudomonadota > Gammaproteobacteria > Pseudomonadales > Cellvibrionaceae > Cellvibrio. The sequence goes on from CALFXJ010000004.1 coordinate 281,093, forward strand.
CGGAAGTGCCGACGGTGAGTGCTGAGCAGGCTTACGATGACGTTCTGAATCAGGCAGGTGCATCACTTGCACGGGATGCGATTGATGCACGCATTGTACAGCAGGTGCGTAATAACACCGGCCGCATCATCGATAGTCAGGATGAGGTGGGTGGTTTGCCTGCACTCTACAGCGATGTTGCGCCGATCGATAGCGACAGTGACGGTATGCCGGATGCGTGGGAACAGCAGCACAATTTAAATCCATTTAATGCCAGTGATCGCAATCACAAGACGCTGGATTCGGTGTATACCAATCTGGAAGTTTATTTAAATAGTATTTTGTAGCAGAGGAAAACATGACCACCAGCAGTTCAGTATGATTGAATTGCTGGTGGTTTAAATACCTAAATATTCTGCGAATAATTATTATTGGCGCAGCGTTGGAACAGGGTTTAACTTTTTCTCAACTCAACTCAACTCAACTCAACTCAACTCAACTCAACTCAACTCAACTTTAAGGTCCAACCCGTTTTATTTCGTCTTGTGCTGAGACCCTGTAAAACTGTTCATATTTACAGAAATATCAGATGGTGCGCGTACGAAAGCGAGCCAAAAACTTATCGAATAACCCAAATCAATGCCAGCCCGCCTGCCACTGAATCTTTTGTCTCCACCAACGGGCTGTCTTCAAACTCAGCGCCACGCAGATTATCGTAGCGGATAAAAAACGCGATGCGATAATCATCAATAGCACGACTCATGGACCATGAATTACTCCAGCCGCTGTAACCGGCATCAGCTTCAAACATCGGTCGCGATTCAGTCGCGTATTCATTGGCAACGGTGTAATAGTGATCGTGGTAATCGTCGCTGGCGTAGTAGATGCCAGTACGAAAAGTGAAATTCCAGTTTTCGATCTGGGTGCGGAACGCGACTTGCGGATGTACCAGCCAGCCGACGTATTCAGTGTCGCCGCCACCGATTGCCACGACACCGCGCAAAGGTAAATGCATCATCCAGCCTTCGCGGAAGGAATCCCCTGTTAAATTAATATTTAATGCAGGGCCAAACTCAACCGTGGAGTACAACTCGGGCATACCTTCGCGCAATTTGTTTTCATCACTCTCCGGTGTTATTGAAGCGCTCATGCTGAGGTTGAGTTCAAAATCTTCGCGCGTAAATAATTTTCCGCGTATACCATCGCGGTCCGTCTGGATGTATTTGCCGCGATAAATAAAGTAAGGAATGGGCGCAACGTAACTGCTGTACTCTTTTGATCCGCGATAATCCGGTCCGCTGATAGCGCCGACCCCGATGCCCGCTTCCCAGGTTTTTACGGTGAGTGTTGGGGCTGCATCATCGCTCGCCGTCTGGCTTGTTGCCGCTGCGCTGACAAGCGCAAGCCACAGTAAAGACAATCCGATAATAGATAACTTCATGAATAACAGTTCCTGGGGAGTTCTGCGCAAATCATAGGGGCTATTCGTGGCAAAACAAAGTGCAGGGACGTTAAAGAGTGAATCTGTTATCCTGCCCACCTGTTTCCCTTCTTGAATATCATCGAGTTTACTGTGACCACCACCGCTTTTTCCTCCCTGCCACTGGCTCCGGCCATGCTTGAGAACCTTGAATCGCTTGGCTATCACGCCATGACACCCATTCAGCAACAATCTCTGCCGCTGATCCTGGCGGGGCAGGACATTATTGCCAAGGCAAAAACCGGCAGCGGCAAAACCGCCGCCTTTGCCATTGGCCTACTGGATAAGCTGGATGTTAAACAATTTTCTGTGCAGGCGTTGGTGCTGTGTCCCACACGGGAGCTGGCGGATCAGGTAGCGAAAGAGATCCGTCGTCTTGCGCGTTTTACTCACAATGTAAAAGTGCTGACGTTGTGCGGCGGTGTTGCCATCGGCCCGCAGCTGGGGTCGCTGGAGCGTGGAGCGCACATTGTGGTGGGTACGCCGGGTCGCATCGTGGATCATCTGGGAAAAGGCTCGCTGTCACTTGGTCAGCTGCGTCAGCTGGTACTGGATGAGGCGGATCGTATGTTGGAGATGGGATTTGCTGATGCGCTGGAGACAGTGTTGCAGGCCTGCCCGCTGCAGCGTCAGACGCTGCTGTTTTCCGCTACTTACCCCGACGCTATCCAGAAGATCAGCGCGCACTGTCAGCACAACCCCGCCGAGGTAACGGTGGAGGCGCTGCACGATGACCAGCAGATTGAGCAGCATTTTTATGAGCTGACCGATGCACAGCACAAAGTTGCTGCCGTGCAGACGCTGCTGGCAGAGTTTCAGCCACAGGCATCCATCGTGTTCTGCAATACCAAGCAACAATGCGACGATGTCTGCGCGGATTTACGTACAGCGGGTATCACGGCGCTGGCCCTGCATGGCGATCTGGAACAGCGCGACCGCGATCAGACACTGGTGCGCTTTGCCAATAAAAGCTGTTCCGTGCTGGTGGCGACTGATGTGGCTGCACGCGGACTCGATATCAAAGGTCTGGACGCGGTGATTAATTTCGATCTGTCCCGCGACCCGGAGGTGCACGTGCATCGCATCGGTCGCACGGGCCGGGCAGGTGCGACCGGTCTCGCGCTGAGTCTGATCGCGCCGAATGAAGTGCCGCGCCTGAATCGTCTGGAGGATTATCTGCAGCAGTCGCTGGTGCTGGAACCATTACCGGCTACACGACATGCGGCGGCGGAGCTGCAGCCCCAGATGGTGACCCTGTGTATTGACGGCGGTCGCAAGGACAAACTGCGTCCCGGAGATATCCTTGGGGCTTTAACGAAAGATGCGGGCTTGAGCGGAGATCACATCGGCAAGATCGATATCTTCGATTTCTGTGCGTATGTAGCCGTTAACCGCGCCGTCGCACGCGGGGCATTGCAGCATCTGCAGCAGGGAAAATTGAAGGGCCGTAAATTCAAAGCGCGACAATTGCGTTGAGCATAAACAGGAAAATATAAACCAGGGGGTTAATATTTTTCTCAGCATAAAAAAATCCCGCGTGCGGGATTTTTTTATTTGCGGTCTTTTCTGTTTTACGATCAATGAAGCGTGGTGGAATCGCCAAACAGTGCGCGTACATCTGTCGGTTCAAAGTGATAATGCTGATTGCAGAACTGACAGTCCACATCAATGTGGCCTCGCTCCGCCAGGATGCTTTCTACTTCTTCCCGTCCCATGGACACCAAGGCATTACCGGTTCTTTCCCATGAGCAGCTGCAGGAGAAGCGCAGGCTGTCCGGATCAAACAGGCGGACCTGATGTTCGTGGAACAAACGGTACAGCATTGTCTCGTGATCAAGGGCTAACAATTCCTCGTTCGATAAGGTATCCGCCAGAGTTGACAGGGTTTCCCAATGGTCCTTGTTTTCTTCCGGGCTGGTCTTGAGTTGACGGGGCAGTGCCTGTAATAAAAGCCCGCTGGCATGTGTGCCGTCGGCCGCGAACCACAGGCGGGTTTCCAGCTGTTCGGACTGGCGGAAGTAATGTTCCAGGCAGCCAGCCAGTCTGTCGCTGTCCATGGGCACTATGCCCTGATAGCGCTCGCCTTTTTTGGGTTCAATGGTGATGGCCAGCACGCCGTTGCCGAGCAGGTCTTTCATATCGGCAGTTTGCTGCTGCGCTGCGCTTAATTCCTGCTCGGGATTGAGCCGCACGATACCGCGCAGATTCTGATGATTGCTGCACTCAGCCATGATGGTGCTGATGGGACCTTCGCCGCGCGCCTGCAGGACGATCATGCCGTCGAATTTGAGTGTACTTGACAGCAGGCTGGCGGCCGCCAGAAATTCTCCCAGCAGATTCTTCACGCTGGCGGGGTAAGGGTTGTTGCGCATGACTTCACGATAACTCTCGCCGAGGGTGACGATCTCACCCCGGATGTCGTATTCGTCAAACATGAAGCGGTGCAGTAAATCATTGCTGGATGTCATTGTGTAAACCACTGAAGCAGAAAAAATGAAAGGCATTATCGCACAAGGCCGTGCGGTTAAAAATTGCAGGCGACGGGCGTCGCAACAACCCGGGTGATGTCAGGCGCAGTGCTCGTCAAGGTAGCGTTGCGTTTCTTCTACACGCTGCCGGCGCTCCGTTTCGGTAACCGGAACCACTTTGCCATCCTCACCAATAAACTGCACCCGGCCGTCGATCGCGTCCAGATACTTGCGCAGCTCATTGCAGTGCTGCATATGTTCGGGCGTTGGCTGATTTTTCAATTGCTGCTGCCGATAAAATTCACGGTCCGCTTCATTTTCCGGGCGGAAGATCTGCTGCATCCTGCGCTGTTCATCAATGCTGGTATCGATGTTCTGTTTGCTGACCTGCCGGGTAATATCCTCGGCATCGGTTTTGGGCTTCTTATCGCTGTAGTGGACTTTGCCATCTTCATCAACCCAGCGGTAGACCTCGGCACGAGTGGACAGGGAAAACAGGTTCAGGCTGCTGAATAGCACAGCGGCAATCAGCACTGGGTAGATCTTCATAGTCTTAATCATCCAGATATTGACGTTCAAAGCGGTGGATCTGCCGGCGTTCCTTTTTGTTGGGACGATGGTCGCTGATGATGTAACTGCCCATGCCTGCTTTGCGCTGCGCTGCCTGCTCTTCACGCTGCACGCGGCTTTCTTCGGTTTCCTGATACAGCAGTGCCGCTTCCGGTGCGCCGCGCCGTTGTTCCGATAACGCAGTAACCAGAACAGTTTTTTCATCCAGCCCCTGACGGATGGTCAGGTGAATCCCCACGGTTATTTCTTTGCTGGCTTTGACCCGCTGGCCATCGCAGTGAATCTTTCCACCTTCAATTGCCTGTTTGGCCAGGTTGCGTGTTTTAAAAAAGCGTGCGGCCCACAACCATTTATCGATACGCACCCTGCCTTCGGTGGTCATCATGAAGCCTGTACCTCAAGTAATGCGCTGCCGCCCGGCGGCGGTGGCATGATTTCGTCAAAATGATGGATGGCGGGATAGCCCTCGATGCGGCGCTCCGTCTGGCTGTCCGGTTGATGAATACATAAGAGGTGACCAATGCCGAACTGCTTTGCTGAATCGAGAATACGCGGCGTATCGTCCACAAATAAGGTGCGTGGCGGATCAAACTGTTCACGGGCCTGCAGCAGCTGCCAGAATTCCTGTTCTTCCTTTGGGTGACGGAATTCGTGAGATGACACGATGATATCCAGCCAGCGATCGATTGTGGTGACTTCCAGTTTGAGCGATAAACTTTGTGGATGGGCGTTGGTTACCAGTAAGAGTTTTTTGCTATGCTGGCGCAATCGCGTCAGAAATTCCTCAACGTGCGGGCGCATGCGGATCTTGTGTTTGATTTCAGCTTTCAGGCTGCGGACATCCACCTGTAACGCAGCGGACCAGAATTCCAGGCAGTACCAGTTGAGTGTGCCTTCATGACTGCGGATGTGATTTTTTAATTGTTCGCGAGCTACCTGCAGATCCAGCTGACGAATTTCCGCGTAGCGCTGTGGCAGATAATCCAGCCAGAAAAAGTTATCGAAATGGAGGTCCAGAAGTGTACCGTCCATATCCAGTAACACGGTGTCTATATCTTGCCAGTTAATCATCAGTGGTTATCGCTCTGGTGCTGTAATAAAGCCTTTTTTCAGGGACAAGTATGCCGACAAAACCCGAGATATTAAAGCGTCAGACCGTGGCACGCAGCCGCTTGTTTCGTGTGGACGAATTACATTTGCGCTTCAGCAACGATGAAGAACGCATTTATGAAAAATTATGCAGTGGTGGTCCTGGCGCAGTTTTAATGGTTCCCATGCTCGACAAGGACACGGTCCTGCTGGTGCGCGAATACGCAGCGGGTATTGAGGACTATCATCTGGCCTTGCCTAAAGGTGCCATCGATAAGGGTGAAACCCTGGAGCAGGCAGCTAACCGCGAGCTCAAGGAAGAAGTGGGCTATGGCGCGCGCGACCTGCAATTACTGAAGCGGGTAAATCTATCGCCAGCATACATGGAGCATGGCATCAACATCGTGCTCGCGCGGGATCTGTATCCGGAGCGGCTCAGTGGTGATGAGCCGGAGCCCATCGAGGTGGTGCCTTATCCCTTTAAGGATCTGGTGAGTCTGGTGGCCCGTCCTGATTTCTGTGAAGGACGATCCATCGCGGCCTTGTTCCTCGCCCGTGAATGGTTGCTGGCCAATGGATAAGACTGCACCGGATTTCATGCTGACGGAGTCCCTGGTGGCACTGGCGCGGCGGGCGGGAGAGGCCATCATGGAGGTTTACAACAGCGCAGACCTGGGCGTGGAGCATAAGGCGGATGATTCGCCCCTTACCCGCGCTGACATCGCCGCTCACCACATCATTGCCGCTGGTCTGCCCGATCTGGACGACCTGCCGGTTATCTCTGAGGAGGCGCCGCTTCCCCCGGTGCAGGAGCGACAGGGCTGGTCGCGCTACTGGCTGGTTGATCCGCTGGATGGCACCAAGGAGTTTATCCAGCGCAGCGGTGAATTCACCGTCAATATTGCGCTCATTGAGGCGGGGGTGCCGGTGCTGGGCGTGGTTCACCTGCCGGTGACGCGGGTTACTTATCTCGGGGTTGCTCCCGCCTTCTCGCCCATGCTCAGCGGTGCCTGGAAATATACCGGCGATCAGCTGCCACAACCCATCCATGTGCGTTCACTGGCGCAGCCGCGGGAGGATAACGAACTGATTGTGCTGGCAAGTCGCCGTCATGGTACAGAGGCATTGAGTCAGCTGATGACGCAGCTGGGCGAGCGCTGGCCCGGGCAGATAACCTTGAGCAACGCCGGCAGTTCCTTGAAGTTCTGCCGCATCGCTGAGGGACTGGCAGATTTTTATCCGCGTCTGGCGCCGACATCCGAGTGGGACACTGCCGCTGCCCAGGCCGTGTTAGAGGCCGCCGGTGGTGCGGTGGTCAATGCCGAAGCGACCTCCGGTGGCTGGCTGGAACCCTTGGTATACAATCGCAACGACACGCTGATCAACCCAGGGTTCTTTGCCTGGGGTGACAAAGGGCTGGACTGGGCGGCGCTGCTGCAACGGGCCTAGCGGTTGCCCCAGATCTTCGCCACTGCGCGGTCGTTGCCGAGCAGACCGACAATAAAACCGACCAGCGCCACCAGCCCGAAGACCACAACGGGAACCAGATAACCTTTATCGGCCTCGGCCGGTATGAGGTAGACCAGAGCGGCGCACAGCAGCGAAAAGAGCAGGCTTACCGCCAATAAGATTTTGCGATTCAAAGGCTTATAAACATAAGGTTCATCACCGCGCTCAAGAGGATTCAGGAGCGGGGAAAACAGGGCTCGCAGCGATGCCTTCATGAATATGTCTCGTCAGTGTCTGGTTAGGTAAAGACAGTATTGATTGGTTGGTGAGCGCGTCATACTACCAGCGCTGCCGTGATGTTAAAAACAGCTCCATCATTCATCCAGAGGATTTTTTGCCATGAAATCAGTCACTCTTTTCGGTGGTCTTGCATTGTTCCTGTTGTCCGGCCCTCTGCTGGCCGACTGTCCGGAATACCTGCAGGGGGAGTATCGCCAGCTGCATTCAACCAAAGACATTGACCTGTGCAAGCTGACGGAAGGCAAGCCGGTACTGGTCGTTAATACCGCCAGCCATTGCGGTTACACCAAGCAGTTCAAAGGGCTGGAGGCGCTGAGCCAGAAGTACCGCGACAAGGGGCTGGTGGTCGTGGGTTTTGCCAGCGACGATTTTAATCAGGAAGCCAAAGACGAGGCCGAAGCAGCCACCATCTGTTATGAAAACTTCGGCGTTACCTTCACCATGTTTGCGCCCACTCATGTACGGGGCGATGAGGCCAACCCGCTGTTTAAATCTCTGGCCGAAGCCACCAGCGCGCCTAAGTGGAATTTCAATAAGTACCTGCTTGATAAAGAGGGCAGGATCGTTCAGCACTTCGGCAGCAGCACAAAACCCGAAGACAAGGCGCTGACCGGCGCTATTGAAAAACTCCTGTAACCGCCTTTGTCGAGCCTGCTGCCAATGCAGGCTCGCTTTTCCCTTTGCCTGCGCATTACCTGGTTCTCTGAACCTATATCTCATAGAATATTTTTGTCGCGAATATCAACATTCTTATAGCGATTCCTTATTTCTGCGCAACAAAATTTGAAACCGTATTCATTTTTCGGCCCCATTTCCGGCTGTGTGGCTGCCACTCCTGGAGGTTTGAAAGCCAGTATTAGCGCGGCTTTGAGCCTGTCTATTCGCTTTGAAGCCCTTCAAATCAGGCACATGTATCCTAATGGCCCGCTCGGCCAGGTAGCCCCCGTTTAACCTCAATATGAAGGAGACAGCGCTAAATGGCGCTTGAAACCGGTTACAGTTTGGGCCATATTTACTGTCGCCGGTCGTGATCTGAAAAATGAACCTTTTATGGATCGCGCCAGCAAAACAGCAAATCGCAGAATTTGTCCGTACAGCAACAACAATAAAAGCACCTTGGAGAGTAGCTGCCATGTCAGTCAAACCAATACACCTTTCAAGACGACCGCCCTGCGTTTACGCAGCCTGTTTGTTGCTCTGCAGCCCAGATTTGCTGTTGCGAACTCACACGCAGTAACAACTCCCGAATTTTGATCCCTGATTTCCTGAGACGGTTTATGCATAGCCAGTCCTTCAGGAATCGTATGCCCTTAATACCTGCAAAAGAACAATGCGACATAACGATAAGAGGAAACTCATGATGTCCAGACCCAGCAGTATCAACACGCGCAAAACAATGCTCGCGCTGGCAATTGGTTGTGCCTTGTCCGGCGGCAATCTGTATGCGCAGGAACAGGAGTCCATGGCTACGGATGGCGAACTGGCCAATATTGAAGAGATTGTCGTCAGAGGTGTACGGGCGTCTCAGGCGCAGGCTATTGATATCAAACGTAACTCCAGAACCGTGGTTGATTCCATTGTGGCGGAAGATATCGGCAAGCTGCCGGATGTCACCATTACTGACTCGCTGCAGCGTGTAACCGGTGTGCAGATCACCCGTACCGCTGGTGAAGGCAGCTCGTTGAATATCCGCGGTATGCCGCAGGTGTTAACTACCTTGAACGGTGAACAGTTTTTAAGTCCCTGGGCGATTACCGAAGTCCAGGCGAATTATTCCGATATTCCCGCCGGTCTGATTTCCGGTGTGGATGTTTATAAATCCCAGTCGGCCAATATGCTCGCCGGTGGTATCTCCGGTGTGGTGGATCTGAAAACCCTTGACCCCTCTAAACTCGACGAAGGTTTTACGACCCGCCTACGTTTGGAAGGCTCAGGCGGTCGCTACTCCAGCCGTGAAATTCAAGCCGATGGCTCCAAAGACTGGCGCGATCCGGATTACTCCGCCGGCCTGGTGTTTGGCTTCAACAACGGCGACAACTTCTCGATTGTTACCAGCCTGTATAACTCAAATACCTACAATGCCAACTACTCCATGTATGAGGATCAGCGGTTAGGTTTCCTGGATGGACAAGGCGGTATGCCAACAGACAAATATGACCTCAACGGCGACGGCGATACCGTCAATGACTGGTACATCGTTCCCGGTGAATTCGGTGCGCGCAGCCAGTTCATGGAGCGTGAGCGTACCGGTGGTTCTGTCACAGCCCGTTTTGATATCAATGAAAACTGGTCGGTGCGCGGTGACTTTTTCTATACCGAGATGGATCAATATGATCGCGGTGTGAAGACGGGCTTTAACGGGAAGCATACCCCGGAATCTTTTGAACAAAATGGTCAGGCCGCAGATCAGCCACAAGAAATCTATGATGCAATCCGCGATGCAGAAGTCGGATTTGGATCAACGGTTTCTTTCGTCGACAACAACGGTGTTACACAAACCCGCGATCTTTACACGCTGAGAGTAGTGGATGTCTGGGCAGCGGATTTCCAAACCTCCTCGACCAACGAAATCACCAAGACCGCTGCCTATAACAGCAACTTCGAGGTGAACTACACCAACAACGAAAATCTTGAAGCCAGCTTCCGTGTCATTCACGCGAAGGCCGAACAGCAATATCGCAAAGCCACTTTCCAGCAGGGAACACCCGCCTGGCTGTGGGTTGATGACGATGGCACACCAGGTAAAGACCCGGTTGACGGCTTCCATGTGACCGTCGACTACACTGGCAAATATCCTTCCTTTGCATGGGAAGGTGACCTGGCCGATCCGAGTGTGCTGAAACAGTATCAAGGTTTTGCGGAAGGAAAAAACATCGAAGCCGATCTGAACGCTGCGCGGTTTGATGTGAAATTTATTGTGGGTAATAACCACTTCGAATCCGTAGATGCCGGTGTGCGCTACGGTATACGCGAAGCCACGCACAACAAATTCTTCTACGTCACTCCGACTGGCCGCTACACCGACTGGGAAGATCCGCGCGTACCTGCGGATAAGCGCTACCGCCTGCTGCCGGGCAACCTGATCTGGCAGAAGTTTCCCAACTGGCTCAAGTTTGATTATTCCGAAACCAACGTCAGCCTGATTGATATTGGTGGCCTGCAGGACAATGGTTTCTCCGGTGCCGATACAGTCGCTTTCTACGATTTCGGTCCCATCAAAGGATTCGAAAGTGGCGTTGCCGCACTGGCACCCGATCAGTGGGACAATCCTTACGAATTTATGAATCGCCTGTATCCCGGTACGCGAACGGTGAACGATCCGGGTTTCACTTATCGTGTGCAGGAAGATTCCATCAACGCCTATGTACAGTTTAACTTCGAGAATGACAGCGAAGGCCTGTTTGGAATTCCTTACAACGCCAATATCGGTATCCAGGTTGCGCAGGTTGATCGTGAAGTCGATAAGAGCCTGGTGCCGGAAGTGCTGGATTCATTCAACTCCATCGGTTACGACGACTGGCAGAAGATCGCTTACGTGTATGACGTGGAGCGGCACACCAACTCCAAAACGGAAGTGCTGCCGTCCTTCAACCTGAATTTATTTCCAACGGATGACATTGTGATGCGTTTTGCCGTCGCACGCACCATGACACGCAACGATCTGGAAAACGTAGGCTCATCACTCGCGCTGTGGTACCAGCAGTGTCCCAAGACTTATGAAAATGGTGATCCAGTGATGGTGCCCAACCCGTCCACGGGTGGCGAAATGCAGGATACCGTGGGCTGTATTGGTGGTGGTGAAGATCGCGGTAAGCCCGACATCGAGCCCTGGCTGGCCAATGTTTATAACTTCTCCACCGAATGGTACTTCGAAGAGAACGCGATCCTGGGTGTTGGTCTGTTCATGATCGACGTTGAGCAGGCAGTGCAATCCTTCCAGGAGCAGCGTCGCTTCCTCGATATGGACGGCATAGATCGGGGGCGCATGGCCAATATCTGGACCACGCAGAATGTCGGTGCATCTGATCTCTACGGTATCGAGTTTGGTTACAAGCAGCCATTTACCTTCTTTGACAATGACATCCTCAGCAGATTCGGTGCGGAGTTTAACTACACCTACTCGCACAGCGAGTCTGAAAATATTGATGTCGAAGGCAATACCTTACCCTTGGTTTCCAACTCCGAACACCAGACCAACATGATCCTGTGGTACGACTACGCTGGCCTGAACGTACGTCTGGCGTACAACTGGCGCAGCGAAGAATACCTCGGCAATGTCGGCGTTAACTCAAACGCAGCCGTGCTGGAACTGGGGCAATGGCTGGAGCCGGCGGGTTATCTCGATCTGTCCATCAGTTATTACATGAACGACCACGTGAGCTTCTTCCTGAACGGGACCAACCTCACCGAACAAAGTCGTAAAAGTTATGCGCAATATGAAGATCAGTTCCACTCGCTCTGGGTACAGGAAGCTCGTTACTCAGCCGGCGTGAACCTGTCTTTCTAAGTAATCTGCGTTCGAGCGATGCCGCAGACATCGCTCGACAACAATAAAGATTAATGATGGAGTTTCCTATGAAAACCAAACTGCATTTGTTGGCGCTGCTGACCAGCGCAATGATGTTACACGGCTGCGGTGGCGGCGATATGCTCGGCTCATCAGATGCCGAAGATCACAAACTGATTCCCGAGGAAGTCACAGAAGATTTAACCCGTCCACGCCCGTCAGAAAATGCACCGGTGATGAAGACCGACGGAACAAAAATTCTCTGGGCTGACGGCAGTGAAACCATTATCCGCGGCGTCAACCTGCAGTACAGCGATAACCCGCTGCAGATGATCAACGCTTTTCCCGCTATCGCTGAGACCGGCGCTAACTTTGTCCGTATTCAGCTGAGTGAAGATACCGCCGAGGTTGAGCTTGAAGCCGCGCTCAATATGGCCATAGAAAATAACATGGCTGCTATCCTCACCCTGAACAGTCCAGATTTAAAGTGCAGTGACGATGAAGCCTTGTTCAGCAAAGCTGTTGCTGACCTCTGGCTCAAAAAGTGGCTGCCGATCATCGCGCAGGATCGTTATCAGGACAAGATGATGATCAACATGGCCAGTGGCTGGGGACCAAAGGAAATCTTTAACGGATCAAGCTTTGGCTATCGCACCTACATCGACACGCACAAAACTGCAATCCGACAATTCCGTCGCGCCGGTTTGAAATTCCCCATTGTGATAGACGCCCCGGGCTGCGGTGAAGATTTCCATGCGTTTGAATCCATTCGAGCACGGGAACTGATGGCAGCTGATGAGCAGAAGAACCTCGTATTCTCGGTCCATGCCTATGGTTCAACCTGGAACAATCGCACCAAGATTGATTACGGCATCAGCCGCATCACCAGCCAGAATGTGCCGGTGCTTGTCAGTGAATTCGGTGGCTCAGGTCTGGGTGACAGTCCGATCAAGCTGCATCATATTCTGGAGCGTGGCGCGGGCGACTATGCACTGACCATTGACACCCAATGGAAAACACCGGATGACAAAGTGGGCATCATGGTGCCGTTCAATGAGCCCACTGATGCGACCAACTCAGAAATCGCCTTTGATATTCACATCGATGACAGCTTTGCTGACTATCCACAGCTGGCAATGCAGCTGTACCTGCGTGATGTGAATGGTTCCTATGCGAACTTAGCGTGGCACACGCTGGAAAGTTTCGATGTCGGCACCTGGAACAGCCGCAAATACACTGTGAAAAATCAAGGCTCTTTCCAATACGCTGACGGTGCATTCGATGTTACACAGATTGCGCGCATAGGCATTGAGCTGATTGCCAATGGCAAGCCGGTAGAAGTGGGTGGGAAAATCCAACTGGATAATCTGCGTATTATCAATTACACCGGGCCTATCGAGATGGGCAGTATGACATTCGACACGGGACTTGAAGGTTGGATCGATAACGGAAAAGGCACTGTGTCCTACGAGGACGGCGCGCTGGCAATCATGCCTGATGCAGAAGGTAATATTGATTCGATTACCACTACTCTCCCGGATGGTGTGGACTTTTCCAAACCCGTCAGAATTTCAGCAAGAGTAAAAGTGCCGGAAAAATATTCGGGTTCCTGGGTGTATTTTAAATTCTTCAACGCGACAGGTGGGTGGTATGAATCCACAACCTTAAGCGCAGACAGCTTTGCTTTCGGAGAATGGAAAGAGATTACAGTGGATGCTGCATTCCCGGCCAGTGCTGCAATGCTCGGTATTCAGATGGGTAACATAGGGATAGCTGCCACGCCCTTTGCTACACCTGACGAAGCCATCCTGTTCGACGATATCACCATCTCTACAGTTGAAGAGAGCGCATACGAATACGGTGTGCAGTACAGTGGCACCTTTGATTCTGATGCCGATGGCTGGGCCTATATCAGCTGGGGTGGTGCGGCGAATGTTGAAGTGAATAACGGCCTTCTGAACATAACGCCGAAGGAAGCTGGCACAGCGCGCATTGATATTCAAAAAACCAATATCGATTCCGTAGAGAAGCTGAACCTCGAAGATCCGTTTGTTATCAAAACGCGCGTTTTCCTGCCCGCTTCTCTGGCAGGCTCTGGCTTAAACCTGCAGTTCTATATGCAGGACTCCGGTTGGTCCAACCACTTTGAAGTCATCAATCTGGTAGGTGATGAGCTGGTATATGGTGATTGGAATGAATTTGAAGAGGAAGTAAATTTCCCCGAAGGCTTCTCGCGTGTGGGTGCGCCTAAACATATCGGCTTCTCCTTCATGCTTGAGAGCGGCAGCCTGCCGATGAACGACCCGATTCAGATCGATGAGGTTATCTTCGAAGGCTTGATCGCTGTCGAGAAGGAAGAAGAAGTACGTGCGCTGGTTGACTTCCATTATCAGGATCACTTTGATTCAGTTGCCGTTGACTTCACCGACGGTGGTGTAACGGCGGAAGACTATGCCGGTAAATTCGGCAGCAGCCAACGCTCCGCCCCCTTCAGCTGGGCAGCCTGGTCCTGGTACGGCAATGATGCTGAAC
>CALFXJ010000005.1 GCA_937958105.1 uncultured Cellvibrio sp.
CGGGCCGGTTTGGAGCAGTTGCTGGCGTTGGGTGTCGGTCATCAGCGCCAGCAGGGGTTTTAACCGGAGGACGGCGGCTTCCAGTTCGGCGGGGGAAATTTCTGCAGCGCCCTTGCTGATTGTCTCCAGCAGATTATCGATCGACACAGCAACCGGCACATCCTCTTCGCCAGCGGCTTCGAGTTTCAGGATCTGAACTTCACCGGGGCCCAGAGTTTTTGCGTTGGCCAGTGCTTGCTCCGCCGACTGCATCAGCCCCTGGGCCGTGACCGGATTACCTTTGCGCGCTGTTGCAATACCCGCGGACATGGAGATCGGGAAGGGGTCACCGCCGATCGTCATCTTGAATGAACCGATGCGCTCGCATAGCCGTTTGGCCAGCACGATTACACCTTCCGCCTTGGCCATGGGCAGGACAATCAGAAATTTTTCCAGACCGTAACGGCCGACGCTGTCTTCTTTACGGACGGCATTCTGCAGAATCGTCGCCGCCTGTTTGATGATGCGGTTTGCCGTCTGTTCGCCAATGCGTTTATGGATGGTTTTGAAGTCGTCCAGTTCGAACAAAATCACCGCCATATTCTCACCATGGCGATTGACGAAGGACACATCTTTTTCCAGTTGCTTATCCAGCCCCTGACGGTTGAGGGCGCCAGTCAGCAGGTCAATGTCTGCACTCTTCTGCAGGCTCTCTTTATCGCGCTGGTAACTGGCATGGGCTTCCGCGCGGGCCAGTATCTCGGTGGCCTTGAATGGCTTGGTAATAAAGTCCGTGGCACCCAGTTCGAATACTTTACGACGAACCTCCTCCTCTTCCGCCGCCCCGGTAATAACAATCACCGGTTGCTTGCGAATACCCTCGTCCTCCGCCTGCCGGATACGCTGAATCAGCCCGTAACCATCGAGCCGGGGCATGCCCAGGTCGGTGAAGACCACCTGAATCGTATTATCGCGGCAAATCTTTTCCCAGGCTTCTTCACCGTCCTGAGCCAGGACTACATCAAACTGGCCTGCCAGGATCTTGTTGGCGGTAACCCGGACGATCTTGGAGTCGTCGGCCACCAGAACCCGTGTCTTCTTACCTTCAGCCGGAGTACCCGCTGCGTTGTGTTGTGTCATAACACTAACCCGTTATATCGTGAATCGTGCTATTAACTATAGCCGATATATGCGAATTCCCATCAAATAACCGTTCCGCTCAGCCCAGCGAGGACAGCAATTGCTCCATCTGGATAATTTGCGCCAGGATCATTTCCCAAAACCGCCCTCACCCGTAAAATGCCTCCATGACCGACGCACTTCCCCCGCATTATTATCTTCATAACTTTCGCTTCGTGATGGATTGGGTAGCCGATCAGCATGGTGATCTGTTAACCCCCGAAGAATCCGCCTTCATCCAGACATTCCACCAGCTGGATCAGGACGGACAATGCCTGCTGGTGCGTATGCTTGGCCGCAAAGGCTGCTGGTTCCGCGCAGACAAGCTGCGCTATGCCGAGATTGAGGACCACGCCCGCGCGGCGGAACAACTGGTCTGCGGCGAGCTGATCAGTCTGGATGCTCCACTGTCGCTCGAGGAACTGGCCAGCATCCTCACCAAGCCGGAGCTGCTGACCCTGTTCGCCGACCATCTGCGGTCCTATAAAAACCAGCGGAAAGACGTGCTGGTGGAATTACTGCGGGAACATTATCCCGCGCCTGTCAGTTGGACGGAGTGGACCCGGAACCAGCTGGCCCCGCTGTATCGCCTTGAGGTACAACACCTCAGCGATACGCTGCAGCTGTTGTTTTTTGGCAACGCCTATCAGGATCTCACCGAATTCGTGCTGCAGGATCTGGGGCTTTACCGCTACGAAAGTTACGTCATCGACCGGCAGCACCGGATTTTCAAGAACCGGGACGAACTCGACCAATACCGACAGCTCATCCTGCTCCGCGAACAATTCGAAGTGGCAGAGAGCCTGATTGAACTGCAACAGCTCCTGCCGTTGCTCCCGCAACCCTCCAGTAATGCCGCGATGGAACGACGCCGGGCCAAATTGATTAACCAGCTCGCCTACCAGCTGGAGCGCCATGGTGAAATTACCGCTGCGCTGGAATTGTATCGGCAGGTCAGCCTGCCGCCATCCCGCGAGCGGCAGATTCGCCTGCTGGAAAAGTCAGGTGAATATGAAGTGGCCTGGGCACTGCTGCAGGACGTTCTTGCCAATCCTGCCACCGAACATGAAGTTCAGCTGGCCCAGCGCATGGCGCCGCGTCTGGCTAAAAAAATCCGTGTTGATTTCAGCAGCCTGGCGCGGCAGACGATTCAAGAACAGCAATTGATATTGCCTCGACTGCTGGATGAATCCGGTAATCCTTTATCGGTGGAAGTCATCGCTCAGGATTATTTTGATGAGGACACTGCACCCTGCGTCTACGCCGAAAATCTGCTGCTGAACGGCCTGTTCGGTTTATGGTTGTGGCCGGAAATGTTTCGCAGCATCAACGGCGCCTTTGCGCATCCTTTTCAGGGCGCGCCGCTGGATATGTATCAGGAAGACTTTCTGCTGAATCGGCCGGGTATCACCGAGCTGTGGCAGTTGTTTGATCAGGACCGGCACATTGAACACATCAAACACGTCTGGAAAGAAAAAACCGGCATTACCAATCATTTTGTTCACTGGCAGTTTCTTGATGAATCGCTGGTGGATCTCGCCCTGACCTGCATTCCTGCCGCACATCTTAAAAATATCTTTCAGCGTTTGCTGTTCGACATAAAAGCCAATCGCAGCGGTCTGCCGGATCTGATCCAGTTTTTCCCCGCGCAGAAAACCTATCGGCTGATTGAAGTGAAAGGTCCCGGTGACCGGCTGCAGGATAATCAGCTGCGCTGGCTGGATTTCTTTGCCCGTCATGGGATACCGGCCGAGGTATGCTATGTCAGCTGGCAATGAGGTTTACCAGTCGCCGCGCCTTATCCCGGTGTCGGTAAAGACGCTCGCTGAATTTGCAGCAAAAAGCGGCAGCCTCGATCGGCGCTTTACGCCCAGCCCCACCGCGCAGGAAGGTATTGCCGGTCATCAGGAAGTCGTCCTGCGCCGCCCGCCTCATTATCAAAAAGAAATGAGCCTGACGATCCAGTACGAAGGTTTACTTATCCGGGGCCGCGCCGACGGCTACGACAGCGAAGCGCATTGTCTGGAAGAAATTAAAACCTTTTACGGCGACTTCGAAAAGCTACCGGACAATCATCGACAACTTCACTGGGCTCAGGCCCGCCTTTATGGATGGATGTACTGCAGGCAACATCAACGCAACGACATTACGCTGGCGCTGATTTATTTTGATCTGCACAATCAGCGGGAATACAGAGTCGAAGAACACTTTACGTTACCGGAACTGGTTGCCTATGGCGAAGATCTCGCGGAGGTTTACTGGCAATGGCAGCAGCAGATTAACGCCCGCCAACAACAACTGTCTCAGTGGATTGATGAGCTGGCTTTTCCCTACGGCAGTTTCCGCAGTGCGCAACGGCAGATGGCGGAATCTGTTTACAAAGCCGCCGCTACCGGGCGTGTACTGCTGGCGGAAGCGCCCACAGGCACCGGAAAAACATTGGCGAGTATCTTTCCCGCAATCAAAGCCTTTAACAAAAAACCGGTGGATAAAATTTTTTATCTCACCGCCAAAACCACCGGCAAGCAACTGGCGCTGGAGAATCTGCAACTGATCGCCAGCGACGGAATTGATACACCGCTGCGCGTCCTCGAGTTAACCGCCCAGGAAAAAATCTGCCTCGAGCCGGATAAACGCTGCACCGGAGACAGCTGTCCCTTTGCCCGGAATTTTTATGACAAGCTCCAGCAAGCACGACAGGCGGCCTACACAACTCCTCTGCTGACCAGGCAGACCCTGACGCAATTGGCTCATACCCATGAAATCTGTCCCTACTACCTGGGTATGGAGATGAGCCGCTGGGTGGATATCCTGGTCGCAGATTTTAATTATTACTTTGATACCAGCGCGCTGCTCCAGGGCCTTACCCGGGAACTGAACTGGCACCCTTACCTGCTGGTGGATGAATGTCATAATCTGGTGGAGCGCGCCCGCCAGATGTACAGCGCCGAACTGGATAGAAGTGTATTGCTGGCAGCGAAACGGCTTGCCCCTAAACCCATAAAAACATCGCTGGAGCGCGTCAACCGGCTCTGGCTCGCCACCATCAAAACCCTCGATTTCTCCGAGACCGCCTTGACGCTGCTCAATGCCTCACCGGAGAAACTCAACCTGGCCTTGACCGGATTCACCAACGACTACATCGATTTTCTACAGCGTCATCCTGACCACCCCGTACAGCACACCGCTGTGCAGGAATTTTTTTTCGCTGCTTTAAATTATCTGGAAAAGCTGGAATTGGTGGATGAGGATTACTGCATCGACATGCAACGTCCTCAACCCAAGCAGGAGGTACTGACACTGCGCAATCTGATTCCTGCGCGACCGCTCGCAGCGCGACTCGCACAGGCTCACAGTGCCTGCTTCTTCTCTGCCACATTGCGCCCGGCATATTTTTATCAGCAAATGCTGGGGCTTCCGGACGACACGGTTTACCTCCAGGTGCCTTCGCCGTTTGCATCGCAACAATTACAGGTGAAGGTTGCCCGACACATCTCTACTCGCTATCGCGATCGTTCCACCGCTATCGGCCCTCTCTGCGACATCATTGAACAACAGGTGACGGCGGCCACAGGCAACTATCTGGCTTTCTTTTCCAGTTATGAGTTTTTGCAGCAGATCGAGCGTGAATTGCAGCAACGACTGTCCAGTGCAAATGTCACAGTGATAACTCAGTCCCGCCGTATGAGTGAGCAGGACCGTGAAGCATTTATCGAACGTTTTACTCACGAACAGAATTTATTGGGACTGGCAGTCTTAGGCGGGGCGTTCAGTGAAGGGGTAGACTTACCCGGTGATGCCTTGAAAGGAGCGTTCATCGCGACCCTGGGCCTGCCGCAGATCAATCCGGTCACCGAACATTTGCGCCAGCGTTTACAGCAGGTGTTTCAACAGGGTTATCACTTTGCTTATCTTTATCCCGGCATACAGAAAGTTGTACAAGCCGCTGGCCGGGTGATACGTACTCAGGAGGACACCGGTTACCTCTGGCTGCTTGACGATCGATTTGCCCAGCATGAGGTACGGCAGCTGTTGCCTGAGTGGTGGGAAATCTCCCGTTGACAATCAGAAAGGTGCCGGGCTGTATCCCTTGACCGTTTCACCGGTGTGAGGATGGACAAACTGCAGCTCCGTCGCATGCAGCAGCAGACGTGATGCTTTCTGCTGCGTTGCCGCATCTGCGTAGAACTCACACCCCAGGATCGGATGCCCGATCGCCTGCAGATGCAGCCGCAACTGATGAGAACGCCCCGTGATCGGATGAAGGTAAATCCGGGTGGTACCCGCCATCTGATCACGCGCGAGCACCCGGTATTCCGTTACGGATGGCTTACCGGTTTTCCGGCAGATCCTGTAACGCGGCCGATTGTCCGGATCGGCAGCAATAGGCAGGTCAATACGTCCCGTTTCCTCCGCTACCAGCCCTTCCACGACTGCGGTGTAATGCTTGACAACATGGCGGGCCTGAAACTGTTTGCTGATATGAGACAGCGCTGCCTTGTTCAAGGGGATCACCATAATCCCAGAGGTATCGAAATCCAGGCGATGCACAATACTCGCTGCCGGATAATCCTGTTGCAGCCGCGCCATCACCGAATCCCGGTTCAATGGATGACGCCCCGGCACACTCAAGAGTCGGTGGGGTTTATTGATCAGTAAAAAATCCCTGTCTTCATGCAACAGGGTAATGTGTTCAAGGCACGGCGGAAGGATCGCCAGTGCATCCAGATCATCAGACATGACGAGACTCGCACCAACATGGGTCGGGCATGATAATATCCGGGCAGGTTTTTTTATAGCTTCCGGATTTAACCCTTTGACAGGTAACCCCGATGACCGACGATCAAAAGCCATCAAAACCGACCTTCTGGCAGATTGTATTCAGCACCCTGGCCGCTGCCTTCGGTGTGCAGAGCAGTAAGAACCGCGAGCGCGACTTTACCAGTGGAAATATCTACACCTACATCATCGCCGGCGTTATTTTTACGGTTTTGTTTGTGGTGGTGATGATCGTTATCGTCAAAACGGTTCTGGCGAACGTATAACAATCATTTATACGTGTCGCCACGTCTGGGCCGTTTGGATGCCGCCGGCACGCAATAACATCCTGCTCCTGCAGGTGATGGTTTGCTGCTCATAGAATAGCGTTAGCCCGAGTTGAACCAGCCTGAAAAAAAACAAACCCCGAGACATGCTCGGGGTTTATCAGGATCTGGATGATGATAACAATCTGCTATTTACTGCCCGCTTACCCAGAAAATACACGCAGTAACAAAAATAGCAATTAAAGCTATGGCAGCAATGGCGTCAGCCACGCTGTCTCCACGGTCTTCTAACTCAATGGGGTCGTTCATTATTTTTATTCTCCTGCTAAACAATTGAATTATCGTTTTACGCATGATTGCGCGGACTGATGTGACCGGCACTGCAAAAATCCGACCTTGGTCGCGATTCTTAACACAAGCCCCCTGGGATGGCAACCTTTATGGGCGGTTTATAACAAAATGACATGTAGATAGCATTAAATATTCATTCAATATCCAGAAATAGCTTGTTATCTTGCCCGCCCACAGCAGTCCAAGAGTGTCTGGACAGCACCGCCAAACTCGCTGTTACAGGTCTTTTAGTGTATCCTTCGCGCCTTGTTTTTAGCCGCGTCTGAAGTTTTAACGCCTCGAACGTGTGCTACCTATTCTCTGTTGCACGGTGTATTAGCCCCTATGTACATTTACGACGAGTACGACCATACCATCCTGCGCCAGCGGGTCGCTCAGTTTCGCGATCAGACTGAGCGCTTCCTGGCAGGCGAAATCAAGCCGGAAGAATTTCTGCCGCTGCGTCTGCAGAATGGTCTTTATATTCAACGCCTGGCCCCCATGCTGCGGATCAACGTGCCTTACGGCATGATAAACAGCACCCAGCTGCGTCGCCTGGCCCATGTGGCTCGCCATTACGACAAAGGCTATTGCCATGTCAGCACCCGTCAGAATATCCAGTTCAACTGGCCCGATCTGACTGAAGTCCCCAATATCCTGGAAGAGCTGGCAGAAGTGCAGATGCACGGTACCCAGTCCAGTGGTAACTGCATCCGTAATACCACCTCGGATCAGTTTGCCGGCGTAGCGGAAGACGAAATCGTCGATCCGCGTCCCTACTGTGAAATCATTCGCCAGTGGTCCACCTTCCACCCGGAATTCGCGTTCCTGCCCCGTAAGTTCAAGATTGCCGTTACCGGCTCCCGTCAGGACCGCGCCGCTGTGCAGGTGCATGACATCGGCCTGCAGATCGTCCTCAATGATGCCGGCGAAGTGGGCTTTAAAGTCTACGTCGGTGGCGGTCTGGGCCGGACGCCGGTTATCGGCAGCGTAATCCGTGAATATCTGCCCCAGGAACATCTGCTGACCTACCTCGAAGCTATCCTGCGGGTGTACAACCTGTACGGCCGCCGCGACAACAAGTTCAAGGCGCGCATCAAGATTCTGGTTCGCGCACTGACGCCGGAAGTCTTTACTGAAAAAGTGGAGGCCGAATGGGCGCAACTGAAAGGCAGCAGCAGCACCCTGACCCAGGCCGAGATCGACCGGGCCAAGAGCTTCTTCACCGAACCGCCTTACGAAACTATCGACAACGCGGCGGCACAAGCCGAAGTCGATGCGCTGGCCAGCGAAAATCTGGCCTTCAGCAAATGGCTGCAACGCAACGTGCGCGGTCACCGCGTACCGGGTTATGCTGCCGTTACCCTCTCACTGAAGCCCACCGGTGTAGCGCCGGGCGATATCACTGACCGGCAGCTGGAAATCATTGCCGATCTGGCCGATGAGTTCAGTTTCAGCGAAGCCCGCACCACGCACGAGCAGAACATTGTTCTGGCCGACGTGAAGAAAACCCAGCTGTTTGCCTTGTGGCAGACAGCCAAAGCAGCCGGCTTTGCCACACCCAACATCGGCACTATCACCGATATTATCTGCTGCCCCGGCGGCGACTTCTGCTCCCTGGCCAACGCCAAGTCCATCCCGATTGCCGAATCAATTCAGCGGCAGTTTGAAGATATGGATTACGTGTATGACCTGGGTGACATCGACCTGAATATCTCCGGTTGCATGAACGCCTGCGGTCACCACCACGTGGGCCACATCGGCATTCTTGGTGTCGACAAGAAAGGCGAAGAGTTCTATCAGGTACAGCTGGGCGGCAGCGCCAGCAATGATGCCACCCTGGGCGATGTACTCGGCCCATCATTCAGTGCCGAAGATATGCCGCAGGTGATTCAGAAGCTGGTCGACGTATTCGTCGAAAACCGGACTGAAGAAGAATTGTTTATTGATACCTATCGCCGTATCGGTGCAACTCCCTTTAAGGAGCGTGTTTATGCCAAAGCTAGTTAAAGACGGCGCGATTGTCGATGATGTCTGGACTTGTCTGCCAAAGCCCGAAGGAGAAGATGCCGCAAGCGTTAGCGTGCCTGAAGGCCAGGTAATTGTGCCGTTATCCGTGTGGCTCGCGCAGAAGTCGCAACTGCAGGGTCGTACAGATATCGGCGTGTGGCTCGATAGTGATGAAACCGCCGATATGATTGGCGAGGAAGCCGCTTCACTGCCTTTGATCGCTGTGAACTTCCCCACCTTTATGGATGGCCGCGCCTTCTCCACCGCCCGGCTGTTACGTGAGCGTTATGGTTTTACCGGGGAGCTGCGTGCGGTAGGTAATTTTATCCGCGACCAGCTGTGCTATTTACGTCGTTGCGGTGTCAATGCGTTTGCGTTCAGCAATCCGGACATTGACCTGCAGGCAGCGCTGAAGTCACTTAACGATTTCACTGAATATTATCAGGCTTCTGTGGATCAGCCTTTGCCGCTGTTCCGGCGGCGGGCCTAATACCCGGTATCGCTACGCGAATCACGACAACGCCAGCACTATGCTGGCGTTGTTATTTATCCACTTCAAAAAACTGTTTGATGCTTTCCACTTCCCACATCGTATCCTGGTATCCCAGATCCATCAGCTCGTTGATGAACTCTTTAGCAAACAGCAGATAACTTGCTGCGGTCGCTCCCCCACCCTTGGCTGTAGCACCGATGGTGCGCAGAAAAAAGCGCAGACTTCTGGGCAGATAGCGCACATTCCGACCCGCAATCGTATCCAGCGCCCGCGAGGGTGATATCACTTTGTTATTGACGATCCGCAGCTCGTGGTTCGCACGCTCACTTTCCGGAATCATGCTGAGCAATTCATTAACACGCTCCAGATGCTCAAGGTCGCCTTCAATGGCATCGACAAACGCGCTGTTAAACAGGTGGCCGACGATCTGTGCCATGGATGGGGAATGACGTACCGGCTTACGTTTACCCCAGTTGGTTGCTTTACGGTTACCGCTCACGCCGATAACAAACAAGGCATCCGCCCCCAGATGCAGCGCCGGACTGATGGGAGCGAGTTGCCGCAGGGCGCCATCACCGAAGAATTCATCATCAATGCGCACAGCCGGAAAGATGGTGGGTATCGCCGAGGACGCCATCAGATGCTCCAGCCGCAGACGGGTCGGTACGCCGGTTCGACGATAGCGGTTCCACCCTGTCAGGTCCGGATGCCCTTGAAAAAAGCTGACCGTCTGCCCCGAGGAATATCCCATGGCAGAAACGGCAACGGCCAGCAGCTTGCCCTTCTCTATCTCATGATCGAGATTTTCCAGACGGATCTTCTCACCCAGCAATCGCCACAAGGGTGCATTATCGAGCAGCGACAGAGGGCGCTGGCGACCCACCCCTTCGTTGAACAGCGACAGTCCGATCAGGCCGATACCTTTAGAGATGTCGTTCCAGCCGTACCGATAAATCTGATCTACGGAGAGATTGCGCCACAGACCCGCCAGACCAGTAACGGACTCCTTAAAAGTGCCCGGATGGCTTGCGAGCGCTGTGGCGTTGATGGCACCTGCAGAGGTGCCACAAATGATAGGGAATGGATAGGGTGCATCTTCCGGAAGGATATCGCCTAACGCTTGAAGTACACCCACTTGATATGCAGCGCGAGCGCCACCACCAGAAAGAATCAATGCTCGTTTCATCACTGCAACCAGTCACGCATCCGGCTTATTCCGGCTTATCAGAAGATTTATCGTGCAGTCTGACGATGAGTGTCATTCCCTCTGCGCTGACAATATCGACGATGGTTCCCTGAGGCAAATCCTCATCACAGGACACCGTCCAGAGCGCATCCTCAATCTGCACCTTGCCGGTGCCGCCCTGGATCGGCGTAAGCAGTGACACCCTGCGTCCCACCAGTCGGGCGGTGCGCGAGTTTAACAACGGCTGATCAGTCTTATTATTAAAGCGACGGAATTTCTTCCAGTACACCAAGGTGATAGCCACCGAAAGCACCGCAAACAGGATGAACTGCCAGAACCAGGCGAGCTCGGGAATCAATGCCAGCACGGCGGCTACAACCAGAGCCGCCACACCGATGCCCAGCAGGAAACCGCCAGTCCCGAAGATTTCCAGAATCAAGATCAGCATGCCCAGAGAGAGCCAATGCCAGGGTTCAAGAGATGAGAGAAATTCCATAGCCTTGCCCGCCGATATTATTGTTTTTGTTTGGCAGATTGAATGAGTTCACTGATACCACCAATGGAACCAATAATGCTGGATGCTTCCAGCGGCATCATGATGACCTTGCCGTTATCCGACGCAGCCAGCTGCCCCAGAGCATCCACATATTTTTGTGCAACAAAATAATTGATGGCCTGCGAGTTACCTTTGGCGATAGCTTCACTCACCATCTCAGTTGCCTTGGCTTCAGCTTCTGCTTCACGCTCCCGCGCCTCGGCTTCAAGGAAGGCAGATTCCCGCAAACCTTCAGCCTTCAGAATCTGTGCGCGCTTCTCGCCTTCGGCTACTTTGATCGCCGCTTCGCGCTCACCTTCGGCCCGCAGAATCTGTGCGCGTTTTTCCCGTTCGGCCTTCATCTGGTTAGCCATGGCATCCACGAGGTCCCGCGGTGGTGTAATGTCTTTGATTTCAATCCGCGTTACCTTCACACCCCAGGGACTGGTAGCTTCGTCCACTTTCATCAGCAGGCTGGTATTGATGGTATCGCGATTGGACAGCATCGCATCCAGCTCCATTGAGCCCAGTACCGCACGAATATTGGTCATGACCAGATTCTGCATCGCGTGATTCAAATGATTGACTTCATAGGAGGCCTTGGCCGCATCAAGCACCTGATAAAAGCAGACGGCATCGGTTGTCACCATGGCGTTATCCGCACTGATAACTTCCTGAGGATCAATGTCCAGCACCTGTTCCATTACCGTTACCTTGCGCCCGATGGTATCAATAAAGGGAACGATAATATGAAGCCCCGGCTCCAGCAGACGGGTGTATTTTCCAAAGCGCTCCACGGTCCAGTTCTGCCCCTGGGGCACACTCTTTACACCTTTGATGACGATAACAATCGCGAGTGCGACCAGAATCAGAATGGTTTCATTGAAGATACCGAACATATTTTTTCCTTTGCATTATTGAGATCATTGTTTTTGTTTAGCCCCCTTGGATTCCTCGTCCTTCAGTTCACGACGCAGAACTTTACCCACATTACTTTTGGGCAGTTCTTTGCGGAATTCCACCAGGTGCGGCACTTTATAGGGAGTCAGTTTAGTCTTGGCATACTCACGTACATCCGCCACTGTCAGCGATGAGTTGTTGGTGACAACAAATGCTTTAACAGTCTCACCGCCCTGCTCATCCGGAACACCAATTACAGCCGCTTCCACGATATCGGGATGGCCGGCCAGCACGTCCTCGACTTCATTGGGGAATACCTTGAAGCCGGACACATTGATCATGTCTTTCTTGCGGTCCACGATCTTGATGTAACCGTCCGATTGGATAATAGCGATATCACCGCTCTTGAACCAGCCTTCTGCGTCAAGCACTTCCGCAGTTGCTTCCGGGCGCTGCCAGTAGCCCTTCATCACCTGGGGTCCGCGAATGCAGAGTTCACCGGGTTCGCCCGTGGGCAGAGCATTGCCCGCATCGTCAATGACCTTGCACTCAGTATCCGGCATGGGCACACCTACCGTACCCTGCTGCACCTGCTTCGGCGGGTTAATGGCAACCACCGGAGAGGTTTCAGTCAGACCGTAACCCTCTGCAATGACACTGCCGGTAACCTGGGTCCAATGCCGCGAAGCTTCCGCCGTTAAAGCCATGCCACCGGATGATGTCAGCCGCAACTGGCTGAAATCCAGCTTCACAAAATCCGGGTTGCGCAGCAAGGCATTAAACAGGGTATTCAGCCCTACAAAGCAGGAAAAGCGCACACCTTTTAAGGTCGCCACAAAGGATTTGATATCGCGCGGATTGGGGATGAGGATATTGTGATTTCCCAGTGAAAAGGCACACATGCAGTGAATGGTAAATGCATAAATATGGTACAGCGGCAAAGGTGTAATGAATGTGTCCTGATTTTTACGGAATACCTCCTTCATATGCTCGTTCACCTGCAGCATGTTCGCGACCAGGTTGCGATGGGTCAGCATTGCACCCTTGGCCACACCCGTGGTACCACCGGTATATTGCAGCACGGCCACATCTTCGGGATCGCGCTTGACTGGCTGAAAGGGTTTTTGCGGTTTGTTCAGCGCATCGCGATAACCGATCTGCACAGGAAACGAGAATGACGGAACCATCTTTTTAATATGCTTGACCGCGAAGTTCAGCAGCACGCGTTTGATCGGCGGGTGCAGATCAGCCAGTTCCGTCACGATCACCTGCTCCACTTTGGTCTCCTCGATAATGGAGGCCGCATTTTTGGCAATATTCGCCAGCACAACCAAGGCTTTTGCACCTGAGTCGTTCAACTGATGTTTCAGTTCGTGTGCGGTGTACAGCGGGTTGGTGTTGACGACGACCATGCCTGCGCGGATAGCGCCGAACACAGCCACCGGATATTGCAGGATATTGGGCAATTGAATAGCGATGCGGTCGCCGGGCTGCAGCGAGGTAAACTGTTGCAGGTAAGCAGCAAAACGGGCGGAATACTGATCCAGATCGCGAAAGGTCAGCGTGTGGTTCATGCAGGTAAATGCGGGGCTATCGGCATACTCTCTACAGGACGCCTCAAAAACATCGGTGATGATCTGATTATATTTAGATGACATGCTTCACTGACTCCTGTGATAATCCTTGAAAAAAAGAAGATCAAACCTCTTGAACATTTCTTGGAGGTTTCCTAAAACATAAAATCACTTTCCGGCAAATCCATAAGATTTGCTGCACCAGAATTTATGAATTGCACCAGCGAACGCGTGCGCGGCAATACCCTCGCGTAATAAAAATCTGCCGTATGCAGCTTGGCCTGATAAAAAGCCTGCTCCTCAGGGTTTTGCTCCATGGCCTGCTGAGCACGGGCCGCTGCCCGTGCCCACAAATAGGCGAGCGTGACGTAACCTGAGTACATCAGGTAATCCACTGATGCCGCCCCGGCTTCATCAGGATTATGTAATGCGCGCTCACCGATAGTGTAGGTCAACTCCGTCCATTCGTTCTTATGTTCGACCAGCGACCTGCAGAAATGTGCCAGAGCAGGATTATCGGCATGTCCCGCACAAAAGTCTTCGATCAGCCGAAACAGTCCCTGCAGCGCCTGCCCCTGACTCATCAGCACCTTGCGCCCCAGCAGGTCCAGAGCCTGAATACCGGTGGTGCCTTCGTAGAGGCTGGTGATGCGCACGTCCCGCACAATCTGCTCCAGTCCCCATTCACGGATGTAACCATGCCCCCCGAAACATTGCAGTGCGTGATTCGCACTTTCAAATGCCGTTTCCGTCATAAATGCTTTGGCAATCGGGGTGAGAATACCCAACAGCTCATCTGCCTGTCTGCGTGCGGAGGGCTCCGCTCCATGATGGCTGATATCGATCTGCAGTGCCGCGAAGTATGCAAGCATTCGCGCACCTTCGACCAGCGCTTTCTGAGTAAGCAGCAGCCTGCGGATGTCCGGGTGAACGATGATGGGATCAGCAATGCCCTGGGGATTCTTTGGTCCCGTCAGAGAGCGCATCTGCAGGCGTTCCCGCGTATAGGCAACCGCCTTCTGCAAAGCCGATTCCGCCAGTGCCAGTCCTTGGGTGCCGGTTCCCAGTCGGGCCAGGTTCATAAAGGTGAACATGCCGCTCAGCCCTTTGTTCGCCTCACCCAGCAGGGAAGCTGTGGCCCCTTCAAAATTGAGCACACAGGTGGCGTTTCCGTGAATCCCCATCTTGTGCTCGATGGAGCCGCAATGTACATGGTTGTGGCCGCCCGGCGTGCCGTCCGCATTTACCTGATACTTGGGGACGATGAATAACGAAAGCCCTTTAGTACCCGCAGGCGCATCGGGTAAGCGGGCGAGAACAATGTGAACGATGTTTTCCGCCAGATCATGATCGCCTGCGGAGATAAAAATCTTGGTTCCGGTAATACGGTAGCTGCCATCGGCATGCGGCTCGGCCCGGGTGCGCAGCAGCCCGAGGTCGCTGCCGCAGTGCGCCTCCGTCAAACACATGGTGCCGGTCCACTGGCCGGAGACCAGCGGAGGCAGGTATGTCTGGCGCTGATCCTCAGTGCCATGGGCTTCGATGGTATGCATGGCTCCCTGAGACAGACCGGAATACATGGACCAGGCGGAGTTGGCAGAGCCGAGCATCTCGCCCAGCACCAGCCCCAGCGAAAAGGGCAATCCCTGTCCACCGTACTCACTGCTGTGGGTCATTGAAGGCCAGCCGGCCTCACAATATTGGTGGTAGGCTTCTTTAAACCCCTCTGGCGTATGGACCTGTCCCGCTTCCCAGCGACATCCTTGGGTATCCCCGGGAGCATTGAGTGGCGCCAGCACATCCTGGCAGAAACGGGCATTTTCAGTCAGGATGGCCGTGGCGAGTTCACGATTGAGATCGCCACCGCCCGGCAGCACCTGACAGTGAGCCTCGTAATCAAACAGGTCGTAGAGAATAAAATCGATGTCGCGCAGGGGCACTTGAAAACCAGTCATCCTTAATCACCTTATTATCAGTCCGCTGCGGCGCATAGCGCGTAGACAGCAGATCACTTCCAAAAACGACCGCTCCTTCACCGCTACCGCACGCAGCAGCAACAGCGTTTGAAGGGCAGTCGAGTTATGGTGTATCAGCGGCGCAATTCCTGGGGCTACGCCGCTGAATAATGTTATTTCCGGGCAAACACATCCTTCAGGAATACCTGCATTTTTTCCCAGGAGTCTGCATCTACGGCCGCGTCGTAGGCCAGCGGGAGATTGTAGCGCTCACCCAGGGCAGTAGCGCCGGGGTTGGTGAAACCATGCTTGGCATCGGGGTAGGAATAGATACGGAAGGCAACATTGGCATCCGTCATCTCCTGACGGAACGCCTCTACCTGCTCAGCCGGGACCATGGGATCTGCAGCACCAGTGAGGATTAACAGGTCTGCCTTGACTTCGCCGTTACGCGCCGGCGTCTTGGTTGCCAGCGCGCCGTGGAAGCTGACCACCCCATCCAGATCCAGCCCCTGGCGCGCCATGTGCAGAGCCGTGGCACCGCCGAAGCAATAACCCACAGCGGCGATCTTTTCTGAATTCACGGTCGGCTGGTTGCGCAGCAGATTGTAGGCCGCCTCAAAACGCGCTTCGGCTGCAGCCATGTTGCTCATCACCATCTGCACAAACTTGCCCGCCTCTTCAGGGTGATCAGTGGTTTTGCCAGTACCGAACATGTCCAGCGCAAAGGCGGTATAGCCCAGCTCGGCCAGCATCTCGGCCCGTTTGCGCACATAGTCATTGTGTCCCCACCATTCATGGACCACCACAATGCCCGGCCGCTTTCCTTTGATGCTGTCGTCATAGGCGAGGTAGCCGGTAAAACTCTCGCCATTTACCTTGTATTCGATAACCTTTGTCTGCACTTCTGCCTGCGCCAGTGCGCTGAGACAGAGCAGAGTTAAACCGGTAAGTATTTTTTTCATGATACAGACTCCTTGACTGTGAAAAACAACATTATTCGATTGGCAGGGTTTCATCCGTTGCATTGAGAACAGCCGTAATGATTTCGTTAGTTAAGGCGGCTGTAAATCCCCAGATTTCGTATCCCTGATGGTGATAGGCCGGAATTCGCCAGGACTTTCCAGCGAAAGAAAAAACGTCGGTGCGCGTCTGGATGCCGGAACGAAACGCCGACAGCGGCACACGGAAAACCGCATCCAATTCATCGGGGCTGGGTGTCAGTTCAACATCAGGATGAATGACGCCCACAAAAGGCGTTACCCGGACCCCGGCGCGGGTTGCGCGGGGCTTGCAGGCACCCAATACCTTTACCGCCGCCGGCGGCAACCCGATTTCTTCGTGGCTTTCGCGCAATGCTGTGTCGAGCAGAGTTTTATCTTCCGCTTCCCACATACCTCCGGGGAAGGCTACTTCACCGGGATGATTCTTCAGATGTTGGGCGCGGAGGGTAAAGATCAGTTCGGAGTTTGCGGTGTCAGTAAACAGTATCATCACCGCCGCTTGGGCGGGGAAGAAACCCACTTGCTGGGTCAGGGCATGATTAGGCTGGAGATAATTCTGTAGATACTGCCACAGGGGTCTCATGATTTCTTTCCGGCACCAGACACGAGAAGCCCCAACCTTACCATCAAGCCGGAATATCGGCCAAGCGCCAGATATCAAAGGCAGGTTCTTCATAGGGATGAGCCTGGCGCAGTGCTTTGAGCGCATCAGCGATACGCTCATCAGCACACACCATCTCCACGCGATACTCAGCAACTGTCTCCAGCGTACCTGTATTGCCAAGGAAAGGATCGCTGCCGGGCAAAGGCCGAAACTGACCTTCGCCCAGCGTCTGCCAGGCGCAGCAATCATAGTTGCCGATGCGTCCGGCACCTGCCGCAAACACTGCTGTTTTGACGGCCTCCACGTGGGTTTCAGGAACGAAAAATACCAATTTATACATTGCACTTCTCCCTTCCCTTACCTGCCCGCTTCAGCACCATCAACTCCCGGTGCCAGCAAAAAATATGTCGCCAGTGGCGACATATTTTTTAGATCACGCGGACAGAAATCACACTGTCAACGGCGCGAATGGCTGCAATCACTTCTTCGCTGGGCGCTTGCTCAACATCAATGATGTTATAAGCCATCTCACCGCGACTTTTGTTGACCATGTCCACGACGTTAACTTTTTTATCCGCCAGCAGCGTCAGCACATTGCCTAAAACGCCTGAAACGTTCTCGTTGGAGAAGGTAATACGTGCGCCGGTGCCCGGATTGCGATCCAGGAATACGGCGGGGAAGTTCACGGAGTTTTTGATGTTGCCGTTTTCCAGATAATCCATCAGCTGATCCGCCGCCATGATGGCGCAGTTCTCTTCCGCTTCTTCGGTACTCGCACCGATGTGCGGCATGGCGTAGACGTCAGGACGCTTCAACAGACAAGGCTCCGGGAAGTCGCACACGTACTTGCGCAGTTTGCCTTCGTCCAGACTCGCGATAACCGCCTGAGCATCAACAATGGCTTCACGGGCGAAGTTCAGCAGGACGGCGCCTGTCTTCACTGCCTTGAGGGTATCGGCATTGATCATGTGCCGGGTCGCTTCGATAGCGGGCACATGCAGGGTGATGTAATCGGAACGGGCGAGGAGCGACTGCAGGTTTTCCATTCGGCCCACCTGGCTCGGCAGACGCCAGGCCGCTTCCACTGACAGGGCCGGGTCAAAGCCGACCACGTTCATGCCCAGTGCCAGAGCAGTTTCGGCGATCATAGAGCCGATAGCACCCAGCCCTACTACACCCAGGGTTTTACCCTGCAGTTCACTGCCGGCAAAGTTGGACTTTTCTTTCTCCAACAGTTTCGACATTTCTTCAGCGTCGGTCATGTGCGTCAGTCCCTGCACATATTCCATACCGGGCAGGATGCCCCGTGAAGCCAGCAGCATACCGGCCAGCACCAGTTCTTTTACCGCGTTGGCATTGGCACCCGGGGAATTAAATACAACGACGCCACGCTTGGTGTACTCGGCCACGGGCACATTGTTTACCCCGGCACCGGCCCGCGCTACCGCTTTCACCGTTTCCGGCAGCGGCTCGCCGTGGAGCTTGTGGCTGCGCAGGATATAAGCATCAGGATGGCCAATCTCACTGGCCACTTCATATTTTTCGCGTGAGAAGCGGTTGAGGCCTTTTACAGAAATCTGGTTGTAGGTTTTGATCTTGTACATGATCCTTCCTTCTATTGTTCGGGCAGAAGATGGGAGGCTGGCTGTGCGGTGACAGCCAGCACGGCTGCTTAGGCGGCTTTGGTCACTTCCTGGTAAGCCCAGCTCAGCCAGGGCATCAGCGCTTCGAGATCAGCCTGTTCCACCGTAGCACCACACCAGATGCGCAGACCGGCCGGAGCGTCGCGGTAGGCACCGATGTCGTAGGCAACACCTTCTTTGTCCAGCAGTTTAACCATGGCCTTCACCTGTTCCGGAGTAGCATCCAGCGTCAGACAGACACTGGTGTTGGAACGGGTTTCGGGGGTTTGCGGGAGGAAGTTGATCCAGGCATTTTCCGCTACAAACTTCTCCAGCACCGCCAGGTTGGCATTGGAGCGTGCGATGGTTTCTTTAACACCACCGATGGATTTCACCCAGTCGAGCGCGTCCAGGTAATCAGCTACCGCCAGCATGGACGGAGTATTGATGGTGTCACCTTTGAAGATGCCTTCAGTCAGCTTGCCGCCGCTGGTCATACGGAACAGCTTCGGCATCGGCCAGGAAGGCTTGTAGGTTTCCAGACGCTCTACGGCGCGCGGACTGAGGATCAACATACCGTGAGCACCCTCACCACCCAGCACTTTCTGCCAGCTGAAGGTAATCACGTCCAGTTTTTCCCAGGGCATTTCCATGGCGAAAACCGCTGAGGTCGCATCACAGATAACCAGGCCGGCACGATCATCCGGAATCCAGTCACCGTTCGGGACTTTCACGCCGGAGGTTGTGCCATTCCAGGTGAAGATCACATCGTTTTCAAAATTCACTTTGGACAGGTCGGGCAGCAGGCCGTAATCCGCCTCGTGGGCGTTGACCACCAGTTTCAATTCTTTGGTGGCATCGTTCAGCCAGCCTTTACCAAAAGATTCCCACTGCAGGATATCTACACCGCGCGCGCCCAGCAGCGACCACATTGCCATCTCCACTGCACCGGTATCTGATCCTGGTACCACACCGACACGATAACCAGCCGGCAGACCCAGGATAGCAGCTGTGTCTTCACAGGCGCGTTGCAGGGCAGCCTTACCAATGGTTGAACGGTGTGAGCGGCCAAGGGTGGAAATATCCAGTTTGGTCAGGTCGTAACCCGGACGTTTACTGCAGGGACCGGATGAGAAATTGGGGTTGCGGGGTTTTACCTGTGGTTGCATGTTAATCCTCTGATTCAAACAATGAAGGTGAGCGCACCCGAGATAAACAACATCTGCCACACAACCTGAACCAAGTTGTACGTATTACATAACTCGCCGTTACATAACGCGGAGGCGCTGCCAAAAAAAGCCAGCGGGACGGATCTGACGTATCCGCAAAAAGGCCAGCAAATTCGGGGGCGTCGATTATGCCAGCTATGCCGCAAATAACCTAGCCACGAGGTGCGACATTATTGGTGTTGGCGCTTCGTAATTACTGCCCTGTCCGGCGCTGGTCGAGGGCCATCGCGCTGCGGGACAGACTCGCAAAAATTATCGCACGGGGAGCAACCGAGGCAAAAAAAAGCCCTCCACAATGTGGAGGGCAGAGGGAGACGTCGATGCATCAACCAGACATCGACGGTGAGAGACCGGTACAACAGCGAGGACATCTGAAGTCTCGCCTGGGCATGTCAGCTATTTTTTTTGTGGTGACATGCTTCTGAATCTGATGCTCGAAATAGTAACGAAAGCGGCGCCGCCTGGCTACCTGAAAACCTGCAATATGATCAAGGATGTGCAGTTTTTCCGCCATTTTCTACGCTGTTGCATGAAAACGGAAGCACACAGGACGAAAAATTTTCCTGATTACGATTACATTCACGCCTGCACTTTAAGTTTTTCTGACAACGCTGTCAATGTGACTGGGTCGAGCATAAACGGCCCTCCTGGAAAAGATGATTCAATATTCAGGCGACACACTTCCGGGTAACCGCCCCTCGTATAAATCTCCTGCCGCTCCCCTGCACTGCAGGCACGTTGACATGACATGATGACTGTGGATAATTGCGAACAATTATCATTTCAATCAACACGCTTTTGTACTCACAGGATTATGGGTTACATCTATGGCGCATCTGGTTCAGAGTCATGCCGTCCACACGCTCTACAACGACCACCAGGGCTGGCTGCACAGCTGGTTGCGCAACAGGCTCGGCAATACCTGGGATGCCGCCGACCTTGTCCACGACACCTTTGTGAAAGTTTTGCTGAAAGAAGAATGGACAGTTATCCGCGAACCCCGGGCCTACCTCACCACCATCGCCCACGGATTAATGGTGAACAGTCTGCGCCGCAAGGATCTGGAACGGGCTTACCTGGATGCCATCGCTCACCTGCCCGAAGATGAATACCCCTCCCCTGAAACCCGCACCCTCGTCCTTGAAACTCTGATTGATATTGACACCATGCTGGAAGGTCTCGCGCCCAAGGTGCGGCGGGCATTTCTGCTGCTGCAGCTGGAAGGCCTGCGCCACGGGGAGATTGCCGACCGGCTCAAGGTGTCAATCAGTTCGGTCAGGCAATACATCGCTAAAGCAATCCAGCATTGCGTGTTGCGCCACCATGAGTAACGACTCACTTCATGCCGAGGCACTCAAAGCAGCCGCACTGTGGTTTGTGCAGCTTTCATCCGGTGAAGCCACCGCCGAACAGCGTGCGGAATGGCAGACATGGCACCAGCAGAATCCTGCCCACGAATATGCCTGGCAACAGATTGAGAAGGTGACCCGGAAATTTTCCGCACCAGGTATCTCGGCCAGCATTGGCCTGGCTACACTTGAGCGCCCGGCTCCGCTCAGCCGACGCAAGACCTTGCAGCACATGGAAGCTATCTTTGCGTTCGCCGGACTGAGCCAGGCTGGCTGAATGTCGGTCATACCCCGCGCGCTGCTGGCTTCTTACGAACATACAGAACGCGATGCACCCGTGCGATCACCTGTTCCTGCTCATCGCGGATATCAATGTGAAATTCCGGCAGATATTTTTCACCGCTGGCCGTGCGCTCACGAATCTCTTCCAGGATCGCATCATCAATATAAAAGCTGGCCCGCACCTCGCCTCGTCCCGGGGCTATATATTCGATCGTTCCCCGCTTATCCCAGACATAATAATCGCGTCCCAGATTGTGCATCAGCATCAGCATATACCAGGGATCGGTCATGGCGAACAAACTGCCTCCGAAATGCACCCCGACATAATTGCGGTTGTACCAGCGCAGCTTCATAGCGACTTCTATATAACGATAGTCTTCGCGGATGACCCGGGCCCGGATACCGGCAAAAAGTAACGGCGGCCACAAGTTGACCAAATGACGAAAAACGCCGGCTTTCAAATGACACCTCACGTAAAAATATACAGCCCGTTTCGCTGCGAGCCGTTAATGAAGGATGCTATCTCAGTTGCTGTAAGACTGGCCAGCGCAAGGATATATCCCGCGCTTTCTGAGACCACTACCCACACCGACAGCAAAAACTGTCCGACATTAAAAATATCGCTCAATAAATCATCACCTTTGCCACTGTAGAAGTGAATGGCGATTTTTATTCGCGGGCAGAGACCGGATTTCAGGTGGCGTATGATAGTGACGAATTCGGCGGTGTCTATGGCATCGCAATACCAGGCAACGCAAATGTTGATAACCGAAGAGCAGTGTTCGCGTTTTTAGAAAAATTACCAACGGGACTGTCACTTTTTAAATCTCGATTGGCATAGGGGATGAAGACTTATTTTTCCCGACACCAACCGCAGGAATAATCATGACTTATCCCGTTACGCCTCCGTCAACCTATCGTGCTGCACGCAACCCCTTAACCCTGGCGTTACAGGCTGCCACCCTCGCGCTGGCTGCTGCTGTTGCCCTGCCCGCTCTGGCGCAAACCACTGCGCCTGCCTCCACCGTCAAAAAAAGTTTCAATATTCCTGCCGGCCCACTGGGGCCTGCCCTGTCGACCTTCGCGATGGAAGCCGGGGTGCTCCTCTCCTTTGATCCGGCACTGACCGCCAACAAACAAAGCTCAGGGCTGCGTGGCGAATATGGCGTGCAGGACGGTTTCAGTGTTCTGCTGGCGGGCAGCGGGTTGTCGCTGGTGCGCCAGGGTGACGGCAGCTACTCGTTACAGGTCATCACCGGAGCAGCGGCGGCCCAGCTTCCGTCGGTAAAAATCGCCAGCAGCTACGAGCCCTTGAATGCCGGGGTCAGTGGCAATCGCCGGGTAGTAAAAGAAGAAGACATCAGCCGCATTCAGGCTAATGATCTGGAAGATGTCTTTCGCAAGACGCCGTCCGTAGCCGTGGGCGGCTCAGTGGGTATTGCAGAAAAAGTTTACGTGCGCGGGCTGGAAGATGCCCTGCTGAACGTGACCATCGACGGTGCAACCCAGGCCGGTGTTCTCTTTCACCATGCGGGCCGGTTGAGCATTGAGCCGGAGCTGCTGAAGCAGGTCGAAGTCCATGCCGGTGCTGGTGTGGCGACCGACGGACCGGGTGCACTGGGTGGAGCGATTCGATTTACCACCAAAGATCCTGAAGATCTGCTGCGTCCGGGTGAGCAGTTCGGTGCACTCATTAAAGGCGGTTATTTCGATAACAACGAGGGCTACAAAGCCAGCCTCAATGTGTTCGGACGTTTGAACGATAGCTGGAGCGGGATGGCCAGTCTCGCCAGGTCAGACAGTGATGCCATCACCGATGGTCGCGGTAACGAACTCGGCGGTACCGAATCAGAACAGACCATGGGCTTTGCCAAGGTTGTGGGAAAGCTCACCGCAAGCCAGACATTACGTCTCAGTTTTGATCGCCGTGAAGATGATGGCATTCGCGCTCAGCGCCCCCAGTGGGTCATCAGCAGCTGGAACCCCGGTTACCCACTCAAGATTGAGCGGGAGACCCTGACCCTTGGTTATCAATTGAATCCTTCGGATAACCCGTTCCTCAATTTCGAAGCGACGGTTTACGATACCCAGGCTGACATGGAACAGAATGTTATCGGCCGCTGGGGCATCTATACGGGCACATCAGAAAGCCAGGGCATCAACCTGCGCAACACCACCCAGCTGAGCAGTCACGAGCTGATCTACGGCGCGGAATATCGTGACGATAAGGTCAATGCCGGACCCGGCACCAATCGTCGGGCCGAAGAAGAAAGTGGCGAAGTCTTTGGCCTGTTTGTGCAGGACCTATATCAGGTGACCGACAAGCTCCTGTTGAGCGCGGGCGTACGCTATGACGATTACGAGCTGACCGACACGGACAACCAACAGTTTACAGCGGACGGCTTCAGCCCGAACGTCGGCATCAGCTATCAACTAACCTCATCGTTCAGTGTCAACGCGAGCTATGCGGAAGCCCTGCGGGGTCGGCAGACCATGGAGACTTTCCTGCTGGACTCACGGATGAACGATCCGGAACTGGAAGCGGAAGAAGCCAGAAATACCGAGATTGGTTTTGAATACTATCGCGATGCATTTGGTTTTTCCGGCACCTTCTACCGTGCCCGCATTGATAACGCCGTCAATGACCAGCGCATCCCTTTCAACGGTGCGCCGCGCTGGGTGTTCCGCAATATCGGCGATATTGAAACCGACGGTTTTGACCTGCGTGTGAGTTATGACTGGTCACAGGTGCAGATCGGCTTGAGCTACAGCGACTTTGATTCCGAACTCATCAGTGATGACGGGGATCTGCAGCTGAACGCTTACGATCATGGCGCATTGGGCACCACCATCGGCAACACCTGGACTGCGGACGTCACCTATCAATTCAGCGACAGCCTGGAATTTGGCTGGAACGGTCGATTGGTCGAGAGCATCAAGAACATCCGTACCTCCGCCGGCACCGTGGATCAATCCGGCTATGCGGTACATGATATTTACGCGCAGTGGGCCATCACGCCGGACCTCAACCTGACCTTCACCGTGAAGAACCTGTTCGACAAATACTATATCGACCATGCTACCAACGGCAGCTTCGAGCATATTCCCGACTATGAAGGCGTTGTCGGCCTGGCCGAACCGGGGCGCGACCTGCGCCTGAGCTTAAGCTGGCGTATCTGATGATTCAGGCCGCCTGTCCGGGTGGCCGCAGTTCTTCCTCTGGCGCAGGACAACATTACACGGATGTAACGCATGGATGCACACCAGCTTAGAGACCTTCCGCTTATTCAGACTCATCTTCATCCGTCTCGATAATTACAACCTCATACCCGGATGGCAGACGAATACGCATCACCCTGATACCCAGATCGCGCTGCGCGACCTGATCTTCCGGTAGTTCGTCAGGTTTAGACCTGCGTCGTAAACGACGCACATACTCCTGTAGCTTTTCAATAATGAACACGGCATTGATCCCTGTGAAAAAACAGAGAATCGAATGGGACTGGAAAGAGGAGGAAAATCCGGAACATTTCAGACCGCATTCGATTCGCGGCCTGAAGAAAAGAAAAATCTAACTGCCAGACGACGAAAACGCATTCGCGACGACGGAGCCTGTCATCGGAAAATGCGAGTTTGTGCAGGAGGTCAGGGTTTTCATGGGAAAGATTTCTTTTGGAAACGGAGACGGGAGATTAACAGCTCGAAAAAATCATGCAATAAATTTTATATGCTTATTACAAATAAATTTATTTATGGAGTTTATCTCGGGGTCGCAGTCTGCGAGGTAATAAAAAAACGGGCCAGTGACTCTGGCCCGAATTTTTTATCAGAAGGTATATTTGAACCCGGCGATAAGATTGCGTCCGGGCTGAGGAACCACAGCCGCCAGGAAGGAGGTGTGATTCCAGACTTTCTCGTTCAGCAGATTATTGCCCCGCACAAAAACCTGGTAACGATCATTACCCAGCACATCAATACTCACGGTTGCATTCAACATGTTGTAACTGGGTGTTCTGGTTTCATACGCAGCGATGTCATCCTGTGCATTCACGTGATAATACTCCAGTTCCAGCCCCATGCCGTCAGCATCCATATTCAAGCGACCACCAACGCGGGATGCAG
This sequence comes from uncultured Cellvibrio sp., assembly GCA_937958105.1. GTDB lineage: Bacteria > Pseudomonadota > Gammaproteobacteria > Pseudomonadales > Cellvibrionaceae > Cellvibrio. Next base: position 25,399 of record CALFXJ010000005.1, read on the forward strand.
GAATACGAGGCAGATTGCCACCCTCGACAAACTCAGCCCGGACATAATCACCAAACAATGTCGCTGCCAGGGTCTCATCGAACTGCCAGGTCACCTCGCCTTCTACACCGGTGAACTCAGCATCCTGTTGCGTGTACTTGATCAGACGAAAATCTTCGTATTGATCCAGCGTCCGTGCATAGATGTAATCGTCCACCTCATTGCGAAACGCATTGACGCTGTAGGTCAAAGCGCCGCTGTGTTTACGCAGTGACAGCTCAACGTTGTTGGAAACCTCTTTGGCAAGTGCAGCGTTATTGTCGAGTCCGCCGCAGGTCAGGGGGTGCGGCATCAGCCCGCATTCATAGGTATTGGTGGCCAGATGAATACCCCGTGCATATAACTCCTGCGCCTGCGGCAGGCGTTCAGCATTGGCAAACGACAGAGCCAGGGTTGTCTCGGGAACAAATTCCCAGATGATGGCCGCCGAAAACGAGGTGGCTGACTCATCGTAGGCTGGACGGTTGCGCGGATCATTCAGCGTGGTGTGTTCCTGCTGCTCATAGCGGGCGCCCAGCTCCAGATGCCATTGATCATTGAGCTCGTAGTGTTCAACAGCAAAGATGCCCAGGGTTCGGGATTCTGTATCCGGGATAAACGCCTCGGCACCCAGCGCACTGAATTCGGTGTCGGCAAACTGGGCCCCCACTACACCGTGCCAACCCCATACCGGCGCATGATCTATTTCGATGCGGCCCTCGTAACCTTTATTGCGGAAGGTCGTAGCGATTTCATCGTCTTCCATTTCGTGATGCTGGTAATCGGTGTGGCTGGCGCGAATGCGAATTTTATGTACGCCCGCAAAAGGCTCCAGGTATTCACCGCGCAGGTCGATCCGCTTACTTTCCAGATCGATGACCGGCACTTCGCCATGCCCGTGTTCATGTTCATGATCGTGGTCATCGTCGTGATCATCATGCCCCCCGCAATGCAGACTGCTGCCGTGCGGATGACAGCCTTCGTATTCATGAGAATGCCCGGGCAATCCGTATTCGTCATCACGATAGGAATAGGCCAGCCCGAAGAAACCACGCTCACCAATCCAGGAAGCGCCGATGCTGGCGTTGTGACTTTCGGAGAACGTGCCCGGCACATGATCCTCTTCCCATCGGCTGACCTGGTAATCATCCGCATCCCGCGTGGAGCCTTCCACATGCAGCGCAAACTGATCGCCCAACCGCGCTGTAGCACTCACTGCACCGGCGCGCTCACTGGCGACCGTATTGCCCCGCAAGGCAACAAAACCTTCCACCGGCTGCTCCGGCAGACTCTCGGGAATCTTGTTGTCCAGCACATTGACCACGCCGCCGATAGCGCCACCGCCGTACAACAAGGTGGCAGGACCGCGCAGCACTTCTACTTTGTGAGCCAGCAAAGGATCAGCCGTTACCGCGTGATCCGGAGAAATGTCCGAGGCATCCAGCAGACTGGTACCGTCCGACAACACCTTCACCCGTGGCGAAGTCTGCCCACGCACCACCGGCCGGCTCGCGCCGCCACCAAAAGTATCGGCGTGCACACCCGGAAAACCGTTGAGCAGCTCGCCCAGAGTCGCGCTGCCGCGCTGGGAAATCTGTTGATCATCAAGAATGCTGTAAGGCGCTACGATTTTATTTGCATCCTCATCTACTGCCAGCGCAGTGACGTGGATAATTGGCATGGCATCTTCGTGACTGACATCCGTCTGCGCCATGACGGCAGACGCGGCGAAGACGCCACCACCCAGAATGACCTTAATAGCAGATGCCAGGGGGCGCTGCGATAAATCCATCATAAACATCCTCTTGTTCAAACTACGTACACTTGCAGGAGCCGCCCGTTCAATGAGCGACCGAATGAGGAAATGTTATACCATAACATTTTGGTGGTATAGATGTTGATGGGTGTTTTTTTTGAAGTATTTATCGGCGGATGATTTTCGGAAAAGCAGGTGGGCAGGTCCAACTACCCAAAAAGCTTGAACCGGCTGTCCCGCAGCAGCGCTATCAGGTTCTGCCGTCGTGTATCGTCTGAGGCGGCGGCGGAGATTTGTTCCATCAAGCTGTTCAGCTGACGATCTTTTTGATTTTCTTCACGGCGGTCTATTTCCGAAAATTCACGGAATGATTGCTCGAGAATCCGATGCTCGGTTTCGCGCTCTACCAGCACGTCGACGGCTTCGCCGGCGCTCATCTCCAGTGTGCGTCTGGTGGTGCCACTGTGATGTTCATTCACATACACGTAATTTCCGCCGGCAAAGTCGGCCTGTTCCAGCCATGGCAGTGACCTGAAATAACTGTTGTGCAGTTCGTAATAGGATTCCTGTTGTACCAGCTGTTGCGCGCCGTTGGTTTCGGTGCGCGTCACCTGCCCCATAGTGAGGCTCATGGCAGATGCCTGGGTACGGTTTTCCGGGTTGTAGGTCACCGCAGAACGGAAACTGGCGGTGAAGTCCGGCAGCCCGGTATGAAGTTCGTCGGGCAGTGTTTTATCTCCTGAAGATGCTGTGGCGATATGCCGTTCATCCAGCAGCAGGCTGCGCAGGCCATCCAGCATGAAGCGCACTGATGCGCTGTCGGTGCCGCGTGCGTCCCCGGCCTGACGGATCAGGTCCAGATACTGTTCGATGGTCTGCTGCGCCCTCGCACGGTCCGGTTGCAGCACATCGTTAACGTGAGCACTGATATCAAACTCATAACCGGCGGTGTCTTTTCCGCGCAGGCTGCGGGTCTGTGACAGTTCGTCAAAGCTGTATTCATAACTCAGGGTGGCGTAGTCATCGCCGTCCGGTCGGGACAGTTCGAATGTAAAGGATTGAATCGCTGCGTCATCGAAGGCGGCGAGTCCGCGTAATTCTGCGGTGCCGGTGCGGAAAAATTCATCGGCGACTTCACCCAGTTTGCTGGCCAGCTTATCCAGCGCCTGCTGTTCGGCCTCGGATAATTCACCGGTCACATCGAAGGCGAACTCGAGACTGGCGCCATCGGGCCCTTCACGGCGGGTCATGCGGATGGTGATGTCGTCACCTTCTTTGGTGCGGATCGTCAGCAGGAATGACTCACGCCGCTTGCCAGCCAGTGAAGAGAAATCCGGAGAGTATTTTTCTGTGGCTATGTCGGCCGGTACTTTGAAACTGCGGGCTTCGTTGCGGAAGCTGGTGGTCTCTGCGCTTAAGGCGCCCACCTGGCTGAGAAATCTGCTCGCCCGGAAGCTGTGCTCGCGGTCATTGCGGAACATGGCCCATTCATCCAGCAGCTGCTGAGACATAAGAGTCGCTGCAGGGGTTTTCGGCGGTTGATAACGCAGATAGGTGACTTCCGTGGTGGTCGGTTTGCCATAAACCGGAGGAAGTTCTTTGGTCGCACCCAGGTTGACCTGGGTCGACGGCGATTCCTGCACGGCGAGTGGTGCAGCAACCGGCTCAAGTGTTTTGTTGACCGTCAGCACTGGTGCGGCGACTGACAGGCTGGGCGTAATCGGTGGGATTGACATAGGTGTTCCTGAACCAAGCAGCAACACCGAGGCGCGTTTAACAATGTGCTGCCCGGTGCTGCCAGCCGTGTAATGTTTAAGAAATTCCCTGATGCTCTGCTATCGACCGATTCAGTCTTTTCTTTAAGCCCTTTACCCTCTTCAAACTCATCAGCGCGTGACAAGGCGCGCACAGGCGGCCAGTCCGAGTAAGCCTGCTGCAACCACCACAAAAGAAATCGACAGGCTGCTGAGCTGGGCCACGAAACCTATCATGGCGGGACCGGCGAGGATGCCGGCGTAGCCCATGGTCGCCACCGCCGAGATTGCCAGACTCACCGGCATGGTGTTTTGATTACCCGCCGCCGTAAACAGGACCGGCACGATGTTGGAGGCTCCCAGGCCAATCAGAATAAAACCCAGATAGGCCGCTTCACGCGCTGGTACCAGTACGGCCAGCAGGAATCCGGCGGCGGCGCAGATGCCCCCCAGAAAGATCACTCTGGTCCCACCAAGCGTCTGGACAATGCGATCGCCAGTCAGGCGCGCCACCGTCATGGCTACCGAAAAGCCGGCAAAGCCAAGGCCGGCCTGGGCGGCGTCTACGTCACGCAGGCTGGTGAGAAACACAGCGCTCCAGTCCAGCACTGAACCTTCTGCCAGAAATACGACAAAACAGAGCAGGCCGATCAACAGCACCTTGCCGTGAGGCACGACGAACAGCGGATCACGGCTGGTGCTGCCATAGGGCAGCAGGTAGCTGAAACATCCCGCCAACAGCAGCAGGATAAGGATGACCATCGCCACCACCGCGGTCAGAGGAGAAAGAGCCAGCCACAGAAGCGCGCTGACACCGGCTGCTCCCAGGATACCGCCCAGACTGTAAAAGCCGTGAAAGCCTGACATCATCGCACGCCCGCTGGCTTTCTCCACCATCACAGCCTGAATGTTCATGGCCACATCCACCGTGCCTACCGAGGCGCCGAATACCAGCAGCGCCAGCGCCATGGTCAGTATGCTCGGCGCTGTGATAAGGCAGATCAGGCTGACACACATCATCAGCCCCGCCGCCACGATCACCTTGCGACAGCCCAGGCGGCCGGTCAGCACACCGGTGACCGGCATGGACGCCAGAGAGCCGGCGCCAAGACACAGCAGCAATAAACCGAGCGTGGCTTCGTTCACTGCGAGACGTTCTTTGGCGAAAGGCACCAGCGGTGCCCAGGTGGACATCCCCAACCCGGCAACCAGGAATGCGGCACGGGTCGACATCTGTTCGGCAAAGCCGGGAGTTGGATGGGAGGCGGGAGTAACAACGGACATAACATTCACCACGAGGAAGCGCACAGCGCCGGAAAAAAAGTGTGCGGCACTATAACATCGGGACAATTTTCGGATCAGGGGCTGAAGTGTAAAAAGACGTTTAGGTGAAGTGGTTGCGCTACGTTTCGGCCCGCTGGCGAACGTTGGGAAATGTAAAAGCGGTTGCCCGTTCAAGGCTTTACACTTACGCTCCCTGACCAAAGCAATAACAGCGCCAATGCCATCGACCATTAGCGCCGCAGGGCGAACAAATCCTATAAATCAGTGGGGAAAGTCGGCGCGGTCTTCCCAATCCACCGCTCACCCCACTCATTTACCCCCAGCGTTAATCAGTAGGTTTAATGTAGGAATCTTCATGCTTGCACCCGTCTCTCGTTTATCCCGTGGCCAGCGTTGGCTGATTGGCATCATCCTGATTGTTGTCCTGCTGCTTCTCTGGTTTTTTGTCTGGCGCAGCCCGGCAGAAAAACTGCCGCCACCGCCCAATCCGTGGATGAGTCCGGTTCCGGTGCGCACGGTAACCGCCACCCGCGAAGACCTGAAGGTTCATATCAAGGCCATAGGCACCGTTACGCCATTAAATACCGTCACGGTGCGCAGCCGTGTCGACGGGCCGCTGGTGAAGGTGCCGTTTCAGGAAGGCCAGCAGGTGAAGGCCGGCGATCTGCTGGCGGAAATAGATCCCTCCCCTTTCCGTGTGCGCCTGGCACAGGTCGAAGGCACCCTGCAGGAAACCCGCGCGCAGTTGAAGACTGCAGAAGATGATCTGGTGCTTTACAAGCGCCTGTATGAACAACGGTCCATCCCCAAGCAGCAACTGGACAAACAGGAAGCCCTGGTAGAGCAATTGAAGGGAACGCTGAAGAACCATCAGGCGCAGGTTGACGATGCCAAGCTGCAGTTGTCTTACACCCGTATTGAAGCTCCGATCGCCGGTCGTCTGGGTCTGCGGCGGATTGACGTGGGCAATATGATCAATGCCAGCAGCACTGAGGGTCTGGTGAGCATCACCCAGACCCGTCCCATCGCGGTGATGTTCACCGTACCGGAAAACCAGCTGGTTGCGGTGCGTCGTTCCTATAATGCTGCCGCCGAAGCAGGCCAGCGGTTAACCGTGGAGGCCTGGGACCGCAGCGAACAGAACCAGCTGGCCACAGGTGAACTGCTTACGCTGGATAACCAGATTGACGCAGCCACCGGTACTCTGCGTCTGAAGGCGCAGTTTGCCAACGAAGACGATATGCTGTTTCCCAACCAGTTTGTGAACACCCGCCTCCACCTGCAGACGCTGGAGAATGTCATCACCATCCCAGTAGATGCTGTCCAGTTCGGCTCGCAGGGTACTTATGTTTATACCCTTGATGATGGCAAGGCCCGCATCCGCCTCATCAAGCTCGGCCCGACCGAAGGTGCACGGGTAGCGATTGAAGAAGGCCTGGAAGAAGGCGAAGCCGTGGTCCTCGAAGGCATTGACCGCCTCAACGAAGGCCGGGCGGTTCGGGTGACGGAGTAGATGTGGAGTTTGTGGGTGGAGAGTGAGTGTCGGATTACGCTTTGATCCGTCCTACGGGTGATCTGGGTTGCGGGATGTGTCGGATTACGCTTCGCTAATCCGACCTACGGGTGGTTTGGGTGCTGGGGTTGCTGAGGTTTGTGTAGGTCGGATTAGCGTAAGCGTAATCCGACATAGGTACGGCAACACGACTCTGCCATAGGTATGACACCAACCCGACATCGGGTGTGACCCGGACAACATCGGCACGAGATCGGGTATGACCTCCGTACAACATAGGCACGAGATCGGGCATGACCTGCGTATAACATCGGCGCGATCGGACGATATCGATACGGCACCGACCAGGATATCCGCACCGGCCTCAACCCCAAACCCGGCCAATGATCTGGTGACAATAACGAGACTGTTTTGATGAGTGTTTCCCGGCCTTTTATCTTGCGTCCGGTGGCAACGTCTTTATTGATGTTGGCGCTGTTGATGTCCGGCATTCTGGCGTGGCGGCTGTTGCCGGTTGCGGCTCTGCCGCAGGTGGATTATCCGATCATCCAGGTATTTACCTTTAACCCCGGGGCCAGCCCGGATGTGATGGCACGCACCATTACCGCACCGCTGGAGCGGCGCCTGGGCCAGATTCCGGGCCTCAAGCAGATGTCCTCCACCAGTTCGACCGGTGCATCCATTATTACGCTGCAGTTTGCGCTGGAGATTGACCTGGGGGTTGCGGAGCAGGAAGTGCAGGCGGCGATGAACACGGCCAGCAGCCTGTTACCCAACGACCTCCCTACACCGCCCATCTATCGCAAGGTCAATCCCGCCGACGCACCTATCATGACCCTGGCGGTCACCTCCAAAAGCCTGCCCCTGCCGGAAGTTTACGATCTGATCGACACCCGCATGGCGCAGAAGCTGGCACAGCTGCCCGGTGTGGGTATGGTCAGTCTGGCGGGCGGCCAGCGGCCGGCGATTCGCGTCAAGGTAAATCCCACCGTACTGGCTTCATTGGGCATGAGCCTGGAGCAGGTGCGCTCAGCCATTGTCACCGCCAACGCTAACCAGCCGAAAGGCAGTTTTGACGGCCCTTACCGCTCCACCATGCTGGACGCCAACGACCAGATCAAATCAGTGGAAGAATACGAAAACCTGCTGATCAACTGGAACCAGGGCGCACCAGTGCGCCTGAAGGACATCGCCAGAGTGGTCAACGGGGCGGAAGACCGTTTCCTTGCGGCCTGGGCGGACAGCCAGCCGGCCGTGCTGGTGAATATCCAGCGTCAGCCCGGTGCCAATGTGATTGACGTGGCGGACAGCGTGCAGGCCTTGATGCCTCAGCTCACCTCCACCCTGCCCGCTGCGGTGGAGGTCACTGTCCTCACCGACCGTACCCACAGCATCCGTGCCTCTATCCGCGATGTGCAGAAAGAGCTGATCTTTGCCATCTGTCTGGTGGTGCTCGTGACCTTCGTATTCCTGCGGACTATTCCCGCCACCATCATCCCCAGCGTGGCCGTGCCGCTCTCACTGGTGGGAACCTTCGGTGTGATGTACATGATGGGCTTCTCCATCAACAACCTGTCGCTGATGGCGCTGACCATCGCCACGGGGTTTGTGGTGGATGATGCGATCGTCATGCTCGAGAACGTAGCGCGGCACCGTGAAGAGGGCGAGTCGCCACTTCAGGCTGCCCTGAAAGGCGCGGCGGAGATAGGTTTTACATTGATCTCACTGACGATCTCCCTGATCGCTGTGCTGATTCCCCTGCTCTTTATGGGTGACGTGGTGGGCCGCCTGTTCCAGGAATTCGCCATTACGCTGGCGGTGGCCATCGCTATTTCGCTGGTGGTGTCACTTACCCTGACCCCGATGATGTGCGCACGCATGCTGCGCGACGCCCCGACCCACGACACGGCAGACCCAGGATTCATGGACCGCCTGATCGCCCGTTACGGTGTCTGGCTCGACCGGGTTCTGGAGCATCAGCCGGCCGCCATGCTGGTGATGGTGGGTACGGTAGTACTCACTGCGGGGCTGTATCTTGCTGTGCCTAAGGGTTTCTTCCCGGTGCAGGACAGCGGTGTGATCCAGGCCGTTACCGAGGCCCAGCAGGACATCTCCTTTGATGCCATGGCACAGCGCCAGCAACAGCTGGTGGAGCGAGTTCTTGAGGACCCGGATGTCGCCAGCCTGTCCTCATTTATTGGCGTGGATGGCAGCAATATCACCCTCAACAGCGGACGCCTGCTGATCAACCTCAAATCTCACGGCGACCGCAGCGCATCCGCCAGCCAGATCATCGACCGCCTGCGGGAAGCCATCAGAGACGTTAACGGCATTACCGCCTGGTTTCAGCCGGTACAAGAACTGAGTATCGAAGACCGGATCAGCCGCACCCAATACCAGTTCACCTTAACGACTCCTGACAGCCAGTTGCTGGATGAGTGGGCTCCCCGGGTGATTGAACGCCTGCGGCAGGAGCCTGCCCTGGCGGATGTGGCTAGTGATCTGCAGACCCGCGGCCTGCAGGCCTACGTTGATATCGACCGGGATGCAGCTGCACGGCTGGGCGTGCGGGTAAGCGATATCGCCGCCGCCCTGCAGAGTGCTTACGGCCAGCGGCAGATAGCCACCCTGTTTACCCAGGCCAACCAGTACCGGGTGGTGCTGGAGGTAGATCCGGATTACGCCCAGGGACTGAAGGCCCTGGAGAGCACCTACGTATCCAACAACGCCGGGCAGCCGGTCCTGCTGTCCACCCTGGCACGGGTGACGCAACGGCCCACGGCGCTGCTGATCAATCACCAGGGGCAGTTCCCCTCAACGACGGTCTCGTTCAACCTGGCGACCGGCGCGTCCCTCGGTGAAGCCATCGACGCTATCGAACGGGCCCAGCAGGAACTGGCCATGCCCATTGCTATCGAGCTGCGCTTCCAGGGAGCGGCCGAAGCCTTCCGCGCATCGCTGAGCAATACTCTATGGCTGATCCTGGCCGCCATTATCACTATGTACATTGTGCTGGGCGTGCTCTATGAGAGCTTTATTCACCCGGTCACCATCCTCTCAACCCTGCCCTCGGCCACGGTCGGGGCGTTGCTGGCTCTGCTGCTCACCGGACGCCCACTGGACCTGATCGCGGTTATCGGGGTGGTGCTGCTGATCGGTCTGGTGAAGAAAAACGGCATCATGATGGTGGATTTTGCCTTGGAGGCTCAGCGTAAGGATGGCCTCAGCCCCCGCGCCGCCATCCATCGCGCCGCCATGATGCGTTTCCGCCCCATCCTGATGACCACCCTCGCCGCCCTGTTTGGTGCGATTCCCCTGATGCTTGCCTCCGGCTCCGGCGCCGAGCTGCGCCAGCCGCTGGGGCTGGTCATGGTAGGAGGACTGCTGGTGAGTCAGGTGCTGACGCTGTTCACCACGCCGGTGGTGTACCTGTTCTTTGACCGCTGGATGAAAAATCGCACAGCGGCAGCCGAGGCGCCAGTGACACCATGAGCCTCGCACGCCCTTTCATCCGCCGCCCCGTAGCAAGCTGTCTGCTGGCGGTGGCCGTTGTGCTGGTGGGCCTGCTGGCCTGGCGGATGCTGCCGGTGGCACCGCTACCCCAGGTGGATTTTCCCTCCATTCAGATTTATGCTTCTCTGCCCGGCGCCAGCCCCGAGAGCATGGCATCCACAGTGGCGACGCCCCTTGAACGGGCCTTGGGCAGTATTCCCGGGGTGACGGCCATCAACTCCAACTCCACCCAGGGCGCAGCGCAGATCTGGCTGGAGTTCAACCTCGACCGGGATCTGGATTCCGCGGCGCGGGATGTTCAGGCAGCCCTGAATGCGGCGCGGGGCCAGCTGCCGGCTGGCATGCCGGGCATGCCCACCTATCGAAAGATCAGCCCCTCCCAAGCGCCGATCATGGCGCTGGCCTTGAGTTCACCCAACCTGTCGCCCAGCGCCCTGTATGACGCAGCCTCTACCATCCTCGCCCAGAAGCTGTCGCAGATTCGCGGCGTCGGTCAGGTGGGCATCGACGGTGCTTCGCTGCCAGCGGTACGCATCCAGCTGAATCCGGGTTCCCTCGCCCATTACGGCATAGCACTGGATGATGTACGCAGCGCTATCGCGGCTGCCAACGTAGTACAGCCGCTTGGATTGCTGGAGGAAGGTGACACCCGCTGGCAGATTCGCACCAGCGATACCCTGCGCAACGCTGCCGATTACAAACCGCTCATCATTCGCTACCAGGAAGGTGCTCCGGTACGCCTGCAGGATGTGGCCGAGGTGACGGATTCGGTCGAGAACCGCTACGCCAGCGGCTTTCACAACCAGCGCTCCGCCGTCACCCTGACCGTCAGCCGCCAGACCGGCGCCAACATCGTGGAAACCATCGATGCCATCAACGAGCAGTTGCCGGCGCTCCGTGCCCTGATGCCTACGGATACCGAGCTGAAGGTGGTGATGGACCGTTCCCCCGGCATTCGCGCCACCCTTAAGGAAGCACAGATCACCCTGCTGATCGCGGTGTTGCTGGTGGTTGGCGTGGTATGGGCTTTCCTTGGCAGCATCCGCAGCGCCCTGATTCCCAGCCTGGCGATTCCCGTCGCGCTGGTCGGAGCCTTTGCCGTGATGTACCTCTACGGTTTTTCTCTGAACAACCTCTCGCTGATGGCCTTGATCGTTGCCGCCGGACTGGTGGTGGACGATGCCATCGTGGTACTGGAGAACATCAAGCGGCACATTGAACGAGGCCTCTCGCCCTATCGCGCTGCAATCCGGGGGGCTCATGAAGTGGGTTTTACCCTCCTGGCGATGAACGTCACCCTGGTCGTGGTGTTTGTCTCGATCCTGTTTATGGGCGGGGTTGTGGAGAAGCTGTTCCGCGAATTCTCAATCACCCTCGCCGCTGCCATGCTGATTTCTCTGGCGGTGTCTCTCAGCCTGACGCCGAGCCTGTGCGCCCATCTGCTCAAGCCCGGCGCGGTACCGGGACAGCAGAAGAAGCCCGGCATCTTCGACGACATCCGTCGGGGCTATGCTGTGAGCCTGAACTGGGCGCTGCGCCACAGCCTGCTGGTGATACTGCTGCTGGGCGCGGTGATCGGATTGAACATCTATCTTTACGTCGCCATTCCCAAGACCATGCTGCCAGAACAGGACACCGGTCAGCTCACCGGCTGGATTCGTGGCGACGACGGTTTTTCCTTTCAGATCATGCAGCCCAAGATTGAGGAGTTCCGCCAGCTGTTGCTGTCCGACCCGGCAGTTGACGACGTCTTCGGGGCGAGTGGCGGCGGTATGGGCGTCAGCAACGCGTGGATGCGCGTCAGACTGAAACCCATGGCGGAACGGGGTGTGCCCGCAGCGGAAGTGGTTGATCGCCTGCGGCGGAAGATGCCGCAGATTCCGGGCGGCATCCTGATGATCGGTGTGGACCAGGACATCCGCCTCAACTCGCCATTCAGCCGTAACGCCCACGAGCTGCTGATGCTGTCCAGCGAAGTCGAGCCGCTGCGGGTCTGGGGCGTAAAAGTGACGCAGGCCATGGAGCAGCTACCGGAGCTGACCAGCATTGATGGCGAGCGCGGCGACGGTGCCCAGCAGGTGGTCATCGATATTGACCGCGAAGCTGCGCAGCGACTGGGGGTCGATATGGCCATGGTGGCTTCGCTGCTTAACAACTCCTTCTCCCAGCGGCAGGTCTCCACCATGTACGACGAGTTCAACCAATACCGGGTGGTGATGGAGCTGGAGCCGGAATACACCTCCACCCCGGCGGTGCTTGAGCAGATCCAGGTGGTCACCCGCGACGGCAGTCGCGTTCCCCTATCGACCTTCGCTACCTTCGGTTATGGCCTGGCCAACGACAGGGTCCGCCACACCGGTCAGTTTGCCTCGGTGAGTATTGGTTATGACCTGGCGGAAGGAGTGACGGCGGAACAGGCCCGGACGGCTATTGATAATCTGCTGGCAGAACTGATGGTGCCCTCAGAGGTGCATGTCGGTCCGCCGGGCAGCAAGCAGGCCGGATGGGGACCGAGCACACCCGGGTCCAGCGATAACCAGGCCTGGCTTATCTTCGGGGTACTGGTGGCCGTGTATCTGGTACTGGGTATCCTTTATGAAAGCACCATCCACCCGCTGACGATTCTTTCCACCCTGCCCTCGGCCGGTGTCGGTGCACTGCTGGCACTGCGTCTGAGCGATACGCCCTTCAGCCTGATTGCCCTGCTCGGGCTGTTTCTGCTGATCGGGATTGTGATGAAGAATGCGATCCTGATGATCGACTTTGCCCTGGAAGCGGAGCGCCGTGAGGGATTGTCGTCCCGCGAATCCATCTACCAGGCAGCGCTGCTGCGCCTGCGCCCGATCCTGATGACCAACCTTGCGGGGTTATTAGGAGCGGTGCCACTGGTGATGGGCTTTCACGAAGGCTCGGAACTGCGCCGACCGCTGGGGATTACCATCATTGGCGGGCTGGCTGTCAGCCAGTTGTTGACGCTATATACAACGCCAGTGGTTTATCTCTATATGGAACGCCTGCGCCAATGGGGCCTGCGGCGGAAACCTGCAGGTGAACGTCGGATTACGCTACGCTAATCCGACCTACATGTTAATCCGATCTACATGCTGCGGCGGAAACCTGCGGGAACGTCGGATTACGCTGCGCTAATCCGACCTACATGTTAATCCGATCTACATGCTGCGGCGGAAACCTGCGGGAACGTCGGATTACGCTGCGCTAATCCGACCTACATGCTAATCCGACCTACATGCCCCAATCACGCACCCCGTAGGTCGGATTAGCCAATGGCGTAATCCGACATTCCACAACCACAATCCTCCACTAAACCAACCCGCTCTTTTTGACCGCTGGCGTAACAATAAACGCACCATGACGGCCGCAACCCAGCTACACTTTCACCTGTTCACCAATAATAAACAGGAGTTTTATGCGCATCGCATTGATCGGCCTGGGCGATATCGCCCGTAAGGCTTACCTGCCGGTGGTGGCGAATCATCCGGATATCACGCCCTTGTTATGCACCCGCAACCCCCAGACGCTGGCTGCGCTGGCGCAGCAGTACCGCGTGCAGGAGTGCTTTGATTCGCTGGAGAGCCTGCTCGCTGCGAGACCGGATGCGGCGATGATCCACAGCAACACAGAAAGCCACGCCCACATTGCAACTCAGCTACTGAATGCCGGGGTCCCGGTGTTTGTGGATAAACCGCTGAGCTATCAGCTGAACGAGAGCGAAGCCTTGCTGAATCTAGCTGCCCGGAAAAATATTCCGCTGGCTGTAGGCTTCAATCGCCGCTTCGCACACTTGATCGCGCCCCTGGCCGGGATCGCCAATCCCGTGCATATCCACTGGCAGAAAAACCGGGTGAACCAGCCCAATAAACCGCGCATCTTCATCTACGACGACTTTATCCACATACTCGACAGCCTGCGTTTCCTCGCACCGGGTATCCTGCAGAATCTGCAGGTGTTCACCCACGGCAAAACAAACGCTCTTGCCGCAATTCAGGTGCAGTGGCAGCGCGACGCTACCCTGCTGACGGCAGGCATGAATCGTCTCAGCGGAGTGGCGGAGGAACGGGTGGAATTCTTTGCGCCGCAACAGAAATGGCAGATCGACAATCTCGCCAGCGGCGTCCATTACGAGAATAACCAGGCGCGCTCCCTCGGCTTCAGCGATTGGGATCACACACTTCACAAGCGCGGCTTCGTAGCTATGGTCGATGCCTGGGTTGCTCAGGTAAAGACAGGTACACCGGGGGCTTATGATGATATCCTCGCCACCCATTCACTCTGTGAGCGCATCGTCAACAAAGCAGAGATGATGCTGACGAGCAACTGACAGATCTCTCGCGGTCTCCCAGCTTCGCTGCGCGGGCCGCATGATCCAGCACGAGGCGATCGCACTCAAACCCATCGCGAATCCGAGAAACACTCTGCTAAGATGTCGCGAACTACCACGTGTCACACTTGTCTGTAACCTTACCTGAAAAAAAATCCCTCCAAGAGTCGCCTATGCCCGTGATTGATCGTCGTATTTCCGTTATCTACACCCTGTGTTATGTATTGCTCTGTGCCCTGTGCTCCACGGTGGCCGTCGCCGATGAGACACCCTATTACCAGCTCAACTACACCGTAGAGCTGCAGCCGGAAAAAGATCGCGCATTGGTGACCATGGAAGTTGATCGCGGAGATTTACTGCGTCATATCGAGTTCAACGTCAAACGTGATGTTTACAGTAACATCAAAGCCAACGGTGAATTTGTTATCAAGGATGGACGGGCCATCTGGAAACTGCCGCCGAAAGACGCGCGACTGTCGCTGTATATTAAGATCACCAATGAACGTGATCCGGGTCGGTTCGACGCCATGATGACCGAAGACTGGGCCATCTTTCGCGGCGACAATATTGTTCCTGCAGTCCATACCTACGAAGCCCCCGGTGCGACCGCCATCGCCACACTGGAATTTAAACTGCCCAAAGACTGGAGCATTGAAACCGGATGGCCGCGCAAACGGGGCAACACCTTTCGTATCGACAATCCGGAGCGTCGGTTTGATCGGCCTATCGGCTGGATGATCGCCGGTAAGCTGGGAACGCGCCGCAGTAAGATCGGCAACACCAACATCGCCGTCAGTGCCCCCAAAGGTTCGGGCCTGCGGCGCATGGACGCTCTGACCTTTCTGGGCTTTGTCTGGCCACAACTGGAAAACGCTTTTGGGGAATCGCCCCAGAAACTCCTCATAGTAGGCGGCGATGACCCACTGTGGCGCGGTGGGTTGTCGGCTTCCAACTCGCTGTTTTTACACGCGGACCGACCTATGGTCAGCGAAGACGGTACCAGCCCTCTGATTCACGAACTGGTTCATATGGTAACCCGCATCAGCGGTGCTAAAGAAAAACACTACAGCGAAGATTGGTTTGCTGAAGGCCTGGCAGAATTTTATTCCATCGAATTACTGTATCGTGCCAATGGCATGACGAAAGAGCGGCGCAATCAGATCATGACGGGTCTGCGAAAAAAAGGTGCAGAGATCGAAACGCTGCGCGCGAAGCGTTCCCATGGCCCAATTACCGCGCGCGCTGTGGTGCTGCTGGATGATCTTGATCGCGAGATTCGCGCGCAAACTAAAAACAAACACAACATTGATGATGTGACCCGCGCATTAATTCCCATACGCAAGGTTTCGTTAAATGATCTGCGTAAGGTTACCGCAGAGATCACTGGTGTCAGCAGTAAAACCTTGCAGTCACCTTTGTTAAAAGAACCCAAACCGGATTAACCGCCGTTCATACATGCCCCAATTTTGAGCATAATACTGGACAGCCAGTTACACAAAGCAACAAGGATGTTGTCGGTGTTAAATCTATTTGCAGATTCATGCAAGAAGGCATAAGTTTTACGTGTTGTTTGAATTCAAGGCAATCTCACAACCACGTACAGGAGTTTGTTATGCCTTCAAATTCCATCCAGCTGATTCTCCTCGACCTTGACGGCACCCTTTACGTTGATAAGGAGGTTGTACCCGGCGCTCCTGCTGCTTTATCCAGGCTGCGCAAGCAAAGCTACCTACTGCGCTTTCTCACCAACACCACTACCCGCTCCCATGCAGAGTTGCTCAACCAGCTGCGGCAGATGGATTTTGCTGTGGATGATGCCGAGCTTATCAGTGCTCCCGCCGCTGCGCGGCTTGAATTGCAGGCGATGCAGGAGCAGCGCGGCGAAAAAATCCGTTTATGGCCCGTTGTGGCTGATGCAATCAAGGCGGACTTTGATCAGTTCGTGATTGATGAACAACACCCGGACTTTATTGTATTGGGCGACATCGGCGATCACTGGAATATCGAGTTGATCAACCGCCTGTTTAACGCCATGCACGAAGGTGCACAGCTCATCTCTCTGCATAAAAACCGCTTCTGGCAAACCGCCGACGGATTAAAAGCAGACATAGGATTTTTTGTTGCGGGGCTGGAGTATGTTACTGGTCAAACCGCGCAGATTATGGGAAAACCTACCGCTGCATTTTTTCAGCGGGTATTGGACTCGGTGAAGATCAGTGCAGATAAAACCCTGCTGGTAGGGGACGACCTCGACAGCGATGTCGGCGGAGCTCAGGCCATGGGAATCCAGGGAGTGCTGGTTAAAACCGGCAAATTCCGCCAGACCTATCTGGACAAATCATCCATCAGACCCGACGGTATTCTGAATACGGTTGCTGAATTACCTGCCTGGTTGGAAGGACGATAAATCTCAGGCAACGTTCAAGGACGCGAGTAGAGCAATTCTGTTTTCACAAAAAAATTAAAAAAAATACAATAGAAAAACCGGCAGAGGAAGATTCCCTCTTCCTCTGCCGTTCTTCACTCACTTAAAAGTTGTAACCTACTTTTGCATACCAGTAAGCGCCGTTGAAACCAAAAGGTGCCGAGCGGCGCGAGTAAGTAAAAATGCCGGGGCTGTCGACGATGACATTACCACCCGGCGCATCTTCTATCGCACCACCGCGGGTGTTGCCGATGGTATTTCTGTCCGGATATTCATCAAAGATATTGTTACCACCCACACTCAGCGTCAAACCGTTATCAAACCCATACTCTACATTAAGGTCGGTCAATACTTTGGCCCCGTAGGTCTGGCGACCGCCATCTTCTACCGTGTATTCACCATAGCGGTTGAATGACAGGCTGACGCGCCAGTTGTCCCGCTGGTAATAACCACTCAGGCTCACCCGGTCCTCCGGCTGCCACTCTTCGATGATGGAAATATCCTGTGAGCTGAACACCACGTCGGCATCGAGCTGCGCGAGGGAACCGGCCTGCGAGGTAAATAAATCCACCACATCCGTCTCGGTTTTATTTCCAGCGAGGGTTAAATCCAGATTGCCGCCAAGAAAATCAATACCGGAATAATTGAGCACCAGATCAAAACCCCGTGTCTCGGTATTGGCGCCATTGAGAAAGAATTGCCCTGCACCTGCGCCAACAGCCTCCAACGCAGCTCCCAGT
Organism: uncultured Cellvibrio sp.; assembly: GCA_937958105.1. Classification (GTDB taxonomy): domain Bacteria; phylum Pseudomonadota; class Gammaproteobacteria; order Pseudomonadales; family Cellvibrionaceae; genus Cellvibrio. Next base: position 42,741 of record CALFXJ010000005.1, read on the forward strand.
GTGCCACTCGGGTCATCAGCACCACTCAAACGATTACTGATGACGATGCGGTCATCAATGTCGATGGCGTAATAATCAAGGGTAATCGTTAAACGATCCACCGGTGTCAGAACCAGGCCTGCGCTGTAGTTGGTCGATTCCTCTTCCTTCAGCTGTGGAATACCTATGGCACGGGCCAGCTCACTGTCGTTGCGGAAGGTGCCTACCTGTACCAGTATCTGCGGACCGCCGGGATCAGCAGGATTGCTTACAAACTGAGTACCGATATTGTTGAAGTAAAGCTGTTGCATGGATGGTGCGCGAAAGCCGGTGCTGGCTGCTGCACGCAAACGCAGAATGTCATTGACCGCCCAGTTAGCCCCCAGCTTAAAGTTAGTGGTATTACCGAAATCTTCATAATCATCAAAGCGCACAGCAGCGCTCACCAGCACACTGCCTGTAAGTTGATAATCAGCATCAACAAACGCCGAGACCACCCGGCGGTCTTCATCCACTGCGGACGCTGGCGCTATGCCTGGAAAACCCTGGATACCGCCGTCGGCATTCTGTGGATACAGAGCGACGCCACCGTTTTCGAGATCGGTATCGTAATCGAGATAAGCGTATTCTTCGCCGGGCCTGATCTTGTAATCGTCGATGCGATACTCAAAACCCGCAGCCACCGACAGATCGCCAAAGGTATTATCAAAATCGATATTAAATGTCTGCAGTCCCAGTTCCAATCCATAGGCATAGGCTGATCGAGGGATGGTGCTGCGAATTTCCGCATCAGCCAGACCTTGACCGAAGTTCAGATAATTTACGTAGGAGTAATTGATTGAGTTGCTGGTGTGGTAATCAATTTCGTTGCGCCCGTTAGTGTAGGACACGTCCATATCCCAACCATTGGCGAACTCCATCCGATAGCCGATGCTTGCAGAAAAGTCATCAATCTGAGAATTAATATGCGGCAGAAAGCCGGTGGGAATGACGTTATCGCCATCGTCCAGTGCCGCAGAATAACCCGAAGCAGGATTGCGATAGAGAGCACCTGAAGTCGTCTCGCGCTCGGAATAAGTCACAAAGCCATACAGCTGTCCTGCCCCTACATCGACCGCACCATTCAGTATCGCGGCCAGCTGATCCGAATCAGCATCACCAATGCGATAGACGTCGCGATTAAAACTGATTTCACGGGGATCGGCGGCTTCAACAATGCCGTTATCGTCGCTATCGACACAGCCACCGTACACACAGTCTCCCGGCGTACCGGCGCGATTAGTTCGGCCGCGATCACGGAAATTCAACGTCATGTTGATGTAGCCCGTGTCGCCGATGCTGAATCCTTTGTTAACATCCAGATTAATGGTCTCGCCGTCGCCCTTACTGTATTCACCGTAATAAGCACTGACGTTGCCTCCTTCAGCTGCATCCTTGAGTACGATGTTAATCACACCGGCAATCGCATCCGAACCATACTGGGCCGCTGCACCATCACGCAGCACTTCAATGCGCTTGATGGATGCACCGGGAATTGCATTCATATCAACGCCAGCAGTACCGCGCCCCACTGATGTATTGATATGGATCAAAGATGCCTGATGACGGCGCTTGCCATTGATCAACACCAGAGTCTGATCCGGTCCCAGTCCGCGCAGCGTTGCCGGACGTAGAGCGTCGGTGCCATCACTGATGGTGGAAGATGAGAAATTAAAAGAAGGGGCAAGGCTCTGCAGAATCCGCCCCACTTCGGTCTGTCCGGTTTTTTCTATTGCTTCCGTATCCAGTACATCAACAGGTACCGGCAAATCTTCAGCAACACGACCCCGGGTTCTGGAACCCACGATCAGTAACTCTTCAACAGCCTGAGGTTGATTAGCTGGCGCATTCTGCGCCTGTGCCACAGCACTGCTGACTGCCAGTGGCAATGGCAGCAGGACGGCAGCAATTAACGAAGAAGAAATTTTTTTAGTGAAGGGATTATTAAATGAACAGGAGTACTGATCCAACTGCGAAACTGTGTGCTTTAGCATGCATGCTCTCCATTATCCATGGGTTTGTCCGTTGTAACATTCCAATCATCTTTTTCCGCGATGATCAGTTATTGCTTGTACCATAAATTCATCCATGACGAAGCGATAATATTTTTTCCATCTTTAAAGCGAAGCATAGCTTTGCCAATTGTTATAACAGAAACGTCACGTGAAATGCCTTTGACACATAATCCAACATCAGAAAAATTCTTGCCTCTTTTTATCAAATCAGTATGATTGGCGGCCGCTTCAACCCTATTCGCAACTGCACTGACAAGGACTAGACATGCAATTTCCCTCTCGCTTCCACCGGTTTCTCTTAATACTGCTCCTGAATTTCACAGCCGCCAGTGCTTGTGCCGATGTCGTTATTACACCCACGCTGGGCCGCAGCAAGATTGATCTGAAATCTGCCTATGCCAATGATGGTGAAGAGCAATGGGTAGATGGCACCACCACAGGTGTTTCTGCAGGTTATCGATTTAATTCCAATATTCTGCTCGGCGGCAACCTGTCGTTCACCTATGGTGATAATTTTCTTCGGGCAGACGACGACTATCATCTGTATGAAGGTCGTGCATTGATAGGTTACGTGATTCCGCTCAACAAACATCTACGTATCACGCCTGTCGTTGGTATTTCCTGGTGGGAACTGGACACGAAGGAAGGCCGTTTTCTAAATCCTGGCCGTGAAAGAAAGGATGAGTTTACCGGCAGCGATCCCTTTGTCGAACTATTACTGGAATTTCCCATTAACCGGCTGGTAGTGATTCACGCGAGCTACACACAAACGGACTTTGATTTCGGAGAAACCCGGTCTGCCCGTGCGGGGGTGAGCTTTCAGTTTTAGCAAACACGACTTATTTTACCTCTCCCCTCTTCCTTCGCCTTTGATCCTTAAATCAAACGCGAAGCCACCTGGGCCGGTGAGTTATACCGACCAGCCAGCACCTTGGTCGAACGGGACGGCGGGGTTATCAAAAGCTGGCCCGATAAAGGTGGATAAAACGAACATTTTTTATTGTCTGGTATCACATAAAAAGCATCCCTGGAGAGACGCCTTTTATGCATACCATCTTATTACTGTTACTGAGCGGTATAACACTGGCTGCTGCAGCCTACACCCATTACCGGATTCCCTTTCACACGGCCAATGCCAGAAGCCGCTGGTTTACCCACCTCCTGTTGATTATCGTCGGCCTCGCTTTTGGCTGGGTCAACAGTCAGCGCTACGCTATAAGTGGCGTCTGGGAGGTATTAATCTTCCTTAGCTCATTCGGGGTGATACATATTCCTGCAGCCGCAATTCTTTTTATCAAGCGGCAGCAGAAAAAGCAGTAGCCTGCTGCCGGGACTTCCTTAATACCAGCCCAAGCAGCCCGGTGATCAGGAGCAGTAAAGGCGCGGGTACAGGAACAGATACCAGGTCATCAACTTCGAAGGTGAGGTGATCAAAATTGATAGCAGCCATGCTGTCATCACCACCCACTATTACTTTCCATACGTCAGCCAAACCAATATTGATTTCGAAGGTTTCACCCCTGGGAACACCAACCCCAGCAGAGCCGGTACCAATAATGTTTCCTTCATAGTCAAATGCAGCCCATAACGCAGAAAGTCCTGGGGGATATTCATTATTCGCCAGTAAACTCACATTTGAAACGGCTTGATGAAAGGTCATGCTGAACCCACCAATGTTTGGCGGTTCGCCATAAACAAAATAGCCATGATTGCCAAAAGTGAGGTTACCAGTAGGGGCTACGTAGTCAGGACTGCCTAACGCACCATCATCGTCAGCGTAAATTCTTTCAACAGCAGTACCCGGATAAGTCGGAAATACAGAATTCAACGTGACGTAGGGTGAAATATCGGTGAGGTCGGTGCCTGGTGCGTAATCATCAGGCTCGACAGTGATCAAAGCAGCGCCTGCAACAGGAGCAAGCGCAACTAACATGAGACTTACAACGAGATTAATCAACGGCTTTGGCATTTTATGAACTCCTTAAATGTCGCATTTATCCATTCTGCAATAAATGCACCAGCTAGGAGTATACGTGTGGAATCAATAACTTTAGTAGCAATTTATATTGCTCAGGTAAAGTGGTTGTAAATTTTGTCGACTTGCTTATAAATTGATGCGCCAAGATCTGATTCAGTGCTTAAAAATCACATATAAAGCGTGAATAATTCCCGGAATAAACCCTAGCAATGTCAGCAAAATATTCAACCAGAAATGGCCTTTGAAGCCTACCTCCAAAAAAACACCCAACGGCGGAAGAATGATGGCAAAAATGATTTTGATGGGGTCTGTCGCTGTAAACGGCATTATGATCACTCCTTTAAATAAATCACCACGCTAGTTTCGTCGCAATGCTGCGTCTGTGCGAACACACACATGCATCTGCTGCTTAGCGAATATCCAGAGCCAAGCAGAGTCCAAACGTCATTCACGAAAGATGACGAATACCTATGCTGATTATTAGCGACGAGATAAGAATAACGCCAAGAAAAGTCAAAGCCGTATTACATGACCCCGCCAAGAGTGCTAAGGCGATAAAGCTGATTTATGTGCAGGATTCTCAACCAGGCATCAGTAGAAGGAAAGAAGGGGAGATTTTCTGCTACTACCTGGGCAAACGGAAAGTTCGCAACAAACAGGTACTCGAGCGGATCAAGAAGCTTGCTATTCCTCCGGCTTGGGAAGATGTATGGATCTGCCATCTGGAGAATGGTCATCTGCAGGCCACCGGCATAGATGCCCGTCGACGCAAGCAATATAAATATCACTCGTTGTGGAACAGCTTTCGCAACCACACCAAGTTTTATCGCCTGCACGCATTTGGCAACGCCATTCCCACCATTCGCCGCTGCGTTGAGAAGGATCTGGCCAGATCTGGAATGCCGGTCGAAAAAGTACTGGCTACTGTCGTCTACCTGATGGAGCAGACCAGCATTCGTATCGGAAACACGGCTTATGAAAAATTGTATGGATCTTTCGGCCTCACAACCTTAAAGAACAAGCATGTAAAGATTCACGGCGATCACATGCAGTTTATCTTCAAAGGAAAGAAAGGTATTGCTCATAATATCAGTTTAAAGAGCAAGCGACTTGCCAGAATTATTAAACAGTGCCGCGACATTCCTGGAAAAGAACTCTTTCAGTATTACGACGACGAAGGAAATCATAAAGCTATTGATTCGGGCATGGTGAATGACTATCTCAAGAACATCACCGATCAGGACTTCACCGCCAAAGATTTCCGTACATGGATTGGAACTGTCCATGCACTCACGGCATTTAAAGTTCTTGAGCCAGTCAACACCAAAGCGGAGGTCAAACGCAACATTATTTCGATCCTGGATGAGGTAGCGGCACATCTGGGGAACACCCGTACCGTCTGCAGGAAGTATTATGTGCATCCAGTGATTATAGGTTTATACGAGCGAGGCGAACTTTTACCTTATGTTGATAAATTTAACACCAGCAACAAACGCAGCGAAAAACTGACCAAGAATGAAGAGCTTTTGCTCTACATACTTGAACAGGAAGGGCTTGTATAACCGTTGGATAAACTACAAACTACTTACCGTTTTTATATGCAATCGGTCGAATTTAAGATTAGCTTCTTTCAGCTGGTCAGCACTGGTAGCATGAACCGCCACAATAAATTTACCTTTGCGCAGTGCGGATTGCGAAACACTCACGTATGGCATATGGTCAGGGCGCAGAGTGACCAGGCCACCGAACATCATCCCAACCACTATTCCAAATCCCGTAGTAATCGCAGCCGTCGTAGTGGCATTTTGTACAACAAAAGCGATGCCGGCTGAAAACAAAATTAGAAACAACACGAACCCTACAATCCCACCCACTATGCCTAACCACAGATGGGCCTTAAGCATGGTATGCCAGATACCCTTATCCTCTGGCTCCAACTCCCAGCCAGGATGACGGTCATTTGGGCCGATCACGAAAATCTGGTTAGCCCGCAGGCTCGTCGCTTTACTGATTGCATCCGCCGCGCTCTTTGCGCTGCCTTCATCGTCAAATATTCCTGCGATCTTGTGATCGAAATGCTCACCGGAAATACTGGTATCGATCTTCATGACATAGCTCCGATACAGTTAATTACTACCTTGACCTGCGGCATCGCTTGAGGTTTCTTAAAGCAGAACTCTTTGTTAACTGCGCCACCTTTGATAGACCAGAACCAATGAGGTTTGAAAAAGACAGATTTCTTATGCCGAATCAACGCGCTTTTCTTTATTGATGCAGTCATAGGCAGACTGAATGTTCTTGAATCGTTCCGTTAACGCCTGGATCATAAACGGCGGCAAACCCTGGCCGATCAACTTATCTGGATGAAGCTGGCTGGCCAGTTTTTGATAGGCGCTACGCACTTCATTAGCCGTAGCATCCGGTGTCAAACCCAACGCATCATAGGCGCATTGCGACTGCTCAGCTGCATTGCTAAAGCCTCGGGTCCGCCTATTCTCAGCCCCCTCGCTATCGCGAGCAGCCTGCGTCACATCATCCTGAGTCGCCCTGCGCAGAGACCCCTCACGAAAGCGATCCTGGGACGATAACATCTTCAACAGATGTTCGAAGGTAATCTGCGAATATCCCAGTGCTCCAGCTATTTCCCGAACCGCTGCGATTTCTTCGTCGACCAGAAGTCCATCAACCCGCGCAAGACTCACCAGATAAACCAGCAGAATCTGGGTAAGATTTGGGCGCCTCTGCGCCAATCCCTGAAAATTCTGCAATGCCTTTTCCACCTTGAAATTTGGCGAAGCCCCCTGCAGAAATAATTGCTCGGCCTGCTGGCGCTGTGCGGTGTCCAGATGCATATTCTCCATAAAGGTGTTTGCCCGAACTATTTCCTTATTATTCACTGGGCCGTCCTTCCTCGCGACATAACCGAGCAGGCTGAAGACTGTCGTAAAAAAAACCTGCTCCACGTTATTAAACCCAGCGGCTTTGGACCCGCTATCCGGTGTTCCACTAAAGAGGAAGCCGAGCTTATTCCCCGTCACGCCCATGACGACGAAATAGAGCAGGATCAACACCATCAGTACCGCAATTATCTGCATCAACATAATGATTCCTGAGATCAATTTTCAAGGCCAGCGACTACAAAGATCACAAAAAATAGGGCTGCCGGGGAGGCTGCAAAGGATGTGCCCTTAATCTCCCTGGTAAACCAATGCGTCCAATAATCGAAATAGTCTTCGCAAATCACCTGTACAGGCAACATAAATATTGAGCGATGTCATAACTCCATTAAAGGCCTGTAACATCAAGGCAAGTCCGCGCTTCGCTTTCGCCATTTTTCGCTTTCACAAAGTTTATCTCTGTAAGTTTTACAGCCACCTTGTAAAAAAATTGCCAGCATCTTCTCCCCTGGCATTTAAGCTATTAAATTTCAGTTATATGAACCAACAAGTCGATTCTCTACTTCATGGTATGCCGCTTGCAGCAGGGGGAGATTCATAAGGTTACTTTTTTTGAGGACCAATAAATGAGTATCAAATTATTTGACAACCGTGGAATTCCCTTGAGCCGTCAGAAATTTACCTGGCGTGAACTTGCGATAAAACCGCTAAGCAAGCTGGATGACGATGCCTTTACCCGGGTGCGGGTCATTCTGATGAATGGCATTGAACAACAGGTTAACCGCTTCCAGCATATGTGCGGCCAATTCAACGGCAACCTCCGTCTTCCCCTCGCAGAAATACGCCGGGTGGAACATCATCAACAAACCATGATTAACTGGTTAATGGGCGCCGATCATTCCCCTCTGGAAACTACTATCGGCTATGAACAGGTTGCCATAGAAGTTACTGCCGCCATCGCACAGCAGGAACCGGACGAATATCTGGCGCAGACTTACCGCTACGGTTTACTTGAAGATTTCGACCACATGTATCGCTACTCAGCGCTCATGGACCGTGTAGAAGGGAAGGATGCCAATAATATTCTGCAGAGTTATACGGATATTCTTCCGGGGCGACCGACAATTGAGGAACATCGCGCCCCCGAAGATGACCTGCGTCATCACTACGATCACAAAGCAACTTTTCCAGTTTCCAAACTCAATGCACTGACCATCTTCTCCGGCGAATATCAGACTCGCGATTACTACATGAACATAGGTCCCACCTTTGCCGATCCGGTTGCACGTGCCCTATATGCAGAAATCGCCTCAATTGAAGAGCAACACGTAACGCAGTACGGCTCCATCATCGACCCAAATGAAACCTGGCTGGAAAAGTGGCTGCTGTATGAAGCAAACGAAGTGTACAACTACTACAGCTGCGTTGCCTCAGAAACCAATCCGCGAATCAAGGCCATATGGGAACGCTTCCTGGATTATGAGCTGGGCCATCTCGACATCGTGACCGAACTCTTCAAAAAATACGAACGCCGCGACCCGGCCGAAGTATTGCCTGAAGCGCTGCCTGATCCTATCGCCTTCCAGAGTCAGCGTGATTTTGTGCGGCAGGTCCTTACAGAAGAAATCAATCTACGCGCTAAAGGTCCCGACTATGTCGATAAAAGTCAGGAGGGTCAACGCTCCAAAGATTATCGCGATCATCTCAACTCAACCGGCTCACCTTCTGAGATGGTTGCTGAGCAATATCGTTGGGAGCCAGGTACCGAATTGAGCAAAAAAATTGCGTAATTTTCGTATTAGAGGATTTATTTATGGAACCGAATACTAAGATGGGCAGCAATAAAACCGGCATTGATATGTCACCCATACTCAGCAAAAAGATGATCGAAGGCAGCAAGAACCTACAACTTGACGGTGAAGACGGTTACACCAATATCGCGTTGCTGGAGCAGTTTTATCTGGATAACGATGACCCCCTTGGTTCCGTACCTGTGCCCGGCACGGTGAAAGGAATGGTGAAATCCGCGGGCAAGATGTTGACGGGCCATCACCCCGAAGTGTTTCTTAATAAGCTCGGCGAGCGCCTCGCGTTTGAACGCAGCGGCGTGCGCATTTATGAACAGCTGATCCTCAAGTGTGAGCATCAGGCAGCCAACAGCCTTGATGGCTTAAAACTTCCTCTTGAGCAACTGCAGGAATTCCGCGATCAGGAAGCGGAACATTTCCGCCTGCTGGTAGACTGCATCAAGATCCTTGGAGCAGATCCTACCGCTCAGACGCCGGATGCTGACGCGTCGGGTGTAGCCGCCTCAGGATTGATGAAAGTGATTACGGACCCTCGCACGTCGATCAGCCAGAGCCTGGAAGCCATGTTGTCAATCGAGCTGACGGACAACGCCGCATGGGAATTGCTGATCAAGCTTGCCGAAGACATGGGACAGGGCGAGATGGCCGATAAGTTCCGTCATGCGCTGACGCAGGAAAATATTCATCTGGAAACGGTAAAACAATGGTATGAAGAGAGCATCCGCTCTCAAGGTACCATGCGCTTGTCCTAAATATGCAAGGATTCATCACATGCGTAATCATTCCCGTTCACGCTGGGGTGGAGTCCTTATTGGCGTAGGTCTGATGGCTGCAGTAGATGAAATCATCTTTCATCAACTGCTTGGGTGGCACCATTTCTACGATGGTGCCACTCCTGCTATTGGGCTTTTGTCCGACGGATTACTTCATGCGGGGGAGATCATCGCGCTGATCGGTGGTTTTTTTCTGTTGCTGGAGCTTCGGCATCAACACGCACTGCACGTTACTTGCGTTTGGGCTGGTGGATTTCTCGGTGCGGGCGGCTTTCAGTTATTTGACGGAATCATCAATCACAAGCTTCTGCGGCTGCACCAGATCCGCTACGACGTACCGTTAATGCCTTATGACGTCCTGTGGAATATGTCCGCCATTTTGCTCCTTCTGATTGGCATATGGTTATTAAGGCGTGCGCGCCGCCCGGTCCTGAATATCTGAATGCCATGCATACTTCAATGACCCATTTTGCTTATGCGATGATCGGAATCACCGTTTTGATCACGTTGTTTTACTGGCTAGCTGCACATGGAACGAAGCAAAGCCGGCATCCTTGGAGCAGAAAAAGACTTATCGCCTTCATCATCGGCTCAGTACTATTACTCTTTGCTTTCTCTCCTCCTCTCCTCGAATGGGCACATCATGACGTTCGCGGCCACATGGTGCAGCATTTATTGCTCGGCATGTTTGCTCCGGTAGCCTGGGTAATCGCTGCGCCGATGACGCTGTTTTTACGCACGGCTCCGTTGGGTGTGTCACGTGGATGCAGCCGATTGTTACGCAGCAATTTCTTTCATATTCTGGCCCATCCTGCTTCCGCCATAATGTTGAACATCGGCGGAATGTATCTGCTTTATCTCACCCCACTTTATCTTAACAGCGTGAATAATTTATGGTGGCATGTATGGATTCACTTACATTTTATTTTGGCAGGATATCTTTACTGCTGGAGTATCGCCGGTCGCGATGCCAGCCCATTTCGCTCATCTTTTAAACTTCGTTTATTTACCCTGCTTCTGGGCTTGGCCGCCCACAGTTATCTGGCAAAGCTGATGTACATCAACCTGTGGCCTGCAGTTCCCTTTAATACGGCGGATGAGATCCGCACCGCAGCTAAGATCATGTACTACGGTGGTGATCTTGCGGAAGCGCTCCTGGCGGCTGCGTTATTTTATGGTTGGCTTGAAGACAGAAAAAAAGCAGGTCAGAGTCGGCGAATTTCGATACTTTTTCCTGCGAAAAAGCACTTAACGTAAGTAATAATCCGCCAAGACTAAGTGTTCAGCTACGGTTATTCACTCCGATCACTGCGCCTTACTTTGGGGGTCGGCTTGGGGTGATAATCTGGCGGATAACCTTCTTCCCGCACAGCTTCGCCAGGAGGGGTATTCTTTTTTTGGGCCACCTTCAGCGGATGCTCCGGATTATTAATAAACAGCTCCCTTGGCCCTTCATCCTGAATATCGTCGCGTTTAGGATTGCGTTGGGGGTCATCAGCAAATGAACGACTATCTTCTGGGGGTCGGCTTTTTCTGTTCATATATCAGGCTCATTGGGTTGTTTCAATTTGCTTCGCCTTCCCTCCAAACTTAGTAGAGATTTGTTTCATTATCGTTTACCAAAGCGTTTCGAGTTGAGTGACTTGTCGGATTACGCTGCGCTAGTTCGACCTACGCTGGTGCCAGGCTGCGCGTTAGCGCCAAAAGATTTTGTTTCGTTATCCAGCCAACAGATGTCACCGCATCGCTTCCGCTTATCATCATCTCCATGATCTTTCATGCAATTATACGGCGGACTCTTTGTCTCATATGAGACCAACTATTAACAAGAAAAGGAGAAGGAAAATGACGAGTACACCAACAGAAAACCTGCTGGATTGGCTGCGAGATGCTCATGCCATGGAGGAACAGGCGGAGAAGATGTTGAAAGGACAGGCGGAGCGCCTGGAGCATTACCCAAAGTTAAAGGCACGTATCGAGCAACATATTGAAGAAACCTATGGTCAGCAGAAATTGTTACGCGCCTGTATTGAGCGCTTGGGCAGCAGTCCCTCCACCGTTAAAGATCTCTCCGCCAAACTGGTTGCTTTTGGCCAGTCGGTATCTGGCATGATGGTGAGCGACGAAGTTGTCAAAGGCGCAATGAGCGGATACGTCTTTGAACATATGGAGATCGCGTCCTACACGATACTGATTGCTGCCGCAAAAGCAGTAGGTGATGTAGAGACGCAACGCGCCTGTGAACAGATCCTGCCACAGGAAATCGCCATGGCGGAATGGTTGAAAGAAAATCTCCCAGAGCTTACCCAGGCTTTTCTGGCTCGCTCAGCGGCAGACGACAAGACAGCGAAGCGCTAATACTGATCTGCTGAGACAGCGGGAGCAACGCGTTACTATGACGGAGCGTGATGACACTTCTCCCGTGTGGGTAGGATTAGGCAGAGCCATTGGTGGATCGATTATCTTCAGCCTGCCAATGATGATGACAATGGAGATGTGGTGGATAGGATTCTACGTGGATCCACTCCGTTTGATCTGTCTGATTCTACTCTCATTACCGCTGTTCTATCGTATCTCCACCATGGTCGGCTTCCGCAACAGTAAGACCATTGGCGATAATATTATTGATGTTCTGGTTTCCTACGCCGTTGCATTTGTAACTACTGCACTGGTGCTCTCAGCCGTGGGGGTTATCAATACTGACACCGATCCCGGCGCCGTCTATTCCATGTTACTGCTACAGGCTGTACCCGGCAGCCTGGGCGCCCTGCTGGCACGCAACATCGTTGGCAGCAGCAGCAAGATACCCGAAGATGATGGACGCAATTACCCAGACGACCTGACTATCCTGGCTACCGGTGCGTTGTTTCTCGCATTTTCTCTTGCACCCACAGAAGAAATTGTCCTGCTTTCTTACCGGATGACGGCATGGCACTCACTGTCCCTGCTGTTACTGACACTGCTGGTCATGCATGCATTCGCACTCGCCAGCTCCAAGTGCAATTCCCGCGAATTAAAACAGTGGACTACTCATTGGGAAATATTCGTGCGCATTACCGCTACCGGCTACCTGATCGCCTTTGCCATCGGTTTTTTTATGCTATGGGTATTCGAAAGCATTGACGATAAAAGTTTCTTCAATACGATAAAAGGGGTGGTGGTTTTGGGCTTTCCCGCCGGAGTGGGTGCAGCAGCATCCCGCCTCATCTTATAGGTATTTCAGGAGCGCATACCATGAAGACCAATAAGGAACAGACCCCCCTATGGGAGAAAATTTTAGGCATTGCCGGTCTGCTGCTGTTGATAACAGGTTTTTTCTACCTGGGATGGATGGCCATCAATGAGGACGACACGTCTCCGGACGTAATTTTCAGCATTAACAAAATCAGCCCCGTGAGCAAAGGTTTTCTCGTAGAAGTCGAAGTTACCAATACCGGTGCTAAAAGCCTGGCGGCTGTTTACCTCGAAGGCCAGCTGACTGACAACAACAATGAAACGGAGATCAGCTATACGCAACTGGATTACCTGCCCTCGCATTCCAAAAGTTATGCGGGATTCTTTTTTAACGCCGACCCACGCACCGGCAGACTGGAGTTCAAACCGTCCGGCTATCAGGAACCCTGATAAGCGAGCGGCAAACCACAGATCGGGCGCCTGTGGTTCGATATGATCCCGGTATGCTGCGTTGATTTAAGCCGAGGGATCTGATGAACGAACGCCCAGACAGCCGCACCTTGAATTCCTCTACTGATCCCGGTTCCCGCGGGCATGTCGCTGCCGCTCTGCATTGGCTGGGCAGTCACGAACTGCCGGTACTGCTGGCGCTGTGCATCATCCTCGCTTCGCTGTGGGGATTCGCGGAGCTGGCTGAAGCAGTTCTGGAAGGAGAGACGCATGAATTTGATCAGGCGCTGCTGCTCAGTATGCGTAACCCCGCCGACCTGAGTGATCCCATCGGACCAGGCTGGGCGGAGGAAGTCGGACGCGACATCACTGCGCTGGGAGGTAATGCGGTTCTCACTCTGCTCACCTTGGCTGTCGTGGGTTATCTCCTGCTGGATGGCAAACGCAAAGTTGCGCTGGTGCTGATCGTTGCAACACTCGGTGCGCTGGGCGTCAGTACGCTGCTGAAAAACACCATCGATCGCGAACGCCCCGACCTGGTTCCGCATCACACCAAAGTGTATACCGCAAGTTTTCCCAGCGGGCATTCCATGTTATCGGCCAGCACTTTTCTCACTATGGGCGCTCTGCTCGCCCGGGTGCAAAAACGAAAACGCATGAAAGCTTATATTCTGCTGGTTGCTATTGCGGCGACTCTGCTGGTCGGCCTGAGTCGGATATATCTCGGCGTACACTGGCCGACGGATGTGCTGGCAGGCTGGACTGCTGGATCAGCCTGGGCGGTAGGATGCTGGTTACTGGCGCGCTGGCTGCAACAGCATCACGGTATGGAAGACGATGACAACAGCTAACACTCGTTCGACATTGCGAGCGCAAAAAATGACAGACACATCGCGGACTGCACTCCTCATAGTAAATCCCAACAGCCGCTCCGGCAGCGCCGCTGATATGGAGGAAGGTAATGCGCTGCTGGAAGCAGCAGGCATCCGCTTGATTCATGCCGCATCCCACAGTGCTGATGAAACCTGTCAGCTGATCCGTCAGCACCGTCCGACTATCGACTTGGTTATCCTCGGCGGTGGCGACGGTACTATCAGCTCCGCCGCACCTGCGTTGTATGAACATCAACTGCCGTTTGCCATCCTGCCATTGGGTACCGCCAACGATCTGGCCCGTTCTCTCGGCATGAGCGACGATCTGCTGGAAGCATTTCAGGTGATCGCAGAAAACCATCGCAGCCGTGTTAACCTCGGCGTGGTCAATGGCCACTATTTTTTTAATGCGGCCAATATCGGGCTCGGTGTGCGTGTCACTCACGAGTTAACACCAGAGATAAAAAAACAGTGGGGTGTATTCAGCTATCTGGCTGCAGTGTTTGCGGCTCTGAAAAAGCACCGGGAATTCTGTGCAACCATCCTGGTAGACGGCCAGTCCCACCGCGTTAACTCTATTCAGCTGGCGGTCGGCAATGGCCGTTATTACGGCGGCGGAAATGTGATTGATGAATACTCCACCATTGATGATGGCAAATTGTGTCTCTACAGCGTGCCGCCGCTGACGCTTTGGGAATTATTAACCCTGGCTCCGCTGTTGCGCAGTGGCAAGCAGCGTCTCACGGATAAAATTTTTACCGCGTCGGGCCAGCGAATTGAAATCACCACCTCACGCTTACGCGAAATACACGCTGACGGCGAACCTGTCAGCAATACCCCGGCTGTATTTGAAGTGATCCCGGAAGCATTGGAAGTTATCCGACCCAAGCCGGGTGAACGCGCACCTTAACAGCGGGCCCTTTAATAGCATGCCCTTTAATAAGGAGTAACATCATGGGCTTATTACGAACCGACAAAGAAGTGGCATTAAATGATCTGCTGGTCGCCAGTAGAGAAACGGCTGATCATTATCAGGACGCTATTGAATACCTTGAAGATCCGCAACTCACTCCGGTGCTGCGCGAGATCATTCAAGAGCGACAGGCATTCATCGCGCGCATTGAACAATCTATCCGCGCGCTAGGCGATCTGCCTTCAGTTCCTGACCCGGATCGCGAAACCGGGGAGATGCTGATCCACCACGTTACCGCCGCTCTCTCGCCCGACTCAGCCAATGAAATACTCGAACAACGCGTCAAGGCAGAACAGCAACTGCTGGAATTACTGCAGGCGTGCCATGATGTGGGATTGGATAAGGAACACGCCGTGATGCTCAACGAGATGGAGCAGCAGGTTCGCGCAACCCTGGCACGTTTGGAGAATCTGGAGACCTGAACGCGCCTGACTTAACTTGCGTCAGGTGTGTCCCCTGCACTGGAATTATTACGCCGGTATCCACTATAGTGCCTCGTGTGTCTCAGACTTCGTCAGCACCAGGCAGCTTATGAATAAACTCACCTTGATCTGCATTACCGCCTGCGCTTTTTCGCTGGGTTTTATGGTCAGTGAACTGCGCCATCGCGATGCAGAATCAGCGTCAGCATACCCTCGTGTTCAGACGAATCCCACTCCCGCTCAAATACCCCTGGAAGCCAGCCCCACTCCCCGCCAGCCGGAATCCGGAACGTCCAGGCCAATTGCTGCTGAGGTCTTTTCCTGGGAGAGAATCGAGCAGCTGATTTCTTTTGGCGGCACTCAGGAAGCGATAACCGCGCTGCGACATTATCTTGCAGAGACACCTACTTCAGCGCGCGCCTGGTTTTTGCTGGCTCAGGCTTATGAGAAAAACAGTCATCACGAAGCAGCAGTAGATGCCTGGTTTCGTTATCTGGATTACGAAGTAGATGCCTTGCGGTTTGAGCAGGCTGTGAAAAGCGTTCGAACTTATCTGCTGCGGCTTCATCAACAGCCTCAGCTCGTCAGCGGCAATACGGCGTGGCTGTTGGATCAGCTCAACGAATTGCTTCAATATAACACCAACGATGCCGAGTTACATGTGACACTCGCTTCGCTGTATGCCCGCCTGGAAGATCATTACCAGGCGCAGTATCACGCGATGATGGCGGCCAACGATCCGGCCATGCAGCAGCGGGCGGAGGATATTCTTGCTGAATTAAACGGCACCACCCTTCCCGACGAACTCAGCGTGCCGCTTGTGCGTTTCGGGAATCAATTCCTGGTAAAGGCAACCATCGAAGGTTATCCGGCCCGCCTGCTGCTGGATACCGGTGCGTCCCTCAGCGGTCTTGCCGACACCTATACCGCCCGCTACCCGGCTCTCGTCAAGTCCACCAAGCCCATTCGCCTGAATACTGCAAGCGGCACCGTGGACAGCGTGCTGTTCACGGTCGAGACTCTTCATCTGGACCAGCTCACCTTCAACCAGCACATTCTGGCGCTGCTCCCCATGCAGAACATGACCGACTTCGATGGGCTGCTGGGCGTAGATATTCTTGGTCGGTTTGATTTTGTGATCGACCAGAATGCCGCCATTTTACGGCTGCGCCCCCGCAATAAATGAGACCATGTTCAGGCCTTATAAACATTGTTATGAGGGACTTAGAACAAACAAGCCTAGATACAGGGTTTGACTTCCCAGACGACTGGTCATATATTCCCACCCATGAGCAAACGTGAATTGAAAAAAGACCACCTTCTCGACGCCGGCCTGCAGGTCATGGCGACGCAGGGTTATAACGGCACCAGCATCAAAGATATTGTTGATGCTGCCAATGTACCTAAGGGGTCTTTTTACACCTACTTCAAAAGCAAGGAAGACTTCGCCGTAGAAGCGCTGGAGAAAGTGACGGAAGAACGGATTCAACACAACCGTCATCTGCTCGGTAATCGCAGTGTTCCCCCACTGGAGCGCCTGACCCGCTTCTTTACCGACAACATCGGTGGATGTGAACAGGGCATAAAAGGTGGATGCTTCATTGGCAACATGTGCCAGGAAATGTCGGATTCCAGCGAGGTTATCCGCCTGAAGGTCCGCCAGATGCTGCGAAATAATACCCAGGCAATCGAGGATGTTCTGGAAGAGGCGCGCCTGGATGGCAGCTTGAAAAGCCCTATCTCCTCGGCTGTGCTGGCGGAATTCCTATTTAATGCCTGGGAAGGTACCTTGATGCGTATGAAGGCCTCCAAGTGTCGTGAGCCTCTCAACGCCTTTCTGACGCTGTTGCCAGCCATTCTGGGCAACCAATCCTGAATATATTTTTTCTGCAATAAGAAGACGACCAGTCATTTGTAAATCCGTCTAGTGACAGCCTACTGCCACTACACTTAATTCAACGCATGAATTTTGCTGCCTTGTTTGTGCGTTATTTTACAGACGACCGGTCATCTAAAGAAACCAAATGATTTTTGTCTGCAGCTGCAGGTCTATCGTATGAGCCGGCAGCTGCGCAGTACCGAAGGAATTGACCATGACCAGATTTTCACGACTCATTCGTCACATTGCCGTTCTGGGATTTGCCACCCTGCCCCTGCTTACGGCCGCTAAACCTGCGGATCATCCCCCGCTCTATGTCGCCAGTCTGATTGAAGATGCCAAGCACCCTTACCCGTCGACGGTAGTCCTGCCCTACAAGGAGCCTCTGAAGTCCAGCTGGGCGCTGGCTGTTGATAACGACATCCTTGCCTTGGGCGGGCGGGATCAGGATTACACCTATGGTATTAACTTCACTTACTCCGGCCGCGCCGCCGAAGATGCCTGGTTCTCACTGGATAAACCCCTGACAGCCATCGATCGTCTGCTCGGCCTGGATGACTCGGCCGACCATACCATTGAGAACCATCGGATCGAGGTGGGGATGTTCGGCTTTACGCCCGAAGACATCACTGTCGCGGCAGCCAATCCTAATGATCGTCCGTATGCCAGTCTGATTTACTGGTCAAATACGCGTGAACTGATGGACTTGAACAGCAATGTGTCCTGGAAGACCACGCTGACGGTAGGGGCCTTGGGCCTGAATCTGGTCGGCGAATTTCAAAACACTGTCCACGATAAACTCAATGGCAACGAAGCTGCGGGCTGGGACAACCAGATCAGCGAGGGCGGCGAACTGACGGCGCGCTATGCCATTGCCCGCCAACAATACCTCGGCACTGTGTTTGATGACATGGAAGTTAAAAGCACGGTGCAGGCATCAGTAGGTTATCTCACCGAAGCCAGCTGGAGCCTGAGCTTCCGCGATGGTAAGTACCACACCCCTTGGTCGTCCTTTAACCCGGAACTGGCGAGCTACGGTGAGAAATCCACCTACAACACCAGCAGCAGAGCCATCAGAGAGCACTATTTCTGGGCCGGTATGGCGGTGAAAGCACGCGCTTACAATGCGTTTCTGCAAGGTCAGTTCCGCGACAGTCCAGTGACTTATGATCACCACGAGCTGAATCCCATCGTGTTTGAAGCCTGGCTGGGCTATACCATTGCTTTTGCAGAAGGATATCGCCTGAGCTATGTCCTGCGCGGACATACCTCAGAGATCAAGCATGGTGCCGGAGACCGCAACCTGATGTGGGGTGGCGTCATCCTCGCCCGGACTTTTGACTAACCCACCCGCCAAGGGCCGCTGCACTGAAAGATTCGGATAATTAATTTCATCCGCGCGGCCTGTGTCGATTTCATCATCTTCCAAACGACTACTCATCATCAAACATCAGTCGGGGTCCAACAGCCTTGGCCCTGAGCCTTCGGCCGCGAGCTCATCCCATGGATTACGCAGAGGACAGTCACGCAATGACAGACAACCACAACCGATACATTTGGTTAACTGGTCGCGCATCTGGGTAAGCCGCTGGATACGCTCATTAAGCTCCTGCCGCCACTGCGCTGACAGACGGCGCCAGTCTGTGGCTGTAGGTGCACGCTCATCCGGCAGCACCTGCAAGGCCTCGCGGACAGAAGCCAGCGGAATGCCCA
This sequence comes from uncultured Cellvibrio sp., assembly GCA_937958105.1. Taxonomy (GTDB): domain Bacteria; phylum Pseudomonadota; class Gammaproteobacteria; order Pseudomonadales; family Cellvibrionaceae; genus Cellvibrio. The sequence goes on from CALFXJ010000005.1 coordinate 61,713, forward strand.
TGCGCTGCGCAACCTTAATGAGGGCGACCCGTCGCAGCACATCGCGCTGATAACGTCGCTGATTACCGGCGTTGCGCCAGCTTCTAATCAGACCTTTGGACTCGTAAAAATGGATTGCAGAAACCGCAACACCACTGCGTTTTGCAACCTCGCCAACACTCAGTTCCGGGCGAAATTGATCATTGCAGATCTTTTTCATGTATTTCACCTATTGACCTCAAGTTAACTTGAGGTTTTAGCATTCCCGCCATTACAACACAACCGAGGGGACCAACCATGCTGACACACACTGACACCAGGCTGCGGCAAAATGCGTTTGCTGATGAACACGCCGGCATGATTAAAGCCATTGAAGATATCTTTCGCGGCCGCCATCCACTGCCCGCGCCCGGCGCTCGCGGCCGCGCAGTCTCTGCAGGCGGAAAGAAATCCATTGCACGACTGCCGGTGTCCATGCTGCAACAATTCGAGGGGCAAATGCATTATGAGTTACTGAATGTGGTCCCCCTTCGTGATGGCCTGGCGGTAGTCAAAATCCAGCAGACACCGCTGGATAACGAAGGCCGCCGTATTGAGGAGGCCACCACATCGTCGTTGATGGCAATTGCAAAGTCCGACGACGAGTGGGAAATGGTTGGCCTGCCGCTGCCGCGTCATTGCCTGTTGCAGATGGACGATACCGAGTAAATTGTGCAACACCGTAAAATCGAAGCCATCTGCATGAAGCAATAAATCCGTTATATGCTCCACCAACATAAGGAGGTCGTGTGCAAGCGATCATCTCAGTAAACAAACTGACGAAAACCTATCCATCGGGCCTGAGAGCGCTCAACAACATCAACCTCGACATCCGTCGCGGTGAAATCTTTGCACTACTCGGACCAAACGGCGCGGGCAAGACTACCCTGATCAGCATTATCTGCGGGATCGTCAATCCGGGCGAAGGACAGGTGCTGGTCGATGGTCACGACATTGTTAAAGACTATCGCAGCGCCCGGGCAAAGATCGGCTTGGTACCGCAGGAATTGTCCATCAGTATGTTCGAAAGCGTATGGGCCACCGTTAAATTCAGCCGTGGCTTGTTTGGTAAATCTCCTGATGATGCCTGGCTGGAAAAAATATTAAAGGATCTGTCACTGTGGGATAAAAAAGACAGTCGAATCATGGCTTTGTCCGGTGGCATGAAGCGGCGGGTGCTGATCGCCAAAGCGCTCGCCCACCAACCGCAGATCCTGTTTCTCGACGAACCTACCGCCGGGGTAGACGTAGAGCTGCGCCGTGACATGTGGGACATGATTCGCAACCTGCGCAACAGCGGTGTCACCATCATCCTGACAACCCACTACATTGAAGAAGCCGAAGAGATGGCAGATCGTATCGGCGTCATCAATAAAGGGGAAATTATTCTGGTGGAAGAAAAGACAACCTTGATGCAGAAGCTTGGCAAAAAGCAACTGACCCTTCAGCTCCAGCAGCCACTGCCTCAGATTCCGGTTGAACTTAATCATTATCAACTGGAGCTGAGCAACGATGGCAACCAATTGATTTATACCTTCGACAGCCAGGAAGATGCTGACATCGCCGGCCTGCTTCGCCATCTGGGAAATCTCGGGATCGAATTCAAGGATTTACAAACCAGCCAGAGCTCTCTGGAAGATATTTTTGTCAATTTGGTAGGAGGACACGCATGAATATTCATGCCATAAAAGCGATTTATCTTTTCGAGCTGGCGCGCACCTGGCGAACCCTGATGCAGAGCATCGCTTCTCCTGTACTGTCTACTTCGCTGTACTTCATCGTCTTTGGCTCTGCCATAGGTTCACGCATGGTGGAGATCGACGGCATCAGTTATGGTGCATTTATCATTCCCGGGCTGATCATGCTTTCGCTTCTCACTGAAAGTATCTCCAATGCCTCCTTCGGGATATACATGCCCAAGTTCACCGGCACCATCTACGAAATCCTGTCAGCGCCTATCTCCGCCTTGGAGATCGTCATCGGCTTTGTCGGCGCAGCCGCAACCAAATCCATCATCCTGGGTTTGATCATTCTTGCTACAGCACGACTGTTCGTAGATTTCAGCATTCTTCATCCATTCTGGATGCTGGGATTCCTGGTCCTCACTTCGGTAACCTTCAGCCTCTTTGGTTTTATTATCGGTATATGGGCAGATGGGTTTGAAAAGCTGCAGATCATACCGATGATGATCGTTACCCCTTTGACCTTCCTGGGCGGAAGCTTTTATTCCATCCATATGCTGCCGCCGCTGTGGCAGACCATCACGCTGTTCAATCCGGTGGTGTATCTTATCAGCGGATTTCGCTGGAGTTTCTACGGCGTAGCAGATGTGAATGTGGGTATCAGCCTGGCCATGATTCTGCTTTTTATGTTGCTGTGCCTGTTTATGATCTGGCTGATCTTTAAGACTGGATATAAAGTAAAAACGTGAGATAAAACTTTCTGCCGGTCTGAAACAAAAATGCCGCCGATCATCTGATACGGCGGCAAACTAAAACTACAAAGCTTCCTCTAAATACATTCTCGTCTTAGAACCTGGCGCGAACCCCCAGGGTATAACGCGGCTCGTAATAATTCTGGAATGCATACTGATCTTCGAAGCCCAGATAATACTCCTCGTATTCTCCGGTGATGTTCGATCCGTTCAGATATACAGTCACTGTATCAGAAACATCATAGCTCGCAGAAATATCCACGTAAGCAGCTTCTTTCTGATACAGACTCAACGCACCCCAGGCTCCACCATTCTGACCGGCGAGCCGCTCACTACGGTAGTTGTATGCGATACGCGCCTGAAAACGATCGTCCTGGTACCAGGCCGCCAGGTTGAACTGATGCTCCGAATTATCGAGGAACAGATTCTTTTCGCCAAAGATATCTCTGCCGGACCCCTCGCTGGGTGAATAGGTATAGTTTGTATCGAAACCGAAGTAACCGATAAATCCATCCATAAAATCACCGAAGGCTATCTTCGCTGACAGTTCAGCGCCTTCCAGGCTTCCGCCTTTTCCTTGTACCAGGGTATTGATAGGCACCGCGCGACGAATGACACCGTCAGCATCCGGTTGCTCCATTGTTACCGTCGCCTGCTCAGTGAAGCTATCTACCTCTACCCGGAAGAGCGCAGCACCTAACATGCTTGCTTCACCCACATACCATTCCAGAGAAAGGTCGAAGTTTTCGGAACGCCAGGGGTCCAGCTCAGGATTTCCAGCAAGACTTCCACCAGACACAATGAACTGCCCCTGGGTTGGGCTGCCCTCATTAGTATCAAGCGTATAGTTAAGCGTTAAGCCGTCTCCATACTGGTTCAAGTTTAACGGTGTCATGTTCTCAGCATACGCAAAACGCAAGATCAATTCGTCCGTCAAACGATAGGCCAGGTTAAGCGAAGGAAGCACGTCAGTATAATCACGCTTCGTCACCAGATCGCCGACATCAATGTTGGTGTTACCGTATGGCTTCTGATCGCCGGCAATGTTTTGTTTTACTGTCAGATCGGTTTCTACAACCCGCACACCCAGGTTTCCTGACAATTGACCAATTTCGAAATTCGCCTGGATAAAATAACTCAACTCATCCATGTCGGTATCAAAGCTGGATCCCGGAATGATGTGCTTGGTGGTTGAACCAAATACGCGGTTGTGGAAAGCAACAGGATCGTCGTAATCCTTTGGATTAACTGCCCACACACCTGGAATGCCGTTCACAGGACCAAAGTCAGTTACCCACACAACATTGTTGTATTGATCCAGCGGAACATTAGGCAGGGCTGTATAGCCGACGAATACATTGTCCAAGGTATAACCATTCAACTCGCCAGAAACAAATTCCCCCTCCTGGCACTCCCCCGTATGCAACTGGACGTCGGTAGCCTTCCACTGCGCTTCACATCCATTTTCATAAAAAGGTGAGAAAAGATTGTAACGCTCAAAAGACGCACTGCGGTTAGAAAGGCGGACACCGACATCAACACTGGTGATAAATGCGTTATCGTCGAGTTTATAGTTTCCTTTCAAGCTGAACGCCCGCAATGACCCATCAGCATTTTCATTATTCTCTGAAGAGAAAGCACCGACGTTATAACTGCCGAGGTTTGCCATGTAATCTGCGATAGTAGCCCCTGCACCCAGGCCACCCGCCAGGGGGCGATCAAATCCGCCCCAGGTCGGATGCTTGGTGGTGGTATCGTAGGAAATTGCCGGATTCTCGCTGTAGCCCAGCGGATTAACTGATTGGAAACAGCCACCTTCGTCACCAAGCGCTATAGCCCCTGGTCCACATAGCTCAGCTGGAAAAAAACCGGGTGGTGGTGCGTTGTTGTCGCCCGGGCCACTCCAGGTCAAGGGGTTGATCCCGGTAGTAGAGCCGTTGGTTAAATCACCTTCGTTGTAACCATGGCGTTTTTTCCGTTCGGCATCACCAATGATTGCACGGAAGCTGCCGGTAAAAGCGCCGCCGTTATCATAATCAAGCTGGACATTTATATTTCTAGAGGTGGTATGGAAAACATCATTCTGCGTAAAGGATTTTAAACGCTTCGGCGAAAGTTCCGCTTGCTTCCACACCGTCCAGTCGCCCAGGTAAGTGCCATTCTCATAGTGAGCGATGCCTGTTCCGCGCTCTTCCGTTGGCGTAAACCAGTTATCGCCCTGCCACTTATTGGTTGCACTAACACCGACCTTACGGTTGTACTCTTCCTGATCGGTATAAAACCAATCGGCGGTAAAGGTAAAGCCGTCTCCCAGCTCTGCCTGAAATGAAGAATTCAACCCAATACGCTCGCGCTCAGTGACCTGATTCCAGGCTGCAAAACCCTGCGATCCCACGTAACGACGATCCTGTGCAGGCAAACCGACCGCTGCGTCGGTAAATTGGCTGGTCCAGCCAGCATCTCCTGGATCACCCGTATTAATTCCATTGTAAGAGTTCGAGAGATTTACATTGGCGTAGGTACCCGCGAACATAAAACCGATGTCTTCGTTCTTCCAGTTGAACAATCCACTGATCACCGGATCCGTTTCACTGGTCTCTTCTCCTGTCTGGATCTCTGCACCACCCGCAAAGGTCAGGCCCTCGTCAAAATCAAAGGGGCGATAGGTTTTCAGATTAACCGTGCCGGTAATGCCGGTGTTACCCAAGTTAGCGGTTGAGGACTTATGGATATCCGCTCCCTTAAACAACTGTGAAGGAATGTCCCCGAAATTGGGCTGCGTGGAAACAACGGAGTTAGCTCCCAGATATTGTTCGCCGTTCAACTGCGTGACGACCTGGGGTAAACCGCGTATGTTGACCGAGGAACCCTCTCCCGCTGAGCGGCGAATCTGCACACCGGGAATACGCTGCAATGAGTCAGAAATGGTGACATCAGGCAGCTTTCCTATATCTTCTGCAGAAATACCGTCAACGACAGAGGCAGCATCGCGTTTAATACTTACCGAAGTCACTTGTGCGGCCCGTACCCCCCGGACTACAACCTCTTCTACGGGCGCCTGGGCGAACGCAATACCACTGGCACCCGTCAATGATGCAATCGTCGTAGCGATCAGCGTTTTTTTAAAGTTGAACATTTGATTCATGAAGCTCTCCTTTATTATTCGTGAGAAAGTTATTTCCCGCATTACGCACGCCTAACAGCAACGGAGCCTGCCGTTAAACGAGTTCACCCTCTGGGAGAAGGTAATTCTTGAACCTGATGGCTCTGCCTCAGGCCTGCCTCTAGTTATTTCTTCATAACATACGTGCTGCAGATCGACCTGCTGACAGCGCTGTCATTTAAATCAACACAAAAGGTGCGTAAGGGACGGCCTCCTGCCTTTTTATTTATATTTTTTCTTTTATGTAAAGGTTAGTGGGTAGCGCAATATCACAAAAATGAAACCGGTTACTTAGCGACGCAGTATTAACTCACGCCGAGGCTTTGTCAACGCCTCGATAAAAAATGCTTATTTTACATACGGTTGAAGTGACGGGGATCTGCTATGCAGGAAAATGGGAGAACCCTTCTGATGAAAAAGTCCCCCAGTAAAGAAACCGATTACTTGTGCGAAAACCGGAGATGTATGCGTAGATTGGGTACAAAGGCAACTACTTTAATCTGGAGCCTTGCAGTAATAATCAACAAATTCCTGATGGTTCGGGAGTTTACTTACGACATCAGCAATCGTATTGCGCGTATTGCTCAGATGACTGACAACCTCTTCATCTGACATGGTGGTAAATATTGAATGATAGTGTTGGGGCATAATCCTCTGCCCCAGCAAAACGTATAGCCACGAATCCCGTCTGAACAGCTCTCGCTCTCCTTGAAAGGCAAAGGCATTTTCACGGAAGAGTTCAATACGATGAGTCAAGGAGTCAGGCACATTCATGTTTTTACAGTAACGCCAAAACTCGCTGTCTTCCCGCTCCGTAGCATGGTAGTGCAGGATGATGAAGTCACGGATGTTTTCCAGCTCAGCAATTGACTGGTGGTTATATTCATCGATCAGCGTTTGGGTAATGCCGTGAAACGGAAACAACCGCATCAATCTGACAATCCCGATCATGAACGTATAAATACTGGTTGATTCCAAGGGTTCAACAAAACCACTGGAAAGTCCCAGCGCAACACAGTTTCGATTCCAGAAAACTTTACGCCGACCAGTTTTATATTTAATAACTCTCGGCTCAGTTAATACCTTGCCTTGAACATTGTCCAAAAGGTGCTGTTTTCCCTGATCATCAGACATGAAGGCATCACAGAAAACATTACCATTACCCACCCTGCGTTGAGTCGGTATATGCCACTGCCAGCCGGCGTGATGTGCGGTGCAGGTAACATAGGGCTTAGCTGGTTCCACTGTTTCAGTTTGTATCGCAATGGCACTGTTACACGGAAGCCAGTGCGACCAGTCTTCGTATGGCGTTTTTAAGGTTTTATCGATCAGGAGGCCAACAAAGCCAGTGCAGTCTATAAACAAATCCCCTTCAACAACCTCGCCGGACTCCATTACCAACGCTTTAATATCGCCATCTGGATGCTGCTGAACTTGCTGGATTTTTCCTTCAACTCGTTTTGTGCCCAGGTTTTCACTGAACTTTCGCAGAAACCGCGCGTAGAGGGTGGCATCTAGGTGGTATGCGTAACTGATACTGCCTTTTTTGGATATGGCAAACTTATTGGTCTTGGCCGCTTGCACTTCCAAGCTGTACTCACCGAAGTCCGCATCTATGCCTTTGCTTTTACCATGCAGCCAGAAATGCTGAAAATCGGCGAGATAGCTGTCCTGCCCCGTTGAACCAAAAGGGTGAAAATACTCGTCACCGATCTCACCCCAGTTCTTAAATGAAATCCCCAACTTGAACACTGCCCGGGTAGCGCGCATGAATTCCTGCTCATCAATACCCAGCAACGAGTGAAACGTCCGCATAGGTGGAATCGTTGCTTCCCCGACACCGACGGTTCCGATTTGGTCGGACTCAACAAGTACCACATCCACCAGTTTTCCAAGCTGTTTAGACAGAGCCGCTGCTGCAACCCAACCTGCAGTGCCACCTCCCGCAATTACTACTTTTTTTACACTATTATTTTTCATCACCATAGCTCATCAAGAGATTCTACCCACGGTCGCTTGTCAGCGATTCAGTTTGTTAAGCAGCAAGGCACGAAGCATTTTACTTTTTGCTGTATCAATTTCCCCAAGGTATCCCCGCGCCTGCTCTGGCAAATGCTTACCCGCCTGGTCAGCATCACCAAAAATGTAATAATCAAAGACATGCTTCCACGCCTGCTTTTCGTGCTCAGGTTTATCGCGCAAACTTAACAATGCGTGATACAGAACATTCATTGCAGGGCCCATGAATTTTGCAGAGTTACTCCACCAGTAATTCACCAGCACATTAAAGCGGTTCTGCGACTCAACCTGATGCCACCACATACTGGGCAGATACAATGCATCACCCGCCTCCAGCTCGGCAATCTGACCGTGTTTTATCGCCTCGGCAAACCGGGGATACTGGGTAAAATCGGGATTGGTAAAGTCCACCATACTTAATACCTGCCCGCCGGGCGTAGGTGTTAACGGCCCGGGGTAAAGATTGGCAATCTGGTCTGGCGGGAAGAGCGTAAAACGGCGTTTGCCTACTACACAGCAGGCCAGGTTATCTGAGGCATCATAATGACAGCAGGCTGTCGTGCGATTGCCAATCCATATACTGATACGAAGATCTTCTAGCGGAATATCGGAAGCCGGCCGCGGAATCTCGATATCATTCTCTCGGCGAAATTCAGGGAAGTGCGTATCAATAACATTGGACGCGATGTAATACGATGTCGGATTATCATCATCAAAGCCCGCCTGAATGAGATCGAGGACTTCATCAACTCTCATCTTCTGGGTTTGATAATTCAGCTCTGTGCGCTCAGCATTGTAGAAAAAGCGCCCTTGTATTTCCGGAGCTCCGATGCAGGCAATGGAAGGCCGGCCATTATAATGGGATTTTAAATAATCAATAGCCTTACTTTCTGACTGGAGCCCCTGCTCCACAAGTTTCCAGTGCTTGACCAGCCCCTTGATAATAACCGGCTCTTTAGATGAAAGGATGCGCTCATCCACAGCCTGGCTTTCATAATCAGTGATAACGGCAGTTTGCGTTGTGATCATGGACATAATCTAGCTTCTACACTTCAGTTGTAGCTATTCTAAATCCTGCTATCCATGGCTTTTTTGATTTCCGTCAACCGTCGAATATTTGTCATTGATGCAATGACCGCAAAAGCGAGTGACAGAAATCCTGCTTTGTTCAGTCGTTGTAATTGTTCGCCGTCGAGAGCGATAAGCTTTTCTTGATTAATGGTGGAATATCCTAACAAACGACGCTTCTCACCATCAGGTAGATTGATGTCAATATCCACCGGCTCAATCAAATTCAGCTCGGAAAAAGCGTTAAACATTGCCTCCTGCAAGGCAACTCCCTGATGAATAACCTTCAGAACATTCGCGATATGCTCCAGATACGGACTGTTGCCGCCATGCTCTAAAAATAAAGGGTAACCATCTTCGCGGTTGACTTTCGGGTGATCAAGATCGATATGGATCACTGGAATACTTGTATCACCTGACTCCTGCGATTGCATACCAATCAAAAACGGGCCTTTCGCAATAGCAGCAGGGACATAATGAGCTGTCCATCCTGACTTCGAGGAGGGATTTAAAAATAAATTCTCACCTTGCTGCAAGCCCAATAACGCTATCGCCTGGTATTTACCAGTCTCCGGATGTTGCCTGAAGAGAATCGGGTATTCTTTTTGCAGCTCAAGAAATTCAGTCGGAAAAGCCAGAGCACTATTCACATTATCACCAAGATCTGCACGAAAATAAGTGCCTACCTTCAATTGGTGATGCGTTACGTTGTTCAGTAAAACTGTGTTTGCCATTGTTTTATTTCCGGTCTCAGGACCTTTGGTCTTTTATTGTTTTAACGATGCAGATTCAATTCCTCTGCCATAAGTTAAAAAAGCCGCTTTGCAGCGGCTTTTTTACTTATCAGCGATAAGAAACTAAGTGAAACAGAACACTTAATTAAAACGTGTAACGTGCACCCAGTTGATAACGAGGACCCAGATCACGCAGGTCGAACATCATGGCTTTGTTACGGCCATGTGAACGACTGTTTTCACCGGTAACGTTAAGCCCCTCAAGGGAGATAGTTAACGCATCAGTGACAGCATAAGCCAGGTTAACGTCGATTTGCGAGTAAGCCTCAATATAACGCGGGTTAGCAGAGGAGCCTCTGTTGGTCTCGTTCAGGTACTTATCACGCCAGTTGTACGCAATACGCGCCTGGAACTGATCGTTTTCGTACATACCCACCACGTTTGCGGTATCACTCAGACCAACCAGTGCAAACTGTGAAACACCAGGAGCACCCATGTTATCGAAGCCTACGTCACCACGAACCAAGGTGTAGTTAGCCGCAACACCAAAGCCAGTATCTCCGAAGAAGTGTTGCACGGCAAACTCCATACCGTGGATCTTGGCTTCTCTGGAGTTGTTCGGGACAGACGTTCTGAAGTCAGTTGTTGGATCAGTGTCGTCAGCCTCGATATTCCAGAGTCCGCCTGGTTGACCAGCCAGGAAGGCGTTTTGCTCTTGAGTGGCTCCGTAAGGAACATTACCAAACTCAGCAACCCACATATCGTAAGCCTCGGTTCCTGGGATAATGAACTCATTGTAGACTGTCCGACCGTGCAGGTTGTCATCGTTGAGTGCAAATCCATCAGCCTCCAGGTCAGCAGCTGCCTGCAGCACGCGGGGACCAGCGGTTGCATCCCGAATATCCAGCCATGAACTCTGGATATTTTCAGAGCCAATGAAGTTGATCACGTTCTTCTCGAAGAGGCCAACTGACACGTAGCTGGCATCGTTGTAGTACCACTCCACGGAAATATCAAAGTTGGTTGACTCCAGGGGCAGCAGACCGGGGTTACCCACGCTGGCAGTAGGAACCGCCTGCAGGAGACTTGAACCGCCACCCGCACCGAAGCCATACGGTGCAACACCCAGCTGAGCCAGTCCCGCACGGGCAATGGTTTTACTGGTTGAGAAGCGACCAATAATATCGTCGGTAATATGGAGTGTCAGATCAAGGCTGGGCAACAGGTTGTCGTAACTGGCTTTACCGGTGAGATAGGAAGACGGCAGGCTTTCGTCCACGTTGATAGAAACGTCGTTGTTATCTTCCCAAACGGTTCTGTAACCAGCTGCGTAAGAACGGGAGAAAACGTCAGTGGTTTCGTACCGCAAGCCGGTCAAGATGTTAAACGGCATATTACCCAGCTCACCATCCAAGGCGACTTGGAAGTATGCAGCTACAGTTTCTTCTCTTACGAAACTGTCCTCAGCTTGCTTCAACGCTGCTGGCAGAATACTTTCATAACGATCAATATTCATTGCCGCTTCGTACAATTCTGCTGCGTTAGCAATAAAGCCGTAACCTGGAAGAGGAGAGAAATCGTCGAACTCACCCTGCAGATCGAAAGGCTGGACCAGGTCGCCGAACTCGCCGGGGTAGTTCGCATCCCAGTTACCCAGGGCTACGTTGCCCGAAGCGTATCTGAGAGTACGCGACTCCATATCACGAGTTTCCAAACCGAAATCAAAACGACCGCCGCCTTCAAACTCAAAGCTACCGTCAAATTTGGCCTGAGTCACAGTGGCCTTCTGATCAGCCTGGTTCAGGTTAAGCATGGTGGAACCAACGTCGCCCGCATCAACGATACCGTTGCCGTTTGCCCCACGAGTCGGCAGGGTGTCGTCGTACTCATTGAGAACTGTCGGCAACTTACCACCGAACCACCATTCCCGCTCAACAACGGTAGGCGCACCCAGTGCCATCCGTACAGATCCTGTACCATGTGGACCGGTACCGCGGCTGTGCATTTCAGAATCATGCACGTCCAGTTTCAAGGTTAATGAATCGTTAACTTTGTATTCCAGGTTTACACCGACGGATTCCAGAGTATTGGTCTGCTCTCTCCACTGCTGCTCATAACCTTCATCGATACCGTTGAGGTAAATTTCGCGAGCATAGATCGGAGTAGCAATGGCTTGGTCGTCAAAGTGAATTTCCTGAAGTCTTTCACCCTGCTGCATCCAGTTACCGGTTTGACCCAGGTGTTCCTGAATCTCGTTCTCGGCGAAGGTGTAATCTACGGTTGCCGTGAAGTCATCAGTCGGGGCGAATTGAAGGGTTAACTGACCGTTGTTACGGGTACGTTCTGTGTTAGTAAATTCGTAACGGATGTCTTCAAAACGAGCGTATAACTGACCTTGATCCGGTGCGTTAACTACGTCGGTATCCGGGTTATTCCACATTCTCGCCGGGTTTGCATCATCCCAGGTATCAATGATCCAGCCGTTTACGAAAGCACCAGTGGTACCTGAATCACGCTTCTGGTGACTGGCGCTCAGTGCAACACCGAAAGTTGAATCATCGTTGGCCCAGCTGAAAAGTCCGGATACTTCCGGAGTGACGTCGTCGCCAGTACGGTTGGTGGTATCCATAACAGCTTTGGCACCAATACTTGCAACAAAACCATCATTCTCCAGCGGTCTGGCGGTCAGAATATTAATGGTTGCACCGATACCACCAGTGGTGATATCCGCTTTACCGGTTTTGTAAACTTCTACGCCTCTGATACCTTCCGATGCAAGGTTGGCAAAATCAAAAGCGCGGGAACCGCCTCCGTCACCGTTAAAGGTAGACGCAGCCGGCATGGTACGACCGTTCAGAGTCACCATGTTATTACCGGCACCAAAGCCGCGCACGGTCACTTCAGAACCTTCACCGTTGGTACGACTGATAGAAACACCGGTAATACGTTGCAGAGACTCAGCCAAGTTGGTATCGGGGAACTTACCGATATCTTCTGCGTTGATCGCATCAACAACACCTGCAGCATTGCGCTTGGTGTCCATTGACGCCTCAAGGCTCGCCCGGATGCCGGTAACAACAACCTCTTCTACAGCACCTTGTGCAAATACGGTGTTGCTGAGACCAGCTAATGAGGTGGAAGCAATGGCAGTGACGAGAAGTTTCTTCTTAAAGCTTTGTGTTTTATACATGGAGCTCTCCTTTATTATCATCAGGAATTATTCCGGTACCACGTCTCACCCGACATCAAACCACCGAGGCGATGGGGCATGTCGTGCAAGTTCATCTTCGGGGAGAAGATGAATTCTGTTTGGGGCCGCATGAAACCCCTAAGGTGCTTATTCACTATTGTTGTTATTGAAGCTATTGCTGCCTCGCTACCGGATTCCCAACTTCATCCATAGCTTCTATGTCAGCGAGGTATTTGGATTGCAGCAAACTACTCTTTAATGACAGCGCTGTCAACGGTGCCACAGTATCAAAATCGACAATCCCTTGATTCGTTTGACGCTTAACTTCGATGCGACAGTAAGCTAAAACGGCCGCTTTGCAAAGATGAAATTACATCATTAGTAAAAAAATACCGAAGCGACAATCTTTACATAACCAATCATTAGAATGGGGAGCATTGTCATATCTTAAAGCGATTAGTTAGGCGGAATATCTCAAATGATTGGCTCAGAAAACAGAGATGAATTATGCGTCACCAGAAGTGTAAATTTTTATATATGAAATAAATCGCAGCAATCAGCAGAAAAGATAATAATGATTTTCAATTGCATGTCGAATGAGATTGAATTCACCTATAGTTTTAACTGTCTCTGTCAATGGTTGCCTTATCATAGACTTCTTTATGAATACTCAAGCTATCGCCTCCTTTACCCCCAAACGGCTGTTCGGCCTCGCTATCATCATTGGCGGTGCCCTCGCACTGGGCCATGAGATCTGGATAGCCGCTATATTTCATGATCCCCGGGTAACCGATGCTTTATTTGCCGGACTGACCGCTGCGGGGGCAACAGCCCTGGGAACACTTCCAGTCCTGTTTGCCCGCAGACTTCCCGAAGTCGTCGTGGATACCCTGCTGGGCTTCGGCGCGGGAGTCATGCTGGCGGCTACGGCTTTTTCATTGATCATTCCTGGGATTGATGCAGCACAACAGCTCGGCTCCTCTGCCCTGCAAGCAAGCACAACTGTCGGTTTCGGGATTCTGATCGGTGGCTTTCTGCTGCTCCTGATTGATCACCTGCTGCCCCATGAACACTTTGTGAAAGGCCCGGAGGGTGTTAAAGCTCGCTCGCTGCGGCGGACCTGGCTATTTGTGTTTGCAATCTGCCTGCACAATCTGCCCGAAGGACTGGCAATTGGTGTGGCTTTTGGCGGAAGCGATGCAGTCGGTGCCAGCGCTCTGGCGACAGGCATTGCCATTCAGGATGTGCCGGAAGGTCTGGTAGTTGCAGTGGCCTTGATCGCCGTTGGTTACTCACGCCTCAGCGCGATTCTGATCGCCTGTGCGTCAGGATTGATTGAACCCCTTGGCGCTCTGCTGGGGGCCTCTATCGTAACAACCTCGATACAGCTTTTGCCCTGGGGGCTGGCGCTGGCCGCTGGCGCCATGCTGTTTGTCATCAGCCATGAAATTATTCCCGAGTCACATCGCAAAGGTCATGAACGATTTGCCACAGGAGGATTGATGCTCGGTTTTGTGCTGATGATGGTATTGGATACTGCGCTGGGTTAAGTGATGTCCCGTTATTTTTTTACACATATTTTTTAATAGAGTATCTCGGCGTTTGTATCGTCGGTTAAATGTGCCAAATTGTTAATTTGTGAATTGCCCAGCCCTATTCCACATTGAATGCAGGCATGATACCGCCGCTCTAACAACTTACTTAAAACAATAAATAAGCGCTGCCCTCCCTTCATCAGGAGCGGTCTTCAGGCGCTGACCAACTCCAACGCGGCTCCATTAGAAATTTTTCTTAACGGAGAGCAACATGATTTTTTTCAGAAAAAGATCCATTGCAGCTGTTGCAGTGGCTTCTTCCTTATTATCTCTTGGCAATCTTGCCCAGGCGGATTCGATAACCTCCGAAGACGGTAAAGCGTCCGCACAATTAACGGTTCAGAGTGACTGGGGCAGTGGTTATTGCGCTTCAGTGTCAGTCAGCAATCACAGTAATGCAGCTGTCACGAGCTGGCAGGTTGTTATCAACACCAACAACTCTACGATCAATAATCTGTGGAATGGAAATCTGAATGGCAACGCCATCACCGGCATGAGTTACAACAGCACTATTACTGCAGGCGGAAATACATCTTTTGGTTTTTGCGCTAATACTCATGGCAATAATTATCTGCCGACGCTGAGTGGTGTCTCGGTAAATGGTGGTGGCTCGGTATCTTCCAGTTCATCCATTTCCAGCAGTACATCTTCGCCGCTTTCCAGCAGCATCTCTTCGCAATCCAGCAGTGTTACTTCACAAATTTCCAGCAGCCTCTCTTCAAGCTTAAGCAGCTCCAGTGCCCCCATATCAAGCAGCTCGTCGGTGAGCAGCTCAAGTGCGCCTGAGTTAATCCCCAACGCGGTCAGTAATGGCTGGCCCTACTGTCGCTCTGCTGACTCCAATCCAGACGGAGATGGCTGGGGCTGGGAAAACAGCTATTCCTGCATCGTTTATGGTTCAGCAGCTGATGCAGGTCCCGGTGATTTTCCGTATTGTCTGATTGGCGCCGACCAGATCACCTTGTGCGAAACAGACACCGGCAGCTGGAACGCTGAGGCCGGGCAAGTGTGTCTGTCGCGCAGCATGTGCCCCGGTATGGGAAGTACTGCGCAAGCGCCGATGCGTGATGCACCGGTCAATCCCAACGCCGATGCCACCACACAAAACGTCTACAGCTATCTGCAGTCAATCTGGGGCGAGTACATGTTGTCCGGGCAGATGGATCTCACCTGGCAAGACAATATCGACCAATATCAGCGCGTCATCAATGACACCGGCCGCGCGCCCGCCATTATGGGCTACGACTTCATGAATTACGGTCTGTACTGGGATGGTATCTCCGGTTTGACACAGACCGAAGAAGCTATTGATCACTGGAACCGCGGCGGCCTCGTGACCTTTACCTGGCACTGGCGTGACCCGGATGCAGCAGCAGGAACGATCGGCGAGTTTTACACCGAAGACACAGCCTTCACCATTCCCATGCAAAACGGCGTACTGGATACCTCAAGCCCCAGTTTCGCCAACATTGAAGCCGACGTAGACATGATTGCAGCAGAGTTACTCAAACTGCAGGCTGCCGGTGTTTCCGTATTATGGCGCCCTTTGCATGAGGCTTCCGGTGGCTGGTTCTGGTGGGGCCGCACTGATCGCACTGATGACATTCCCGCTGCCTATGCTCAGGTTGCCCTGTGGCGCTACCTCTATGAACGACTGACCCATCATCATGAGTTGAACAACCTGATCTGGGTGTGGAATGGTCAAAGTGCAGCCTGGTATCCGGGGGATGATTATGTCGATATCGTCAGCTTCGATATCTACGACGGCAGCCAGAACTACGAGTCACAGGCAGGTACTTATCTGCAGGCCAAGGCCTACCCGCATGAAGTCAAGATGGTAGCACTCAGTGAAAACAGCAATATCCCAGACCCGGACCTGATGGCCGCTGACGGCGCCTGGTGGCTGTACTTTATGGTATGGAATGACACAGACACTGCCGAAGGTGTAACCAGCTCCAGCAACTTCTGGACAGGCGAGTACTACAACACCAACGCGCACAAGCAACACGTGTACAACCATGAACGCGTCATTACACTCGACGAGTTGCCTGCTTTCTGATTCAGCAGGTTGAAAATGAAAAACCCCGCCTATCTTATGACAGGCGGGGTTTTTCATTTTATGTGGTGGAGCTAAGCGGGATCGAACCGCTGACCTCAACACTGCCAGTGTTGCGCTCTCCCAGCTGAGCTATAGCCCCAAAGTATTGGGCTTCGTCCTGAAGCGGGGCGCATTGTATCACCACGCTTTGAGCTGTCAAGGCGAAATTTGCGGGTCTGATTTTTAATTTAGTGTCAAATCAAATGTTTAGCTGGGAGCACATTGCTGCGCCGCCAGCCATCAAACCCGCGACGAGGGCGGGTATCACCCTTCCGTAGCCTGCCCCAGCGCGTTGTAAGCCTTCTCGAGGTCCTTCTGCTTGTTCTTGCCAAACCCACCCAGGGCATTGATGGCATGGCGCAGGCGTGCCCGGCTCATGTCGGGGCCGATGATGACCATGGAGTCCATCACCGAGAACGAAGCCGTGGTACCGGCGATGGCAACGAAGATCGGCGCCAGGGCGTCTTTGAGCTTAAGTCCCATCTGCTCCGCCAGCAGTTTTAGCTGGTTGAAGATCTCATCCCGCTCCCAGGTGCGCAGGGCTTCCATCCGCCAGAGCGCAAACTGCAGCAGTTCCTTCTGTTTATCCACGGGCAGCTTATTAGTCGCAAAGTCCGCCTCGGTCACATTCAGCATGCCTGATACCAGGAAGCTGGCCAGGGGCGCAAAGTCGCTGAGGGTGTTCATCCGCGGCTGGGCATGAGGTAATGCCTGTAACAGCATTTCCTTGTTCAACGCCCAGCTGTGCAGGCGCTCGGCGAGCTGTTCAACGGTGAAGTTCTCACGGATCCAGAGGCTGTTGAGCCAGCTGAGTTTCTCCACATCGAAGATGGGGCCGCCGAGGGAGACGCGGTTGATGTCAAAGTGCTCCTGCATCTCTGCGAGCGTGAACTTCTCGCGCTCATCAGGCATGGACCAGCCCATGCGACCCAGGTAGTTGAGCATGGCCTCGGGCAGATAGCCCATGTGCTTGTAATACAGGATGCTGGTGGGATTCTTGCGCTTGCTGAGTTTGGATTTATCCGGGTTGCGCAGCAGCGGCAGGTGGCACAGTACCGGGGCCTGCCAGCCGAAATATTCGTAGAGCTTGAGATGCTTGGGAGCCGAGTTGATCCACTCTTCACCACGAATCACGTGGGTAATCTGCATCAGATGGTCATCAACCACGTTAGCCAGGTGGTATGTGGGCATGCCGTCGGCTTTAAGCAGTACCTGCATGTCCACCTGCGACCACTCGATTTCAATCTTGCCGCGCAGCATGTCATCAATGACGCAGACGCCCTCTTCGGGAATCTTCATGCGTATGACGTAAGGCTCACCCGCTGCCAGACGGCGCTGAACCTCGTCTTCAGACAGGAGCAGACCACGCCCGTCATACTTGGGCGTCTCACCCCGGGCCTGTTGCTCGCGACGCATCTCGTCCAGTTCTTCGGCCGTAGCAAAACAATAAAAGGCATGACCTTTGGCAATCAGCTCTTCAGCGTACTGGCGGTAGATACCCATCCGCTCACTCTGACGATAGGGGCCATGAGGGCCGCCGACATCCGGACCTTCGTCCCACTCCAGGCCAAGCCAGCGCAGACTGTCGAGGATGGCCTGCTCGGACTCGGGGGTGCTGCGGGTTTGATCCGTGTCTTCGATACGCAATAAAAACTGGCCACCGTGCTGGCGGGCGAAGCACAGGTTAAAAAGCGCGATGTACGCGGTGCCAACGTGAGGATCGCCGGTGGGAGATGGAGCAATGCGGGTACGAACAGTCATGATGCGCCTTCTGGTTCATTGGTTGGAACGGGAAAAAGGCGGGCATTATACGCTATGCGGGCGGGATAACGAGGCTCCATCGACTACCGTCATCCCGCTCTCACAGGTCGTTATCAGTGGCCGTACAACTGCATGCTTAATTCCTGATCCCAGTAGGCCGCTTCAATCTTATGTCCCTCGGGATCGCGGACGTAGCAGCCGTAATATGGATCGCCGTAGAGCGGACGAGGCCCGGGCGGCCCGTCACAGGTAGCTCCGGCCGCTATGGCAGCCTGATAAAACGCATCCACCTCTTCCTTATTATTGGCAAAAAAGCCAATGTGAAAGCCATTACCGACGCTGGCAGGTTTGCCATTGATCGGCACCTGCACCCAGAACTCCGGGTACTGCTTGCCATAGGCCACGGCATCCGGATGCTCCATAACAATGCCGATACCCAGGCTGGGGAGGACGGCGTCATAAAACGACTTGGCGCGAATAAAGTCGTTGGTACCGATAGAAAGATGCGAAATGATGCTGGGGTTATCGTTGCTCATAAATCCCTCGCTGAGTCTGATGTAAGGTGCTATGAGCTTAAACTGCCAGCTGGACAGGGCACGTCAGGAGTCTTTCTGCGCCGGTCTGATACCTAAACGGGACTACCGACGGGCGCTTTAAGTAAAAGTGAGCGTTTACGAACGGGGCAAATACAAACAGATACATAGGCGATAGCATTTGTTAAGATGTGCGCCCTGTGAAAACAGTCAAAAAGAGACCCTGACCATGTTGATTCAAGCACCCATTTCCCTCGGCGAATTGATCGATAAGATCACCATTCTTGAAATCAAAGTTGCCAATATTACGGATTCAGCCAAATTGACAAACGTTAAGCATGAACTGGATGTTCTCAATAACACTGTGGATCAGTTGCTGGATCAGGCAGGCAAGGAAAAACTTGAGCCGTTAAAAGCCTCGCTCAAAAGCATCAACCAGCAGTTATGGGTCATCGAAGACGATATCCGCGATTGTGAGCGCGCTAAAGATTTCACCGAAAAATTCATTGAACTGGCTCGCGCTGTTTATTTCACCAACGACAAACGCGCTGCAGTGAAAAAAGACATCAACCTCGCCTTTGGTTCTGAACTGGTTGAAGAAAAGTCCTACCAGAATTACCAATAATTTTACCAGCGACATTGCATGAAAATTCTGCTGATAAAAATGTCTTCCATGGGAGACATTTTTCATACCTTCCCCGCCATCACTGACCTCAAGGAAAAACATCCCGAGGCCGTCATTGACTGGGTGGTGGAAGAAGGCTTTACCGAAATCGCAGCCTGGCACCCGGCTATTCGGCGGGTGATTCCCATTGGTCTGCGCCGCTGGATGAAACAAAAAAACTGGGCCAGCTGGAGTGCATTCCGCCAATGGCGTAAAGCGATCAAAAACGAACATTATGATTATGTGGTTGATGCCCAGGGCCTGCTCAAAAGTGCTTTGATCAGCCGTACGGCGCATGCTGATGCGATCCATGGTTACGACAATAAATCAGCACGCGAATCCATCGCCAGCCGTTTTTATTCTGATTCGCACACCGTCAGCAAAGAGCAGCACGCCGTGGAACGAACCCGGCAGCTGTTCGCCAGCACCTTTAACTATCAACTGCCCTCGCCTCTCAACTTTGGCATCAACCAGTATTTTGCCCATGTGCAGAACGATCCGGGCAAACTGGTATTTATTATTGGCACCAGCTGGACTACCAAGCTCTGGAGCACGGCCCACTGGCAGTCGCTGGCAAAGATCGCTGTTGATCAGGGATATCAGCTGGAGATCATCTGGGGCAGTGACAGTGAGCGGGAAATTGCTGATCACGTCATAGCCGCCTGCCCGACCGCTACGCGTCCGCAACAGCGATTGTCTATCACCACTATTGCGGAAAAGCTGGTCAGCGCGGCCGGGGTTATTGGTCTGGATACGGGCTTCTCGCATCTTGCGGGTGCACTGGAGACACCGACCATCGCACTGTATGGCCCGACCTCGCCCGTAAAAGTGGGGCTTATCGGCGCCCACACCTGTAACCTGCAGATGGAAAATCCACTTGCGTGTGTCCCGTGCCATAAACGCAGCTGCAAACTATTACCCGAACACAGCACAGATACTCCACCCTGCATGACAGCCGTACTGCCAAAACAGGCGTGGCAACAACTACAACAGAAACTTTCCATCTCAGCTGTTGTACCTCATTGATATGTTATTCAGTTAAACACGTCTCTGGATCAGGTTATAAAACGCCATGGCAAAACATTATTTATTTTATGGATCAGAACGTTATACACAGGCCATCATGAGGCCCATTGATGCTGCAATTAAAGCCCGCGGAGACAAGGTTGCCTGGTTTTTTAACGGTCCGGGAGCAGAAGATTTACAGGGTGATGACCTGCTGCTGCCCAGCGTTGAGGATGTCAAAAAGTGGAATCCAATTGCAGTCATTACGCCTAATAACATGGTGCCGCATTTCTTTCCGGGCGTAAAAGTACAAACCTTTCACGGCTTCGACGCGGGCAAGCCACGCCACATTTACATCCGGGGATTTTTTGACCTGTATTGCACCACCGGCCCCAGAGATACCGAACAATTCATCGCACTTGAGAAAAAGCTGCAGCATTTTCATGTTGTGGAAACCGGCTGGCCCAAACTGGATTATTTTTTTCAGCAGTTGCCTGAGCAGATTCCACCGGTTAAAGAGCCACCCGTTATTCTTTATCACTCTACATTTTCGCCTTCCTGGAGCGCAGCAGAAATACTCTACCCGGAGGTTAAACGATTAAGCCAGACCGGCGAGTGGAAATGGGTAGTAACACTGCACCCTAAAATGAACCCAGAGACACGGGCGAAATTCAAGGCCCTGGAAAACGACAATCTGGTTTTTTCTGAAGTCGATAACATCCTTGAACTGTTCAGTGATGCAGACCTTATGTGTTCGGACACTTCTTCCGCATTAAGTGAGTTTTTACTGACTCAAAAGCCTGTTGTTACGTTTAACAATCGGCGCCCTGGCCCGCAGTTGATAAATATCAGCCGCGTCGAAGACTTTGAGCCAGCCATTCGCACAGCCTTAAGTCGCCCTGCCGACCTCATGGCAGAAATTAAAACTTTCGGTGCAGCTATTCATCCACTCCGGGATGGCAAATCCGCCGAGCGAATTCTGGATGCAATTGATGATTTTATCGCTCGCGGTGGTAAGAATGCCAAACCAAAACCACTAAACCTCTGGCGCAAATTTAAGTTACGAAGAGCCATGAACTATTGGAAACGCTAAACTATGCAGGGATCCCCATTAAAAGTTCTTCATTTTGTCGCAGGCGGTTTCACCGGATCTACCGCGGTGGCAATCGACCTGGTTAACGCCACTAAAGACCGTCCGGATATCGTGAGTCGCCTGGTACTCAGGAAGCGGCCTACCACGGATATCAATCAGGTAAAACGATTGCATGATGCGGGAGTTCCCGTCACGTTGATCAGCGGCGGATTAAAGCTGATCACTATCATCCGGCTTTGCTTCATCTGCCGCAAATTCAAGCCGGACATTCTGGTTGCACATGGTTTTACCGAACATTTATGGGGCCGGTATGCCGGTCTGCTGGCCGGGGTACCTCATCTTGTCCATGTGGAACATAACTCACGGGAAAACTATTCCTGGTGGCGTTTGTTGCAGGCCCACTTTCTGACCAGATACACCAGTGCAATTATCGCCTGCGCCCAAGGAGTTAAAATACAACTGGAAAAACTGAGATTTCCTGTATGCAAGATCGCCGTTATCACTAATGGCATCTCACTGGAACGCTTCGAAGCCGCAGACAATCACCCCTTTGTTAATCGCGTGCAAGGTATCGTCATGCCTGCACGTTTTGGCAAACAAAAAGATCACACCACCGTAATCAAAGCTCTCGCAATACTGCGTGATAAAGGTATAACCGTACCGACGACCTTTGCCGGACTCGGCCATCCGCGCTATTTGAAAAACGCGAAGGAGCTTACCCAGAGCCTCCAGCTGGAGCAACAGATCACCTTCGCCGGCCACGTTAACAACCTGCCTGAACTGCTAACCCAACATCAGATCTGCCTGTTGAGCAGCCGTTACGAAGGCATGCCCATCGCACTGGCTGAAGGGATGGCAGCGGGCTGCGCAGTTATTGGTTCTGCAGTGCCGGGGATTCAGGAAATGATTCAGACCGAAAAGGATGGCTTGCTTGTAATACCTAACTCTCCCGAAGATCTGGCTCTCGCCATTGAAAGG
Organism: uncultured Cellvibrio sp.; assembly: GCA_937958105.1. GTDB lineage: Bacteria > Pseudomonadota > Gammaproteobacteria > Pseudomonadales > Cellvibrionaceae > Cellvibrio. The sequence continues at coordinate 84,066 of CALFXJ010000005.1, forward strand.
CTGTTAACCGATCAGACATTTGCCCAAAACCTGGCGACAGCGGCGAGACAGAGGGCGATGGCTGAATTTTCTTTAACACGCATGCGAGAACAGTACGAGAGCCTTTATTTCACGTTAAACAATCGTCGAGATGCCGAAAGTCATCTCGTGCACTGAACACTTTCCAGCTGATACAGCATAATCCAGCGGATGTGATATTCACTATTCATTTGATATAGACACAGCGATTTCTCATGCACAACCCCATCATCCAAACAAGAGCATGCTCTGTCGGCAGATATCAAGCGCTCATTAACGAGAACGTCTGCACCGACGAATTGCTGGTGCATCTGGCCAACATCCAGCCATTGATCGAGGCATCTCAGCGGATTTCTCATGGCAAGGATTATGTTGTCAAAACATCTCTGACACTCAACGGCATCGAGCAGGAGATCGCGATTAAAGTCTTCAGCAAACAAAGCACGCTGAAAGATCTCTATGACAAAAAGAATAAATCCAAGGCAGAAAGGTCGTATATCGCTGCGCAGAGACTGATTAACTGTGGAGTTAATACCCCCACACCCATCGCAACACTTGAGGAGTGGGATGGCAACCGATTAGTCGAGAGTTACTATTTATGCCTTTTCGAACCAGCCATTTGTTTTCGTGACGCGCTCTTCGAAATTTATCATCAGCATAAAGATTCCGCCCGGCTCATGGATCTGCTTTTGCTGGTGGCTCCAGCCATAAGAAAAATGCATGACGCTGGCTTCATGCACGGCGACCTGGGAAATCAAAACATTCTCTTACCAAAGAATGCCGATGGAAGCTGGTCGTCCCCCAGCTTTATCGACTTAAATCGATACCAGTTTTTTGAAGATGGCATCACTGATAAAGCCCGGGCGGTTGATTTAGCACGCCCCATCCTGCCGGGAAATTACCTGCATTTTTTTCTGCAGATTTACGCGGGCCATACAGAACTGCCTCCGGAACTTGCCAAGCTTCACAAACAACAGCGGGCTATCTTCACTCGCCATAGAAACAGTAGAAAATTTCGCCATCCTATCCGGCACCTTAAAAACAGGCACAAGAAAAACAGCTACACCTACCTGCACAATAAAGATTACTGGCTGTGGGATGAAAAAACCGCACAACCCATGATCGCGCTATCAAAAGAAGAGAAGAATAAGGAGCGAAATCTGGCAGATCTGATGCGGACCTTCGCGCGCACTCTGGTAAAGCTACCCAAAGTAATCAGTCAGTACCGCCAGTTACGCTCCACAGCCTTTGCAGCCCCGATCGAGATGAAAGGGCGGATTGGCGTTGCTCTCAATCCGGAGACTTCTTATACAACGCAGGAACGACAACTTCTGGACACACTGGGGCGGCCTCCTGTGCTTGTGCGATTCTATCGCCACGAAACGCCTCACCATTGGGCTAGCACTATCGACCTCATTCATTCATTGCACGCCCGCGGTGTTTCAGTTATGGCAGCCCTGCTTCAGGACAGGACGGCAGTTCTGGAGCCGGAAAAATGGAAAGCCTTTCTGGATTTCATCATTCCCCAAATCGCGACGCAAGTCGACTGCATTGAGGTCACTCATGCGTATAACAGAGCCAAGTGGGGCATATGGAATCTGGCTGAGTTACGTGGGTTACTTGCCGTCACGTTCGAATATAAAAAGACGTTTCCAGCTATCAAAATTACCGGCCCTGCCTGTATCGACTTTGAATACGCACCAATTATCTCCGCCTTTGCGGAACTGAAGAAAATTGATCCGACCTTCCAGTTCGATGCACTCTCCCATTTACTGTACGTCGATCGTAGAGGCGCTCCGGAAAATCATCAGGGTAGCTTCTCTACACTGGAGAAAGCTCAATTACTCAAAGCCATTGCGCGCTCATCCTCTGCCTGCAACGACAAAGTAATTATTTCCGAAGTGAACTGGCCGCTGGAAAATACCGACGTCTGGTCCCCCATTGTCTGCCCTTATGTAACGGCCCGCTGGCAGAAACGTCCTTCCGGTGAACCTGAAGAGGTATATGCGCATTACATGCTGCGCTATCTGGCGATTACCCTGTGTTCCGGTTATGTCGATCAAGTTTTCTGGTGGCAACTCTCTGCCAAAGGATATGGTCTGGTTGATGATCAGGATAACTTTCGACAGCGTCCCGCATTTGATGCTCTGGCATTCTTCCTGAACCTCCTGGGGGACTCCCGATTTGAGCGCAGACTTGCCAGCGATCCCGATGATTTTCTGCTGGAATTTTCGAAGGAAAACCAAAGATATCTCATGGCATGGTCGACGCAGAACACCACCAGACCACTGGATGTGCATTATGAGGAAGCATGGAATTATCTGGGCCGACCAATAAAAACCATCGAACTCAGCGGCGCGCCACTCTATGCAAAGCTTGCATCTGGCCTAAACAGCGCTTCCGATTAACGGAATACGGAAGCGCTCAATATTCAAGCCGCTGTAAACTCATACCAAGCAAGAAACTCTGCTATACGTTATCAGCATCCGATGACATTAACCGTTGATATAACGCGTAGGTTTTGGCCACAAAACTCTCCGCAGAAAACTCGTCGATCAGGCGCTGTCGCCCCGCGTCACCAAGTTTTTTTCGCAGCGCGGGCGACTCATAAAGCTGTCGAATTCCGTCAGCAATAGCTTGCGGATTATCAGCTTCAACCCAAAGACCTGACTCTTCATGGATAACCAGCTCAGTCGGCCCAATAATATTTGAAGTGATAACAGGCACACCTTGGGCCATAGCTTCTTTCATTGCGCGGGGCAACCCATCCCGGGTAGACGGCAATACGAAGGCGTCGACGTAGCGTAAATAGCCGGCAGCGTTCTCACGGGAACCTAAAAACAGGATACGATCAGCTGCGCTGCCCTGCTTCGCCTGAGCAAGCACATCTTCATCGTAATCGCCAATAAAGAGTAAATATATGTTCGGCTCATTGAGTAAGTGCATAGCCCTTACGAGTATGCTCAGCCCTTTGAATGGCCGATTACGGGTGTTGGCGATGTAGCCTACAACGAACGCACCTTCAGGAAAATCCAAAGGCTCTACAACACCATTAACAGCTTCGTCAGCCCATGAAAGGCTGTAACCTTTGTAGTTCAGTGATAACTTTTCCGCAGGAAAAAAGTTGTGCATGTAGTCGTAAATAGGCCGGTTGACACATACCACATGATTAACGCGTGGATTTAAGAGGCCAAGCCAATAGCTGGGGTCACTCCGACGGACTTTTGCGAGAGTTCCGCGGTAACCGACAATCTTCACCGATCTGAAATAAGAAGCCCATATGGCGTTCGCCAATCCCTTCCCGTCGGTTGAATGAATGATATCGAACTCGTGTTGATCCAGAATACGACGAATCTGCCAGATGAAGCCAAGTGATATTTTGCTTCGGTAAGGCACGGATTCGATATGAATTCCTGCAGCCGAAAGTTCATCTCGCCCCAAGGATTTTTTATCGCTTAGTACACGAATGTAAACACCCATTGAATGTAAGCGTAAGGCAAGATCAACCTCTGACTTGTCGGGAAATTGCTTTATAAAAAGTACTCGCATGATCAACTCTACATTTCCAACTCAGTTCCAGCTGCATTTTAAGGGTATGCAACCGGCCGTGCCCACTCTTTCTCATTCTTGAGCGGGGCCAGCCATCCCATCCCGCCAATACGAAGCTAGGCCAGCGCTCCCTCAATCTGTATAATCCGTCCCCTTATCAGAATTCATTCCAGTTATCAAACGACATCAGGGTTACGCAGATCCATGGATAAAACCTATCAGCCCCACACCATCGAGAAACAGTGGTATCAAACCTGGGAGGAGAAGGGTTATTTCAAGCCCGTCGGCGAAGGTGATCCCTACTGCATCATGATTCCACCGCCGAATGTGACCGGCAGTCTGCACATGGGTCACGGATTTAACAATGCTGTGATGGATGCCCTGATCCGTTACCGCCGGATGAAAGGTGACGACACCCTCTGGCAGGTTGGAACAGACCACGCGGGCATCGCCACTCAAATGGTCGTGGAGCGCCAGTTGGCTGCTCAGGGCGTGAACCGCCATGATCTCGGACGCGAAGCCTTTCTCGGCAAAATCTGGGAATGGAAAGAGCAATCCGGCGGCACCATTACCCGCCAGATCCGGCGCCTGGGCTCATCGGTCGACTGGAGCCGCGAGCGCTTCACCATGGATGAAGGACTGTCCCGTGCCGTGCAGGAGGCTTTCGTTCGGCTGTACGAAGATGGTTTGATCTACCGCGGCAAGCGCCTGGTGAACTGGGACCCCAAACTGCATACCGCCATCTCCGATCTGGAGGTGGAAAACCATGATGAAAAAGGCCATCTCTGGCACCTGCGCTACCCCCTCGCTGACGGAGCCACAACCGCCGACGGGAAGAACTATCTTGTTGTAGCCACCACCCGCCCGGAAACCATGCTCGGTGACAGCGCGGTTGCTGTCCATCCGGAAGATGAGCGTTACAAGTCTCTTATCGGCAAGTTTGTGGTATTGCCGCTGGTGAACCGCCTGATCCCGATCGTTGCTGACGATTATGTAGACCGTGAGTTTGGTACCGGCTGCGTCAAGATCACCCCCGCTCATGACTTCAATGACTATGAAGTAGGTAAACGTCACAACCTGCCCCTGATTAATGTCCTGGATAAAAACGCAGCCATTCTGTCGACTGCTCAGGTATTCAATGTTGACGGCAGCGTAAATACCCAGGTGGACAACGCCCTGCCTGCTCAATTTGCCACTCTGGACCGATACGAAGCGCGTAAACAAATCGTTGCCGCTTTTGAAGAAGCTGAGCTTCTGGAAAAAATTGACGACCATGCCCTGAAAGTCCCGCGTGGTGACCGGTCCGGCGTTGTTGTAGAACCCTGGCTTACCGATCAGTGGTACGTCAGTACCAAACCGCTGGCAGAGCCCGCCATTGCCGCAGTGGAAGACGGGCGCATTGAGTTCGTTCCCAAGCAGTACGAAAACATGTACTTCTCCTGGATGCGCGACATTCAGGACTGGTGCATCTCCCGGCAGCTCTGGTGGGGCCACCGCATCCCTGCCTGGTATGACGCAGAAGGCAAGGTTTACGTCGGGCGCAACGAAGCCGAAGTCCGCGCGAAGTATCAACTGAGCGCCGACCTGTCACTGCAACAGGATGAAGACGTACTCGACACCTGGTTCAGCTCCGGCCTCTGGACATTCTCTACCCTGGGCTGGCCTGAGCAGACGGATTTCCTTAAGAAGTTCCATCCTACTGATGTTCTGGTTACCGGCTTCGACATCATCTTCTTCTGGGTTGCACGGATGATCATGCTGACCATGCACCTGGTGAAAGACGAACAGGGCCAGGCACAGATTCCATTTAAAACTGTGTATGTCCATGGCCTGGTACGAGACAGCCAAGGTCAGAAAATGTCGAAGTCCAAAGGAAACGTACTTGATCCACTGGACATCATTGACGGTATCGATCTTGAAACACTGGTTAAAAAACGCACTACCGGGCTGATGCGTCCACAGGATGCCGCCAAGATTGAGAAGCAGACCCGCAAGGAGTTTCCGGACGGCATCGCCGCCTACGGCACCGATGCGCTGCGCTTCACATTCTGCTCACTCGCCTCCACCGGGCGAGACATCAAGTTCGATATGGGCCGCGTGGAAGGTAATCGCAACTTCTGCAACAAGATCTGGAACGCAACCCGTTATGTGCTGATGCAATGTGAAGGCCAGGACTGCGGACAGGATGGATCACAGGATTACGAATTATCCCTCGTGGATCGCTGGATCATCAGCAAATTGCAGTTAGCGGAAAAAGCAGTCTGTACAGCTTTAGATACCTATCGACTGGATCTCGCTGCCCAGGCCATCCATGAATTTGTCTGGGATGAATACTGCAGCTGGTACCTGGAACTCTCCAAGCCGTTGCTGTGGGACGAAAATGCCAGCCCTGCGCAGAAAAAAGGCACACGGCGCACACTGATCCGCGTCCTGGAAGCTATCCTGCGCCTGGCACATCCGTTGATGCCATTCATCACCGAAGAAATCTGGCAGAAGATAAAGCCGCTGGCAGGGGCTTCCGGCGAAACCATCATGCTGAGCCGGTATCCGCAGGCAGATGAGAGCCGAATTGATACCGCAGCCTGCTATGAGGTTGAGGCGATACAGGAACTCATCCTGCAAGTGCGTAACATTCGGGGACAGTATAATGTTCCTCCTGGACAAGACTTGCCCATTTATATTAAAGGAGCCTCTCAGGGTTACAGAGAAGTTCTAGATAAAAACCGACCTCTACTAAAGAAAATGGCATCAATTGAGAATATTTCTTGGCTGGAGGAGGCACAAGAAGGGCCATTTTCTGCCACTGCGGTTATTCGCAGCATGACAATACTAGTGCCAATGGCAGACTTGATAGATAAGGACGAAGAAATTGCGAGACTCAAAAAGGAGCAAGGCAAGCTCCAGCAGGAAATCGACAAATTGAACGCGAAATTGAGTAACCCAGCGTTCCGGGAAAAAGCCCCCGAGGAAATCGTGGCTAATGAACAACGACGTGTTATTGAATGCACGAACTCGCTAGAAAAATTGAATGAAGAGATAACCAAGATAAGTCTTCTATAACTCGCACAATGCGAGCTTGGCGTTAGGGTCGATGTTTCGAAACCCTCAATTCAGGGATGAATTGAGGGAGCTACAGGGAAGTATTTATGCACTTTCGAAACATCGACCCTAATGACGAACGGCTTCCGAAGCACTCTTGGAAAATAAAAAAGCCCGGTTATCGCTAACCGGGCTTTTTAATATGGCGGAGAGGGAGGGATTCGAACCCTCGATACCGTTTAACGGGTATACGCCCTTAGCAGGGGCGCGCCTTCAGCCACTCGGCCACCTCTCCGTAATAATACAAACTGATCATTGATCAATCTGTAAGCTGTTGATTGACTTCAGTAAACTCTAGTGAGCTGTCGTCTCAACAGGTGCGGCATAATACCATATTTCAAAAAAAATCAAAGGCTCGATAGCAACTTTATGCCATAAAAACAGGCTTATTCGTTTCAGCCTTATAAGATATGAATAATAGATAACGAGAAACAATTGGGAGCGGATTGCGCGGTGGGCGCTAGCTAATCCCACCGCGCATACAAGCAAACTAAATCAGCAACCGCTTATTTCATCAGCAATGATTAGTTGGGCTGCTCATCCTGATTTTGCTTTTCGCGTTGGATACGCTGGTAAATTTCTTCACGGTGTACTGCGATATCTTTTGGCGCATTCACACCAATACGAACCTGGTTACCTTTAACACCCAGTACAGTTACAGTTACTTCATCACCAACCATCAAGGTTTCGCCAATACGGCGGGTCAAAATCAACATCATTAATCTCCTTCACTCATCCTGTAAGAGCACGGCTGAGACTCCAATGCCTTCGCCGTCTCTCGACTAACCCCAGTCGCCACCAGAACTGCTTAGCTCTGGACTAAGTATCGTCTACTTTTAGCGAAAAGGAAGAAACCCCAATAACTTTCTGTTTGTCACCAAACAGGCCTTGCAATACCGCAGAGTATTTCTATTGTTGCCAGCAGAGCAGCAGTTACCCCCGCACTCTGCTCTCTGACGGCTCGGCATCCAGGCCAAATGCGGTGTGCAAACTACGCACAGCCAGTTCCAAATAACGCTCATCAATAATCACAGAAATCTTGATTTCAGAGGTTGTGATCATTTGAATATTAATGCCATCCTGCGCCAAAGCAGTGAACATACGCGACGCAACACCCGCATGGGAGCGCATACCAACACCCACTATTGACACCTTGGCAACCTGATCATTGCTGCGCACTTCCCTTATACCGAGCTCTTTGACCACATCCTGTAACACCGCTACCGCTTTGTTCATGTCATTTTTATGGACAGTGAACGTCAGGTCAGTGGTGTTGTCCGCCGCAACGTTTTGCACAATTACGTCTACTTCAATATTGGCTGCACCAATGGGAGCCAGAATCCGGGCAGCCACGCCGGGCGTATCGGGTACGCCGGCAACAGTCACTTTTGCTTCATCGCGGTTGAATGCAATACCAGAGACAATCGGTTGTTCCATTGTAGAGTGTTCCTCGTCGAGGGTAATCAGGGTACCTGGGCCTTCTTTAAAGCTGGACAGCACGCGCAAGGGGACATTGTATTTACCGGCAAATTCCACTGAACGAATCTGCAGCACCTTGGAGCCGAGGCTGGCCATCTCCAACATTTCTTCAAACGTAATCTTTTCCAGTCGGCGCGCACGTTCAACTACGCGCGGATCAGTAGTATAGACGCCGTCCACGTCGGTATAGATCTGGCACTCATCTGCCTTAAGCGCGGCCGCGAGCGCAACACCCGTGGTATCGGAGCCTCCCCGGCCCAGGGTGGTGATATTGCCGTGCTCGTCTACCCCTTGGAATCCAGCCACAACGACGACGCGACCTGCTTCCAGATCGGCTCTCATGTTAGCTTCATCAATTGCCTGGATACGGGCTTTAGTATGAGCACTGTCAGTCAGGATACGAACCTGGCCACCAGTATAGGATCTTGCGTCAACGCCGCGCTTTTTCAACGCCATGCTCAGGAGCGCAATAGTGACCTGCTCTCCTGTCGACACAAGCACATCCAGTTCACGGGGATCCGGTGTGGATTGAATCTGCTGGGCCAACGCGATCAAACGGTTGGTTTCGCCACTCATCGCTGACAAGACAACGACCATATCATGGCCTTGAGCACGGAAAGCTGCCACTCGATCAGCAACAGCTTCGATGCGTTCGATGGACCCTACGGAGGTACCACCATACTTCTGAACAAATAAGCTCATTCCCAGCCTATCCCTCATCTAATGGACAATACAGAATTACAATAAACGCGCCGCAAACGGCGGGCAATTAAACACCAAATTGTGTTAAAAGTTAATCAATCCCGATTAAAAAGCCGAAAATAAGCGCTATTTTCACCTTTCCTTACAAATCATTAGGGTTTTAGCTGTTGTTCCACCCATGAAGAAACAGATGCCAAAGCCCCCTCAAGAGCCGCTGCATTGTTTCCGCCTCCCTGAGCCATATCAGGTCTGCCACCACCTTTACCACCCACCTGCTCTGCGACGTAACGCATCAGGTCACCTGCTTTGACTTGAGCAGTAATATTCTGGGTGACACCGGCAACAAGAGTTACTTTATCGCCGTCTTCTATGGTAGCCAGCACGACCACCGCAGTACCCAGTTTATTCTTAAACTGGTCAACACTGTCGCGCAGTGATTTGCTGTCGGCACCTTCTAGGTTTAGGGCTAAAACTTTAACGCCTTCAATATCTTTGGCCTGGCTGAGTACATCGCCACCGCCAGATGTAGCCAGGCGCGTCTTCAACTGTACCAGGTCTTTCTCCAGCTTGCGGTTCTGGTTGACCAGCTGCTCAATTTTTTCAATGAGGTTGTCGCGATTGGTTTTGAGTGCGCGGGTTGCATCATCCGCCAGCTGTTCAAGACTGTCGAACAACTGCAGAGCCTTGGCTCCGGTTACCGCCTCAATGCGTCGAACGCCAGCGGCCACACCGGATTCCGATGTGATACGCATCAGGCCGATATCGCCAGTACGACTGACATGCGTGCCCCCGCAAAGCTCCACGGAGAAACCGTCACCCATAGTCAATACGCGCACCCGATCACCATATTTTTCGCCAAATAACGCCATAGCGCCTTTGGCCTTGGCTTCTTCCATGTCGCAGTGGTCTGTGGTTACCGCACTGTTCGCACGAATCTGGTCATTAACCAGATCTTCAATCGCCTTTAACTGTTCGGGTTTGATAGCTTCGAAATGGGAAAAGTCAAAACGAAGACGCTCGGAATCCACCAGTGATCCCTTCTGCGTTACATGCTCTCCCAGGATCTTACGCAGGGCAGCGTGCAGCAGATGCGTAGCCGAATGGTTAAGGGCGGTGGCCTGACGAACACCAGAGTCTACTTTGGCAGAGACTTTATCGCCGACTGAGACAGAACCCTGCAGGATGTGCACGACATGCAGGTGGCTGTCACCCTGCTTTTGACAATCGCGTACTTCAATGCGACAGGTTCCATTCTCGATATAACCCGAGTCACCTACCTGACCACCGGATTCTCCGTAGAAAGGCGTACGATTCAGAACCAGGACGCCGTCATCTCCCTCGCTGAGATGATTAACTGATGCACCGCCTTTTAACAAAGCGAGTACCTCACCCTCTTCCGCCAGAGAGCTGTAGCCCAGGAATTCTGTTGCAGGGACATCCAGCCCGGCAGCGGTGTAATCCACCTTGAAGGTACCGGCAGCACGCGCACGCGCACGCTGTTCTTCCATCGCCTTCTCATAGCCCGGCAGATCAATCGTAAAGCCGCGTTCACGCGCAATGTCGTTAGTCAAATCCAGCGGAAAGCCGTAGGTGTCGTAAAGCGTAAAGACAACTTCACCGGAGATTTCGGAGCCGCTCAGTTTCGCCAAGGCGTCTTCGAGAACGGCCATTCCTTTATCCAGTGTCTTTTCAAACTGCTCTTCTTCCTGAAGCAGAATCCGCTCGATATGCGCCTGATTTTTTCTCAGCTCCGGGTAAGCATCACCCATGACTTCAGCCAGTGCACTCACAAGCTTGTGGAAGAACGGCTGCTTTTGTCCGAGCTGGTGACCGTGGCGGATCGCGCGGCGGATGATTCTGCGCAGTACATAACCCCGGCCCTCATTGGAAGGCAGGACACCGTCACTCACCAGGAAAGAGCAGGAGCGGATGTGGTCTGCAATAACCCGCAGAGATTTATTCTCCATATCGCTGGTGCCAGTGGCCTGGGCTGCAGCGTTCAGGAGGTGTTTGAACAGATCGATGTCGTAGTTGTTGTGGACGTGCTGCATCACTGCAGCAATACGCTCCAGCCCCATCCCGGTATCAACAGATGGCTTTGGCAAGGGTATCAGGGAGCCATCGGTCTGGCGTTCGTACTGCATGAAAACCACGTTCCAGATCTCGATATAGCGATCCAGATGATCGTTTTCGCTGCCTGGAGGGCCTCCGGGGATGTCTTCCCCGTGGTCATAGAAAATCTCGGTGCATGGACCGCAGGGACCGGTATCACCCATCTGCCAGAAATTATCTGCATCAAGCCGTGAAATCCGGTCATGACTCACGCCAACCTCCTTCACCCAGATATCCGCTGCTTCATCATCAGAAATATGGGCTGTTACCCAGAGGCGTTCTTTGGGAAGCTTCAGGACTTCTGTCAGGAACTCCCAGGCGTATTTAATAGCATCGCGCTTGAAATAGTCCCCAAAGCTGAAATTACCCAGCATTTCAAAGAAGGTATGGTGGCGGGCGGTATAACCCACATTTTCCAGGTCATTATGTTTACCACCAGCCCGTACACAGCGCTGAGCACTGGCTGCGCGAGTGTAGTTACGCTTGTCACCACCGAGAAAGACATCTTTAAACTGCACCATCCCCGCATTGGTGAACAGCAATGTAGGGTCATTACCGGGAATCAGAGAGCTGCTGGGTACAATGGTATGTCCCTTACTCTCAAAAAATTTCAGGTAAGCGTCACGAATTTCTGCGCTCTTCATAGATCGTTCATCAACTCTGCAAGCAATGGAATAGATAAAATCAGTCAGCAATCAATTTTTACGTTGAGCTTTTTCTTCGGTCGTCAGTTGACGAGCCTCACTTTCAAGCATGACGGGAATACCGTCACGGATAGGATAAGCCAGGCCACTCGCCCAGCAGACCAGTTCCTGTTTTTCCGGGTGATATTCCAGCTCGGCTTTGCTGACCGGGCATACCAAAATGCTAAGAAGTTTTTTATCGATCATGGCGCTGACTCTTCTTGATCCACAAACCGCTGCGCACGGGCAGCGGTCAAGAGGTTTAAAAGGCAGGTATCTTACACTGTCGGGCAGGAGGCTGTCTCTAGCCTTAGGCTATGGCTTCCATAGGCTGCGATGCCCACAGGGCGAGTCATTTTCCGGCGGCAGCCGGTTTCTGCGCGGGCATGGGACCAACCAGCAGCGATGGGTCCACGCGTTCATCGAACCAGTTCATCCGCCAGTCCAGATGGGGACCGGTGGCACGGCCGCTGGCACCCACTTGTGCAATAACCTGCCCCTGCTCAATGCGATCCCCTTCCGCCACGAGGATTTTATGGAGGTGGATAAATGTGGAGGACAAGCCGTGTCCGTGATCTACGATCAAGGTTCCCCCTGAGAAGAACATGTCCGGATGCACCAGCGTGACCACCCCTCCTGCAGGCGCCTTTACCGGCGTGCCCGTTGGGGCTGCAATGTCTATCCCGTAATGGGGAGAGTTGGGTTCGCCGTTGTAAAACCGCTGGCTGCCATACACACCAGTGATACGCCCCACCAATGGCCATTCGAATTTCTGTGAGAAATCACGCAAAGGTAAATCGACTTTGCGGGCATCTGCTGCCATCTTGGCCTCACGGCGACTGCGCTCAATCTGTTCCGGAGACGGTGTAACGGTTCGCTGGGGAACACCTGTCACATGCTGAATATTGTATTCACGCCGAGCAACCTCATAGGCATGTTCCTTCCGATTGCCGTCAGCATCAACAGTTACCACCACTGCCTGGGACTTGGCGTCCCGCCCTAGACCAATAACAAACCGGCCATCATCGGCAACGCGCACTGCGCGCCCCATGAACTCAACCTGAGTTCCCTCCGGGACCTGCCCCAGCAACACAGCCCCCTGTTGCCATTTACCCTGAAATTCCAGAGCCAATACTGTAGAGCTTAAAAATGCTCCCATGCATAACATGAATATCTGTTTGAACACGTGAACTCCAGGCAACCCTATTGTTACAGACGGAATAAATATAAAAAAACGGCAGACAAGCTGCCGTTTTTTGACTACGGATGAATCAGAAGATTCGGCTATTGGATCTTATCGCCAACCCGCAGAACTTTCATCGTGTTGGTTCCACCCAGCAGATTAGTGTCTCCGCTTGAAAGGATAACCAGATCACCATCTACCAGAACACCAGTGTCCTTCAGATGACTCACAGCCCGTGAGAAATCCGCAGCGTCTGGAGTGCCGGCAGTGTCGAAAGGCACTGGATAGACGCCACGATACAAGGCTACACGGCGCTGGGTGTGGATATGACGAGAAAAGGCGAAGATAGGCATCTGAGAGCCCACGCGGGACATCAGCCGCGGCGTACTGCCTGACTCAGTAAATGCAATAATCGCTTTCACTTTATCCAGGTGGTTGGCCGTATACATTGCTGCAAGCGCGATGGATTCATCGATGGATGTAAACTCCTCATCCATCCGATACTTGCTGAAGCTGGCCATGGGATGCTTTTCTGCACCAATGATGATCCGCACCATCGCCTCAACCGTTTCCACCGGGAAGTTACCGGCAGCTGTTTCTGCAGACAACATAACGGCATCAGTACCGTCCAGCACAGCGTTAGCTACGTCGAATACTTCCGCGCGGGTAGGCAGCGGACTGTTGATCATCGACTCCATCATCTGGGTGGCTGTAATTACCACCTTATTGAGCGCACGTGAACGCTCGATGATGCGTTTCTGAACACCGATAAGTGCTGCATCGCCAATCTCTACGCCCAGATCGCCACGCGCCACCATAACGGCATCGCTTGCCCGGATGATATCGTCCAGGACGGCGTCATCGGCCACAGCTTCTGCGCGTTCAACCTTGGCTACCAGACCGGCTTTACCACCAGCAGCTTCCATCAACGAACGGGCATAGTTCATATCGTCGGCGCTGCGGGGGAAGGACACGGCGAGATAATCCACATCAATCTCAGCAGCGGTCTTGATATCCGCAAGGTCTTTCTCGGTCAGTGCTGGCGCAGTCAATCCACCGCCCTGACGGTTGATTCCCTTGTTGTTGGACAAAGGACCGCCCACCAGCGTGGTGCAGTAAATCTTGGTGCCTTCAATGCGATCCACGCCCAGCACAACCCGGCCATCGTCCAGCAGCAGCTTATCGCCAGAACGGCAATCGTTGGGCAGCTCTTTATAGTCGATGCCTACCTGATGCTGATCACCGGCATCGCGAGGCAAGGCCGCGTCAAGGATGAACTTGTCGCCCACTTTCAGCTGGATTTTGCCTTCGGCAAACCGAGCGATGCGAATCTTGGGACCCTGCAGGTCACCCAGTACAGCCACATACAATTTATGCTTGGCTGCAATCTCACGCACCATCTCGGCGCGACGGCGATGGTCGTCCGGCGAACCGTGAGAAAAGTTCAGGCGAACCACGTTAACACCCGCCAGGATTAACTGTTCCAATACTTCAGCTGATTCTGAAGCCGGCCCCAAAGTACTGACAATTTTTGTACGTCTTAACATAACGCTCTCTCAGACTTATTTAGCTTGCATCAGAGCAAGAGTGTTATCCAGCATGCGATTGGAGAAGCCCCACTCGTTGTCATACCAGGCCAATACTTTTACCCACTTACCATATACCTTGGTTTGCAGAGCATCGTAGTTGGATGAATGCGGGTTGTGGTTGTAATCCACAGATACCAGCGGCTCATCAACATAGGCAAGCACGCCAGGCATTTCAGTCGTTGCAGCTGCCTGCATAGCGGCATTGATCGCTTCAACGCTCACGTCTTTTTCAACCAGCACGTTCAGGTCCACCAGCGATACGTTGATGGTCGGTACACGCACAGAAATACCATCCAGTTTGCCTTTTAACTCCGGCAGCACCAGACCTACTGCTTTTGCAGCACCGGTGGTTGTCGGGATCATGGATTGAGTAGCAGAGCGAGCACGGTAGATGTCTTTGTGGAATACGTCAGACAGAACCTGGTCGTTGGTGTAAGAGTGGATTGTAGTCATGGAGCCTTGAACGATACCGAAATTGTCGTTCAGTACTTTGGCGATAGGTGCCAGACAGTTGGTGGTGCAGGAAGCGTTAGAGATTACAGTATCGGTTGCTTTCAGCACATTGTTGTTCACACCGAACACAACGGTTGCATCTACATCGGTACCTGGAGCAGAAATAATGACCTTCTTGGCGCCCGCTGCCAGATGCTGACCAGCCTTTTCTTTGCTGGTGAAGATGCCGGTACATTCATAGACCACATCAACCTTCAGCTCGGCCCATGGCAGTTTGGCTGGATCGCGCTCGGAGGTAATGCGAATCGCATCACCGTTCACAATCATCTTGTCGCCGTCTACTACTACGCTGCCGTTAAATGCGCCGTGAACAGAATCATATTTGGTCAGGTGGGCATTCAGATTTGCGTCACCCAGATCGTTAATACCGACAATTTGAATTTGCTCGCGCTTGCCGGATTCGTACAGTGCACGCAGTACGTTACGGCCAATACGGCCATATCCATTAATAGCTACTCTGATAGTCATTACAGGTTCTCCAGTTAATTTATCGACGCCACAGGTGTGGGTTCAATGCAAATAATGAAAAGATAGAGCGCGTATCAAGTCCTCAATACGCGCAGGCAATCTGGATCCTAACGAGCCAGGCTGGCTGCTTCACGAGCCAGACGTTCAATCTCGTCCCAGCGCCCAGCTTTCATCAACTCCTTGGGAGCCATCCAGGTACCACCTACACAGGCCACGTTCGGCAGTGCCAGGTAAGTTGGTGCCTTGGCTAAATCAATACCACCTGTGGGGCAAAAGGTGATCTGCGGTAAGGGACCGCCAATGGATTTCAGCATCGGCACTCCACCTGCGGCTTCGGCAGGGAAGAATTTTTGATGCGTAAAACCTTCAACCAGCAGATGCATGGCTTCAGTCGGTGTCGCCACGCCAGGCAGCAAGGGTACGGAGGATGCTTTTGCTGCTTCAATCAGGGCCGGGGTTGTACCTGGGCTTACCAGAAAGGTTGAACCAGCTTTAACAGCCTTCTCCAAATCCTGAGGAGTGATGATGGTTCCCGCACCGATCACTGCATCCGCAGGCAGATTTTCAACCATGGCGGTGATGGCATCGAGCGCGCATGGGGTGCGAAGGGTAATTTCGAGAACCTTCAAGCCGCCGTTGTACAGCGCTTGAGCCAAGGGCACGGCATCTTCGATGCGCTCTACAACCATAACGGGTATGACGGGGGCGACTTTGAGAATTTCGTTAACTGGTAAACCCACTGTTTATCCCTCACTGAACCTGATGTTAAAAATTTGATGTCTTTTGATGATTTACGGCGCCCAATATATGGTCAGCGGCACCTGTTGCTGTTGCAGAACAGCTCGAACGGGCATTTCGCTCACATCCGTACCCGCCTGTGCCTGCCGCAGCACATTCAGTTTCTCCTCACCGGTGATTAACAGCAGCAGGGAGCGAGACCGCAGCAACCCGGACATGGTGAGCGTCATACGCTCGACCGCAGTTCCTGTCACCTCGCTCTGATGCGCGGTAATCGCGGCACAGAGGTTTTCATTGTTTAAATCCAGCGCCTCAGCAAGCCCGTGGGCATGTGGGAAAAATGACGCTGTGTGGCCGTCAGATCCCATTCCGAGGATAGTGACATCGAACGGTTGAGCCAGCTGCTGATAGGCAGCCTCGCAATCGTTCACGCCTTCCTGAGGAGTAGCCGCTGTGTTTTTCATACCAACCAGGTTGGCTCTGGCCGCATTGTTCTGCATCAATGTACGAACAATAAATGCTTCGTTGCTTTTCTCGTGATCGATGTCAACCCAGCGCTCATCGACTAACGCAACGTACACGGACTCCCAATTTAGCTCTGCAGAACTGAGTGCTTTGTACAATGGCTCTGGCGAACTGCCACCAGAAACCATAAAAGTTGCTTCACCGCGCTCATCAATGGCCTCGCGCATGGCGGTGAGACATTCTTCCTGCAACGCCGCGATCATTTCGTCGCGGCTGTTAAATAACTTTTCCACAAACATTAGACTTCCTCACTGGCAAACACATCGTCCATATTGAACCATTCACGCCCGTCAGCATGGATCATCTCGTCCGCAGCACGAGGACCCCAGCCGCCAGCCTTATAGAAGTGCGGATTGTTTTCAGGACGCTGCCAGGCCTCAATGATTGGATCGATCCAGGCCCAGGCGGCGGCCACTTCAGCACGATGGATAAACAGACTTGGATCGTTAGCAGCAGCATCAAGCATCAAACGCTTGTAGGCATCGCTGTAGAAATCCTTATAGGTGTCCGCAAAGTTGAAGTTCAGAACAACGGGACGAAGCTCGGTTTCATGCTTCTCCAGGTTTTTGGAGGTCATGATAATTTTGATGCTCTCTTCCGGCTGCAGGCGAATAACCAGACGGTTCGGCACTGTACGGCCAGCAGATTCTGGATACACCCGATGTGCCACATCTTTGTACTGAATGACGATCTCGGCAAAACGTTGTTTCATGCGCTTACCGGTACGGAGATAGAAAGGAACGTTTGCCCACCGGGAATTATCGATGTGCGCACGAATAGCGACGAAAGTTTCAATGGAGCTGGAGCTGCCAAGTTCTTCCTGATAGCTGGGCACTGCTTTACCGTTGATCTCACCCGCTGCATATTGTCCGCGCACCGTATTGAAGCGCACAGCATTGCCAGTCAGGGGCCGCAGGCTTTCAAGAACTTTCAGTTTTTCGGCACGGATACGCTCTGCAGTCATCTTGTTGGGTGACTCCATCGCCACCAGACAGAGCAACTGAAGAATGTGGTTCTGCACCATGTCGCGCAGAGCACCAGCATCGTTATAGAAGCTGGCACGACCTTCCAGGCCGACAGTTTCCGAGATAGTGATCTGGACGTTGTCGATGGTCTTGGCATCCCAGAGGTGCTCAAACATGCCGTTGGCAAAACGCAGGGCCAGGAGGTTCTGGACAGTTTCTTTGCCGAGGTAGTGGTCGATGCGGAAGATGCAGTTTTCATCAAAGTATTCAGCGATCTGGCTGTTGATTTCTTCTGCGCTGACCGCGTCATAGCCAAGCGGCTTCTCTACCACCACGCGAGCGGTTTTGGTGATCAGGTCCATCTCTGACAGATGTTTACAGCAGACGCTGAACACGGAAGGCGGAGTAGAAAGATAGAACACGCGCTGCTTGTTACCGCTGTTCAGCAGCTTGGCAAGATCCTCCCAATGCTCATCCTTTTTCGCAATATCAACAAAGATGGGGTGAATGCACTGAGCAAATTTATCCCAATCAGCAGCAACAAACTCGCCATCGCGCAGGTGTTCCTGCGCTGCAGCGCGGACTTTGTCTTTGTATTCTGTAACAACCTGGGTGTTGCGGCAGGTAGGGATAATGCGGGTACCTTCGGGTAATTCACCATTGCGATGGGCGCGGTAAAGGCCTGGAACCAGTTTGCGCAGGGCCAGATCGCCAGCGCCGCCAAAGATGACAAAATCAAATGCTTCGAGCATGGGGGTTAATCCTGTGTTCGACTTCTAGATCGGTTGATGGTGGTATTGCCGCAGCCATTCGCTGTATTAACAGCGCACCCAGAGCTGCGGCAATCAGTGGCTACCAGTTAAATACCGTAGCACCCTCTTCGGCCAATCCTACCGTTGCACGGAATGGAGCAAACAGCTCGCGACCCATGCCGTAGTGATTAGCGGACAAATCCACTTGTGCGTGTTGCCGGGTCTGCAACTCTTCTTCACTCACCAACAATTCCAGTTTGCCGGTTTCTGCATCCAGTTCGATCATGTCGCCGTCCTGAATCAAGCCGATGGGACCATTATCCAGAGCTTCAGGAGTCAAGTGGATTGCGGCGGGAATCTTACCAGACGCGCCAGACATCCTGCCATCGGTAACCAACGCGACACGGAAGCCACGATCCTGCAGAACCCCCAGTGCCGGGGTCAGTTTGTGCAGTTCTGGCATGCCGCACGCTTTGGGACCCTGAAAGCGGACCACCGCGACAAAATCTTTATCCAACTCACCGCGTTTGAACGCAGCCTGCATATCTTCCTGAGTGTGGAAGACCACCGCAGGGGCTTTGACTATGCGATATTCCGGCTTCACGGCGGACACTTTGATGACGCAGCGACCGAGGTTACCTTTCAACAGTCTCATGCCACCTTCGGGGCTGAAAGGCTTGTGGGCTGGACGGAGTACCGCGTCATCCAGGCTTTCGGAGGGCGCATCACGCCAGACAATTTCGCCATTCTCCAGGAACGGCTCTTTGCAATAAGGTGCCAGACCACCCTCGCCCATCACTGTCTTCACATCGTCATGGAGCAAGCCCGCCAGGCGCAGTTCGCGGATCAGGTAGCCCATGCCGCCAACTGCCTGGAAGCGGTTGATATCAGCCAGACCGTTGGGGTAGATACGGCACATCAAGGGGGTGATATCGGAAATATCCGACAGGTCCTGCCAGTTAACATTAACGCCGGCAGCACGTGCGATCGCCATGATGTGGATAGCGTGGTTGGTTGAACCACCCGTGGCCATCAGTCCCACCATGCCATTAACAATCGCTTTCTCATCGATGATCTCCGCCAGTGGTGTGTAAGTACCGGCGCTGGTGATCCTGCCAAGTTGCTGAACGGCAGCTTTGGTGAGGGCATCGCGGAGGGGGGTATAAGGGTTAATGAAGGAGCTGCCAGGCAGGTGTAAGCCCATAATCTCCATCAGCATCTGGTTGCTGTTGGCGGTACCGTAGAAGGTACAGGTACCGGCGCCATGATAAGAGGCGCTCTCTGCGGCTAGTAATTCTTTACGTCCAACTTTGCCTTCGGCAAACAGTTGACGCACCCGCACCTTTTCCGCATTAGGCAACCCAGGCGTCATCGGGCCGCCGGGAATAAAGATCGTAGGCAACTGGCCAAACGACAGAGAACCGATCAGTAATCCCGGAACAATCTTGTCGCAGATACCCAGACACATCACACCATCGAACATGTCGTGCGAAAGAGCGATGGCTGTCGCCATGGCAATAACATCGCGGCTGAACAGCGACATGTCCATACCGTCGCGCCCTTGGGTAACTCCGTCACACATGGCGGGAACACCACCGGCAAACTGGGCCGTCATGCCGATCTCGTGAGCTGCCTGTTTGATAGGTTCGAGGTAGGTCCCGTAGGGAACATGAGCGGACAGCATTTCATTGAAGGCTGATACTACGGCGAGGTTCGGAGCGTCTCCCTCAGCCAGGGCTTGCTTGTCTTCCTGGCCACAGGCAGCAAATCCATGAGCCAGGTTGCCACACGCCAGATGTTTACGGGCGGGGCCGTTACTGCGCATCCTGGCCACTCGCTCCAGATAAGCCGTGCGGGTTGCACGACTTCTTTCAATAATTCGGTCGGTAATCTCGACGAGTCTCGGGTCGGTCATGTTGGTACCATTTCTCGATAAGGCTGCCACGGAATGCAGTGCCAGTTGATAAGGTCACTGCAAAATCACAGGTACTGTCAGTGGTTGATTTCAGGATCATCAGCGCTGACATCAGCATTCTGGCTCCATTCGACGGTGACAGTGCTTATCAGGTGAATTGATATCACTATCAACTTCCTGCGCCCTGCACATCGGTTACATGCAGTACCCTTCTCTCTTGGCGATCAACATCAGTGATCTTTTTAATGGCTGCCAAAACAGCCGCTGGGATTTCCTGTGATGCATTGTCACCGGATAATCCCAGCTTCTCTCACTCCCGACAGCCGAGCTTACTGCTGTCTCTGTTTTGCTTGTTTGTAATAGTCTATCAGATTGCGGGTCGAGGCATCGTGATGGGCGCTGACAGCCTTATCTGCTGCGAGTTCTGGCTGAATACCAGCCGCCAGAACCTTGCCCAATTCCACACCCCACTGATCAAAGGAGTAGATCTCCCAGATAATGCCCTGCACAAATATCTTGTGCTCATAGAGTGCGATCAACGCACCCAGAGTGCGGGCATCAACCTTGTTCAGCAGCAGAGTGTTGCTCGGGCGGTTGCCGCGATGCACTTTTTGAGGCACCAGCTCGGCAATGCGAGCTTCGGATAAGCCTTTGGCACTCAATTCACGCTGCACCTGCTCGGCATCGATGCCTTGCATCATGGCCTGGGATTGGGCAAAAAAGTTGGCCATCAATGCATCGTGATGCCCGGGCACATCAATATTGCTGCTGACAGAACCAATAAAGTCAGCCGGGATGATATCGGTGCCCTGGTGCAGCATCTGATAAAACGCATGCTGGCCATTGATACCAACTTCACCCCATACCAGCGGCACGCTTCCGTAAGAGATTTGTTCGCCGGCCCAGTTCACGGACTTGCCGTTACTTTCCATCTCCGCCTGCTGCATGTAAGCGGGGAAACGGTGCAGACACTGGTCGTACGGCAGCAAGGCGTGGGCAGTATAGTTGAGGAAGTTGCGATTCCAGATTCCGATCAATGCCAGCATCACTGGCGCGTTCTCAGCCAATGGTGCCTGCCTGAAATGCTGATCCATCTCATAAGCACCTTCGAGCAGCTCTTCAAACCGCTCAAAGCCTAAGGACAGAACAATAGGCAAACCGATAGCGGACCACAGAGAGAAGCGCCCTCCAACCCAGTCCCACATATCAAAAATATTTTCTTCCGCAATACCAAACTCGGTCACCAGCTTGCGGTTGGTAGAAACAGCAACAAAGTGACGCGCAATAGCACTGCGCTCTTTTGCTGCTTTAAGGAACCACTGCTCAGCAGTGCGCGCGTTGGTCATGGTTTCCAGGGTGGTGAAGGTCTTGGAAGAGATGACAAACAGCGTGGTCTCAGGATTCAGCTGCGCCAGGGTTTCGGCAATCTGCACACCGTCCACGTTGGACACATAATGCATGGCAAGGCGACCATCGCTGTAGGACTTCAACGCTTCGGTCACCATCAGCGGCCCGAGGTTTGAGCCACCAATACCAATGCTTACCACGTCGGTAATGGGTTTTCCGGTATATCCCAGCCAATTGCCGGAGCGAACTTCTTCGGCGAGTTTGCGCATGCGCTCCAGTTCGGCATTGATTGCCGGGCGAGCATCCTGACCATCAATCATGATGGGCTGAGAGGAGCGATCGCGCAGAGCCACGTGCATAACCGCCCGATCTTCGGTGCGATTGATATGCTCCCCGGCAAACATCTTGTCCCGCCAGGACTCGACATCAGTCTCTTTAGCCAGTGCCAACAGCGCTGCTTTGGTTTCGTCGGTGATAAGGTTCTTTGAGTAGTCGAACAGCAGGTGCGGGAGTTCGATGGAGAATTTGGTAAAGCGGGAATCGTCTTCTTTGAACAATTCTTTAATGTGGCGCTTTTTCATCTGTTGCGCATGGGCAACAAGCGCTTGCCAGGACGGTAAATCAGTGCGGCTAGCCATGGAGCACTCCGTAAGTACAAGTCTGCATTGGGTTGATTCCTGTCGTAGTCAGGCTACCAATGGGTAGGTCTGCGCCCCCTTCGTGGTATTGACAACAAATAGCGTGACGCAACCCGCCTGCCTTCCTGACCGGCTTACCTGTTGGACCAGGCGCGGCAAAGAAAGGCCCTTAACAGGCAAGGCTGACATAAAATTCGACGGTGCAAAAAGCCCGCTATCATAGGCAGATGCCCCCTAAGTGTCAATTCGCTCTCAAGTCGACCAAGGTTGTCAGCGGTGGTTCCCGACAGCATTTTCTGCGGCACCCGCCTTCGCGCGTATAAATCCTTTCCTTCGCGAATCCCGCTGATTATCCTGTGCCCACAATCGCGTGACGGAGCCCTTACCCCGTGAATAAAAATTCATCGCAGGAACCTGGCATTATCGAAGGATTTTTCGGACGCAGCTGGTCCTGGAGCGACCGTCAGGATTACGCCGCTTTTCTAGCCAACACCGGCTATCGTTTTTATATTTATGCCCCGAAAGATGACACTTTTCTGCGCAGACGCTGGCAGGAAAGCTGGCCCGCTACGACCGTGGCGGAACTGCACCGACTGCGGGACATTTATCAGCAGCATGGGGTTGCGTTTGGTGTGGGCCTGAGCCCTTATGAGCTGTATCGCGAACCTTCTGGTGAGCGCATCTCGAAACTGCAGAAAAAAATCGCACAGCTGAACGAGCTGCAGCCTGACATACTGTGCCTGCTGTTCGATGACATGCGTGGCGACCTGCCCAGCCTGGCCGAGATCCAATGTGAACTGGTTCAATGTGCTGCAGAAAACACCACCGCCAGGAAGATTATCTTCTGCCCGACTTACTACAGTTTTGACCCCATCCTGGAAAAAGTCTTTGGCGCCCGCCCCGATAATTACTGGACAACATTGGGACGCAATATCGATTCTGCGATTGATATCTTCTGGACCGGCCCACAGGTCTGCTCTCTCTGTTACCCGCCTGAACACCTGCAGACGGTCACAGAGCTGCTTCAGCGACAACCCTTTCTCTGGGATAACTATCCCGTCAATGACGGTGCTGTGAAATCAAAGCTTCTGCAACTGCGTGCATTCGACCAGCGCCACACAGAATTGAACACAAGAGTGGCCGGCCATGCCGTCAATCCAATGAATCAGCCCTGGCTGTCCCGCATTCCCCTGATGACACTGCCGCAACTTTATCGTGAAGGCGCTCGCTACGATGCGATGCAAGCTTTTATTGATGCCTGCCACCAACTTTGTGGCTCTGCATTGGCGCAGTGCATCGTCGAAGATATTGCCTTGTTGCAGGACGCCGGATTGAGCAAACTTTCTACTGCGAACAAACAGGAGCTTATCGAGAGATACCGGGCTTTTCCAGACAGCCCTTACGCAGCAGAAATTATCGCCTGGCTGAATGATGAATATCAGTTCGACCCAGCCTGCCTGACGGAATGATTCGACAGCAGGCTTGATCTCTGTTGCAAGACGAAAGCTACAACACCCGACCCAACCAGCGATTAATATCGTCTACCTGCGGGGCACATAGCGTGTGGGCCATCGGGTAGGTCTGATACTCAGCCGCGTACCCCTGCTTCTGCAGCAACTCAAAGGCGCGCCGCCCAAGCAGTTCCGGCACCACATTATCCTGGGTTCCATGCTGAATCAGTACCGGGATGTCCTGGTTGGCCTGATGGGTTTTTATGGTTTCATGGGTAGCAAAATAGCTGGACAGCACCAGCAGCCCTCCTAACCCCTCGGGGTGCGACAACGCGGCCTGATAAACGACAGCACCACCCTGAGAAAAGCCCGCCAGCACTATGCGATTGCCCGCCACACCACGCTCCTTTTCCCGAGCAATAAGCCGTGCGACTTCGGTTGCCGACTTTTCCAGCTGCACCACATCAACCTTGCGCTCAATGGACATCTCCAGAATGTCATACCAGGCCGGCATTACATATCCACCATTAATGGTTACCGGCATACTCGGCGCATGGGGAAATACAAAACGCGTGGAAGATTTTTTGGGGAAATTAAGCTGAGGCACCAGAGAGGCGAAGTCATGACCGTCCGCACCCAGACCGTGTAACCATATAATGGCACTGTCTGCCTGCTGGTCCGGCTCAATTTCCACACAAGACAAATAAGACATGTATAACTCCTAAATCAGTTACCAAACCAGTCGATGATGCCGCGCGATCTCGTCGCGCCATTCAGGAAAGACACCTGCGCGCTCCGCAAACGCTTTCCATTGACTGACAGCATCAATAACCTGCGCAATAATTTTTTTTGCGCGTACAGTTTTTATATTTCCCTGAGCAGCCACCGCCAGCAAGTCGTCCAGTACAAAATTATCCCGCTTCTCATTGACCCGCATTTGATGCCGGGACGTCCACTCACCGCGAGGGTTGTAGCTGTAGATCACATCATAGGCAGGCGCCAGTTGCCAGCGCCCCTGACGATCCATCAGAAAGGCAATATTTTTAGTGTGGTCATCCTGATTGCGGGCGACGACATTAAACACCATACGCCGATACTGCTGCTCCAGCGCAGCCTGCTCATTATCCATCTTCAGACGCTTGATAACCTGCAGTGCCTGTTCGTAGCTGTAGCCACCCGCAATATTGAAATCATAATGAGCAATCGCGCAAAGCGACTGCATGTGCAGCTTATCTCCGTCCGACCGACGATCAAACCGCCGCGTCATAAAGTGCGCGCGGCCGCCCTCCTCCAACAATCGACTCTCGGACATGTCAATTTCTGCGGCTCTGGCCATCAGATAATAGGCGTATTCAATCCGACCGAAGCCTTGAGGGTCATTCAGCTCCTTATCTGAATTTTCAGCAATGCCGTCAAACTTCAGCAGCCAATGCTCAAAGCCGGCTTCGGCTGCCACCTGCCCGGAGCGAACCTCGCCGGTCTGCGGATTCCAGGCAATGACCGCCTTGGCTCGAGCACCCCCAGCAGAAGTACCCACTGCGAGGATATGCCCCAGTGCAGAGCGCTGATCACTCATGTCATCCGACAACTGTTCATGCAAGCGACTCCTGGCCGACAAGACACGATTTGCCAGCGCCGCCAGCTCAGCGATTTCCAGCGGCTGACTCCCTTGCAACCGCTTAATGGCGGGGCGAAACTCCAGCGCCCCCATTCCCCGCTCCCCCATGTAACACAAGCGCTCCACCGGACTGAAGCTCGCCTTGTCCCTGCCCTGCTGCTCCAACCAGCGATCAATCAGCAGGTTGCCGAACTTGTCGGGCAGCGCATCAGCCAACATGCCCGGCAGTCCCTTAAATGAATGACGATCAAGCTCCGGAAAGCTGTAGATGGCCCGCGCTCGCGGCATCATCAGGGGCGCCAGCTCTACCGGCGCCTGCAGAAACACCGGATCGTATTCAAAGAATCCCAGCTCTCGCTCCTCGTCCCAGGCGACCGCACCAACGCGCGTCCCCCAGATAAATACGTCGGCCACATCAACCTTGGAGTGCTTTTGTTCCACCACGCCGCTCACACCTCATCTCCCCACTTCCACCCGGAAGCCGGCTCTTTTACCTCTCCGCGGTTCGAAGCTCGCCGTCTCCTCCGCTGCCCGCCAGCAACCTTCAACTGCAGCGGGCTCAAGGCAGGCGGAGGCATAAAGTTATCCAGCTGATCGAGCCGCCCCAGGGCACGTAGTATGGCAATCAAGGTCATGAGAGTAATGTTGCCCTTACCAGACTCAGCCCGTTTTACTGTGATCAAGCTCACCCCCGCCCGCTCGGCCAGCTCCGCCTGGGTGATGTTGATTTCCAGTCGGGCCGCCTTAAGGCGATCACACAATTCATCATGGATTTGCTGGTCACTTAACAAATGAAATGATTCCGTCATAAGCCAAAAAGTATCTAATATGAAACTTAAATGAGCTTTTTACCAGATATGAATCATAAATGATACATAATCGATAGCATGCTAATGAACAACAAATCATATAGGATACCTAATAATAAAAAAACCCAATAACATCTCATATATGAAATTTAATACTGATCGAGCTATATATATGCGATATAAATAAATCACCCCTTTGCCATTGAAATAACACTAAACTGGCAATAACACTTCCGAATCAGCAGTAGAAGAGAAAGGCATGACGAACAGCTACAGTAATAATCCTTATATCTCCACTCACCATGAAAGTGGCAACTACGAAACGATTGACGCCATCGTCTCCCCGGCCGGGGCACTGAACATACTTTCCAAGATAGAGGTTTCCAAGCTGCTCGACGCCAGCCAGAGCGGGTTGTACAACCTGTTTCGCAGCTGCTCGCTGGCAGTGCTTAACTGCGGCAACTATCTTGATGACGGGAAGGAGCTGCTGGAGCGCTACAGTGACTTCTCTATCAGCATCATCCAGGAAGAACGCGGTATCAAACTGGATGTGCGCGGCGCACCCGCCAGTGCCTTCGTCGATGGGAAGATGATCAAGGGTATCAGCGAGCACCTCTTTACCGTGCTGCGCGATGTGATTTATGCCAGTGATGAACTCCGCGGCAACCCCAAGTTTGATCTGAACACCAGTGAAGGTGTCACCGACGCGGTATTCCACATGCTGCGCAACGCCGCCTTGTTGCAACCGGGGCGCGACCCTAACCTGGTGGTCTGCTGGGGCGGTCACTCCATCAGCCGCGGCGAATATGATTACACCAAGGAAGTAGGCTACGCCCTGGGCCTGAGGGGAATGGATATCTGCACTGGTTGCGGTCCTGGGGCCATGAAAGGCCCCATGAAAGGTGCGACCATCGGCCATGCCAAACAGCGCATCAGTGGTGGTCGTTATATCGGGATTACCGAACCGGGAATTATCGCGGCAGAAGCGCCCAACCCCATCGTAAATCAGCTAACCATCATGCCGGACATTGAAAAACGACTGGAAGCCTTTGTGCGCATGGGCCATGGCATCATCGTGTTCCCAGGCGGCGCTGGTACCGCAGAAGAAATACTTTATATCCTGGGTATCCTGCTGCATCCGGACAACCGGGAGATCCCCTTCCCGCTGATCTTCACCGGACCAGCCAGTGCGGCAGATTATTTTGATCACATCCATCAGTTTATTGGAGACACTATCGGAGCTGAGGCGCAAAGCCGCTACAAGATCATTATCAATGACCCTGATTCCGTAGCCCGCGAAATGCTGAGCGGTGTTAAGGCTGTGCGTGAGTTCCGTAAAGAAACGGACGATGCCTACTATTTCAACTGGCAATTAAAGATCAGCCCGGACTTCCAGAAACCCTTTGCGCCTACCCATACCAATATGCGCAATCTGGAGTTGCATAAAAATCAGGAAAGCCATCTGCTCGCCGCCAACCTGCGACGTGCCTTTTCCGGGATCGTAGCCGGTAACGTAAAGGACGAAGGCATCCGCGCAATCGAAGAGCACGGGCATTTTGAACTGCATGGTGACCTGAGCATCATGCAACCTGTCGATGCCTTGCTCACCTCTTTTGCGGAACAAAGCCGGATGAAGTTACCAGGCCGCAATTACAAACCCTGTTATCGTATCGTCAAATAACAACGCCGCCGCCCGGCACCTATGTGCCGGGCGAAAATACAACAAATGTCATGACACAAGTGTATTGGTTAAATCCGGACGATCTGGAGTTCCCACCCGTCTCCCTGGCCCTTGCTGAACCCAATGGCTTGCTGGCTGTTGGTGGCGATTTATCCCCGCACCGCATCCTGGCCGCCTATCGCAACGGCATCTTCCCCTGGTTTAACCCCGGTGATCCGATTTTATGGTGGAGCCCCCAGCCCCGCACGGTAATTTACCCCGACCAGCTGCATATCTCCCGCAGCCTGCGCAAAACACTGCGTAAAAACCTTTATCATGTGACTTTTGATCATGCCTTCGAAGAGGTCATGCGACACTGTGCAGCCCCCCGAAGTTATGCCGACGGGACCTGGATCAGCGACGCCATGATTGCCGCTTACACCGAAATTCACCAGATGGGGCTCGCGCATTCTGTTGAAGTATGGCGCCAAGAACCCGAAACCGAACCTGAACTGGTAGGAGGGCTTTATGGAATTGCCCTGGGGCAGATCTTTTTTGGGGAATCCATGTTCAGTCAGGCAGATAATGCCTCGAAGGTAGGCTTCGCTCATCTGATGCACCATCTGCGAAGCTGGCAGTTCAAGCTTGTGGATTGCCAGGTTGCGAACGATCATCTGTTCAGCCTGGGGGCCACGGAAATTCCCCGGGAAGTGTTTCAGAAAATGCTGTTGAATTTTACTGACCAGCCCGCCACTGGACCTGTCGATAATAACTGGAAGGCGGTCCGCACAAGCTGGAGCACTGATTAATATCTATACATCACGGCGGAACCGGGCAGCGCGAACTTTTTGACAATTATCGCTCGGGCAACACCAAACTCCGGCCCCAATACACAGCGGTCGGAAGGGTGCTGATTCTGCACAGGTGATCGAACATCTGCCCGCCAGTGATGTCGGTATGACAACGGCGTCAGCAATGATTCAGGCAGACCTGGCGACCGGCACAGCCTTAACAAGCAGACTCAACTGGCGAGAACCCGTTGTGACGGATAAGCTATAAATCACAGGCTCAGGTATCAGGAGACAGAAGTGACCGATCTCTCGACCCTTAAACTCTTCACCACCCAGCCCCACCCCTGCAGCTACCTGGACGGTCAGGAGGCAACGACGCTGTTTGTCGACCCGGATGCCCCCGTGGATATCACCCTGTACAGCCAGCTTTCACAGCTGGGCTTCCGACGCAGTGGCAGCCATCTGTACCGCCCGCAGTGCGCACTGTGCCAGGCCTGTATCTCCTGCAGGATACCCGTTGATCACTTTTACCCGAACCGCAGCCAGCGCCGCTGCTGGCAACGCAATCAGGACCTCACCATCTCTGTGGTATCCAACATCAATACCGATGAACACTACGATCTGTATGCCGACTACATCATCCGGCGTCACAGCGATGGCGACATGTTTCCCCCTTCCCAGACTCAATATGAAGCATTTCTGACCAGTGAGTGGGGCGTTACCCAGTATCTGGAGTTTCGACTCAAGGAGAAGCTGATTGGGGTCGCCGTCTGCGACCGGCTGGATGACGGTCTCTCTGCGGTTTATACCTTCTATGACCCCGATCAGACCCGCCGCAGCCTGGGTGTATTCGCCATCCTGGCCCAGATCGACAAGGCGCGGGCCCTCGGCCTCCCTCACCTTTACCTTGGCTATTGGATTAAACAGTGCGAAAAAATGCGGTACAAAATCCAGTATCGCCCGCTGGAACTCCTGATAAACCGGCGCTGGATGCGGCTGAATTAGTGCGAAACCCGACCAAACCTTCCTTTTGTCCCGCTTTTCACTTGGCGCAACCGGGTATTTCAGGCACAATTCGCACCTATTTTTACCCCTATACGCTAGGAAACCCGAGGACACCGCCGCATGGCAAAAGAAGACAATATTGAATTCGAGGGCGAAGTAATCGATACCCTGCCTAATACAACTTTCCGGGTAAGACTGGAGAATGGCCACGTGGTTACTGCCCACATTTCAGGCAAAATGCGCAAAAACTACATTCGTATCCTGACCGGCGACAAAGTCAAAGTCGAAATGACTCCTTACGACCTCAGCAAAGGTCGGATCACTTACCGCGCCCGCTAGTCCACTCCAGACGTCTTAAACCCTGATTCCATAAACAACAAAAGCCGCATAGCGGCTTTTGTTGTTTAGTCTTTTCCATGAACTTATCAGGCGGGCTGCAGATCCTGCTTGGCCTTGATGTCCAGTACCAGCTGATCCTTGTAAGGATCGAGATCCACGACAACCACACCCCCACCGCTGGCTAGAGAACCAAACAGGATCTCTTCGGCAAGCGGCTTCTTCAGTTTTTCCTGGATCAGACGCGCCATAGGACGGGCCCCCATCTTCTCGTCATAGCCATGAACGGCCAGCCATTCACGGGCGTCTTCCGAGATCTCCAGGGTTACATGCTTGTCATCCAGCTGAGTCTGCAGTTCCATCAGGAACTTATCGACCACTGTTTTGATAACCTCAAGTGTGAGCGGCGCAAACTGGACGATGGCATCAAGACGGTTACGGAATTCCGGGGTAAACATCTTCTTGATCGCTTCCATCCCATCCGTTGTGTGGTCCTGATGAGTAAAGCCAATCGACGGCCGGCTCATAATTTCAGCGCCCGCGTTGGTTGTCATGATCAGGATCACATTACGGAAGTCCGCCTTGCGGCCATTATTGTCAGTCAGCGTTCCATGGTCCATTACCTGCAGCAACAGGTTGAAGACTTCGGGATGCGCTTTTTCAATTTCATCCAATAACAGCACGCAGTGAGGCTGCTTGGTAACCGCATCGGTCAATAAGCCGCCCTGGTCAAAACCTACATAACCCGGAGGCGCACCAATGAGGCGTGATACCGTGTGCCGCTCCATATACTCGGACATGTCGAAACGCAGCAGTTCCAGCCCCATGCACTTCGCCAGCTGGCGACAGACTTCTGTCTTACCGACACCTGTGGGACCAGCGAACAGGAAGGAGCCTATGGGTTTATCTCCTGAGCTCAATCCAGCGCGGGACAGCTTGATCGCCGTAGCCAGCGTATCAATCGCTTCATTCTGACCAAATACGGTCATCTTCAGATTTTCATCCAGCTTACGCAGCAATTCCTTATCCGAAGAAGAAACACTCTTCGGTGGAATCCGGGCAATCTTGGCTACTACATTTTCAACATCGACAACACCGATGGTTTTCTTCCGTTTGCTCGGCGGCAACAGTTGCTGATAAGCCCCTGCCTCATCAATTACATCAATCGCCTTATCCGGCAGGAAACGGTCATTGATATAACGCTCAGCCAACTCTGCAGCTGCACGCAGTGCGGGATCGGTATAGCGCAGGTTGTGGTGCTTCTCAAACCGGCTCTTAAGCCCTTTGAGAATCTGGTAAGTCTCCTCAACCGATGGCTCGTTAACATCCACTTTCTGAAAACGGCGTGACAGCGCGCGATCTTTATCAAAGATGCCGCGGTACTCCTGATAAGTGGTCGAACCCATGCAACGGATCTCACCGGAGGACAGCAAGGGCTTCAACAGGTTGGACGCGTCCATAACACCACCAGACGCCGCTCCCGCACCAATGATAGTGTGGATCTCGTCGATAAACAGGATGGAGTTTTTCTGCTTTTTAAGTTCCGTCAACAAACCTTTGAAACGTTTTTCAAAATCACCGCGATACTTGGTCCCCGCCAGCAACGCACCCATATCGAGCGAATAAACCACGCTGTTGATCAGCGGCTCGGGCACATCGCCATCCACTATGCGTTTGGCAAGGCCTTCAGCGATTGCCGTTTTACCCACACCGGACTCACCCACCAGCAGCGGGTTATTTTTCCGGCGACGGGAAAGAATCTGACACACGCGCTCCACTTCGAATTCGCGACCGACCAGCGGATCAACGCGGCCCTGCATAGCCAGCTCATTCAAGTTGGCAGCAAAGCTTTCGAGCGGGCTTTGGGAAGATGATTCACCCCCAACAGCATCTTCATCCTGCTGTTCATGGGAATGACCAGCATCGTTGCCATGTTCGGAATGACCGGCAACTTTGTGAATACCATGGGTGATGTAATTCACCACATCAATGCGGGCGATGTTCTGTTGTTTCAGGTAGTAAACCGCCTGACTTTCCTGTTCGCTGAAGATAGCTACCAGGACGTTCGCACCGGTCACTTCCTGCTTTCCGGATGACTGCACATGGAACACGGCGCGCTGCAAAACCCGCTGAAAACCAAGCGTAGGTTGAGTTTCACGTTCAGTATCGTTTTCAGGAATCAGGGGCGTCGTTGAATCGACAAACTCAATCAATTCTTTGCGCAATGTGGTGAGGTCTGCCCCACAGGCACGCAGCACACTTGCCGCGGAGTCGTTATCAATCAGCGCTAGCAACAAATGTTCAACGGTCATGAACTCGTGGCGCTTGGAGCGAGCACCTTTAAAGGCGAGATTCAAGGTTACTTCTAAATCTTTGCTTAACATCGCATTCAACCTCTGGAAGCTAGCAACTTGGACGCAGCATATAAAAAACCTGCTGCAACAGGATTACCCTTCTTCATCCTCTACTGCTTCAACCTCGCACAGCAATGGATGTTGGTGCTCCCTGGCGTACTGATTTACCTGCGCGGCTTTGGTCTCCGCTATATCACGAGTATAGACGCCACAAACAGCTTTGCCCTGGACATGTACGGTTAACATCACCCGGGTTGCTTTCTCTCGTGACATGGCGAAAAACCGTTCAAGGATTTCCACCACAAAGTCCATAGGTGTGTAGTCATCATTCAGCATCAGCACCTTGTACATGGGCGGACGCTTGAGTTTTGGCTTCGCCTCTAGGACCGCAAGATTTCCGTCGAATTCATTACTGCCGGAATCTTCGTCTTTACTTAAGGTTAGCTGAAGGTAGTCGGGATATCTCATAGTGAATCAACAGAAATTGAAAATGTGCTGGCAGATTAAGACCATTCTAACCCAATGCTATTCCGCTCACAGCACCAGGGCGACTTGATGGCGAAGGCTTGACTTTGATCCCATTGTTGGATAAAACACATGGTCGCCGCTCAAATAATCATCATTTTGAGTGGCATTATTCCAAAATGTTTAATCGACACCCAAAAAACACGCCAAGGGCTTTATAAAACTCGTTTCGTTATCCCTTTCAGCAGTAGGTAGTGAAACGGTTTTTCCTTGGAAAATAATAACGATAAGGTGCAGGGGTTATTAAAACTCTTGTGCCGGGGCAGAAGGATTTAATCATGCCTACAGGTACAGTCAAGTGGTTCAATAACGCAAAAGGTTACGGCTTCATCCTCTCTGATGAGGGCGGCGAAGATCTCTTTGCACACTATTCAGCTATTCAGATGGATGGCTATAAAACCTTAAAAGCCGGTCAGCAGGTTTCCTTTGAAATCACGAAAGGCGATAAAGGGTTGCACGCTGTCAATATCACACCGGTAGCTGTCGAAGCCAAAGCTCCCAAAGCTGCTCTTGCCTGACGACACCGAGCGTGCTGTCATCCAGAGCCGGGAACTTGCCGTCTGCAAATATTTATAACCTCCAGCTATAAAGATACGAATACTGCATTCTTGTTCTGATAGATTGGGAGATCGGGACGGATTTCAATAGGGCTGCGCTGAAATTTCTGATCAGTAAAAAATAACCCCGGCAATTGCCGGGGTTATTTTTTTAACTAACCGCTTTTTTCAGACTTAAACAAGCGCAGCCAAAGCGTCATTAAAGGTCTGACTGGGGCGCATTGCCTTGGAGGTCAGCTCGCGATCCGGGCGATAATACCCACCGATATCGACAGGCTTGCCAGCTGCGGCAATTAACTCACCCACGATCTTTTGCTCGTTATCTGCCAGGGTCTTGGCCAATTCGGCAAAACGGGCCTTCAGTTCAGCATCCTCATTCTGCTCTGCCAGGGCCTGGGCCCAATAAAGCGCGAGATAGAAGTGGCTGCCCCGGTTATCCAGCTCGCCCGGTGCACGGCCTGGCGACTTGTTGTTGTCGAGGAACTTACCGT
This sequence comes from uncultured Cellvibrio sp., assembly GCA_937958105.1. Taxonomy (GTDB): domain Bacteria; phylum Pseudomonadota; class Gammaproteobacteria; order Pseudomonadales; family Cellvibrionaceae; genus Cellvibrio. Next base: position 117,938 of record CALFXJ010000005.1, read on the forward strand.
TGGCCTGATCAAGCGTCTTAGCGAACACCTTGGCTTTTGCGTTGTTGGTGGTGTTACCAAAGTGGTCCAGAGACTCTGCGAGAGCCAGGAATTCACCCAGCGAATCCCAGCGCAGATGCCCTTCTTGAACAAATTGTTGAACGTGCTTCGGTGCGGAACCACCGGCGCCAGTTTCGAACAGGCCACCGCCATTCATCAACGGAACAATAGACAGCATCTTGGCACTGGTACCCAGCTCCATGATCGGGAACAGGTCAGTCAGGTAGTCGCGCAGAACGTTACCGGTGACAGAGATGGTATCCAGCCCCTGACGAATCCGATCCAGGGAGAACTGGGTGGCTTCGACAGGCGACATGATGTGAATTTCCAGACCGCTGGTGTCATGGTCTTTCAGGTAGGTTTTCACCTTGTCGATCAGCAGTGCATCATGAGCACGTGCTGGATCCAGCCAGAATACAGCCGGAGTGTTCGAAGCGCGGGCACGGTTGACCGCCAATTTGACCCAATCCTGAATCGGCGCATCTTTTACCTGGCACATACGCCAGATATCACCGGCTTCAACGATTTGCTCCAGAAGCACCTTGCCTGCAGCGTCCACTACACGCACGGTACCATTGGTGGGGATTTCAAAGGTCTTGTCGTGAGAGCCGTATTCTTCCGCTTTCTGAGCCATCAGACCCACATTCGGCACGCTGCCCATGGTAGACGGGTTGAATGCGCCATGCTTTTTACAGTCTTCAATGACAGTCTGGTATACGCCAGCATAACAGCGATCTGGAATAACGGCTTTTGCATCCTGCAGCTTACCTTCGGTATTCCACATTTTGCCTGAGTCGCGAATCATGGCTGGCATGGACGCATCAACGATTACATCGCTGGGAACATGCAGGTTGGTAATACCTTTATCAGAATTCACCATTGCCAGAGAGGGGCGTTCGGCGTATAGGGCTTTGATGTCAGCTTCAATTTCCGCCTGCTTTTCTGCGGGCAGATTTTTGATCTTGGCGTAGAGATCGCCCAGACCGTTATTGAGATCAATACCGAGCGGTTTCAGGGTATCGGCATGCTTGGTCAGAACATCTTCATAAAAGACCGACACAACATGACCGAAGATGATCGGGTCGGACACCTTCATCATGGTGGCCTTCAGATGCAGTGAAAACAGAACGCCTTTCTGTTTGGCATCTTCAATTTCCTGGGCGATAAAACTGCGCAGCGCTTTCTTACTCATTACCGCCGCATCGATGATTTCGCCTTTTTGGACGCTGGTTTTTTCTTTCAGTACGTGAGCGCTGCCGTCAGCACCCAAGAGTTCAATTCTGACACTGCCGGCCTCCGCAATTAATGCGGACTTCTCGCTGCCGTAAAAGTCTCCGCTGCTCATGTGCGCAACGTGCGATTTTGAATCAGCAGACCAGACTCCCATTTTATGAGGGTTTTTGCGCGCATAATTTTTTACTGACAAAGGCGCGCGACGGTCTGAGTTACCTTCACGCAAAACCGGGTTTACGGCGCTGCCTTTGATCTTGTCGTAGCGAGCTTTAACGTCTTTCTCAGCATCGTTTTTGGGCTCTTCCGGATAGTCGGGCAACTTATAACCTTTGCCCTGCAGCTCTTTGATCGCGGCTTTCAATTGCGGGATAGATGCACTGATGTTGGGCAGCTTGATGATGTTGGCTTCCGGCTTGTTGGCCAGTTCGCCTAACTCTGCCAGATGATCCCCGATGCGTTGGTCTTCGCTGAGGTATTCAGGGAATGCGGCAATGATGCGGCCGGAGAGAGAGATATCGCGGGTTTCTACCTTTATGCCTGCAGACTGAGTGAAGGCTTTGACAATCGGGAGTAAGGAATAGGTTGCTAAGGCTGGGGCTTCGTCGGTTTCAGTATAGATAATCTTTGAATCAGTCATTTTTTACATTAACTCCGTTAAACATGCTGTCGAGCAATTATGAAGCGCGCCACGCCAACGAACCCGCCGACAGGCACCCTTGCGTAGGGAGGAAGAGGGAGACGCCGAGCCAGGCTCCGAGTGGAACAGCGGCTTTGCTGAAAACCGCTCGGGAGGAAGCCGGTCCGATAAATCGCGCGCAGTATAACAGTGATGTAAACTTTTCGCATTCGTGAGACCTGCAGTTTGTTTTTTAACCATTGAGTAAGTAGTGATATGGCAAAACTCGTTTTGTTTAACAAACCCTACGGCGTATTGTCGCAATTCAGCGACGCGGACAATCGCCCTACCCTGGCGCAGTACATCCGGGTCCCCGGGGTTTATCCGGCTGGCCGGCTTGATCATGACTCTGAGGGTTTATTACTGCTCACAGATGACGGACAGCTCCAGCATCAGATTACGCATCCCATGCATAAGCTGCCCAAAACCTATTGGGTTCAGGTAGAGGGTGCACCGACCAGCTATGCCCTGACCCAGTTACGCCAGGGAGTTGCCCTTAACGACGGTATGACGCTGCCGGCACAGGTCAGACTGATTCCGCCACCCAAGCTGTGGGAGCGTGACACGCCGATTCGCGAGCGCAAAAACATTCCGACACAGTGGCTGGAGATAGTGATCAGTGAAGGGCGCAACCGTCAGGTAAGACGTATGACGGCGGCAGTGGGGCACCCGACTCTGCGCCTGGTGCGGGTAAAGATCGGGACCTGGAGTATTGAAAATATCGAACCGGGAAAATATGTCATCGAGACAGTGCACATGCCCGAGGCCCCGGTCCGGCCTGCGGCACGCAATAAAACTCAGCGAACGCCAGTGAAAAAACGCGGGGCTGCCGCAGGAGCCCCTAAATCAACCCGCCCCGGCTCTGCGGGAAAAGCCAAAGCGCCGGCCAAGGCAGTGATTATTCACAAGAGTAAACCCAGACGCTTACCCGAAGCGTAAATGAGCCACTCCCCCCTGCCTGCACCTCTCGGCAGGGGGGCGTCCGTTATCTGCTCACCCCGGCTTTATTCAGCAGCTTTACCCGATATATGTCACGCCCAACTTCATAGATCAGATACAGCCCCATAATCAAAAAGCCGACTCTGAAACTGACATCAATCACCCCTACCAGCCCCAAAGTTCTTTCATCCAGATTTTCGCCGGGTAAAAAAAGCTCCGGTAAACGGCTCAACACGATAAACAGGATTGCTGACCCGCTATTCAGGAGCAGGTTGAGCACCAGCTTGCTTCGGGTCCAATAGCCGTAGCGGATATTCCAATGGTCGAGCATCAAGGAGGCAATCACCACCGCACCCACCAGATACAGCCAGAATTCTGCCTGGCCGCTGAAGTGCGCCACGACTTGCTGAAGCTGCTCCGCCGGCATCCACAGTTGATGGAAGATGATCAACAGCACAAAAACATTCAACCCAATGTCACCGGCAAGATTGCATGGGCGGATGCGTTGCCAGCTAAAGATAACCGGAGGCAGGCACTCGGCCCGCCAGCAGCGATAAGGCTGCAGCAACGGCTTTCCACCGGGCGGGTTACTGAAGACATAAAACAGGCCTGTGACTATAGCGAACGCCAGGAGGCCATGATTGACAAACCCTGCCAGCACTTCGGCGACATACCCCAGCATGATCTTGGTCATGGATACATAAGTGCCGCTGACAAACACGGCGCTGATTTTGATCAACTCCACCAGAAAGATAATGAGCAGGGTATACCCGAGAACCTGCTGATAAAGCGGGAAAAGGTCTTCACTGACCAAGCGCTTCGGCGGCAGAAACTGGTTAGCGACCTTCTGCGGATGGCCCATGTGATTCAGCACCTGCGCCACCTGCACTTCGGTCGGTTCCTGGTCTGGCCCTGCCAGGTGCTCCAGCTGATCCAGGATGTTAGAGCGCAGCTCCCGGGTAATTTCGTCCCGTCGCGCCTCCGGCAGATAATGCGCCACGGCGCTCATATAACGATCAAGCAGTTTCATTGTTCACCTCCAGTAACGTGTTCAGATGGCTGTTGAGTGTCTGCCATTCAGCGGTCAGCACTTCCAGCAGCTGCGCGCCCTCCTGTGAGAGCTGATAGTAACGGCGCTCGCGCCCTTCTCCCTGCCGCCATTCGCTGTCGAGCAGGCCCTGGTCGGCGAGACGTCGGATCAGGGGATAGAGCGTGCCTTCATCAATATCAATACCGGCGTCCTGCAACTGCTTGCGCAGCGAGTAGCCGTAATGGGATTGGCGCAGCGAGCCGAGCACTGCCAACACCAGCACACCGCGACGTAATTCCAGCCTTAGTTTTTCCAATCGTTCTCCGCTCATAAGTTTTGCCTATACTGTGTGCCACATAGTATTTAATACTATGCGCCGCACAGTATTAAATTTCAAACGATTCTTGATGGCTTGCTCAAAAAAAGCACTCTGGGCACAAGGGGACGGGATTTGATAGGATGGTCAGCCGTTAAATTTGAATGAAACAGGAAGAAAACCCATGATCTGGGCTCCTCACGTTACTGTCGCTACCATTGTTGAACGCGAAGGCCGCTTCCTGATGGTCTATGAAGAAGCGGACGGCAAGCAGGTATATAACCAGCCCGCCGGCCATCTGGACCCCAACGAAACCCTGCAGGAAGCCGCTATCCGTGAAACGCTGGAGGAAACCGGCTGGATTGTGAAGCTGACTGGCGTGGTGGGTGTCAATCTCTATGAAGCTCCTGCCAACGGCATTACTTACATGCGGACCACATTTATTGCCGAAGCAGTCAGCCTGGATGCCGGGCGAACCCTGGATACCGGCATCATCGAGGCAGTCTGGCTCACTTACGATGAGCTCCTGGAGCGCCGCGCTCAGCTGCGCAGCCCCATGACCCTGCAGGTTATTGATGAGTACCGGGCGGGCCGCCGGTTTCCGCTGGCGGTGGTTGGAGAGAATCGCGTCGAATAATCCGTGCCACCGGCGGCCGGTGCAGGTAAAATGCACGGCCGTTAAATCCCTTCAGAAGCAAGCTATGTCTATTTCAACTTCCTCCTCTCAGCCTTTGGTCATTGTCGGTATGTCCGGCGGCGTGGATTCTTCCGTCTCCGCCTTGCTGTTGCAGCAGCAAGGCTATCGGGTAGAAGGCCTGTTCATGAAGAACTGGGATGAGGATGATGGTACGGAATACTGCACAGCCAAGGCCGATCTGGCGGACGCGCAGCGGGTGTGCGATAAGCTGGGTATCAAACTGCACACCGCCAACTTTGCCGCTGAATACTGGGATAACGTTTTCGAACATTTCCTGGCGGAATATAAGGCCGGGCGCACCCCCAATCCCGACATCCTCTGCAACCGGGAGATCAAGTTCAAGGTATTCCTCGAGTATGCGCAGATGCTGGGCGGCGAACTGATTGCCACCGGGCATTACACCCGCCGGGCGGACCGCGACGGTCGTACCTATCTGCTGAAGGGACTGGATCCCAACAAAGATCAAAGTTATTTCCTGCATGCTGTGGGCGAAGCAGAGTTTGCCCGCTCGCTGTTTCCGGTGGGCGAACTGGAGAAGCCCGAGGTGCGCCGCATTGCCGAGCAACATGGGCTGGTCACCCACAACAAGAAGGACAGTACCGGTATCTGCTTCATTGGCGAGCGGCGCTTTAAAGATTTTCTGCAGCAATACCTGCCGGCTCAGCCTGGCACTATCGAAACGCCTGAGGGTGTGGTTATTGGCGAGCACAGCGGTCTGATGTACCACACCATCGGCCAGCGGCAGGGTCTGGGCATCGGTGGCGTGAAAGGCGCCAGTGAAGCGCCCTGGTTCGTGGTAGGCAAGGATCTGGAGCGCAATGTCCTGCTTGTGGCCCAAGGCACCGACCATCCCTTACTTTTCAATAATCGTTTGATTGCGCAGCAGGCCCATTGGATTAATGGCGAGCCGCCCTCACATCAATTCCGCTGTACGGCCAAGGTCCGTTATCGCCAGGCCGACCAGACTTGCACCGTCACTGTTGAGCCGGACAGTCGACTGACCGTTGTTTTTGATGAAGCACAACGTGCGATTACACCGGGGCAATCGGCAGTCTTTTATCTGGGTGACGTCTGCCTGGGCGGTGCGGTCATTGAAGCGACCGACAACGTCTAAGCTGTTGCCGGCAATCCGGCCTGGCCTCGTGTTATCTACACCCCTGAACTATTTCTTGTGAGTGGAATAAGCGTTCGTGAGTAAGAATTGGAATGACCTCAGCATCGCCCTCGCCGGGCTGTTTCAGGCGACGGGGCTCGTGGAGCAATTGGCAAAAACCGGCTATGTGCCCACCGACACCTACAAGTGCAGCATTGAGAGCCTGTTTGTATTGAGTCCGGAGAACACGCTCGCCGTATACGGTAATGATCTCGCCAATCTGCATTTTGGCCTGACTATCCTGCGCGATGTTCTGCAACAGGCCAGTCTCGGCCAGCAGCACAAACACGCTGACGCACTGCGCTACAGTCTGGGCATCCTGCATCTGCAGAAGAAGCTCAACGGTCGCAAGGATATGCTCGGAGTGATTGGCAGCCGCTTGAAGCAGGCGGCTCAACAGGCAGAGCATTTTTCCACCACACATGACAATGTGATCGCCAATATTGGCGGACTTTATACCGAAACCATCAGCACCTTCCGTTTCCGCATCCAGGTTACCGGTGACTACAACTACCTGCAGCAACAGCGCATTGCCCATCAGGTCCGCGCCCTGCTGTTGGCAGGGATTCGTTCCGCTACCCTCTGGCGTCAACTGGGTGGAAATCGCTGGCAGCTGCTGATGCATCGCAGGAAGATTGCTGAGGCCGCCGATACCCTCCTGCGCTCGATCCCACTCCACTGATCTACACGGTCATTCAAGATCCGTAGTTCCGCCATGACAGGGGCACAAACCTCTGAAAAAAACCGGCATTTTGGGTATCATGGCGACCTTTTAACCTGATTGCAGAAAGAGACCTCCGCCCATGGAAACCGCATTTGCCACCCTTTCCCCGCTCAACGCTGTATCCCCTGTTGATGGCCGCTATGGCAGCAAAACCCTTGCTCTGCGCGGTATCTTCAGTGAATTCGGGCTGATCCGCTGCCGGGTGGAGGTGGAAGTGCGCTGGCTGCAGCAACTGAGCCGTCATCCAGGTATCCCGGAAGTCCCCGCCTTCAGCGATGCAACTAATGCCCAGCTGGACGCAATCGTCGCAAATTTCGATGAAGCCCAGGCGCAAAGCATCAAAGACATTGAACGCACCACTAACCATGACGTTAAGGCAGTGGAGTATTTCCTGAAGAAGCAATTTGCCGGCAACAGCGAGCTGGAAGCCGTCCTGGAGTTTGTGCACTTCGCCTGTACCAGTGAGGATATCAACAACCTGTCCCACGCTCTGATGCTGAAAGCCGGGCGTGAGGTGTTTGTCAAAGACGCCCAGGCCATCATTGATGCCATCGTTAAACTTGCACACGACTATGCAGCTGACCCCATGCTGTCACGTACTCATGGCCAGACCGCATCTCCCACCACGGTGGGTAAAGAAATGGCTAACGTTGCCGCGCGTCTGCGTCGCCAGCTGGCTCAGATCGAAAAGGTAGAGCTGCTCGGCAAGATCAACGGCGCGGTGGGAAATTACAACGCTCACCTGTCCGCATACCCCGACGTCGACTGGCAGACGAATGCGAAAGCGTTTGTAGAAAGCCTGGGCTTAACCTGGAACCCCTACACCACACAGATTGAGCCCCACGATTACATCGCTGAACTGTTTGACGGCATTGTGCGTTTTAATACCATCCTGATTGATTTTGACCGGGATGTCTGGGGTTACATTTCACTCGGTTACTTCAAGCAAAAAACCATTGCTGGCGAAGTCGGCTCCTCTACCATGCCTCACAAAGTTAATCCGATCGATTTTGAGAACTCGGAAGGCAATCTCGGCATTGCCAACGCCATCTTCACCCACCTTGCTCAGAAGCTGCCGATCTCTCGCTGGCAGCGTGACCTTACCGACTCCACAGTGTTGCGCAACATGGGAGTAGGTTTCGGTTATGGAATGATTGCCTATGCGTCGACATTGAAAGGTATCGGTAAACTGGAGATCAATCGAGCGCGCCTGGCAGAAGATCTCAACAACAGCTGGGAAGTGCTGGCTGAGCCCATCCAGACCATCATGCGTCGTTATAACGTGGAAGAGCCGTACGAGAAGTTAAAAGCGCTGACGCGCGGCCAGGCAATCACCCGGGAAGTGCTCGCCAATTTTGTAGAGACACTGAGTATTCCGGAAGAAGCAAAGCAGGCGATTCGCGAACTGACACCCTCTAACTACATCGGTAACGCCATCGAACAGGCAAAAGCTATCTAAGCCTGCCAAGGGTAATGAAAGCCACGAAGGTTTCGTTACCCTCCTTTCGGTCTGTGTTATTCCTCGGCAACCTGTGTTATTCCTCTGGCGTTTCCTGATCCTTATCAGTTAACCCCGCCCTGCTCTGTTCTCGCTGCGCTTTCAGTTGCTGACGACGCTGCTGAAAAAAATGACTCAACTGGTACTGGCAATCACTCGCGAGCACAGCACCCTGATACTCCATCCGGTGATTAAACCAGGGGCTGTCCAGCAAGCGCGACTGACTTTGCACCGCACCCGCTTTAGGTTCTGTCGTGCCATACACCAGCCGATCAATGCGCGAATGTACCAACGCACCCACACACATGGTGCACGGCTCCAGCGTGACATAAAGCGTGCAGCCGGGAAGGCGATAGTTGTTCAATGCCTGTGCTGCCATTCGAATGGCGATGACTTCGGCGTGGGCAGTGGGATCATGGCTGTTGATCGGTTGATTCCAGCCTTCACCAACCACTCGATTATCTTTTACGACCACGGCACCCACCGGCACCTCACCACTGGCCTCGCCGCGGGCGGCAAGGTTCATGGCATAGCGCATCCAGAACTCGTCGCGCTCCGCTTGTTCCTGTTCGAAGTCTGTCACTTGTAATCCTGCGGCGGCAATTCCAATTCATCTTTCATTGGTTTAATCAATTGAAAGCGTGGCACAGTTTCACCGGCGATGGTCACTGTCTCGGTAAACATGCTCAGCGGACGCACCCACCAGGAATAATCGCCGTACAGGCAGCGATAAACCACAAATTGCTCCAGCGTTTCGCTGTGAGTGGCAACTTGAAAAACCTGATAATCCTTACCTTTGTAATGGCGGTAAATACCCGTTGGCAAATGCATGTGAATAATCCTGCTGGAAAAAATCGACGCCGGTATTTTAGTCCGCTCGCACGGAAAGATGAAATCCCATCGAGACACAAGCGAGGAACAACAAGAAACTCGTGGCGCGGCCGATCTGCCAGAATGACTGGGAGCTGAGAAAACTCTAGCCGAAACTACCGGCTTGTATCCTGGCGCTTGTTACGCCAGCAATTCGTTATGCTTAGGGAAGTTCAAACCGCACCGGCGAATAAAGTCCGTCAGTTGCGCCATATCCTGAGTGGGCTGGTAATCCGTGCCGGGCTGCAGCGGTGGAAACACGCCATAACCTGCCAAGAGACAGGCCCACGACTTTGGCTGATAACTCACGACCAGATGATGCCGATACATGTCGCTGGCAAAATCATGACTGGTTCGCCACAAATGCAATATTTTCTTCAGGTTTTCTGACAGGTTTTCGTTAGCTGCATTATCTCGCCAGTAAGCGGTATCGGCCCGTTGATTAACCTTGTAGTGACAGACGATGTAATCCCTGACCCCGTCGAACTTGATGTTGATGTCCCGATTAAAATCATCTTCATATTTATTCGTGAACAAGCCGTTCTCATAGGCGGTCATGAAGCGGGATACCGTATCAAAAGATAGTGCCAATGCTGTGGCTTCCAGCGGCTCAATGAATCCCTGAGATAATCCTACGGCCAAACAGTTTTTGGTCCAATGTTTTACCGCCCGGCCCACTTTCATCTGCAGGTGTCGAGCAGCAAGCTCGCTGTCAAGCAGTCCCAGATGTGCTCTCAGCTCTGTTTCAGCCTGATCAGGGGTGAGATAGTCAGTGCTGTAGACGTACCCATTACCGAAGCGGTTGGTCAGCGGGATTTTCCAGGCCCACCCGTTTGAGAGCGCCGTGGATTTTGTCTCGGGCGGAATAATTTCCGCCATGGGGCTGGGCATGGCAACGGCGGCATTGTTGAATAAATTTTCTTTGAAACTTTTAAATTCCACCTGAAGGGCTTCCTGCAGAAGCCGCGATCTAAACCCGGAGCAATCAACAAAAAAATCGGCTGATAAAATACTGTCGTCGTCCAGACGAATCGAGGTTATCGCACCATTCTGTCCTGTCAGCACCTCGGTCATGGTGCCGACAATTCGCCTGACACCGCGGCTCATGGCCTTCTCTGCAAGAAATTGCCCCAACAAGGCGGAGTCAAAGTGATAACCGTAGGCTACGCCAAATGGAAAGGTCTCTGCCGGGATAGGACCAAGATTATTCTGTGTAAGATAGGTTTCCAGAAAGAAATGATCTGGATGTGCGTCGGCTGGTGCGCCCTGCATACGCGCTTTGATATTGCTGAAGAACACCGGCACGGTGAAGATATCGTCCAGCTGCGCGGGAAAGGGATGGAAATAGGATTCAAATCCGGGAACAGCTGACCAGTTAACAAACGAAATACCATTCTTATAGGTCGCGTTGCAACGCGGCATCCATTCAGACTCAGGAATATCAACGGCATCAAAGAAGAACTTGAGGTGTGGCGTAGATCCCTCGCCCACGCCGATAATGCCGATGTCGGCGGACTCCAGCAGACAGATTTCAATGTCCTTCCAGCGTGAAGCCAGTAACGTTGCCGCCATCCATCCGGCCGTACCGCCGCCAACAATCAGAATTTTTTCAGGCTTTTGCTTATCACCGACCATCGTCAGGTCCCCAACATATTGGATACATTCTATTTTCTGAATTTTTCGATAAAGTAATCTTTGATAGCTCTTATGTATTCGGCGGATAGTTTCCCCAGTACATGCTGCTGATGTTCAGGAATATAGGAAGCGGGATCTACACCTTGTTTAAATAAATAATGATCGAACATGTAGCGCCAGGCCTGGCGTTGTTTAGGGGTGAGATCACGCATGGCCAGCAATGCGATGTTCAAGCTGTCGATAGGACTCGGGGGCACTGCATTTTTGGCGGCAGAGCCGTTCCACCAATAGTTCATCAGCGCATTGACCTTCTCGAGAGACTCTACGTGATGCCACCAGAGCATCGGAATGAAGATCGCATCGCCCGGATTCAACTCGGCGGACCAGGCGTTTGCCAGTGCTTCCTTGAATTGAGGATAGCGGTCAAAGTCAGGGTTGTTCAGATCTACCATGCTGGTGGGGGCACCCGCTGGTGTAAAGTTCAGCGGCCCCGGATAGAGATTGCCGGTCTGCTCCGGTGGAAAAAGTACAAAGCGTCTTCTTCCGGCCACGACACAAGCCACATTGTCCGCACCATCGTAATGCGCGCTGACGATGCCTTCGTTTCCTATCCACAGACGCGGTTCTACCTCGGGAAAAAAATCTGACGGATTATCTTTAACCAGACCTGGAAATATTTCGGCAGGGGTAGCATTCTGGATGGAGATTGCAGGATAAACCTCCCGGTCCATCAGCTCCAGGAGACGTCCCAGAAATAAATCTACGCGCTCTTCGCCGCGGATATAATTTACATCCGTCATCTCCTCGTTATAGTAAAACCGCTTTTGTGCAGCAGGCGGGGCAACAAATATCCGGGCTTTCTGGTTCGTATAAAAACCCATTAGATAAGCAGCAAAATCCTGGGGCGTTTTTTTTGCAGCAGCCACCAGTGGCCATTTCTCAGCAAAACCGCGAATCACAATGGGGCACTGCTCAGGGACTATCTCTTCAAAGAACTGCCGGGCAGAAATTGGTTGATACTCTGGAATCTGTTTGTAAACCGTCATCTTGATCACCGGAAGAATAAAGTTATTCCTGCAACACCGGCCTGGCCGGGCAATGTTGCCGAATATAGTCACCGTGACGGGGCATAGTCAGCACCGTTTCGCGAACAGTCTGCGCGCTTTCCTCTAACGATTTTCTCAACCAGTCGGTGGCGAAGGCATCCATCAGAGGATGATATTTTTGGGGCCTGATATTCATCCCTTCCAGTATCGAACACCAGCTGTCACCGGTAAAAAACTGACCCGGCGTGAGCTCAAGGTGGCCCCGCTCGCGAAACATCGCGATCTTCTCGCGCAACGAATCCGGCACGGGCATGTTCTGGCACCAGCGCCAGAACGCTGTGTCATCGCGCCCACTGGTACAGTAGTGCAGAATAATGAAATCGCGGATCTCCTGATAATCCATATTGATCTTGTCATTGAACAGCCGCTCTACATGGCTGTCAAAATCACGATCCGGCAGGTAGCGCACAAAATGAACCAACGTCTTGTAAACGATATGAATTGCTGTGGACTCCAGCGGTTCCAGAAAACCCGAGGCCAATCCTAAAGCCATACAGTTGTTATGCCAGATTTTTTTGCGACGTCCGGTAACAAAGGGAATGATCCTCGGCTCACTGATCAGCTTTCCCTGAACCGTTTTAATCAAGGTATCGACAGCAAGATCATCTGTACAATATTGATTTGAAAAAACATATCCATTCCCGGTGCGGTGTTGCAGCGGTATTCTCCAGCTCCAGCCGGCATCCTGGGCAGTTGCCAGGGTATAGGGCACCGGGTCCTCGGTATTTTCTGTCTGCACAGCAACAGCTCGATTACAGGGCAGATAATGAGTCCACTCCTCGTAGCCGACCTTCAGCGCACCTTCGATCAACAGCCCCCTGAATCCTGTACAGTCGATAAAGAAATCACTGGCGATGGTTGTACCATTACTGAGTTCCACTGCCTGAATAAACTCCCGCTCATCAACAACAACCTTGGTGACGGTAGCCTCTATTCTTTCTACACCTCGCGCTTTTGAGGACGTCTGAAGAAAACGAGCCGCAAGCACAGCATCCAGGTGTAGCGCGTAGGCAAAGCTGTTCAACACCCAGTTCTGCTGTTGGGGCGGGCGTAACATAAAGCGCTGGTTCTCAGCCATGATGGCATTGGGAGAATGATCCAGCCAGCGTGTAGTCTGCCCTTCTGCAGCCGTCTTCAACCATGCCTGATAAAACTCAAAACCATTTATCCCGCGCCCTATCGCACCGAAGGGATGGAAAAAATTTTCGCCAGGCTTGGACCAGCCATCAAAGCGAATACCGAGTTTAAAGCTGGCGGAGGTGGCTTCGATAAAATCTTTGGGATTGATCTGGCATGCACGCAGAAAATCCATGATTGAGGGGACAGTGGATTCCCCTACGCCAATAGTGGCAATCTCGCGGGATTCGATAAGCGTAATCTTTATACCACTGCCCTGTAATGCCGATGAGAGCAGGCTGGCAGCCATCCAGCCCGCGGTTCCACCGCCCACAATACAGATTGATTGCAATGCATTATTTTGCATAGTCAGCATCTTCAGTCGCAATTAGCAAACCATAAAAAAAGCGCGCAGACATGAATTCTGCGCGCTTTAATGACAACATCTACTTGACTGTTTCTAGATGAAACTGGAATTAGAATGTTGCGCGAAGGCTGAGTGCATAACGGCGATCCGTAATGAAGCTCAACGCGTCAGTTCTAACACCTTCCTGGTTCATCTGGTAAACCGTTTTGGTTTCAGTATTAAGCAGGTTGCTGCCTTCTATACCGATCTTCAAGTTGTCGTTGATCGTATAGTAAAGGCTCGCGTCCATCATGCCCGAAGACTTGGCATAAACAGGTGAAAAGTCTTCCGATTCACGCAACGTCAGCAAATACTCAGAACGCCAGGTGTATGCCAGACGAAACGAGATATCATTGTACTCATACATACCCACGATATTCAGGTTTTCGTCTGAGTAGCCCTGCAATGGCAATCCGCTGAAAACACGGAAGGTATTGCGCTCATCAGCTACGGGTTCACCGGCAGCATTGAACCGGGTGCTGGGCGCTATTGCTCCGTTAGGATCCTCCAGACCACTCTGGTCGATATAGGTGTAGTTAAACTGTAAACCTAAACCACCCCAGGCACCCGGTAACATATCGTAAAACTGCGAGTAAGAGAACTCCACCCCGCGAATTGTACCGGAGCCTGTGTTGTCCGGACCGTAACCGGAAATAATATGCTCGATGCCCTCATGCTCAATGGTCACATCAAACTGTTTGTTACGAATGATGTTGTCCAGCTTCTTATGGAACAGACCGACACTTAGTGACCCGGCAGGCGCGAAGTACCATTCAGCAGTCAGGTCAAAATTGACCGACTCTTCAGGCTCCAGATACGGGTTACTGGCTTCCGCATTCAAGGCCACGCTGTCGATACCGATAGCCTCGTTTGTGGTCGATTCGGGCAAGGATTCATCCTGAAGCTGCGGATCGACTTCCAGGCCTACAATAACCCGGTTACGGGTGTCCACGAGATTGGGATAGTAGAGCCCCTTCGAGACACCAAAGCGAACCACTACATCGTCGGTGATACCAAAGTTCAGGTTCAGGCTGGGCAGGACAGTGTCGTAATCCGTCCCATCAACGGTACTTTGCGTTGCCTGACCAGTAGCAAGCGCATAGATGCTGGGATAGTCAGCCTGAAGAAATTGTGAGGTTGTCGCACTGCCGCGACTGCTTTCTTTGGGCAGCACCACGTACCCACTGGATTCAAGTTGATAATTGACGTAACGCAACCCGATATTACCTTTAACAGGAATCGCCAGATCATCAAATTCGAAGTCGCCGCGCAGGTAAAACTCAGCCCGTTTCTCGTTTGTTTTGCTCACATCCTGAGGCGCGAAGTGACCGGTACGGTCGGCCATATCTTCATAAGGAATTGCACAGCCACCGCTGCCATCGGCCGCATTACCATTCGCGTCGCCAACGGTAGACCAGCCTTCTGCACAGCCATCGCGCAATGACTGGGGATAGTTTTTGACCAGATCGAGACGTGGAAACAGGAAGCTTTGCAACTGACCTTTTAATACATCTCCGTGATAGTAATCTGAGAAGTCGATTCGTTCATACAACTCCGGGCGGATCGCAGCAGCTGAAGCGATCCGTTGATCATCCACCCAGGCTGTCGAGATGGAAGACCAGCCAGCGTACTCGGTATCACGTACAGTCAGGGTTTTGTCGGAGTAGTAGATACCACTTCTTATCTTGGTAAATGCCCCATCCAGATCATACTCAACGTCAATTTTAAAGCTGTCTGCTTTTGCTGTGTTGAATTCTTCCTGCTGCATACCTGAACCGATAAACACTTCAGGTTGATTAGCCGCTTGATCAATCCAGCCGGTAAAATCGGTATCGTTCAGGAACTCTACCGTGGGAAGACTGCCACGCAAATCCAGGAAGTAAGGCAAGAGTGTACCAACAGCCGCCGCACCGCCACGGGTCTGCCCCGACATGTTGTAGTTGTGCACCAGTTTTTCTGATTCGATATGCTGCAGATCAAGCTCGATCTTCAGGCGCTCAGTGGGGTTCAAAGCCAGATTAAACGATGTGTCTTCAACAGTATTTTCGTTGTAGTTCCAGCGGGTGATATAGAAGAGAGGAACCTCACCTTCGACACCAACGCCCACGCCGGATGTCAGAATATTCCGATCGTCAAAAGTGCGCGGATAGCCGTCTTCAGAACGGTCCAGCCAGTCATGTGAGCCGCCCATGAAGCTTTTAAAGCCCTGAGCTGCCTGGCCAACGCGACGCTCCTGCCATTCCAGCGATGCTTTAGAGTTGATGTGTTCCAAGGTAGCGACAATGGTTTCATCGGCGTTAGCCCATTGGAAGGATGTCGTAAAGCCGGTACGTTCACGATCATTTTCAGCGGTGCTCATGTGGATTTGTGCTGGTGTGTAATACGTCACGCCATCAGGCTGACCGGTAATAGGCACCCCGTCATAGGTAGGCACATAGGCAGCAACATCTTGTTTAGTGTATTGCTTAGCACCATCGCTAAGCTGCTCGGGCGAGCATGCACGCCAGTCAGTCGCGTCCGGTATACAGGGATGGGAATATTGTCCCTGAGTCACACCAGGAGAAACGCCACCCCATTCATCGTAAGAGAATGTATCCACTGGCCCACGGCTGTGGAAGTTACCCACACCAGCACCGTCTCCACGCGTTTTAAATTCCGAATGAGAACCCGCAATCAAAAAACCAAATTTACCAGCACTGGTCTCCCAGCTGTCTGCGAATAAAGCAGAAAATGAGGGAGTCACTTCTTCACGAAAATCGCCGTAGTTGGCTTTCGCGCTGAACGCAATCAGGCGGTCGTCTGAATCAAACGGCTTGCGCGTAATCAGGTTAACGGTACCGGCGATACCACCGGAAATCAGATCCGCAGTCTGGTTTTTTACAACCTCTACTGCGCCCAGTAATTCCGCGGGAAAATCTTCGTAACTCAGACCACCCCAGGGGTTAGCACTGAAGGCATCGCGTCCGTTGATTTCTGAGCGCACACGATCAAGACCGCGAACCAAGACACCCGTACCTTCGTCGGCATAGTGCTTAGGGTCATCGGAAGAAGCAAAGCGTTCAATGGTTACACCAGGAACACGCTGCAAGGCTTCTGTCACGGATTTATCAGGCAAGGCGCCAATGTCAGTCGCGGTGATTACATCTTTGACAGTGTCTGCGTAACGCTTCAGGTCCTGCGCGCTTTCAATACTGCCGCGCATGCCGGTAACCACCATTTCATCAACAGCTTCTGCCTGCTGAGCAAATACCGCTGCTGGAGCCAGACCGACGACTGCCGAGCAGACAGCCAGGTTGAGCAAATTTTTTTTAAAGTGCATAGCCATAGTTGGTCCTATAAATCTAATTTTTAATATTGCTCTCGGTCGTGCGACCAAGGCGCCCCCATATTTTCTGCAAGACCTAGTGTTACCCGCCGCTACCGTTCGAAACATTTCACAGTGGGCGGTGACAACCCTTCTTCAAAACCGCCCGGAAAAGTGTCGTCACGTTCACTTCATGTAGTTTTACCCCTTAACGGACAACGTTGTCAACAGGAAAATATCAGCCTTAGTCAAAGAAAGCGGATCGGCCATGGATCGCTTTCAGGTTTTTCTTGCACAGCTATCTGATAAATGTGAAGAGTTACCGAATTAATTAAGCCGTTTCCTAATAACAGAATATTTTTAAAAACCAACAGCGGTGTTTTTTGGTGCGGCTTCAGCGGTTTTTGCACTCGGAATGCACATTCATTTTATTCAGGCGAAAGAAACAGCAACCGGTGATTGGCGAGGAGTTGAAAAGAGGAAAAAAGCTTCAGGATAAGACCAGCATTCAAACCTTTGAACGTCGCTGGTGCAATAGTGATAGCTGGCCGTGCACCACGGGAAAGCGCACGGCACCAAGCTATTTAATTTTTTTGCTATTTAAGCCGGGTAGAAATTAAATAACCCCGGCATCACGCAGTGTGGAAATTTCTTCTTCATCGAGTTGAAGCAGGTCACGCAACACATGATCAGTGTGACTGCCCACCGCAGCACCGGGCCAATCAGTGCGTCCCGGCGTGCGATCGAGCTTGGGCAATATGGCAGGAATCTTCAGAGGCTTACCGTTGATCTCCACCTGCTCGAACAGACCACGCGCATTAAAGTGCGGATCGGCAAACATGTCTTCTACATTGTAAATAGGTCCGCCTGGTACCCGGGCCTGCTCGAGCAAAGCAAGAATTTCTTCAGAGTCCTTACCTGCACACCAGTCCGCCAGGGCTTTATCAATCATTGCTTCATGAGCTACCCGACCGGCGTTATTGGCCAGACGCGGGTCCGTCGCCATCTTCGGATAACCAGCCACCTGCATCAAACGCTGGAAGATCGAGTCGCCGTTCCCGCCGATGA
This sequence comes from uncultured Cellvibrio sp., assembly GCA_937958105.1. Taxonomy (GTDB): domain Bacteria; phylum Pseudomonadota; class Gammaproteobacteria; order Pseudomonadales; family Cellvibrionaceae; genus Cellvibrio. The sequence goes on from CALFXJ010000005.1 coordinate 135,748, forward strand.
CCACATATTTGCCATTGCGGCAGCGATACGTATTGGTCGGCACTATGCCGGTCACCGTTGTTCCTGAAGCTTGCCGGACCACACCGGCGCCGTCGTATTCCGGGACTACCGCTTCCATCAGATTGAACATGGCTTCATACAGCGCAACGTCTATTACCTGCCCATTACCTTCGGTGGACCTTTCCCGCTCCAGTAAGGCCAGGGTTATTCCCAGCGCGGCATGAATGCCGGCGATAGTGTCACCAATGCTCAGGTTCGGCCGGACCGGAGCCTCCCCCGGAAAACCATTTACATACCGGAAGCCACTGATACCTTCGCACACCGAGGCAAAACCCGGTTTGTTTGCATAGGGACCGTCCTGACCATAGCCGGAGATCCTGGCATAGACCAGACCCGGATTATGGGCTCTGCACTCCGCGGGTCCCAGGCCCCAGTCTTCCATCACACCGGGACGAAAATTTTCAATCACCACATCGGCGCTATCAATCAGCTGCCGGGCGAGCTTGCGCCCGGCCTCCTGTTTGAGATCCAATGTGACACTTTTTTTATTCCGCCCCAGACTTCTCCACCAAAGCGAAGTCCCCTCTTCCACCACACGCCATCCGCGTATGGGATCTCCGGTTTTGGGTGGTTCAATCTTGATGACCTCCGCACCAAAGTAAGCCAGCATGCAGCCAGCAAAGGGGCCGGCCAGTAACTGACCGACTTCAATTACACGAATACCGTCCAGAGGGCGGCGCGCTGTTCCAGTCATGAGCAAATCCCGAATTTTTTATAAGTAGAGTAGTTAAGCGCACAACGGCTGCGCATTAGGTATTTAATTATCTTCGTCAACGACTAACATAATCTTGCCGATATGTTGACTCGACTCCATCAACCGATGTGCCTCAGCGGCCTGTGCCAGCGGAAAGCGCGCCGCAATGACCGGTTTGATTTTTTCTTCTTCAATTAAAGGCCAGATGAACTCTTCAAGTTCCTGTGCGATCTTGGCTTTCATCACAGGCGATTGTGCGCGTAATGTGGAGCCGGTCAGCGTCAGTCGCTTCAGCATTACCGGCATAAAGTTGACCTGCACCTCACTGCCATTCAGGTAGGCGATGTTGACAATTCTTCCATCTCGCGCAGCGCAGGCGATGTTGCGCTGAATGTAATCGCCACCCACCATATCAAGAATCACATCAACGCCCCGGCCGTCGGTAAGCGTTTTGATCTCCGATACAAAATCTGCTTCGCGATAATTAATCGCTTTGTCCGCACCCAGCTTTTCACAGGCTGTACATTTTTCTGCACTTCCTGCAGTTACAAAAACCTTGATGCCGTTTGCGCGGGCCATCTGGATGGCCGTAGTACCAATCCCGCTGCTGCCACCGTGTATCAACAAGGTTTCACCTGTCTGCAGACGGGCACGCTGAAACAGGTTGTGCCATACGGTAAAAAAAGTTTCTGGCAGGGCAGCCGCTTCAAGCAAAGAAAGCGAGACGGGAACGGGTAAACATTCACTCGCCGGGGCAAGGGCAAATTCCGCATATCCACCGCCGTTTACCAGGGCACAGACTTTATCGCCGACCTGCCAGCGAGTGACGCTTGTACCACAGGCAACAATCTCACCGGCGACTTCGAGTCCCAGCACCGGTGATGCATCCGCCGGTGGTGGGTATACGCCTTTACGTTGCAAAACATCCGGGCGGTTAACGCCAATGGCTGCAACGCGGATCAATACTTCTCCGGCTGCAGGAACGGGTGTCGGCATATCGCCAAGCTGAAGAACATCCGCCTCACCAGGCGCGTTGATATGGATAAATTTCATGGTGGGTCTCCTGGCGTGGAGATGGCCGGATTGTGCCGATTAATCCGACCTGAGAATTTGCGGTACGTTTATTCGAAGATACCCGATCAGGGTTCAAGGCGTTCGATAGTCCAGCTGTCGTCGGCCTGCCGGGTGTACTGAAAACGATCGTGCAGCCGATGGGCGCCGCCCTGCCAGAATTCGATCTTCATAGGCTTAACCCGATAACCGCCCCAGAAATCCGGCAGCGGAATCTCACCTTTGGCAAATTTATTTTTCATGGCTTCGAACTGTTGCAGCAACACAGCGCGCGATGAGATAGGCCGGCTTTGTTGAGAAGCCCACGCAGCCAACTGACTTTCCCGGGGACGGCTGACAAAATATTTGAAGGCTTCGGCGGCGGAGAGTTGTTCGACAATGCCGCAGACTTTTACCTGGCGCTCAAGGCAGTGCCAGGGAAAATGCAAACTGATTCGAGGATTCTGTTTCAGATCCTGCGCTTTGTGGCTGCGCAGGTTGGTGTAAAAAACGAAACCGCGCTGATCTAGTCCCTTCAATAATACGATGCGCTGCGAGGGCTGCCCCTCGGCATCAACTGTCGCCACCGTCATGGCGTTGGGGTCGGGAATGTCCGCAGCAATGATCTGCGCCATCCAGCGCTCGAACTGCACAATAGGATCAGCGGCCAACTGGTCGCGGTGTAATCCGCCTCTGAGGTATTCACGGCGCAGGTTTTCCAGCTTTACATCCATCGGTTACAGCCTCACTCACTACAAAGTCAGCATAGTAATCGCCTTGCCTGGCAAATTCCAATGGCCTTCGCACACAGCCAAACGAGGGTTCGCGTGAATCACCTCCAAATTAAAAAGGGGGCGCACCTTCGCAAAAGTGCACCCCCAAGCTCGTCGATAGATCTGAAATCAGGCAGTGAGCGCCGCTTTCACCATGGCAGCGTATTCCGGATCTGCCTTATTGAGGTAAGCCAGCATCCGCTCCTGGATTGACGCACTGGCGAGAGACAAGCCACCCGCAATATTGCTCACCAGCTGACGTTTCTGGTCCGCATTCATCAGGCGGAACAAGTCACCTGCCTGGGAATAGTAATCCGCATCCGATTGATCATAGGCCGCCACTGCGCCGCGAGATAAATGCAGTGGCGGTTCACGGTACGCTGGATCTGGGGCCGGATCGCCCTGCTCGGCCCGATCATTCGGATAGAAGTTCGCACCGCCGGTCTGCACCTGACTGCCGTATCCCATGGGGCAGCCCGCCATGAAACCGTCACGCTGATAGTGGTTCACCGGACAGCGGGGCGCATTTACCGGCAACTGGTTTACGTTAACGCCCACGCGATAGCGATGCGCGTCCTGGTAAGCCAGTAAGCGGGCCTGCAGCATCTTGTCCGGCGAGGCGCCAGTGCCTGGCACCAGGTTGCTGGGGGCAAACGCAGCCTGCTCGGTTTCAGCAAAGTAGTTCTGTACGTTGCGGTTCAATTCCAGCTGGCCGATCTCAATCAAAGGGTAGTCCTTGTGCGGCCATACTTTCGTCAGGTCGAAGGGGTTCAAGTGATACTGCTCCGCCTCGGAGTCCGGCATCACCTGGATCTTAACGGTCCAGCTCGGGAAGTCACCGCGATCTATGGCCTCAACCAGGTCCTGTTGAGCACCAAAGGGAGGTAATTTGGTCGCTTCCTCAGTAGTTACCGTCTTAATGCCCTGGTTGGTCTTGAAGTGCCACTTCACCCAGTAACGCTCACCCTTTGCATTCCACAGACTCAAAGTATGGGAGCCAAAGCCGTGCATATGACGGTAAGAGGCCGGGATACCGCGATCGGACATCAGGATCGTCATCTGATGCAGGGACTGCGGGTGATTTGCCCAGAACTCAAAGGCCGCTGCCGGGTCCGGCAGGTTGGTGCGCGGGTTTTTCTTCTGCGAGTGGATAAAGTCCGGGAACTTGATCGGATCATTCAGGAAAAATACCGGCGTATTGTTGCCTACGATGTCGTAATTCCCCTGCCGGGTGTAGAACTTCACAGCAAAACCACGGGGATCACGTGCATAATCGCTCGAATCCTGTCCGCCGCCCACGGTAGAAAACCGGACAAAGACGTCGGTCTTCTCACCGACCTTCTGCAAGAAGTCCGCAATGGTGAGATCACTCAGGCTCTTCGTCAGCGTAAACTGCCCATAAGCACCGGTACCGCGGGCATGCACCACGCGCTCAGGAATGCGCTCGCGGTTAAAGTGGGCCAGTTTTTCGAACAGGTAATGGTTGTCAAAGGTAAGTGGTCCACGCTCACCGGCACTGATGCTGTTGTTGTCATCGGCTACGGGGGCGCCCGAAGAAGTCGTCAAGGTTGTTTTGCTCATGGTCATTCCTAACGGTTGCCTGGTTGAAAGATGTTGTTGACAGGCCAATCCTATGACAGAGTCCACTTTAATAAAAATTAATAATAGGTATGAACAACATAGATTTTGCTGATGATGGGAGTGCGGCAGGCAACATAGGAAGAAAACTCTCTCCGGCAGACGAGGTCCATTCCATCTGGGCTGAGCGCAAGAGAAAGTAAAAATATTGAGCTGGTGCACAAGGACGGGCTTACACTTGCGGGATTCCAGCTACACTTGAAGACAGAGCCATACTATAATCATGGCGTGCATTTCATCACCCCCTGCGGTGCGGTAATAGAAGCTTCTCATGACAAATGAAACCCGGATAATTACAGGCGTGATCCTCGCCGGAGGCCTCGCCAAACGCATGGGAGGTGGCGATAAATGTCTTTTGCCGCTCGGTGGAAAAACGCTTCTGCAGCGCAGTATTGAACGGGCCCAACCGCAAGTCAGTGAGCTTATTTTGAGTGCCAACGGCAACAGCCTGCGCTTTGCACGCAGCCGTCTGCCGGTGATCGCTGATCTGTTTGAACACTTTCCTGGTCCCCTTGCAGGAATCCATGCAGCGTTAACTTTTATGAGTGAGCGTGACCCCGACAATGAATGGCTCGCCAGTTTCGCCTGCGACACCCCCTTCTTTCCTCGGGATATGGTGCAGCAGTTACTGGCAGCTGCAGGCGATGCTCAACTGGTGGTGGCGCGCTCCAATAATCGGGTCCACCCAATATTCGCGCTCTGGCACGCTTCCATGCTGGGCAGAATTGAACAGGTATTGCGGAGCGGACATTCACCGCGCCTGCAGGAATGGATTGAAGACTTCAACCCTGTCTACGTTGATTTTTCTGCTACTGATTACGATCCCTTCTTCAATATCAATACTCCACAGGACTTATACAGTGCTGAAGCACAGCTGGTACATGTTCAATAATACTCATGACGTCGCGACTATCCCTGCCTCTACATCCATTATGTCAATCACACAATCCAGCACCCTTTCATAGAGCTGGTGATGGGAGACCCATTCATGCCCGCCACCGATCCCTGTGAGTGTTTCCGCTCTGTTTTTCCCGTGTAACCTGTCATATCTTTCTGCGTTAAGGATTATCATGAAATTACTGCTAAGCATCTGGCGCCCCCTGTGCCACGTTCAATTCTGGATTATGATCGCCATCTATACTGTGCTTGGCCTGAGTTCAAATCCGGGCAGCATGGTGCCGGTATTCAACGACCTGCTGATGCATTTCTGGGGATATTTAGTAGCGGGAATTTCCATCAGCTTTGCCTGGCCGCGCGCGCCTTACTGGCAGCGGGCTGCGTTTCTGCTGGGCTACTCTATCGCGATTGAAATTGCCCAACACTTTATGCCGCCCAGAACCTTCAGCGGTATGGATATCCTCGCCAATTTCAGCGGCATCCTGGTTGGACTGGGTCTGTTCGTTCTGCTGAAACGTATCGCTCCAGAATGGGCTAAACCGTTTATCCGTTAGTGGATAGCGGCAGATACTGCGCGATAAAAACGATATCCGGGAATCACCATCATCATCTCGGCCGGAGCTACCAATGTTAAAGATAATCTGCCTGTTCCTGCTCTCATTAACGCTGTGCCCTTTCAGCTTTGCGGATGAACAAACCCGCGCGCTGGTGGAAGCTGCCATGGAGCGTACACGCCAATCGGTCATCTACAATGGTGCTTATTTTAAGATTGATTATCCCAACGGTGACGTGCCGGCAAATGTTGGTGTGTGTACTGATGTTGTCATTCGCAGCTATCGCAGGCTGGGTATAGATCTGCAACGCCTTGTTCATGAGGACATGCGCGATCATTTTGCTGAATATCCTGCGCGGCGCATCTGGAATCAGACCCGCACCGATCGCAACATCGACCACCGCCGCGTTCCAAATCTACAGACATTTTTTACCCGTAAAGGAAAATTGCTGCCGGTTTCTCAGCAGGGTCGCGACTATCAACCCGGCGACCTCGTCACCTGGATGTTGCCGGGCAATCTGCCGCACATTGGAATCGTGGTGGATCAATTCTCCGCTGATGGGAAGCGACCCTTAATCGTGCATAACGTCGGCGCTGGCCCGCAACTTGAAGATGTTCTGTTTCGCTATCCTATCACCGGGCGTTATCGTTATGCCTTGGATGAGTCTCTTTAGGCGCGCTGCTGGCGGCGGAGTTTTTGTGAATACATACGACGATCCGCCGCCCACACCAGGTCGGCGGGGGAATCTGCATCCTTGAATGCAACTGCGTAGCCAAGAGAGGCCGAAATCTGCAGACGATGACCATCATGATAAATCGGCTCAGCAATGGCAGAGGCAATGCGTTCAAGCAGCGGTTCAATCTCAGCACCGACAATGTTTTCCACCAGCACAACAAATTCATCTCCCGCCCAGCGTGCGGAGGTATCTCCTACCCGCGCGCAGGATTCCAAACGCTGTCCCACTGCTTTTAATACATAGTCGCCAGTGCGATGGCCGTAGGTGTCATTGATCACCTTGAAGTCATCCAGATCAATAAAAATAACCACCAGACTGTCCTCCGGTTTACGCCGGGCAAGAAGCATGGCATGTTCTATACGATCATTCAGCAAGGTACGATTGGGCAGACCGGTTACCGGATCATGCAGCGCCAGGTGTGCCAGTGTGCGACGATGAGCGAGAACACTGAACAGACTCAATGCAATCACCGCCGCAAAAGCCCAGGCTACGAGGCGCAACAGGCCTTGCGGAAACCGCCCTTCATTGCGCAGCAGCTTTGCCGCAAATCGCCATCCCTGTTCAGAGGTTATGATGACTGCCTGCGGATCTTTAAATAATTCCACATCGCCCCACAAGTTGTGACCGCGCGCGCCCTTGACCGCAAATTGATAAGTTGTCTGGTTACTCCGACCAAAGATATCTGCAAGAAAAGAGTTGGAATCGATCACCGTGGATAGCAGTCCCCAATAAGCGTCGTCGACAAATATCGGCTCGCGATAAATCATTGCCACACCCCCCTGCACCAGCTCCACCTGTTCCGCCATCACAGCTTTACGACTGGCAATGGCCGCCTCCACCGCCGGCCATTGCTCCGGCAGAGAGCGATAATCCATCCCCAGAACCTGTTCGTTACCCTCGAGGGGATACAGGTACGTCAGCTGATAACCAACGGCCACACCAATATTACGAACATGCAGCGTCGTCTGATGCGCGATCCGCAGAATATCTTCCACTTCTTCTTTCTTGAGATCGTTACGCCGAACGGCAAGATAACTGCTTAAACCACTGGTGAGATGTAAGACGCGGTTTAATTGAAGGTCAGTGTGTGTACGGAGGTCCGTCGCGAAGGCGAGCGCATCGATACGGTCACTTTTTGCAAGACTATGCCGATGCATTGAGAGCATAACTTCGGCCAGCACCACCAAGGTCACAAATACAATGATAGGCAGGCTGACAATAAAACCTGGTTCTGAATAATGTCTCAATCGCTTTAATTCCATTTGATTCGATTAATCGATCCACGATCTTCGGCCATCATAATCATCTTGATGATGCATGAGAACCATTATGTTTCAGCGGGCTTTTAAGGAGGGAGGAACTGCGTGGGGTTATATGCATGATTGAAATAAAGAAAACTCCCGCCGGAGCGGGAGTTTTTGAGACAAGCAAACTTAGTTACATACGGAACCAGTTACCGCAGGAATCTGGGCGTTGCCCGAACCGCCTTTGGTACCCTGGAAGCCAAACTCTACTGTTTGCCCTGCTGCAATTGCCCCATTCCAGCCGCTGCCGGAAGCAGTGTAGGGATTGCTGCCGGACACAGTGGCGTTCCAGCTGTTGGTTACGCGTGAACCATCAGTGTAGTTCCAGCTGACACTCCAGTTGCTGATAGCGCTGCTGCCGGTGTTAGTGATGCGGATAGCACCGGTGAAGCCGTCGCTCCACTCGTTGGTCACCACATATTCACAACTACCGCCAGTGTTGCCCGGAGTACTGCTGGCTGCTGCACTGCTCGGCGTGCTGGAAACACTTACCGCGCTGGAACTGGCACTGGATACTGGTGTTGATGAAGCGTCACCACCAACGATGCCGTAGGGCGCCGGTTGTGTGCTACAGGTGCTGGCGGCGATACAGCTGCGGTTTTGTTCCCAGCCCCAGCCGCTTTGCGTTGAAGTACACAGCGGATACAGCGTGCCGTACCAGTTACACTGGCTGCCGGTTGCTGCGCTGCTTGAGCTGCTGGAGTTCGGAGTGGAACTCACGCTGGAGCTGTTGTTCGCACTTTCAACCTGAAGGAATGCATTCGCATAGGCAGACGGTGTTTCGGTATAGATGCGGTTGCTGGTGGCATTCTGTTGCGGCACAACTTCACCACTGGCATTTAACACACCAACCTGCACGTCATCAGAAGCATTGTTAACAGCTTGCGCCAGAGCATAGGTCCAGGCGTTGGCTGCAGCGGTGGCAGAGGTAATCACCAGCGGCGATGCAGGTACATATACATCGGTACCATCGGTGCGCACCAGACGCACATTCACACGATCACCTGCAGCCAGCGTTCTGGAAGTCGCTGTCAGTGCACCCAGATCTTCCCAGGTCGCTCCCGCCACCGGAACGTGAGTGAAGGTGAAGGAGTCGTTGCTGGTAGTGGTACCGCTGGTAACCTGCAGGCGAACAGTTACGTTGCCTTGCGCCTGGGGTTCACCCAGAGTCAGGGTCGTGGTGGCAGCGGTGGTGCTGCTGAAGCTGTAAAGCGCCGGATTGGCAGCTTCAATGCTCCACTGATAGGACAGGTTACTACCGCTAGAGCCAGCTGCGCTCAGAGAGATGGTACCGGCACCCGCAAAGGTGGAATTAGAAGGCGTTGCACTGATGTCTGCAATCACAGGATTCTGATTGCCGCCACCGTAGGAAACGTCAATACAGCCATGGAAGCGTTCATAGGTATAGTGGTTGCGACCCCACTCACCATAGATGACGTGACGACCACTGCGCGACGGAAGCGTACAGCGGGTATGGAACAGGGCAGCACCTTTATCCGGCGTTACAGCCGGGTTGGCATTAGGACTGCTGTCGCTGTAGGAAAGGTCACAGAAAGGCTGCTCTTCAAAATCATCCCACGTAAGGGGACGACCAACCTGATACTGGAAGTCGGGTTTGGTAATCCAGTAAACAAACTCTTCTGTGTCATCGAAGTGCGGACCCCAGGAAATATCCCAGGTAATATCCAATGGGCCGGCAGATACTGACTGCGTTGGCCAATCGAGGGATTGATCCCAGGGAGTAGCGCCGCCTTGCCAGGTTTCACTGTCAAAGCCGCACACGTTGTTTGAACGTGCACCTTTACGGCCAATATCGTGAGTCAGCACACTCATGAATTGATATCCACCGTTGGAATCATTAGCAAATGCCTGCGCACAGACACTGCCGGCGGGAGCCTGGTCCGGCTTGGTGATTGCACCACACAACCAGTTACGTGATGCCGGTTCAGACATCAAACCGTGACCGAGAGCCGCGCTGGATAGCACGGCAGACAAGAGCCCGAGCGTTATTTTTTTATTTAACATCTTCGTTATCCTCTTCTGCTTTAATGAATGATGATTGAAGTTACTTAAAACATCCTTGCCGGAACGGCAGCTTCAATCCAGTTCACAACACACACTTTTTTATATATCCACTTCACCTGTTGAGATACCCATGACGGTACCTGCCAGGCGTCGTCAGCTCTCCAGATAATTACGGCACAACTTCAACTCCCTGTTGTTCCACTCCCTGCGCCCAGGTCGTAACTCCTTCTGCAGTTCCTGACATTCCATAAGTTGTCGATGCCGATGCAGGCTCTGCGTTGGCATCTCTTCGCAGGTTTTATCGCATGAACAGCTCCATAAAAACCTGCTCGTTACGCTCCTTCTGTAAGACGGACAAGGTGCGCGGAAAAAGACCTGCAACCCGTATGGGTTGCAGGAACGCACACATCATGAAACGCTGAAGATCAGTACTGATCTCCACCACATGATTCGAATTCACACAGTATCTCTGTCTACACCCTTATTGATTCTCAATCCAGGAAGGTCGAGTCGGGCCATACGCATGACTTCATGCGCCACGATAAATCCGGTAACCACCAGACCTGCGTAGACCAGCATGATGCTGGCGTAATCGAGGCTGTAGTTCCAATTGCGCGCTATTCCCAGATAGCAGGCAAACAGCCAGGACACGGTAGACAATGCGCCGGAGCACCCGATCAGCTTCTGATCTACTGATGGCAGTTCCAGGATGGCTTTATTACCAACCACTTTGGGGAAGCTGTAAAAGTGGAGTAATACACCGTTAAGGCTGAGAATCACGACTACCGAAAATTTGGCCCAGATTTTCTGGTTAGAAAAATATTCCTGCGGGTTTTCAAAGTAGCCAATAGTTACCAAGGTAATCCCGGTCACCCAAAGCACCACCAATGCCATAAAGACAATGTTGGCAGTGTTGCGCAAAGCGCTTATTTCATCTTGCGTCAGTACCCGGTGGCGGGAACGCCACAACGCCAGGTCCTGCAATAGTAATGAACCGATAGATACACACGCCGCTAGCAAATGAGCATAAACCACCAGTGTTTTCATAGAATTTCCCTCCCGGGGTCGCGTTGCGTTACCAATGCCGATGAGATTGCATCTGATACACCACCTTCTGGAAAAAACCCGCGAGCATGATTTCCTGCGGGCGAGCACCCATCCTGAACTGGCTGGACAGGAATAAATCGGGAGGACTGAAAATGCGCTTTTCCTGTGCCCTCACCCGGCCTACGCGAGTAAGGAAACACGAATGACTGCGCTAACAATTTGCAGCGTATGAGTGCCTGACTCAGAAAAAACTGAGGCTGCATTGTAGGTGCTCTCCTTCGATTTTTTTATTCAGTTATAGTGGTATCGATGCGTGTCAGGCGCTTCTGTGTTCACCACCAGCTTTTGCCAGAGCTGATATTTAGTGAACCACTGTTTTATTTCTATACCTGCCGGATGCTGGGGATGATTTTTCATTAGAAAAATGAGATCAAAAGGGAAATCTAATAAAAGCAGACTTTTTACCTTTCGAACCGCGGCCTTCCGGACAAGGTTGTCTTAGATTTCCCTTCAAAAACATCGCTGTTTGTGCCCCGACATCTTGCGCTAAAAACGCGAATTTTAAAATTCCATTTTCGATAAACGTGATAAAACCGACATAAAAATTATTCTATTTTTTGCGCCACTGATTGTTTATATGTAAAACCCCTTAATTAAATTCAATCATCGTAAACCATCTAAGCCGAAGAAAAATAAGGCGTTTATTGGGGATATCACCAATAAAATCCAGAAATACTATATGAATGGATTTATCGCTAGCTTTAAAAATTCGCTATATATTTTAATCAGTCATATAGCGTTAATATCTAACCATACAGCCTTATTTTTTCTTGACTTTAGTAATGTTTGATTTACCAACTCAATTACCTCAGACGATTCAACCCGGGATTTATTGCACTCATGATTATTTTTTTATTTGCAAGAAAATAAATGTGATCAAGAACCTAAAATGCTGCCGCGCAACCAAAGCCAATCCTGCGTACTTACTTGATTAACGGCCAACTAAAAAAGAATTTCACTATTAAAAATTTAACAATAAAAATAATATCTGCATTTTTTGTAAAAAAATCGAACAACAAAAAATGAATAGGTTTTTCAAGATTTATTAGAACTTAAAATATCCTCGCTATTTTTAACGACATTTTCTGTTATCGCAACCACGCTGCTTCCCTGCGTGCGTCACAAATCCCGGATGCACTCTCTTTTTGGGATTGTCATTTACATTCTTTTGCTCTACCTTGCGACGGATTAGATGGTATTGAGATGTTTTCGCGCTGTTATATAGAATTTGAAATAAATAAAGCGCGAAGATATTTGAAAATCTAATAAGGCATGCATAAAAAAATAATTTGCTATAAGCAAAATATAAATTACAACGAAATATTAGAATAATTTGCGCGCCACAATATCGGTGGAGTTTTCAGTTAACCATCGGTACTCATTTTTTGAAGGGTATTTGTCTGTGCAGTTTCTCAAACCGGGGAGTAGTCCGGCTTAGAGATGATTGCGCTACCAAAACAACAGCAGGACCGCCGCCACTTCGGGGCTACAGCAGTTTCCTGCAGAGTGATTTGGTGAGCTAGCCGCCTGACATACACATGTGCCCTGAGATTTTTGAGATGTATCGTGCAAATAACTGGTGTGCTGTCCGGCAGGAGTTCAACGAGTCGGTCTGCGGAAAGTGCAGTTCTTTTAGCGAGTTCTGCAAATAACGAAGCAGTACTAACCCAATCGTTTCACTCCGATTATTAAAAAATAATGAGGCTGGATATGAAAAGCACCAGAAAGACTCTGACACAACCCAAACGACTTCTTGGCATGAGAAACTTGAACAAAACATTATTGTTTGTCAGCACCTTCGCCGCTGCTCTTGGAGCAGATGCCGGCTTTCAGGTGTCCGGCACCGACTTGCTGGATGGCAATGGTAATGTTTTTGTCATGCGCGGTGTTAACCACCCCCATGCCTGGTATACCAATCGCACCCAGCAGGCTTTCGCGGATATCGCAAGCGTCGGTGCCAACAGTGTTCGCGTAGTACTGTCCGACGGCCAGCAGTGGTCCCGCACCAGCGCAGCAGAAGTGGCGAACATTATTCAATGGGCGAAAAATAATAATCTCATTGCTATTCTCGAAGTGCACGACGTTACCGGCTCCGGTGAACAAAGTTCTGCCGGCACGCTCTACAACGCGACCAGCTACTGGATCGATATCGCCAGCACTCTGCAAGGGCAGGAAGACTACGTTATTATCAATATTGCCAATGAGCCTTTTGGTAATGGCGTGCCGGAAAGCAGTTGGATCGATGGTCACATTCAAGCTATTCAGCGTATCCGTACGGCAGGCCTGACCCATACCTTAATGATCGATGCGGCCAACTGGGGGCAGGACTGGCAGGAAGTGATGCTCAATAATGCTTCCACGGTAGCCGCCGCTGATCCGCGCAACAACACGATGTTCAGCGTCCATATGTATGAGGTTTATCAGGATCGTGCCAAGATCGAAGGCTACGTTTCTAATTTCTTAAGCACTCACAATCTGCCACTGATCGTCGGTGAGTTCGGTGCGGACCACTTTGGCAATAACGTTGATGAGGACTCGATCCTCGCTGTGGCCGAGCAATACAACATCGGCTATCTCGGCTGGTCCTGGTCCGGCAACAGCAGTGATGTTGCCTCGTTGGATATCACCAATAACTGGAACGTGAACAGCTTATCAACCTGGGGCGACCGGTTGATCAACGGCACGAACGGTATCCGTGCTACAGCGCAGATTGCTTCTGTTTTTAATGGCGGTGCATCCAGTAGTTCTGTCAGCAGCTCTGCGCCCAGCTCATCCTCTGTTTCCAGCAGTACCCCATCCAGTTCAAGCTCAAGCAGTGTCAGTGGGACTCAATGTAACTGGTACGGCACGCTTTACCCCTTATGCGCCACTACTCAAAGCGGTTGGGGCTGGGAGCAGAACCGCAGCTGTGTTGCACCCAGTACTTGCAGCTCTCAACCCGCGCCCTACGGCATTGTCGGAGGAAACGCATCAAGCTCACCGGTGGCGTCAAGCTCGTCCAGCAGCACACCCGCGAGTTCTGCTCCTGCAAGCTCATCCTTGGCAAGCTCTTCTTCAGGTGCGGCCACCGGCAGTTGCGCTTATGTGGTGACCAATCAGTGGGGCGGCGGTTTTACCGGTGCTATCCGGATTACCAACCGCGGCACCAGCCCGATCAATGGCTGGAATGTCAGCTGGAGCTATGCCGATGGCTCACGGGTGACCAGCAGCTGGAATGCCAGCCTCAGTGGCAGCAATCCCTACAGCGCAAGCAACCTGGGCTGGAACGGCACTATTCAACCGGGACAAACGGTGGAGTTCGGTTTCCAAGGGATCACAAATTCTGGTGAAGCGAGTATCCCTGCAGTAACGGGAGCAGTGTGTAACTAAATGTTGTATCTGCCGAGCGGCAGATACAACTCCGTCGGCACCGTTACATTAAGCCGACGACTGTAAGTAAGTGAGTAGTAGCACAGGCCTTTATACCAAGCGCCTGTGTCTTACCTGCAAATGATAGCGCTACCTTCGCATCATTTTGCAAAGAGGAGATATGTGACGGAAACGTCACAGCAGGAATAACAGGAATCGCGCGCTGGACCAAAAATGACAGCGCTGTCTTTTTGAAAACTGTCATTCCATAACGCATAAAAACAAGAACGAATAACAACAAGTAAGGAGAGCGGTCACCCGGTCGTGCATCGTCAGATGCACGACCGGCCTGGCAGATTAAAAACAAAAAAGGAGCAGCAACGACTGCTTCGGTCGGCATAGCCGGCAAACCATACGGAGTGTGTCATGGAAAGATATTCCTCGACCGGTTATGCGGGCGAGTCAGCTACAAGGCAGAGCATGAACCACATCTCGCCAATCCGTTGAAGGCGAGCCTGTGTGAGTAACGATGGGGGCATCAGATGTACTCCCCTCCCAACCGGACTTTTGGAGAACTAACAATGATAAGGCCAACAAAAAAGGGCTACGGTCTGGCCGCCATGCTGAGTCTAAGCATGGCAGCAGCGACCTTCGGCTCGGCAGCCCAGGCGGCAACCTGTACCTACAGTATCAGCAACGAATGGAACACCGGTTATACCGGCACGATCACTATCAACAACACTGATTCCAGCGCGATCAGCGGCTGGAGCGTGAACTGGCAATACAACACCAACCGTGTTACCAGTTCCTGGAACGCCAATCTCAGCGGCAGTAATCCTTACACCGCCACCTCACTGGGCTGGAATGGCAGCATCGCTCCCGGCCAATCCGTTTCTTTCGGCATCCAGGTAGACAAAAACGGCGGCTCAGCTGAAACGCCAAGCTTGAATGGTGCTGTCTGCTCTGGTAGCGGAACAACCTCTTCAGCGGCTTCCAGCACTGCCAGCAGCACACCCGTCAGCTCTTCGAGCATCCCCGCTACCGGTGGTCAGCAATGTAACTGGTACGGCACTCTCTACCCCTTATGCGCCTCTACACAAAGCGGCTGGGGCTGGGAAGGTAATCAGAGCTGTATCTCTGCCAGCACCTGTAGCACGCAACCTGCGCCTTACGGCATCGTAGGCGGCGGATCTTCTGCCAGCAGCACGCCGGTCAGCTCCAGCAGCTCGAGCTCGATTGTGGTATCAAGCAGCAGTGTTTCCAGCACGCCGATCTCAAGCGTACCGGCATCCAGCTCCAGCATCAGCTCCGTGACCAGCTCCACCCCGAGCTCTGTAGCCAGCTCAAGCAGCTCAGTTGTCAGCTCTTCAAGCCTGCCCTCATCGAGCGCTCCGGCTGATTGGAGCAATCGTCTGGATAACCCATTCATCGGCGCTACCTGGTACGTAAACCAGGATTGGGCAGCTAACGCCACTGCTTCTGGCGGCGCAGCTATCGCCAACGTGAGCACTGCCGTGTGGATGGACCGTATCGGCGCAATTGATCCGGAAGATCCGAACGTCCTCGGCCTGCGTGAACACCTCGACGCGGCTCTGGATCAAGGGGCTAACCTGATCAAGGTTGTGATTTATGACCTGCCTAACCGCGATTGCCATGCGCTTGCCTCTAACGGCGAACTGCTGATGGCTGAAGATGGTTTCAACCGTTACGTCAATGAATACATTGCACCGATTGTTGAGATCTTCTCAGATCCGAAGTACAACAGCCTGCGCATTGTTACCATTATCGAGCCGGATTCATTGCCTAACCTGGTCACCAATATCTCCACTCCTGCCTGTCAGGAAGCAGCTGGCCCCGGTGGTTATGTCGACGGCACCCGTCATACTCTGAACGAGTTAGGCAAACTGCCCAACGTCTATTCCTACATCGATATCGGTCACTCTGGCTGGCTGGGCTGGGATGACAACTTCCAGGAAGCAACCACTCTGATCGCTGATGCCATCAAAGGCACCGAAAAAGGCGTGGACAGCATCGCTGGCTTCGTATCCAACACCGCAGGCTACACACCGCTGCGTGAACCCTTCCTGGACGATCTGTCCAGCGCGGGTATGCCAGGCAACCCAGGCGTACAGGTACGTCAGGCTTCCTTCTACGAGTGGAACCCCTACTTCAGTGAAGTTGCCTTCGTTCAAGCCTGGCGCAACCGCATGATCCAGCTGGGCTTCCCAAGCACCATCGGCATGCTGATCGACACTTCACGTAACGGTTGGGGCGGTCCGGATCGTCCGACAGCACAATCTACCAGCTCTAACGTAGACACCTTTGTTAACGAGTCCCGTGTGGATCGTCGCCACCACCGTGGTAACTGGTGTAACCAGCCCGGCGGTATCGGTGAGCGTCCAACCGTTGCTCCGGAACCAGGTATCGATGCTTACGTATGGGTGAAACCACCAGGTGAATCCGATGGCGTAGGTAACCCCGGCATCATCGATCCTGTTGATCCGGCTAAAGGTTTCGATCGCAACTGTGATCCAACCTTCACCAACTCCAGCGGCACTCTGACCGGCTCTATCCCGGACGCGCCTCACGCTGGTCGTTGGCACACCGAAGCATTCCAGATTCTGTTGAACAACGCTTATCCACCGCTGTAATTCCAGTGGCAAAATCAGGGATTAAAACGGCCATGGACGGCTCATTACAGAACAAACCTAGCCTTGGTTCATGCATAACAAATACGGATTCCAAGGCAAAAAGATCGGTTTAAACGAGTTGTAAGTCGATGCAGTGTGTTTAACCGGCCTTATCCATTACCCCGTGGTGCGGCCGGTTGTTTTTTTCCCTTTAACTGCATTGCTCCAAGCATTCCTTGCGACGGAGCGTTGTTGCTTCGTCCCATCCACATATAAAAATGAAGTGAGGACACTTCCAATGACCCAAGCTCCCAACTCCCCGCGCTTTATCAAAAGTGCTCCCAGTATTCTGACCCGCGCTGTCAGCGCCGTTGTACTGTCCGGCCTGGTCGCCGGCAGCGCCTGGGCTGCGGTGGGTAATCCCCGTGTAAACCAGGTCGGCTATCTGCCTAACAGCGCAAAGATCGCCACCTACAGTGGTACCAGCCTGAGCGCCCTGCCTTGGGAACTGCGCCTGAACGGCAACCTCGTTACCAGCGGCATGACCGTCCCGCGCGGCGTTGATGCTGCCTCAGGGGACAACGTTCACCTTATTGACATCAGTGCCATCACCACCCCGGCCACCGGCTATAAGCTTCATGTGGGCGGTGACGAGAGTTATGCCTTTGATATCGCCGCAGACGCTTTCCGCGGTGTGCTTTATGATTCCATCAAATACTTCTATCACAACCGCAGCGGTATCGCGATTGAGACGCCTTATACCGGTGGCGGCAACACCAGTTACGCCCCCGATGCCAAGTGGGCACGGCCGGCAGGACATCTCAATATGGGTGCGAATAAAGGTGACTACGACGTGCCCTGCTGGAGCGGTACCTGTAACTACAGCCTTGACGTGACCAAAGGCTGGTACGACGCCGGCGATCACGGTAAGTATGTTGTCAACGGCGGTATCTCCGTCTGGAAACTGCTCACCATGTACGAGCGTGCTCTGCACCTGAGCAACAATGCCAGCGCCTTTGCGGACGGCACCCTGAATATTCCTGAGAGCGGCAACGGTGTACCGGACATCCTCGACGAAGTGCGCTGGCAGATGGAATTCATGCTCTCCATGCAGGTACCGCAAGGTCAGGCCAAAGCGGGCATGGTCCACCATAAAGTTCACGATGTGGGTTGGACCGGACTGCCGCTGGCCCCCCATGAAGACGGTCAGAACCGTGCATTAGTCCCGCCCACCACAGCGGCAACACTTAATGTGGCAGCGACGGCAGCACAGTGTGCGCGCCTCTGGCAGAACATCGACCCCGCGTTTTCCAGCACCTGTCTGACGGCGGCAGAGCGCGCCTGGGATGCGGCGCAGCAGAACCCCAACGATATCTACAGCGGTAACTACGACAACGGCGGTGGCGGTTATGGTGACCGTTATGTGGGCGACGAGTTCTTCTGGGCTGCAGCTGAGCTGTACATCACCACCGGTGATAGTAAGTACCTGCCAACTATCCAGAACTATGAAGTTACCCGTACCGACTTTGCCTGGCCTGATACCGAACTGCCAGGGCTGATCTCTCTGGCTACAGTGCCTGCACCACATACCGCAAGCCTGCAGGCAATGGCGCGGCAGAAGATCATAGAGATCGCCAACCTCCATCTGGGAGTGATTGACAGCACTGGATATCTCACCCCGCACACTGAAGAAGAGTATTACTGGGGCTCGAACAACGGTGTAGCCAACAAGCTGTTCCTGGTCGGCCTGGCTTACGACTTCACGGGCAACGACGATTACGCCAAGGGTGTTGGCAAAGCCGTTGACTACCTGTTTGGCCGCAACCCCATGTCTTTCTCTTACATCTCTGGCCATGGTGAAAATGCCTTGACGCAACCTCACCACCGTTTCTGGGCTGGCGCACTTAATGGTGCCTATCCCTGGCTGCCGCCAGGCGCCTTTTCAGGTGGTCCTAACGCTGGCCTCGAAGATGAAGTGGCTCAGGCTGCCTTGAACGGGTGTCAGAGCCGTCCG
The DNA here is from genome assembly GCA_937958105.1 of uncultured Cellvibrio sp. Taxonomy (GTDB): domain Bacteria; phylum Pseudomonadota; class Gammaproteobacteria; order Pseudomonadales; family Cellvibrionaceae; genus Cellvibrio. Next base: position 154,578 of record CALFXJ010000005.1, read on the forward strand.
GCTACCTGTTTTATGGATGACATCAACTCCTGGTCTACCAACGAGATCACCATCAACTGGAACTCCGCTCTGGCCTGGGTACTCGCGTTCTATGACGATTACGGCAGCCAGGGTGGCTCTCCTTCGTCTTCCTCATCGTCCTCCTCGTCCAGTTCCAGCGAAGCCAGCTCCAGTGTGGTGAGCAGCTCGTCCAGCAGCGTGACCTTGTCCAGCTCATCAAGCAGCGTGGTATTTTCCAGCGTATCCAGCTCCTCCAGTAGCGTGGTATTTTCCAGCGTATCCAGCTCATCCAGCAGTGTCGCGGTATCCAGCAGCTCCAGCGTACCGACAGGTCAGCAATGCAACTGGTACGGCACCCTGTATCCGCTGTGTGTAACCACTCAAAGCGGCTGGGGATGGGAAAACAACAACAGCTGTATCAGCGCCAGCACCTGCAGTTCCCAGCCTGCGCCTTACGGTATTGTCGGCAGCGGCACCTCCAGCTCCACACCGGTATCCAGCAGCTCCACGCCTGCTTCCAGCAGCAGCTCCAGCGTTACTGTCAGCAGCTCATCCTCCAGTTCGGTGGCAAGCGGCAGCGGCAGTTGTGAGTATGTGGTTACCAACCAATGGGGTGACGGCTTTACCGGCTCCATCCGTATCACCAACAACGGCACCTCGCCAATCAATGGATGGAATGTCAGCTGGAGTTACAGCGACGGTACCCGCATCACCAACAGCTGGAATGCCAACCTGTCCGGTAGTAATCCCTACAGCGCCAGCAATCTGGGCTGGAATGGTACTTTGCAACCAGGCCAGAGCGCTGAGTTCGGCTTCCAGGGCACCAAGAATGGCAGTGCCGCCAGTATTCCGGTAGTGACTGGAACGCCCTGTAACTGAGTGCGCACCGGCAACCGGTAAGAGCATCGTCTCCGCGTTTTGGTCATCCGGCCGAAAACGCGGAGACGTTTGTTGTGGTGGCGCCCCACCTTGAGTCACATTTATTTAATGGAGCTCGACATGTATCTGTCGCGATGGATGCTGTACCAACTGATGCAATCCTCCCTGCTGCGCTATCTGAAACTGGCATTTTTCCCGGTGATGGCGTGCATCCTTCTCGCTGGTCACGCCAGTGGCCAAACACCCCCGCGCAGCGCGGCATTGGACAATAACAACGCATGGAGCAACTGCAGTACCGCAGCAACTCTTACCCTGCGAGCAATCTGGGCTGGAACGACACCACCCCGGTTGCATCAGAGCGTCGAGTTTGGTTTTCAGGAAATACAAGACGCCGCTACTGAGATAGCCAGGTTCAGCGACGATGTGTGCAACTAGTTTTTATAGGTACGAGAAATTTTGCAGCGCTTAAACAGTTGAAGGAATTGAAACTGACAGGAGACAATCATGTTTTCATTTTTTAGAAACATCGCTACCTGTGTAACTGGACTGCTTCTCGCAGGCCTGCTCTCGCCCGCTGTAGCTGCGCAGTCAAACTGTGAATACCGGATAACCAACGAGTGGAACACCGGTTATATCGCCAGCATCCGCATCAATAACAGTGGCAACACCGCCATCAACGGCTGGAGTGTGAACTGGACCTACCAGAACAATGCCATTACCAATTTGTGGAATGCCACCTTGTCAGGCAACAATCCTTACACCGCATCCTCATTATCCTGGAACAACACTATCGCACCCGGCGGTTATGTAGAGTTTGGCTTTCAGGCTGATAAAAAAAATGGCGTTGCTGAAACGCCCGTCATCAATGGCGACGTCTGCGGTACCACTGGAAGCGCAAGCTCGATTTCCTCAAGCAATAGCTCTTCAAGCAGCTTAGGTTCCTGTCCATTTACCGGTCACGAATGCCAGGACACCCGGGGAGCCTGGATGTACATCTGTGCCACAGGCTGTACCAGCCAGGGACACGTGTCCTGTCGACCGATCACCGACTGTTCGTTTTATGCCAGCTCATCGCAGAGCAGCCTTGCAAGCTCATCTTTTTCCAGTCAAACCATCTCCAGTGTTTCCAGTGCGAGCAGTCATTCCTCATGCCCATTTACCGGTCATGAATGCCTCTATAACGGTAGCTGGCGATATGTCTGCGCTCCGGGCTGCACACGTCAGGGTGATATGGGCTGCGTTCAGGTAAGCCAGTGTGGCACCTACGAAAGCAGTGCCAGGTCCAGTAGTGCTGCATACAGCTCAGCGAGCAGCACGCCCAATCTTTCGTTAAAAGCACTTGCCGATTTCCCCATCGGTATCGCTGTGTCTGCGGGCGATGAGTCCACCACGATCTTTGGCTCATCATCGTCCGCTACAGTACGGCGCGCGCGCATAGAGCAGCATTTTGATCAGCTGACGCCCGGTAACATCATGAAGATGAGTTATCTTCATCCAAGTGAAAACACCTACACCTTCGAGCACGCCGATCAGCTGGTGAACTATGCGCTGTCTAAAGACATGACTGTGCACGGTCACACGCTCGTATGGCATTCCGATTACCAGATCGCGGAGTGGATGAAAAATTACACCGGCGATTATTCATCAATGTTGCAGGGCCACGTGCAGACTATCGTGAGCTACTACGCCGGACGTGTAGTGAGCTGGGATGTGGTAAACGAAGCCTTTGCTGATGATGGTGACAGCAATGCAGTGAACGGCTACCGCAATTCACTGTGGTATCAGAAGCTTGGCCCCTCTTACATTGAACAGGCATTTATTGCAGCCGATGCTGCTGATCCCAATGCCGATCTTTACTACAACGATTACAACATCGAAGCTGGCCAGCAGAAATTTGATTATGTCCTGACCATGGTCGACGATTTTCTTGAGCGCGGTATTCCTATAGACGGTATTGGCTTCCAGATGCATATCAATATCGAGTGGCCCAGCGAAACACAGATCAAAAATGCCTTTCAGCAAATTGTTAACCGCGGCCTGAAGGTCAAGATCACTGAGCTGGATATTCCGGTAAATACTTACGCCAATCCGGATAAATATCAGTCGCTTACCGATGAAGCGGCCGAGCGGCAGAAAAATAAATACCGTGAAGTCGTTGCCGCTTACATTGATGTTGTTCCGCCGGAATTACGGGGCGGGATTACCGTCTGGGGCGTATTCGACAGTGACAGCTGGCTGATAGATCTTCACGGGCGCCCGGACTGGCCATTGCTGTTTGGGGATTTCGGAAGAGAGAAACCTGCACTGCATGGCTTTGCCGAAGGTCTGCAAGGTAACCCCTGATGCAGGTCAACATATGAATTAAAAAACGCGTTTTTTTCCGTTCGACACGCTGGCACCGAGACTGCATCAGTGCCAGCGTTAACAAAAATAACACCGCAGTCGCGTTCGTTGCTCCAGCGCAGGGTGAATAAGAAGCTGTGATAACTCCAACACGATAATGCAGGAGAATAACAATGATAAATTTTAAAAAAATCTGGGCTTTTTCAGGGGCTGTTCCCCTTCTGCTCGCTGCCTTCATGCAGCAGGCTGCAGCACAGGCTGATTGCAGTTACAGCGTCACCAACGAATGGTCCAACGGCTACACCGGTGCCATCACCATCACGAACAACAGTACCAGCGCATTGAGCGGCTGGAGTCTGAGCTGGCGTTACAACAACAATCGCATCACCAGCGCCTGGAATGCGAATCTCACCGGCGACAACCCCTATACCGCCAGAGATCTGGGATGGAATGCCAATGTCCCCGCAGGGGCCAGCGTAGAGATTGGTTTTCAGGCAGATAAGAATGGCGGCAGCGCTGAGATTCCTGCCCTGAGCGGTAATGTCTGCTCCGGCAGCAACAGCAACTCCTCATCGAATCAGGTAAGCAGCACTCAGTTCAGCAGCACGGCGAACCAAAGTTCCGCGCCCTCCTCCACCCGTTCATCCACACCCGCTGCCAATGGACAGCAATGCAACTGGTACGGCAGCCTGTATCCTGTATGCGCCAATACCCAGAATGGCTGGGGCTGGGAAGCTAATCAGAGCTGTATTTCGCGCAGCACCTGTAACTCACAACCAGCGCCTTACGGTGTCGTCGGCGAAACCAACTCCTCCAGCAGCCTGGCCTTCTCCAGTATTTCCAGTGCGGCTGCATCATCCAGCAGTGCTGCAGGGAATTCCGGTTTTGTCTCCACCCACGGACAGCTGCGCACCAGTGGCAATCAACTCGTGAACCAACACGGCACGGCTGTGCAACTGCGCGGGATGAGCTCCCATGGCTTGCAGTGGTACGGAGAATACATGAACCTCAGTAGTATCCGCTGGCTGCGTGATGACTGGGGCATTAATGTGATCCGGGCGGCCATGTATACGGCCAGCGAAGGTTACATCGAGAATCCCTCGGTAAAAAATAAAGTCTTTGAGATTGTTGATGCAGCGATTGCGCTGGATATTTATGTCATCGTTGACTGGCACATCCTGAGCGACGGCAATCCGCAACAGTACAAAGAAGAAGCGAAAGCGTTTTTTAATGAGGTTGCACAACGTTATGGCAATACACCGAATGTGATCTATGAAATTGCCAATGAACCTAATGGTGGTGGCGTAACCTGGAACGCGGCAATCCGTCCCTACGCCCAGGAAGTCATTCCTGTTATTCGCAACCATGCACCCAACAGTCTCGTCATCGTCGGTACGGGTACCTGGAGTCAGGATGTCACCGATGCGGCGGCAAACCCTGTAAGCTATCCCAACGTCGGCTATGCCATGCATTTCTATGCCTGTACCCACGGCCAATGGTTACGTGATCGTGTTGATCAGGCCCGCGCTCAGGGTGCTATGATTTTCTCAACGGAATGGGGAACTGCCGATGCCACTGGTGATGGCAGTGTCTGTGAAAACGAAACAAGGACCTGGATTAGTTTCTTGAACCAACGGGGTATCAGCTGGATTAACTGGAGTGTTACGCCAAAAGAGGAAGGCACCGCTGCGCTCAAACCCGGAGCCAGCACAACGGGGAACTGGTCCGCCAGTGACCTCTCGCCGTCAGGCACCTTGGTGAGATCGCTGATGCGTCAATAAGAATGCACAGTGTTATCCGTACAAAAGGACTTGAACAAAATCCCCGCTGCTTCAGCGGGGATTTTTGTTTTAATGGCACATCATCTTATAAGCGAACTGCGCATCCAGGAAGTTAGCGATCATGGTAGCGGTCGGCTTCATCCACGGATAAAACAACCAGAAGCTGTGTGGTGCATCGGAAAACTTTTCCACATGATAATTTATCTTCGCGGCTTCAAGACGACGGATCATTTCATCCTGCCCGACGCTGAAGCGTTCCTGAGAGCTGTTGATAAACAATACCGGCGGTTTACCTTTGCTAACGTGATAGATAGGCGAGGCCTCATGCCACAAGGCTGTCCTGGTCGCATAATTTCCACCAAACCACTGCCCCGCCGATGAGGGATTCTTGCGCGGATCATCTTCATGTTTGCGCGCTTCTTCCGAGGTGAAGTCGGACAAGCCATCGATATTTATGATTGCCTGAACATCGCTGGAGACCTTGTTTTTCTTCGCCTGAATATCAAATTTTTCATCGCCATTGGTCATCCCTACCAGAGAAGCGATCTGCCCACCTGCGGAACCGCCGGCAACGGCTATACGCTCCGGATTGATTCCGTAGGTCTTGGCATTCATGCGCAGCCAGCGCACCGCCGCTTTAACATCGTGAATGGCCGCCGGATAAGGCGCTTCGGGGGATAACCGATAGCTGATGGTGGCCGTCACGTAGCCACGCAGGGCCAGCTGATGGGCCAGCGGCATCATGTTCTCGCGATAACCTGCCCGCCAGCCACCTCCATGTACCAGCACAACCGCCGGTCGCTGGTCAGCCATGGTCGGTGCCGGTGCATAAAGATCAAGCTGTAATTCCCGTGGACCGTATTTAACGTAAGTAAGGTTTTTGAAAGCGAGAATGCCCTCCGGCAATGCGCCGTTGAGCATGCGCATCTGCGGAAAGTCTGCCACGTATTTGGTGTAGGTTGCTGCCGGTGTGTAGGTATTCTGTGGATCGTTAAAGGAGGTAACAGGAGCCGTGGCGCAGCCCATCATCAGAGCCAGAAGCGCCATGCCAGTCCAGGAGACCAAATGCCGAAGGTTCATAACGGGTTTCTCTTATTGTTGACCGATTGCAGGAACCGGAACAATAAAGCAATGCGTGCCATCTGACCAGTCGCAGTGGCTGCCCCGCTGTCAGTGACACGTCATTCGATATTTGAACTGCAGATCCAGAAAGTCGGCGGTGATGTTAGCGGCGGGATTTACCCAAGGATCAAACAGCCAGAAGCTGTGAGGGCTGCGAGGGATAGTTTCCGCCCGGTGCGGCACGCGGAAATGACTCAGGCGGGTCAACACTTCTTGGGTTCCGGCCTCATAGGCTTGATCGGCACTGTTCATGATGAACACCGCTGGCATATCTTTGCGGATCTGATTCGCAGGAGAGGCCTGATGCCGCAACTGAGGCAGTGAAGCATCTGATTTACTCAACCAGGAGGCAACCGGATCAGGATGTCCCGTCTCGCTTTTTACCGGTCCCGCATCCAGCTGCCAGGGACTGTTGTAACTGAAGATAACCTGCACCTTCTCCCTGTCACCAGCCGTCAAACCAGCCAAAGCCGCGACCGTCCCACCCGCACCGACACCGCCCAGCGCGATATGGGATGCATCAATGCCGTAGCCCTTGGCATTGTCCCGCATCCAGCGAACGGCCGCCTGTGCATCTTCCACGGCCGCCGGGTAACGCGCCTGAGGTGCCAGGCGGTATTGGATAGCGGCTACCACATAACCACGTAAAGCCAATTGAATCGCGAGTGGAGCCACCAGTTCCGGCGTACCCGAAAGCCAGTCACCACCGTGAACCAGAACGATTCCCGGGCGCAGTTCGTCCATGGTGGTAGCCGGTGCGTATAGATCCAGCTGCAATATCTGGGTATCGCGCTGGATGTAGGTCAGATCGGAAAATTCAGCAATACCTTCCGGCACCGTGCGGCTGGCGAGTTCAATGTAGGGATGGTGTTTGACTTCCTGACGGTAGACATCATCAGGCTTGTAGCGGGAAGACGGATGGGATGTGCAGGCAGTCATTACCAGCATCAGCAGCAGTATCGGCAAATGTTGTAACCCCGAACAGACCGTCTTCATCGCAAAGCCTCGTCACTCATTTATTGTTATCAATATCGCTGTAGTTTCAGGAGTGCACTAGACCATTAAAGTTCATCGCACTGAAGTTCAGGGGTCACATTTTTACGATAAAGCGGAGTCAAATTCCGACACGAGGAGCTGTTCAGGAAAAACCTTCCAGCAATAAAAAAGCCAGCATAAATGCTGGCTTTTTTATCAGGGCAACCGCTGTTACAGAACGAGTCGTCTGACATCGGCAATCACACTGGTCAGGAAGGTGAAGAAACGACCGGCATCTGCACCATTGACTGCACGGTGGTCGTAGGACAGAGAAATCGGCAGCATGTTGCGCGGCACGAATTCCTTACCATTCCACACAGGTTTGATCTGCGCACGGGAAACACCGAGGATCGCTACTTCCGGAGCGTTTACCATGGGCGTGAAACCACTGCCGCCCATCGCACCGAGGCTGGAGATCGTGAAACAGCCACCCTGCATTTCAGCCGGAGTCAGCTTGCCTTCGCGCGCTTTCTTGGCCAGTGCATTGACCTCATCAGCCAGTTCCCACAGCCCTTTCTTATCCACGTTGCGTACCACAGGAACCAACAGGCCTATCGGCGTATCCACAGCGATACCGATGTGCACATAGTGCTTCTGAACAATGTGCTCACCGTCGTGATGCATAGAGACATTGAAGCTGGGCTCAGCCCGCAGGGCCGCCGCACAGGCTTTCAACAGGAACGGCAAAGGCGTCAGCTTGCTGCCACGTTTCTCAGCTTCCGCCTTCAAACCGGTACGGAAGGCTTCCATCTCCGTGATGTCCACATCGTCCCATTGTGTTACATGAGGAACGTTGAGCCAGTTGCGGGTCATGTTTTCGGCGGTGAGCTTTTTGATCTTGCTCATCTTGACCATTTCGATCTCGCCAAACTTGGAGAAATCGACAGCCGGTACGCGAGGAATACCAGAGCCACCACCAACCGGTGCGCCGGATTGCGCGCTGGCTACGATGTTCTTCACATAGTTGCGCACGTCATCCTTCAGCAGACGACCACGGGGGCCGGTACCGGATACTTTGCCCAGATCCACACCCAGTTGACGAGCCAGCTTACGTACAGCCGGGCCCGCATAGACGTCACCGGTTTGCACAACTTCTTCAACTTTTGCCGGCGCACTTGGGGCCGGACGGGCAGTTTCTGCTTTCGGAGCGGCCGGTGCTTCAGCCTTGGCTGGCGCAGCAGCCGGTGCCGGTGCCGGTGCCGCCGCAGCGCCACCAGAAGTAGTCATCACACCAATGACGGAACCCTGAGAAACTTTATCACCGACGTTGACTGCCACGCTGACGATCTTGCCTGACGCAGTGGCAGGCACTTCCATGGAGGCTTTGTCCGTTTCCAGTACAATCAGCGAATCACCTTCAGCAACTTCGTCGCCCGCTTTAACGGATACTTCAATAACGTCCACATCTTCAGCACCGCCGATGTCCGGCACAGTGATGGTGAGTTCAGCACTGCCGGCAGAGGCAGCGGGTGCAGGAGCTGCTGCCTGCGCAGGAGCGGGCGCAGCTTCAGCGGCACCGCCACTGGTGGCCATAACGCAGATGACACTGCCTTGCGATACTTTGTCACCAACCTTCACTGACACACTCACGATCTTGCCGGAAGCGGTGGCAGGAACTTCCATGGAAGCCTTGTCGGTTTCCAGTACGATCAGCGAATCACCTTCAGCAACTTCATCGCCAGGTTTAACGGTAACTTCAATAACATCCACGTCTTCTGCACCGCCGATGTCCGGTACAGTAATGGTAATTTCGCTGGTAGCAGCAGGCGCTGCGGCAGGTGCCGGTGCAGCGGCCGGGGCTTGAGCGGCAGGAGCGGGTGCAGCCTCAGCGGCACCTTCTGCTTCCACTTCAACCAACACGTCGTCCTGTGAAACCTTATCTCCCTCTTTCACTTTGATAGCGACAACTTTACCCGCTTTATCGGCAGGAATTTCCATGGACGCTTTGTCCGTTTCGAGTACGACGATGGAGTCTCCTTCAGCGATTACATCACCTACTTTCACGGAGATCTCAATTACATCGACGCCTTCTGCCCCACCGATATCGGGCACTTTAATGGTTTGAATTGCCACTGTAACTCCTCACTTTCTGCAAATTCGATCAACTGTTATTCAATACGAATACAAGAACGCCCTCTTTGTAAGAGGGCGTTGGATTTACACGCTCATCGGGTCCACTTTCTCTGGATCAATCCCGAATTTCTTAATGGCCTTGGCCACAACGTCAGCTTTGATTTTGCCTTCGTCAGCCAGAGACTTGAGCGCGGCGATCACCACGAAGTAGCGGTTCACTTCAAAGAAATGACGCAACTTCGCGCGGGAGTCACTGCGACCAAATCCTTCGGTACCCAGAACGGTGTAAGTGCCGGGTACAAATGCGCGCAATTGCTCGCTGTAGGTTTTCAGGTAGTCGGTAGCGATGACCTTCGGACCTTCACGACCTTCCAGCAGCTCGGTGATATAGGCTTTCCGCGGTGCTTCGGTCGGGTGCAGCAGGTTCCAGCGGGCAGCACGCTGACCGTCGCGGGTCAGTTCGTTCACGCTGGTTACACTCCATACATCCGCTTCAACATCAAAGTCGTTACGCAGTAATTCTGCAGCGGCCCGAACTTCGTTCAGGATGGTGCCAGCGCCCATCAGCTGTACACGGTTTTTCTTTTTGCTCTTGCCCTGCTCCAGCAGATACATCCCTTTGATGATGCCTTCCTCAGCACCTTCCGGCAGATCCGGATGCTGATAGTTTTCATTCATCAGAGTGATGTAGTAGAAGCAGTTTTCCTTGTCGCGATACATACGCTTCATACCGTCCTGGATGATAACGGCCAGCTCGTAAGCATAGGTCGGATCATAGGTACGGCAGTTCGGAATGGTGTTGGCCAATACATGGCTGTGGCCATCCTGGTGCTGCAGGCCTTCACCATTGAGCGTTGTACGTCCGGCGGTAGCACCCAGCAGGAAGCCACGTGCCTGAGAATCACCAGCAGCCCAGGCGAGATCGCCAATGCGCTGGAAGCCGAACATGGAGTAGTAGATGTAGAACGGAATCATGGGCACGCCATGATTGCTGTAGGAGGTTGCCGCCGCGATCCAGGAAGACATGGAGCCAGCTTCGTTGATGCCCTCTTCGAGGATCTGGCCGGTAGATGTTTCGTGATAGGACATCATCTGGCCAGCGTCATGCGGGACATACTTCTGACCTTCGGAAGAATAGATACCGATGGTCTTGAACATACCTTCCATACCGAAAGTCCGCGCCTCGTCCGGCACGATCGGGACGATATGTTTACCGACCTGCTTGTCTTTCACCAGCGAAGACAGAATACGCACGAAGCTCATGGTAGTGGAGATTTCGCGTTCGCCGGTGGACTTGAGTTGCGCAGCAAAAGCTTCGAGCTCCGGCGTCTGCAGTGCTTCAAAGTCCGCTTTACGCGCAGGCAGATAACCTTTCAATGCCTGGCGACGGGCGCGCAGATATTGCATTTCAGGGCTGTCTTCAGATGGGCGGTAATAGGGAAGCTTGGGAAGGTCTTCGTCACTGATGGGCAGTTCAAAACGATCGCGGAATTTCTTGAGGCTTTCAATATCCAGCGATTTGACGGAATGCGTCTTGTTGATCGCCTCGCCGGATGCGCCCATACCGTAACCCTTGACGGTCTGCGCCAGGATCACAGTCGGTTGACCTTTGGTATTTACCGCTTGATGGTAAGCGTTATATACCTTGCTGGCGTCGTGGCCACCACGTGCAAGATGCAGGATCTCGTCGTCAGTCATATCGCTGACAAGTTCGAGCAGCTCCGGATATTTACCGAAGAAATGCTCGCGGGTATAAGCGCCGCCGTTGGCTTTGTAATTCTGCATCTCGCCATCGACTACTTCGTCCATGCGCTTCTGCAACAGGCCGGTTTTGTCTTTTTCAAGCAGACGATCCCAGCTGCTGCCCCACAGCACCTTGATAACGTTCCAGCCGGCACCACGGAATACACCTTCGAGTTCCTGGACGATCTTGCCGTTGCCGCGTACCGGACCGTCGAGACGCTGCAGGTTACAGTTGATGACGAAGATAAGGTTGTCGAGTTTTTCGCGGGTTGCCAGCGAAATTGCTCCCAGGCTTTCCGGCTCGTCACACTCACCGTCACCAAGGAAGGCCCAGACTTTACGATCAGTCTGCGGCACAAGACCACGCGCTTCCATGTAACGGATAAAACGCGCCTGATAGATTGCTTTGATCGGCCCCAGACCCATGGACACGGTCGGGAACTGCCAATAGTCCGGCATCAGCCATGGGTGAGGATAGGAAGATAAACCTTTGCCATCGACTTCACGGCGGAAGTTGTCGAGCTGCGCTTCATCGAAGCGGCCTTCGACATAGGAGCGCGCATACATACCGGGAGATACGTGGCCCTGGAAATAAACCAGGTCGCCGGGCACATCGCCATCATTACCGCGGAAGAAGTGATTGAAGCCCACATCATACAGGGTGGCTGATGAAGCAAAAGAAGCAATGTGACCACCCAGGCCATCATCGTTATCGTTGGCTTTCATCACCATCGCCATGGCATTCCAGCGCACAATAGAACGGATTTTCCGCTCCAGCACGCGATCACCAGGAAACGCGACTTCTTTTTCAGGCGGGATGCTATTGCGATAGGGAGTCTGGATGGAAGAAGGTTGCGCGATACCTCCATTAACCGCTTTCTCAGAAAGGGCTTGTAACAGGTATGCGGCGCGCTCTTTGCCACCATGGCGAACAACTGATTCCAAGGCATCCAGCCATTCTTTCGTTTCAATGGCATCGATATCTTCTAGCATTCAAATCTCCTCAAACTATGCGCGCTATGGCCCATATAAACGTAGCGACAGTATCAAACAAAGGAATTGGGAAGGGTGTAACCGCAGCTTGTAGTGTTACAGAAGTTATTGATTTCTGTAGGTTTATTGGCGGTTTCGCTCCAGCATCGGACCGAAAAAATCCCCGAATTCTTACATATATGACGTTTTTTTACCAGCCCCGCTACTCATATGTACCCTGCCACGAGGCACGCAAAAGTATTGCGCATTTTTTGCTCAAACCACCCGCCATTGCTGACATGGGGACTGATGGCAAGTTCATTTAAAAGCGGAGACGGTTAACCAGCGACGGCGCCGAAAAAATTTATCTGTTACGGATAAATCAGACTGTTCAACTGCTGCTGATAAACCTTGCGATTATCCAGCAGGCGGAAACCTTCCGTGTCATGCATTCCTTGAGATGTCAGCCAGAGCCGACGATTTTTTTCAAGCATGACACGCTGAAAGTATTTGCTCAGCGACGCCTCAGTTATCCCAGAGACAGCTGTTGCCAATTGCTGTCGTCGATCAAACCCTTCGTCTTCCAGCAGAATACTTTCCCAATAGAAATCAGCCTGCTCTGCAAGATTGCGCGCAGGCTTAGTCAATTCGCGCATCAGAGACTGTTTGTTTTCCGCAAGATTTTTCGTCAGAACGTCTGCATAGCCTGTGAGAAATTCATCAATCTCCTTCACTATCTGTGCTTCATCCGCAGACGGTGACTGGACGACAAAAACCGTACCTTCCAGATCGCGGATTGGCATGGAGAAAACACTCACGATGTACCCCAGCTGTTTTTCGGTTCGCAGGCTGGCAAAGAATGCGGGTTGCAATATCTGTTGCAGTAATTTCATGTGAGCCGTGTCATTGATACTCGGCTGAAAACTCTGCACGTACAACTGCACAACATGATCGTTGTGGTCGAGGGAATGACGGTACAGCCAGGGTTGTTCCTGTTGTGTCGACTGCTGATGCAGACGGGCTGCGGGCTGCGCTCTGCCGGTTTTTGCACCCAGTAATTCATATTCCGCAAGAGCGGCCAGCTTGATGGCCTCCTGCCTGAACAGGTTGCCGTACAACAGCGCTTCCATTTGACTGTCACGCAGCAGGCGCGTTGAAAACTGATGGAATTGATCCAGCGTTTTATTTTCCAGCGCATCGATCAATTCCTCACTGCTCCAGTAAGGCTCATAATGCAATACTGGAATCTGTCGAGCCAGCACGACATAAGGTGTGTTCTTGCTCTCGTTGCGCCAGCTGCGGATCAGCTCCTGCTTGATATTGTTAAAGCGGTCCTGGGAGAACCTGCCTTTGCGAATGGCCTTGGCGATCTTGCTCAACAGCAATCCCTGACGGCTGCTGTAACCGTCAATGGAAATATCAAGACCGCGCGTCGTCGCACGAACCGAATAATTCAGGCCAGCCAGACTCGCCGGATAGGAATATTCGTTCAGTTCGTCCATCACCAGCGCGGCAAACAGTTGCGCCTGTGCCGCACCATCCACATCAGCGGCTACGAGGGGCAGCTTTAATCGGAGATTAATCTTGGCCTTGGGTACATGAAACTGTTGATCCTGCTTGAACCAGGCCCGGCTTCGCTCATTGCGAATAACAACCTGCGGGCGGTCACTCTGACGGGGTTCGGCGTTTTCGGTGGGTGTTGGCAACAGCAATTGAGACTTAACGGCAAGCCGGGTGGGAATAAAGGCGTTGGGCTCAGGAAAGTATAATTTTTTGCGGATATTTGGCTTTATCTCATAAGCCTCAAATTTGATTTTCTCCACAGAGTAAGGTGTGCGGTAAAACGTGGACGTTTTATCGCCTTCCACCTCCGGCGACACGAATACGGTCAGCACATTTTCCTGGCGCAGATAACTCAGGCATTGCTGAATCAGTTTTTCATCGTAAGCGGTATACATATAATCGCCGCGCAAGACATCCTGCGGCTGATAGATGTGCATGACATAGGCGAGATTTCTTACCGTGTCGATTGGCGGGCTCTGCTCATGGAAGCGGAAGTCGATATCAGCCAGTTCTTTCAGCTCGTTATATCGCCAGTCTTTTAATCCGCGCGCCTGCAGCTGCTCGATCATGTAAAACATCAGCGGCACAATCTGGTCACGGGCGCGGGTGCCTTTTTCGGTCAACTGGACGGTGATCTGAAAGAATGCATCATGCCGGGTTGTAGCACCGACACCAGCACTTAACCCTTCGGCCCAGCCCAGATCTTTCAACAGCGATAACACGCTGCCCTTCCCTTCGTGTCCGAGCAGGTTGCCGATGTAATGCCAGGGTTTTTGATTGTAGCTATCCCAGGGGTTGGGGATAGGAAACAACATGGCCAGCTGCCGCATCTCTTTCTCGGGTTTGACGCTCACAGCGGCAGGAAGAAACTCGGCTTCAAAGATAGCTGGATATGTGTCCGGCAGCGACGGTGAACGGGACGGTACCTTGCCGAAGCGACTGGTCACCATCTTCTGGAGTTCATCCAGGGGTTCTTTACCAAGGACCACCAGCGTCATCAAATCGGCTGAATAATATTGCTCATAAAATGCGATGAGCGCATCGCGCACCAGGTCTTCCTCGCGATCCGCCAGGGTCTCCAGACTGCCGACAGAAAACTGGGCGGAGGGGTGGGCAGGATTGAAGATCTCGCGATAGACATCAAGGATGCGACGGCCGTCGTCATTGATGCGAGCAAGATATTCTGAATGCACCGCGTTGCGCTCGCGTTCTACGTATTCTGCATCAAACAATGGAGCGATAAAAAACTGGGCGAAACGATCCAGTGCCGGTTCAAGAAAATTACTGTCGATATCAAAGAAATAATTGGTGTGTTCCGGGGCGGTAAACGCATTGTGGTTGCCGCCATGCTGACTGATAAAGGCTTGATATTCCCCGGCTTCCGGATATTTTTCGGTGCCGAGAAACAGCATGTGTTCCAGAAAGTGTGCAAGACCTTGTCGGTCTGCAGGATTCTGGTTGTGACCAATATAGACGTCCAGCGCTGCGGCGGACTTCTCGGCGGCTGCATCCGATATCAGCAGAACACGCAGCTTGTTTTTCAAGGTGATGTAGCGATATTCGCGGTCATCATTCTCGCTCTTGATAACCTCGAGCGCAGCGATTGGTTTCTCATCAGGCACCGGCGCTTGTTCCTGAGCAGTTGCCAGACTGCTGCATACCAGGCATGCAGAACAGAGCAACAACCAGAGATGCCAGGTATAACGACTTACGCTATTCATTAACACAATTACCTTCATTGAACGTGTTACAGCGAAAACCTCACGCCGCGTGCTTACGCCTCAGATCCACTTGATGTGCTTCACAATATCGAGCACTCGCAACACCAGAGAACATCATCAGACAAACATGATTTATTTCTTCCGCAAGACATACAGATAACAGCCATCCTGTTCACAGAAGCCTTCCAGGATATGGCCACTGATCTCTGCGAATGCATAAAAATCACGCACCGATCCCGCATCAGTTGCCGTCAAGCGCAGGGATTCGCCGGAGGCAAGATCCCGAAGCGCCTGCTTGGCCCGCAGCAACGGCAGCGGGCAACGCAGCCCAGTGGCATCAATCGCTGCCGCAACCGTCCGAGCCATCAGCTCTTCATACGGAACATGGGGCAGCTGCTGGTGTGGATCATTCATTTCGATAAAACCCGTTTATGCCATATAACCTGGCCGGTTCCCCCGGGTTCAGGTTGAACAAATATGGCGCATATTAGTCCAAATCCTGTTACGCCGGCCGGTGCATAGCCTTTGAACTGCAAAGACGCTAGAGTAACGGCCGCTATATCGCCACCCGGAGGAGTGCCAACAACTGTGTCTTTGTTTCGCAAAACCTTGCTGATTCCGATGATTCTCGCAAGCGGCATCTCTATGAATGCGGCGGCGGAGATAGAACTTCCGATGTTGGGAGACACAAGCTCCAGCATGATTTCGCCAGTGCAGGAGCGTGTACTTGGGCAAAAGTGGTTGCGATTGTACCGCAGTCAGGTTCCCACGTCCTCTGATCCCTTGATAATCGATTACCTGGAAAAGCTGTTGGATCGGCTGGCAGCCCATAGCCAGCTGGAGAATAAAGACCTGGAGCTGGTGCTGGTCCAGAACAATACCCTGAATGCCTTTGCGGTGCCAGGCGGCATCATTGGTGTGCATACCGGGCTGCTGAGCTATGCGCGGACTGAAAACCAGCTGGCATCCGTTCTGGCTCACGAACTGGCGCACCTCAGTCAGCGCCACTATGCCCGTCAGCTGGAACAACAGAAGAACATGACCGCCCCCTTCTACGCGGGAATGCTGGCGAGCCTGGTCCTGCTGGCCACCAGTGGCTCCAGCGACGCGGGTATGGCGGCTCTGGCCACTACCCAGGCGGCGGCACTGGATGCCCAGCTGCGCTTCAGCCGCCAGAATGAGCAGGAAGCTGACCGCATCGGGATGCAGACCATGATCCAGGCGGGTCTGGACCCTTACGCTGCGTCAGAGATGTTTGAAGAGATGCTGCGCGGCAGCCGCTATGGCCGCCGTCCGCCGGAGTTTCTACTGACTCACCCGGTTACAGAAAGCCGTATCTCAGACGCCCGCAACCGTGCTATGCACTACCCGCGCAAGCAGTACGAAGATAATCTGGAATTCCAGCTGATGCGGACGCGCATCAGGGTGAGAAATGAAGAAACCCCGCAGCTGGCTGTGCGGCGCTTCAAAGGCGAAGTAGAGGGCGAAAGCGCCTCTCCGGATGCCAGCCGTTACGGTCTGGTGCTGGCTTATACCGATGCCCAGCAATTTGCCGAAGCCAGGGCTGCGCTCAAGCCGCTGCTGGAGAAAGAACCGGACCGGTTAACCTATCTCATCATGGCCAATGATATTGAAGTGGCCGCACAGAATTACAAACCCGCGCTGAAAGACCTGGAAGCGCTGCTGGATAAACATCCCGGCAGCCACCCGGTCATCGTGCGTTATGCCGAAGCACTGATGAAGGCTGGGGATTATCAAGGCAGTGCGGCTGTACTCGAACGCTATTCACGGCAGCGCAATAAAGATGACTATGTCTGGTATCTGCTGGCAGAGGTCTATGGGCTGGCCGGCAACATCCTCGGCGTGCATGAAGCCCGCGCTGAGTACTTCATCCTTAATGGGGTTTATGATCGCGCCCAGATTCAACTGCGCAACGCCCTCAAGCTGGCGCAAGGCAATTTTCACCGTACTGCACTGCTGGAGGAACGGCTGAAGTACGTGGAGCGCCAGCGGCAGGAACAGAATTTCTAGCAACGCACCCCCCGTCAATAGTGCGGGGGGCGCTCCTCCAAGGGTTTGGCAATGCCCTGTTCCTGCACATACAGCGCATCGTCAAGCCGTTTGGCCAGCAGCCGAAGCTGCTGCTGCAACGTGAGAATCTCCTGATCCTGTTTGGCAACGACCTGATTCAGCTGCGTCAGGGTGTCCTCCTGAAAGGCAACCCGGGTTTCCAGCTCAATCAATTGTTCTTGCAGTTCGTTCATCATCATCCCCCCTTTACACCTTCATCACATCCCGATAGGCCGCATCGATCAAGCGGATAACGCGACCATCAATCAACAGGCTCTGTCCCATGCGGGAGGTTACGTAACCAAAGCCCAGGTGATAGTCCGGGTCAGCAAACCCCAGCGCTCCGCCTGCACCGGGGTGACCGAAAGCCCGCGCGCCTCGCCCGAAACGGCAATCCGGCCGGTCCTGGGGCAACATAAAGCCATGACCAAAGCGCAGATAAAGGCCGAGCACGCGATCTTCATCCGCCGACAGTTCCTGTGAACAGAGTTGGAGCTGAGCCGGGGCCAATAATTCCACCCCGTTCAGACGCCCGCCGTCAGCCAGAGCTCCAAAGATGCGTGCGAGAGCTCCGGCGCTGGCATGACCATTGGCTGCCGGAATCTGGGCCTGTCGCCAGGCAGCCGTATTAGTGGCCGTCATGAAGCTCGGCGGATTTCCGAATGCTCGATTGGTTACCCCCCGAGGGTCCGCCTTCATGATCTTACCCAGGGCGACACTGTCCGCCCCACTGTTGTTGATCACCACGCCCTTGGGGAGTTTCAAAGGGCCTGTATCGGCGAGGCTGGCCTGCTCTTCCGGCGGCACCCCAAAGCGACACCGGATTCCCAGCGGCTGAGCAACTTCCCGCTGAAAGTATTCATCAAAGCTGGCGCAACCACTGACCCGCTTGACCAGCTCACCGAGGATCCAGCCGTAGATAAAGGGTGAGTAGCCCTGAGCTGTACCCGGCTCCCACCAGGGCTTCAGCCCGGCAATCGCATTGATCATGGCCTGCCAGTCGAAGATGTCTTCGTATTCCAGCAGTCCACGGAAGGCAGACAGCCCGGTGCGATGACACAACACCTGCCGGATCGTAATCCGCCCCTTGTCCTCCTGAGCGAACTCCGGCCAATAATCTGCAATGGGGTTATCCAGATCCAACAGGCCGCGCTCCGCCAGCTGCAGAACGCATAGAGCCACCAGTCCCTTTCCGACCGAAAAGATATTGGCGCAGGTGTCTTCCTGCCAGGGTTCAGCGGTAATGCCAGCGCTTTTGTTATCGCGCACCCCCGCCCACACGTTAACGACCGGATCACCGAAGCGATAAATCGTCAGGGCTGCACCCTGCTCGCCCAGCTCGGTGAAATTGTTGGAAAAAGCCTCTACGACCGGCGCCCAGGCCGGCTCCCACTGACCGTTGATCATGGCGCTCGCTCCTCTGACTTAGTGCCGCCCGTATCCGGGCCTGGCAGACTGGAGAAGTAATAGCTCAGGGCGAGAATATCGTCATCATCCATACTTTTCACAATTGAGCTCATCATCGGGTTTTCACGGGTACCGTCACGAAAAGCGTGCAGCTGCTCAGCGAGGTAAGTCTGGGATCGCCCGGCAATGGATGGATAGGAAGCGACCCGGGAGATCCCCTTGGGGCCATGACACCCAACGCAGAGGCGCGCCGCCTGGCTGCCCTGGTGAACCAGTTTTTCTTCGGGAGACATGTTGTCGACGATGGATGGGGCTCGATCAGAGCAGGCAACGAGGGCCAGCAATAATCCACCCGTCACCAGTGTGCGGGAAATGAAAGACGCAGGAATAAAGTTCACGCGGGCACCCGATTTGTCATTATGAACGGATAAAACGCTCGGGATTCTACCATTGCTCGCCGGGCACGACTCAAGCCAATTGCGCTATCATCGCGCCCAATCTAATGCTCGCTCACTGGGGGATCTTTATGAGTAACAACAGCCGTCTGGTCTATTCCACCGAAACCGGCCGTATCAAGGAAGAGA
Organism: uncultured Cellvibrio sp.; assembly: GCA_937958105.1. Taxonomy (GTDB): domain Bacteria; phylum Pseudomonadota; class Gammaproteobacteria; order Pseudomonadales; family Cellvibrionaceae; genus Cellvibrio. The sequence goes on from CALFXJ010000005.1 coordinate 173,871, forward strand.
AAAAGCCATCCAGTCCCGTGCCGCAGGGTGACGGCATCGTGCGCATCCGGCGCGAAACCTCCGGCCGTAATGGCAAAGGCGTCACCACCATCAGCGGCATCCCCGCCACCGGCGATGAACTGAAAAGCATTGCGAAACAATTGAAGCAACTCTGTGGCGGCGGCGGTGCTGTGAAAGACGGCGTGATCGAAATCCAGGGCGATCACCGTGACAAGATTAAAGCTGACCTGGAAAAGCGCGGCTACACCGTCAAGCTGGCCGGTGGTTGAGATGGAGAACGCTCAGCCTGATCCCCAACTGCTGCGTGATCTCGTCACTCAGGAGATGCCCTTCGGCAAGTACCAGGGTCGTGTGTTGGCAGACCTGCCCGAACCCTACCTTGTCTGGATGGCCGGCAAGGGCTTCCCTAGAGGCAAGCTTGGTGAACAACTGATGTTGCTGTATGAAATCAAGTTGAACGGCCTCGAGAGTCTACTTATTCCCTTACGCAACAGCCGCCGCTGACCGTTTCTGTCAGCCACTGGCCTGCTTCTTGCTCTGTCTCTGGTAATCGAACGAAACGACGTCTTTTTGACAGAGAGGTAGCAAGCGATGGATATGGAAACCTTACTGCAGCTGAGTGAAACCTCACTCAAGATGGGATTTGGTGCCCTGATTGCGGTATTGAGCAGCTGGCTGGTCATGCGCCGCCAGCAGGCACAGCAGCTTTCGCCAGGTAACCGGCGACTGGAGATCCTGGAAGAGGTCTCTGCCAATGTGGGGTCTGTAAGCCACATCTTCGCCAAATATTCGACGCTGGTCGTAGAAGCTCTGCAGATCGGAGAGCAATGGCCGGCAGCCCGCAAGCTGGAGCTGGACGCGGTCAATGCCGAACTGGTCGCTGAGTTCAAGAAGCTTGCCGAAGCCGAGGCCAAACTGCTGATGCTGGGCGAAAAGAACCTTGAGCGCAGCCTGCGGCTTTACGGTGCCCGCATCGCGCTGTTTCGCAAGCAGGTCTATGTAGGCCGCCCGGATATTACCCAGGAACAGATTGCAGAGCTGAAGCAATCCATCCTGCAGGTCCGCGAGCAGTTCTATGACATGCTGAGCCGCAAATATGACCGATTGCTGGCCAGCGTCTGATCCCTCCTGTGCTCTTTCCTGAATTGCCGTTCCGGCTGCTGCCGGACGGCTTTCCCTCCTCCGGCCAGCCCGGCCGTTAAAAAGTCCCTGCTATCGAGCCAACTAGGCTAGAATGCCCGCCTTTTTAACTCGGCTGTCAGCCCTACCCTGAGACCTTTGCCCGTGATCTCCACCGCTAATATCACCATGCAATTTGGTGCTAAACCCCTGTTTGAAAATGTTTCCGTCAAATTCAATAACGGTAACCGTTACGGCCTGATCGGCGCCAACGGCTGCGGCAAATCCACCTTCATGAAGATCCTGGGCGGAGATCAGGAGCCCTCCTCCGGTCAGGTGATGCTTGAGCCGGATACCCGCCTGGGCAAACTGAAACAGGATCAATTTGCCTATGAGGAATACACGGTACTCGATACCGTGATCATGGGACACGATGAACTCTGGCAGGTAAAGGCGGAGCGCGACCGCATCTACAGTCAACCGGAGATGAGTGAAGAGGACGGCATGCGCGTAGCCGAACTGGAAGTCGCCTTTGCCGAGATGGATGGCTACACCGCCGAAGCGCGGGCCGGTGAACTGCTGCTGGGCCTGGACATCCCCATTGAACAACACACCGGCCTTATGAGTGCCGTTGCGCCCGGCTGGAAGCTGCGTGTGCTCCTTGCCCAGGCGTTATTTTCAGACCCGGATGTACTGCTGCTCGATGAGCCTACCAACAACCTCGACATCAATACGATCCGCTGGCTTGAAGGCGTACTCAACCAGCGTAACAGCACCATCATTATCATCTCCCACGACCGTCACTTCCTGAACGCGGTGTGCACGCACATGGCTGACCTGGATTACGGCGAGCTGCGTATCTATCCCGGTAATTACGACGACTACATGACCGCCTCGACCCAGGCGCGGGAGAAGCTGCTGAACGAAAACGCTAAGAAAAAAGCCCAGATCGCCGAGCTGCAGACCTTCGTCAGCCGCTTCTCTGCCAATGCTTCCAAAGCCAAGCAGGCAACCTCCCGCGCGCGGCAGATTGAAAAAATTCAATTGGAAGACGTTAAACCCTCCAGCCGCGTCAGCCCCTACATTCGGTTCACGCAGAACAAAAAGCTGCACCGCCAGGCCGTCACCCTGGAGCAGCTGGCCAAGGGCTTCGACCGGACCTTGTTTGCCGACCTGAGTCTGCAGGTGGAAGCCGGTGAGCGCATCGCCATCATTGGTCCCAACGGCGCCGGCAAGACCACCTTGTTACGCTGTCTGTATGGTGACCTCGCGGCGGACAGCGGCAAGGTGAAGTGGGCCGAACAAGCAGAGATTGGTTATTTTGCCCAGGATCACGCGGCGGACTTTTCGGAGGATTGCAACCTGTTTGATTGGATGAAGCAGTGGACCAAAGGCGACGAACAACTGGTGCGCGGCGCATTGGGCCGGATGCTGTTCTCCAGCGATGAAGTCAAAAAGAATGTGAAGGTACTGTCAGGCGGTGAGAAAGGCCGGATGCTGTTCGGCAAGCTCAGTCTGATCAACCCGAACGTGATGCTGCTGGATGAGCCGACCAACCACCTGGATATGGAGTCGATCGAAGCCCTGAACCTCGCGCTGGAAAACTATCCAGGCACACTGATTTTTGTCAGCCACGACCGTGAATTTGTTTCTTCGCTGGCAACGCGAATTATCGATATGCAACCCACCGGGTTGATTGATTTTCACGGCAACTACGAGGATTACCTGCGCAGCCAGGGGATTTACAGCAACTAATATCCACAACAAAAAAGCCCGCAATTTGCGGGCTTTTTTATTGAGCAGAAGAATGAAACGGTTACGGATTACCGTAGCTCATCAACCGCTGATAACGGCGCTCCAGCAGGTTATCAATGTGCTCTTTACTTAGGCGATCCACCTGATCAATCAGGCGCTCCTGCAGTTTGCTGGCCATGGCTTCCAGATCGCGGTGTGCGCCACCCAGAGGCTCGGGAATAGTTTCATCCACAATGCCCAGCTCTTCCAGCACCTTGGAGGTTACACCCATCGCCTGAGCCGCCTCCGGCGCTTTGGCCACGGTCTTCCAGATGATGTTGGCACAGCCTTCCGGCGAGATAACAAAGTAAGTGGAGTACTGCAGCATATTGAGGTGATCACCCACACCGATAGCCAGAGCACCGCCGGATGAACCTTCACCGATCACGGTGCATACGATGGGCGTACGCAGACGGGACATCACCGCCAGGTTCTGAGCAATAGCTTCGGAGATACCGCGCTCTTCCGAGTCAATGCCGGGATAAGCACCGGGGGTATCAATCAGGGTAAGCACCGGCAACTTGAAACGCTCAGCCATCTCCATCAGACGCAGTGCTTTACGATAACCTTCCGGCTTAGGCATACCGAAGTTGCGGTAGACCTTGTCATGCACGGAACGACCTTTCTCTTCACCAATCACCATGACAGGTTTGCCATCCAAACGTGCGACACCGCCGATGATGGCTTTGTCGTCACCAAAATGGCGATCACCATGCAATTCATCCCAATCGGTAAACACGCGGCTGATGTAATCAGAGGCATATGGACGCTGAGGATGGCGGGCAACCTTGACGATGTCCCAGGGGGTCAGGTTGGAGTAAATACTTTCGGTCAGCTTGGTGCTTTTTTCGCGGAGCTTGGCGATCTCGTCCGCAATATTAAGGTCGTTGGCATTGCCAACCAATTGCAGCTCTTCGATCTTGCCTTCAAGGACCGCAATCGGCTGTTCAAAATCCAGATAATTCAGATTCATATCACTAACTGGCTCAAGGTTTGGGATGTTGCGTTGGTGATTTATTCAGGTGCCACTTCGGACGGGCTTCCGGGTATAGCAGGCACAATAAGGTCGCCTAAGATACGCTAAAGTGCCCTGCGAGTCGACCTCCGGGGCACAATTTCCTGATGAAATGCAAAAGCAATCAAGGGCTTAGGCCCCTTGCGAAGGTCAGTAAACCAGCCTGACTTTTGCCGTTCCGTATTGATCGCGCAGACGTTGCAGCAGATCGTCTTCCGGCCGGACCAGCCAGGCATCACCCAGGCGAAGCTGGGCGCGGGCATTGCTGCGCTGATAGTCAATAACCAGCGGACAGCGGCCTTCGCGATAGGGATCAAGAATCTCACTGAGCTCGCGCACGAAGTTGGCTGGCAGGCTGCCGGATTCGAGTTCCAGGCAGAGCTCCCGCGCCTTTTCCTGCCGCACGTCAGACAGCAGACTGATAGCGTCGGCGCGCATCTTCAGCAGTCCGTTGTAATCGTCGTAGCTCACCTGGCCGTTGATCACCAGCAAGCCGTCTTTCAGCAACAGATCGCGCGATTGATTGTAGGTGTCCGCAAAGATCGCGACTTCAATTCGGCCGGTACGATCATCCAGGGTGACAAAAGCCATGGTGTCACCGCGCTTGGTTTTCATAACCCGCTGCGCTACCACCAGCCCCGCCACCGTCTGGTTGCTCTTTTCCGGTTTCAGATCGGCAATACGCGATGACACGAGATGATTCAGTTCACTGTCGTATTCATCGATAGGGTGACCGGTCAGGTAGAGGCCAAGGGTTTCTTTCTCGGCATTCAACCGCTCTTTCATGGTCCAGCTGCGCACCCGGTGGAAATCGCGGTACACATCTTCGTCGGTGCCGGCACTGGGTACGACATCACCGAACAGATCCATCATGCCCGCGCTGGTGTTTGCCGCTGATTGCTCGGCAGCTTTAACCGCTTCGTTCATTGCGGCAAACATCACCGCGCGATCGTGATCGATATTGATGCCGGGACCAAGATTATCCGCCGCACCAGAACGAATGAGTGCTTCCAGCGCACGTTTGTTGACTTTACGCGGATCGATACGCGCACAGAAATCAAAAAGATTTTTAAACGGACCGCCAGCATTACGCGCCGCGATGATGCTTTCCACTGGCCCTTCACCCAGACCTTTGATCGCACCCAGGCCATAGATGATATTACCGGCCTCGTCGACGGTGAAATGAAATTCCCCACTGTTGACGTCCGGCGGCAACAGCTTCAACTTCATCTGGCGACATTCTTCGATGAAGGTCACCACCTTGTCGGTTTTATCCATGTCCGAAGACATGGTGGCTGCCATAAAGTGCGCGGGATAATGCGCTTTCAGCCACGCGGTCTGGTAGGAAACAATCGCGTAAGCCGCCGAGTGCGACTTGTTAAAGCCGTAGCCCGCAAACTTCTCTACCAGATCGAAGATGCGAATAGCGAGTTCAGGGTCCACACCTTGTTTTTTTGCACCCTCTTCAAACACCGCACGCTGCTTGGCCATCTCCTCCGGCTTTTTCTTACCCATGGCGCGGCGCAGCATGTCAGCGCCGCCGAGCGTATAACCGGCGAGAACCTGCGCAATCTGCATTACCTGTTCCTGATAAACGATAACGCCATAGGTTGGTTCAAGAACGGGCTTCAGACTCGGGTGTTGAAATTTTGCATCGGGATAGGCGACCTGAGCACGGCCGTGCTTACGGTTGATGAAGTCGTCCACCATGCCCGACTCCAGCGGGCCGGGACGGAATAGCGCAACCAGTGCAATCAGGTCTTCAATATTGTCCGGCTGCAGACGCTTGATCAGGTCTTTCATACCGCGGGATTCCAGCTGGAATACAGCGGTGGTTTCAGCGCGCTTCAGCAGCGCAAATGTGTTGGAGTCATCCAGAGGAATCGCGCTGATATCCAGCGGCGCCTCGCCTTTTTTCGCACGCTGTTTATCAATCATCAGGCGCGCCCAGTCGATGATGGTCAAGGTGCGCAGACCGAGGAAGTCAAACTTCACCAGCCCGGCTTCTTCCACATCATTTTTGTCGAACTGAGTTACCAGACCACCGCCGGTTTCATCGCAGAACAGCGGGGAGAAGTCGGTGAGTTTGGTGGGCGCTATCACCACACCACCTGCGTGTTTTCCGACGTTGCGCGTCAAACCTTCCAGCTGCTTCGCCATCTCCCAGATTTCCTGGGCATCGCTGTCGGTTTCGAGAAATTCACGCAGGACAGCTTCCTGCTCCAGTGCCGCCTCGAGAGTCATGCCCGGAGTGGGAGGAATCATCTTGGACAGTTTGTCAGCAAGACCGTAAGATTTGCCCTGCACGCGCGCCACATCGCGTACCACCGCCTTGGCGGCCATGGTACCGAAGGTAATGATCTGACTGACCGCATCGCGGCCATAGTTATCCGCGACGTAGGAAATCACTTTATCGCGGTTGTCCATGCAGAAGTCGATATCGAAGTCCGGCATGGAGACCCGCTCGGGATTAAGAAAACGTTCGAACAGCAAATCGTATTCAAGCGGATCAAGGTCGGTAATCTTGAGTGAGTAAGCCACCAGTGAGCCGGCCCCGGATCCGCGTCCTGGACCCACAGGAATATCGTGATCTTTAGCCCACTGGATAAAGTCCATCACGATAAGAAAATAGCCGGGGAATCCCATCTGAACGATGATGTCGAGCTCGAACTTCAACCGGTCTTCGTAGACCTTGCGCCGCTCAGCGTAATCGGGAGCGGATTTGTCGAGGATGCGCTCGAGCCGCTCTTCCAGCCCTTCGTGAGAAATCTTGCGGAAGAACTCCGCCTCGGTCATCCCTTCTGGAATGGGATATTCCGGCAGGAAGTACTTACCCATCTGGATAGTGACATTGCACCGCCTGGCAATTTCCACCGTGTTGGCAATGGCCTCAGGAATATCACTGAACAGCTCCGCCATCTCTTCCGGTGATCGCAGGTATTGCTGCTCACTGTAACGACGCTCGCGGCGCGGATCATCGAGGGTGCGCCCCTCACTGATACATACCCGCGCTTCGTGTACTTCAAACTCATCGCGCTTCAGAAAGCGTACATCGTTGGTGGCCACCACTGGACATTGCAGTTCATCTGCGAGTGCGACAGCAAGGTGCAGATATTCTTCATCGTTTTCACGCCCGGTCCGCTGCAGTTCGAGATAAAAACGGTCCGGGAAATCGCGCATCCAGCCCTGCAGAAGTTCCTGCGCCTGGGCCGTACGACCCGCCAGCAGACTCATGCCGACATCACCGAACTTTCCGCCGGACAAGGCGATGACACCTTCGCGGTGCTCACTCACCCATTCACGCTGCACATAGGCAATGCCCTGGTGCTGACCGTGCTGCCAGGCGCGTGAAATCAATTCGATAATATTTTTATAGCCGGTGTTATCAATCGCCAGCAGTGTCAGCAGCGTGGGCATCCCTTCGGTGTCGTTGCTCGCCACAAGAAAATCGCTGCCCACAATCGGTTTGACACCCGCGCCCTGCGCGGCCTTGTAAAACTTAATGAGGCCGTAGAAGTTGGTCTGGTCGGTAATCGCACAGGCCGGCATCTTCAACTCAGCAACGCGTTTCACCAGCGGCTTGATACGCACCAGACTGTCGACCAGCGAAAACTCGGTGTGAAGGCGAAGATGGACAAAATTGGTAGTCATACGTTTGGGATCAGAATAATTCTATCTGCTCAATGCGCGCTTTAACCGGCGCATAGGATTGGCGATGAATGGGAGTCACGCCCAGTCTGGCAATTGCATCCATGTGCACTTTCGTCGGATAACCTTTATGGTCGGCAAAGCCATAGCCCGGATACTGTTTATCCAGCTCCAGCATCTCCCGATCACGCGCCACCTTGGCCAGGATAGACGCTGCACTGATGGCGGCCACGCGACTATCACCTTTAACCACCGCCTCTGCCGTATATTTCCACTTTGGCAATTTATTGCCGTCCACCAGTACGTGCTCAGGCTGAATATGCAGCCCTTCCACTGCACGCGTCATGGCGAGCAGGCTGGCCTGCAGAATATTTATCTGGTCAATCTCGGCAACAGTCGCACGGGCAATACACCAGCTCTTCGCGTAGCGCTGGATTTCATCGAATAAAAACTCACGTCGTTTTTCCGTAAGTTTTTTGGAATCATTGAGCCCTTCGATCGGATGGTCCGGATCAAGAATGACCGCTGCCGCAACAACATCCCAGGCTAAAGGTCCACGCCCGACTTCATCAACACCCGCCAGCAGATGCCCCTGATAACAGGGAACAAAAGGTTCAATGATCGTCATGGCTCGTTTCCTTTGAACGAACCAGCTGATGAATGAATCAGCTGGGCAACCGCCTCTGCCGCACGATCGCTGGCATTAAGTTTTAACGATTGATGCATTGCGTAAAATGTATCGCGCAACGCCTGGGTTTCCTCCGGGTTTTCGAAGTAGTGCATCACTGCTGCACTCATATCTTCCGCTGTAGCAACGTCCTGCAGCAGCTCCGGCACCAGCTGTTTGCCGGCGAGCAGATTCGGCAGCCCCACGTAAGGCGTTTTGACCATGCGGGACAATATGGCCCAGGACAGCCAGGACAACTTGTACGCGATCACCATGGGACGTTTGAGCAGCATCGCCTCAAGGGCGGTTGTGCCGGAAGCCATGAGCACCACATCAGCTGCTGCCATGACGGTTTGCGACTGACCATTCACCAGCTGAATGGGATATTCATGATAGGCGCTGAGCTGTAAATGCAATTGCCTATAGCGGTCAGCATTAGCGGCGGGAATAACAAACTGCAGATCGGGATCGCGCCGCAGGCAGTGTACCGCCGTTTCCATAAACAACTGTCCCAGGCGTTCCACCTCATTGCTGCGGCTACCGGGCAGTAAGGCGACGACCTTGGCATCCTCGGCGATATGCAGAGTGCGCCGGGCCGCCTGATGGTCAATCTCCAAGGGAATTTCATCGGCCAGATGATGACCGACAAAGGTGACAGGCACCTGATGCTGTTGATAGAACTCCGCTTCAAACGGAAGCAGTGTCAACATCAGATCCACCGAACGCGCGATTTTATGAATGCGTTTCTGCCGCCAGGCCCATACCGACGGACTGACATAATGAACCGTCGGAATGCCTTTTTCTTTCAGGTCGCCTTCGAGTGTGAGATTAAAATCTGGTGAGTCGATACCAATGAAGACAGCGGGAGGCTCAGCAATAAAATGATCGCGCAGAAAGCCGCGAATCTTCAGCAGTTCCGGCAGACGCTTCAGTGGCTCAACCAGCCCCATGACCGCCAGACGGTCCTGGGGAAAGAAAGAGTGGAACCCCAGCGCCAGCATACGCGGCCCGCCGATACCGGAAAACTCTGCCTCGGGAAAATGCTTGCGCAAGGCCACCATCAGCCCCGCTCCGAGGATATCCCCGGAAGCCTCACCTACTACGATGCCGATACGCAAACGATCCGACATCCCGCCTCCTATCGCACAATCCCGCGCGATGATGATTTCAAAGAGTCGATCAGAGTATTCAGAACACTGCTGGTCTGCGCCATCAGCTCCAGCTCCTTGATAGCCTCATCAAGGGTCAGGCCACGCCGGTAAATGAGCTTGTAAGCCTTGGTGATATTACTGATATCTTCCGCAGTAAAACCGCGGCGACGCAGGCCTTCCGCATTGATGCTTTTCGCTTCCGCCGGGCTGCCGTTGACCATGACAAAGGCCGGCACATCTTTTCCAATTGCCGTACCCATCCCGCTGAAACTGTGAGCCCCGATCTTGCAGAACTGATGCACCAGCGTAAAACCGCTGAGGATAGCCCAGTCATCAATATGTACGTGCCCGGCGAGAGCCGTGTTGTTTACAAGGATGCAATGATTGCCAATCACACTGTCGTGACCGATGTGGACATAGGCCATCAGCAGGTTGTTATTGCCGATAGTGGTTTCATTGCGATCCTGAATAGTGCCGCGGTGAATCGTGACGCCCTCACGGATAATGTTGTTATCACCAATCACCAGGCGCGTCGGCTCACCTTTGTATTTCAGATCAGGGGTATCTTCTCCCACCGTCGAAAACTGGAAAATCCGGTTATTCTTTCCAATAACCGTAGGGCCTTTAACAATCACATGGGAGTTGATAACGGTGCCCGCTCCGATTTCCACATCAGGGCCGATGATAGACCAGGGACCAACCTCCACATCGGGTGCAAGTCTGGCAGAGGGATGGATGATAGCTCGTGAATCAATCAAGGAATTATTCTCACCATTCTGGTTGACTGAGGTATTGCCGATCCATCGTTGTCACGCAGGATAAAAAATATCTACAGCGATCAATAGCTTTTCGAATCAATGCAATTTTTGAATCAACAAACCCCGCGACCGGGGTTTGCGCAATCAGATTTTACGATCCGCACAGAGGATGGTTGCCGAGGCAGCGAGAGCACCATCAACCGTTGCGCGACATTCGAATTTCCAGATTCCACGTTTTTCTGAAACGACCCGGGACTCCAGCTGAAGCCGATCACCGGGAATAACCTGACGTTTGAAGCGTACATCATCGACGCCGGCGAACAGATAAATCGATCCATCCTGGGGTTTTTTCTTGGCACTTTTGAACCCCAGAATCCCCGATGCCTGGGCCATAGCCTCAATGATCAACACACCTGGGAAAATAGGTGCCTGTGGAAAGTGACCGTTGAATACTTCTTCGTTAACCGTGATGTTTTTGTAGGCGATGATTGATTCACCCTCCACCAACTCCACGACCCGATCGACCAATAAAAATGGATAACGATGAGGTAAGTATTCGCGAATTTCATTGACATCCATCATGGTCGATGACCCCTGCATACTCAGCTTTTAAGCTTTTAAAAATATGAAAGACTTTTGCACCCGGACCCCGTGATAATTCAGCCGATCCAGATACAAAAGCCTCACGGTTATTCAATCAGATCTTTTTTACATCTTTTTCAAGACGACTCAGGCGAGTCGCTATGGCATCCAGCTGGCGAAACCGCACCGCGTTCTTCCGCCACTCTTTCGTGGAAGATATCGGTGTTCCCGACGAATAGGAGCCAGGCTCAGATATAGAGGCAGACACCATGGTCATACCTGTGAAGTGGATATTATCGCCTATATCTATATGGCCAACCACACCAACACCACCAGCGAAGGTTACGTTTTCACCGACCACCGTACTGCCGGCGATCGCTGAGGTAGCTGCCATTGCGCAGTTTTTCCCCAGACGAACGTTATGGGCAATATGAACCAGATTATCCAGTATCACCCCGTCATCTAACACTGTGTTCCCCAGCGCGCCGCGATCTACTGTGGTGCATGCACCTATTTCGACGCGGTTGCCAATGATAACACTGCCGAGCTGGTGGATCTTAACCCATTCTTTGCCGTTGGGCGCGAAGCCAAAGCCGTCCGCTCCAATGACAGCTCCACTGTGGATAATACAATCCGTCCCAATGGAGATGCCGTGATATATGGTTACGTTTGCCATCAGGCGGGTACGACTGCCGATGCTGGTGTCATCTCCAATCGATACACCGGGGCCCACCACGACACCATCCCCCAGCGTTACGCCTGTTCCGATGACGGCATTGGCTGCGATGCTGACATCTTTGCCCAGAACCACTCGCTCACCAATGACCGCTGAAGGATGAATACCAACGACCTCTGTACGGCTGTGATCAAACAATCGTGTCAGTCGGGCATAGCCTACGTAGGGATTGGCAATGATCAGTTTATTACCATTAAACTGGGCCGCCTGCTCCTGATTCAGAATTACCGCGCCTGCACCACAGGAAGCAAGATATTTGGCATACGCAGGGCTGGCAATGAAGCTGATTTCGTGAGCTTGTGCAGTTTGCAGGCTGGCAAATGCACTGACTTGATAGTCGGGATCGCCAACCAGCTCAGCCTCAATGTACTGAGCCAGTTCGGCAAGTGAATAGGATTTTTTCACCTGATGTGTCCCAAGCCAAAGGGTAATTATTTGGCTTTATTCAGCATGTCGGTTAATTTCTGGGTGATATCAAATGCGGGCGCCGCGTGTATGGCTGCCTGGCTGTTCAATACCAATCCGATGTTGTCGGCAGCGATTATCTGCTCCAGCACGGTGCGGGTTTTCGGTGTCAGATCCTGCATAACGCGCTGCATGACAGCCTGACGTTCAGCCTGCAGTTTTTTTCCAGCAAGCTCATAGTCAGCTCGCAGATATTCAACCTTTTTACGATGCTCCGCCTGCTCTTCGGCTGACCAGGTCATACCATCTTTTTCAGCGGCTGCCTGCAGGTTTTTCATATCGGCAACCAGGCCATCAAGCTTTGCCTTCATTGCAGCGTATTCAGGATCTTTATCCAGTTTGGCGAGGCTTTGTTTAGCCAATTCGGTACCCAGCATAGCGGCCTGGACATCGAGAATCACGACCTTGCCTTGCGCAAAGCTGACAGCAGACAACATGGACAGCAACAACGCAGCACAGAGTTTCCGGGTAACACTCACAATTTTATCCTCATGGTTATTAGTTAAAGCACTGTTATCAGAAGGTTTGTCCGAGAGAGAACTGGAAGAATTCCGTTCGATCATATTCGTTTTTCTTCAATGGTCGCGCAATGCTGAACGTCATGGGACCAAAGCCGGAAATCCATGTCAGACCAAAACCAGCAGCGGCATTGATCTTGGAAAGGTCGACATCATAACAGTTACGCTGACCAACGCCACAGTTTGTATCAAACACGTTACCCGCATCGATAAAAAAGGTTGACTGCAGCATCCGCTGATCCTTGATGAATGGCAGCGGGAATAGAACTTCGGCACCGCCTTCGATCAATACGTTACCGCCGAAGGCGCCACGGTTACGACCATAATTGTTGGAGTCAGCCACGTCGGTTACCAGACGACCGGGTAAACACTTGATATTGGCGGCACTGAAGGCGCTGGGATCCTGGCACAGGACATAGCCCTGAGTGATCTCATTACTTGTCTTGATACCATCGCCATTCAGGTCATCCCAGGCGATCTCTACCGCACGTTCAGATTCGCGGGTACCGCGAGGTCCCAGTGTATTCCGCTCGAAGCCGCGTACAGAGCCAAACCCACCCGCAAAGAAGTGCTGGAAGAAGGGCAATTCATCCATATCGCCGTAGCTGTCTGCATAGCCCAGACGCGTATGCAGACGCAGCGTGAGACTGCGTGTCAGAGGCTTGAACATCTGGGCTTCATAATCCAGCTTGTAATACTGCAGGTCACCGCCCGGCAACGAAACTTCCGCAGACAGCCGCTGCGATGCACCACGGTTGGCCAGGATGCCACGGTTAAGAGTGGATTTGCCCCAGAACAGGCTGGTGGTGATGTCCTGAAAATGGTCACCGTATTTATCAATAAAACCCTGCTCTGCAACGACATCCGATGTCAGCGGCATGAAGTCAATGGTACCCAGGGGGTAGTCACTACCACTGGCAGCCAACTCCCTGATGATATCCAGATCTTCCTGTCTCACATAATTAAGCGGCGGGATATTACCTCTGATGATCTCGCGCGGAGCCCAGGAGTTAGCTTTGACGGTCAAATCGCGCACCCCGATGTCGAAACCAATGCGTTCAATGTCGGAGATGGGGTAACCAAAGCTCATCTTGCCGCCGTACATGTCGGTGGTGTAGCCGGAGACATTGACGATGTCGTACTTGGTTTTCTGATAGTAGAGACTGAAACCACGGCTCACACCATCAACGGTAAAGTAAGGATCGTTGTAGTTGAAGTTGTAGCCGGTCTGGTAACGGTTGTGAGTAAAACTGAAGCCAACCTGTTTACCGCTGCCGAACCAGTTGTTCTGCTGGATGCTGGCGGAAAACAACAGTCCTGAATACTGGGCATAACCAATCTGCAGGCCCATGCTGCCGGACGGTTGCTCTTCAACGGTGAAATCCACATCCACCTGATCTGAAGTACCAGGAACTTCAGCGGTATCCACCTTCACTTCCTTAAAGAAACCCAGTCGCTCCAGGCGAACTTTGGAATGCTCGATCTGTGCTGTAGAGGCAGAGCCGCCTTCCATCTGCCGCATCTCACGGCGCAGCACTTCATCAATGGTTTTGGTATTGCCGCGGAAGTTAATGCGATTTACATAAGCACGCTTACCCGGGTCAATAAAGAAGGTTACCTTAACGGTTTTGTCTTCGTCGTTCCGCTCCGGGATCCCTTCGACCTTCGCAAAGGTGTAGCCCTCATTGCCCAGCCGCTGGGTGATGTATTCCGCTGAAGTAGTCATCAGGATCTGCGAAAAGGTCTGCCCCTCCCGCATAAGAATCAGGCGGCGCACGATGGCCTCATCAATAGCCGGATCACCGGCCAGATCCACCTCACTAATGTTGTAGATATCGCCTTCAGTAACGTTAACTGTGATAAAGATCTTCGATTTATCAGGACTGAGGGACACCTGCGTAGAATCGATATTGAAACCCAGATACCCACGGTCAAGGTAATAGGACTCAATCCGCTCCAGATCGCCTTTGAGTTTTTCGCGTGAATATTTGTCGTTACCACTGATCCAGGAAAACAAGCCGGTAGACTTCAGCTCAAACAGCTCAATCAGCTCTTCATCACCAAAGGCCTTATTGCCCACGATATTGATCTGTTTGATACGGGCAACAGCACCCTCGGTGATATTGATCTTAACCTTCACCTGGTTGCGCGGCAGGTCTTCTACTTCAATATCGACACTGGCACCGTAACGTCCTTGCGCAATGTATTCACGCTGCAGCGCCTGACTGATGCCCTCGAGGGTAGCGCGCTGGAAGATCTGACCTTCGGACAGGTTGTTGCTTTTCAGGCTGTCCATCAGACTTTCGGTCTTGATGACCTTGTTTCCTTCAATTTCAATAGCATTGATTGCCGGACGCTCTTTAATAACCAACACCAGCACATCGCCATCCCGTCCCATGGACACATCAGCGAAATAGCCAACCTTGAAGAGCTCACGGGTTGCGTTCTGAATATCCGTCTGAGTGACAACATCACCCACGCGGATAGGAAGAGCGCTGAAAACTGTTCCGGCAGAAACCCGCTGTAAGCCTTCGACACGAATATCATTCACACGGAAACTTTGTGCCTGCGCGGCGAATGACATCATCAGTACTATCAAGCAACAGAAAAATCGCATCGAAACTCGCTTCATATCATTGGTTCTAGTTTGGTCAGTAAGAAGTGGCAATGAGGCCTTCGGGTTATGGCTACAGCCGCATAATGTCGTTATATAGGGCCAGCACGCTTAATCCGATGACCAGAAACAGGCCAACCTGATAGCCAGCCATTTGTACTTTTTCTGATACCGGGCTGCCTTTTATTGCTTCGATCAGGTAATACAGCAGATGCCCGCCATCCAATACCGGAATTGGCAGAAGATTAAAAACCCCCAGAAAGATACTGAGTAACGCAAGGAAGGCTACGAAGCTTTCCAGACCACTCTCCGCTGAAGAGCCCGCCACCTTAGCAATGCTGATCGGCCCGCTCAAGTTTTTCGTCGAAATTTCTCCGAACAGCAGTTTTTTGACCGATAACAGCACAAAACCAGCAGTATCCCAGGTCCGCTCGACACCCGCGATAAAGGCTCCGCCTACGGAGTAATGGTTGTACCGGATCATCTCCTCCGGCCAGGGCTGAAACTGCAGAGCCACCCCGACGCGTCCCAGTGTTACATCGTTTTCGGTGACCACTTCCGGGGTGATGGACAAGGTCAGCTGCTCGCCTTCGCGCTCCAACAGCAATACTATCGGCTGACCAGGACGCTGTTTGACATACTCAATCCAGTCAGTGCCGGATGTCATGGCTTCACCGTCAGCCGCCAGCACCCGATCGCCCGGCTTCATCCCCGCAAGGTCCGCAGGACTGCCCGGTGTAACGGCCGCAGCCAGCGTATCGACTTCGGGAACGAAGAAGCGTAACCCCAATCCACCCAGCGGATCCGGCTCTTCAGCACCTTTCAGCCAGTTATCCAGCGCCACCTCTGAGTGATAACGCAGAGAAGAATCGGGGTAGCGCAGCGCTACGTGCATCTCGCCGCTTTCCCCGAGACGCCGCAACAACTGTTGATAAACCGCCTGGCGGGTGGGTGTGGGCACACCATCAATAGAGAGAATTTCCTGTCCGGCCTCAAGTCCTGCGTGAGCCGCCAGAGAACCCGGCTCCACCGAGCCAATGACCGGCGTAAAATCCCGAACGCCCGGTATCACCAGAGCCCAGAACAACAGAACAGCCAGGATGAAGTTGGCTATCGGACCTGCAGCCACAATAGCCATACGCTGCCAGACATTTTTACGGTTGAAGCTGCGATGCAGCTCTTCGGGAGGAACATCCCCCTCGCGCTCGTCCAGCATCTTGACGTAGCCGCCCAGGGGAATAGCAGAGATGGCGTATTCAGTTCCCTGCCTGTCGGACCAGCGCAGGAGGACCTTGCCAAAACCAATTGAAAAACGCAGCACCTTGACGCCACAGCGCCGGGCTACATAGAAGTGACCAAATTCGTGAATGGTTACCAGCACGATAATCGCTACCAGAAACCATAAAATCATTTGCGCTACTGCCACAGACAACCTCGTTAGAGTGAGCCGATCACCGACATTGCCATGGCTCTGGCCTCGGAATCGGCGTTTTGGACAACATCCATTGATGCTGGTTCAGTGATTGGAAGACGCGTTAGAACACTTTCTATGACTTGTGAAATCTGATCAAAACGCAGGCGTCGTTGCAAGAATGCGGCCACCGCTACTTCGTTGGCAGCATTCAGAATCGCCGGGGCGGTGGCACCAGTTTTAGCCGCCTCCTGCGCCAGACGCAAGCAGGGGAAGCGCTCGTAATCAGGCGCGGTGAAGTCGAGCCGAGCGGTCGCAAACAGGTCCAGGCTGGTGACGCCGGATTCGATGCGCTCAGGCCACGCCAGCGCATGGGCTATGGGCGTCCGCATGTCCGGGTTGCCCAGCTGGGCCAGGACGGAGCCATCGATATATTCAACCAGCGAATGAATAACGCTCTGCGGATGGATGACAACCTGAATCTGCTCCGGCGGGACACTGAACAACCAGCAGGCTTCGATCAACTCAAGGCCTTTATTCAGCATAGTGGCTGAATCAACAGAAATTTTCTGACCCATGCTCCAGTTTGGATGAGCGCAGGCCTGCTCCGGTGTTACGTCACGTAATTGTTCGACAGGTGTAGTGCGAAACGGCCCGCCCGAGGCGGTCAGCAGAATCTTCCTCACACCGCTCTTCGTCAGCCCCTGCTCCCGATGGTCAGCGGGAAGACACTGGAAGATGGCATTGTGTTCGCTGTCGATCGGCAGCAGGGTCGCTCCATGTTCCGCGACTGCACGGGTAAACAACCCACCCGCCATTACCAGTGCTTCTTTATTAGCCAGGAGTACTTTCTTGCCAGCCTTGACCGCCGCCAGCGTCGGCAGCAGCCCCGCCGCACCGACAATGGCCGCAATGACCGTATCCACCTCGGCATGGGCGGCCACTTCCGCCAATGCATCGGACCCTTGCAGCACCTCGGTGGTACTTCCATGGCGAGCCAATGACTTCTCCAGCTCCAGGGCAGCCGATGGATCACACATCACCGCATAACGCGGCTGATATTGCAGGCACTGCCGGGCGAGTGCTTCCCATTGACGATCAGCTGTCAGCGCGAAGACGCGGTACCGATCCGGATGCCGGGATAGGACATCCAGCGTACTGATTCCAATGGAGCCTGTAGCCCCTAAGACCGTCACCTGCTGCATGATTTACCCCGGCCAGCCCGTGCTGAGCAGAGCGAGAGCGAAGACAGGTGCCGCAGCCGTAAGACCATCCACCCGGTCCAGCACCCCCCCGTGGCCTGGCAGCAGCGCACTGCTGTCTTTAATACCCCGATGACGCTTCAACATACTTTCGAAGAGATCGCCCAGAACAGATGCGAGACTCGCGGGCAGTATGATGGCCAGCAACATGAAGTAATTTCCGCCCACCAGCCCCCACACGACCAACGACAACAGAAAATTGAAGCAGACACCACCCAGAAAGCCTTCCCAGGTTTTACCGGGACTGACCGCTGGCGCCAGCTTGCGCTTACCCCAGCGACGACCTGCAAAGTAGCCACCTATATCTGCACATGCTACGACCGCTACAATCAACAGCACCAGCAGAGCTCCGTTGTCCTGGGCTCGGACGTAGATAAAACCCGCCCAGGTGGGGACGAGCACAAACAAACCCATCAGACCGCGTATTAGTGGATGCCGCCACAGGATGGCACTTGAAGGGAACCCCTGCACCAGCAACAGAGCCACTGCCCACCAGATACAACCGATAACCAGAACCTGCCGGAATTTTTCTGAGTTGATATGCGCCTCGACAGACCAGTCCGTCACCCCCAGGTACAGCCCTGTGAGGAAGGTGGCCACTGCCAGCAAAGCCATATAGCCGACACGCTGCCACGCCTGACTGAAGCCGGAGAGATTTGCCCACTCCCAGGCGCTCACCAGCAAGGCTACCGCGATAAAGATCGAGAACAGCGGAACAGGAAGATAGAAGAGTGCGCCCAGAAAGACAGCCGAAAGTATCAGTGCCGTGACAACCCGTTGCTTAAGCATCCTGACCTCCGGACACGCGGGCCTTGGCCACCTGCTCGCTGGTCAGACCAAACCGACGCTGACGCTCCTTGAATGCCGCCGCCGCTGCATGCAGCTCGGCACCATCGAAGTCCGGCCACAGCTTATCGCTGAAATAGAGCTCAGCATACGCAGCCTGCCACAACAGAAAGTTACTGATGCGAATCTCCCCGCCGGTACGTATCAGCAGATCCAGCTCCGGCAGATCGGCCATAGAGGTATAGCCGTGCAGAAGCTCTTCGGTAATGTCTTCTGTGGACAACCGACCGGCCACAGCTTCTTCGGCAACCCGCTTGGCAGCCTTGGCAATATCCCAGCGCCCGCCGTAGTCGGCTGCGATGACCAGGGTCGTCTTGCCATCCCGGGTCATTTCTTCAGCGGCTTGAATAGCTTTTTGAATAGCAGGGCTGAACCGGCTGCGATTGCCGATAACCCGCAGTCGTACACCTTTTTTATGGAGCTCGCGGGCTTCTTTTTTGAGGTACAGCAGAAACAGTGACATCAGGGCTTCCACCTCAATAGGAGGGCGCTTCCAATTTTCACTGCTGAAGGCAAATAAGGTGAGCACTTCGATGCCGAGCTCCTGGCAGGCGCTCATTACGTCGCGAATACGCTCAACACCGACTTTATGACCGGAGACACCGGCCATACCCCGCTGTTTCGCCCAGCGATTATTGCCGTCCATAATGATGGCCACATGGCGCAGGGTATTTGTGGTCACTCATAACTCCTGAGGAAAGCATCTTTCAGTTGATGATCGCATTAACAGCATGCATCGTCCCGAAAAGCCAGAACGGTTATCCGCCCAACCAGGTGGCTGGTCAGGCAGAACAAACAGACGCGGGAAATACCAGATGCATGCCGCGGGACCAGATCAGCGAAGCATTAAATCGCCATCAGATCCGCTTCTTTGGCTGCCAGAGCCTTATCAACTTCGGCAATGTATTTATCGGTTATTTTCTGAATATCGTCCTGTGCGCGACGCTCGTCGTCTTCGCTGATAGCCTTGTCTTTGACCAGTGCCTTGACGTCAGACAGAACGTCGCGACGCACATTGCGTACCGCAACACGGCCATTCTCAGCTTCAGCGCGAGCCTGCTTGATAAAGTTTTTACGCGTCTCTTCGGTCAGCATGGGCAAGGGGATACGAATCAGACCATTAGTGGTGGAGGGATTCAGACCCAGATCAGATTTCATGATTGCCTTCTCAATCTCCGGCACCAGGTTACGCTCCCAGGGGCTGATAGACAGGGTACGGGCGTCTTCCACGTTGATGTTGGCAACCTGACTGAGCGGTGTATCCGAGCCGTAATAAGACACGGTGATGCCATCGAGCAGACTCGGGTGGGCCCGGCCTGTGCGAATCTTGGAGAAGTTGCCAATCAGTGCTTCAACCGCTTTCTTCATGCGGCCTTCTGCATCTTTTTTGATGTCGTTAATCATCAGTTTTGTCCCTCTTCAATCAGGGTGCCTTCATTACTGCCAACCACAATGTTCAGCAGAGCACCGCTTTTGTTCATACGGAAAACACGTACCGGCATGTCATGTTCGCGACACAGACAGATTGCCGTCAGGTCCATCACACCCAGCTTCTTATCCAGCACTTCATCGTAAGTCAGACGATCGTATTTGGTCGCCGTAGGATCTTTCATCGGGTCTGCCGTATAGACCCCATCCACCTTGGTTGCCTTGAGGACAATGTCCGCCTCAACTTCAATGCCGCGGAGACAGGCAGCAGAGTCGGTGGTAAAGAAAGGATTTCCGGTACCGGCGGCAAAGATTACCACTTCACCGGAACTCAGAAAACGAATTGCGCGACGGCGGTCATAATGTTCAACGATGCCGCTCATGGGAATAGCGGACATCACACGGGAGGAAATATTGGAGCGTTCCAGCGCATCACGCATGGCGAGGGCGTTCATGACCGTAGCCAGCATACCCATATGGTCGCCAGTGACCCGGTCTAGACCAGCAGCGTTCAATGCGGCGCCACGAAACAGGTTACCGCCTCCGACAACCAGACCGACCTGAACACCGATACCTACCAGTTGGCCGATTTCCAGTGCCATTTTGTCCAGTACCCGAGGATCAATCCCGAACCCCTCTGCCCCCATCAATTCCTCACCACTGAGTTTCAGCAAAATCCGCTTGTACTTCTTTTCTCTGGGGCTTGGCATAGACTTAGACTCCGTAAGATGGGTGGGCGAAAAAATCACGGCAGTTTAACAGCAAAAAGAGGCTGAGTGGGACACTCAGCCTCTTTTAATGGGAGGTCTAACAACAGCAGAGATTAGCTTTTGGACGCTTGTACCTGGGCAGCCACTTCTGCAGCAAAGTCAACAACGACCTTCTCAATGCCTTCGCCCACTTCGAGACGTACGAAGCTTTTAACAGAAGCACCGGCATCTTTGGCCAGTTTGCCTACGGTCACTTCCGGATTCTTCACGAAAGGCTGGTCGATCAGGCTGGCTTCCTTCAGGAATTTGTTGATACGGCCAACCATCATCTTCTCTACGATCTCGGCAGGCTTGCCAGCCATGTCCGGCTGCGCACGGATGATGTCTTTTTCTTTCTCTACCAGGTCAGCAGGCATCTGGTCAGAGCTGACAACAGCCGGGTTAACAGCCGCTACGTGCATGGCGATATCTTTAGCCAGCTCTTCGTTGCCGCCTTCCAGCTGAACCAGCACAGCAATACGGTTGTTGAGGTGTACGTAACCACCAACCACACCGCCATCAACCAGCGCTACACGGCGCACACCGATGTTCTCACCAATTTTCTGAACCAGGGCTTCACGGGCATTTTCCAGCTCGCCTGCCATCAGGGCAGCCACGTCGGTCTGCTTGGTGGCAAATGCTTTGGCCACTACGCTGTCTACAAACGCCAGGAAGCCGGCGTCACGGGCAACGAAGTCAGTCTCGGAGTTAACTTCAACAGCTACACCATAGCTGTTGTCATCGGCTACTTTCACAGCAACCACGCCGTCTGCAGCAGTGCGATCAGCTTTTTTGGCTGCTTTCAAGCCGGAAACCTTACGAAGGTTCTCAATCGCCAGCTCGATGTCACCGTTGGCTTCGTTCAGTGCTTTTTTACACTCCATCATGCCCAGACCAGTACGGTCACGCAGTTCTTTTACCATTGTTGCGGAAACAGCTGTCATGGTTTTGTCCTCTGTCAGTATTCAAATTCGGATTTGAAAAAGGGGGCATAGCCCCCTTTTCATTGCATCTAGCAAAGCGCTTTACGCTTATTCAGCAGCGCCTTCTTCAGCGGCAACGTACTCGTCTTTGTTAGGTACAGCGGAAGCTGACTTGGCACCTTCCAGACAAGCGTCAGCTACTGCAGTCACGTACAGTTTTACTGCACGGATAGCGTCGTCGTTACCAGGAATAACGTAATCAATACCTTCAGGGTTGCTGTTGGTATCTACAATGCCGATTACCGGGATGCCCAGTTTATTAGCTTCCTGGATGGCAATGCGCTCGTGATCAACGTCGATCACAAACATAGCGTCCGGCAGGCCGCTCATATCTTTGATACCACCGATGGAGCGCTCAAGCTTCTCCATGTCACGGGTGCGCATCAGAGCTTCTTTCTTGGTCAACTTGGCAAAGGTACCGTCCTGGCTTTGAGTTTCCAGATCGCGCAGGCGACGGATAGAAGCACGGATGGTTTTGTAGTTGGTGAGCATACCGCCCAGCCAGCGATGGCTGACAAACGGCTGGCCAGCGCGTTCTGCCTGCTCTTTGATGGTTTTTTGAGCGGCGCGCTTGGTGCCGACAAACAGGATTTTCTTCTTCTGAGAAGCCATCTGCTGAATCAGCGCCAGAGCTTCGTTGAAGGCTGGAACAGTGTGCTCCAGGTTGATGATATGAATCTTGTTACGCGCGCCGAAGATATAACGGGACATCTTCGGGTTCCAGTAACGGGTTTGGTGACCAAAGTGGACACCAGCGGAAAGCATATCGCGCATGCTTACTGTAGGCATAAAATTTTCCTTTCGGGTTAAGCCTCCATATACCCCATCAACCAACCCTCAGCTCGCGCCCCAGGCACCCAGGTTTAATGTGTCGGTATATGTGTGACGTTAAGTGTGTTTTGCAGCGCCGGAGCGCCGGGCAAAGAGAGATTCTCTGCCGTTTTGACCTCTGAAAGCCGCCAATTTTCGTTGGACGGGCGAAAAGAGGCGCGCTTTATACCACACTTTACTGCGCAGATAAACAACTCTCTGCTTACGCGCGAACTTCCTGTCGTCTATGATGCCAAAGGTTCGGAAACGCACCCACAGACTTGTATACTAGTACACCTTAACCTCTAATATAGAGTCAGTTCCCAGTTAACCTTAGGTATATGTCATGAAAGAAACCTGGCGTTGGTTCGGCCCCCAAGACCCTGTCACCCTGCAACATATTGCTCAGGCCGGAGCCACCGGCATAGTCACCTCGCTCCATCAGATTCCCACCGGAGCAGCCTGGCCCATGGAAGCCATCATGGAACGCAAAGCCATGATTGAGTCCCACGGCCTGGAGTGGGCGGTCATTGAGAGCATCCCGCTCCACAACGACATCAAGACCCGCACCGGCAACTATCGCGAATACATCGGCAACTACCAGCAATCCATCCGCAACGTGGCTGCCGCCGGGATCTATGACGTCTGCTACAACTTTATGCCAGTAGTAGACTGGACCCGCACCAATCTCAGCTACACCCTGCCCAACAAAAGCCAGGCCCTGCGCTTCGAGATGAGCGATTTTGCCGCTTACGATGTATACATCCTTCAGCGGCCTGGCGCGGAAGCGGACTATCAGCCGGAGGTACTGGCCAAGGCCAAAGCCCGGCTGGATGCCATGAGCGACGAAGAAAAGGCGCTGCTTGAGAAGAACATCATCGCCGGCCTTCCCGGTGGCGAGGGCTCCTACGATCGGGACGGCATCCGCGCTGCGATTGATCAGTTTATCCAGATGGGCGACGAAGGCATGCGCGCCAATCTATTTGCCTTCCTCCGGGAGATTATCCCAGTAGCTGAATCCGTGGGTGTGCGCATGTGCATTCATCCGGATGACCCACCCTTCTCTCTGTTCGGCCTTCCACGGGTGGTTTCCACCGCAGATGACGCCCGCGCCCTGCTCAATGCCGTTCCCAGCCCCGCCAATGGCCTCACCCTGTGTGCCGGCTCCTACGGCGCGCGCTGTGACAATGATCTGGTCGCCATGGCCCGCGAATTCGGTGAACGCATTTATTTCGTCCACCTGCGCAATATAAAGAGAGAAGATGACGGCTCCTTCTACGAGTCTGATCATCTGGATGGGGACAACGATATGGTGGGACTCGTGGAAGCGCTGCTGGAAGAAGAAGATCGCCGCTCGAAGCAGGGCCTGAAGCTGCCGCAAATCAGTATGCGTCCGGACCACGGCCACCTGATGGGGGATGAGATCGGCAAACCCGGCATCAATCCCGGCTACTCCTATGCAGGCCGGATGAAAGGACTGGCCGAGCTGCGCGGTGTTATTCACGCGGTGTCGATCCTGCGCTCCCGCGCTGCTGCCGGCTGATCCCGGTTTCACGGCGGCTTCTGCAGTGTCTTGAAGCCGCTGCCTCCCCTGCTCCGCAGGCCGGACGCACCCTGCGTTCGGCCACTCCCAAGTTATCACTGTAGAACTCCGACCTTATCGTTTAGAATGTCGGCCTTTCTATCGCTATTGAGAGTTAGTGTTCACTCATGTCTGTGACTATCAAAACCCCTGAAGAAATCGAGAAAATGCGCATCGCGGGCCGTATGGCCGCCGAGGTGCTTGAGCTGATCGGCCCCTATGTGCAGCCTGGTGTGACTACCGCCGAACTGGACCGGATCTGCCACGAACATATCGTGAATGTCCAGAAGGCCATTCCTGCCTGCCTCGGTTACCGCGGTTTCCCCAAATCCATCTGTACATCCGTCAACCAGGTGGTGTGCCATGGCATTCCTTCAGAGAAAAAAGTGCTCAAGAACGGTGACATCATCAATATCGATGTAACGGTTATTCACGATGGCTACCACGGAGACACCAGCGCCATGTTCTTCGTGGGCACACCGGCCTCCCACGCCGAGCGCCTTGTGAAGGTGACTCAAGAGTGCATGTACAAGGCCATCGCGCTGGTCAAGCCCGGCTGCACCCTCGGCGACATCGGCCATGTTATCCAGCAGCATGCAGAAAGTAATTACTATTCGGTGGTGCGCGAGTACTGCGGCCACGGGATCGGCAAGGTCTTCCATGAAGAACCGCAGATTCTGCATTACGGCCGCCCCGGCACAGGGATGGAGCTGCGCGAAGGTATGTGTTTTACCATCGAACCTATGATCAACGCGGGCAAGCCTCACACCAAGTTGAAAAGTGATGGCTGGACCGTAGAAACTAAAGACGGCCGCCTTTCGGCCCAATGGGAGCACACCATGGTGGTTACCAAAGACGGGGTTGAAGTGCTGACCGCTCGCACAGGAGAAGTGTTTTAAATCATGAACCCTTCGGTGCCCTATTTCGAAAGGCCGCTGTTCTTCTTTGATCAAAGCCGTTTTCGTCGCGCCCTGACTGAAAAACCGATCATCACCGTCTTTAAGGACGCACTGGCAGCAGCCAACGGGCAATTCAATGCGCGCTTCTGCGAAGGGGAAGACATTCGCACCCTGGTATACGAGCGCGCCCTGTTCATCGACTGTATCCTGCACTACGCCTGGTATCAGTTCGAATGGCCGGAGGGAATCAGTCTGGAAGCCGTGGGGGGCTATGGGCGCGGTGAGCTTCATCCGTTCTCCGACATCGACCTGTTGATCCTCCACACACCTGAAGCGCTGCGCGTCTGCCGGGATAATGTCGAGCGCTTTCTTACCCTGTTATGGGACATCGGCCTGGAGATCGGTCACAGCGTCCGGACGGTTAAACAATGTGTGGAGATTGCACGCACCGACATTACCGTAGCTACCAATATCATGGAGTCGCGCACGCTGGTTGGCGATGAGCGGCTTCGTCCTGAGCTGCAGCAGCTCACCGCCCCTGATCAGCTCTGGCCCGCGGATGAATTTTTTCGCGCAAAATGGGATGAGCAGATTCAGCGGCACCAGAAATACAATGACACGGAATACAATCTCGAACCCAATATCAAAAATGCCCCCGGCGGCATCCGCGATATTCAGGTCATCTGCTGGGTAGCCAAGCGCTACTATCAGGTACGCACACTGCGTCAACTGCACGGCAAACATTTTTTCAATGAAGAAGAATTTTCCCTGCTTTACAGCGGTGAAGAATATCTGTGGAGAGTGCGCTACGGTCTGCACATGGTGGCCAAGCGGGCGGAAGAGCGCCTGCTGTTCGATCACCAGCGCGAACTCGCCAAGCTCTTCGGCTATAAGGACAACAGCGAAAATCTTGCGGTAGAGCAGTTCATGCACAAGTACTATCGTACTGTGCTGGCGTTGCGCGAATTAAATGATGTGCTCCTGCAATATCTACAGGGCGTGATTCTTAATAAGAATGTTACGCACCAGGTCGTTCCGATTAACGAACGCTTCCAGATTCGCGGTAATTATATTGAAGCCACCCATGAGGCGGTATTCGAAGAGACCCCCTCTGCACTGCTGGAAATTTTTGTGCTGATGGCTCAGCGCCCCGAGATCGAGGGCGTTCATGCGTCTACGATTCGCCTGCTGCGCGAATACCGCCACCTGATCGATGACAACTATCGCCGCGATCCAAAAAATACGCAGCTTTTCATGAAACTGATGCAACAGTCGTCCGGCCTGGTGGATCAACTCAAGCGCATGACGCGCTACGGCATCCTCGGCTTATACCTGCCGGAGTTCGGCCGCGTCACTGGCCAGATGCAACACGACCTGTTCCATATCTATACGGTGGATGCACACACGCTCAAAGTTGTGCAGAACATGTGCGACTTCCTGCTGCCTTCCGCCAAAGAGGATTTCCCGGTCGCAGCCCATGTCGTGAACCGTTTGCCCAAACTGGAACTGCTGTATATTGCCGGCCTTTACCACGATATTGCGAAAGGCCGCGGTGGCGACCACTCAACCCTCGGCGCCGTGGATGCAGAAGAGTTCTGCCAGCGCCACGGTATATCACCACGGGAAACCCGCCTCATATGCTGGCTGGTGGAACAGCATCTGCTGATGTCTGCGGTGGCGCAGAAGCAGGACATTTCTGATCCGGAAATTATTCATAACTTTGCCCTGCGTGTCGGTGATCAGTTACACCTGGATTACCTTTACTGTTTGACAGTGGCGGATATCAACGGCACCAACAAAGAATTGTGGAATACCTGGCGTGCCAGCCTCTTGCGCCAGCTGTATATGGACACCCGCCGCGCGCTGCGTCGCGGCCTGGAAAACAATATCGACAAGCAGGATCTGATCGAAGAAACCCAGCAGGCCGCTATCCGCAAACTGGAACGCAAAGGCATCAGTGCGGAGCGTTCCCTGCAGATCTGGGGCGATATGGGAGAGGAATATTTCCTGCGCGAAAGTATTCAGGACATTGCCTGGCATACCGCTGCCGTGGCAGACCAGCAGGACAACGCACCACTCATCCTGATCAAGAAAACCACCAACAAAGAACTCGCCGGTGCTACGCAGATTTTCGTGCGCAGTAAAGAACGGAAAAATGTGTTTGTCGCAGTAGCCTCCGCCCTCGATCAGCTGAACCTGAGTATTCAGGATGCGCGCATTTATAACTCAAAGTCCGGCTATACCATTGATACGTTCTTTGTGCTTAACCAGAACGGTGAGCCATTGGGCAATAACCCGGCGGTTCTGAAGAATATTCATAAAGCACTGCAGGACGAACTGCGCCTCGCAGATAATTATTCGGAAGTGATTACCCGTCGGACGCCGCGCCGCCTCAAATATTTTTCCATGCCGACGCGCACCTCGCTGAGTAATGACATGATCAGTGGTTACACCATGCTGGAAGTTATCAGTCCCGATCGCCCTGGCCTGCTCGCCTGCATCGGCCGGATCTTCCTGCAGTTCGGTGTGCAGTTACAGAACGCCAAGATTGCCACCCTCGGCGAGCGCGTTGAAGATATCTTCTTTATCACCGACAATCAGGGTTTTCCCCTCAGCGATCCGGATATGTGCGAACGTCTGCAGCGGGAAATCTGTGAGCAACTTGATCGTCGCGTTACCAGCCAATAGCTGACGTGGAATAGCGGCCGGACAGCCTGACTATCCGACCTTCACCCTACAACCAACGCGTCGGATGACATAGCGGCTGATCCGACCGACCAACGCCTGTGAAGTTTTGACATGAATCCGGACTTACAACAACTCCACCCTTACCCGTTTGAAAAGCTGGCTGCCCTGAAGGCTGCTGTTACAGCACCTGCGCAGCTTGCGCATATCGCGTTGTCCATCGGTGAGCCCAAACATGAACCGCCGGCATTTGTGTTACAGACGCTCGTGGACAATCTTTCTGCGCTGTCTCAGTATCCGACCACCAAAGGTTTGCCGGAGTTACGCCAGGCCATCGCCGCCTGGGCATCGCAGCGCTTCCAGCTGAAGCCCGGCAGTCTCGACCCGGAGCAGCATGTGTTACCCGTCAACGGCACGCGGGAAGCTTTATTTGCACTGGTGCAGACAGTCGTGGATCGCCATCAGACAGCGCCGCTGGTGGTAAGCCCGAATCCTTTCTATCAGATTTATGAAGGCGCAGCGATTCTCTCCGGCGCCGAACCCTTTTTCCTGAACTGCACGCCGGAAAATAATTTTATTCCCGACTTTGAAGCTGTAGATCCTGATATCTGGCGGCGTTGCCAGATCCTGTTTATCTGCTCACCAGGCAATCCTACCGGCGCGGTGATGAGCAGCGCGCAGTTCAAAACCCTGATCGCGCTGGCTGATCAATACGATTTTGTTATTGCGTCGGACGAATGCTATTCAGAACTTTATTTTGATGAACAACAACCACCCGCTGGTTTGCTGCAGGCATGTGCTGAGCTTGGACGCGATGATTTTGCGCGCTGCGTGGTATTTCACAGTTTGTCCAAACGCTCTAACCTCCCCGGCCTGCGCTCCGGATTTGTAGCTGGCGATGCGCAGCTTCTGAAAAGATTCCTGCTTTATCGCACTTATCATGGCTGTGCCATGCCAGTGCCGACTCAGCTGGCCAGCGTGGCAGCCTGGAAAGACGAGTCTCACGTGCAAGCTAATCGCAATGCCTATCGTGAAAAGTTTGATGCGGTATTGCAGATTCTTGATGGCGTACTTCCAGTCAGTATGCCCGATGCTGGATTCTATCTCTGGCCAAAAACCCCGCTTCGCGGCGAAGATTTTGCCCAGCAGCTGTTTGCCCGGCAGCATGTAACGGTGTTGCCCGGCAGTTATCTCGCGCGGACCAGCGGTGAGGTAAACCCCGGTGAAGATTATGTGCGTATGGCACTGGTCGCGCCGCTGGCGGAATGCATTGAAGCCGCTCAGCGCATCAAGGCGTTCGTGAAAAGTTTATGAGCAGTGTAAGAAATCTTAATAAACAGGAACGGGTAAACTTTATCCTGCAGCGCTTGCAGGAGCTTTACCCCGCTCCACCTATTCCCCTGCACCACAAAGACCCTTATACGCTGCTCGTGGCGGTACTGCTGTCTGCACAGTGCACGGACGAGCGGGTTAATCAGGTGACCCCGGCGCTGTGGAAACTTGCAGACAATCCCTATGACATGGCTAAAGTGCCGGTAGAAAAAATTCAGGAAGTCATACGCCCCTGCGGCCTGTCACCCCAGAAATCCAAGGCGATAGCAAAGCTGTCGCAGATTCTGATTGATGAACATGGCGGACAGGTACCGGAGGACTGGGAGGCGCTGGAACGCCTGCCCGGTGTGGGTCATAAGACGGCCAGTGTGGTTATGAGTCAGGCCTTTGGTCATCCGGCATTTCCAGTGGACACACATATTCATCGCCTGGCCCAGCGCTGGGGCCTGACCAACGGAAAAAACGTGACGCAGACAGAAAAAGATCTGAAGCGTTTATTTCCCAAGCACGCGTGGAATGATCTGCATCTGCAGATCATCTATTACGGCCGCGAACACTGCAGCGCGCGAACCTGTGACGGCACCCGCTGCGATATCTGTCGCACTTGCTACCCCACTCGCAAGAAACCCAAGATTGTGTTGAAAGCCTGAGTTGTAAGAGAGAACTGGTATGACGATAACGCTATACGGCATCAAGAATTGTGACACGGTCAAAAAGGCGCGGGATTGGCTGGCTGACCGGCAGATCCAATATCACTTCCACGATTTCCGCACCGATGGTCTGACGGAAATGCAGGTCAGGCAATGGATTGACGTGATTGGTCTGGAGGCGCTGGTCAATAAACGCAGTACCACCTGGAAAGCGCTGGATGAGTCGGCCAAGGCGGACTTTAACGAGCAGACAGCGGTATCGGTTATTGTTGAAAATCCCACCCTGATCAAACGGCCGCTGCTGGATACCGGCAAACAGCAGATGACGGGGTTCAAAGCGGCGGATTATGAGCGGGTGCTTGGGTAGGTATTGGTTGGGTTAGATGTGATGTGACGCGGTGAGTGACGGATTAGACATCCGGCCTTGATATGTAGATCGGTTTAACACGCAGCAGTGAATGTCGGATTACGCTTTGCTAATCCGACCTACGGTGTTCGATAGGGGGGTGGAGTGATACGCAGCTGTGGGTGTCGGATTACGCTGCGCTAATCCGACCTACGGTGCTCGACGTGCGGTTTGGGGTGGTGCGCGGCTGGGCCTGTCGGATTACGCTGTGCTAATCCGACCTACGGTTATGTGGACGCGCGGTATTACTTTTTATGTAGGTCGGATTAGACGCGCAGCGTCGTAATCCGACAAAAAAACAATTTTTATTCGTAAGCAATAGACAAAAAACTATTTTTATTCGCAAGCAATAGGAAAGACTATGACGACTCTTTATAGCCTCGGTCTCGGTGTCGGTACTCACAATGCTAAAGGTGAGTGGCTGGAAATCTTTTACGCACAACCTGTGCTTAATCCATCAAGCGACACCGTTACCGCTATTTCTAAAACCCTGAACTACACCGGTGGCAATCAGGCTATTGCCATCACACCAGACCAGGCGGCTGCGCTGGCCGATGCACTGGCGAGTGCCGGTGATGAAACCCAGGCTGCCGTTGCCCGCTCTCTGAGCAAGAGCCAGCAGCCGCTGGTGGCAACCCTGCTGGAAAGCGACGCAGGCCCCGCCAGCGTGCCAGAAGCTTATTTGAAGCTGCATTTGTTATCCCACCGACTGGTAAAACCCCACGGCACCAACCTGACCGGGATCTTCGGTGTGCTGCCTAATGTCGCCTGGACCAATCAGGGCGCTATTGATCTGGCAGAGCTGCCCGAACGTCAATTGCAGGCCCGCCTCAATGGTGAGCTGCTTGAAGTTGCCTGCGTCGATAAATTCCCCAAGATGACCAACTACGTTGTGCCGAAAGGCGTGCGGATCGCGCATACGGCACGCGTACGTCTGGGAGCCTACCTCGGCGAAGGCACCACCATCATGCACGAAGGTTTTGTGAACTTTAATGCGGGCACCGAAGGCCCGGCGATGATTGAAGGCCGCATCTCTGCCGGCGTATTTGTCGGTGCAGGCTCTGACCTGGGCGGTGGCAGTTCTACCATGGGCACCCTGTCCGGTGGTGGCAACATTGTGATCTCTGTCGGCAAGGAATCTTTGATCGGCGCCAACGCCGGTATCGGCATTCCCTTGGGCGATCGCTGCAAAGTCGAATCCGGTCTGTACATTACTGCAGGAACCAAAGTCGTTTTACTGGACGATAAAGGTGAAGAAGTAAAAACTGTGAAAGCGCGTGAGCTGGCTGAAGTGTCGGATCTGGTGTTCCGCCGCAATTCCATCACTGGACGCGTGGAAGCGGTCACCAACAAAAGTGCGCTGCAACTGAACGCGGCGCTGCACAGTAACTAACCGTCTTTGCATAACCTGCTCATGGCTGTCGATGTGGGTGGAGTTGTGTGAGGTCTAACTTCATCGTCGGATTACGCCGCGCTGCGGCTGATCCGACCAACATAAACATATCGGGAGACAGCTATGGGCGCCCAGTGGAAAGCAAAACACCGTGAGGCGGCAGCAAATGCCAAGGGTAAATTATTTACCAAACTGACCAAGGAAATCATGATTGCGGCGCGCAATGGTGCAGACCCCGACATGAATCCGCGCTTGCGTCTGGCAGTAGAGCAGGCGAAGAAGGCGTCCATGACCCGCGAGACACTGGAGCGGGCTATTAAGAAAGGTTCGGGCCAGCTGGACGGTGCCGTGAACTATGAAAAGGTTACCTACGAAGGTTTTGCTCCACATCAGGTGCCGGTAATTGTGGAGTGTCTGACGGACAATGTTAATCGCACCATCTCCAGCATGCGTGTGCTGTTCCGCAAAGGCCAGCTTGGTTCATCCGGCTCAGTCTCCTGGGATTTTGATCATGTGGGCTTGATTGAGGCCTCACCGACAAATGCGGATGCTGACCCTGAACTAGCAGCCATCGAAGCCGGCGCTCAGGACTTTGAGGCCGGTGAAGATGGTGCAACGCTGTTTATTACCGATACCACCGACCTCGACCTCGTTTGCCGTGCGTTACCCGCTCAAGGTTTTACGGTCGAATCTGCCAAGCTCGGTTACCGCCCCAAAAACCCTGTCAGTCTCAGCGGTGAAGCATTGGAAGAAGTTGAAAACTTTCTTGCGGCAATTGACGGAGATGATGACGTACAGGAAGTGTATGCAGGACTGTCAGATTAATTTGACGAGCATGCGTCGGATGACGCCGCTGCGCGGCTGATCCGACCTACAGGAGATGGATGATGCAAAGAATACCAACGCATTCAGTTTTAATCGGTTATATCACATGGATTGTGGGATTTATGGGCGCACACCGGTTTTATTTTGGAAAGCCGCTCACCGGTACCCTGTGGTTTTTTACACTGGGTTTACTCGGCATCGGCTGGCTGATCGATATCTTTCTGATCCCGTCCATGGCACGCGAAGCTGAGAGCCGTTTCCGCCCCGGTCCGATCGATTATTCCGTCGCCTGGATTCTGCTGGCATTTCTCGGCCTCCTCGGGGTTCATCGCATGTATATGGGCAAATGGATAACCGGTCTCATTTATCTGTTCACCCTGGGCCTGTTCGGTTTAGGCTGGCTCTATGACCTGTGGACATTGAACAGCCAGATCGACGAACGCAATCGCTATTAACTCCTGATGTAGGTCGGATTAGACGCCCCGCGTCGTAATCCGACCTACTGGGTATTGTTATCCTTTGCTCTCCTTCTCTTCAGTGTTTTCTTTTTGTTCTTCCACCTTCACGGCCAGTTGCGGCTGACGTATCTGGGTGATGCGATCATAGTCGAACTGGCTGAGAGTAAATGCCTGAGACTGATCGCTGCGTTTAACGAAGTAATTGTCATCCTGTTTCAGGAATTCGTATTGCAGCTCTCCGCCGGCTGCACCGACAGTGATAACAACCGGCTCGCCTTGAGGCTGCTGCTCCGCCACATTAATGATGCGCAGATTGGTCAGCGCATTAGCCAGCTCCTGCGCTTTTTCGGCATCAACCGTTACCTGGTCTTCACCCCCGTCAGCCTCCTTTGCTGTACCAGCCAATATCCATTCCTCGCCTGCCTTTTGCAGTTCGTAGTCGGGTCCTTTGATCTTCTGCAGGTCCTTCGCACCGAGCAGTGTTTTATCCAGCCATTCCAGGGGCGCTGCCGGCATGTCGAAGCTGTTCAGATTAACCGCGTAGACTTCTGAGTCATCTGGGCGGCGCGCATGGACCTTGCGGAATCCGGGTGAGGTTCCGAGCAATACTTCGCCCACTTTTTTGTCACCGTTGAACAACTGAAGCTTACGCTGGAATTTCTTCTCACCCACCTCGAAACGTTCGTGGCTTGATGTGGTGGTGGCAACCGGCCAGCGCACTTGCACGGCCTGCAGTTTATCCAGCAGCTCCGGCACCTTCTGATCAACGACCGGCAACTCGTGCAGATCCGGCAGCCGCCATTGATCTCCGGATTTCTGCAAGGTCACAGTGTTTTCTGCATCGGCAATAACCAGTTTATCAATTGCCGCAGATTCAAAACTCAGCAGAGGTTCATTGCTCGCCTGGGGCATGGACTGCTCTTTGTAAAAAAAGAGCACGCCAGCCAAAACGATTTGCGCCGCTAATAAACCCGCTAACCAGCTATGATATTTTTTCATCTCTTGCTCCTAGTTTGCGAGTAATTGTTGATAGCCTTTCTGACGTGAGCGGTTTATCTGATACCGCACTCCCGCCACAATCAATAACGCCAGCAAAGCCAGGCCGTAATTCAAATACTCCCAGAAGAGTTGCGTGCTGTGCTCCAAGGTCGGGAGGGTGCGGTTAAAATTGCCCCGCGAACGAATGCTGAGCAGACCCGCATCTTCCAGCGCCCAGTCGACTGTATTGGCCATCAACTGCAGGCTGTTGAGATAATCACCGCCGCCGGCAGCACTGGCCATCTGCAACAACTGGTCAGTCAGGAATTCGTTGGAACTGAACAGGATGATGCGCGCAGATTCAGGAGAACGTTCAATCACTCCTGAGACAGTGGGCGCAGTCTCCGCCGCATCCTCACCCTCTTTTACTTCAGCCTGATTCAGCAGCGGCGACGCTTTACCAGCGAAGTAGGAATCAAACCGGCCTGCCGACACCACACCAAGCAGGTGGGATTTCTGTTCGCCTTCTGGAACATAACGACTCATGGCACCACCATCGATACGCGGCATGACTTCGGTAGAGCTGGACAGCCAGGCATTGGGCGAGGAGCGCAGTAACTCGGTCACTTGCCGGCTCTGTTGTTTCTCCTGCTCAACAATGATCGGTGAAGCCCAGGCCATGGTGGTCTGCGGCAGGTTTGCGGTGATTGGGCTGTCATGACTTAAGCCATCGCCACGAATATCGACAAAGTAGGGATAATCCAGCATCCGGATTTCCTGCACCGTAAAGCCACCGATATTGCGGGCCACGGGCACGGGGAACGGCATATTCTGCGTATCCATCACCAGCTGGTTTTCGATACGCAAACCGTGGTGTTCCAGCCACTCCTGCAGTCCACTGGTCTGCAGAGCGATGTTCAGGCTGCGGTTGGACACATTGGCCGCATAAGGCGCAGTGGTCGCGATAACCGTACCGCCCTGCATCAGGAACTGGTCCACGGCGAAAAGTTGTTTTTCGTCGAGATTTTTAGGCGCGGCCAGCACCAGAATATCCGCCTGGCCCGATACACTGCCATCGCTCAAGTCTTCACTGATCACATTCAGTTCTGCACCGAGGAAGTTTTGCAGCTGAGTGAACTGAGCAGAGCTCATGCCGCCGAATTGATGATGCGCGGCAGGTTCAGGGGTAACCATCGCAACGGTTTTAGCGAAGCCGCTGGCGAATCGCTTGATGGCTGAGGACAGATTGCGCTCGAAGCTGGTCTCACTCAGGTCATCCAGTGGAATCTGTACCACCTGTTCTCCCTGCCCAAGCGTCAGGTAGAAATAAAAACGATCATCGCCGAACAGATTAGAGGCCATAGGCTGAAAGCCATAATCCTGCAGAATCTGCTGGCCTAGCGCGCCACCATTTGCGTCCGGGTCCAGAACATTCACCTGCAGACGGCCCTGTGATTGCTGCTGCATTTTTTCTACCTGAGCAGTGACGACCTGCTTGAACGCCTGCAGGGGCTGCGGCAGACGATCTTCCGCCGAGATGTACGCATTGAAGGTCAGCTCACCTTTCACGGTATCAAAGAGATTGCCGCCAGCCTGATAGGTATGCAGAACTTTTCTGATAGCGCGGGTGAGATCATGCTCGGGATTGCGCAGCTGTACATCAAGATCCCCTTCGCCACGAGCTTTGATTTCTATCAGTTCACGGAATCCCAGAACCTGATATTCATCGCCGTACTGCACCAGTACGTTGAAGTAAGAGTTCACCACGGATGCCTGATAGCGATCAGCCACTTGAAACGGAACCGGTTGAATGGCGTACTTCTGGTTGGCTTCTTCTTCAAGCTCCGGCTGGGTGACCGGATCAATAAATTCCACCCGCACGCGGCCATCGCTGACCACCGCATACTCCTGCATCAGGTCGCGCAGCTGCGGTACCAGCGGTGATAACAGCGGATGCGTTTTGCTGCTGAAATAGCCGCGCAGCAGCAAGGGCTCCTGTAGCTGCTGCAGGTACTCTTCAGTGGCCTGCGAGATGGTGTATTGGTTGCCTGCTGTTGCATCAATGCGCAGGCTGTTGACCTGCCCCAGCCAGAAATTTGCACCCACGGCATTAGCCACCAGCAGCGCCGTCATCACCCGCCAGCCGGTATGGTGTTCACGACTGCCGGTCAGTGCCCAACGCTCACGTTCCAGTGAGAAGGTATTTAACGTAAGGAATACAGCGATCAGGCTCAGGTAATAATAGAGATCGCGCAGATCAACCACACCTCGGGTAATAGATTCAAAGCGCGAGCCAGTGCCCAGCAGGCGCAGCCATTCTCCCGCCTGATTACCGAAGAAATCGGTGAGCGTTTTGCTGCCCAACAGATAGAAGATACCGCACACGGCCACCGCCGTAATCAGGCTCACGATCTGATTTTCGCTGCGGGATGAAACAAACAAACCGATGCTGAGATAAGCCGCACCCAACAGGAAGGTCGCCAGATAACCGGCCCACACCGGACCCCAGTCCAGATCACCGATGATGGCTACCGTGATGGGTAGAGGTAAAGTAATCAACAGCGCAATGGCCAGCAATGACAGACAGCCGACAAATTTACCCACTACAAAATGCCACAACGGCACCGGCTGGGTCAGCACATGTTCGAGCGTACCGGTGCGCCGTTCCTCACTCCACATACGCATGGTGAGTGTGCTGGCGAGGAAGATCAGCAACACCGGCATCCACTCAAATAGTGGACGCACATCGGCGATATTGCGCGAGAAAAACGACTCGCCCCAGAAGAAAATAAACAGGGTTACTGCGGCAAAGACCGCCAGGAAAAGATAGGCCACAGGTGAGGAAAAAAATAAGGTTATTTCCTTACCGGCAATGCGGCGAATGGTGCGCTTAGGCTGCATGGCGGACACCCTCCTTTTCTACAGCACCGGTTTGCTGATTGACTTCGCGGAACAATGACTCGAGGTCACGCACTTCGGCATGGAGCTGATACAGGTCTGCACCTGCACCGAGCACCGCTTTCGCCAGTGCGGCACTCACGCTATCCATGTCGGCTGACTCGGCAAGCGTTACACGGACGTGTGCTCTTGAATCCCCCGCAGTCTGCTGCTCAAACACTTCCACACCGGCAATCTGCGCAAGCGCACCAGTTGCGGAGTCGTCCAGCGGACTGGTGATCAGTTTCAGGTAGCGGCTCTGACGCAGGTTGTCCAGACGGGCATCAATAACCAGCTTGCCGCCGCGCACCATCAAGACACGGTCACAAAGAGCGTCGACTTCCTGCATGATGTGGGTGGAGAGGATGACCGTGGCTTCCTTGGCCAGCTCGCGGATCAGTTCACGCATCTGCAGTGTCTGGGTCGGATCGAGACCATTGGTAGGTTCGTCAAGGATCAGCAGGCTGGGCTTGCCCAGAATTGCCTGGGCCACGCCGACCCGCTGTTTATAACCGCGCGACAAGGTCGCGATGGGAGCGAGTAATTTGTCGCTGATGGCGGTGGCAGTGAGGGCGCGCTTTATCTCCGCCTGTTTTTCCACGCCCGTCAGGCCTTTGAGGGACGCCGCATAATCCAGGTAATCCGCCACGGTCATCTCCGGATACACCGGCAGACTTTCCGGCAGGTAACCGATTTTCTGCTGCACTTTTTTCAGCTGCTGGCCGAGGTCCGTCCCGTCCATTGTGATCTGGCCGCCGCTCGGCTCGAGGTAGCCACTGAGCATCTTCATGATAGTGGTTTTACCGGCCCCGTTATGGCCAAGCAGACCGACGATTTCACCTTTTCCGATTGAGAAGGTCACACCGTCTACCGCAACAAAATCGCCGTAGGTGCGCCTCAGAGATTTTACGTCAAGCATAAAGCCCTCCATAAATAGACGTAAGTAATGGAGACAAAAGTAAAAATAAATTTAATTAATTTTTACGCGAAACTGCGGCGGATACCGTGCGGCTTTGAGACGGCAGATAGTCAAGGTATACATTGTTATTTTTCCTGATTATCGGGATTTTATTTCGTTCAACATGCACAAAATGAAATTAGCGCCGCTTAGATAGGGACGCTTTTTAAAAGTTCAAGAGTTGTTTCTTGCTCGCTTTTTATATGCAGGGTGGCAAAAATTGGCTCAACTTTTTTACGGGTGATATTGATTTCCGGTGGTGGATTATTTTGTTCGGGGATGATTGAGTTTCGAGCGTCGAATTATGGTGCGGAATGTCGGATTACGGCGTTGGACGCCTAATCCGACCTACGGGGTGCGTATAGTTTGTCAGGAGAAGCCGGGAGTTTTTTTGAGTTGTGTGGACGTGTTCGCAGGTGGAGTGTGAAAAAAATTTATGAGTTTCAGCCATTGAAATTTTTCCCTGTTGCCTTAAATCAGCTAATGCCCCGGGTCTCTGTGAGAACGGGGCGCTGAGAAACTGACTGTATTTTTTATCGCTTCTTAACGGAGGATATGGTTATGAATACAATTGATCTCACCCCTCTCTATCGCAGCAGCATCGGTTTTGATCGACTGGGTGCACTGCTGGATACTGCGCTGCGCGCTGAACAGGCTTCTGCCGGTTATCCCCCGTACAACATCGAAGTCGTTGGTGAAAACCGCTACGGGATCACCCTGGCCGTTGCTGGTTTCGACCGGGACGAGCTGGATATCCAGGTAGAAAAAGGCGTATTGACCGTCCGCGGCAAAAAATCCGAGGAAGGTAAAGAAGGGCGCAAGTATCTGTACCAAGGCATCGCCACTCGCGCATTCGAGCGCAAATTCAATCTGGCCGATTACGTCGAAGTGACTGGTGCCGAGTTAACGAACGGTCTGTTGACTATCAGTCTGGTGAAAGAGATTCCGGAGGCGATGAAACCCCGAACTATCGCCATCACCCAATCCGGCAATGTGCTTGAACACCAGACCGAGAAAGACAAGGCTGCTTAACCGGACCGGCATTAAACGCTGCCGGAATCTGGCGGGGCGACGGCAACTGCCGTCGCCCATTTGGCTTACCCTGTGCCTGCCTCCGTCCCCAACGCCATTCTTTATCGAGCCAGCCTGCCAAAGCTGGTAGAATCGCGGCCTTTATTCCGGGTAAATCCCTACAGGAAGCCGCGTTATGACCTCTTTGTCCCCTACCCTGCAACTCGCTGTTGATCTTATCCGTTGCCCCTCGGTCACTCCCGAGGATGCTGGCTGTCAGGAGATGATGATCCGCCGCCTGGAAGCCATTGGCTTCAGGACTGAGCGTCTGCGCTTTGGTGATGTGGACAATTTCTGGGCGGTACGTGGGGAGACCGGTCCCCTGCTGGCCTTTGCCGGTCATACCGATGTCGTGCCCACCGGGCCGGAGGCCAACTGGAATAATCCGCCGTTTGCGCCGAAGATCATTGACGGCATGCTGCATGGCCGCGGCGCAGCTGACATGAAAGGCTCCCTGGCGGCCATGGTCGTGGCCTGTGAAAATTTTGTGGCGAAGCATCCCGATCATCGCGGCCGCATCGGTTTTCTGATTACCAGCGATGAAGAAGGACCTTCCATCAATGGAACCGTCAAGGTGGTTGAGTGGCTCGAAGCCAGAAACACCAAGATCACCTGGTGCATCGTCGGCGAACCCTCCTCTACCCGTCAGGTCGGTGACGTCATCAAGAATGGCCGGCGCGGCTCTCTGGGGGGCGTACTGACGGTGAAGGGTATTCAAGGGCACGTGGCCTACCCGCATCTTGCTGACAATCCTATCCATAAACTGGCTCCGGCTCTTGCCGAGCTGGCGGCTGAGCACTGGGATGACGGAAACGAATTCTTCCCCGCGACCAGCTTTCAGGTATCTAACATCAATGGCGGTACCGGCGCGACCAATGTGATTCCCGGCAGTGTTGAGGTGGTATTTAACTTCCGCTTCTCCACCGAAGTGACCGATACCATCCTGCGCGAGCGTACTCAGGCAATCCTTGATAAACATGGATTGAACTACGACCTCGCCTGGACCCTCAGCGGTCAGCCGTTCCTGACACCGCGTGGCGATCTGGTCAACGCCGTGGTGGCCGCGATCAAGAATGAAACCGGCCGCGATACAGAGCTCTCCACCTCCGGCGGCACGTCGGATGGCCGTTTTATCGCTCCCACCGGCGCCCAGGTTGTTGAGCTGGGTCCGATTAATGCAACCATCCATAAAGTGGATGAATGCATCAGCGCAGCGGATCTGGATACGCTGACAGGCATTTACGAAAAGACCCTGGAGAATCTGCTGGTCTGACTTCCATTTTTTATTAAGGCAGCTTTCTGTGCAGCGTTACTGGCAATTTGTGAGTTCATCCTGGCCCCTGCTGGCTTTCGGTTTCGTCAGCATCTTCTGGGGCAACCTCGGACAGTCTTTCTTTATCAGCTGGTACGGAGCGAGCATTCAGCAATCCCTCGGCTTGTCTGCCGGTACTTACGGTACCGTGTATTCAGTCGCTACCCTGCTCAGCAGCCTGATCATCATGGCATTTGGCGGGATGATTGACCGCTGGCCGCTGCGTCGGTTTGCCACCCTGGCAGCCCTGGGGCTGACTGCGGCGTGCCTGACACTCGGGGCGGCCCATAATCTGATACTGCTGTTTATTGGATTTTTTCTGGTGCGGCTGTGCGGCCAGGGACTGCTGCCACACACGGCACAGACCACCATGGCCCGCTACTTTGACAACCACCGCGGCAAAGCGCTGAGCATCTCAGCCAGCGGCGTGCCCGTGGGTGAAGTGGTGCTGCCGCTGCTGGCCGTGGCCCTGATCGCCGCCGTAGGCTGGCGTGAAAGCTGGTGGATTCTCGCCCTGAGCGTTCCTTTTATCTATCTGCCGCTGATCTACGGCCTGCTCCATAAAGCACCCATTAATGCCAACGAAGCGCCACTGAACTCCTCAAAGGCCCATCACACCACCAGTCAGGGGCGCCGGGAGATGCTGCGTGACTACCGGTTCTGGCTGGCGCTGCCGACCGTGGTGTCCGGGCCGTTTATCCTGACGGGTATCTTTATTCACCAGGGCTTTATCGTTGCGCAGAAACACTGGGACCCGCTGTGGCTGGCCAGCTGTTTCGTGGTTTATGGCATAGTCCATTGGGTCAGCTCGATGATCGCCGGTGTACTGGTCGATCGTTTTACTGCGCGCCGTCTGCTGCCGGTGATTATTCTTCCACTCGCTGGTGCACTGTTAAGCCTGGCGCTGCTGGAGGGTGCCTGGGTAGCACTGCTGTTCATGACCCTGCTGGGGATCAACATTGGTATCAGCAGCCCGGTCACCGG
The DNA here is from genome assembly GCA_937958105.1 of uncultured Cellvibrio sp. Classification (GTDB taxonomy): domain Bacteria; phylum Pseudomonadota; class Gammaproteobacteria; order Pseudomonadales; family Cellvibrionaceae; genus Cellvibrio. Next base: position 214,897 of record CALFXJ010000005.1, read on the forward strand.
GGCATTGTGGGCAGAGGTGTACGGCACTGGCAAACTTGGCTCCATTCGCTCTTTGATGACATCGCTGAGCATGATTGCTACCTCCGCCTCCCCCATTATGTTCGGCCTGCTGATTGATGACGGTATCGGTGTAAGCCTGCTGTTTGGCGCGGCAGGTGGCGGAGTGATTCTGGCAGGTATCCTGGTGCTGTTTTCTTACCCGCGATTCAACAAGGACAACTCACATGCAGTGGGCTAGGAAGGTTTTATTCTGGCCGGTATTCCTGCTCGGCCATTTACTCGCGGTGAGCCTGCTCGCCTGGCATTTGCTGGCGCAGGTTAATTTTGTCTATCCCCTCGGCTACCGCCTGCTGAACATCGAGCAGCACATTCAGGAATTTGGTCCGTCAAATCGCTATAAACAGGACTTTGCGCAAACCACACCCGCTGAACATCTGGATCTCTTTGCGCAGATTACCCGTGCGGTACAAAACCATGGCCAAGGGCTGGCGGAGATCAGCTACCGGCTGCCCGACGGTACTACAACACTCCTGATGCGCAATGCAGAGGTAATTCATCTGCAGGACGTGGCAAATCTGATTGATGTGTTTTATGGAGCCGGGATTATCGGTGCATTGATCTGGATGGTGCTGCTTGGCATTGCCTTCAAGAAACAATTTTCACTTCCGCCACTGAAAAAAATTCTGCTGGGTTTTTTAACCAGCATCATAGGAATCACTCTTGTTATATTTATCACCGGTCCTACCAAGGTTTTTTATTGGCTTCATGAACAAATTTTTCCTGATGAACATGAATGGTTTTTTTATTATCAGGATTCTCTGATGACCACCTTGATGAAGGCACCGGATCTGTTCGGTTTTATCGCTGTCATCCTGGTGATACTCATGATGCTGCTCTGGAGCTTAACCATCTGGGGCATGATCAAACTGCTCCCATCCCTCGCACAACAACTGCCTCAATCTTCTCAGAAAAAACGCAGGAAAAAATAACGCTGCGCTTATCCTTTTCTCATCATCTTCACGCGAAAAAAGTCTTTCTGAACGGATTATATGAAAATTATTTTCATCACCCGTCAAAAAGATTTCATCAGATAAATTCATATTTTTTTAATTGATTAACGAGAAGAGACGACGCAGAAAGCGATGGTAATGCGTCAGTTATCGGAACTGGTTGGCGATATAGAATGTTTGTCACCTTATACAATATCCATATTAGCATATTATATTGACAATAATTTGCCCCCCCGATATATCGATGATTCGATCATCAGTCAGTTAATTTCCTTCCAAGCAGTAGGCTGATCTCGAGCAACTCCTGCTCGCAATGAGCGGGTATTTCAACATCTTCCTCATCTATCCATAACTCTCTTCAAATGATTTGGAGACCAATAATGAAACTTTCTATCGTGCAATTTGTGACGGTTAATTCTTCAGGAGGTAACGAGCAATGAAGCTTCCGAATGTAAAAAAACTAGTAGGCAGAAGTTTAATTGCCGCAGGATTTGCGGCGCTGTGTTCAGCCGCCGTCAACGCGCAGACACTTACTTCAAATTCTACGGGCACTCATGACGGATTTTTCTATTCATTCTGGAAAGATTCGGGCAGTGCAACCATGACATTGCACTCAGGTGGTCGTTACGCTTCGCAGTGGACCAACAACACCAATAACTGGGTAGGCGGAAAAGGCTGGAACCCCGGCAGCAGTTCCAAGGTGGTTAACTATTCCGGTTACTACGGTGGTGCCAACAATCAGAACACCTACCTCGCACTTTATGGCTGGACCAGAAGTCCGTTGATTGAGTACTACGTTATCGAAAGCTACGGCTCGTACAATCCGTCTTCGTGTAACGGCGGTGTTGATTACGGCAGCTTCCAGAGCGACGGCGCCACCTACAACGTGCGTCGCTGTGAGCGGGTGAATCAGCCTTCCATTGAAGGTGACCGAACCACCTTCTACCAATACTTCAGCGTCCGTTCGCCCAAGAAGGGTTTCGGCAATATCTCTGGCACCATCACCTTCGCCAACCACGTTAATTTCTGGCGCAGCAAAGGCCTGAACCTCGGCAACCACGACTATATGGTAATGGCGACCGAGGGTTATCAGAGCAGCGGTAACTCTGACATTACTGTCAGCGAGGGCAACAGCAATCCCGGCGGCAACAGCTCCGCTAATAATTCTTCCACCGCCAGCAGCACTGGCTCGAATGGCGGCGGCATTACAGTCCGCGCGCGCGGCACTACCGGATCTGAGCAGATCGTACTCAGAGTCGGTGGTACCAGTGTTCAGAGCTGGACCCTGACCACCAGCTATCAGGATTATGTCTACAGCGGCTCAGCCTCCGGTGACATCAACGTTGAGTACATCAACGACAGCGGTGACCGCGATGTGCAGGTGGATTACATCCGTGTGAACGGTGAGATCCGTCAGGCCGAAGATATGGATTACAACACTGCTTACTATGCGAACGGCGCCTGCGGCGGCGGGGGCAACAGCGAGATGATGCACTGTAACGGTGTAATCGGCTTTGGCGATACCTCGGATTGTTTCAGTGGCAACTGCGGTGCCAGCACTAACAGCAGCACGGGTACCACCAGCAGCACAGGCGTTACCAGCAGTACCGGCACCACCAGCTCTACTGCCGCCAACAGCAGTGTCAGCACCGGCGGCCAGTGTCAATGTAACTGGTACGGTTCGCTTTATCCGCGCTGCGTCGAAACCCAAAGCGGCTGGGGCTGGGAAAACTCTCAGAGCTGCATCAGCGACAGCACCTGTAACAGCCAGCCAAGCGATGCCGGCGGCGTCGTGTGTAATGGCAACGGCAACTCCAGTTCTGCAGGCGTATCATCCAGCACTGTCAGCTCCACGCCGGTGAGTTCTTCTTCATCCAGCAACGCCACCAGTTCCAGCCCGAACGGCACGCTGGTCTATGCCGTAAATGCGGGCAGCACCTCCACCGCTACATTGAACGGCGTGACTTATCAGCCGGATCGTTTTTCCTCCGGTGGCCAGACTCAGGTAATCACGGACCCGATCAGCGGCACCGATGAAGGAACTCTTTATCAATCAGAGCGCTATGGCAGCTACCGTTACGACATTCCTGTGTCGAACGCGACCTACAGTGTGTTGCTGCATTTTGCGGAAGTCTTCCACAATGCAGCAGGTGCACGGGTATTCAATCTCAGCGTTGAAGGCCAGAACATCCTCTCTGATTTCGACCTTTACCTTGCTGCCGGTCACGACGGAGCTTATGACAAACTCGTGGAAAATATCGCAGTTACAGATGGTCGCCTGACCATTGAACTGGAGACTCTGGTGGATAACGGCACGCTCAGTGGATTCGCCATCTTCTCCAATAACGGCGGAACCTTTGAGGGCGGTGCAGAACCCGAGTGTACCGCTGCTGAACGCCAGACACCGACACCCATCGACTACAACCAGGCGATAACCCGGCCGGAACAGCGCAACCCGCCATCAGGTCCGTTCGGCTACGCCATTGAGCATGCAACACAAACCTTGCCGCATCACACTATTTATCGCCCGGACCTGTCCCGTGTCGATAATATCCCGATCGTGGTCTGGGGTAATGGTGCCTGCTCGACTGTCGGTACCGAACAGGCAGATTTCCTGCTGGAGATTGCGTCCCACGGTTATCTCGTCATTGCCAATGGCGGACCATTCGGCTCCGGCAGCAGCGATCAGCATGGTGCTGAACTGATCCAGGCGATCGACTGGGCCATCGCCGAAAACGGCCGTCAGTGCAGCCCTTTGTATGGCAAGCTTAACGTTGAAAAAATTGCGACTATGGGTTGGTCCTGCGGTGGTGGCATGGCGCACTTCGCAGCGGTGGACCCACGGGTTGATACTGCGGTGGCATTGAACAGCGGTCTCGGCATTTATGGCGACCGGTTCAACTACTATCCGCGTCTCCACTCACCGCTGGCAATCTTCAACGGCGACTCGCGGGACGTGGCTTACAACCCGGGCCTGCAGCAGTATGACGAGGTCAATCACGTGCCCTTCTATCACGCCAACTATCCTATCGGTCATGGCGATGCTTACTTCCAGGACAACGGCGGGGAGTTCGGTATCGTGGCGGTGGGCTGGCTGAACTGGATGTTGAAGGATGACCAGAGCGAGTCCGGCAGAGGTATGTTCATCGGCAATAACTGCCGCCTGTGTCGTTCGCCCTGGGTGAGCAAACACAAAGGATTCTAAGCGGGATTGATGCTTTGTGTTAGATAAAAAATTCTCCATGGTTTCGGCCATGGAGAATTTTTTTGGCGTTCACTGAAACGCAGATTTACTTTTCGTCAAGGTCGCGCTGTCAACGCCGCGATTTTTTTATCACGTCATAAGCCTTCTGAATTTCCTGCGAACGCTCGGTCGCTTCCTTGATCATATCCTCCGGCATGCCCTGGCCAATCAATTTGTCGGGATGATATTGGCTCATGAGTTTCCGGTAGGATTTTTTTATCTCTGCATCACTGGCAGTTGGGCTTACACCTAAGGCTTCATAGGCCAGCGTCACTTCATCAGCACGGGGCGCCTGCTGCGCACGCTGAAAATGTTCATCATCACCAAACGCATTTTGCGCACGAATCATGCGCAGTATCTGCTCGAAGATAAATGACGAAAAACCCAGTTTTTCCGCCACCTGCCGCAGAATCTGCTCTTCGTTTGGGTGAAGTTCGCCATCAGCCATCGCCAGGTTGATCAGATAAACCAGCAGCATCTGCACCAGGTTCGGACTGCGACTGCTGTGGTATTTGAAATCGCGCAACACATTATCGAGATTAAAGATGGGCTCCGCTCCGACCTTAAACAGACGGATGGCTTCACGCTTGTGATCTGCGCTCAAACCCATTTTTTCCATCAGGGATTCTGTCAGTTTTATTTCCGTTTCGGTTATCCGCCCATCCGCTTTGGCGATGTGTCCCAGCAGCATGAACAGCGTGTTGAAAAAACTGGTCTGTATTGCCTGCAACTCTTCCGGCGATACGTGCAGCGTCCGCTTCAGAGCACGATCAAACAGATGGCCGATGATGACTCCGATAATCGCCAGCAAGGGTCCACCTGCGGCAAAGCCCAGCAGGCCGCCAATAATTTTTCCGATCATAAATAAGCCTTGGTTGTACAGATAAACAATTTAATGGAAGCTCTGGTGGTTCACGCCGATCAGGAACTGCAAGACAGCATCGAGCAACCTGCCTTATGACGTGCCCATTCTGGTCGCCGGGCAAAATAATGCTGGTTGTGCGGCTGTTCATCGTAGGGATGACGCAGCAGCGCCAGCAGATTTTCCACTTCAGAAAAATCTCCCTCGCTCGCTTTATCGATCGCCTGCTGCGCAAGATAGTTACGCAATACATACTTGGGATTGGTGGCGTTCATCAAAACTCGCCGCTCTTGCGGTGTAGTGCCCTGCAGGATGTAATCCTGTATCAACCGCTGACGATATGCCTGCAGCCAGTCCACCAGCGGTTGCAGTTTATCCGGTGCCGGCATTTGATAAAACGCCTCAGTCAGTGGCGCGATCACCGTTTCTGCAGGAGCAGTCAAGTGTTCCTGCTCCAGCTGCAGATCAACATCGGCAAGGCGGCGATAAAAAATAGTCATGTCAGTTTCGGTCAACTGCAACACACGCTGCAGGTCATCCACCAGTCCCGTGTCCTGCTCACGGAATTCACTCAGCCCGAACTTGCCGGCCATATCCTTCTGCCAGCAGGCCTCATACTCGCGGCGGTACAGATCCAGTGCTGCCTCGAGGGGTTCGACATCATTCACGAGCGGATAAATAGCATTACCCAGCTGAGCCAGATTCCACATAGCGATCCTCGGCTGATTGCCGAAGCGATAGCGACGGCCCTGCGCATCCGTGGTGTTAGGTGTCCAGTTGGGATCAAAGCCTTCCAGCCAGCCATACGGGCCATAATCAATGGTCAGTCCGAGGATCGACATATTGTCGGTATTCATTACGCCGTGCACAAAGCCAACCCGCATCCAGTGGGCAATCATCTGCGCGGTCGTGCGGCAGACTTCTTCAAACCAGGCCACATAGCTCTGCGGACCGGGTGCGCCGAGCTGTGGGAAGTCGGTGCGCAGGGTGAAATCCACCAGCTGCTGCAAAACATCCAGCTCGTTCCGCGCGGCAAAAATTTCAAAATTACCGAAGCGCGTAAAGCTGGGCGCAACGCGACACACCACGGCACCAGGCTCCCATTGAGGATTGCCGTCGTAAAACATATCGCGCCTCACTTGCTCCCCGGTAAGGATGAGACTCAGAGCCCGTGTCGTCGGCACCCCCAGATGGAACATGGCTTCGCTGCATAAAAATTCCCGCAGCGATGAGCGCAGCACCGCCAGCCCATCCGCCGTACGCGAGTAAGGTGTTGGGCCCGCGCCCTTCAGCTGCAGGGTCCAATGCTCGCCTTGCTGATTAACCACTTCTCCCAGATTGATGGCCCGGCCATCTCCCAACTGCCCCGCCCAATGACCGAACTGGTGGCCACCATAACAGCAGGCGTAAGGGTCCATGCCGGGCAGCAGGCGATTGCCCGCAAAGACCTGCGTGAAATCATCGGTAAGGCATTGGTCCGGGTGCAGATCCAGCAGCTGAGCCACCTCCTGCGCAACAGCCACCCGCTGCGGCTGGCGCACCGGCGTAGGACTGACGCGGGAATAGCAGGCACCGCTGACCTGACGGCGGGTGTTATCCGTGACAGGATCTGCGGGCAGCTCACGCACAAAGCGATTGTCAAAGCGCAGCTGCTCGAGTGTCAGCAAGGAGGAGGACTGGGATGGCGGATGTGACGGCATAAGTCAGCCTCTGTAAAGAAATGAAAAAAGTGCGCTCTCTATTCCGTAACCTGATGTGTCGCCAGGGAGTTCGCAACTAGGACAAGCGCCAGAGGGACAAAGCTCGCAGGGAGAATAATCCCAATGTGGGGTTATTTCGCACTGATGCAAGCAAGCTGGCACAAATAAAACCCTGCTGCTGTTCGTTTCCAGCTGACTATTTTACAATCGGTTCACTTTCAACGTCGCCCGGCTAACTGGTGCTCCAGGATTCACGACTCATTATGTCCACTGTTCTGCCCGAAAACTCTATTGCACGCTGGTTGTTAGTCTTCATCCTTATCGCCGCTATTTATTTTTTTGGTGGCTTCGTAGTTCCGGTCCTCGCCGCGCTGATCATCGGCTTTGCCAGCTGGCCGCTGTACGAACGCCTGCTTGAGGCATGTCATCGCAACAATGTCATGGCAGCAACCATTGCCCTGCTGGTCATCATCACGGTTCTCGTTATTCCTATCGCACTTGCCTTCTCCTACGCCATCGAAGAAGTAAAGATCTGGATGGAATGGCTCGTCATCGCCAACCGCGAAGGTGCGGCGGCCCCCAACTGGATTGGCGCCCTGCCGATAGTGGGCGACTGGCTGACCAACTACTGGAATGAAAATCTGGCCAACCCTCACGACCTCGGCGAACTGGTACAGCTTTTCAGCGGCGAGCACATCGGTAATATCTATCGCTGGCTGCTTGCTCTGAGCGGCAAGGCATTCAGCCTGGTGCTCACGCTGCTGTTCATGCTCATCACTCTGTTTTTCATCTACAAAGACGGTGTGCGGCTGGTCGCACAGGTGGACAAAGTGGGCGATCGGATTCTGCCAGTGCACTGGCAACGTTTCTCCCGTGTCGTACCTGCCACGGTGAGTTCAACGGTAACAGGTATGGGATTGATCGCTCTCGGCGAAGGCGTGGTACTCGGCCTTGCCTATGCTATAGCGGGCGTTCCATCACCAGTAGCTCTTGGTGTGCTGACAGGTTTCATGGCGCTGATACCGGGCGGCGCCCCTCTCGCATTCACCATGGTGTCGCTGTACCTGATCGGTTCCGGTGACACGGTCGCGGGTATAGGTTTGTTTATCTGGGGTTCAGTAGAATTATTTATTGTGGACAAAACCCTGCGTCCGCGTCTGGTTGGCGGCCCGATTAAACTGCCCTTTTTACCCACGTTTTTTGGTCTGGTCGGCGGGGTTAAAACCATGGGATTCGTCGGCCTGTTCGTCGGCCCGGTACTGATGGCAATTCTGATCGCCATCTGGAAAGAATGGCTCCATCACATCGACCACAGCCAACGATCGGAAGAAAACTTGTAAGGGTTTGATGCCGAAGAAGATCTATAGATATTCTTAGATACGAACCTGCACACACAGAGCAGAACGGCAGAGGGCCCTGCGGGACACGCCGTGAATACATCCCTGTAGGCTCGGCACCGGCATCCATGCCGGTGACGGTCCCGCAGGGCCCTCTGCCGTTCTGCGGTCTCTACCAAGACCACCTCAATTATTTATTTAACGCCCAACAACTCAATTCTGTAACCATCCGGATCTTCAACAAACGCCAGGATAGTCGTGCCATGTTTCATCGGGCCGGGTTCGCGCACAATCTTGCCGCCCGCTGCACGAATTTTTTCACAGGTTGCATAAACATCATCGCAACCTAAGGCGATATGACCGTAAGCCGTGCCCAGCTCATATTTTTCCACTCCATAGTTATAAGTCAGCTCGATTACAGAATGCGTTGCTTCATCTCCATAACCCACAAACGCCAGGGTAAATTTTCCTTCCGGATAATCCTGCTTACGCAGGAGCTTCATGCCGAGGATGTCAGTGTAAAACGCGATGGAACGATCAAGATTGCCCACGCGCAGCATAGTATGAAGTAAACGCATAACTCACCTTACAGATTATTGACCACGAATAATAAGAATATCAGAAGCGTTGCTGTGCACTTACCAGCAACTGAAAATCGCTGATACCGGACTTAGCCGCCAGCGGCGTTGCAAAGTTTACGTGAACAACCTTGCCCACGCGAACCTTACTGGAGCTGAACCGCAGGCCGAAGCCGATATTGGATAGATGAGGATTGGGTTTGCCGTCGTTATCACCCCAGGCTTTGCCGGCGTCAAAGAAAACCACACCGCCCATACGCACAATGTTAAACAAGTGATAATCGGAGAAGTAACGACGCTCAAGCGTGAAAAGATAACGCTGCTCACCGCGCTGAAAGTCTGTGGGGTAACCGCGCATCCCTGTTTCATCGCCGGCGGTTAACTGTTCGTGTTGCAGCAGATCCTGACCCACGTCGTATCGGAAACGGGCGTACCAGCGATTCTTGTCATTGATAAAGTAGTTGTAGGCAATCTCACCACCGAGCACTGAACTGTCGTTGCGGCCGGATTCCAGGTGATAACGACCATCTATCTCTGCGCTCATCTCAAGGATGTGATGGTTGCGCATATCGACCACATTGGAGATCTTACCCTTATAGCGAATCATCTCATCCGCGCTGTCCAGAGAGGTGCCGCCATAACCAATACGGAACTCAGTGTTTATACCAATTCCGATATCTTCCGCTCGCTGAATCTGGTTGACGTTTTTGAACACACCAAATTGATTATGCAGGGATTGAAAACCAATCCACGGATACACCGCTTTACGATTTTCCGGAATGCCAAGAACGGTTTCATCGATTTCGTAGAAGGTATCTTCTTCTTTGGTAAATCCAATCAAAATTCGCCGGGTGTATTCATCATCAATATGCGTGGCAACGCCGAAGAAAGCTTCCTGGAAAACCTGCTGATGACGATATTCATTGATGATGTCGCCACCGGAACGAATGACGCTCACCTCGGATATATCATCCAGCTGAATCCCCGTAGCCCAGGGAGTATTTAAAGAATAAAAAGGGCGCGCGACATAAATTGAACTGTTGTCGCCATCGCTGGTTTCCGCAAACGACAGTTTCACAGCAACCGGTTTATTCAGAAAGTGTGGGTTGGAAAAGCTGTAGCGGATACTGTTGCGATCCGCCGTCTGTTCGTAGCCGATAACAACACTGTTACCGGAACCGAGGATATTGTCATCGCTGATGGCAAAACCGGACTCGCTGTTATCCGCCTTCTGGCTGAAGGATACCTGCGGCTCAAGCGACCAGGAATCCTGGGTGACTACGAGTATATCAATCTCATCGCCACACACGGCATCCGGAACAATATAGGCAGTGGACAGATAATTCCGCGTCCGCAGAATACGCGCGCTTTCCTGAATCGTCTTGCGATCTATCAGATCGCCTTCCTGAAAGAGTAGCTGGGATTTAATAACGTGAGGTTTGGTGTTGATGTGAATTCTGTTTAAAAAACGATAAAGACTGTTGTTCTCATTCGGGTTCGACTCGTCGAATACATCGATGTTGTTAAACGTAATATGACGAATCTTTTTGCCTTCGTACTGGGCAAAGGTGTTGGTGTCCAGACGGGTATTTTTATCGCGGGCAATATCCCCTTCCTGCCAGCTGTGTTCATAACGAACGCATTCCTGATCCGCTTCCGTATTCTCAGAAATAGAATCCGTTTGCGCCAGTGCCCCAGCACTGAACAGCAACATCGCGCTAACAACTAACCCATTACCCAGGGTCTTGATCATTTTTTGTTCTCTAAAATTTAACTCGGTGTACGGCCAAGCATAAGACAACACAATTTCGATTATAGTGATTGAAAATCATCATCCTGGCGATTTTTTATTGGGAAGCTGTTGAAAAATGTTTGCGGGGCGATCGGTGCATGGCAGAAACGGGCGAAAAAGCTGAGCTTACGGCGAGTAAATGAGCGTTTTGAGCCGGTTTTTAACACTGTGCTGAGATCGTCGGTGGTTTTTCAGCAGTTCCTTAAGTGTGTTGGGCCGCGCACATTAACATGAGTCAGACACCTTCACAAAGCTGCCTGACGCATCGTTTCAGTGGTGATGGTGGGGGTCGCTCCCAGTCGGTGCTTCGTGGTGATGCGGCGAATCGCCGGTATTCTGATGATGAGAATGATGGTGATGACCGGGACCGCCACCTGCCAGAGTCCAGATGCCGAAGAGAATAATCAGCAGGGCAAAACCGGTCCGCACGCCCCGGGCCTGTAACAGTTTGGCCAGTTGACGGGCGGCAAGACCGGTAGCCAATACCGCTGGCAGGGTTCCTAGTCCGAAGGCGAGCATCACTGCTGCCGCACCCCGGCCATCCGCCTGGGTCGCTGCGTAAGCCAGGGCGGTATATACCAGTCCACAGGGCAGCCAGCCCCAGATGCCACCCAGTACCAGCGCCTTGGGCAGATTGGTGACCGGCATCAGCGGTTTGCCCAACGGCTGCAGGTAGGCCCACAGGTATCGCCCTACCCGTTCAAGATACGTCAGTCCGCGCCACCAGTTACCCAGATAAAGCCCCATCGCGATCAACAACAGTCCCGCCACCAGACGCAGCCAGCTCTCGCCGGCCCAGCCACTGATTGCTCCGGCAAAGAGACCCAGCAGCGTACCCATCAGCGTATAACTGCCGATGCGCCCCAGGTTATAGCCCAGCAGCAGGATGAAACGGCGCTGACGCGCTTCGGCGGGGATGGCCATGGTTAATGCACCCATGATGCCGCCGCACATCCCTACACAGTGAGCACTGCTGAGCAGGCCGAGGGAAAATGCTGTGAACAGAGACGCCCAATCAATCATGAGAGGATTCTTGTGAGGGAGCGGAGCGCGACTCGCTCTTGCGCTTATCAGGCTGGACAGTTTCAGGGGCCGCCTGTGCAGCCTCCGCCGGTGGGGACGAAGGTTCCGCCGCGTCAGTTTTCTCTTTCCGCTCCTCGTCAAACAGGATGCGGTGGGCTTCGGTATCCAGGTTGTCGTACTGACCGCTGTGAATTGCCCAGAACAGGAAACGTAACGCGATGGCAACAAACACCAGCGCGATGGGAATCAGAAAATAAAAACTTTCCACAAGAGACTGCCGTTACCGATGTTCTGCGTCCGCGCTGTCGCTCAGACGCAGTGAGTTGAAGATGACGATCAGTGAGCTGAGAGTCATGCCGATCGCTGCCTGCCAGGGGGCTACCCACCCTGCCGCCGCCAGCGGCACGGCAAGGACGTTGTATGTCAGGGAAAAGCGCAGGTTCTGCCGGATAACCCGCTGGGTGCGGTGCGCCAGCAGGACCGCCCTGTGCAATACCTGCAGGTTGTCATTTAGCAAGACCGCGTCAGCCCGCGTTTGTGCCAGATCAGAGGCCGAGGCCATGGCGATGGAGATATCCGCTCCGGAGAGGATCGGCACATCATTGATGCCATCGCCCAGCATCAGTACTTTATCACCCTCCGCCTGACGACGCTGGAGGTGCGACAATTTGTCATCGGGGCGGGCGCCCGCTACATACTCCCGGATGCCCAGCTGGTCCGCCAGAGCGCCCACCGCACCGGACTGATCACCACTGAGCAGCTCCACCGCAATGGATTCCTGATGAAAGGCGGCCACCACATCCGCAGCCCCCGGGCGCACTTCATCTTCCAGGGCAATCCAGGCCAGCGGTCCCTGAGTATCACCCAGCAGCAGCCATTGCTGGCTCGTCTCCGGCATGGTCGGCGCGGGAATCTCCGGAACAAAGCCTTCAGCCACAAAGTCGGCCTTCCCCAGACGATAATGCACCTGTTCCACCTCACCTTCCACACCCGCGCCAGTCACCTGCCTGACCTGACGCGCGGGCTGCGTCACTTCTATCTGGCGGAAGGCCATGGCCAGGGGGTGATTGGCGCTGGCTTCCAGCGCCGCAGCAACAGCCAGACAGCGGGATTGTTCCAGATCGCGCAGGGTCTGTACCTCGGTGATCACGAACTGCCCCTTGGTCAGGGTGCCCGTCTTATCAAAGATCACGCGGGAGATATGAGTCAGGGTTTCTATGACATGGCCGCGCGCCACCAGAAAACCCTGTTTGCGCAGGTTGGCTGTGGCGGCGCTCAGGGCTGCCGGCATCGCCAGTGCCAGGGCACAGGGGCAGGTCACCACCAGGACCGACAGCGTGACCCACAATGCCCGGCTCGGGTCATACCACCACCAGAAGGCAAAGACGAAGGCACAGATCACCAGCAGGCGGGCAATAAAAAAACGGGCAATGCGATCAGCAACCGTCACCTGGGTAGGTTTTTCATCGGCTGCCTGAGCGGCCAGCCGCTCAATAGCGGACAGCTGGGTGGCGGCGCCGGTAGCCGTGACGGTGACAATCAGCGGACTGTCGCTGTTCAGCGTTCCCGCAATGACCGTGGCCCCGGGTAGCTTGACCACTGGGTTGGATTCGCCGGTCAGAATGGCTTCCACCGCGCTGCTCTCGCCGGACTCTACTACTCCATCGCAGGGAAATGTTTCCCCTGCCCGCACCAATACCCGATCGCCGGGTCGCAGGGTTTTCAGAGGCACCTGACGTTCGGCCGTTCCGCCTTCCTCATCCTGCAGACAACAGGCACTGAGGGGCATCAACTGAGCGAGATTGCCAAACGCCATACGGTTGCGATGACGCGCGCGCATCTCCACATACCGTCCCAGCAGCAGGAAGAAGGCGAACATGGAGACGGATTCAAAATACACCTCACCGCCACCAAAGATCGTGGCCCAGCCGCTGGCGATATACGCCAGACCAATGGCCAGCGCTACGGGGACATCCATCACCAGCTGGCGGCTCTTGAGGCTGCGCCAGGCAGATTTGAAAAATGGCCAGCAGCTGAAGAACACCACCGGCGTGGCGGCAAGAAAGCTCTGCCAGCGCAGGAAGCTCAGCCAGGCATCGGTCGCGCCGGTGTACATCCCCACCGCCACCATCATCGCCTGCATCATGCCGAAGCCGGCAACCCCCAGGCGAAACAGCGCCATCCGGTTTTCCTTTTTCACCAGATCCTGTTGCTGTTCATCGGTGGCCGGCCGCGGCCGGTAACCTATCTCCACCAGTGCCGCCAGCAATTCGCTGAGGGGCTGCAGCTGAGCGTCCCAGATGAGCGTGCAGCGATGTGTGGTGATGTTGATGGTGATGGACTTAACGGCGGGCTGCTTTTTCAGGTGGGTCTCTATCAGCCAGCTGCACGCAGCGCAGCTGATGCCTTCCAGCAGCAGGTTGGCCTGGCGCACCCGGTCGCCGGCCTCCAGCTCAACCACAAAATCCGCCTGCACTTCCGGCAGGTCGTATACCTTCCACTGCGACTGCTGAACCTCATCCATCTCGGGGCGTGGGTTGTTTTCGGTGCGGAAACGGTAAAAGTTCTCCAGGCCGCCATCGACAATAGCCATCGCCACCGCCTGACACCCCGGACAGCACATCAATTCACGTTTCCCGGCAACAGTGACCGGATAATGGGCACCGGCAGGCACAGGCAGGCCGCAGTGATAGCAGGCATGGGGGGTACTGGATGCGGACATAGGCAATCAATGGGTACTTTGATAAGTACTTTAAAGGCTGGATTCTTACCGGCAGATCCGTTTCCGGCATCGCGCTGGACAAGTAAAATCGTGCGGCCATTATAGCTGAACGCAATTGATCGCGCAGGGCAAATCGGAGCCAGCCGACTTTGCTATGCTGCACGGCCGCCGTACTGCGATAGACCCTATGTAAAAGGACACAGTCCATGCTTTACCCTTTACCGCTTCGTTTATTGATCCTGATACTGGCGCTGTGTGCCAGCCGGGATCTGATGGCTCAAGCTGATGCCGCTGAGTCCCGCCCACGTACGGCGTTGGTACTCGGAGGCGGTGGCGCACGGGGCGCAGCCCATATCGGGGTACTGGAGGTCCTCGAACGCGAGCGGATACCCTTTGACTGTATCGCCGGCACCAGCATGGGCGCGCTGGTCGCCGGTGCTTACGCCGCAGGCCTGTCACCCGCGGATATGCGGGCCAAATTAAAAGAGGCGGACTGGACCAACATGTTCCTGGATTCTGCTGATTACTCGCAGCTGAATTACCGCACCAAGCGGGTAACCCAGGGCCTGCTGCCCGGTGCTGAGATAGGTCTGTCCGATGAGGGCCTGCAGATTACCTCAGGGCTGGTGTCGGGCGAAAAAATCAAACTCTTCTTCAACCAGCTGGTGGGCGACGACGTTGGCGGACGCATGATTGAAGAACTGCCGCTGCCCCTTGCCATCATCGCCACCGATATCGGCACTGGCGACCGGGTTATCCTCAAAAACGGCAGCCTTACCCATGCCATGCGCGCCAGCATGTCAGTGCCTGGCTTTATGGCACCGGTGGAATACGAAGGCGCAAAGCTGGTCGATGGCGGACTGGTGGACAACGTACCGGTGGAGGTTGGCCGTGAGCTGTGCGACGCGGACCGGGTTATCGCCGTCGACGTGGGAACCCCACTCAAATCCGCACGCGAAGTGGCGTCGCTGCTCAGTGTGACCGTACAGATGATCGGCATCCTCACCCAGCAGAATGTGGCTCACTCCATCGCCAGTCTCGGCGCGGACGATCTCTATCTCACGCCGGAGCTGGGTGATCTCACGGCAACTGAATTTGCCCGCTACCGGGAAGCTGCCGATCTCGGTCGCGCGGCTGCGGAAGCGCGCGTAGACGACCTGCGCAATTTTGCCGTAAGCCCGGAAGCCTACGCCCAATGGAAGGCCGCTCAACAGCACGAGCGGGAAGAGATCGGGGCAATCGACACCATCACTATTGAACCCATGAGCCGGGTCAACCCAGTGTTTGTGCGGAGCCTGATCCGCCAGCAGGAAGGCGAACCGCTTAATCGCGAACAGCTTGAAATCGACCTGATCCGCATCTATGGCATGGGCGGCTTCGACAACGTGGATTATCAGGTGCAGCAAGTCGATGGAAAAAATAATCTCACCATCCTCGCCCGTGAAAACAGAGCGGCTTCGGATTATCTGACCTTTGGTTTCAGTATCAATGAAGAGCGACGTGAGGGCTCGAGCATCAACCTGCGCACCGCCTTCCGCAATGTCTGGCTGAACCGATACGGCGGCGAGTTCTTTGCGGTGGTGGATCTCGGCAGCAACTCCTCAGTAGAGGTGGATTTCTACCAGCCACTTAACCAGGCCCAGACCTGGTTTATCGAACCCAGCTACGTGACGCAGCGCGACGATATCAGCATCTATCTCGATAACGAAAAAATTGCCGAATATGATCTCAAGACGGATTACGCCCAGTTACTCATGGGACGCAACATGGGCATCTGGGGCCAGACACGTATCGGCTGGCGGCAATACCACACCCAGGGGCACTCACAGCTCGGTGTGGCTGGTTTACCAAACATCGACGAGCGTTATGACGGCTGGGTAGCGGAAACCATCTTCGATACCCGCAACCGATTGTACTTCCCCTCCAAAGGCTGGAGTGGCGGTATCAGTTATTTTGAATCCGCCGAACAGGGATACCGCAAAGCCAAAGCGGAGCTCAGCGGCACTTATCTCGTAGGCGATTATGTCTGGGGCGTACGCACGTCCTACGTCACCGCCATTGATGACGAGCTGCCTTTGTTCGACGCTGAGCTGTTAGGGGGGTTCCTCAATTTATCCGGCTACGCCACCGATCAGATCTGGACTAACGGAGCATTTTACTCGCAGGTGCGTGCAGAAAAAATCATCGGGCACATGCCACTTGGATTAAGTGGGGATGTGCGCATGGGTATCGCCCTGGAAGGCGCGAAACTGGAAGAACCCATCAACATGGGAGAGGAAGATGAATGGCTGGATTCTGCCATTATTTATTTTGGTGGAGAAACACCGCTGGGACCGGTCTACCTTGGTTATGGGTTTACCTTCAGCGGTGATTTCAATATCTATTTTCAGTTGGGAGCGTTTTAGCTCCCCTTGCTGAATTTGTTGAGTGTCGTTAATTGCTTAAACGGGGCTGCAGCAGCGTTTCGTTACTCACAGAAAAATTAATTTCACCGCTTAACAACCAGTCCGCTGTTTTGCGCTGGTTCCTGTCCAGCACCGGCAGAAGTGACACATACCAGTTATGA
Source organism: uncultured Cellvibrio sp. (assembly GCA_937958105.1). Classification (GTDB taxonomy): domain Bacteria; phylum Pseudomonadota; class Gammaproteobacteria; order Pseudomonadales; family Cellvibrionaceae; genus Cellvibrio. Next base: position 231,731 of record CALFXJ010000005.1, read on the forward strand.
CTCAGGCTGCGCTCCAGTTCGCCGCGATAATGGCCGGCGGAGGTTTGCCGCAGGACCAGCTGTTGATCCAGATCCGCCTCAAACGGATGATCCAGTGTCAGCAGTAATTGTGCAGGCACTGCGTCGTGCTGGGGAATCTGCAGAAATACTTCGCCGGTGGTTGTGTCAAAACGCAGCTGCGCCGACAAGTTCAATTCCTGGGCGCGACGATCCTGTTCCTTAGACTGATTGATCATGCGGCCTTCTTTGTAATAGTTGTCGATGACAACATCATCCGCATGACGAAATGCAATGGTCACTGTCACCATGGAGACACATACCACCAGGATCAGTGGAGTGAAAACAAACCAGAACCAGAACTGGCGATAAAAAGGTTTTGTATCTTGTTCAGTCTTCATTGTCGATGCGCCGTGGGATGCGCCCTTAGAGAAGGGCGCATCGGGGTTAGTACTCCCGCAGTTTCGGGCCGATAAAGCTGGTGGTGTGTTCCGCAGTCAGTTCTGGATTGTCCCGTGCCTGCACGATGATAGTCACCTCTGTCTGCACATCCTTCAGTTCACTGCGTTTCACGGCCACACGCACCGGAATCGTCAGCAGCTCGCCTTCCTGTATCTCCATCGGACGATAACCCTGCAGCTCAAACGGGTAATCACCACTCACCTTGATGTCGTATACATGAGCCTCGCGGTCCATGTTGTTGATCTTGATGGTGTAAACGTTCTGAATATCCTGACCGGCGACACGGTACATCCGCACTCCGCGATCGCGCAGTACTTCAAGACCAACCGGTACACGCGTGGCGATGGAGTATACAAACACACTGATCATCACCAGCAATGCGGTGGCATAACCTACCAGTCGCGGCCGGAAGAACTTCGTACGGCCGTTGTTGATGGCTTCTTCAGTCGTGAAGCTGATTAATCCGCGCTCGTAACCCATCTTATCCATCACGGAGTTACACGCATCCACACACAAGCCACAATCAATACATTCCGGCTGCAGGCCATCGCGAATATCAATGTCTACCGGACAGACCTGCACACACCAGGAACAATCGATACAGTCGCCCAGGCCCTTGGCTTTGTAATCTTCATCCGGCTTACGCGGACCACGCTTCTCGCCGCGCAGATGGTTGTAAGACACAGTCAGCGTATCCTTGTCGTACATCACCGACTGGAAGCGCGCGTAAGGACACATGTATTTACAGACCTGCTCACGCAGAAAGCCTGCGTTCATGTAGGTCGCCCCGGTAAAGAACAAGACCCAGAACGCCGGCGCGAGATCCGACTGGAAAGTTACCAGGCCATAGATCAGGTCGCGGATCGGGACGAAGTAGCCCACGAAGGTAAGCGCCGTAATAAGGGCAATGACAATCCACATGGTCTGCGTAGCGCCCTTGCGCCAGATCTTTTCAAAGTTCCAGGGCTGCGCATCCAGCTTGATTCGTTTGTTCCGGTCCCCCTGAAAGAAGTATTCGGCCCAGATAAACATCTGGGTCCAGACCGTCTGTGGACAGGTGAAGCCGCACCACACCCGTCCCACAAGCACAGTGGCAGTGAACAGCATGAAGGCAGCAATAATCAGCAGCCATGCCAGGTACATACCGTCGTGGGGCCAGAACGTCATCCAGAGAATATGGAATTTGCGCTCGGGAAGATCGAACAGCATGGCGGGACGCCCATCGATCAACAGCCAGGGCATCAACAGGAATCCGGCGATCAGCGGTAAGCCGGTATAGCGACGCAGCTTCTGATAAAAACCAGTGATGCGGCGGGTATAAACTTTTTCGTCTGCTTCGTAGAGATTGATGTAACGAATGGGGGAATCTGAACGTTTTTCAGCAGAGCTTGGCAGCTTTTCGTTCAAGGAAGATACCTCTTGCTGGAAAAGGGCGAAGAAGAAGCGCTGAAAACGCGCCCCTTCCCCTCGGGATAAAATCAAAGCCTCTTGTTACACAGTGGCAACGCTTTTTCTTTCTTCCCTAGTTCCCTTTTGTAATTCCGGGTCTGTAATCCGGGTCCTGCTCTGTATTTCCTAGTCCTGTTCCAGAGACAGGCTGTAAACATAGGCAGCGAGCAGGTGAATGCGGTCAGGCTTGAGCAGTTCCTGCTGGGCCGGCATTTCGCCATTGCGACCGAAGCGGACTGAAGTCCGGATATCCTGCGGTTCACCGCCGTACAACCAGATGTCGTCGGTCAGGTTGGGAGCACCGAGCAGCTGATTGCCTTTTCCATCAGCACCATGACAGGCGACACAATTCTGGGCATAAAGTTTTGCGCCCACTTCAGCCTTCGCAGCATCGTGCTCCTGCCCACTGATCTGCAGAACATATTCGCTGACATTCACCACACCAGCTTCACCCATCAGCGTACCCCAGGCAGGCATTGCGCCTTTGCGGCCCAGAGTGATGGTTTCCTTGATCTTCTCCGGTGTGCCGCCGTACAACCAGTCGTGGTCGGTCAGGTTGGGGAAACCATAGTTACCGCCACCATCCGCACCGTGACAGACGGCGCAGTTATTGGCGAACAGACGCAGGCCCATCTTCATCGCCTCCGGATTCCGCGCCAGCTCCTCAATAGGCGTGTTGGCGTAGGTACCGAAGGTGTCAGCGTAGCGGGCATCTGCCTGCTGCTGGTGACCGCGCAGTTCTTTAACGGAGGTCCACCCGAACAGACCAGGCCAGGAACCGAGGCCGGGATAAACCAGCAGGTAAGCACCGGCATAAATGAAGGTGCCGATAAACATGATGAACCACCAGCGCGGCAAGGGGTTGTCGTACTCCTCAATGCCATCGTACACGTGACCGGTGGTTTTGTTTTCTTCTTCGTCCTGGTCACTTACCGCTACCTTGCGGTTAGCCAGCAGTACCCATAACACCAGAACCAGGTTGGTGAGGGTCAAGCCAATAATCCAAACGTTCCAGAATGTACCCATAATCAATTCCGCCTGTCTGCATCATCACCGGGATGATCTTTCTGCTCGTGTTCTTTGCCCGCTGCGTCGTCGTCAGCAAAAGGCAACCTGGCATCTTCTTCGAAACGCTTTTTGCGTCTGGGGGAGAAAGCCCACCAGCACACGCCGAAGAAAGCGATCATCACCAGTACTGTAGAAATTGCGCCGAGAGTGCCCGCATCCATAATTAACGTTTCTCTTTGAGGAGCGTACCCAGTTGCTGCAGGTAGGCCACCAGGGCATCCATTTCGGAAATCCCTTTAACAGCCTCTGCAGCACCAGCGATGTCTTCGTCGGTGTAGGGAACACCTACACGGCGCAGAGCACGCATCTTGGCAGCGGTGTGCTTGCCGTCGAGTACGTTGTCATACAGCCAGGGGAACGCCGGCATATTGGATTCCGGCACCACGATACGCGGATTGAACAGGTGCACTTTGTGCCAGTCATCAGAATAGCGACCACCTACCCGTGCCAGGTCTGGACCGGTACGCTTGGAGCCCCACAGGAAGGGATGCTCATATACATGCTCACCGGCAACCGAGTAGTGCCCGTAGCGCTCCACTTCAGCACGCAGAGGGCGGACCATCTGCGTGTGGCATACGTGGCAGCCTTCACGGATATAAATATCCCGGCCTTCCAGGACCAGTGCCGGCAGCGGTTTCAGGCCTTCCACCGGCGTGGTGGTTTCTTTCAGGAAAAACTGCGGCACGATCTGTGTCAGGCCGCCGAAACTGATGGCGATGATGATCAGTACGGTCATCAGGCCCAGGTTCTTTTCTACAATGTCATGACCTTTCATTAAATATCCCCTTACGCTGCCTGGGTCGCCGGATCATTACTGACCGCTTCCGTTGCCGGAGTCTTGGCTGTGCGGTACGCGTTGTACGCCATCAGGAACATGCCCGACAGGAACAGGAGACCGCCGAGGAAGCGTACGAAGTAACCGGGATAGCTGGCCTGAACTGCTTCAACGAAGCTGTAGGTGAGTGTGCCGTCGGCATTGAAGGCACGCCACATCAGACCCTGCATGATGCCGTTCACCCACATGGAGGCGATGTACAGCACAGTACCGATGGTTGCCAGCCAGAAGTGGACGTTGATCAGGCGCACGCTGAACATCTCTTTACGGCCGAACAGGATCGGCAGCAGGTGATAAATAGAACCGATGGAGATCATCGCCACCCAGCCCAGAGCGCCGGAGTGTACGTGGCCTACGGTCCAGTCCGTGTTGTGCGACAGCGCGTTCACGGTCTTGATGGACATCATCGGGCCTTCAAAGGTGGACATACCATAGAACGACAGTGACACCACCAGGAAACGAAGAGTCGGGTCGGTACGCAGCTTATGCCAGGCGCCGGACAGGGTCATGATGCCGTTGATCATCCCACCCCAGCTGGGTGCCAGCAGAATCAGAGACATCACCATACCCAGACTCTGCGCCCAGTCAGGCAACGCTGAGTAATGCAGGTGGTGAGCACCCGCCCAGATGTAGACAGAAATCAGTGCCCAGAAGTGAACGATGGAGAGCTGGTAAGAGTAAACCGGACGGCCCGCCTGCTTGGGCACAAAGTAATACATCATCCCCAGGAAGCCCGCCGTCAGGAAGAAACCTACCGCGTTGTGGCCGTACCACCACTGCACCATGGCATCCGCCGCACCCGCATAGGCTGAGTAAGACTTCATGAATGACACAGGAGTAAAGGCACTGTTGACGATGTGAAGTACGGCGATGGTCAGGATAAAGCCGCCGTAGAACCAGTTGGCCACGTAGATATGGTCAGTCTTGCGTTTGACGATGGTGCCAAAGAAGACGATGGCGTAGCTGACCCAGACAATGGCAATGAGAATATCAATAGGCCACTCCAGCTCAGCGTACTCTTTAGTCGTGGTGTAACCCATGGGCAGAGTGATGATCGCAAGCACTATCACCAGCTGCCAGCCCCAGAAGGTAAACGGCACCAGCCAGCCACCGAACAGGGGCGCCTGACAGGTCCGCTGGACCACATAATAGGAAGTGGCAAACAAGGCACAGCCGCCAAAGGCGAAGATCACCGCATTAGTATGCAGCGGGCGCAACCGACCGAAGTGGGAGTAAGGTTGAAATAAGTCGTTCAATTCCGGCCAGAACAACTGGGCCGCAATCAATACACCGATTCCCATCCCAACCACACCCCAAACGATGGTCATGATGGCGAACTGGCGTACGACTTTGTAATCGTAGACCGGATGGTCAGTGGCTACTGCCGGATTACTGCTCATAGGACATTCCCAATGCGAAAAAGAAAAGGGTTACGTTCAAGAAAGAAGGTTTATCCCGCACAAATACTCCCCACTCCCGGGGCGTCATTGTGCGCAAAAGAGAGCGTATCGATATTGATCCTGATCAAGTTGATTCTCCGGGATAATGCTCCGTTAATAACCGATCCGTCACGATGGCTCGACAGCGGATAAAGCAGATACTTTAGCGCGTGCAGGGCGACATCCAACTGCCCATTTTTTATACAGCCTAGGGCAGCTTTTAAAATTTGCCACCCCAGCTGATAAATAAACCCAAGAATTAACGCAGGGTGCGACCTTTGTTCGCCGCAATGCGCATACGCAGTGCATTCAGCTTGATAAAGCCTTCTGCATCTTTTTGATTGTAAGCACCGGCATCGTCCTCGAAAGTCGCAACCTTCTCGTCGAACAGGCTGTCCGCCGAGCGGCGACCAACCACATGCACAGCACCTTTATAAAGTTTGACGCGGACATCACCGTTCACAAACTGCTGGGACTCATCGATAGCAACCTGCAGCATTTTGCGCTCGGGACTCCACCAGTAACCGTTGTAGATCATCTCGGCGTAACGCGGCATCAGGCTGTCTTTCAAATGCGCCACTTCGCGATCCAGCGTAATGGATTCGATCGCACGGTGCGCACGCAGCATGATGGTACCGCCGGGAGTTTCATAGCAGCCGCGGGACTTCATCCCTACGTAGCGGTTTTCCACGATGTCCAGACGGCCTACACCATTTTCGCCGCCCAGTTTATTGAGGGTCGCCAGAACGGTGGCTGGCGACATGCGCTCGCCGTTGATGGCCACGATATCGCCTTTCTCATAGGTCAGATCGATATAAGTCGCTTTATCAGGAGCGGCTTCCGGCGACACGCTCCAGCGCCACATATCTTCTTCAGCTTCAGTCCACGGATTTTCCAGCACGCCGCCTTCGTAAGAGATATGCAGCAGGTTCGCATCCATGGAGTAGGGAGACTTTTTCTTCTTGCTGAAGTCCACCGGGATATTGTGTTTTTCACAGTAGGCCATGAGGGTTTCGCGGGAAGTCAGATCCCACTCACGCCAGGGAGCAATCACCTTGATGCCGGGCTTAAGCGCGTAAGCACCCAGTTCAAAACGCACCTGGTCGTTACCCTTACCGGTGGCACCGTGAGAAATCGCATCCGCACCCACTTCATTGGCGATCTCAATGAGGCGCTTGGCAATCAGCGGACGGGCAATGGAGGTACCCAGCAGATACTCGCCTTCGTAGACGGTATTGGCGCGAAACATGGGGAATACGAAGTCGCGCACGAATTCTTCGCGCAGATCATCGATATAGATCTCTTTTACACCCAGAGCCTGAGCCTTGGCGCGCGCTGGCTCAACTTCTTCACCCTGGCCGATATCGGCCGTAAATGTCACCACTTCACAGTTGTAGTTTTCCTGCAGCCACTTAACGATGACCGACGTATCAAGGCCGCCGGAGTAGGCCAGAACCACTTTTTTGATGGATGACATAGGAAGCTCCCGGGAGACGATCTATTGGAGAATGAGAAGCTGTCCGCGCAAAAAAATGCGCCGGATCAGCGCGCGCCGAATTGTACTCGCAAAAAGTATAAATTCCCACCGCCATGTAACGGGTTTACCCACTTTTTATGTGGCTATGTTTCATTTTGCAACGGTTCAAGGATAAGCCAAACGCTGGAAAAGCTAAGTCAGGCGCCTTATTTGGAATAAGGCGCCATGCTGAGGGGGCTTAAGGCAGGCGTTATAACTTGAAGGTGGCTACCTTATCGCTCAAGGCAAGAGAATGATCTTCCAGCACCTTGGCCCGGGCTTCGCCAGATTGAGCATCAGTGGCCAGCCCATCGGCCACGTGTTTAATGGCGGTCATGTTTTTCAGTACCTCCTGTACCACATGGCTCTGCTCTTCCGCCGCTGTGGCGATCTGAGACGCCATGCTGCTGATGACACCTACCGCCTCGTTGATCTTGTTGAGCGCCTCAGAAGCATTATCTGCATTGCTCACGCTGCCCGTAGCCAGGGTGCGGCTGTCCTCCATGATGGTTACCGCATTCTCGGCGGTAATCTGCAGCGAAGAAATCATGGCCTGGATCTCTTCCGTACTGGCGTGAGTCCGCTGCGACAGTACCCGTACTTCATCCGCCACCACCGCAAAGCCCCGCCCCTGCTCACCGGCGCGGGCCGCCTCAATTGCGGCGTTCAACGCCAAGAGGTTGGTTTGCTCAGCAATGCCTTTGATAGTCGCGAGGATGCCGCTGATCTTCTGGGCATGATCATTCAGGTTGGAGATCACCCCGCCCGCCTGCTCGACTTTTTCAGCCAGGACGACGATAGAATCCCGCGTCTTGTCCACCTGCGCCTTCCCCTGCTCCGCGCTGGCCACGGATTCATCCACTGAACTGGCCGTACGCTCGGCATGGTGAGCGATCTCCTGGGTTGCATTGGTCATCTCGGTCATGGATTCGGTCACCATACCGATCTGCGCCTGCTGCATGCTCAATTCATGTACGGAATGCACTGCGCGCTCAGCAGTGAGCCGGGCGTTGTCGCGCAGCTCGTTCGCCTGACCGCGAATGTGTTCCACAAGGCCGTGCATATGGTCTACAAAGAGGTTAAAACTCGCTGCCAGCTGCCCTACTTCATCACTGGAGGTTACCGGCAGGCGACGCGATAAGTCCCCATCACCGGAAGCAATCTCTGAGAGAGAGGTGGAGACATTGTTGAGGGGCTGCAGCAGACGCCCGTTAAGCCAGTTAATTCCGATCAGCGTGGCCACCAGAATCAATAACGTAGCCATCATCTGCTCGATCAGCGTGGCGTGCACGGGATCAACCAAGGCCTCGCGGTCCAGCAGCATCACCAGCACCAGGTCAGAATCGGCTACCGCATCAGCAAAGACCTGTTTGGTTTTACCTGCTACCTTGATCAAGGCAGAAGCCTGCTGCCCATGTACCAGTTTTTCTACGGCAGCCTGCGTCAATTCCGGCGCGACATTTGTCAGGGGCTGGTTGAGCAGGCTCTGGTTGCGATGGGCAAACACGGTGTGCTTGCGCGTGGCAATGAACATCTCGCCATTGCCGGGCAACTCGATATCGCGCAGCTGTTGGACGATGTTGTCGAGAACCACGTCCACCCCCAGAATTCCTTTGATGCTGCCATCGTTATTCAGGACAGCCCGACCAAGGGAGACCACATTTTTACCGGTGGCTGAGGCAACGGAGGGATTCTCCACCACGGTTTTGCCAGGATTTCTGGAGGCGTTGATATACCAGCTCCACACGCGGGGATCATTGTTGTCGGCAGCCATCTGCAGATTATTGGCATTGACCAGGGAGCCATCTGCAAAGGCGAGAAAGACATTATCTACGTCGGCGGCGATGCGCAGCTGTACCAGGTGGGCGTTGTACTGGCTTTCATCAGCATCCGCCGGAAAACTCTCCAGCGCCTTACCCTTGGAAGCAAACCAGTCCCCCACGTACTTGGTAAAGGTGGCTGAAATCCCCTTTACCTGCTGGGCGATATTAGCTTCCATCTGCTTGATTGCGGAGGTGTAGGAAAGCCACGCGACGGCGCAGCCAACAAGGACGAGAGAAGCCGCCACTGAGGCGCTTATTTTCTTTTTTAACGACCATTTTGCCGACATACGTCCTCCACCAGGTGCTTTTAAAGCCGACGTAATAACGCCAGCTGATTGTTTTTAATCTTTTATGCCTGGCCATGGCTTTCAGCGACTTCTCCTTCGCGGAACCTCCAAAGTTTCATCAACAAAATAAGACCCTTTGCATCATAACAGAGCATCGAATGAAGATTAATGCGCCACATCGTTTAATTTTTCTATGGCGTGTCATCTTTCCATAGGGTATCGGCATATGTCGCCAAATCCTTAAGGATCTGGCGCTGGGTGGGAGTCAACTCGGCCTGCGACAGCTCAGTCAGTCGCTGCTGAAACTGCTGCCGCACCATGCCGGCACCAGCTGCCGGATCGGTCAGCCGCCACTGGCAGAACCCGCGCCAGCGCTGTTGTTCAGCAGAAGTGAGGGTATGGGGGAAGTTACGGGCGCGATAGCGAAACAACAGTTCCGTCAAGCGCGGATCTTTGAAAGGAAACTCAATCGTGGCCAAATCTTCCGCTGCGGTGGAGCGGACTTTCTGCATCAGACGTTTATCCTGCTCGTCGAAGAAGCCGCCGCTGTAAAGCATCTGTTCCGGGTCATCGGAAACGGCAAAATCCTGCTCTCCATACAGGGCCTGCAATTTGGTACGCAGCACCTGCTGCTCATCCAGGGTAAGGTTGGTAAATACCCGCCAGTGACGTTCGTTTACCTCTCGATCTATCTTCAGCCGGTGGGCTGTAGCTGCATCCAGCATGTTGGGCGGAAGCAGCATCGGGGTTTTATTCAGATGAATCTCCTTGAGGGCCAGCCGTTCTTCCCCTTCCGCCAGCTCCTCCCTTCGGACAAATAACCGCTGGCGCAGCTCAGCCACGGGTAAACGCAGCAAATCCGCAGGGTCAGTCGCGAGGTTATAGGCGATCACGCTGTTTTTGTTGGTCGGATGAAACGCCAGCGGCACCACCAGCGCCGCATTACCATTTTCGCTGGGAAACCGGGAGGAAATATGCAGAAGCGGCTTGCACTCATCAATATTGATCAAGCTGCCGGCGAAGCGTTTATCCCGCAGGCGATAGGCATAGTCATATAGTTTCGGCTGCTTCTCTTTGATCAAGCGGGCCATGGCGATAGTAGCCAGTACGTCTGACAGAGCGTCGTGCGCCGCTTCATGATTCAGGTTATTGGCGGCGGTGAGCATCTCCAGGCGAAAACAGGGACGGCCGTCGTCATAATCCGGCCACTGAATTCCTTCAGGCCGCAGGGCACGAGTCATCCGCACCATATCAATGATGTCCCAGCGGGAATTGCCGTTACGCCATTCGCGCTCATAGGGATCGTAAAAATTGCGATAGAGCGCGTACCGGGTGACCTCGTCGTCAAAGCGAATGGAGTTGTAACCCACCCCACAAGTGCCCGGCAGGCTGAGTTCGGCGGCAATAGCGGCAACAAACTGATATTCCGGTAGCCCCTTCTCCAGCGCCACCTGGGGCGTCAGGCCGGTGATCAGACAGGCATCTGGTTTGGGCAGCCAGTCCGGCGCGGGCTGGCAATAGATCATCAGGGGCTCTCCGATGATGTTCAACTCTTCATCGGTCCTCACCCCGGCAAACTGTGACGGGCGATCCCGTGCGGGTACTTCGCCCCAGGTTTCGTAATCGTGCCAGTAAAGCGTTTTAACGGCGTTGTTTGTAGTCACGCAGTGCCTGCTCCAGTTCCACTAATGGCGCCACTGTAGCATTACAGAAAAAAATAAGAACCCGAAGTTCTTGGTCGCAGCCAGTCAAATTAAATATACTGCAGCCCAAGCTAACCGCCGACAGAGACCCTCATGACTGATTTAAACCATCTCTTCGAAAACAACGCCCGCTGGGCCGAAAAGGTTCAGAAAGAACAACCCGGCTTCTTTGAAGCACTTACCAAACAGCAAGCTCCTGAATACCTCTGGATAGGCTGCTCCGACAGCCGAGTCCCCGCCAACGAAATCGTTGATCTCCTGCCTGGTGAACTTTTCGTCCATCGTAACGTAGCCAATATCGTGATTCAGACCGACCTTAACTGCATGTCTGTCATGCAGTTTGCGGTTGAATTTCTCAAGGTGAAGCACATCATGGTGACCGGCCATTACGGCTGCGGCGGCGTGAAAGCGGCGCTGGAAGGACGCCAGCTGGGGCTGGTGGACTACTGGGTGCGCTGTATCCGGGATGTGTATTACCAGCACAAAGAGCTGATCGACAGCATCAGTGACCCGGAGACGCAGCTGAACCATCTGTGTGAGCTGAATGTCATGCAGCAGGTTGCCAATGTGGCCCACACCAATATCATCCAGAACGCCTGGAAACGTGGTCAGGAACTGACTGTTCACGGCTGGATTTACGGGATTCACGACGGGCGCGTACGCAATCTGATGGAACCTATTACCTGTATCGAACAGGTGCCGGAGCAATACCGGATTTACTGATCGAGAACGTGAATGTCCGCAGTTACTGCGGACATTTACTTTTCCCAGTCCCGCGCTTCGTACAGCCGCTCCGTCTTGGCGGCCATGATAAAATCGTTTCGGTGGAGCCCCTTGATCTTGTGGGTCCACCATTCCACCCGAACCTTACCCCATTCGGTCAGTATTGCTGGATGGTGATTCATGCTTTCCGCCAGCCGCCCTACCAGATTCGTGAAAGCCAAGGCCTGAAAGAAATTGGCGAAACTGTATTCCCGGATGAGTACGGGGATTTTGTCCTGCATGATTACCTGCCACTCCGGGACTTCCTGCTGCAACTGCTGAATCTCCTGCTCTGTCAGACGCGGCGCGTCGGCACGACAGGCTTCACAGGTTTCATCAGCGATGGGTTTAGTAGCGGTCTGGCTCATCAACGCCTCCTTCATCATGATGTCTACAGTGACAAGTCTTGGGTTGGACTACACCTCCGCGAAAGAGTTTGCTGCAGCGCTGTTCCCAGGCTCGCCGGACATCCATAAAAAAAGCCGGAGTAACTCCGGCTTTTCTCCACGTCGCAATCTGCTTAAAGGATGTTGACCACACCCTCCTCGATCTTCGCTTTCCAGATCTGCGGACCGGTGATATGAACCGACTCTCCCTGGGAATCCACAGCGACCGTGACCGGCATGTCCTTCACTTCAAACTCATAGATAGCTTCCATACCCAGCTCCGGGAAACCCAGCACCTTGGCCGATTTAATAGCCTGAGCCACCAGGTATGCGGCGCCGCCCACTGCCATCAGGTATACCGACTGATGGTCGCGAATGGCATCGATAGCCGCCGGACCACGTTCTGACTTACCGATCATACCCAGCAGGCCGGTTTTTTCGAGCATGGTGCGGGTGAATTTGTCCATACGAGTCGCGGTTGTTGGGCCAGCTGGGCCAACCACCTCGTCACGCACCGGGTCCACCGGGCCGACGTAATAAATGAAGCGACCTTTAAGGTCGACCGGCAGGGGTTCACCTTTCGCCAGCAGGTCTGTCATCTTCTTGTGGGCGGCATCGCGGCCGGTGAGCATCTTGCCCGACAGCAGGATGGTTTCGCCGGTTTTCCAGGTTTTTACTTCTTCCGGCGTCACGGTATCCAGGTTAACGCGGCGCACGCCATCGCCGACTTCCCAGGAAATATCCGGGTAATCTTCCAGCGCCGGCGGTGTCTGCAGCGCAGGGCCGGAACCGTCAAGCGTAAAGTGGGCATGGCGGGTGGCGGCGCAGTTGGGGATGATAGCCACAGCCTTGTTGGCGGCGTGGGTGGGGTAGTCTTTGACTTTGACGTCCAGCACCGTGGTCAAGCCACCCAGGCCTTGGGCGCCGATACCGAGCCGGTTAACCTTGTCGTACAGCTCGATCCGCAGTTCTTCAGCGCGATTGCTGGCTCCCCGCGCCTGCAGCTCCTGAATATCCACCGGATCAAGCAGTGCCTCTTTGGCCAGCAGCATGGCTTTCTCTGCAGTACCACCAATACCAATACCCAGCATTCCGGGCGGACACCAGCCGGCGCCCATCTCCGGTACTGCCTTCAGCACCCAGTCCACCACCGAGTCGGAGGGGTTGAGCATGGCAAACTTGGTCTTGGCTTCCGAACCGCCGCCTTTGGCTGCCACGTGCACATCCACGGTATTTCCCGGCACGATGTTGTAGTGGATAACCGCTGGTGTGTTGTCGCCGGTGTTCTTCCGCGCTCCGTCAGGATCGGCAAGGATTGAAGCGCGCAGGACGTTATCCGGGTGCATGTAGGCGCGGCGAACGCCTTCATTGATCATGTCAGTGAGGCTCATCTGCGCATCCCACTGTACATCCATACCCACGGTTACAAACACCGTAACGATCCCGGTGTCCTGGCAGATCGGACGGTGGCCCATGGCGCACATGCGGGAGTTGATCAGAATCTGCGCCATGGCATCTTTGGCCGCCTTGTTCTGCTCGCGCTCCCAGGCCTTGTGGACAGCCTGAATGAAATCAACGGGATGGTAATAAGAGATGAATTGCAGCGCATCGGCGACGCTGTCGATCAGGTCTTGCTGACGAATCACGGTTGGCATAGCAGTTTCTCTATTAACAATGTGCTCGCGTGAGTCGGTATCAACTCCGCTCGGCAGGTTGAAGCTCTGAAGGCTTTTATGGATGGAATGCGGGGCGCAATTCTACACCAACCCTGGCGGATTGCTGTAGCAAGCAGCTATCCGGAACTCACAAAAAAGCCGGAAAGGGTGAACTTTCCGGCTTTTCAAGTGATTCCAGACGCCTGTCAGTTTGCAGCGGGAGATCCCAGACGCTGCTTAAGTTCCAGAATATCGCGGTTGATGGTGCGGCGATAAGCATCAATGGCGGCGATAGCCTCCTCGTTGGTTTTGACCTTCTGCTCAAGGGCGGGCAGAGAGTTTAACCGGCCGTCCACACGGTCCACCTGTTCCGTGAAGTCCTGCAGGCGCTTGCCCTGCTCGGCAATGCTGAGCAAAGCCGAGTCGATCTTGGCTACCGCATCGTCCACCGCAGCCTTGTTGGCTGTCAGCTGGCTGTTGAGATTAGCCGCCGTAGTCTTGGCGTCACTGGCGTCTTTCTTCGCAGCAGCCAGCTCTTTAGCCAGGCTGGCGATGTTTTCCTTGTTGGCGGCAATCGCTTTACGGTTCACGTCATTGGAGATGCCCCACAGCTTGCGGATCTCGGAATCCACCCACTTGAGCTTGGCATCCACCTGGGTCAGTGACTGGCTTGATTCGTCAGAAGTTACGCTCAGACGCCCTTCCAGATCAGTGATACGCGCCTCCGCCCGCTGCAGCATGGTCTGCGCTTCCGTCAGTTTCCAGCCGAAGAAACCGCCAATCCCCACGCCCGCCAAGGCTAACAGCAAGGCAATGACCGTCAGGGGGCTGGTGCCGGATGAAGGAGCCGGAGCGGCGGGTGCCGGTGCCGGACGAGGGGGACGAGAAGTATCTACCGCTGCACGACGCACGATAGGCTCATCGCGCTCAGGCACAGAAGCATGACCCGATAAGGTTGGTTCTTTACGTTCCATAATCTGCGATTACCCGGGGAAACTGATGATGAGGCCCACCGTTGCCGATAAGCCGAATAAAGGCTGCATTTTATAGCAGGTATAGCATGGGAAAAAAAGTTGAACGACAGAATTACGTGTTCCGGTGCGCATCAGCCGCCGCCAAAATTTCCTGCTGTATGACCGTGGCCGGAAGTACAGGTTGCAAAAAAAATCAGGCCCGAAGGCCTGATTTTTTACTGCTTCCAGCGACGCTTATTCAGCGTATTTGGCATTCACAAATTCCCAGTTAACCAATGACCAGAAGGCGCTCAGGTAGTTGGGGCGGGAGTTGCGGTAATCGATGTAGTAAGCGTGTTCCCAGACATCAACAGTCAGGATGGCTTTAACAGAAGAATCAGTCAGCGGAGTCTGCGCATTGCTGGTATTAACAATGGCAACGCTGCCGTCTGCTTTCTTCACCAGCCAGGTCCATGCAGAACCAAAGTTGTTGATGGCAGAGTTGGTGAATTCTTCTTTGAATTTTTCGAATGAACCAAAGGCCTTGTTGATGGCTTCAGCCACAGCACCGGTAGCTTCACCGCCACCGTTGGGGCTCAGGCAGTTCCAGTAAAAGGTGTGGTTCCATACTTGTGCCGCGTTATTGAATACACCACCGGATGAGGTTTTGATGATGTCTTCAAGGCTCTTGCCTTCGTACTCGGTACCCGGAACCAGGCTGTTCAGCTTGTCTACATAGGTTTTGTGGTGCTTGCCGTAATGGTATTCCAGGGTCTCGGCAGAGATGTGCGGAGCCAAGGCATCTTTTGCGTAAGGAAGTGGGGGTAATTCAAAAGCCATAATCATTCTCCTTAAGAAGACGTAATCTCAAATTTACTCAGCGATTGGCCAAGCACAGGTTTGTCGCATAGTGTCAGCTTGCCGGGAGAACCCCGTCGGCTGTTATCGATTTTATTAAAACGAAAGCGGCCCCGAAGGGCCGCCAGTATAACTCACTTCTGCTGCTCGTTAACGTCCGTGCATACTGATTTGTATGACAAGCCCTTAACGGCGCAGACCAGCGAATTGATGCACATGGGCAAATTACATCATGCCGCCCATGCCACCCATTCCGCCCATGCCACCCATATCCGGTGCAGCAGGCTTGTCTTCCGGCAGATCAGCAACCATGGCTTCGGTGGTGATCATCAGGCCAGCGATTGAACCTGCGGCCTGCAGAGCAGTACGGGTTACCTTGGCTGGGTCGAGAATACCCATCTCCAGCATATCGCCGTATTCGCCAGAAGCTGCGTTATAACCAAAGTTACCTTCGCCTTTCTTGACTTTGTCAGCCACAACAGAAGGCTCTTCACCAGCGTTGGCAACGATTTGACGCAAGGGTGCTTCCATCGCGCGACGCGCAATACCGATACCGGCATTTTGATCTTCGTTGTCACCTTTCAGGTCAGCAATCGCAGCCACTGCGCGGATCAGCGCAGTACCACCGCCAGGAACCACACCTTCTTCTACCGCAGCACGGGTTGCGTGCAGGGCATCTTCAACGCGCGCCTTCTTCTCTTTCATTTCGATTTCGGTAGCAGCACCTACTTTGATCACGGCAACACCGCCAGCCAGTTTGGCTACGCGTTCTTGCAGTTTTTCACGGTCGTAATCAGAGGTGGTTTCTTCGATCTGCGTACGGATTTGCTGTACGCGGGCTTTGATTTCTTCTGGCTTGCCGGCACCGTCAACGATTACGGTGTTTTCCTTGTTCATGGTTACGCGCTTAGCGGTTCCCAGATGCTCAAGGGTAGCGCCTTCCAGATCCAGACCCACTTCTTCAGAGATCACAGTAGCGCCGGTCAGCACAGCGATGTCCTGCAGCATGGCTTTACGACGGTCGCCGAAGCCAGGAGCCTTACAGGCAGCAACTTTAACGATGCCGCGAATGTTGTTAACAACCAGCGTAGCCAGTGCTTCACCTTCAACGTCTTCAGCGATGATAACCAGCGGCTTGCCAGCTTTGGCTACGCCTTCCAATACCGGCAACAATTCACGGATGTTGGAGATTTTCTTGTCAACCAGCAGGATGTAGGGGTTGTCCTGCTCAACGCTCATGCTGTCCTGATTGTTAATGAAGTAAGGCGACAGGTAGCCACGGTCGAACTGCATACCTTCTACGACGTCCAGTTCGTTGTCGAGGCTGGTGCCTTCTTCAACGGTGATAACGCCTTCTTTACCCACTTTTTCCATGGCTTCAGCAATCAGGCCGCCGATGGAGGTGTCGCTGTTCGCAGAAATAGTACCTACCTGGGAGATAGATTTGCTGTCCGCGCAAGGCTGGGAGATTGACTTGATATGCGCAACAGCAGCGGTGATGGCTTTGTCGATACCGCGCTTAAGGTCCATCGGGTTCATACCGGCTGCTACAGACTTCAGACCTTCGTTTACGATTGCCTGAGCCAGAACGGTTGCGGTGGTAGTACCGTCACCGGCATCGTCAGACGCGCGTGAAGCAACTTCCTTCACCATTTGTGCGCCCATGTTTTCAAACTTGTCTTTCAGCGTAATTTCTTTCGCTACGGAAACACCGTCTTTGGTCACGGTAGGCGCGCCGAAAGACTTTTCCAGAACGACGTTACGGCCTTTAGGGCCCAGAGTGGCTTTAACAGCATCAGCCAGAATATTCACACCAACAACCATGCGTTGACGTGCACTATCACCAAATTTCACTTCTTTTGCAGACATTTTCAATTCCTTCAAATTTGTTCAACTGAGGGTTTGTGACAGACCAAGGGGTGGCTTACACCAGAACTGCCTTGATGTCGCTTTCGTTGAGGATGACCAGCTCTTCGCCGTCGATTTCAATCGTGTCGCTGCCGGCATATTTGCCGAACACCACCACATCACCCACTTTGACGTCCAGCGGACGCAATTCACCACTCGCCAGTACGCGGCCATTGCCTACGGCAAGTACTTCGCCCTGATTTGGCTTCTCTTTCGCAGAACCGGGCAGCACGATACCGCCAGCGGTTTTTGTTTCTTCTTCTTTGCGGCGAACCACAACACGGTCATGTAAAGGACGAATTTTCATGAGCTCATTTCTCCAACAAGCAGTTAAACACGGAATTTTGCCGGGATTACCCCGAGTGATTGCCTATATAGCGACAGTGCCAGCTATTTCAAGGGGTGAACCCACCTGAAAAGAGGCTGTAGACCTGCCACCTTTGCTGCCCGACCGCTCTGGTACAGAGCCAGATCAGACAGTGGTAAAGCAGTGCCCTCAGAGGTGGGGCTGGGCGGGAAAATTTCAACGGGGGGACGATAAATAAAATTGCAGGTTTGCGGGGTTCCTGCGGGAGTCGGGGCCTGGCTGGTGAAAAAACGTCCAAATCACCGGGCAGTGGTGGTATTTAGAGCAGGGAATTGGGAAGCCAGGTGTGGGACACGCCGTGAATACGTCCATGTAGGCTCAACACCCGCATCCCTGCGGGTGATGGTTCCACACTTGGCTTCCCAATTCCGGCACCATCCATCTGCTGCGGGATTCATAGTCAATACCGGACAATAAATAGCTCTCTGAGCCGCTCCCCGCTCAGTCCGGGCTGTGGCGTCAAAGTTATGAAGTTCGCTTCGAGTGTTGGTGGGCCGGATCTGTCTGGTAGCCCGTTCGAACGGTATCAAACGTCCCACTTTCGGTCCGAGCAGCCAAAATAGTGGCAATTCGACAAAATTCTTAAAAACAATTTTTTTCCTGCGGCCTTTTTCAACCTGCGTGACGACCGGTAACAGACGCTCACTTTCCCGTAACCCTCCGCCACAAAGTCTGCCTGTTTTTGTAACCGGGGCCGATTTATCGATGCAGAAAAGTCGCCAATCCACGTTCGTAAACTGCTGTATCACTTTGTGAAGAAAGCGGTAAACGTTCCATTCATTTTCGACGTTAAAGTGGGAGTTCCAGAGTGTTGCTAAACCGTTTTTTTTATCCAATCATCGTGAGGCTTGCGTAGCTGCAATTGCTTGATTCTTCCGGTTCTTTTGAGCTGTCCCTGAACCTTTCCGTTGTTAATATTCGTCTCCCAGGCTGTTGTTCATGCTGGCCAGTAACAGCGAGAGACGGTAATGCTTTTTGAGAAAAAAGAAATAATTAAATACACAAAGTTTTCCACTACAACAAAGGATAAAAACAATGTGCCTAGTCTACTTCGGTCGGTTGAAATCGGTCCTCGGTTGCGCGCTTCTGGCGTGCCTTTCTCTCAGCGCTCATGCTGTGGTCTTTCAGGCGGAAAACTACAACGCCTTTTACGATACGACGCCCGCGAATGAGGGCGGCGCTTTCCGTAATGATGCGGTGGATATTGAGCCCACCACTGACACCGGCGGCGGGTTCAATGTCGGCTGGATAGTTGCGGGTGAATGGCTGGCATACAACAACCTGCTTATACCCAATACCGGCAGCTACATCATCCGTATGCGGGTTGCCAGCCCTGTGGGTGGCACCGCCTCGGTTGATCTGAATGGTGGTTCCATCCTGCTGGGTAACTTTTCCATCCCCAATACCGGCGGCTGGCAGAACTGGACCACCGTGACCCGCACGGTCAATATCAACGCCGGCACCTACAGCCTCGGTGTATTTGCTCAAACCGGTGACTGGAACTTCAACTGGATTGAGGTCGTACCAGCCAACGCCACCTCCAGCAAAGTTACTTTGTGGGAGCACTGTCCTTTCACCGGCTGGTCCGTCGGGCTGGATGTGGGTTCGTATAACCTGGCTGCCCTGCAGGCGCGCGGCATGGTTAATGATCGGGTTTCTTCAATTCAGGTGGCTCCCGGCTACGAAGCCGTGCTGTATATGAACGACAACTTCACCGGTTCTTCCATCACGGTTACCGCTGACGATGGTTGCCTGGACAACGAAGGCTTCAATGATGTGCTGACCTCAATTGTTGTACGCCAGGCCTCCAGCAGCAATCTGGTCTGGGCTGACGAGTTCGACTCCATCAATTCAGCCAACTGGACCTTTGAGACCGGTGGTGGTGGCTGGGGCAATAACGAGCTGCAGTATTACACCAACGGCCAGAACTCCTTTATTCAATATGATGCCGCTGCCGGCAGTAATGTGCTGGTCATTGAGGCTCGCCAGAACAACCCGAGCAATTACAACTGCTGGTACGGCTACTGCCAGTACACCTCCAGCCGCATGATCACCCGCAATAAACAGTCCTTCCAGTACGGGCGCGTAGAGGCGCGGATCAAACTGCCGCAAACCCAGGGTATCTGGCCCGCTTTCTGGATGATGGGCAACAGCCTCGGGCAGGTGGAGTGGCCACACAGCGGCGAGATCGACATCATGGAGCATGTGGGTTATGAGCCAACCCTTACCCACGGTGCTATTCACGGTCCCGGTTACTCTGGCAACACGCCCTTCACCGGTACCTACAATCTCAATCAGTCGGCGGATGCCAATTACCACGTGTACGCCATGGAGTGGGATGCGAACGGCATTCGCTGGTTTGTCGACGGCAACCAGTTCTACAGCGTTACCCGCGCCCAGGTCACCGCTCGTGGCCCCTGGGTCTTTGATCAGCCCTTCTGGATTCTGCTGAACGTTGCGGTGGGCGGCTCCTGGCCTGGCAGCCCGGATGGCACCAGCCGTTTCCCCCAGAGAATGTATGTGGATTATGTGAGGGTTTATCGTTAATGCTGATGAGCTCAGGGATGAGCAGCTGAGCGTAACGAATTGCTGGACCACCCACTGCGGTGGTCCTTTTTTATTGCCGCTTTAGGTCGGCAGCAGGAAAGAACTATTTATTATCGTCTCGCCGAAACTCACCGTCGAGGGTGCGGCCGATTTTCTCAGGCTCGCGGGGCGGCGGTGTTTCGACCTCTACGTCGTATACATTTCCTTGTTGATAAGAAGCCGATTGAACCCGCACGTTGCGCAGCCACCGATTCAACAGGCCGCGACGGAGCGCCGGAATCAAGAGCAGCACCGCCAGAGCGTCGCTCAGGAAGCCCGGAATAACCAACAGCACGCCGGCCACCCCCATCATCATGCCTCCTACAACCGCCTGTGCTGGCACTTCGCCACGACGCAATTGCTGATTGATGTTAAACATGGTTGCCACGCCGAGGTGGCGTATCAGGTTGACCCCGATGATGGCCGCGAGGATCAGCCAGGCAATGGTCGGCAGCGCACCGATTGCGTCGCCAACAACAATCAGCAGCCAGATCTCCACTACCGGTAAAAGCAACAGCAGTATCAGAAAAAATCGCATCAAACTCTCCATCGTTTCGAGGGCCGTCATTTCGGGGGGCCATTATTTCGCGAACCATCATCTTGCGAGCTATTATTCCAAGGGCCAGTTATTCCCCGCAAATCCGCTGTTTCAGCGGGGTGCCATGATGGCATATCACCACTTATAACTCACACCCACAGACATCCGCGTGTCGCGCTCTTCGGTTCCCGGCTGCGGTTGATTATCGACGTTGTAGTCGATCTTGAGTTCCGAGTACACCTTGCTCAGGATCATCGCGCTTAAGCCAGTGGTGGTCTTCAGGTAAAAGTTGTTGCCGTCATCGAGGGACTGCAGCAGCTCATTGTTATGGAAAAACGAAACGCCCAAGGGCAAGGCGTAACGAAAATCCGTTGCCACCCGCCAGACCGCGTATTCATCGTTCATCTCCTGATTCGGATCAAAATCGTAGGAGTCCATGTACTCTTCGTTGTAATAAGCCAGCCCTGAGCGCAGCGACAAAGCTGTCTTACTGTTTTCCCAGAATTGATAACCCGCGCCGGAACCGAAGGTATAAAAGTGTTCAATGCCACGGGACTCTTCCACACCGACCGACAGGTTATTGGACCAGAACCAGCGTTCGCGGAAGAACCAGTCGAGCCGGTAGTTGAAGTTCCATTTTTTTGGCGGCTCTGAATACCACCAGGACGCGCGGGCGTATTCGCCGGAGAAGGTATGCCGGAACTCACTGCGCCGCAGCGAGAACTCGGTTTGAACATTCCATTCATCGCGGACCTCGTTACCCCGCGAGTAAGCGCCCCAGAGATTGATGCGCCCGTGATGGATGAATTCCCCTTCGACAAAGGTCTCGTAAGGCGTCATCACCTTCACGGACAGCAATGGCGTGCGCACCATACGGGAGCGCAGGCCGCAGTAATAGACCAGATTCTCCCCTTCCATATCCTCCAGCATGCAGGGAACATCGTTGCCGCTGATCTTGAAAGGTTTGGAACTGACAATATTCTTCACCTTGCTTTTTTTGATATTAAGTTCCCCGAAATTGGTGGATTTCCATATCACGCTGTCCCCTTCGAGGCGAACAAACTCCCCCTCCGCACGGTCGCCGTTAACCAGCTCAAGGTAGCCTGCCCGCACCTGCATACTGGCCAGCATAACTGTCAGGAATAACCAGAAAAACTTCACTCTCTCACCTTTACATCTCAATATTCTGTTTGCTGATGATTACAATAGCCGCCAGCAGCGGGCGCAACGCATAAAGTGTTAATTAACATAATTGATGCCACCGCCCCGGTTTAATTCCCACGGAGCCGCCCATGCATCCGCCTATCTCCAGTAAAGAAGCAATATTCCTTGCCCTCAAGCAGGTTCCCCGTGGCAAGGTCGTGACCTATGGCCAGCTGGCCCGCCTGGCAGGTTTGCCCGGGGCTGCCCGACTGGCCGGTAACGTCCTGCGTGATCTGCCGACAGGAACGCGCCTGGCGTGGCACAGGGTTATCAATGCCCAGGGCAAAATTTCTCTGCCGCCGGATTCACCGGGTTATCAGGAACAGATCCGTCGTTTGACAGCAGAAGGGGTAGAAATCCATAACGGGAAAGTCAATTTATTGCGGTTCGGCTGGAACAGTTGATCCATTTCCTTCCGACAGGGCGCGCCGCTCACGGCGTTTAAAAACCTCGCTGATAACCAATAGCAACAGCAGCCCCGGAATCACCATCAACGCTGTAATGACAAAGAACAGCGCCCAGTTGCCGCCCAGGCTGTCGACCATCTGACCGCTGAATGAGGACAGCGAGGTTCGCCCAAGGCTGCCCAGCGAAGCCAGGAGCGCATACTGCGACGCGGAGAACGCACGACCACTCAACCAGCTGATAAACGATACAAACGCAACCGACGAGAACGCCGCTGTAAAGTTATCCACCAGGATGGTGGCCATAAACAGGCTTTCGCTGGGACCGACCACTGCAATCCAGGCAAACATCAGATTGCTGGACGCCATAGCCACACCACCGATAAACAACCCGCGCACAATCCCGTATCGAATATTGATCGCGCTGCCGATCAGGGTAAACACAATCGTCGCGACCCAGCCCACCATCTTGGAGTATTCCGCGATCTGCTCATTGGTAAAGCCCACCTCGCGGTAAAACTGAATCGACATGCGTCCGAGAAAGGCTTCCCCGATCTTGAAGAAAAACACAAACACCAGAATCATGCTCGCCAGCTGCCAGCCATTGCGCCGGAAAAATTCTGCAAAAGGCTCGATCACCGTAACCGAGATGCGCGCCAGCAACGTCTGCCACCAGCCGCTGTGGGAAAATGCATGAAGGTACTTTTCTTCCGCCTGTTTCTGCAGAGCTTCGCGCTGCGTCTCGGGTTCTTTGACGATCCAGGTAAAGATCATCATCAAGCCCATGACGGCGGCCATCAGCAGGTATACGTTGGACCAGCCAATCGCATTCGCATAATGAAATGCGAGGTATCCCGGCAGTGAGTAACCCGTCCACCACCCCATCACGCTCATGGCCGATGCCGGGGGAAGGCGCTCTTTATCGTCACCGATGATATCTATGCGATAGGCATCAATGGCGACATCCTGAGTAGCAGAAAAAGTGGTCAGCGCCAGCGCCAGCAACGAGGTCCATAACAAACTCTGCGCCGGATTGGTAAACGCAATACCCGCCGTTGCACAGAGCATCAACCCCTGCATTGACATGATCCACCCACGCCGCTGTCCCAGACGCTGACAGATCAGTGGCAGTTTGAAGCGATCCAGTAATGGCGCCCACAGAAAATTGATGGCGTAAACAATGGTCACGGAGCCGAAATAACCGATGGCTGCGCGGGACAGACCGGCGTCGCTTAACCAGCCGCTCATGCTTGAACCAACCAGCACCCACGGAAATCCAGACGAGCATCCGAGAAGGAAGATATACAGCAGACGAATATCGCGATATGAGTTCAGCGCCTGGCGCCAGGTCTGGAGATTACCGTCCACACGACTAAACATAGAAAGTCTCAAGTAGGTCGGATTAGCTCAGCGTAATCCGACACAGTTATCTCGCTTAATCGCGGAAGTTGGTAAACTGCAACGGCATTTCAATCTCGGCGCCGCGCAGCATGGCAATGCATTCCTGCAAGTCATCGCGCTTTTTACCTGTTACCCGTACCTGGTCGCCCTGAATCTGCGCCTGCACTTTCATCTTGGTGTCTTTGATCATCTTGACGATTTTTTTGCTCAGCTCCTGATCAAGACCGGTGCGCACGATAATTTCCTGTTTAACCTGCTTGCCGGAAGTTTTTATATCTTTGATCTCAAGACACGCAATATCAATCTGGTTTTTGTGCAGTGCGCCCTTCAATACATCCAGCATTTGCTCCAGCTGAAATTCCACGTCAGCGGTGATGGTTACTTCGTACTCCTTACGTTCGAAGCTGGCATCCACACCTTTAAAATCGTACCGATTAGTAATCAAACGACTGGCCTGATCCACGGCGTTGGTCAGAGCGTGTTTATCAACTTCAGAAACAATGTCAAAAGACGGCATAAAAACCTCAAACGTTCAACGATTAACTTGATTTAACGAAGCCCGACTGATTTATACAAGCAGGGCTA
The DNA here is from genome assembly GCA_937958105.1 of uncultured Cellvibrio sp. Lineage (GTDB taxonomy): Bacteria > Pseudomonadota > Gammaproteobacteria > Pseudomonadales > Cellvibrionaceae > Cellvibrio. Next base: position 255,916 of record CALFXJ010000005.1, read on the forward strand.
TAAAGGCGATGATACAGACCCACAGCAACAGCGAGCGTGAAAACAACGGCAGGCTGTTTTTAATAAGCAACAGGGAATAACCCGGCTCGTTAGGCGCGGTCGTCGGCTCAGTGTCTGCTCGAGCAGCACTGTGAGATGCCGTATCATCAACGCCCAGAGCGCCGCGCAGACTCTCGTTAAGCAAGCGCGCGGATGATTGCCGGGTATCCAGCAGGCGATCCTGCCAGCCGCGATAGCAGGTCTCGAAATTTCCCACCAGCGCCCAGGTCAATCCCATCACCCGTACGGCAGGCCATTCTATCAGCCAGAGCCAGCGCGCTGCGGCACGACCCTGTGTACCCGCTTCGCGCTCACGATAGATAACACTCAGGCGATAGACCAGAGCACCCACGGCGCCGAAGATACAGAACCAGAAGAGTACCGCAAACATGCGCTCGAAGCCGCGATAGCCGACCACCCGCAAGGTCTCACGGTGCAACGAGGGCCAATCGGCGACATCCGGACCCGGCTCATCGACAATGGCCCCGCCCCGCAGTTCATCGCTCAGTTTGCTGGCAACCACGTTGTCACCGCGTTCACTGGCAGCGATATAGGCTTTCACTTCTGCAGAAAAGTTGCCCCGTCCCAGGCTGTAGAGCAGTACCGGCACATGAATAAAGAACAGCCAGTTAACCGACAGCAAGCGGACGATGGTGTAGATCAGCAGGGCCAGGACGAGCGCAGGAACAGCCACCGAAAACAGCAAATGAAGCGTGGGAGCGTTATGTAGCAAGCGGATTGATTTCAGCGTGTCCGACCAGCGGGCGAACCATGCATCGTATTGGAGCGGAGCGCCGGAGCCCCACCATTGCACCAGCAGCAAAACCACGATCAAACTGAGAAAGATCATAGGGAGCCCGTCGACAGTAGTTGGTGATAGCGGGCCCAATCAAATGCAGGGCCCGGATCAGTCTTGCGCCCCGGAGCGATATGTTCATGACCGGTGATCCGCTCCTGGCTCATGGATGGATAAGCCTGCAGCAAACACCGGGTGACCTCAACGAGCGCAGCATATTGTTCATCAGTGTATGCAATATCATCCGTGCCTTCCAACTCGATCCCTATGCTGTAGTTATTGCAGTCTGGGACGCCCTCGAAGCTGGAGGCACCGGCATGCCAGGCCCGCCCATTGAATGACACAAACTGCGTGACGGCGCCTGAGCGATCGATAAACAGGTGGGAAGACACCTTGAGGTCCGCAATGGTCGCAAAATACGGATGCAGCCTCGGATCCAGCTGATTGGTAAAAAATGCTTCCACATAACCATTACCAAATTGGCCCGGCGGCAAGCTGATGTTGTGGATCACCAGCAGACTGACTGGGACACCGGCCGGGCGCTGGTTGAAATTGGGGGACGGACAGTGCCGCACGCCTTGCAACCAGCCATTGTGGATAGTGTTCGCCAAAGAAAGCTCCGCCTGCTGTGGTTCAGAAGAGGCGACATGATACATGGGAGGGGAAGAAAGAGGCTACCGACGGCAGCAGGACAGGCTCACAGGGATAAACGTTCCGGTGAGCCTGGGTGATTAATTGGCGGGACGCCCCTGACGCAGATTGCCGATCACGGCTTCCAGGGCACGATCAAACAACATGCCATCATCCAGCACACGCAGGCGACCGGACTTCATAGCCAATGCCAGGCTGTTGCGGGTTTCCTCAGCGACTTTCATTCCCGAGCGGTTGACGAAGATGTATTTACCGGTGGGACGGATGATAGCTGCCAGCCGGCAGCGGAATTTCTGGCCTTCATCACCGGTCATCTCGAACCAGCTGCCCTGGGTGATATTAGCGACCAGCGATAAATGCTGATCCCCTTCCGGTAACTGCTCTTCGGTCTCCTGCGACATCACCACAAAAGGTTGAGCGGCGTTAACCGATTCAGCCACCGAGGGACCGGCGGCCTCAGTACTCGCCACACCTTCACGGGCCGCATCCGCCGTTGGTGCGGGCGGGTTATCCGCGGTATTGGGCCCGGCTGCTTCTACGGCTGGAGCTGATTCCGGATTGGCTGCACCGGCTTTGTCGATCGCTGGAGCAGGAACCGGCTCATCCAGCACCGGCTGGTTGGCTGCCGGTTTATCCGCCGGCGCAACCGGAGTGGCTCTGGCTTCAATTTTGGCTTGAGATACCGGGGCTTTAGGAGCAGCTGTTTGAGTCTCAGGGGTCTTCGGCGCAGCGACCGCCACCGGCAGAGCTTCACCGCGCAGACGGGCCAGGTGAAGCCCTTCCAGTTGCTTAAACAGGGTCGTGGCATCAAAGGGGTTGTAGGAAATACTTTCGAGGCCCTGACGCAGCTGCTGCAACAGGACAGGAACCAGTTTCAGCAGGCGCTGGCGATTTTCTTTATCCATGGGTGCACACAGGCTCCACACCAGCTGCTGAGCCGTGGTGATTCTGCTCTGCCACTCATTGCTGTCGATACCATGTTTCAGGCAGGTAATGAACATGACATTGGCCCAGGCGTCGCGCAAAAGTTTCAACGCTGCAGCGGGCAGATTCTGCTTTCCAATAATGGCGTTGAGTGCGGTCTCCACATCGGCGCGGGCACGCTCAGATCTCGCTTTACCATCTTCCGCATCAATGGTGCGCTGTTCCAGAATCTGCGCACGACGTTTTTCTTTATCAAGGTACGCGCGAAAATCAGTCAGCAGGGTATTGAAGATGGACATGTCCGCTTCAAAGTCCGCCAGAACAGTCTGCACCACCTCTTCGATCTTGTTGAACAGGTTGTCTTTGCGCTGATTCTCTTCGTTGCCTTCCTGCCAGCCGAGCGCCGCCGTGGCCAGCTCGTTCAGCAGACGACGGGCCGGATGACCGCCCTTGCTGAAGAAAGATTTATCAGCAATCGCCACCTTGATCATCGGAATCTGCAGGCGTCCCAACAGCACCTTCATCGGCGCGGCCAGGTTGCGGTCGTCGAGGATAAACTCGAACATCATGCTGACCAGGTTGATCACATCGTCATCAACCTGATTAATATTCTGTGGCTTCTGTTCCTGACCTTTCAGCAGGTCCTTGAGCATCTCGCGGACATTGACGGGGGCAGCGTTCGAATAACCCGCATCACTGGCGAAGGTCATGCTGCGCTGCTGTGCGGTGGACAGGATGTTGATCAGCTCCTGGCTCGCCAGCTCTTCTCCAGCGGGGCGCTGCGGGGCATTACGCGAACCCAGCAGATCGCGCAGCGTATGGAGCACCTGATTGGTCTGCTCGTCGTAACCTGCTGCTTCACCCTGCGCGCCGGCATTCGGCGTCGCGCTGGCACCGGCCCCATAGGGATTTGCCGGAGCCGCAGGAGCGGTTTTCTTGATTTTATTTCCCTGCTTGAGCGATGGCAGGATGTTGGCATCGATCAACTGCTGGTTAAGTGCCTGGAACAAGCTACCCAGTTTGGCCATCACCAGATTATCGAACAGTTTGAACAGCACCAGCTTCGCCTTGACATCGATACGGACTGACTTGGTCGCATCGGTAAACGCGTTGCAGATGACATCGACCCCCAAGGGATTATTTTTCTGATACACCTTGACCGGCACCAGATGATCGATGCGCAGGGTCAGGTGCTGGATCGACTCGGCAAACTGATCGTTGGCCTTGTTGATCATGCTTTCTGTAGCCACCATCTCTTCCAGCTCGTCGTTCTTAACCAGCGACAGCTCATCGAGAGATATTTCCTTCTCTTCCGCACGGGACTGATCCCGATACGCATAGGGGTCCAGCAACTGGGCAAAACCGATATCAATGCTGCGGAAAAAAGCCGCTTCGATCGCGCGTCGGCGGATGCGCACTTCGCGCATGGAGTCAAAGTAGAGGTTCTGTTCGTGGTTATTCGTGGCCTTATCAGCCAGCTCGAATAGGGCATCATCAGCTCGATCAAACAGCTCACGCAACATCGCCTGCAACTGCTGCCGCGCCTTGTCGCGCAGCGCATGCATGGGCGCAGGCAGACGCGTCAGAGCCACATGCGGCGCTGAGTTGCGTTCAGTATTCAAGTGCACGACCTTGTTTTGATCAGATTTGATGGATTCGGACATGGCGAAATTACCATAGAAGAAGAACTGCTGTGATTGAAGTATAACCAAGGCGAAATCACATCCCAGAAGCAAATCCCAGGATCGAGAGGCATATCACATAAAGCAATAACTACTGCGATTTCTTATATGGGTTTCCCCAAAAACGGCCAAAAACAATAATGAATGGGCATAAAAAGCGGTTGAATTTTGAACACCCTTCAGATTTTTATGCGTTTTAGAACTATGTGTAATTTGGAAACATGCGCCATTTGGCGGACTTTTTAGCCATATTGGCACACCAATAAACATCTGCCGCCATCAGCGCTCTTGCTCAAAATAAGGGAGGATTTGCTGGATGCTTCTGCCCCTTCGAGTGTCCAGCATTTGAAACGCTCTCGCTGGTGTCGCGACGACCTTAGCATGAATCCGACACCGCGCAAGCACCCGCTCTTCATTCAAATGCAGCGCTGCTTCGTATAAACTTTGGCGAGCCTCATCACAGCAGCCAGCTCATTAGCGAGTTCGCAGCATCAATACCGCCCCATCAATTTGGACAGAATCATATGCCTAATCAAATTGCCGACAGGATTCCTCATCTGAACCGCGACATCGTCACCTCGGTGTTACATGCCCTCAATGAAGACATCGGCACTGGCGACATCACGGCACAACTGATTCCGGCGGACCAGGTAGCCCAGGCCAGCGTCATCACCCGGGAAGACTGCGTCTTCTGTGGACAAGCCTGGGTAGAAGAAGTTTTTCGCCAGATCGACCCGTTCGTACGGATCAACTGGCATGTGAAAGACGGCGAACCCGTAAAAGCCAACAGCTCGCTGTTCCATCTGGAAGGCAAAGCGCGCAGCCTGCTGACCGGAGAACGCGCCGCCCTGAACTTCGTGCAGACCCTGTCGGGCACCGCCACCGCCAGCCATCATTACGCGCAGAAGGTCGCCCATACACCCGTGAAGCTGCTCGACACCCGCAAGACTATCCCCGGCCTCCGCACCGCCCAGAAATATGCCGTCGCCTGCGGCGGTTGCCACAATCACCGCATCGGTCTCTACGATGCCTTTCTCATCAAAGAAAACCACATCGCCGCCTGCGGCAGTATCGTCAACGCCGTCACCACCGCCCGTCAGATTGCCCCGGGCAAACCGGTGGAAGTCGAAGTAGAAACGCTGGACGAACTCCAACAAGCCCTCACCGCCGGTGCGGACATCATCATGCTGGATAATTTCTCCATGGAAGACATGCGTACTGCGGTAAAAATAAATGCAGGAAAAGCCAAACTGGAAGCCTCCGGCAACGTGACCGAAGAAACCCTGACAGCGATTGCGGAAACTGGTGTGGATTACATTTCGATAGGAGCACTGACCAAGCACTGCCGGGCAGTGGATTTATCGATGCGGATTACGGGGTTGTAGGCGGCTGGTTGTATTAATCCGTTGACTATTCAATTCTGTTTATCGGTAGGTCTAGTGTTATAACAGTCGAAATAAGCAACTATCGCCGGTTCGCACTAGCACCTAACCAGCACCGTAGGTCGGCTTAGGAGACTGTAATTAAAGCTGCGTAAGCCGACACCACCTGACACCACCCTACTCCCCCCACAAATCCCCACCACCATCCAAAACATCCGACCACTTAGAGGCTGGCTGGTACTGCAATTTAATGGTAGGTCTGATTTGATTGATCTCCGCCAACACATTAAGCAACGCCGGAGTTTTTTTGGCTTCTTTTTGTAATTCCGTATATGCCCACATAAACGAACGTTGCCGGTGGAGACTTTCTATAATCAAAAGTTCTCTCGCAGCCCCCTGAGTATCCCCTCTAAAACCTTTGGCCAGCCCACAGCGGTATAGCTCTAAAGGATACGGCGAGTGATGTGCGACGTGGCAAAGCTGATTCAGCTCCTCGTCTGATATAAGACCTGTAATATCTATATAAGCCGCCCGCAGTCGAGCATCCAGTTGCGTTAATAAAATGATGGACGATTCTTCCGGCCAAGGTTTTGGCCTGCCAATATTTGCCCGGTCAAAACGCATCTGCTGGAAGCCTGCTTCAATCTTCCGATACTCAATCCATACGCAGGAAAGCATAATTACCCCGAGCAATCCAGCCCCGCCCAGAAGCAGCTTTACCACCCTCCCATTTACTGGGGTGCCTGCGAAAGCGTCAGCTTCAGCAATACCTAGCATCAGCCCTAGGGGTATAAGAAAATAAGCATACTCCAGAGGGTATTCCACCATCCCATGCACGAGAATGAAACCTGAAAAAAGCAATGCAAAAGAAGACTCTACGGTTTTCGCGCGCATTGCCAGCCGCAACAACCAGAGCAGCGCGACAAGAATTATTATTGATCCGAGAAAAGGACCATTCCAGATTAAAAGGTCCAGGAGAATATTGTGGCTGTTATCGATTCGCATCCCGATGGGATAATCAAGCGCGACCTGAAGCTGGGCCGCTGCTACCTGCCCCCAACCATACCCCCAAAAGTTGCCGGCCTTAATCGCCAGCAATAACTGAGTCCATATAGTGAGGCGCTCAGCTTTTTCAAAACGCTCTCCAACAGACGCGCCTTCCAACGAGAGCAACTCATTGATGGATGGCAAAAGTATGACCATCAGCGCAAACACTGCCAACCACAGCGTCATGATATAAGGGGATAGACTTACTACTCCCTTACGGTATTGCCAGACCCACCAGATTAAGCCGCAAAAAAAGCCTAACCAGGGGGTGCGGGATTGAGTTAATGCCACACCGAATAAAATGAGCAGAGCAAGAAATGTTGCCGACAGCCTTCCGAGAAGCTTCTGCTCAACAATATAAATCAGCCCGGCCAAGGCCATGCAAAGAAATGTGGCGAGGTGATTAGGCTGACCAAAATTTGCAAAGGCACGCGCGCCCGGCCTCATCTCAACCACCAGATAACTCCCGGGAAGCATGAGCCATTGTCTCAACGCGATCCAGACAGAAATCACTGCTAATAATAGAAGCACCACTGCGAGCGACTGGCATAGCGCCACTTTCAATGCAGGAATAGAAGATACCTGGAAACCCAAGGCTATAGCGAAGCTGAATCCAGCAACGAACAGAACACTGAGAAATGAGCTTTCAAAGTCGATAAGACCAAAAAAATATTGGCCTATGGGAATAAGAACTAGCGCAAGAAGACCTATGGCTCCTGACGACAGCTTAAAGGTTGTGTATCTCTTCTCTGATAAAAGAGCAAATGAACAACATATCAAGCAGGCAAAAATACCGCTTTCCTGGTAGAACGACAGCCAGGGCTGGGTGTGATTAGGCAGCAGTATGCTTAAAGTAAGAAAAATTACAGCGGCGAGAATAAAGTTTAGAGTTTTTATATTCATATAAAAAAGGAAGGTTTCCCTTCCTTTTTGTCTAACTTATAGAAAATTTATTATTAACAGGATTACGGAGTAGCTGGATCACGACAAGTAGCTGGAAGATATTTTACTTCCGGACCGTCACTAGCTGATGGTCCACATGCCCACGAACGAATGGGCTGAGCTGATCCACGAGCAAAGTCGTTCGCAGTTGCTGCCGTCTGCAGTCCTGCGTCAGTATACGGACGCAATTCGATTGTCTTACCATTAACAGCGTTAGCAATGTTTGTAGCCATGACCGTGATCACGCCATCCGCACTTGTTGAGACTGAAGCAACATATTGAGAGATAGGACTAGCTTCGCTTCCACCCTCACCACATCCAAATGAATCAGCCTCGGTCGGTGCTGTAGCAAAACCCGTTTGCGAAACTTCACTGATTGTAGTCCGGCATGCACTCGCAGCCAGCACAACTTCGGACATCTTCGCACGAATGGTGTAGTCCTGATACGCAGGTAAAGCAACGGCAGCCAGAATACCGATGATCGCGATGACGATCATCAATTCAATAAGAGTAAAACCTTGTTGTACTTTTTTCATAAACTATCTCCAAAGAAAAACGTGGGTTGAACCAACCGTATAGCTCTGAGCAATGTCCGTGCCACCCCCTTCACTCACCTTGCCATTGGGACAAGCTGCTGAAGACCTCATTCTTCCGACCACCGCAACGAGCATCTCCACCTGCCATTTTTCATCAATAGGTGACGAAATTTGTCACCCGCAATTAAAAAGCAGTAGTAGCACAACAAAATAAGTGCTATAGCTACATTCTCTCCTATAATTTTGCTGCCAGCATTCGAGCGAGCTGCAATCAGCCGTTATAATTACTTCTATCTATATGTATTCGAATAAATACTTTAGTCTTTCCAGCAATTGTTTCGTCAACGCACGTGCAGGAACTTAAGCAATGAATAGCCCTTTACCGACGCTCAGCGGCCTTGCTCGCCGTTTGGTTACCGACGGCCTGCTGGACCAGGAGCTTGCCCGCAGTGCAATGAGCCAGGCAGCCAAGGAGAAGATTCCCTTTGTGCAGCACCTGGTAAATAACGCTATCCTGGATGCCCGCACCATCGCCCGCATCGCTTCAGAGGAGTTCGGTACACCGCTGCTCGATCTGGATGCACTCAATAGAGAAGCCATCCCTGCCGGGCTGGTGGATCAAAAGCTTATCCGCAAGCATCACACACTTCCTCTGACCCGACGGGGAAACCGCTTGTTTATTGCTGTAGCGGACCCGACAGATCTCCACGCGCTGGATGAAATCAAATTCAATACCGGAATCAATACTGAAGCTATTCTGGTAGAGGCCGACAAACTAGCTGTTGCCATAGAAAAGTTCCTCACCGCCCAGGAGGAAAGCATAGGAGACACCTTAGGCGGCCTGGATGAGGAGGGGCTGGATGACCTGGATATTCAAGCTGTCGATGAACAGGCCCCGACCGCTGATCAAGGCGCGTCCGAGGCAGATGAAGCGCCAATCGTTCGCTTTATCAATAAGATTCTCCTCGACGCCATTAAGAGCGGGGCTTCGGATATTCACTTTGAGCCCTACGAAAAAGCCTACCGTGTCCGTTTTCGTACGGACGGCATTCTCCATGAGGTAACACGCCCCCCGGTAAATTTAGCCTCGCGCATGGCGGCCCGTCTGAAAGTCATGTCCCAAATGGATATTTCAGAACGACGTGTTCCTCAGGATGGCCGCATCAAGATGAAGCTGTCCAAGACCCGCGCAATCGATTTCCGGGTGAATACCCTCCCGACCCTGTTCGGCGAGAAAGTTGTACTGCGGATCCTTGACCCTGGCGCAGCCAAACTCGGTATTGATGCGCTGGGCTACGAAGATGATCAGAAGAAGCTTTATCTGGAAGCCCTTGCGCAATCGCAGGGGATGATATTGGTAACCGGCCCTACCGGGAGCGGTAAGACCGTATCCCTGTATACCGGTCTGAACATCCTGAACACACCGGAAACCAACATTTCGACGGCTGAAGACCCAGTCGAAATTAACCTGGAAGGTATAAACCAGGTTCAGATGAATGCGCGCGTCGGCCTGACCTTTGCCGAAGCCCTGCGGTCTTTTTTGCGGCAAGACCCTGACGTCATCATGGTCGGTGAGATTCGTGACCTTGAAACGGCGGAAATTGCCATTAAGGCCGCCCAGACCGGCCACCTTGTTTTATCAACCCTCCACACCAACAGTGCCCCGGAAACGCTCACCCGTTTGCTGAATATGGGCGTGCCGGCATTTAACGTGGCCACCAGTGTCAGCCTGATTATTGCCCAGCGACTTGCTCGCAAGCTTTGCCCGAGCTGCAAAAAGCCTGCAACCGATCTACCAGAAGAAATTCTCAAACAGGAAGGCTTTGACGAGATCGGCATTCCGCGCTCGGATTTCGAGATTTTTCATCCCGTGGGCTGCAATCAATGCAACAAGGGATACAGAGGCCGGGTAGGTGTTTATGAAGTGGTTCGCATCACTCCTGTCATCGCAAACCTTATAATGGAAGGTGGCAACTCTTTGCAGATTGCCAGAGCCGCCAAGGAAGCCGGGTTTAACAATTTACGCATTTCAGCCCTACGTAAAGTAGCTATGGGACTGACCAGTCTCGAAGAAGCTAACCGAGTAACCAAGGATTAAACCTATGGCAACTGTAACCGCACAAAAAACAAAAGCCCCTAGAGCCAAGGCCGCAGCTCCAAAGACCACTGTGTCAAATGTTTATATCTACAAAGGTATAGATAAAAAAGGCAACAAGATTCAAGGGGAAATTAACGGAATCAGCACAGCCATAGTTAAGGCCCAGCTTCTCAAACAAGGAATTTCAGCTAAAACAGTGACAAAAAAGCCGAAGCCCCTGTTTGGCAGTGGGAAGAAGGCTATCAAGCCCGGCGATATTGCTGTCTTCTCTCGCCAAATGGCAACCATGATGAAGGCGGGCGTTCCCCTTGTCCAAGCGTTTGATATTGTTGCTGACGGACTCGAGAACCCATCGTTGAGGGACTTGGTTCTGGCAATTCGGGATGATGTAGCATCTGGAAGCGGTTTCGCACCGTCACTGCGAAAACATCCAAAATATTTTGATGATCTCTTTTGTAACCTGGTGGAAGCTGGTGAGCAATCAGGTGCTCTCGAAACCATGCTGGATCGAATAGCAACATACAAAGAGAAAACCGAAGCCCTTAAAGCTAAAATCAAGAAAGCGTTAACTTATCCCATAGCAGTTATAGTCGTTGCGATCGTTGTTACCGGTATATTGCTTGTAAAAGTGGTGCCACAATTTGCGTCAACCTTCAGCAGCTTCGGTGCCGAGCTGCCAGCCTTTACATTGTTTGTTCTGCATTTATCTGAAGTAGCTCAACAATGGTGGTTCATCATTTTATTGGGCATGGCTGGATTCGTTTTTCTATTCAAAGAAGCAGTACGACGGTCCGAGAGCTTTGCTTATGTCGTTGACAAATATATGCTAAAAATCCCGATCGTCGGAAAGATTTTATATCTTTCTGTAATGGCCCGCTTTGCCCGAACATTATCTACTACTTTCGCCGCCGGCGTGCCGCTTATCGATGCACTGACCTCTGTTGCAGGCGCTGCAGGTAACCGCATATACGGCGATGCAATCATCAAGGTGAGGGAAGATGTTTCTACCGGGATTCAGCTTAATACGGCACTGCGTACCCGCAGCTTGTTTCCGGTATTACTGGTACAGATGTCAGCAATTGGTGAAGAGTCCGGCGCCTTGGACGAAATGCTGGATAAGGTAGCCCTTTATTATGAAGAGGCGGTTGATAACATGGTCGACAGTCTCACCTCTCTGCTTGAACCAATGATCATGGCCGTGCTTGGTGTGTTAATTGGTGGATTAATGATTGCGATGTACCTGCCTATTTTCCAGATTGGCCAAGTTGTATAGATATGCAAGAGATTGCTCAATTATCGAGCCTTTACCCATCGTCAACCGTTATTGGGGCGATTATTGTCGGATGTATCCTCGGCAGCTTCCTAAACGTAGTCATCTACCGCCTCCCCAAAATGATGGAGGCGGAGTGGCGGCAGCAGTGTAACGAACTGCTCTGTACGGAACGTGCGAACGCCGAGGAGACAACCAGATTTAATCTCGCGTTTCCCTCTTCCCACTGTCCTGTCTGCGATCATCAGATCAGGGCGTGGGAAAATATTCCAGTTATCAGTTATCTGTTTCTGCGCGGCAAGTGCTCTGCCTGTAAAACGCCTATTTCTCTGCGCTATCCCGCCATTGAGCTTGTTACAGGCATTTTGTCTGCGGTAGTTATCTACTTTTTTGGTTTGACTTATGCGGGGCTCGCTGCACTGGTGTTTACCTGGTGCCTCATTGCACTGACCATGATAGATGTGGATACGCAGCTTCTGCCGGACGACATTACGCTTCCCCTGTTATGGCTCGGTTTAATTGTTAACAGCTTTGGGCTGGTCGTGCCTCTGCAGGACGCCGTGTGGGGTGCGATTGGTGGCTACCTGTCCCTATGGTCGGTGTACTGGTTGTTTAAACTGGCAACCGGCAAAGAGGGAATGGGGTATGGAGATTTCAAACTCCTCGGTGCGCTGGGTGCCTGGATGGGCTGGCAGATGCTCCCACAGATTATCCTGCTGTCGTCGTTCGTAGGCGCAGCGCTGGGGATTACCATGATCCTGGTCCGGGGACGCGATAAGAATATTCCGATTCCTTTTGGACCTTATCTCGCCATCGCCGGCTGGATTGCTTTTCTGTGGGGCGATTATATTAACCAAACCTATCTGCACCTTTTCATTTCTCCCTGACCTATGCTGATCAGTCAATGGACGCTTTCGGAAAACTAGTTATCGGTCTGACCGGAGGAATCGGCAGCGGCAAATCGGAAGTATCCCGGCGATTCCAGGAGCTTGGTATTGATGTAGTAGATGCTGACGAAGCTGCCCGTGTGGTTGTCGAGCCCGGCCAACCGGCGCTTGTGGAGATTGCCAAGCGCTTTGGAGCAGACATTTTAGTGGAGGATGGCCGCCTTAACCGCCCTCGCCTGCGCAGTATCATTTTCTCTAACCCTGAAGAGAAACGCTGGCTGGAAGCCTTGTTGCATCCGCTCATCAATCAGGAGATTCGTCGTCAGCTGACTCTCACGACCAGTCCCTATGCCATACTGGTTTCACCGTTGCTGCTGGAAACCCGCCAGCACGAACTGGTCGATCGCATACTGGTCATTGATGCAAGCGAAGCGCTGCAAATCGCACGGGCCAGCAGTCGGGACGGCAACACGCGGGAACAGATTGAAGCAATCATGGCTACCCAGATCAGTCGTGGAGAGCGGATAAGCCGAGCTGACGATATTATCCATAACCACGGCGATCTCGCCGAACTGGAACAGCAAGTTACCGAGGCGCATTCCAGATACCTGGCTCTCTGCACCTCTGGCTACGCTGGCTGAACCCATTTTTTCATCGCTGGTCAGATGGGGTTTAATCCCATCATTCTCTTTTCACGCTTGTTTTATAGTAATGTGCTGCCATGACAAATTCTGATAAGCAAGAGCCACTCAAACTCTCCTGCCCTACCTGCAAAAAAACAGTTTACTGGACTGATGAATACCCGTTTCGTCCGTTCTGCAGTGACCGGTGCCGCTTGATAGATCTGGGTGAATGGGCGAGTGAAGGGCACAGAATTCCGGGGGAGGAAGTGGATTTGAATAATGAGGATGAGAAAGATTGGTGAGTGAGTTTGTATAAGCGGATCGGCGGTAGCTGGTTGGTGCCGGATTAGCCACGCGTAATCTGACAACACGCCTCAAATACTAACCTCCCCAGAAACAGCTGATAGCCGCAATACCCTGCCCGCCGTGAGCTTTCGCCGTTGGGATATCATCCACATTCATCCCGCCTAACGCAAAGACAGGAACACCTGCCGTCCGGGCCAAGGCTGCAAATTTCTCCCAACCTAATACCGGAGCCCCGGGATGGGAGCTGGTGGGAGCAACCGGTGAAAGACAGATATAGTCCACTCCAATCCGGCGCGCCTGTTCTACTTCTACGGCATTATGACAAGAAGCTCCCAACAGCTGGGATTTATCAATCGGTCGAGAATCACAGGCAAGCAACGCCCGGCTGTTGAGGTGTAGGCCAGCTCCTGCACAATGGAGAATATTGGCCGGCGCGGTGTTACAGACGAGCTTTGCCTGATATGGCTCGCACAGCGCTTCAGCAATCATTGCAAGTTCCCGAAATCCATCCGCAGACTCCCCGGGACAGCGTAACTGGACCAGACGAATACCGGAGTGCAACGCACCTTTCAAACGGACGGAAAAGTCTTCTCTGGATTCGTAGGCACCCGTTATCAGCATGCTGTCGGGCAGTTGAAGTGCATTGATGATGGGTTTATTGGCGGCGGGAAACGCATAACTTGTCAGCTCCGTCTGCTCAACCCAGCGAAGGGGTTGCCCCTCCACGCCACGGGCTTCTCCTGAAAAACTCAGAACCTTGTAAACGTCCAGCAATACGGATTTGTCGGCATAATCGTGACGGATCTGGATCAGCGGTTCGGTAGTATCAACATGAATGTCGAGTTCTTCATATAACTCGCGATTCAGCGCTTGATGAATGGTTTCCCCGGCATCCACTTTGCCGCCAGGAAACTCCCACAATCCGCCCTGATGGGCATCTTCAGCGCGGCGCGCTATAAGAATCTTGCCGTCGGAGTTAAAGATAACCCCGACAGCAACATGAATCACTTTCTGCCCCATACTTACGAGCGATAATCCGCGTTGATGCGAACGTACTCGTAGGAAAGGTCCGTGGTCCACACGGTTTCCGCAGCCTCGCCGCGCCCCAGATCAATACGAATGGCAATGTCTTCGCCTTTCATAACCCGCTGCCCCTGCTCTTCCGTATAACTGGCTGCTCGTCCACCATTTTCTACGATCAACACATCATTTAAATGAACGCGAACCTTGGTTGCATCCAGATTATCGATGCCTGCATAGCCGATAGCAGCGACGATGCGCCCCCAGTTGGGGTCAGAGGCAAACAGTGCAGTCTTGATCAGTGGGGAATGTGCTACGGCGTAAGCGACATCAAGACATTCATCACGATTGGCTCCGCCACTCACCGCTACAGTCACAAACTTGGTAGCACCTTCGCCATCGCTGACGATACTTTTGGCCAGATGGATATAGGCCGCAAAGATAGTCTCTTTGAGCTTTTCATACAGCTCGCCGGCTGGCTGACTTACCTCGGGCAAATCAATCTGGCCCGTGGCGATGAGGATGCAGGAGTCGTTGGTAGATGTATCACCATCGATCGTGATGCGATTGAAGGATTTGTCTGCAGCGTCACGCGCGAGCTGTTGCAACAGCGGCTGTGCAATCTTGGCATCGGTGGCGATGTATCCCAGCATGGTTGCCATATTGGGCTTGATCATCCCCGCACCCTTAGCAATTCCATTTACGGTAATGGTTTTGCCTTGATACACAAATTGTGCACTGAAGCCTTTAGGACGAGTGTCCGTTGTCATGATACCGGCGCCGGCATCGGCCCAGCCTTGTTCATTGGCTTTAGCCAGTGCTTCTGGAATTGCCGCAATAATTTTGGCTACCGGCAATGGTTCGCCAATAACGCCAGTAGAAAAAGGCAGAACCTGCTCAGGTTTAACGCCGGTCTGTTGAGCGATGGCTTCGCAGGTTGCTTTGGCATCACGTAGTCCCTGCTCACCCGTGCAGGCGTTGGCATTGCCGGAGTTGATGACCAGATAGCGAATTGGCGCTGCCGCAAGATGCGCTTTGCACAGTGTCACCGGCGCAGCACAAAATGCATTTTTGGTAAACACACCGGCAACACTGCTGCCTTCAGCTAACTCAAACAGAACAAGATCACGTCGTTCTTTGTATTTGATACCGGCACAAACAGCAGTGAGTTTTACACCCGCGACAGGGTGCATTGAAGGAAACGGGTATTCACCAACGGCCATGATTTTTTGATTCCTGCGCTAATTGCTGCACACATTTGATTGAAGACAGCTCTATTCGAGCTGCCCATGACATTGTTTGTATTTCTTGCCCGAACCACAGGGACAAGGATCATTTCGACCAACCTTGCGGCCCTGCCGCACAAACGGCTCCGGCATCTGTGGTTGACCTGCAGCCGGCTGTTCCTCGCCCAGGGCAGAGACCTGCTCATGTTGCAGCAACATTTTCTGACGTTCCAGGGCTTCGCGGCGCTGTCTTTCCATTTCTTCCATTTGCTCGCGAGTAATCGGCTCAACACGTGCCAACAAATGAATGGTTTCGCGTTTAACAGTTTCGAGTAATTGCTGGAAGAGTTCGAAGGCTTCCCGCTTGTATTCCTGTTTAGGGTTTTTCTGGGCGTAAGAACGAAGGTTAATGCCCTGGCGCAGGTGGTCCATATTCGCCAGGTGGTCTTTCCAGGCATTATCCAGTACCTGCAACATCACCTGCTTCTCGATCTCAATCATGATATTGCCGATACGCTCGCATTTCGCATCGTAGCTGGCCTGAATCTCTGCCAGAATTTTTTCGCGGAGCTTTTCTTCATGCAGACGATCATCTTCATCAAGCCACTTCGCAATTGG
Organism: uncultured Cellvibrio sp.; assembly: GCA_937958105.1. Lineage (GTDB taxonomy): Bacteria > Pseudomonadota > Gammaproteobacteria > Pseudomonadales > Cellvibrionaceae > Cellvibrio. The sequence goes on from CALFXJ010000005.1 coordinate 271,963, forward strand.
CAGCTGCAAGCCAAAATCGGTTTCGATTTGTTTCTCCAGACCCGGCACATTCCATTGATCTTCGATGCTCATCGGCGGAATGAAATAGTTGATCATGTCCTCAACAACATCGCCGCGGATCGAAGTGATGGTATCGCGAATAGTATCGGCATCCAGCAGTTCATTACGCTGCTGATAAATGATCTGCCGCTGTTCATTCGCCACATCATCAAATTCCAGCAGTTGCTTACGAATATCGAAGTTACGCCCTTCTACTTTACGCTGGGCTTTTTCGATTGCATTGTTCACCATGCGGTGTTCAATGGCTTCACCTTTGTTCATCCCCAGCGCCTGCATGAATCCGCGCACGCGATCCGATGCAAAGATGCGCATCAGATTATCTTCCAGCGAGAGATAGAAGCGCGTTAAACCGGGATCACCCTGGCGACCCGCGCGACCACGCAGCTGGTTATCGATACGCCGTGATTCGTGACGCTCAGTCCCGATAATGTGCAGACCACCGGCCTCGAGCACCATCTCGTGACGTTTTTTCCACTCTGCCTTGATTGCCGCAATCTGTTCTTCAGTTGGATTTTCCAGAGCTTCAACTTCAGCTTCCCATTTGCCGCCCAGCACAATATCCGTACCGCGGCCCGCCATGTTAGTTGCAATAGTGACGGCTCCGGGGCGACCTGCCTGCGCAATAATTTCAGCTTCCTGTGCGTGGAATTTCGCATTAAGAACCTGGTGCTTGATGCCCGCCTTGTTCAAGCGGCGCGACATTTCTTCAGAGGTTTCAATAGAGGCGGTACCTACCAGAATGGGTGCGTTTTTGGCTTGGTAGGTTTTGATATCCTCAACAATCGCATCGTATTTTTCCTCGACCGACAGGAACACCAGGTCATTGAGATCGATACGCTGCACGGGCTTATTGGTGGGGATTACTACCACATCCAGACGATAAATTTCGCGGAATTCATAAGCTTCGGTATCGGCAGTACCTGTCATACCTGCCAACAGCGGATACAGGCGGAAATAGTTCTGGAAGGTAGTGGATGCAAGAGTTTGGCTCTCACTTTGAATCGGTACGCCCTCTTTTGCTTCCAGCGCCTGATGCAGGCCTTCGGACAGACGACGGCCCTGCATGGTCCGACCGGTGTGCTCGTCAATCAGTACTACCTGATTGTCCTGCACAATATATTCGATGTCGCGATGGAACAGCGCGTGAGCCCGCAGCGCGGAATTGACGTGATGCAGCAGTGTGAGGTTATTCGCCGCGTAGAGGTTTTGATCCGGCTGCAGCAATTTAGCTTCGATCAGCAGGTCCTCAACGTGTTGATGCCCTTCTTCAGTAAGCTCTACCTGACGGGTTTTTTCGTCAACGGAATAATCACCTTCACCGCCTTCTTCCTTTTGCGGCTTCAAATGGCGAACCAATTGATTCATCCGCTTGTATAACTCGGAGCTGTTCTCTGCCGCGCCGGAGATCACCAGAGGTGTGCGCGCTTCGTCGATCAGGATGGAGTCAACCTCATCCACAATGGCAAAATTCAGCGGCCGCTGTACCTTATCAGCCTTGCTTAGCGCCATGTTATCGCGCAGATAATCAAAGCCGTATTCGTTGTTGGTACCGTAGGTAATGTCCGCTGCGTAAGCCTCCCTCTTGACAACCGGAGGTTGCATTGACTGGATGACACCAACCGTCATACCGAGAAATTCATAAACCGGCTTCATCCACGCCGCGTCACGACTGGCCAGATAATCGTTCACAGTAACAACATGAACCCCTTTCCCGGTCAGAGCGTGCAGATAGGTAGGCAGGGTCGCAACCAGAGTCTTACCTTCACCAGTGCGCATCTCAGCGATACAGCCTTCATGCAAAGCCATACCACCAATGAGCTGCACATCAAAATGACGCATGGATAAAACCCGACGGCTCGCCTCACGCGCAGTAGCAAAAGCTTCAGGAAGGAGTTGATCCAGAGTCTCCCCGTTTTGATATCGTTGACGATATTCGTCAGTTTTTGCCCGTAATTGTTCGTCTGTCAGCTTCTCCATATCCGGTTCAAGCGCGTTGATTTGCGCCACCACCTTACCCATGCGCTTGAGTACGCGATCATTTTTTGAACCGAACAGAGCCTTAGCTATAAAACCAATCATTTGACCTACCGTAACTTATAAGGATATGGATCTGAAACAAGATAAACCTGACAGCAAGGCTGGCAAGTAAACAGAAAGGTGCTTGTTAAAGCAAGCGGGGAAGAGAGAATTATCGGCTGGCGCGATGAATATAGGTAGCAGGATCTACAGGGCGACCGTGCTTATAGACTTCAAAATGAACATGAGGACCAGTGGAGCGGCCGGTTGAACCGACCAAGGCAATAATTTGCCCTTTTTTGACAACATCGCCGACTTTCACGAGATTAGTTTTGTTATGAGCGTAACGGGTGGCATAACCATTGCCGTGGTTAATCTCCACCATATTGCCATAATCTGCATGCCGGGCTGAGATGGTGACGACGCCCGCCGCAACGGAGATAACATCACTTCCCTCACGGGTCGCAAAGTCGATACCTGCGTGAAAGGCCACATTACCGGTAAAAGGGTCTGTTCTGCGCCCGAATCGTGAAGCCATCCAGCCTTTCAACACGGGGCGTCCGGCCACAAAAACATCTTCCTGAATCTTACGCTTCGCCAGTAATGCATCCAGTGTTTCCAGCTGTTGCTCGCGATTTTCTATCTGGCTGGATAACTGATCAACCATGCGGATCAGTTCAGGAGTAGATTGGGGTTGAGGAGCTGCCGCCGTCTCGGGGCCACCGATCGCTGGCGGTTGGCTGAAGTCAAATTCCCCTTCTTCCAGCTTGGCTACGGTTGTTAAACGCTCACCCAGTGCATCCAGGCGAACCAGCCGCGCCTGCATCTCTGCAATCTTCATCGTCAGGGCTGCCAGTTGTGCTTCGGCCTCCTGACGAGTTCTTTCCAATTGTTCTTTTTGCGCGATCAGCTCTTCTTCAAGCGCCTGGCGGGAATGGGTACTGAAAAAATCACTCTTATCCTGTTCCAGCCAGTTATAACCGATGGCGCATAGCACGCCCGGCATACCTAACAAGCATACTGACAACAGAGCACGGGTCCATCCCGCAAGGGAGATGCTGCGTGACTGGCCGTGATGCTTGTTAAGGATGATAATTTTCATGGAGCGGATGTTATCCGATTTACCTTACTGCGTTATTAGTAATAGTAGGCATTTTCCGATTCTTGCTTAGACCAAAATTGCCTGATGTTAAACGTTTTATAACTTTTAAAACTTAACAGCCATCTTATTTATTATAAAGAACGCCGTTATGGCGCCTTTTATAGCGCAAACTTATAAGCAAGTGATATGCCAAACTTCGTTATTTCACCCGCCACGTTTGACGGAGGTCGAAATATGACACATAAGGAAGGGTAGGATCAATAAAAAATTCAGCGACAGCATTGGAACATGTCGCTGAACTTCTAATAACGGAAGGGATTAAATAGCCAGCAAAGGCTTCATATAGGAGATAGGAGCGGCATCGGCATCGTCGAAAGTGACCACTTCCCAAGCATCTTTCTGAGCAATCAACTGACGCAGCGATTTGTTGTTAAGACCATGGCCGGACTTATGCGCCTTGAATTCGCCAATCAAGCTGTTCCCCAGAAGATAGAGGTCACCGATAGCATCCAATACCTTATGTTTTACAAACTCATCTTCGTAACGCAGACCATCTTCATTCAGGATCCGGTAATCATCCACTACAATGGCGTTATCAATGCTGCCGCCCTTGGCCAGGCCCTTTGAGCGCAGATATTCGATCTCGTGCATGAATCCGAACGTCCGGGCGCGACTGACTTCTTTTACAAAGGACGTGCTGGAGAAATCTACCGAGGTTTCGAGCGTACGGCCTTGAAACACCGGATGATCGAAATCGATAGAAAAAGAAACTTTAAAGCCTTCAAAGGGGAGGAAACTGGCAACTTTATCGCCATCCTGCACAGTAACGGGCTTCTTGATACGGATAAATTTCTTGGGGGCGGGCTGCTCCTGAATACCAGCAGATTGAATCAGGAACACAAACGGACCGGCACTGCCGTCCATAATTGGAACTTCTGGCGCACTCACCTCAACAATAGCATTATCAATGCCTAAACCAGCCATCGCAGAAAGCAGGTGTTCAACCGTGGATACACGAACATCGCCGTTCATCAGGGTCGTCGACAAGGTAGTATCACCCACATTTTCAGCTTTAGCTTCGATTTCAACCACCGGATCGAGATCCACGCGGCGAAACAGAATGCCGGCATCTACAGGTGCGGGCAGCAGCGTCAAATAGATCTTCTGGCCAGTATGTAAGCCAACGCCTGTCGCACGGATGGCATTTTTAAGTGTTCGTTGTCTGATCATTGCTTTGTTTAAGCCCTACCTGTTAGCTAGATTGGCGTATACCCAAGGTGACTTTGGCGTGTATCTGTGCTGCAAATACCCGCTATATCCTTATTGATTCCCGCAGTCTAACCAAAAGTAATCCTGTTGGAAAAAGCAGGCCATGTTAACAATTTATGCTGGAGGTCGCCAGCTAAGCATTCCATAGAAAAAATCAATTTTTCAGCGGACATGGCTCCCTGTCCGCTGAAAAATGCTCTTGCGCTGCGCTCAATGCGCATCCCACACGGCCAACTCGGACACGTTCATTTGACAAGTTGTTGTGTCGGGACCGGCAATTTTCAAGCTGTCTTTCCAGCTGCCGCTGGACGACCTACCATACTATTCGACTTGATCAGTCGGCCTGACGACGTAAAAATGCCGGGATATCGAGATATTCCAGATCTTTTTCCGCCAAGGGCGCAACAGCCGCAGAAGAGTGACTGTTGGCACGCAGGTGGGCCGGACGATCCAGAGCACTGTAATCAATTTGACCATTGGAACGGCGGGTATTATCCACTACCACCTTCGTTGGAGCCGGCTTGGTTTCTTTAGCCGCCGCTGATACTGCAGCGCCCAGACCAGTAGCCACGACAGTAACACGCAGTTCGTTGCTCATCTCCGGATCGATCACGGTACCGACCACAACAGTCGCATCAGACGAAGCGAATTCTTCAATGGTGCTGCCCACCTCGGAGTATTCGCCGAGGGAAAGATCAATACCGGCAGTAATGTTCACCAGAATGCCGCGGGCACCCTGCAGATTGACGTCTTCCAGCAGCGGGCTGCGGATGGCCGCTTCAGCAGCTTCGCGAGCACGGTTTTCGCCCGTTGCACGACCGGTACCCATCATTGCCATACCCATCTCGGACATAACGGTGCGCACGTCAGCAAAGTCGACGTTGATCATGCCGGGACGAATGATCAGGTCCGCAATACCTTGTACCGCGCCGAGCAGCACGTTGTTCGCAGCCTTGAATGCGTCAAGCAGGCTGGTGGATTTACCCAGTACCGCCAGAAGTTTTTCGTTGGGGATAGTAATCAAGGAATCCACACGTTCCTGCAGCTCGCTGATACCGGCTTCTGCGATAGCCATACGTTTGCGGCCTTCGAATGGAAACGGCTTGGTAACCACGGCCACCGTAAGAATACCGAGATCGCGGGCAACTTCGGCTACAACTGGTGCACCTCCCGTACCGGTACCACCACCCATACCGGCGGCAATAAATACCATATCAGCGCCGCGCAAGACTTCAGCAATACGCTCGCGATCTTCCAGCGCCGCCTGGCGGCCCACTTCCGGGTTGGCACCGGCACCCAGACCTTTGGTCATGGAGTTGCCCAGCTGCAATACGGTGCGTGCATCAATGTCTTTCAATGCCTGTGCATCTGTGTTGGCACAAATGAATTCCACACCTTCTACATTGCTGGCGATCATGTGTTTGACCGCGTTACCGCCGCCGCCACCGACACCAATAACTTTGATGACCGCACTTTGTTGAATGCTATCGACTAATTCAAACATAGTAATACCCCTTTTTTTCCCTTGAACGTGTCTGTTAAAAATAAACTGTTTCGTTTTAAAAATTGCTCTGAAATAATTTCTTGAGCCGATCGAGTATCGAACCCTGCATCTCCCTCGAATGATGTACGGCTCCCCTGCCCTCCTGTTGTTGCTTCATTGCATACATCAACAAACCGACACCGGTGGAATAAATCGGGTTATTTACAATGTCGGTCAAACCGCGAATGGCGTGTGGTGCTCCGATGCGAACAGGCATGTGGAAGATCTCCTCTGCCAGTTCTATAACGCCTTCCATCTTTGCTGTGCCTCCGGTTAATACAATCCCGGCAGCAATCAGATCTTCATAACCGCTGCGTCGCAGTTCAGACTGCACGAGAGTAAATAATTCGTCGTAACGTGGCTCAACCACTTCAGCCAGCGCCTGGCGAGACAAATCACGTGGCTGGCGATCACCCACGCTGGGCACTTTGATCGTTTCTTCAGGACTGGTTAACTTCGCCAGTGCGCAGGCATATTTGATCTTTATTTCTTCAGCGTTGGGCGTTGGAGTGCGCAAGGCCATCGCAATGTCGTTCGTCACCTGATCGCCCGCAATTGGAATCACACCGGTATGACGAATTGCTCCGTCCTTAAAGATGGCAATATCCGTTGTGCCACCGCCAATATCCACTACACACACGCCCAGCTCTTTTTCATCCTCGGTAAGTACGGCATAACTGGAAGCCAATTGTTCCAGGATAATATCTTCCACTTCGAGGCCGCAGCGACGGATACATTTTTCTATATTCTGCGCTGCATTAACGGCGCAGGTAACCAGATGCACCTTGGCTTCCAGACGAACGCCGGACATGCCCAGTGGCTCCTTCACCCCGTCCTGATCATCAATCAGAAATTCCTGCGGCAGAATGTGCAGAATTTTCTGATCGGCGGGGATGGCAACTGCCTGGGCTGCATCGATCACGCGCTCCAGATCCTGCGGAAATACTTCACGATCCTTGATCGCCACTATGCCGTGCGAGTTCAGGCTGCGAATGTGGCTGCCTGCAATGCCTGCATAAACTGAATGAATCTGACAGCCCGCCATCAGTTCCGCTTCTTCGATGGCCCGTTGAATAGATAACACCGTGGACTCTATGTTGACCACCACACCTTTCTTCAAACCATTGGAGCGATGTGATCCGATACCGACGATCTCCAGGCGCCCCTCAGGCGTAATGGCACCTACAAGAGCCACCACCTTGGATGTTCCTATATCCAGGCCAACAATCATTTTGTTGTCACCAGCATTTGCCATTGGCATAACCTCTTTTAAAATCATTCCAAGCTTTGAATGATCACATCGATTTAATGTAGCTGTTCTTTGCTTCCGAATCCGGCTGCCACTGCACGGCAACACCATTGGTATAACGCACATCAATTGCCTTAACGTCCTGCCAGACCGCATTCAGGTGCTGGTCATAGATCGTCATGAAGCGACGCATCTTTTCCATTACCTGATCCCGGCCGATGGCCACTTCCACATCGCCTTTCAGCATCAAGCGCCAGGACTTCTTACTGTCACATTTGAGTGCTATCACTTCTAATCCACGCGAGCGAAGCAATTGCGACAGGTCCTGATACTGCTGCATGATCTTGCCGGCATCTGCTGCACTGCCTTGCAGCAAAGGTAAATGTTCCAGCGAGTCAATATTGCCAACCAGAATCAACTCGCCACGCTGATTCAAAAAGCCTTCGGTTCCCCAGCGCGCGATGGGCTGCTGCTCGGTAATCCTGACCTCCAGCGCATCGGGCCAGCGGCGGACCAGCGCCGCGTGCTCAATCCATGGCTCACTTTCCAGCGCAGCCTTCATACTCATCAAATTCAGCTGCAGAAAATCCGCATTGATCTCTGCACTGATTAATTCCATCGCCCGCTCCTTGCTGATGTAATAAAAATCACCTTCGACTTTTACACTCGCCAGCGGGCGGTCCATCAACTCAGCCACTGGCTCGGCAACAAAATACGCTGCAACAGCCAAAGCTCCCAGCAACAGTGACAATCCCAGTAAACGTTTCAGCCAGCGGTGAGCGCTGTCTTCTTCGTTGTTACCCAGACGTGTTACTCCGTAGCTGGGCACCCTGGTTTTGGTGTTCACGCCCTCCGCTGCTCTGCGTCGCCTGCCGCTGACATTGCCTTCGTTCATTCTGAATTACACAGTGGCCAGCAATACAGCCATAACCAGTTGAGTGAAGGTCAAACCCTCTGCCTTGGCAGCCATAGGCACCAGGCTGTGACTGGTCATCCCGGGTACCGTATTTACTTCCAGCAGATAAAAATTCTGCTGCGCGTCCGCCATGACATCAACTCGACCCCAGCCACGACATCCAAGGGCGTTAAATGCATTTAAAGCCAGCTCACGCAAGGCCTTTTCTTTTGCTTCGTCTAGGCCGCAAGGGCACAGATAGCGCGTATCGTCCGCCAGATATTTCGCATCAAAATCATAAAAACGGTGATCAGTTTCTAGCTTGATGGGGGCCAGTGCTTTGCCATCCAGGATCGCTACTGTGTATTCCCCGCCTGTAATCACCCGCTCAACCAATACGCTGCCGTCGTATTGCGCTGCGTTTTCATAGGCAGCCTGTAATTCCGCAGCAGATTGCACACGCGACATACCAATACTGGAACCTTCGTGGGCCGGTTTCACCATGACTTCGCCGCCCAGGCTTTCAAGTACGGCTTTCCAGTCGGTGTCTGCCTGTAACACGGCAAAATCCGGTGTGGGCAGACCGACGCCGCGCCACAGCTGCTTGCTGCGCAATTTGTCCATGGCAATTGCGGATGACTGCACGTCACTCCCGGTATAGGGAATCTGCAGGTACTCCAGGACCGCCTGAATCCGTCCATCTTCTCCACCAGGGCCGTGTAATGCGATAAATGCACGATCAAGCTGTGCAGCCTGAATCGCGTTGATGGCGTTGGTGCCGACGTCGATCGCTATTGGATCCACACCGGCTTCCTTCAATGCGCTGATAACCGCCGCTCCACTTTGCAGGGAAATTTCACGCTCTGCCGATTGACCACCAAACAGTACGCCAACCCGGCCGAGCTGTTGTTTCAGCGATGCATTAATCGGCAACTCTATGCTCTGCATTTTCTTTAACCTCTACTGCAACTTGCGCCGAGCCAATTCAGGAGACAACACTCCTACATTGCCAGCGCCTTGAGTTATTACGATATCGCCCGCCTTGACCAGCTCTTTGATGATGGCTGGAACACCTTCAACACTTTCCACAAAGATGGGCTCAATCACACCGCGCGCACGGATGCTGCGACACAGATGGCGACTGTCCGCGCCGGGGATTGGTTCCTCTCCCGCGCTGTAAACTTCGAGCATTACCAAGGCATCAACCGTAGACAGAACTTCCACAAAATCTTCGTACAAATCACGCGTGCGGGTGTAGCGGTGCGGTTGATAGACCATCACCAGTCGACGCTCCGGCCAACCATCTCGAACCGCTTTGATAATGGCGGCAACTTCGCGGGGATGGTGACCGTAATCATCCACCAGCATGGCATCGCCGTCGCCGATGGGAAAATTGCCGTACACCTGAAAGCGGCGGCCGACACCTTGGAAATTTGCGAGGCCTTCCTGAATCGCTTCGTCACTGATACCTTCATCAGTGGCAACCGCAATCACTGCTACGGCATTCAGGACATTGTGAATGCCGGGAATATTCAACCGGATGTGCAGGGGTTTATCGTGACCCGGGCGCACCACATCAAACTCCGACTGCATTTTGTCCTGTTGCACATTGATCGCGCGGAAATCGCAGTGCTCATCAAAACCATAGGTGAGGATGGGACGTGCCACATCCGGAATAATGTCGCGGATCACGGGATCTTCGCCGCACAGTACAGCCAGCCCATAAAACGGCAGGTTGTGCAGAAAATCCACAAAGGTTTTCTTCAGCTTCGAAAAATCGCCGCCGTAGGTATCCATATGATCTGCATCGATATTGGTCACGATAGTGACCATCGGCTGCAGGTGTAAGAACGACGCGTCACTCTCGTCAGCTTCCGCCACCAGATAACGGCTGCAGCCCAGCTGTGCATTAGTTCCCGTACTGTTTACCAGCCCGCCGATGATGAAAGTCGGATCCTGCTTTGCAGCGGCGAGGACGGCTGCCATCAAGCTGGTGGTAGTGGTTTTGCCGTGGGTTCCAGCCACCGCAATACCGTGTCGATAGCGCATCAACTCACCCAGCATCTCTGCGCGACGGACAATGGGTATGCGCAGCTCACGGGCGCCAATCATCTCGGGATTACTCGCTGCCACTGCGCTGGAGTTCACCACCACATCAGCTCCGGCTACATTTTCGGCACTGTGTCCGATGAATACCCGCGCGCCTTTATTTACCAGGTTTTGAGTCACGCTGGATTCCCGGATATCGGAACCGGAAATCTCGTAGCCCTGATTCAGCAGCACCTCCGCAATACCACTCATACCGGCACCACCGATCCCGATAAAATGGATACGGCGGATGCGACGCATCTCGGGCACTTCATATCGTTTAATGGTTTTATCCACGCGCTACCTCCACACAAATATCTGCGACTGTTGCTGCGGCGTCAGGCAGGGCAAGGGAGCGCGCTTTTTCAGCCATGTTCATACTTTTTTCTGGTTCATTGATGTGAGCCGTCAAGAGCGCGGCAAGTTTTTCCGGCGTAAGCTCACGCTGTACTACCGAAACACCAGCACCGACACCGCTAAGGATGGCTGCGTTATGGGTTTGGTGATCATCAATCGCTGATGGCAACGGAATTAAAATTGCCGCAACACCCGCAGCCATCAACTCCGATACGGTTAATGCACCCGCACGACAGACAATGACATCTGCCCAGGCATAAGCTGCTGCCATGTCGTCAATAAATGGCTCGACCCGCGCGGACACTTTTTGCTGTTCATAAAGTGCTGCTGTACTTTCCGCATGATCTTTGCCCGTCTGGTGCCACACCTCAGGCCGCGTCTCTACCGGGATCTGCGCCAGTGCCTGCGGCACCAGCTCGTTAATAGCTTTGGCACCGAGGCTGCCACCCAGCACCAGCAAATGCAGCCTGTCGCCTGTTGCACGGCGCGTGCGATAGCGGTCAACTGGAGCTGGCAGCGCTGCAATAGTGGCACGTACCGGATTTCCAACCACTTGCGCTTGCTTAAACGCGCCGGGAAATGCGCACAGCACCCGCGTCGCCAATCGTGCTAATAATCTATTGGTGGTTCCGGCAACTGCGTTCTGCTCGTGAATTACTAAAGGTTTTCCCAGTACACGAGCGGCCACACCGCCGGGCCCTGATGCAAAGCCACCGAAACCTATCACCACATCGGGCCGCTCTCGTCGCATAATGCCGACAGCCTGACTGATCGCGTAGGCAACCAGAAACGGAGCTTTGATTAACCCCGTTACACCTCGACCACGTACACCTTCGACACGTATCAGATGCAGTGGAATATTCGCAGCGGGCACCACACGATTTTCAATCCCGCGCGCGGTACCCAGCCACATCAACTGGGCACCAGCCTGGCGAAGAACATCGGCAACAGCCAGCGCCGGAAATACATGCCCACCGGTACCACCCGCCATAACCATTACCTTCAGAGAGCGTGCGTCTGTCATACCGCCTCCGGCATTATCGGTGGTGGACGAACAGCAGCGCGCAAAGGACGCGCCGGCGGGATGTAAATTGAACTTACGCCACGCACTTCCCACTCAATACGCATCACGAACGCAATCAGGATGCAGCTGATCAACAAACTGCTACCGCCGTAACTGATGAATGGCAGCGTTAAGCCTTTAGTCGGCAGAAGACCCGAAGCAACCCCTACATTGATGAACACCTGAAATGAAAACAGGATAGCGACACCAAATGCAGCGAAGGCAGCGAAGGCTTTTCCAACCGCGAGATTTTTGCGGGCAATGGCAAAAATCCGCAGCACGAGCGCTACAAATATTCCGATAACAACAGTTGCACCCACCAGCCCGAACTCTTCCGCAATAATGGAGAAAATAAAGTCCGTATGCGCTTCCGGCAGGAAGAACAGTTTCTGCAAACTGTTACCCAACCCTAAACCGAACCATTCACCACGCCCAAAGCCAATCAATGACTGGGTTAACTGGTAACCGGTGTTGAACTGATCGGCCCAGGGGTCAAGAAACGTAATCAGGCGTTGCATACGGTAGGGTGAGAAAATTGCGACCGCAGCGAGACCTGTCACACCGATCCCAATCAACAGCATAAAGTGCCACATCCGCACGCCAGCGATGAACATCATGGCAAACACTGTTGCACTTAACACCACTGAACTTCCGAAATCCGGCTCAAGCAACAGCAGCAGAACAAATACTCCGACCACCAGCAAAGGCTTTAAGAATCCCTGCCAGCCAATATGTAACTCCTGATAGCGGCGCGCAAAAAAACTGGCAAAGAAAACAACCGCGCAGAATTTTGCTATCTCGGAAACCTGAATTGAAATTATGCCCAGACTCAGCCAGCGCTGACTCCCGTTGACTTTTTTTCCAATCCCCGGAATGAGTACGATCACCAGCAGCAGCAATGTAAACAACAGAAAATAACCAGCGTAACGCTGCCATACGCTCATCGGGATACTGACGATTACCGTTGCCAGCACCGCGCCCATGACCATATAGATTCCATGCCGTTTGGCAAAATACCAGGCATCACCGTAGTTAGCAGAAGCGAAGGCCACAGAAGCCGAGGCAACCATAACCAGGCCGATCGACATCAACACCAGCCACAGGCTCAACAATGTCCAGTCGATGCGTTGGCTGTAAGGCAGATCCGTGCGAGTAGTGGTCATCATGATGCCAACTCCTCCACGGCCGCACAGAATTGCTGTCCGCGATCAACGTAACTTTTAAACATGTCGAAACTGGCACAGGCTGGAGATAACAGCACGGCATCACCAGCCTGTGCCTGCTCGTACGCTTTGGTCACCGCATCAGTCATGCTGGACGCAAATATGATCCTGCTTCTACCTTCAATAGCTTCTGCAATTTTTACTGCATCGCGACCCATCAGAATTACTGCGCGAATCTGCTCATCAATAGCAGGAGCCAGCTCGCGGAAGTCAGCGCCTTTTCCATCGCCGCCAGCAATCAACACGAGTTTGGCGGGCGGGCGAGCCAGACCTTTGATGGCCGCCACGGTTGCTCCGATGTTCGTGCCTTTGGAGTCATTAAAGAAATCTATACCCGTCATTGTGGTTACCCATTCACAACGATGGGGCAGCCCGGCGAATGTCTGCAGGGTTTCAATCATCGCTGGAATAGACAGTCCCGCTGCGTAACCCAGCGCGAGTGCTGCCAGGGCATTATCAACATTATGCTTGCCGCGAATCTTCAGCTGACTGACTGGCATCAATGGCTGGAACTGCCATGCAAGATAGTCTTCGCCCTGTTCCTGCATAACACCAAAATTATTAAATTCCGCTCCGCCGCCAAAGGTGATGGGTTTAACGCCGCTGGCAAGCGGTGGATGTGTCAGCACATCATTGCGATTAACAACGATTTTTTCTGCACCGAAGTACACGCGAAGTTTTGCTGCGTGATATGACGGCATATCAGGATATCGGTCCAGGTGATCCGCACTTACATTAAGGATGGTGGCAACCCGAGCATTCAACCTGGTCACGGTCTCCAGTTGAAAACTGGAGAGTTCCATCACATACAGCTCAACGTCGTCCTGCAGGAGCTCCAGGGCAGGCGTTCCCAGATTACCGCCCACAGCAACCTTCACACCTGCGTGGGCAGCCATCTCACCCACCAATGTGGTCACGGTGCTCTTGGCGTTGGAACCGGTGATCGCCACTATCGGCGCACGGGCGTAACGCACAAACAATTCGATATCACCCACAACCGGGATACCTGCCGCTTTAGCGGCGGCAATCGCTGGCGTGGCAACCGCGATACCCGGGCTGACGATAATTTCATCGGCCAGCAGCAGCGTTTCCGCTTTCAGCTCGCCGGTTTCAATGACGACGTCGGGAAATTCCTGTCGGATCTGGGCAAGATTCGGCGGCTGTGCCCGCGTGTCCAACAGCACAAATGCCTGGCCCATCCGCGCAAGAAAGCGAGCCACCGACAAGCCGGTCACACCGGTGCCGATGATGGCTTTCACTTTACTTGTGGCGATCATTTGGGTCACAGTCATCTCTCTTTTAACATTAACGCAGCTTCAGCGTTGCCAGGCCGATCAATACAAGAATCACGGTAATAATCCAAAAGCGCACGATAACGCGCGGCTCGGGCCAGCCTTTTAATTCAAAGTGGTGATGGATAGGTGCCATGCGAAAAATCCGTCGACCGGTCAGTTTGAAAGAGGCCACCTGCAAAATCACCGAAACGGTTTCCAGTACAAAAATACCGCCCATGATAAACAGGACGATTTCATGGCGAATAACAACGGCAATCACACCCAGGGCCGCGCCCAGGGCCAAGGCTCCTACATCGCCCATAAAAACCTGTGCGGGATAGGTGTTGAACCAGAGAAAGCCCAGGCCGGCACCCACCAGTGCACAACAAAAGACAACCAGTTCACCAGCACCTGCGACGTAGGCGATCTGCAGGTATTGGGCAAACTTAACGTTACCGGCAAGATATGCGATGACGCCCAGCGCGGCCGCAACCATGACCGAGGGCATGATCGCCAGACCATCAAGACCGTCAGTCAGATTCACGGCGTTGCTTGAGCCCACAATAACGAAGTAAGTGAGCACGATGTAAAACAAGCCCAGATCGATAGCCACGTTTTTGAAGAACGGGATAAACAGTTGAGTTTCCACAGGGCTGGCGGCGGTGTAGAACAAAAATACCGCGGCACCGAAGCCAGCGAGGGATTGCCAGAAATATTTCCAGCGTGCCGGCAGACCGCGACTGTCACGCTTGGCCACCTTGCGATAATCATCCACCCAGCCCACTGCACCAAAGATTGCGGTTACGATGATGACTACCCAGACATAACGATTGCTCAAATCCGACCACAGCAGAGAGCTGATAAAAATTGCTGTAAGAATCAGCGCCCCGCCCATGGTGGGCGTGCCTGACTTACTCAAATGAGACTGTGGACCATCAGTACGCACTGACTGGCCGATGCGCATGGCATTCAAGCGCTTGATAAACCAGGGTCCAAGCAGCAGCGAAATACCCAATGCTGTCAGCACTCCCAGAATTGCACGCAGCGTAAGGTACTGAAACACAGCAAAACTGCGCACATAATCTTGTAAGTAATCTGCAAGCCAATACAGCATCAGTGTGATTCTCCGGTGGAGGTTGATGAGTCGCATAAGGCGCGCACAATCAAATCCGTTTTGGCACTGCGGGACCCTTTAATTAAAACTGTCATTTCCTGATTTGCCATGGACATCAGCGCATCGACCAGCGGCTGTTGATCGGAGAAGTGCTGCGCATTTCCTGCAAATGCGTCGCTCGCGCGCCGACTCAATATTCCGACCGTCAATAATTTTTCGATGCCGCGCTGCCTTGCATAGTTGCCGAGATCAGCATGCTGCTGCTCCGCATCCTCACCCAGCTCAGCCATATCGCCGAGCACCAGTACGCGGGTTCCGCCCTGGGCGGCGAGGACATCAATCGCTGCCCGGACTGAACCGGGATTGGCGTTGTAGCTGTCATCTATCACCAGCATGTCTTTCCAACCCAGCTGACGGGTCATACGCCCAGCGACTGGAGTGAACTTTTGCAGACCATTACGAATCTGCTGGATGCCGGCACCCGCCGCACGGGCACAGGCCGCTGCCATCAGTGCATTGCGGACGCTGTGTTCACCCAGCGCGTTCAACTGCACTTCCAACGATTCCTTTTGAAGAACCAGCATGAAAGTCACGCGATCAGCGGTGACCTGAATGTTCCGCGCATAACAGTCGGCTGTCTCATCCTGCAGGGAAACCTTGATGACGTTTTTATCGCTCAATTGTGTCAGCCAGCGCGCCGAGTAGGGTTCGTCAAGATTGACGATGGCCGAACCATGGGCAATCAGCCCCTGATAAATTTCATTTTTTGCTGTAGCCACGTTATCAACTGAACCGAAGCCGGCGATGTGTGCTGGCATCACGTTGTTGATCATCGCAATCGATGGCTTGGCCAACGAACACAAGTAAGCGATTTCACCCAGGCCACTGGCACCCATCTCAATCACGGCATACTCGTGCTTCGGTTCCAGTTGCAACAATGTCAAAGGCACGCCGATGTGGTTGTTCAGATTTCCCTGAGTCGCCAGCACTTCGCCGCATTCGCGCAGGATGCTGGTCAACATGGACTTAACGGTGGTTTTGCCACTGCTGCCGGTAATGGCAATCAAAGGTCCAGAGAAATCTTCGCGAGTTGCCGCCGCAATCTGCCCCAATGCAGCCGTGGTATCAGTGACCACCAGCTGAGGCAATCCAACCGCCGGATCAAATTTTTCCACCACCAGTCCGCAGACACCTTTAGCCGCAGCGTCCTGGAGAAAATCATGGGCATCGAAGCGCGCACCACGCAGCGCGACAAACAAATCACCGCGTTGCAACTGGCGAGTGTCGGTGGTCACCCGCGAAAAACTGACATCCCCGTTGTGAAGGATGGCATCAAGGGAGACTCGCATGCGGTCCGCCATCCGCGTCAACGTAAGCGGCTCCATCATGATCTTGTCTCCTCTTGGGAATCGCGGCGTGCAATGCGCCGCTGTAGGGCCAGGCGCGCCTGTTTTACGTCACTGAAGGGCAAGGTCTGCGTGGCAAAGATTTGATAATCCTCATGACCTTTACCGGCAATCAACACGATGTCACCGCTCTTCGCCTGTTGCACGGCAAGATCGATTGCCTGCGCACGTTCTGCAATAACAAGGCAGCCGTGGGTGTTGTGCATGCCGCGCAGAATGTCAGCCGCGATGGCCGATGGATCTTCAGTGCGGGGATTATCGTTAGTCACGATGACGTAATCGCTCAGGCGCTCGGCGATACGCCCCATCAACGGTCGCTTGGTTTTATCGCGATCACCGCCGCAGCCAAAGATTGTCCAGATGCGACCGGGGTTATGTTCGCGAATTGCGTTTAAGGTATTCTCCAGCGCGTCCGGTGTGTGCGCATAATCGACAATGACATTAATGTCCTGCTGTGACTGTTCCAACACCACGGCCTGCATGCGACCCGGCGCAGGCTGCAATTGAGGAACCGCCAGCAACACATCAGCCAGAGCTGCTCCGCCGATACAGGCCGCCGTAATGACAGCCAGCAGGTTGCCAAGATTGAACGCGCCCATCAGATGCGTGCGCAGCTCACCCGTACCCCAAGGCGTAACCAGGGTCAGGCTGGCGCCCGCGCTGCTGAAGGTGATGTCTTTTGCGAAGACATCCGCTTCAGCATCCTGCAATGAATAGCTATATGCACGAACGTGAGAAGGTGTTTTATCGAGCAGACTTTTCGCCCAGGTATCGTCAGCATTAACGATGGCGTAACGCAGGCCGGACATCTCCAGCAGTTGCTGTTTTGCCTTACCGTAAGAAGCGAGATCACCGTGGTAATCCAGATGATCCTGCGTCAGATTGGTAAAGATGGCGGTGTCAAAATGCAGCCCGGCAACGCGGCTTTGTTGCAGGCTGTGAGAAGAAACCTCAATCGCCACGGCAGCTACAGAATGATCGCGCAACTGAGCAAGAATGCGCTGCAGGCTCACTGCATCCGGAGTCGTCAGGCCTGTGGTTGTGAGTGCATTCAACTGCTGATTAAAAGGTGCCAGCGCCGTTGCATCCAATACACCGAAGCCGATGGTTCCCACCACGCCGGCTCGCTCCTGCAGCAACGCGCACAGTTGTCCCAGCAATAAACTGCAGGTTGTTTTGCCATTAGTGCCGGTAATACCCACCAGCCGGAAATGCGCGCTTGGGTCGCCATAAAAGCGCCCGGCAATGGTACTTACCTGCTGCGCAAGGGAGGCCACCGCCACCACGGGTACCTGTCCAAGCCAGTCAATGCCCTGCCAGTCTTTGTCCGCTTCAACCAGCACAGCAACGGCCCCGCGCTCAATCGCCGCTGCAATATAGTTGCGACCATCAACCCGGCTTCCGCTGAGCGCAATGAAAACATCGCCCGGATTGAGCTGCCGTGTATCCAGGGTTAAACCGGAAACCACAACGGGCGCAGCTTTTGCCAACTCCATGTCCGGCAAAAGCTGCGCGAGTGTTACGACAAATGACTGGGATTCCACCGGCATCACGTTACAGGCCTCCCGTTGGGTTTGCGCTTTTCTTTCTTGGGCTGCGCCGCCATGTTTGCCGGCACCACAGGCTGGGGCGGAATCTGCATCATGCGCAGCGCACCCTCCGCCACCTTGGAAAATACAGGCGCGGCAACCAGACCGCCGAAATATCGCGAAGCATCAGGCTCATCGATGACTACGACTGCCACAATGCGGGGATTGTCCGCTGGGGCCATACCGGCAAAGGACGAGATGTAGCGTTTCTCCTCATAGCCGTGGGCGCCCACCTTGTGCACGGTTCCAGTCTTGCCGGCGACGGTGTAGGAAATGGCCCGCGCACGGGTTGCCGTGCCTTCGGTAGCTGCACGCTTCAGCATGGTGACGATGTCCTGGGTATAACGCTCGGCCACTACGCGCTCACCAGCGGGCTCACCATCGACACGCAACAGCGATACCGGGCGCTTGAGGCCGCCACTGGCGATAACGCCATAAGCCTGTGCAAGCTGAAGCACAGTCGCGTTCATGCCGTAGCCGTATGACAGTGTTGCCCGCTGGATGGGTCGCCAGCGCGCATGCGCTGGCAGCAGGCCGGAACCTTCGCCGGGAAAGCCGGTGCCGATCGCCTGACCTATCCCCAGACGGGCATACATATCGCGAATGATGTGCGGTTCAAGTTGGAGGGCCAGCTTGGTCATCCCTACCTGACTGGATTTCGCGATCACCATCGACAGATCCAGCGCACCGTAATTCACCGGGTCTTTAAGGGTTTTGCTGCCCACCTGGATATAGCCCGGGCTGGTATTGATGACGTCGTTCGGCTTGAACTTACCTGACTCCAAAGCAGCCATGACCGCCAGAGGTTTCATGGTGGAACCGGGTTCGAAAAGATCGGTGATCGCTCTGTTACGCAGCGCAGCGCCACGCGCATTGTTGCGATCATTGGGGTTGTAGGACGGCTGATTAGTCATCGCCAGAACCTCTCCCGTCTGCACATCCAGGATCACCAGAGAACCGGCGCGGGCACCGCTTTGCTCTACCGCATTGCGCAGCTCGCGATGGGCAAGGTATTGCAGACGCAGATCAATACTCAAAGTAAGGTTCTGACCCGAACGGGCCGATTTGATCAGCTGCAATTCTTTTACGGTGCGTCCGTGAAGGTCTTTGAGCACCTCTTTCGCACCGTTTTCACCGGACAGCCAGGCGTCGTATGCCAGCTCCATACCTTCCTGACCCCGATCATCAATATCTGTCATGCCCACCAGGTGCGCAGTGACATCACCGGCTGGATAGTAACGACGGTATTCGGTCTGGCTGTACACACCCGGAACATCCAGCGCCAGGATGGTCTCAGCCGCCTGAGGTGGCAGATGGCGCTGCAGATACATGAACTCCCGGCTGCTGAAGCGAGCGAGGCGCGACTCGAGCTCCGCCTTGTTCCACCCCAGCGCCTGCGCCAGTTCTGCCCAGCGCTGCGGCGCCTGCAGCAGAACCTTAGGATTCGCCCAGAGAGATGCCACGGGCGTGCTGACAGCCAGCGGCTCGCCGTTGCGATCCGTGATAACACCGCGATAAGCGGTGATAGATTCGGTGCGCAACGTACGAGACTGCCCCTGGTGCTGCAGAAATTCGTAGCCTTTATCGGTATCAGGCAATACCTGGAGACTGGCCACATGCCAGATCAATACCAGCGTCGCTACTGCCATCAGCAGAGCTACACTGTAGAACCGCCAGCGCGCCACTTTTAACGCGCTGGTATTGGCAATGGAGGGATTCACAGAACTATTCATGGCGGTTCACCATGACGATGCGTTCTGCCGTGGCAGGAAACATGCCCAGTTGCTGAGTGGCAATCGCTTCGACGCGACTGTAAGAGGCCCAGGTGCTCTGCTCCAGCAGATACTGTCCCCATTCCACCTGCAGCTGGGCTGCCTCGCGACGCAGAGTTTCGAGGGTGTTGGTTTGCTTGCGGACCTGATGCGTTGAAGCAACAACAGCAAGCGCTGACGCGATGACGGCCAACCACAAAAGCGCAGCCGCCAGCAGCGCACCAGGTGCGATGGGCTTGGCGGAATGGCGAGCGGTTTGTTTCATGTCGGCCTTGTGGTGTTGTTTATTAATGTCTGGTTTGTTGTTTTACTGCACTGCTGACTCAGCTCAGCTACTGCAATTTTTCAGCGACGCGCATGATGGCGCTTCGCGCCCGGAGATTCGCATTCACTTCCAGGTCGCTCGCGCGGATGGGCTTTCCACAACTGCGCAAACGCTTATTTAATTGTTCATCGCGCACCGGTACGCCAAGGGGCAAAGGATCACCCTGTTCCTGACGGCGGATAAAACGCTTCACAACGCGATCTTCGAGGGAGTGGAAGCTGATCACCACTAATCTGCCGCCCACTGCCAGTACCTCAAGCGCCTGTTCCAGTACCGCATCCAGATCCGTCAATTCCTCATTGACCTTGATGCGAATTGCCTGGAAGGCGCGGGTCGCGGGATGCTTGCCTTTCTCCCACGCCGGATTGGCCTCTTTCACAATCTCCGCCAGACGCGCGGTCGTTGTGATCGGATGTTTTTGTCGCTCAACTACGATGGCGCGCGCCATGCGTTTAGCAAAGCGTTCCTCGCCATATTCTTTTAATACCTGAGCAATTTCGCCTTCGTCTGCACTGTTGACCCAGTCGGCAGCGCTCTGGCCGCGACTCTGGTCCATGCGCATGTCCAGCGGACCGTCCTGCTGAAAACTGAAGCCGCGCTCGGCTTCATCGAGTTGCGGGGAAGACACCCCCAGATCCAGCAGCAGCCCGGAAACCTTTCCGGTCATATTGCGCGCTGCAATCAGCTCCGCCAGACCAGCAAACGAACTGTGGGCAATCTCAAAACGTGCGTCCTGCCCAAAGCGTTCGTGCGCGACAGCAATCGCCGTCAAATCCTTATCGATCGCCAGCAGACGCCCCTGGGGCGATAAAGAATTCAGTATCAGCTGGCTATGACCGCCGCGGCCAAAGGTTCCATCAACGTAAAAGCCGTCGGGATCAGCGACCAAGGCGTCAACAGCTTCGTTAAGAAGCACAGTGATATGGGCAGATTCAGTCACGACGGCTCCTACAATGAAAGCGACAGCATTTCTTCGGGCAACTCATCGTCGGCGGGCTCATTCAAGAGCGCCACCCAACTGTCCTCGCTCCACAACTCCAGTTTTTTTCCCTGGCCCACCAGCATCAGCTTTTTATCGAGGTTGGCGTATTCACGTAATGTAGGCGGCACCAGGATGCGTCCATTGCCATCTACCTCCAGCAACGTGGCATACCCGATCATGATGCGTTTAACGCGCTGCGCCGCCTTGTTAAAACTGGGCAAGGCCTCGATCTGTGGCAATAACTCCAGCCACTCGGGCTCGGGATAAACCAGTAAACAGCGGTCCTGGGTGTGAGCAGTTACCACCAGGCGGCCAGCGCAAGACTCCGCCAGCGACTCGCGAATGCGCGTCGGTATCGCCATGCGACCCTTGGGGTCCATGCTGATGGAATGGCTGCCTGTAAACACTTTTCACCACTTGATTGGGCTGTTGACCCACAAAAAACCACTATTAACCACTTTTTCCCACGCACACTATAAATGTGGCTAAAGCAAAGTCAAGCCAGCAGTAACGCGGATGTGACGGGATTTTGCAGGGAAAAAGGCGAAAAACTGTGGGGATAAACAGGGTTTTGAAGATTTTCCGGGAGGCGCAGAAGCTGCAGAAGGAAAAAATACAATGAGATAGCCGCAAAACTTAATGTATTACATTAAGTAGCTGATTATTTTGTCTTGAAAATCAGGATAGATAGAGGAATGTGTTCTAAACAACACCGGGAAAATAATTCGGAGCCAGCCTGTAAGCCGGGTTCTGTCGTGGACAGTCATTCATCTGGGATATACGTCACCGTATACCTCAAGCAACCTACCCGAACCCGGTACGGGTCGCACCATTGGGTTCCTATTTGGTCTTGCTCCGAGCGGGGTTTACCGTGCCGCAGACTGTTACCAGCTGCGCGGTGCGCTCTTACCGCACCCTTTCACCCTTACCGGCATACCGAGGCATGCTTAGGCGGTTTACTTTCTGTTGCACTTTCCGTGGGCTCACACCCCCCAGGCGTTACCTGGCGCTCTACCCTGCGGAGCCCGGACTTTCCTCCCCGATGCACCACCCAGTACTCATGAGAACTGCGCAGTTAACACCGGAGCGACTGTCGGGCCGACTCCGAGCGGCCACAGTACCCGCGCAAAATCAAAAGTGCAAGTATCTGGCTCGAATCCCCGTCTCACCCGATATTGCCTTGTGATCGAAGACGTTAAAAACAACAAAAAGCTTGAAGAAGGCAGCAAAAGTGTCGTTTCGCTGCTACTTTTAGTGAAATAAGCTACCAGCCCGCCAGCATCTTTCAATATGATTGGCGAGCTTTTCGGGCTGGTAAAAATAAAACGCCCAAAAGTCTGCAAGGATTCCGATTTTTGTCCACACCGGGCACATATCAGTTCGCATTATTAAATAAAAAGTTCAGGAGAATATAAAAGTGAAGGGTCTCAAACTGCGTTTACTTACCACACTGATCGCCAGTTATGCCGTCAGCCAGTCAGCCGTTGCACAGACACCGGTACTTGAGGAGATGCTGGTCACTGCACAGAAACGAGTGCAAAGCCTCAAGGACGTTCCCATCTCTGTAAATGCCATCGGTGGCGAAAAACTGGAAAAGGATGGGATTACCGGCATAGAAAGAATGGCCGATTACATCCCCAGCTTTAACATGACCCAGACGGGCATCGGCACAAATATTTCTATCCGCGGCATCACTTCAGGTGTAAACCAGGGATTTGAACAGTCTGCGGCGCAGTTTGTTGACGGTATACACTTTGGCCGTGCGCAACTCGCACGCGCACCCTTCCTGGACATTGAGCGCGTGGAAGTTCTGCGCGGTCCGCAGAGCATCCTGTTCGGCAAGAACAGCACTGCCGGGGCCATCAGCATCATCACCGCAAAACCTACTGATGAATTTGAAGGTAAGATCACCGCACTTTACGAACCCGAGTATGGTGAAGAAGATCTGCGTTTGGTCGTATCCGGGCCTTTGACCGAAACCCTCTCTGCACGCGTCGCTTTACTTAATCGCACCAGCGACGGTTATTTTGAAAACACCACGCTGGGTCGCGACGAAGCCCAGGAAGAGGAGCGTGTTATCCGCGGCACCCTTGCGTGGAAGCCAACGGATAACTGGAATATCACGTTAAAGGTGGAAGATGGTTCCTTCGACAGTGACGGCCGCAATATTGAAGTTGTACGGCCGGTGGAATTACCGGTTGATGGTGCCGTGCCCTATGCCAACGTCTTGTCCGCACTCACCGGGGGCACGTATACGCTGGATACTCAGCAGGATTTCAAACGTCAGTCCAATGGCGACTTCAGCTACAACAACACTGAAAACGCAACGCTGACCATCGAAACCGATATCGGCAATCACACACTGACTTCGGTTACCGGATACAACGCTTACGACTACCGCGAGCTGTGTGACTGCGACTTTATCGGCCTGCCCATCTTCTTCATCGACTCCATGGAAGATTATGAGCAATTCAGCCAGGAGCTGCGTATCGCATCGCCCACCGACGGGGCTATCAGTTATATCGGCGGTCTCTTTTTCCAGAGCAGCGAGTTAAAGTTTGACGATATCATCGGCGTTCCGACGGACAGTCTGCTGGGCATCGCAGTGAACCCCGCCTTCCGCGGCTCATCCAGTAATCGAAACTTTAAGCAGGAGAGCGACCTTGCAGCCGTCTTCGCACAGGTAACCTGGAATATTACTGATCAATGGCATCTGACCCTGGGTGGACGTTACACCTCGGAAGACAAAGAGGCCAGCCGTCGCCAGTATCACGTTGCACCGGATGGCACCGCCCTGCCGGTTGGCGCACCGACGGATCCTTACAATGGCCTGTTTGGTTTGTTCAACATTGAAGCCTACGACACGGTTTATGGTGACCGCAGCGAATCTGGTTTCAGTCCGCAGATCAACCTGCAATATGATCTGAACTCCACCGACATGATTTACCTGAGCTACACCACCGGTTTCAAATCCGGCGGCTTTGACGTACGCGCTAACGCTCACCCCGATCCGCTGGTAAACAATGCCGTCAACGCAACGCCTGTGGATCACGACAACGATCCTTCTACCGCACCAATCCCTCTCAATGCACCTATCACCGGTACCTTTGAGTTCGAAGACGAAGAAGTCACCAACTATGAGCTGGGTGGAAAATTTACGCTGGCCGGCGGCGCAGCTGAGATTAACCTCGCACTGTTCCGCTCTGAGTTCAGCGATATGCAGACCAGCCAGTTTGACGGGGGCGTCAGTTTCAATGTTACCAACGCTGCTGAAGCGATTGTTCAGGGTCTGGAGATAGATGGTCGCTGGGCAGTCACCGATGACATTCTGGTTCGCGGTGGTGCTGCTTATCTGGACTTTGAGTACGACAAATTCCCCAACTCCCAATGCTACTTCGGCCAGGTAGACAATATCGCACCTATCGGCGATAACTTCTGTGACGCCAGTGGAGCGCGCCGTGAGTTCACGCCTGAATACCAGGGCAACCTGGGCATTGATCACACCTACCGGTTTGCGAACGGCGGGCTGGAGTTAAACAGCACCCTGGATTTAATCTTCAGCGATAAGTACCTCACCACGCCATCGCTTGATCCGAAACTGCAGCAGGATGCGTACATGAAAGTGAATGCGCGCATCGCGCTCAGCAACGCCGACAAAACCTGGGAACTGGCACTGATTGGCAAGAACCTGAGCGATGAAAATATCCTGACCTATGCGAATGGCCTGCCCGTGGCCAGCGTTCTCACCGGCGGCACCGGCAACGGCTATTACGCTTTCTATGAGCGCCCACGCACTATTGCATTACAGGGTACCGTCAGGTTCTAAGGGATGACGTGACTGCCGAAGCAGATAGTTGTTGAAATCTGCTTCGGCAATTTTCATTCTGGATACTCTTGAAAAGCAAATCCGCTCCAGGATCCAAAGCAGAACAGGATCAATCCCCCTTACCGTTCTCCAACGCCCACTGATAGAGAAAGTTCTTTTTTAAGCCGGTGAGCTTCGCCCCCAGACTCGCCGCCTGTTTTATTGGCAGTTCGTTTAACAGCACCCGCATCACCCGCTCCGCCTCCTGACTCATCTGGGCAGTTGCCGGTGCCGCCGCACCGTGAACCAACAGGACAATCTCGCCGCGCTGCTGATTGGTATCGCCAGCGACCCAGGCTGCGATCTCCGCCACTGCGCCGCCGCGGATGGTTTCAAAGGTTTTGGTCAGCTCACGCGCGATGACAACTTCCCGCTCGGGTCCAAATACTTGGGCAATGTCCTGCAAGGTTTCGAGGATCCGATGCGGTGCTTCATAAAAAATCAGCGTTCGCGGCTCATTGACCAGAGATTGCAACAGATTGCACCGCGCCGTTTGTTTGGCCGGTAGAAACCCTTCAAAGGCAAAACGGTCTGACGGTAATCCCGCCGCAGACAGTGCCGCGATCATGGCGCAGGCGCCGGGAACCGGCACCACCTGAACACCCCGCAGGCGCGCCTGCCGCACCAGGCGATAACCTGGATCAGACACCAGCGGCGTACCCGCATCAGAGATCAGCGCTACATTTTCACCAGCGAGCAGGCGCTGCAGGATGTTTTCGGTGCGTTGATCATCACTGTGATCGTGATAGGCCACGACCGGCGTTTTAATGTCAAAGTGAGCGAGTAAACGCGAACTGTGTCGTGTATCTTCTGCTGCGATCAATGCAACCGTTTGTAGTGCTTCCACCGCTCGCGGTACCATATCGGCCAGATTACCAATAGGTGTGGCAACGACATAAAGTGTTCCTGTCGCGGATGATGGGGATACAGTTGTCGAAGCGTCACTGGTCATTATCAGTTCTCATTTTGTTATCACGGCGATAGGTCAGGAGAGTGTTGGGCATGCTGAATCGAGGAATTACCGGCGCGTTGATCGTGCTTTTGGCATTCATTCTGGCGAGCTGCAGCAGCCAGCCCACCTCCGACAGATCCACATCAACCGGCGCTGCTGCGCCAAAGGTCAAGCCGCTGCTGGAACAGGCGAGTCAAAGCGCCTCCCCCGAGCGGGAACGGCTTATGCTGCAGGCAGCCGACCTGCTCATTGCCCGTAAAGATTACGACTGGGCGCGCAACCTGCTGACCGGCATGGACTCAGGTGCGCTGGAAGACGATGCTTATGTCAAGTACGTCGACCTGCTGAGCACCGTAGCCCTGGAAGATGGCTCATACTTTCTGGCGCAGGGCATTCTAACGAACGTGCGACTTGAACGACAGTGGCAGAGCCTCGACCCCCAGAT
This sequence comes from uncultured Cellvibrio sp., assembly GCA_937958105.1. Lineage (GTDB taxonomy): Bacteria > Pseudomonadota > Gammaproteobacteria > Pseudomonadales > Cellvibrionaceae > Cellvibrio. The sequence goes on from CALFXJ010000005.1 coordinate 298,552, forward strand.
GGAGATCAGCCTGCGCCAGAAGCGCGCCCGGGTTTTTGCTCTGCTGGGAGAGACCCACAACAGCGTACGTGAGCGCATCACCTTGACGGCCCTTCTGACAGACCCGCAGGCAGAAGCGTCCAACCACGAGGAAATCTGGCAAACCCTGATGACCATGTCCCAGGGAGACCTGCAGGAACGCAGCCTGAATGAATCGGACCATACCTTGCGCGGCTGGTACAGCCTGGCTGCACTGAGTAAAAACAACCAGACCAACCTGGAACGGCAACAGGCCCAGGTGGACGCCTGGCGTGCACAGTGGCCTGGCCACCCCGCCAATCGCAACCTTCCCAGTGATCTGCAGCTGTTGCGCACCCTGATCGACAACCAGCCGCGGCAAATCGCTCTACTGTTACCCTTGCAGGGCCGTCTGGCCAAAGCCGGTGAAGCCGTGCGTGATGGTTTTTTTGCGGCCTATTATCGTGCGAGCAGCGAACGGGCAGTGATGCCGGTGATCCGGCAATACGACAGCAGCGGCGACGTTCTGGCCGTTTATGACCAAGCCGTCAACGACGGGGCCGAGTTGATCATCGGTCCGCTGGAAAAGGAAAAAGTGGCCGAGCTGAGTCTCTTACCTTCCCTGCCGGTCCCCGTCCTGACACTGAACTATCCCGACACCCAGCCGGTAACGCCGGTTGACGGCCTTTACCAGTTTGGCCTCGCCGCTGAAGATGAAGCCCGTCAGGTGGCCCGTCAGGCTTACCTGGAAGGCCATCGTCTTGCGATGATCATGATCCCCACCCAGGAATGGAGCGAGCGCAGCGCCAAAGCCTTCAGCGATGAATGGCAAAGTCTGGGCGGAACCGTGGTCAACACCAGCCAGTTTGTGGGCACCGGAGATTATTCACGCGTGATCAAAAGCTCCATGCAGATTGAAGAAAGCCAGGCCCGCGCCGTAGAACTGGAGCGCCGTCTCGGTACCAATCTGCAGTTTGAAGCAAGACGCCGTCAGGACATCGACATGATCTTCCTCATTGCCGACCCGGCTCAGGCGCGACAGATAAAACCGACGCTGGCATTCCACTACGCCGGCAACATTCCAGTTTATGCCACCAGCCATATTTACTCAGGCACCCCCAACCCAGGACTTGATCGCGACCTCAACGGGGTCCGTTTCAATACCATGCCCTGGCTGTTTGATGATCAGAACCCCGAGAAAAAAATTATTGACCAGAACACCCAATCATCCGCGATATACAGCCGCCTGCATGCGATGGGTGTCGATGCATTCCGTCTTTATCCTCGCCTGCCGCAGCTGGCGCAGGTCCCCGAGATGCGTCTCTACGGTGCCACCGGCGCATTGCGCCTGTTGCCGGACGGACGGATCGAGCGCGAACAGGTCTGGGCCCGCATCCGCAGTGGACGGGCACAACCACTTCCCACCGTAGTTGCTGAAACCTATATCGAGTAGAGCTATGACATTTTTACGTAAGGATGCGAATAAAAAGGCGCGAGGCGCACAGGCAGAGCTGCTTGCAGAGGCATTTCTGCAACGCCAGGGACTGACTTGTATAGAACGAAATTATCGCTGCGCCGGAGGAGAGATAGACCTCATCATGCGCGATGCAAATACGCTGGTATTTGTGGAGGTTCGCCTGCGCAGCAACCGCTACTTTGCGCAGGCGAGTGAAACCGTGGATTACCGCAAGCAGCACAAAATCACCCGCGCAGCGCAGCACTTTCTACTGACCCGACGACTGGTTGATAAAGTTCCCTGTCGCTTCGACGTCGTGGCCTTAACGGGCATGGGTTCCGAAAATATCGAATGGATTAAAAGTGCCTTCAATGCGGCCTAGCCCGTAGCAAACCTTGCTCCCTGAGTCATCATTGATTAACCTGCGCGCAGTCGTTAATTTCTCAGCGGAACAGCATTATGGATCAACGGGTCATCACGCTTTTTCACGAAAGCATCGAAGCCAAGATGCAGGCGGGCGAAAACCTCGCACCGCTGATTGCCAGCGCCAGCCACGTTATTGTTCACGCACTGCTCGACGAAAAGAAAGTCCTGACCTGCGGCAATGGTATCTCTGCAGCCCAGGCCCAGATCTTTACAGCCAGCCTGATCAACCGCTTTGAACATGAACGGCCCAGTCTGCCATCCTTCAATCTGGGTGGCGACATCACCACCCAGACCGCCATCGCCAGCGATTACAGCTTTAACGACATCTACGCTAAACAAATCCGCGCACTGGGCCAGCCAGGTGATGTGCTGTTGCTGGTAACCACCGGCGGCAACAGCAGCAATCTGTTGCAGGCCATCAGCGCTGCTCATGATAAAGAGATGCAGGTCATTGCCCTCACCGGCCGCGACGGTGGCGACATTCCGGCCCTGCTGGATGTCAATGACCTGGAATTGCGTGTGCCGCTGGGCTCGCAACCCAGGATTCACGAGGTGCACCTGCTTACATTGTTTTGTCTGTGCGACTTGATTGATCAACAGTTATTCGGGAGTCATTGATGATGTGGAAGTTCACTCCAACACTGTTTCTACTCGTGCTCACCATGATATTCAGCGGCTGTGCCCGCCTGATTGATGCTACGACCAGCGAGCCGATTTACGTTCATCCGGGCAAACGTACAACAGGAGCACGGATCGATGACCGTAATATTGAAACTATTGCCATGGTTAATATGCTCAAAGCTCATCCGGGACTCGCCGACGCGCGCCTTATTGTCAACAGTCACAACGGTGTCGTACTGTTGACCGGCCAGGTCGCCACTCATGAATTGCGCCAGATTGCCAGCGACACGGTCAACAAGATCAGCACCGTGCGTCAGCTGCATAATGAACTGCAGGTCGGCCCTTATGTGCCGGTCTCAACCCGCACCTACGACACCTGGCTCACCACCAAGATAAAAAGCAAATTGATCGCCAACGATGAGATTGACCAAGGCAGAATTCGAGTAATTACTGAAGATAAAACGGTTTTTCTGATGGGGATGGTGTCCCGGCGCGAAGCAGAAGTAGTGACCGACATTGCCCGGACAACCAGCGGGGTCAAAAAAGTGGTGCGGGTATTCGAATACATCAACTGAGCGATGCGTCCCACATCCTGACTCATTCACCTGCCGGTTCAGCAGAGCAATCTTTCAGCATCGTGCTAGTATTGAACGCACGACAACAACAACTTCCGGGAGCAAGCTATGATCTCGACTATTGTGACACTGGTAATTATTGCCATCGTAGTCTTCTACGTTATCGGTATCTACAACAAGCTGGTCACATTGAAAAATCGTTATCAGAACGCTTTTTCGCAGATCGAGGTTCAACTTAAACGCCGGTACGATCTGATCCCGAATCTGGTGGAAACTGCTAAGGCGTACCTGAAGCATGAACGCGAAACGCTCGAAGCCGTCATCAGTGCACGCAACCAGGCTATGGCCGGGTTAAAGGCGGCGGCGGCAGAACCCGGCAGTGCTACCGCCATGCAACAACTGGCTGGTGCGGAAAACCTGCTGACCAACGCCATGGGACGCCTGAACGTAGTGATGGAGGCCTATCCAGATCTTAAAGCGTCGCAGAACATGATGCAGGTATCCGAAGAGCTCACCAGCACCGAGAATAAAGTTGCCTTTTCACGGCAGGCTTTCAATGATGCAGTAACCGCTTATAACACCTACAGACAGACCTTCCCTCCTGTATTTTTTGCCAATATGTTCGGTCACAGCCAGGATGCTGCGCTGCTGGAGTTTGCTGACTCAGCCGAAATTCAGTCTGCACCCAAGGTTTCGTTTTAACACTGACTCTCCCATGCCCGCCCCCCGGCGGGCAACAATAGATACTGACGTCTATATAAAAGAAGGAAGATTATCAGGACGATCTGCCCGACCCCAGTCGCAGGAAACCGGTCATGAATTTTTTTGAACAACAAGATCTGGCTCATCGCAATACTAAACGTCTTGTTTTATTACTGGTTGCCGCCGTCGTCTCGCTGATTGCCATCACCACCCTGCTCTTCGCCTGCATCATCTATTATCTGCAGGACGGTTATACCGGCCACCTGCAGGAAGTCCGTCCTTCAGGTTTTTGGCAGGGCCTGTTCAGCACCTTGAGCTGGGAGTTGCTCGGCTGGATTACATTTATTATCTGCGGTGTGGTGTTTGCCGGCAGCCTTTATAAGCTCATCCAATTGCGCAGCGGCGGCAAGGTTGTTGCTGAAGCCATGGGCGGCCGACTGATCAACATCAATGCCAGCGACGCGGACGAGAAAAAAATTCTGAACATCGTTGAGGAAATGGCTATCGCCTCGGGCACGCCGGTTCCACCGGTTTATCTGATCGAAGATGACGCGATCAATGCCTTTGCCGCAGGTCATACGCCCCAGGATGCGGTCATTGGTATTACCCGTGGATGTATTCGTCTGCTGAATCGCGATGAGCTGCAAGGTGTTGTAGCGCATGAGTTCAGCCATATCTTTCACGGCGACATGAACCTGAATATCCGACTGGTGGCACTGCTTAACGGTATCCTGTTGATCGGTCTCATCGGGCATCACATGGTACGCAGTACCAGTCGGCGTTCAATGTTTCGTTCCAGCCGGGATAAATCTCCCGCTGCAGTCCTGAGTATCGGTCTGGCACTGATGGTGATCGGATACGGCGGAACCTTTTTCGGCAATATAATCAAAGCGGCGGTCAGTCGTCAGCGGGAGTTTCTCGCCGATGCCTCAGCCGTTCAGTTCACGCGGAACCCCAGCGGTATCTCGGGCGCGCTGAAAAAAATTGGCGGTTACGTCAGTGGCTCAAAGCTTGAGGCTGCCAATGCCTCCGAATACAGCCATATGTATTTCAGCCAAGGAGTCAGCACGGCATTTAATGCCCTGATGGCTACCCACCCACCTCTTGAGCAGCGCATCAAGCGCATCGAACCCCGATGGAATGGTAAATATCCCACAGTCGAAATTACGCTTGCCAATGCGGGAGCTGTGGAAGAGTCAGCAGCTCACCATGCCGCCCGTGCAAACTTCGCAGGTCACGCCACCAGCCAGTCGATTGATATCGACGCCGCGTTCGAACATATCGGTCAGGCCAGTACGGCGCATCTTGATTACGCCCAGCAAGCGCTGGCCATGCTCAGTGACACTGTTCGAGAGGCCGCTCACGATCCCTTCTCGGCGCGCGGCTTGATATACGGATTATTGCTCAGCAAGAAAGCCGATCAGCAACAGGTGCAGTGGCAACTGGCGGCTAAAGACATGACACCGGGGGAGATAAGCGCACTGCAGAAAATTGCACAGCTAAGCAACGCGCTGCCGGAGCGTTTACGCCTTCCACTGGTGGAGCTTTGTCTGCCAGCCCTCAAGCAGCTTTCACCGCTGCAACAACGCAATTTTAAGCAGTGCATCCACCACTTCATCTATGCCGATAAAAAAGTGAATCTGATGGAATGGGCCCTGCAACGAATCGTCATGCATCACCTGGATGAGCCACGCCCGATAATTCGCCACCATGACCTGCGCGCGCTGCGTAATGAGTGTCAATTGCTGTTAAGTGTTCTGGCATATGCCGGTGCCGGATCAGACGAAGCCGCCAGCGAAGCCTTTCAGCATGCAGCCGCCTCTCTGCGTCTGGCTGCTCTGACCATCCTGCCCAAAAGTGCCGTGAAGATTGCCGATCTGGATGAAGCCCTGAACCGGTTGAATGGCGTAAAAGCCTTGCAGAAACCCCAGCTCCTGAAAGCCATGAGTCAGTGTATTCTGCATGATGGCACAGTAACTGTTACAGAAGCCGAATTGTTCCGCGCGATGGCCGATGGCCTGGACTGTCCAGTCCCACCCCTGCTTCCCAGTTGACCTGGATCACCTGTAATTATTTATGTGAGCGGTTATAATGCGGCCGTTTTGTATCCCACCCTATTCAATCACCAACCATTGAGGTAATGACCTTGCAACTGGATCAAGCGACTCCGGAACAATTGCGCCAGTGGGAAAGCCAGCTGGCTGCCGATTATCAAGCTATTCTCGATAAAAAACTCAATCTGGACCTGACGCGGGGCAAACCCTCTGCAGAGCAACTGGCGCTCTCAGATGCATTAGATGGAATTCTCAATGGCGATTACACCGCAGCTGATGGCACAGACACTCGCAATTACGGCGGACTGGACGGTTTGCCCGAAGCGAAGCAGTTGGGCGCAAATATTATGGGTGTCGAAGCATCCAATGTGCTGGTAGGCGGCAACAGCAGCCTGACACTGATGTTCCAGGTCATGCTGACTGCCCATCAATTCGGCTTGAAAGACGCGGCCAGCGCCTGGAAAAATGAAGGTGAAGTGAAATTCCTCTGTCCAGTACCGGGCTATGATCGTCATTACACTGTGTGCGAACAACTGGGCATCCAGATGGTAAATGTACCCATGACTGCCACTGGTCCGGATATGGACGCGGTTGAAGCTCTGGTCAAGGCTGACAAGAGCATCAAGGGCATGTGGTGCGTACCCAAATATTCCAACCCGACAGGTGTGGTATACAGTGACGAAACCGTAGAGCGCATCGCAAAGCTGGGCCAGATTGCCAGCGCGAATTTCCGTGTGTTCTGGGATAACGCCTATTCTGTTCACGACCTGATTCCAAATGCTCCACAACTGGCCAGCATCCTCGAAGCCACTCGTCGCAACGGCACCGAAGATTCTGTAATTCAGTTTGCCTCAACCTCCAAGATTACCCACGCGGGTTCCGGTGTTGCGTTTGTTGCAGCCAGCCCAGCCAACCTTGCTGGTTTTAAGAAATTTTTGAACACCTGCACCATTGGGCCAGATAAAGTTAATCAGATTCGCCATACTCGTTTTCTGCCGACTAAAGATGCTTTGATGCAGCACATGCAAAAACATGCTGCATTACTCAATCCGCGTTTTGATGCTGTATTGAGCGCCCTGTCAGAAGCGTTTGATGGTACGGATCTTGGCTCTTGGGAAAAACCGGTCGGCGGCTATTTCGTGTCATTTGATACACGTAAAAACTGCGCAAAAGAAACTGTGCGCCTTGCCGCCGAAGCCGGTGTTAAATTGACTCCAGCGGGTGCCACCTATCCCTACGGCAAAGACCCTGAAGACCGTAATATCCGTATCGCGCCTTCGGTGCCGACTGTCCCTGAAGTTGTTGCGGCCATGCAGGTATTTGTCACCTGTGTGAAGCTCGCATCCGTCAGGCAGAAGCTTGCAGGCTTATAATTTATCCTGATACAGCCGCTCATCAACTGATGAGCGGCTTTTATTCAACCCGCCTCACGTCCCTCTCCATTGAACTTCCAAAGATTCAAATCTTCTAAAGATTTGTATTTACCGCTGAAAAGCTTCCATCGCATTCCAGAAACGACACATATACTTCGATTAATGGTGAGCAAATATCCCTCACCCACTCGTATCTCGTTCGGACGTTGGAGACTGACTTATGGGTGTTGCAGCTAGCGTAGAGAAGTACCTGAAAACCAAAGGCATTAATTTCACTCTTCTTGAACACGAATACAGCGAGGGATCTTTTAATACCGCCCGTGTTGCGCACATTGATGAAATCAGTCTGGCCAAAGCCGTTCTGGTTCGCGACGAAGATTTTCATTACACGTTATGTGTCCTGCCATCGGGCAATAAAATTCTGCGTCATACGCTCAATCAAATTTTTGATCGCCATATGGAGCTGGTCGATGAAGACGAACTCCATGGGATATTTCGGGATTGTGCTGCCGGCGCGGTGCCAGCCTTGGGAGAAGCTTACGGCTTGGACGTTATCTGGGACGAGGCGCTGATGCAGGCACCTACGATATTCATTGAGGCGGGGGATCATCGGCATTTGATCTGCCTGGAGCAGAGCCAGTTCTCCAGACTGATGCAGGACAAGCTGCACGACAACTTCAGTACCGAGAGAGTCCGCCTCAAGCGACGCGAAAAAAACATTCCTCGCCGCAGGATGACACCGGAAGAATTGCGGCTCTGATGCCTGTTAACAGCAGCCCAAATAAAAAAGCCCCGATGTTTCGGCATCGGGGCTTTTTAACTTATCGGGAACCGTTATTTGTTGAGCGGAACCAGTACAACATTTGGCGCTTTTGCTTCGCGCGCAGCATCGGCAACCACTACGTATGTCCCTGCATGAGCTTTAGGGTCGGCAGAGATGATGACACTCGCTTTTGGCAGCTCAGCACGCATACGCTCAATATTTGAACGCACCGCACGCTCATCTACACGGCGATCTTCCATCCAGATCTGATTGTCCGCAGTGATACGCACAAGGATATTCTGCGGAGCATCTGGTGGCGGAGGATTCTTGTTGTCTTCCGGGATATTGACATCAATACCGACTTCTTTAACGAACGAAGCGGTTACGATAAAGAAGATCAGCATGATAAAGACCACGTCCAGCATAGGGGTCAGGTCGATATCGTTAGTTTCGTCAGCACTACGGCCTTTCTTTCTTCGGCTCACCGCGATTACTCCTCTAGTGTTATAGCTGGTGTTATTGTATGCCCCGCTGGCACGGAAAGAAGGCCATGTTACCAGCTTTCTGAAGCGAATGACTAATTCTTTATTGGCATGAAACTGCCTCTGATATCAGGCTCCGCAG
>CALFXJ010000006.1 GCA_937958105.1 uncultured Cellvibrio sp.
GGATGGCCTGCTGATTGGTCAGTTCGTCCACCAGTCCGTTTTCCAATGCCAGCTGTGCGCCGTTGCCGCCTGCGGCGCGCAGTCTGGTGTGCATGGTGTTGATGTAGTCATTGATGGTGCCGGCCGGCAGTTCGCGCGCCTGTTCGATCTGTTGTGTGTATTGTTCCCACAGTTCGTTCAACCAGCGTGCATTATGTTCTCTGGATTCCTCTGACATGTCTTCGCGCAGCAGAGGCTCCACCGCATCCTTGAATTTCCCGGAGCGGAAGACGTGGAAATTTATCTCCAGCTTATCCAGCGCGCCGCGGATGTAATTGCGATAGGTTCCGTAGCCGGTAAGTAAGACCGCGCCCATATCGCTCATGTAAATCTTGTCTGCGTAACTCGCCAGATAATATTGATCCTGCGTGAAGTTATCGCCGTAGGCGATGATTTGTTTGCCACTGCTTTTGAAATTACTCAGCGCCTGGCCGATCTCCTGCAGCTTACTGATGCTGCCTACCAACAGATAGTCCAGCTCCAGCACCAGCGACGTCACCCGTGGATCTTCGGCCGCATAGTTGATGGCCTCCACCAGATCACGCACCAGGGTTTCGCTTTCCTCCGGCCCCACATCACTGAGCAGTAAACTCACCGGATCCACATAGCTGCGCTGGTCCACCAGAATACCGCTGGGTGCGACGCGCAAAGCAAATTCGGCGGGTAATACCGGCGTTTGCCGGCTGCCCAGGGTGATGAAGATCATCAGTACGATAAGCAGAAAGATGAGATTGAATACGGCGATCCGTATCCAGGTCAGCAGCGACCAGAGACCAAAGATAAATCGGCTGAAGGGGCCGGCTTTTCGTTGCTGGGAAGAGTAGTCCACGTTTTACTTCCTTAGAATCAAGCGGAAATCAATGGAGAGAATATCAAGCGACTGGTTGATCAGTGGCTGCCTGCTGCCGCTGGTAATACTGCCAGTACTGCATCCAGCGGCTGATCATCATGGCGCTGATAAAGATAATGACTGACAGTGCCACTACCAGGATGTCCTGCCACCGTACAAAGGGTGACATGGCGTTGACCACCGACCAGGTGAAATACAACAGGATGACAAAACAGATCCAACTGTAGGTGCGAAAGCGCTGCTGCATCAGGCCGGGGATAAAGATCAGCAGAGGGATGCTCTGCACTAACCACAATTTAAAACTGCCGTCCGGTGTGAACAAGTTGTTCAGCGCAAACAGCAGCAACAGACCGCCGTAACTGACAAAAAATAATCTCTGCATGGCGCTGAGCTTGCGGTGAATGATGTTTGCCTGGTCGGGGGTGATAACCAGAGGTTCTTTTTCAGACATAGATTTGCTGCTCGTGAAAAAATTATGCGTGCAGTTGCAGGGCCAGGCGAGCGACACGTTTGCCCAGCGCCTGACACAGAATGATTTCATCATCGCTCAACCGGTCCGGTGTATCGCCGGTAGCCAGGTGCGAGGCACCGTAAGGTGTACCGCCGGTGCGGGTATGGTTGAGAGCCGCCTCTGAATAGGGGATGCCGGTGATGATCATCCCGTGATGCATGAGCGGCAGCATCATGGAAAGGAGGGTGCTCTCCTGACCGCCGTGGAGGCTGGCCGTTGAGGTAAATACCGCGGCGGGTTTGTCGGCCAGGTCACCGTTGAGCCACAGGCTGCTGGTATTGTCGAGAAAATACTTCATCGGCGCGGCCATATTGCCGAATCGGGTGGGGCTGCCGAGGATCAACCCGGCGCAGTGCTTCAAATCCTCTTCCGTGCAGTAGATGGCTCCGCTGTCCGGTACGGGCGGCTGGGTAGCCTCAATAGTCGTTGACACTGCAGGCACGGTGCGTACGCGGGATTCTATGCCTGTTACCTGTTCAACGCCCCGGGCAATCTGCTGTGCCATGGCCGAGGTGGCGCCGTAGCGACTGTAAAACAAAACCAGGATGTAAGGGTTATCCATCATCATCGCCTTCAAAAGGTGGGATTTGTGCGCAGAAAGCGCCGGATTCTACAGTAAAGCCAGGACGTTTTCCGGTGGGCGTCCGATGACGGCCCGCTCACCTTTGATGGCGATAGGGCGCTCGATCAATTTTGGATGTGCCGCCATCGCTTTGATCAGGGCCGCGTCGCTCAGGCTTTCATCTTTCAGGTTCAGTTCCTTATAGGCATCTTCGCCGGTGCGCAGTAACTGGCGCGGACCTACGCCCAGTTGCGCGAGAAGTTTTTTCAGCTCTGCGGTGGTGGGCGGGTTCTCCAGGTACAGCCGGATAACCGGCTCGATATTGTGCTCCTGTAACAAAGCCAGTGCCTGACGGGATTTGGAGCAGCGCGGGTTGTGGTAGAGTGTGATCATCGTTAACCTCAATTTTGCAGCAAGCGGCGATTATAACCATTTAACTCATCATGGCCCCACCTGTCAGCATGGATAAAGTGCATCATTACTGGCGACGAACCCGGCAGTTCATTGAGCTGATCGTTCGGCAATACCAGCAGAAAGAGTGTCAGAAGAGCGCGGCGTCGCTCACCTACGTCACGCTCTTTGCCATTGTTCCATTGATGACAGTGACCTTCTCCATGTTCTCCATCATCCCGGCGTTTGAAGGGGTGGGGGAGCAACTTCAGACCCTGATCTTTTCCCATGCCTTGCCCTACAGTGAACAGGAGCTGGTTTCCTATCTGCAGGAATTTTCCAGTCAGGCGCGCAAGCTGACGGTTATCGGTGTTGTGTTCCTTGTGGGCTCGGCCTATCTGATGTTGAAGAACATCGAAGCGAACTTCAATTCCATCTGGGGAGTCAAGTACGGCCGCCGGGGGATCATGAGTTTTCTGTTGTACTGGGCCATCCTCAGCCTCGGGCCGCTCCTGCTTGGCGTGGCTCTGGCGATCAGTACCTACGTGGCGTCGCTGCGCCTGTTGATGGATGAGTATGCCAGTCTGGGACTGGTGACCTGGCTGTTCCAGTTTCTGCCCGTCCTGCTCAGCGCAGCAGCCTTTACGCTGTTGTTTGCCGCTGTGCCCAACTGCAAAGTGCCGGTATCCGATGCAGCGATTGGTGGATTCGTCACGGCGATTACCTTTGAGCTGCTGAAACGGCTTTTTGGGTTGGTCGTCACCAACTCCTCATTCACCCTGATCTACGGAGCTTTTGCACTGGTCCCGCTGTTTCTGCTGTGGATCAACATGATCTGGATGGTTGTTCTGGGCGGCGCGGTACTGGTACACACCATAGGTACCTACAAAGTTGTGCTCAAAGACCGTGGATATCCGGACCTGCTGGCCACCCTGCTGGTGTTGTGGAAGTTTCGTCAGGCGTCTGCCCGGGGGCTGAGCCTGAGTAATCCGGAGTTATTACAGATTGGCCTGTCGTCAGAGCAGTGGCGACGCATTCGCGACATCCTGCAGAGTCGGCGATTGATTGCTGCCACCAGCCAGGGCGATTTTGTACTCTGCTATGACCTGCACCAGCTCAGTCTGGCACAGTTAGCCGGGATGCTACAGCTGTCCCGTCAACTACCGCCGGATGTGTCGGGGCTGGAAGATCTTCCCTGGCTGCCGGCGGCCAAAGCCCATCTGGGAGCTATCGATGAGTTCGCCAGCGAGCGGATGTCCATCAGCGTGGCTGCCCTGTTTGAAAATGGCGGTGCAGATGTTGATGGCGCCGGTTCAACGGTAACCATCTAATCAACCCACCGGGTGTTGCTCCGCATTATCCAGTTGAACTGCGGTACGTGCGGACGCGTTACCTTCTCGTATGATTATTAAATTTCTCTGACAGCGATATCTCTCATGCAATTTTCCCGTTTCGGCACCAAGCTCAGCAGCGATGCTGGCATTATTACCTTGATGGATGACCTGGGCGAAGCTCTACGTGTTAATCCCGATATGATCTTTATGGGTGGTGGAAATCCCGCGCGTATTCCGGAGATGGAGCAGGCGTTTGATGAAGCGCTGGCAAAAACGCTGGAGGATGCACAGCTGCGTCATCAGCTGCTCGGGGTTTATCAGCCGCCGCAGGGCGATGCGCAGGTGTTGGATGAAGTGGCGGATCTATTGTCGCGCCAATATGGTTGGCCATTAACGCGGGAAAATATTGCGCTGGCAAACGGTAGTCAGTCAGCATTTTTTGTATTGTTTAATTTATTCGCCGGCGAATTTGCTGGAGGCGTTCACAAACACATCCAGTTGCCTTTGACTCCTGAATACCTGGGCTACAGTGATCTGGGAATCAGCGCTGACTTTTTCCGTTCGGCCAAGCCTGAAATCGAGATTCTGCCGGACAACTTCTTTAAATATCATCTGGATTTACGCGGGTTGCGTATCAACCATACGACTGGAGCCTTGTGCATCTCCCGCCCCACTAATCCGACGGGCAATGTCATCAGTGATGATGAACTGGCCCAGCTCGATGCGCTGGCGCAGACCCATGAGGTTCCACTGATTGTTGATGGCGCATACGGTACGCCGTTTCCCAATATCCTGTTTGTTGATGGGCGGCCACACTGGAACGAAAACACAATTCTGGTGCTGAGCTTATCGAAGCTGGGGCTGCCAGGTGCACGTACGGGAATTGTCATTGCCAATCCAACAGTGATTGATGCATTCGCCAAAGCCAACACCATCCTGAGCCTGGCCTGCGGCAATTTTGGTCCTGCGCTCGCCCGCCAGTTGCTGCAGAATGATAAGATCCTGCACCTTAGCCGCGAGGTGATCGCGCCTTTTTACCAAGGGCGAATGGAGCACGCGGTGCAGGTATTCAAACATCATCTGGCAGATCTGCCTTATCGCATCCATAAACCTGAAGGTGCGATATTTTTATGGTTGTGGTTTGAAGGTTTGCCTGTCAGCAGCGAGGTGCTTTATCAGCGGTTAAAACAGCGGGGAGTGTTGGTGGTATCCGGGCATCACTTCTTTCCGGGGCTGGAAGAGTCCTGGCAACACAGTCACGAATGTATTCGCGTTACCTATTGCCAGGAACCGGAAACCGTCGAGCAGGGTGCACGGATCATCGCCGAAGAAATCCGCGCTATCTACAACACAAAGTAGGTCGGATAGGTTAAGGGGTAATCCGACGCTCATAGCATCACCACTACGCCAGACTCCACCGTAGGTCGGATTAGCGCAGCGTAATCCGACAACCCTATCCCCGAATACGGCAATCGCCTCGCCCCCAAACATCAATGTCGGATTGCGCCGCTGTGCGGCTAATCCGACCTACGTCCTGTATCCTTCCACAGATCTTCTCAATCTCATCACCCGTAGGTCGGATTAGCGCAGCGTAATCCGACACCACTCAAGCATTCCTCCACCATAACCATCGCGAAGTCGGTCTGGTGAATTTTTCCAACTGCTGTTGTTTATGCTCTTCGCTGGTGAACCAGTAATAATCCTGCTTGCTCTTCGGTTTTATCAAACCTTTGAAGGGTTCAATGTGCTCTATAACAAGCGTCGGCATACCCATCTTGCGGTCAGCATTAAAACTCTGATTCCAATGCACAAGAATGTCACGCTTGATTGTGGCAATTGCCAGCTCTTCCGATGATGCTTCAATCAGGCGGCAGGTAATAAATCCGATCACCGGTACCGTGTTGCCATAATTTTCAAAAAAAATATTGGCTCCTGAAATTACAACTTTGTAGTACATGTCATTACTCAAACACAAAAAGGCTGAGGTTTACTTCTGCTCAGCTGTATTAGTCCAGTTCTGCATCACCCTTGACGCTGTTGCCATACAATGGCGCAGTTTCCGGTAACTTGTGAAATAGCTTGCTGAAATGCTGTTGAATGCGCGTTATGTTCATAACGGATATGCCGCTGGAGAAGCCAAACCAGACGTATAAACCGTTCAGATCCTTAAACATCGGCGGAAGATATCGCGGTCCGGTGATCACGCCCTCCAGATAGCGTTCATAAAGTAACGGTAGATCATCCAGCGTGACTTTGCCGACGAACAGCATGGGAATAATCTCCGGAACACCGGATTGAATGGCGCTGCGAATAAAATTGACGTTTTCGACGAAGCCTTTGACGTAAGAAATATCTTTGGTAAATACCGAGCCTCCGGTAAGCGTTCCACCGCGAAACACTCGCTGGGTTACGCGATAACTGTCGTGCTCACTGATACCGCGCTCAAGAAAATAACGATACACCTCGCAGAAATCGGCTCCCTGTTCTGCCAAGTCAACCGCTACCACGCGGTCGCTGATACGCCGGGCGCGTTGCGGAAAGGAACTGAAGGTAAGCGTTTCCAACAGCACCGCCATGCCCTCCTGGTTTGCTGTTATTCGTGGTGAGCCCACGCTGAGCCAGGTTGCCCAGGGTTGCTGACGTCCGTTCAAGGTAGTGCCGATATGCACCCAGCCTTCATGCACCTCGAGTACCTGCAAATCCAGCTCAGAAAAATGTGCACGACGATTGATCTTGATACAGTCACCACCGGCCGATGCATCCGACACTATCTCGTCGCTGATCTGAACGCGGACGTCCCCTGGTGAAAAATAGTTGTTCATCCGCTGCAGCAGAATATCCACAGCCTGTTCGGCGTTGATATGGTTACTGTAAGGGCGATTCAGGTGATCGACGGCGGGCAGGGAAAAAACATGACACAGACGTTCGCCCAGCTGCCGCAGCGTTTTACGGTCTCCACGAATTTTATCCTGGGCCGAGCCATAGAGCAGACGGCTGAAATAACCAAATTGCGGCTGGCCCCGGTGACGCAATAATTCAATAACAATCTGGTACTGTTCAATGGTGGCTTTGAGGATATGACCCAGTGCATCCCCGCGCCCCAGTTGTTTTCGTACATCATTTTTCAGGTCTTTCAGATCCCGGTGGACGGCGTCTGGATCGAAAGCCAGCTTTTGTCGCTGGTAAAAATCAGCATCCACCGCAGGGAGAGCCCGGCCACCCCTGGCGCGGAAGCTTGCTTCCAGCTCGGCCGGCCATTTGATGGCATCAAGGATACGGATGGGACGTTGAAGGGCTACCAAGCGGGAGGACAATGCTTTCAAACGTTCCAGGTAGGCTTGATTTGTCATAAGCAGGTTCCACAGCCAGGGTCGGTGACGCGTGAACAAAGGAATAAACCGGGCGTAGTTTATACCTTGGCGAAGGGATTGTGATCGGGGTCACGCAAATTCTTCTGCCTCTGTCACTGGGCTACAGAGGCGACAACACCTTGATAATAAGAGATAAGTGATAAATAAGTGGTAAAAAGGCTCCCGGTGAGTTGTTTTTCATCGTCAGCTGGCTTTTATAATGGCAACCCCAATCGCGACCCAGGATATCCCTATGGCCTACGTGGCGTTGGCAAAACTGCATCAGCTCTATGACGGCTATCGCCAAGCCCTGCGAGTAGCGGGGCGTGAATTGTTGTTACTGCAGGAAGAAGGTCGGCTTTATCTGATTGCCAACCGCTGTCCCCATATGGATGCGCCGCTGCACAAAGCCAGCGTGCAGCAATATTTACTGCGTTGCCCCGTCCACGGGATTGAGTTCGATCTGCGCAACGGCCGTCCCTTGGGAACTGCTGCCGATTGTGTCAGCCCGCTGGAATTTCTCCCGCTGGTTTACGAAGGCAATACGGTAGGTATTGAGCTTTGATACAGGAACTTGGCTTTTTTGATGTTGCGTGTGGTTAAAACCACAAATTATCCAGGCAGCAACGGCTGCCTCGGCTCACATTACATAACAGGAACTCGCTATGTCTGTCTTCTCCCGTCTGTTTGGTAAGAAAAAAGTCCAGCCGGAAGTCCGGGTTAATAAAACAGCCTCGCTGGAATCTCTCTCACCTGAAGCGCTGATTGCCATTGCGCTGGCCGAAAAAGGTGAACAGGATGACCAGCTGCGCCTCGGAGCGATAGCACGGCTTAATGATATCAACCCGCTGGTGCAATTGGCTTTCACATCAAACAGTCAGCAGCTGCAGCGGGTAGCAAGACAACGTCTTGCTGCGCTGGTCGATGCAGGAGCTCTCGACTTTGACCAGCTGGCGACGTGTCTGGCCGATTCAGAAAAGTTGTTTGCAGTCATGAGTTTTTCCAAGCAAACCGAACGGCTGGAAGAGCTGCTGTCTACTATTGATGACAGTGAGTTCATGTGCCGCATGGCCCGCGCAGGTGCGACAGTAAAATTGCGCCAGATTGCGGCTGAAAAGATTGAAGATCGCGAACAGCTTCAGCAGTTGCTCCGGGAAACTAAAGGCAAAGACAAAGCGGTTTATAAGATTGTTAAAGATAAATGTGATCGCTTCCGTGAAGAAGAAAAAGCCATCGCTGCCACCCAGGCGGCGATTGATAACGTGGCGCAATCGCTCATCCAGCACAGTCACCGCACCTACGATATTCATTTCGCCGCGAAATTTCATTTGTTACAGCAGCAGTGGCTGCCTCTGGCTGAAAAGGCGGGCGAGGATATACAGCAGCAGGTGCGCGATGCGATGGCAGCGTGTCAGGCAATCATTGATGCACAGACCGCAGCCGAAGCGGAGGCCGAGGCCAAAGCCATTGAGCTGGCCAGCGCCGACCAGCAGCGCCACGACATTCTTCAGGCACTGGCAGCTGCGGTAAGGCAGCTGGCCCTCGGCGAACCGGTTGATGAAGCGCGGCTTCACGACATACAGCAGCAGTGGCGGGAAGCTGTCGCCCAGAAACCAGCGACGGTTGGCGAGCAAAAATCCTTTGTTTCGCTGTATGAAATGATTCCCGTATTACAGCAGCACCTCAACCGTTACGGCCATTGGGCAGATCATGTGGCGCAGCTCGGCGAGGCAGACAGCGAGGCGGAGGATTATCCGCAGGTTTATCGCGATCTCAAACAGCGTCTCGGCAGTAAAAAGATCTTTGGAGATGGTGTTGTTCCGCAAGAGATCCTTGATGCCCAGACAGCATTGGAGCAGTGGGATAAGCAGCGTCAGGAGAAAAAAGCGGAACAGCAGCATCTGCAGCGTCAGGTAGGCGGCTTGATCCGCAAGGCGAAAGACGCGAGCAGCACGGGAAAACTGCAACAGGCTGCCGGATTGCGGCGCGCGATTGAAGAAAAGCTGGGACAGATGAAAGCTGTTCCGGCTCATCTTCAGAATCAGTTGCAGCAGTTGGACGAGGCTCTGGATAAGCTGCAGGACTGGAAAGATTACGCCGTGCTGCCTAAAAAGCAGGAACTTATCGCGCAGATGAAATCATTGATTGGCAGCGGAGAGCATCCGGAAGCTTTGTCGATCAAGGTCAAGCGCCTGCAGGACGAGTGGAAATCTCTCAGCAAGGGCGGTGGCCTGCATAAGGAAAATCAGGAGCAGGATCAGGAACTCTGGGAGGAATTTCATCAGTCAGCGCAACTTGCTTACCAGCCATGCCGTGAATATTTCGCTGAGCAGGCGGCTGTTCGCCAGCGCAATCTGGAGCATTGCAAAGCCCTGGTCGAACAACTGAAAACCTACGAACAGAATTATTCCTGGGACAATCCCGATTGGAAGGCCGTAGAGAAAGTGATACGCGTGGCCCGCCAGGAATGGCGCAGTTACTCCCCAACCGAGCGTGCTGCGACTCAGCCGGTACTGGCAGAGTTCGAGGCAGTTCTTAATCGCATCGATGAGAAGCTTAACGAAGAGCGCAACAAGAATGCCGCCCAGAAACAGAGTCTGATTGTGCGGGCACAGCAACTGCTGGAGCAGGAGGATATACGGGCAGCCATCGAAGAAGTTAAACAGTTGCAGGCCCAATGGCAGCAGGTAGGGATCATGCTGCGTTCTATCGATCAGAAACTCTGGCGGGAATTCCGTGCTGCCTGTGATGCAATCTTTGCCCGCAAGCAACAGCAGAACGCAGAATTTAAAGAAGAGCTTGAAGCAAATCTGACGGCAGCTGAGCAGCTGATCAGCCGTGTGCGGGAACTGTCAGAACTCAGCGGGCAGGCACTGCTGGATTCCCGCAAAGAAGTCGGTGAAATACAGCAGAGTTTCGCCGCCCTTGGAGCCTTGCCCAAGGCCCGCGCCGGGGAAATCAAAAACAGTCTGACGCAGGCGGTTGACGCCTTTGAGTCAAAGGTCAGGCGCGAACGACAGCTGGCCCGCCAGCAGGTCTGGTTAAACCTTTTTGCTGCAAACGATGCGCTGCGTGAGTGTCAGTGGTCGCTGCTCCAGATAAATGATGCGCAGCAGGCGGAGACGATAAAAGCGGAGGCGCTGGCCGGTATCAATACCAAGAACCTGCCGGCCGGGGGACTGAAAGCCCTGCAGCAGAAACTGGACTTTAACCCAGCGGAGACCCGCACTGAACAGAATCTGGCCGATCTGCGCCTGCTGTGCATTCGTGCCGAAATTCTCGCCGGGGCCACCACACCGGCGGCGGATCAGGCGCTGCGCATGGAGTATCAGGTCAGGCAGCTCGAGCAGAATTTTGGCCAGAAACCCGTTGATCTGCGGGTAGCGATGGATGAGCTGGTGTTTGAATGGCTGGCAGTGGGGCCGGTATCAGCGGCAGACTATCAACCGCTCTTTGCCCGCTTCCAGGAGGCCTGGCAGATAATCGCTCAGTAGAGAACGACGGCGTGGCCAGAGTGTCGGTGATGCGTACAACCGGTCGCTTTCTCAAGCGGGTGGTGCTGATTTGTCTGTTACTGCTGCTGGCTTATCAGGTGTGGATCTTTTCCAACCTGCTGTGGTGGAAGTGGTTCAATCCGGTGGAAACCAGCTTTATGGCGTTGCGCCTTGAGGAACTGCGGGAGAAAAACCCGGAGGCCCGGTTGCGCCATCAGTGGGTTCCCTACGAACAGATCTCCGTTCACCTCAAACGGGCCGTGGTGGCTACCGAGGACGATAAGTTCCTTGATCATCACGGGTTCGACTGGGCGGGTATCAAAGTGGCCCTGGAAAAGAATCAGCGGCGGGGGCGTCTCTCAGCAGGCGGTTCTACCATCACCCAGCAGCTCGCAAAAAATCTGTTCCTCTCCCCCCGGCGCAGTTATCTCCGGAAGCTCCAGGAAGCCGTTATCGCCGGCATGATGGAGCTGCTGTGGGATAAGCGGCGCATCCTGGAGGTGTATCTGAATGTGGTGGAGTGGGGGGATGGTGTCTACGGTGCCGAGGCTGCAGCCCGCCATTACTACGGGATCTCTGCGGCCAGTCTTAACCGCGCCCAGGCGGTGCGGATAGCGGTAATGCTGCCAAATCCCCGGCGGTTCGAGCGGCGTTATCCGGAGTACCTCGTGACTCACTCCCAGCGAATTCAGGCGCGGATGCATCTCACCCGCATACCGGACTAGCGCTTGATCACTTTTCCTTATCTCCCTTGCAGGAACTGCCCGGGGCACGGTTCTCGCCTGCGGCCTTTTACGTTACAATCGCGCGTTTTTATGCTTTTGGCAGCAATGCCGGTTGGAAATCGTTAACCCTGTATTACTTCATGAGGTGATTGTCATGCCTATTTACGAGTACTTGTGTCAATCCTGTAACCATGAATTGGAGGCGATTCAAAAGCTGAGCGAAGCTCCCTTGGTAGACTGCCCGGCTTGTGCGCAACCGACGCTGAAGAAGAAAATTTCCGCCGCCGGCTTCCGGCTGAGCGGCAGCGGCTGGTACGAAACAGACTTTAAATCCGGCAAAAAGAAAAACCTGGCGGGAGATGCAGGCAGCTCCAGCAGCTCCAGTGATGCCAAACCGGCCGCCGCTACACCGGCCAACACTTGATCGGCAGTTTTGCCGCAACCTTATCAGTGACTTTCAAGACAACAGGAAAATGCTATGCGCAGTGAATACTGTGGCGCTCTAAATGCCTCTTTTATTGATCAGGAAGTAACCCTCTGCGGATGGGTTGATCGTCGTCGCGACCACGGCGGTGTGATTTTTATCGACCTGCGTGACCGTGACGGTATTGTGCAGGTGGTGTTTGATCCTGATGGTAAAGAGAACTTCGCGCTGGCGGACAAGGTGCGCGGCGAATATGTCCTGCAGGTTACTGGCAAGGTGCGTGCCCGGACAGCGGCTACCGTAAATCCGAACATGCCCACCGGCGAAATCGAGGTTTACGGTACCGGCCTCAAGATCCTTAACGAAGCGGAGACCATTCCGTTTCCGCTGGACAGCTACGCTAACGTGGGTGAAGACGTGCGTCTGAAGTATCGCTTCCTTGACCTGCGTCGCGCTGACATGCAGAAAAACCTGCGTTTCCGCTCTCAGGTGACCAGTGCGATCCGTCGCTACCTCGACACCAATGGTTTTATCGACGTAGAAACGCCGATCCTCACCCGTGCTACCCCGGAAGGTGCCCGGGATTATCTGGTCCCTTCTCGTACACACGACGGCAAATTCTTCGCTCTGCCCCAGTCGCCCCAGTTGTTCAAGCAGCTGCTGATGGTTGCTGGTTTTGATCGTTATTATCAGATTGCCAAGTGTTTCCGCGACGAAGATCTGCGCGCTGACCGTCAGCCGGAATTTACCCAGATCGATATCGAAACCTCCTTTATGTCACAGGAAGAAATCATGTCAGTGACTGAAGGAATGGTGCGCGAACTCTTCCGCGATCTGATGGGGGTTGAGTTTGACACGCTTCAGCGGATGCCTTTCTCCGAGGCCATTACCAAGTACGGTTCAGACAAGCCGGACATGCGTATCCCGCTGGAGATGGTGGACATCAAAGATCTGGTGACCGACGTAGAGTTCAAGGTTTTCGCCGGCCCGGCTAACGACCCCAAAGCTCGTGTTACTGCGCTCAAGGTTCCGGGCGGTAACGATAAGCTGACCCGTAAGCAGATTGACGACTACACCAAGTTCGTCGGTATCTACGGAGCCAAAGGTCTGGCTTACATCAAGGTTAACGACAAAGCCGACCTTGAAGAAGGCTTACAGTCGCCCATCGTCAAGAACCTGCCGGTGCCGGTACGCGCGGCGATCCTCGAGCGCGTGGGTGCGGAGAACGGTGACCTGATCTTCTTCGGTGCGGATAAGCACAAGGTCGTTACCGAAGCCCTGGGCGCGCTGCGCTGCAAGCTGGGTGCTGATCTGAACCTTTATACCTGCGAGTGGGCGCCGCTTTGGGTAGTGGACTTCCCGATGTTCGAAGAGGACGAGAAGGGCAACTGGAGTGCACTCCATCACCCCTTCACCGCACCTTCCTGCTCGCCGGAAGAGCTGGTTGCCAACCCTGGCGCAGCCCTGTCCCAGGCCTACGACCTGGTGTTGAACGGCACTGAGCTGGGCGGTGGATCGGTCCGTATCCATACGCAATCCATGCAGCAAGCGGTCTTCAAGCTGCTTGGCATCAGCGAAGAAGAGCAGCGTGAGAAGTTCGGCTTCCTGCTGGATGCCCTCAAATATGGCGCACCACCGCACGGCGGCCTCGCATTCGGTCTGGACCGTTTGATCATGCTGATGACCGGCTCCAGCTCAATCCGCGACGTCATCGCATTCCCCAAAACCCAGAGCGCAGCGTGTGTCATGACCGATGCGCCCGGCGCGGTGGACGAGTTGCAGCTGCGCGAATTGCACATTCGCTTACGGAAGAAAGAGCAGGCTGCTCCAGCTTCTGAGTAACTCGGAGGCGATAGTATTTAGATGAAGCAGGTCGGATCAGCCTCAGGCTGGTCCGACACTATAAGAAAGTTTGGAGGAAAACCATGGCTGGCCACAGCAAATGGGCGAATATCAAACACCGTAAAGCCCGCCAAGATGCCAAACGAGGCAAAATCTTTACCAAAATCATTCGTGAACTTACTGTAGCGGCCAAAGGTGGCCCTAACCCCGCTGACAACCCCCGGTTGCGCGCTGCTGTCGATAAAGCCCTCAGCGAAAACATGAAGCGGGACACTATCGATAAGGCCATTGCGCGTGGTGCTGGTACTGCCGATGGTGAAAATTACGAGGAGATCACCTACGAAGGATACGGTGTTGGTGGCGTAGCGTTTATCGTGGAATGCATGACCGATAACCGTAACCGCACCGTCGGCGAAGTGCGCCACGCCTTTACCAAGCGGGGTGGCAATCTGGGTACTGACGGCTCGGTGGCTTACCTGTTCAGCCGTAAGGGGCAGATCAGTTTTGAGCCCGGTATCGACGAAGAGAAACTGATGGAGGTCGCACTGGAAGCCGGAGCAGAAGACATTGAGACCAATGACGACGGCTCGTTCGACGTGATGACAACCTTCGAAGATTATCTCAATGTCAAAGACGCACTTCTGGCTGCCGGCTTCAAGCCGGCCAACGCTGAGATTGCCATGATTCCCTCGGTGACAGTGCCCCTGGATAAGGATGGTGCAGAGAAAATCCTCGGGTTGATCGACATGCTCGAAGACCTCGATGATGTACAGAACGTATATACCAACGCTGACATCCCGGACGAGGTAATGGAGCAACTTAACGCATAACATCATCTCCCACGCTGCAGCTGACCAGTCAGCTGCAGCGGCTCTTGCGCTTGCGACAGGCGCCACTCCATGTGACACTTCCCCCCACATTAATAATGCGCACTCATCCCTATGACACAGATCTTGGGCATTGACCCTGGCTCCCGTAAGACGGGCTTCGGCATCATCAATACCGTCGGACAAAAGGTGGAATATGTCACCAGCGGCGTAATCCGCGTGCCTGAACTGGAGCTGCCCGAGCGACTCAAAATTATCTTCGATTCGGTAACTCAGATAATCCAGCAATATGGTCCACAGCAGATGGCTATCGAGCAGGTGTTCATGGCCAAGAACGCCAGTTCGGCTCTGAAACTGGGTCAGGCGCGGGGGGCAGCTATTGTGGCGGCCGTAGCCTTGTCGTTACCTGTGGCTGAGTACGAGGCGCGCAAGGTTAAACAATCGGTGGTGGGACATGGTGCTGCGGATAAAGCCCAGGTACAGCACATGGTAAAAACCCTGCTGCGGCTGCCGGCCGAACCGCAGGAGGACGCGGCGGACGCACTGGCGGTGGCATTGTGTCACGCCAATACCCAGCAGCACTTGATCAAGCTCGCCGGCTCCAGCAGTTTCCGCCGGGGCAGGGTCATTTAATATCGCAGACTAAATTCTCTCAGGTAAAAAAACAGACCTGAGTGATTGAAATCAGAGTGAGTTGTCATGATTGGACGTTTACGTGGAATAGTAGTCGAGAAGCAACCGCCATATCTGTTACTGGATGTGGGCGGGGTAGGTTATGAATTGCAGGCGCCCATGACGACTTTCTATCGGCTGCCGGCCACAGGCGCTGAGGTGGTACTGCATACACATCTGTCCATCACGGAAAATCTGCATCAACTCTTTGCCTTTATCGACCAGCGTGATCGTGCCTTGTTTCGGACGTTAATCAAGGTCAATGGAGTCGGTCCAAAACTGGCGATCGCCATACTGTCTGGCATGGAAGCTGACGATATCGCCCGTTGCGTCCGAGAACACAATATTACCGCGCTGACTAAAGTTCCCGGTATCGGAAAGAAGACGGCGGAACGTCTGGTTATCGAATTGCAGGACCGGTTAAAAACCTGGGATCTGCCCCATGCTGAGTTTTCAGTGGACCCTCGGCAGTCGGATGCACTGACAGTTAATGATGCCCTGGCAGAAGCTGAAAGTGCGTTGATTGCGCTGGGGTACAAACCGGTTGATGCAGCGAAGATGATCACCTCTGCCGCAAAACAGCAACCCGAGGCAAGCAGCCAGGATCTTATTCGTATGGCCTTGCGCAGCATTGCACCGGCCTGAAGTTGATGGGGAAACATCATGATTGAAACTGATCGTTTAATTGCCCCTGCCGCCAAAGATCGTGAAGATCAGTTGGATCGAGCGGTGCGCCCCCGCAGCCTGGCAGATTACGTAGGCCAGCCGGTTGTGCGCGAGCAGATGGAGATTTTTATCGGTGCCGCCAAGAAGCGCAGTGAAGCACTCGACCATACGCTGGTGTTTGGTCCTCCTGGATTGGGAAAAACCACACTGGCAAACATCATCGCAAATGAAATGGGGGTTTCGCTGAAGAGCACTTCGGGTCCGGTACTGGAGAAAGCCGGCGACCTTGCAGCGCTGATGACCAATCTTGAGCCGGGTGATGTTCTGTTTATAGATGAGATTCATCGGCTGAGTCCGGTGGTGGAAGAAATTCTCTATCCGGCAATGGAAGACTTTCAGCTGGATATCATGATTGGTGAGGGGCCTGCAGCCCGCTCCATCAAACTGGATTTGCCGCAGTTTACCCTCGTCGGTGCGACGACCCGCGCTGGCCTGCTCACTTCACCGCTGCGTGATCGCTTTGGTATCGTGCAGCGTCTTGAGTTCTACAACGTAGCGGATCTCACCCATATTGTTGCCCGTTCTGCTGCGCTGCTTGGAGTCAGCATGGAACCTCAGGGCGCGGCAGAAATTGCCAAGCGCTCACGGGGCACGCCGCGGATTGCCAATCGTCTGCTGCGCCGCGTCCGGGACTTTGCTGAGATGAAAGGCAACGGCATCGTCACGGCGGATGTGGCGGACGGTGCACTCAATATGCTGAACGTCGATGATCGTGGCTTCGATCATATGGATCGCCGCCTCCTGTTGGCCATGATGAATAACTTTGATGGGGGGCCGGTGGGTGTAGAGAGTCTGGCTGCAGCCATCAGTGAGGATCGCGGCACGATTGAGGATGTGATTGAGCCCTACCTGATTCAGCAGGGGTTCATGGCCCGCACTCCGCGCGGACGTATTCTGACAGCAAACGCTTATCTGCATTTTGGTATGGACATGCCCAGACGATTGCAGGACGAGGCAGAATAGAAGTGCTTTCTGACCTTACGGCTTTGGAATTTTATTCATGACAGGTTTCGCATTACCGGTTCGCGTTTATATAGAAGACACAGATGCTGGCGGGATTGTTTACTACGTCAACTATTTAAAATTCATGGAGCGATCCCGTACAGAATTTTTACGCCACCTGGGGTATGATAAGCCCGCCATTCCGGCCGGGGGGCTTTTGCTTGTCGTTCATTCTGCACAAGTTACTTACCGCCGCCCGGCGCGTCTGGATGATCTGCTGGAGGTGACTGCCGAGGTTGTTAAAATTGCGCGCACCTATGTAGAGTTTCAACAGAACATACTGCGTGGGAACGAATTGTTGTGCGAGGGTCTAATCCGCATCGCTTGTGTCAGCGGTGACACCATGAAGCCCAGCCCAATCCCCGCAGCCATGTTTGAACGAATCAAGTCGCACACTATTACTTAACTAAGAGCTACCGAGTGCTATGTCAGAAGCAGAAAATACCTTATCGATCTGGAGTTTGATTGCCGAAGCCAGTTTCGTTGTGCAGCTGGTCATGTTGATTCTCTTCCTTGCCTCCACGGTTTCCTGGGTGATGATTTTTCAGCGCGGTATGTACCAGCGCAAAGCCCATAATGCTTTCCTCGCCTTTGAAAAACAATTCTGGTCGGGCATTGACCTCAACCAGCTGTTTCGTCAGGGCAACGGTCGTGCCGACACAGACGGTGTAGAAAATATCTTTCGTGCCGGTTTCAAAGAGTTTACCCGCCTGCGTCAACAGACCGGAGCCGACCCTGATGCGGTAATGGAGGGATCCCAGCGTGCAATGCGTGTCGCACTGGCCCGTGAAGAAGAGAAGCTCGAAGCAGGCTTACCGTTTCTTGCCAGCGTGGCCTCCGTCAGTCCTTACATAGGTTTGTTCGGTACGGTATGGGGCATCATGAACTCCTTTCGTGGTCTTGCGAATGTCCATCAGACAACGCTCGCTACGGTAGCTCCCGGTATCTCCGAAGCACTGATTGCAACTGCCATAGGTCTCTTTGCCGCAATCCCAGCGGTGCTGGCCTACAACCGCTACTCAGCGCGGGCAGAAAACCTGATGGGAAATTACCAGACATTTGCCGAGGAGTTCTCGGCAATTCTGCACCGCCAGGTGCACAGCAAGCAGGTTTCTTCCTGAGTTAACTAACGTTTCAGGGTTCAAGATATGTCCGGATTTGGTCCGAAAGTTAAAAAGAAACCGATGGCTGAAATCAACGTCGTGCCGTACATCGATGTGATGCTGGTGCTGTTGATTGTATTCATGGTGGCTGCGCCCATGCTTACGCAAGGGGTAAAAGTGGATCTGCCGCAGGCTGCCTCGGAACCTATCGACAATAAAGATGAAGAACCGGTTACTGTCTCTGTGAAGAAGGATGGGACTTACTACATTACCCTGGGCGGTGATGCAGAGCAGGCCCGCCCTCTGGCAGAAATCAAAGAAATGGTAAGCAAGGTTCTTCGCCAAAGTCCCAAAACACTCATCCTGGTTCAGGGCGATCACAGTGTGGATTACGGTGTGGTGGTCTCCTTGATGAGCGAACTTCAGAGCGCCGGGGCGCCGTCAGTCGGCTTGGTTACAGAGCCTCCCCGCTAGGTATCTATGAAGCTCGACAGATTTCTTACAATACCGGTCCTGCTCAGTGTAACGCTGCACGTGGCCCTGTTGATTCTGGTTGCTGGCAACTGGTTGCAGAGCAAACCCGAGGAAACGATATACAAGCCGCATTACGTTAAGGCGACGCTTGTCGATATGACCCCCAAAGCCAAACCCGCTCCTCAGCAACCGAAGCCTCAGGTATTGGAAGCACAACGCAAACAGGAGCAGGAGCGCAAACGTCAGGAGCAGCAGGAGCGCCAGCAGGCTGAAGCAAAACGGGTGCAGGAAAAAAAAGAACAGGAAGCCAAGGCCAAGGCAGAAGATGCGCGGCTGAAAAAAGAGAAGGCCGAGCAGGCCAGGCAGGCAGAAGCTAAAGCAAAAGCCGAGCAGCAGCGTAAAAAGGAAGAGGAAGAAAAAAAACGGCAGGCGGAAGCTGAACGGAAAAAACGTGAACAGCAGCAACGTGAAGCTTTGGAAAGACTGGAAGCCGCACTTCAGAAAGAGGAGCAGTTTCTCAGTGAACGTAGTGATGATGCCAATGTCCAGAGCTACGAAGCACTGATTCAGGAACGAATTATCCAGAACTGGAGCCGGCCGCCGTCAGCAAGAAATGGTATGCAGGCGATCCTGGAAATCAATATGGTGCCTACCGGCCAGGTTGTGAATGTGCGGGTGATCAAAAGCAGTGGCGATATAGCCTTTGATCGCTCTGCCGAACAGGCGGTAAAGCGGGTCGATCGCTTCAGCGAAATCATGGGGATGCCGTCAGATTTGTTTGAACGTAACTTTCGAGTATTCCGATTATTATTCCAACCAGAGGATTTGCGTCAGTGAAACGTTATTTGCTGCTTTTTGTGCTCTTTGTTTCAGGTATTGCACAAGCCCAGTTGACTATTCAGATTTCCCGGGGTGCCGATAATCCGACGCGTATCGCAGTGGTACCTATGGCTACCCAGGGGCTGGCGTTGTCAGAAGATATCAGTCAGATCATCAGTAACGACCTTGAATTTACAGGTCAGTTTGCTGCCATTCCCCGCTCGGATATGTTGTCTTTCCCACGTAACGAAGCTGAAGTGCACTACCGCGACTGGAACGTGTTGAAAGCTGAGTATTTGCTGATAGGCTCAGTAGAGCAACGCGCAGGGCGTTACTACGCCAGTTATCAGTTGTTCGATGTGCTTGGGCAGCGCAAAGTTTTACCTAAATTGTCAGTTGATGGAACGGAAGCTCAATTGCGTGACCTAGCGCACCACATCAGTGACAAGGTTTATGAAACTATTACAGGTATTCGCGGGATATTTTCGACCAAGCTGATTTATGTAGAAGCATTTCAGCAGAAGGGCACGAAAGATAAATATCGCTTGATGCTGTCGGATGTTGATGGTGCTCGCTCAAGATTGTTGTTGGAGTCTGCCGAGCCGATCATGTCACCAATGTGGTCTCCCGATGGGCGTCGTGTTGCTTACGTATCTTTTGAATCGAATCGGCCTGCGGTGTATGTTCAGGAAATTGCGACAGGTAAAAGGGAGCAGTTAACAAATTTCAGAGGATTGAATGGTGCGCCTGCATGGTCACCGGATGGTCAGCGTCTGGCATTGGTTTTGTCGAAAGATGGCAACCCGGAAATTTATGTTTTAAATATTATCACCCGGCAGCTGACACGCATGACCAACCACTTTGGAATTGATACTGAACCTTCATGGACGACTGATGGCGCTGGCATTATTTTCACCTCTAATCGCGGAGGCAGGCCACAAATATACCAAGTAAATGTTGCAACTTTGCAGGTGGAGCGTGTAACCTTTGACGGCGAGCAGAACACTCGTGGTCGCGTCTCTCCTGATGGTAAAAGCTTGGTTATGGTTCATCAACGCGGTGGTACTTATCACCTCGCTGCTCAAGACCTGAAGACTGGAAATTTACGCATTCTGACAGAGACAGATTTAGACGAGTCTCCTACCATAGCTCCGAATGGCGCTATGCTGATGTATGCGACTCGCTTTGGTGGTAAGGGTATACTGGCTGCGGTTTCCTTGGATGCCAGAACCAGGGTTCGTCTACCATCAAAACAAGGTGATGTGCGGGAGCCCGCATGGTCGCCATTTTTTAATTAAACCTCAGTACTGCTAGTTCACCACTTGATTGGAGTTACACACACATGAT
Source organism: uncultured Cellvibrio sp. (assembly GCA_937958105.1). Lineage (GTDB taxonomy): Bacteria > Pseudomonadota > Gammaproteobacteria > Pseudomonadales > Cellvibrionaceae > Cellvibrio. Next base: position 20,492 of record CALFXJ010000006.1, read on the forward strand.
CACTAAATCATTAAAACAAGGTTTAACCTTAGCCGTAATTATGTCTTTCCTGGTTGGTTGCTCCAGCAGCAGCACTCAGGATGACGAAACCACCACTACTGCTCCAGTAGTTTCTGAAGAAACCTATAACGAAGTTGAAGAGCAGGCACCGCTGGAAACCATCGTGTACTTCGACTTTGACCAAGCTACCCTGAAGCCTGAAACCCGTGCTTTGCTGCTGGCTCACGCAGATCGTCTGAAGTCTTCTAATGCTTCTGCACGTCTGGAAGGTCACGCTGACGAGCGCGGTTCGCGCGAGTACAACATCGCTCTGGGTGAGCGTCGTGCAAACGCTGTACGCGACTTCCTGGTACTGCAAGGTGTAAGCGCATCTTCTCTGGAAGTTATCAGCTACGGTGAAGAGCGTCCTCTGGCTACCGGCAGCGACGAATCTGCTTACGCTCAAAACCGTCGTGTAGAACTGAAGTACTAATAAAGAGTCTGCAACCTGTATGTTGAGATACCTGTTAGCTGCTGTTCTGTTTATTACAGTCCCTGCATCCCAGGCCCAGGTACGGGTTGTTGAGTCTTCACCCCAGAGAGCAGTCTCTGGGGTGGCTCAGCCGATTGAATCGGTGAATGCCCAAACGAACGCTTATTTTGAACTCCAATCGCTCAAGGAAGAAGTTTCTCTGCTACGAGGTTTGGTAGAGGAACAAGCTCACGAGATTTCTCGTTTAAAACAGCAGCAAATGGATAACTACATTGATCTCGATAAGCGCCTGAGCGCGTTATCTGGTCGCGGCGGTCTTGCTCCTGTTGACTCTTCTAATTTATCGCCGTCACCTGTTGAAAGTACAGGTGGCGGCGTTTCTCCTCGAGCCTCCGGTAATGCCCTTGGTGAAGCAGAGGTATATGCGTCTGCATACAATTTATTGAAGCAGCGCCAGATTGATCCTGCTATTGCTGCATTCAAAGATCATCTTTCCCGCTTTCCTAATGGCGCTTACGCTGGCAACAGTTATTACTGGCTGGGAGAGATCTACCTGTTAAAGAATGAACTGGCTGATTCACGCGAGTGGTTTACTCAGCTGTTGGAAAAGTTTCCCACAGACCGTAAGGTGCCTGATGCCAAGTTCAAGCTGGGCAAGGTTTATCACATGCTGGGAGATAACACTCAGGCTAAGAAGCTGCTCCAGGAAGTGGCGGGTGGCAGCGGTGATTCGGCACGTTTAGCGAAGCAGTATCTGCAGGAAAACTTCTAAAGTTTCTATCGTAAATGGGCGGATGGAAAATAGGTCAGAGTCCATTTCTCGAACTTGTATTGATTTTTAAAGGCGTAAAAAAAGAGTGGGGCTGACCTTTCGGTTAGCCCCATAGCTTTCCAGCTCCTCTCCAGGTTTTACTTTAATATCCAGAAATCTGGGGATTAAAGCTCAGCATCCTGCTGAACAACCTTGTTCCACTCTTGTGCCGTCTTCCGTAATACATCCTTATTGGGCACACATTCCCTAGTACATCCTTATCCAGAGTGGGGCGCTTCCTTTGACCTTTCCTGGCCTGGGCACATCAATGTCTACTTCCTTGTTAGAAGCTATTCTCCAGAAAAGTGGGTTTAGGGAACAGTCGAGAAAATCACTATCTTTTGTAGGAAATTGACTACAGTCTGACGCAGATTTTGGGATGACGTGAGACGCCATTGACACCTGTCATCGTTAAAAGCCCTTTATTTTCAATGGCTTGAGTCTTTGGTTGCTGTTAAGCGGCAAAGGAGAGTTAGGTGCGATATCGTACGGTAAAGAGGGAATGGAGGTGAAACAGGTGAGGGATAGAGGGGAGGTGGATCGCCTTCACCGACGGTAAAGACGATCCTGAACGGATAACTACAGGTTATCCAGGTACTTTTCGGCGTCCAGGGCGGCCATACAGCCGGCACCGGCAGAAGTAATGGCCTGGCGGTAGACGTGGTCAGCTACGTCGCCTGCGGCAAACACACCGGGGATGTTGGTAGCCGTGGCGTTCCCATTCAAGCCGCTGTTGACCTTGATGTAGCCATCTTTCATATCGAGTTGGCCAGCGAAGATGTCAGTATTCGGCTTGTGACCGATGGCGATAAAGACACCGGCAACGTCAATTTCCTGAGTGCTGCCGTCCTGGGTGCTTTTCAGGCGCAAGCCGGTAACACCACTGTCTTCACCGAGCACTTCTTCCAGTGTGTGATTCCAGATAATCCGTACATTGCCATTTGCCGCTTTGGCGAGGATTTTGTCCTGCAGGATTTTCTCTGATTTCAGCTTGTCCCGGCGGTGGATCAGGGTCACTTCGCTGGCGATGTTGGAAAGATACAAAGCTTCTTCTACAGCGGTGTTGCCGCCGCCGACAACGGCAACCTTCTGGCCGCGATAGAAGAATCCGTCACAGGTTGCACAGGCACTGACGCCTTTGCCCATGAAAGCCTCTTCAGAGGGCAGACCAAGATACTGAGCAGAAGCACCGGTAGCGATGATCAGTGCATCACAGGTGTAGGTGTTGGTACCGTGCAGCTTGAACGGCCGTTCAGTCAGAACAGTCTCATGGATGTGATCAAAGATGATCTGGGTATCGAAACGCTCGGCATGCTCTTGCATCTTCATCATCAAGTCCGGGCCTTGCAGATCGTGGGGGCCGCCTGGCCAGTTTTCTACCTCGGTGGTGGTGGTTAATTGACCACCTTGCTGCATCCCGGTGATGACAACGGGCTTCAGGTTGGCACGAGCGGCATAGATGGCGGCCGTGTAACCGGCTGGCCCTGACCCGAGAATAATCAGTTGATGGTGCTGTACGTCACTCATGGTGGTTATCCTTAGAACATAGGTAAGAGGATGAATAGAACATGAAATTTGGGGGCCATGATAAGTGAATACCTCAGGGGTAGCAAAATTGTATGGCTCAATACGAGATATTGCCTGAGGCTATGGGGTTCTATCTGGTCAACAGTCAGCGTTTATTAATGAATGTTGAGCTGGCTCTCGTTATCTAGTGGTAAAAACGCTGTTAATTATTACAATAGGGCGCGAAACCCTATTCATTACTTGGGAATGTGCTTTTGAAATCAAATACTTCCAGTCGGAAAGCTGCTCCTGCTGCACCCGAAAGCGGTGTTTTTCTACGCATCGTCAAAGAAGGGGCCTTGATCGGCTTTGTGGCCATTTGTCTGTTTCTTCTGTTAGCGATGTTCAGCTATGACCCGGGCGATCCGGGCTGGTCGCGTACGGGCTCCATTGGTCGCATCCAGAACGCCGGTGGTCCGTTTGGAGCCTGGATTGCTGATGTATTCTTTTCGTTGTTCGGTTATCTCGCCTACCTATTCCCGGTCATGTTGGCCTATCGCGCATGGATTGTTTTTCGTGACCGGGCTCATCAAACCGCACCAGACTGGATCCTGATTGGCCTGCGTCTGGTGGGGTTTATTCTGGTTATGGTCGCCGGTACCGGTCTTGCGGCGATGAATTACGGCAGTGCTGTATCCGACTTACCGAATTCCCACGGAGGACTGCTCGGTACATCCGTATCTGCTGCGGTAGACGGGGCTTTCAGTTATACCGGCGGTACCTTGCTATTGATTGCCGTGTTTCTGTTTGGGATGACCATTTTTACCGACCTTTCCTGGTTGGCGCTGATGGACGAGATAGGGCGAATCACCTTGCTGTTGATCAGCAAAATCCAGGAAAAATGGGTGCATTATCAGCGACAACGCCATGAGAAGAAGCTGGCTAACGAAGCGCAGCAGCATCGTCGCGAAGTGGTTGCAAAGCATGCGAAAGTGGAGGCCAAACGAATCCCGCCAGTTATCACCGAGCCTCCTAAAAAACCTGCCCCCAGCCCGCGCGTGCAAAAAGAAAAACAGGCTTCTTTATTTGAAGCGCTGGATACCAGCGTAGTGGGCGAATTGCCTGCTCTCAGTCTGCTTGATCCTGCCGATAAGCGCAGTGACAAAGGCTTCTCCAAAGAGTCTCTTGAGGCCATGTCCAAGCTGCTGGAGCTGAAGCTGAAAGACTTTGGCATTGAGATTGAAGTGGTTTCGGTGATGCCCGGCCCGGTGGTAACCCGTTTTGAAATTCAGCCAGCGCCGGGTGTTAAGGCGAGCCGTATTTCAGGGCTGGCCAAAGACCTTGCTCGATCCCTTGCGGTGGTCAGCGTGCGGGTGGTTGAGGTTATTCCGGGTAAATCGGTGATGGGAATCGAGATTCCTAACGAGCACCGCGAGATCGTCCGGTTAAGTGAAGTTATTGCCTCAGAGGCCTACGAAAACTCCCGCTCGCCCCTGACCATGGCCCTTGGTCACGACATTGCCGGTGAACCGGTCATTGCGGACCTGGCGCGGATGCCACACCTGCTGGTCGCAGGTACCACCGGCTCCGGTAAGTCGGTCGGCGTGAACGTGATGCTGTTGAGTCTGCTCTATAAGTCATCTCCGAAGGAAGTCCGCCTGATCCTGGTGGACCCGAAGATGCTTGAGTTGTCGGTTTACGAAGGGATTCCTCATCTGCTGACTCCGGTTATCACCGATATGAAAGACGCAGCCAATGGCCTGCGCTGGTGCGTCGGCGAGATGGAGCGGCGGTACAAATTGATGGCTGCTTTGGGTGTGCGTAACCTGGCTGGCTTCAACCGTAAGATCGACGACGCCAACAAAGCGGGGGCACCCATCCCAGACCCATTGTTCAAACCGGAAGAAAATTACGAGGCAGGTGAAGCGGAGGCAACCCCGCCCAATTTGGAAACCTTGCCAATGATCGTCGTGGTGATTGACGAATTCGCCGATATGATGATGATCGTTGATAAGAAAAAGGTAGAGCAGCTGATCGCCCGTATTGCGCAGAAAGCACGGGCGGCCGGGATTCACCTGATCCTCGCCACCCAGCGTCCTTCTGTAGATATCATTACAGGTCTTATCAAGGCCAACGTCCCGACGCGGATGGCGTTCCAGGTTTCGTCCAAGATAGATTCCCGCACCATCCTTGATCAGGGCGGCGCCGAGCAGCTGCTGGGGCATGGTGACATGCTTTATCTGCCGCCTGGAACCAGTATTCCGATGCGGGTGCATGGCGCCTTTGTTGATGACCATGAGGTTCACAAAGTGGTGGCGGATTGGAAGAAGCGCGGACAGCCTGATTATATTGATGGCATCACGGATGACAGTAATAACAGCATTCCGGTACCCGGCATCGGCGGTGGTGACGAAGAGGGCGGTGAGAATGGTGAAGCTGATGCACTCTACGATGAAGCCGTCGCCTTTGTTATTGAATCGCGCAAAGCCTCTATCTCTTCGGTACAGCGGAAACTGCGGATCGGCTACAACCGTGCGGCCCGCCTGATTGAAACAATGGAAGCCGCTGGTGTCGTATCTTCGGCTGGCCACAATGGTAATCGTGAAGTTCTGGTTCCCGGTGGCAATCGTTAATATTCTTCTGGAACGGCTATGTTGATAAGAATTTTTTTACTGATGTTCTGCGTGTTGATGTCCACCGTCTCTGTGGCCGATCAGGATGAAAGCGCAAAAAGGCTTCGTAAGCAGCTTGATGCCATGACGACCCTGCAGGGCAAATTCAGCCAGAGCCTGTTTGATGAGAAAGGTGAAAAGCTCGAGGAAAGTCAGGGCAGTTTTGCGCTGCAGCGTCCGGGCAAATTCTATTGGAAGACAGAAGCCCCATTTCCTCAGCTGCTGGTTTCGAATAATAAGACCATCTGGTTGTACGACCCGGATCTTGAGACTGTCAATGAGCGCCCATTCAGCAATGACTTGCAACAGACCCCAGCGCTTCTGTTGAGTGAAGATATTGAGAAGTTGCGACAGAATTTCACCGTTACCCATAAAGCCGGTGACAACAATTCACACCGATTTACCCTGACCCCTAAGGTGACTGATGGATTATTTCAGCAGCTGATCCTGGTATTTGCCGGCGATGATCTGAAGGAATTTCACATTCAGGACAGCCTGGGGCAGGTGTCCCAGTTCACTCTGAGCAACGTCAAACGCAATCAACCTGTAGCGGCAACACTGTTTGAATTTACACCGCCTCCGGGTGTGGAAGTATTGAGAAATTAATGAGTCGCGATCTATTTGACGCCCCCCCTGTCTATCAGCCACTGGCGGCGCGGATGCGTCCGCGTACGCTGGATGATTACATCGGTCAGGAGCATCTGCTCGGCCCGGGCAAGCCGTTACGGGAAGCCGTGGTGCGCGGCCAGCTGCATTCCATGATCCTCTGGGGGCCTCCCGGTGTGGGTAAGACTTCACTCGCCAGATTATTTGCTGAACAGGCTCATGCACGTTTTGAGACCTTGTCAGCCGTACTGTCCGGCGTAAAAGAGATTCGGGCTGCAGTGGCTGTGGCGGAGCAGGAGCGCGCGGGCAGCGGGCGAAAGACCATCCTGTTTGTTGATGAAGTGCACCGTTTCAATAAATCCCAGCAGGACGCTTTCCTCCCTTATGTTGAGGACGGAACGCTGATTTTTATCGGTGCTACCACCGAGAACCCTTCCTTTGAATTGAATAACGCGCTCTTATCTCGGTGTCGTGTGTATGTATTGCGCGGACTGGGGCAGGAGCAGTTGTGCCGCGTCCTGCAACAGGCTCTGGCGGATACTCAGCGAGGACTGGGCAATCAGCAGATTGCGATAGATAGCGAAACTCTGGAAACCCTCGCAGCGGCGGCAGATGGTGATGCCCGCAAGGCGCTCAACCTGCTCGAGATAGCAGCGGATCTCGCGGATGATCAACAGGGTGTAAAAACCATTGATCGTGAAGTGCTTGCAGAGGTACTTGCCAGTGATGTGCGTCGTTTTGATAAAGGTGGCGATCTGTTTTATGAGCAGATCTCCGCCCTGCATAAAGCGGTGCGCGGCTCATCGCCGGACGGTGCGCTCTATTGGCTGGCGCGTATGCTGGACGGCGGATGTGATCCACTTTACATCGCCCGGCGGGTGGTGCGTATGGCGACGGAAGATATTGGCAATGCAGATCCTCGAGCGCTGCCGCTGGCACTCAGTGCCTGGGATACCCAGGAGCGACTGGGCAGTCCGGAAGGCGAGCTGGCGATAGCGCAGGCGGTTGTTTACCTTGCCGCAGCGCCTAAAAGTAATGCTGTGTATAATGCGTTCAAACTGGCTCGGGCAGATGTGCAGCAGTTACCTGCTTATGACGTTCCTGTACACCTGCGTAATGCACCGACCAAGCTGATGAAGTCCATGAACTATGGTGCGGAATATCGTTACGCCCATGATGAACCCGGTGCTTATGCAGCCGGTGAAAACTATCTACCGGAAGAGATTGCCGACCGGCGTTATTACCAGCCGGTGGATCGCGGACTGGAACTGAAAATCCAGGAAAAACTGGCCCATTTCCGGGCGCTGGATGCCCGCAGCTCAATACAGCGCTATAAAAAATAACTCCTTTTGTAATGGGAATTTTTTCATGCAGTGGTTAGCGGTCGCAGCAGGTGGCGCTTTGGGAGCCTTGGCGCGTTACGGCGTCGTAACATATCTGGCGCCCCTGGCCGGCAATCGCTTTCCGCTGGGTACACTGTGCGTCAATATTTCCGGATCGTTTTTGATTGGTGTCTGTTACGTGCTGCTCAATGAGAGACTGGCAGCATCACCTGAGTTGCGGTTATTGATTACGACGGGTTTTCTTGGAGCATTTACGACTTTCTCCACGTTTTCCCTTGATGCTCTGACCCTGTGGGAAAACGGCCTGCCGATGACGGCGGTGCTTTATGTGCTGGCCACGGTGGCAGGATGTCTGATGGCGGTGACGGCTTCAGTTGTGATGACACAACGATTTTTCTAATACTTAACATTTCTATTAACTCTCTACGATAAGCGACCATGTTAGATTCAAAATTAATTCGCACCAATCCTGAAGCCGTTGCCGCAGCGCTTGCCAAACGTGGTTATGTGCTTGATGTCGAACGTATCAAAGCGCTGGAAGAAGAGCGCAAAGTGATTCAGACCAAGACCGAAGCCTTGCAGCAGGAGCGTAATACCCGCTCCAAAAGTATTGGTAAAGCCAAGGCGGCGGGTGAAGATATTGCGCCCCTTATGCAGGCGGTAGAGCAGCTGAAACAGGATCTGGCTTCCGCCGAAGCGGAGCTGGAAAAAGTTCAGGATTCACTGGAAGAGCTTCTGCGCGGTGTGCCCAATGTTCCCGCTGACGAAGTGCCCGAAGGCAAAAGCGAAGAAGATAACGTTGAAATTCGTCGCTGGGGTACACCCCGCGAGTTTGATTTCCCGGTGCTTGATCACGTCGATCTTGGCGAAGGTCTTGGCGGTCTCGATTTTGACACGGCGAGCAAGATTACCGGGTCGCGTTTCGCTGTATTGCGTGGCGGCATTGCCCGTCTGCATCGCGCATTAGCGCAGTTCATGCTCGACACTCATATCAATGAACACGGTTATGAGGAAGTTAACGTTCCCTTCATCGTAAACGCCGACTCATTATTTGGTACGGGCCAGCTGCCGAAGTTTGAGGAAGATCTGTTTAAGCTTACCGATGAACGCGGTTTCTATCTGATCCCAACCGCCGAGGTTCCGGTTACCAATATACTGCGTGACGAGCTGCTGGAAAGCGCAGAGCAGCTGCCGTTAAAATTTGTCTGTCATTCTCCGTGTTTCCGCAGCGAGGCGGGCAGTTACGGACGTGACACCCGGGGCATGATTCGCCAACACCAGTTCGAGAAGGTGGAGCTGGTCCAGTTTGTTCGCCCGGAAGAATCTGACGCGGCACTGGAAGCTCTGGTTGGTCATGCGGAAGTTATCCTGCAGAAACTCGGCCTGCCGCATCGCACCGTGATTCTGTGTGGTGGTGACATTGGTTTCTCGGCGGCGAAGACCTACGACATTGAAGTCTGGGTTCCTTCACAGAACAAATATCGTGAGATTTCTTCCTGCAGTAACTTTCGCGATTTCCAGGCGCGTCGCATGAAGGCGCGTTACCGCAATCCAGAGACGGGTAAGCCGGAGTTGCTGCATACCCTTAATGGTTCGGGTCTGGCGATCGGCCGCACGCTTCTGGCGATCCTGGAGAATTACCAGCAGGCCGATGGCAGCGTGGTGATACCTGAAGTACTGCGTCCCTACATGGGCGGAGTGGCCTCACTGACTCGCTAAAGTTTTAATGAGCTGGCTGCGCCCGCCGCCAGCTCTTTTCGTGACTCAGCCGGCTGCTGCCGCTGATCATCTGTTGTATCCGACATCGTTGCGCAGCACTATGGACTACTTTCCCATATTCCTTGATTTAAAAGCACGTCGCTGCCTGCTGGTTGGTGGCGGTGAGGTGGCCACGCGCAAAGGACGTATGCTGGCAAAGGCCGGCGCTGTACTGCGCGTCGTGGCGCCGCAGGTGTCAGAAGAACTGCGCGAGCTGGTTCAGCAGTGTCACGGCGAGCTGCTTCAGCGTGAGTACCAAAGCACAGATCTGGAAGGGTGCGTGCTGGCGATCGCTGCGACAGATAGAGATACCCTCAATCGCACCGTCTCTGAAGATGCCCGGGCCAGAAATATCCCGGTGAATGTGGTGGATAGCCCTGCGCTGTGTACCTACATTACTCCCGCTATCATTGATCGTTCTCCCCTGATAGTTGCAGTCTCCAGCGGTGGAGAAGCGCCTGTACTGGCGCGAATGATCCGCGCCAAACTGGAAACTCTGATTCCTGCAGGTTATGGCCGACTTGCGCAGCTGGCGAGTCGCTGGCGGGACCGTGTCAAACAGCACTTTGCGGATACCGACCAGCGGCGTCGTTTCTGGGAAAATATTCTGCAGGGACCGGCGGCAGAGCTGGTCCTGAACGGGCAGGCGGCGCAGGCGGACCAGGCTGTATCCAATGCCTTGGAGGCAGAGGATGCGAGCCTCACTCAGGGGGAAGTCTATCTGGTAGGCGGTGGTCCCGGTGATCCGGAACTGCTCACCTTGCGCGCCCTGCGCCTGATGCAGCAGGCTGATGTGGTTCTCTATGATCGCCTCGTGTCCGAGGGTGTGATGGAGCTGGTACGGCGTGATGCCGAACGAATTTACGTGGGTAAACGCCGCAGTGAGCATACCATGGAGCAGGCCAGCATCAATCAGCTCCTGGTGGATCTGGCGCAGCAGGGCAAGCGGGTATTGCGCCTGAAAGGCGGTGATCCGTTTATCTTCGGGCGTGGTGGTGAAGAAATCGAATTGCTTGCCCAGCATCGGATTCCCTTTCAGGTGGTACCCGGTATCACGGCGGCGTCAGGCTGTGCAGCCTATGCGGGTATTCCACTGACCCATCGTGACTACGCCCAGTCGGTACGTTTTGTTACTGGACATCTGAAGGATGATCGCACCAACCAAAACTGGCCGGAATTGGCCTTACCGGGCCAGACTCTGGTTTTTTACATGGGATTGGTGGGGCTGGCGGAGATCTGTGCGGCGTTGATCGCGCACGGGCGTGCGCCTGAGACGCCAGTGGCATTGATTGAAAAGGGGACGACGGATGAGCAGAGGTTATTGATCGCCGATCTTTCCACAATTGCTGACACTGTCGCCAACAGCGACGTGCACGGCCCCACCCTGTTGATCATTGGAGAAGTCGTCAAACTGCACGCTTCGCTGCGATGGTTTTCACCTGTCTCTGAACGTAAATCCGATTGAACCCCTTCTGTAGTCGATAGCTCCCAGATTCTGCAGCGCCGAAAAGTGAGAGGAAAGTCACAGATTGAGCCTTGCTTCATCAAGCTTCGGTCTCACAGGCCGATAGTTGATTAAGAAGCGTTCAATACGCAGATTTTTCACAGCAGATCATCCGGGGGATGCCATGGTATACATTGGGCCCATCAATACCTTAAGCCTCACTGCCAAAACCAAGGCAGTAAAAGGTTATTCAAGTGAAGAGAATATGCCGGTCAACAAACCGGTGGACAGCACAATGCGTATCCTGCCAATGGCAGACAGGCGCAAAACGCCGGATCGCCGTCGTCAACAGCGTGATCCGATGGTGGAAACCCGCGCTGGCGGTGATCGTCGCAAACGTCCGCGCATCGACGTGGAAGTTTGAAGTTTTACCGCAGGTTTTCTCTAATCCGCCTATCTTCAGCGCAGGCACTTTACCTGCACTATCTGTCTAAACTCCATAATGATCCTTAGCGGATCTCAATGAATCCGTTCTCTTTCCAGCTGCGCATTTCTCAAAGCAAACAACAAAAGAGGCTGCCCATGTCTGATTATGCATTTGATCTGTTCGTTATCGGAGCCGGATCCGGCGGTGTGCGCGCCAGTCGCACCGCAGCCAGACTGGGCGCCAGAGTCGCTGTGGCTGAAGAACGCCATCTCGGGGGAACCTGTGTCAACGTCGGCTGTGTACCAAAAAAATTATTAGCCTACAGCGCCCACTACCGGGACACTCTGCAGCTGGCGACGGGATTTGGCTGGAGTATTCAATCGGCAAACTTTGACTGGCAGACATTGATCAGTAATAAAAACGTTGAAATTGCGCGCTTGAATCAGGTGTATCACAAACTGTTGATCGACGCGGGTGTAACGCTGTTGCAAGGTCACGCAGAGATCGTGAATCCGCATTGTGTGAAAGTGGGTGAGGAGATCTATACCACCAGACACATCCTGATTGCGACAGGTGGTGAGCCGATAGTGCCGGATTTCCCGGGGAGCGAACATGTCATCACGTCAGACGAGGCGTTCTTTCTTGAATCTTTGCCGGAAAAAATTCTGATTGTTGGCGGCGGGTATATTGGAGTGGAGTTCGCCAGTATCTTTAATGGCCTCGGAGTTGAAACCCATCTGTGTCATCGGGGTGACGCACTCCTGAAAGGTTTCGATCAGGATATACGTCGGGTGCTCGGCGAAGAGCTGACGCGAAAGGGAGTGAAGCTCCATTTCAACACTGAAGTCATTAAGCTTGAAAAGCAGGACGAAGGTGATTTGCTGGTGCATGGAAAGCATCGGGAGGAGTGGCGGGTGGACACAGTCATGTATGCCACAGGTCGTCGGCCGAAACTTGCCGGTCTGGGGTTGGAAAACACGGCAATCAAACTCAGCAAGAAAGGCACCATTGCGGTTGATGAACATTATCAAACCATGGAGCCTTCGATTTACGCGGTGGGCGATGTGGTCGGCCACCTGGCGTTGACACCGATAGCCCTGGCTGAAGGAACCATCGTAGCCCATCACTTATTCAGCGAATCATCTCGTTCACTGACCTATCAGGATATTCCTACCGCTGTGTTTTCACAGCCGCCGATTGCCGGTGTGGGTATGACAGAGGCGGATGCCCGGGAACATTATGCTGCGATTGATGTGTATCAGTCACACTTCAAGCCTCTGCAATTTGCCTTGTCCGATACCGATGAGCGAACTTTCATAAAGCTGCTGGTAGATCGCCACAGCAATAAAGTGGTGGGATGCCATATGATCGGACCCGATGCAGCAGAAATCATGCAAGGACTGGCAGTTGCATTAACGGCGGGCGCGACCAAAAGCGATTTTGATCGGACCATCGGCATTCATCCTACCTTGGCAGAAGAGTTTGTAACCTTGCGTGAACCCTACGTAAAGTCTTAATTTAATTATGTTGAAAATGGCGCCATTATTTATTGGGCGCCTCGCTTCAGGCAATTAAAGCTTCAACTCTGCAAAGAAATATCACAAGGTGTTGTTGAAACGCTTCACATTCCTTATCAATTCAGGCAATCTTACGCGGCCAAAAAATCACTGCTACTCCGCTCTTCCGCGAACCAATCGGTAAATCGTCCTTGGCATGGTGTAGTTGCCCCGATATTCAGCCTCGTCAGTGCCGTGTCTGCCTGAATTTCTTTTTCATGTGTACGGAAGCCTTTGATGTTCTCAGCGTTGCGTAAATTTCTGTTGTTAACGCCCTCTGACCTGGCGTCTCCTCATCCATATAACTGGCAGCTCAGCGCATTGCGAATCATTGTGTTCTCCGGAGTATGTCTGGCTTTCGCAATTGCCGTGCACAGTTCATGGGAAGCTTATCAGCTGGGGCTGTATTACATTATTGGTCTGACCACAGCTTTCTATTTTTCTCTGTTGCTGGTTTTGTATATTTCCCGGCGCCAGCTTCTTGCCGGTGCTGCGGGTCTTGCCCTGATTGTTCTGATGGCAGCGCTGTGTATTCTCTTCTTTATCGATGATATGAATCTGGCACAGTACGGTGTGTTTTTTCTTTACAGCCTTCCACTGATCGCGTTGTTATTTTTTGGGCCCAGGATGGCGTACCTCGCCATTGCTTTTAACTTCGTGCCATTTGTGCTGCTGGTCAACCAGCAGCTTCCTTTTCATTATTTTGATTTCTCTATCACCCTGCCTGATACCGAAGTTTATATTCAGGGTTTGATGTTTCTGTTTTTTAATTTCTGCCTTCCTTTAGCCACCATACGCATTCTGCAGACATTGAAGATTAACTCCCGGCGCCTGCAGAGCCTGAATAACGAACTGGATTACAATTATCAGCTGTATGAAGAGATGTTTGATCGTATTGCATTTCCTACGCTGTTGCGCGATCGCGAGGGAAGAATTCTAAAGGCTAATGGCCTGGCTCACACATTGTTGAATGTGCCCGATGCGGAGCTGGTCAATACCCGCCTGGAAGAATGGCTGATGCGGATGCCGGATAACGCGGAGAATCCGGAGACGTTTCCGGTGATGGGTATCGAGTATCAACTCAAGCGCAACCCGCAGCGCACCATCCTGGTAAAAGAGCAGGAGCTGACCCGCCATCAGAATCAGGTGATTCACCTGGAAGACATCAGTGATGTTAAACGTCTGGCCTCGCAGTTAAGCGAGGCGCGTCAGGAGCAGTTGTTGACCAACTATGACTACCTGACGCAGTTGCCCAGCAGTGTGCTGTTTATGGATATGGTGACTGACAAGATCAAGACGTTTAATAAGAACCATTTTATGCTGCTGGCCATCGTTAAGATCTGTCAGCTGAAGATGATCAATCACGAATACGGTTATGAGTTTGGTAACCGGTTGCTGAAATCTTTTACGCAGGGTGCCAAGCAGCGCTTGCCGGATAATGCCTTGTTCTGTCGCCTGCGCGGAGTGAAATTTGCTATTGCTATTCCCGCTGACTTGAATACCGCTGATCCTCAACGCCTGTCCCAGTCTTTGCGCCAGATGCTGCCGGATACCTGTAATCTGGACCGCGAAAATGTGGTGATGGATTATCGTCTTGGGATCAGCTTCGGTCTGTCATCGGCGAGCAATATTGAAACAGGTATCGAAGAGTGTGAGATAGCTCTGGATCAATGTACCGCCCAGGAAGCCTGTGTGATCTTTGACAAGGCTCAGGCGGCGCAGATGAACAATGATTATCATATGGCACAATCACTGCGTGATTCCATTCAGCATCGACAGTTTGAATTGTGGTTGCAGCCAAAGGTAAACGCGACGGGTGATATTACCGGATTTGAGGCTTTAATTCGCTGGCCGCATCTGGAAGATATGGTAATGCCTGATGCGTTTATCCCTCTGGCAGAACGTTTGGGCCTGATCCCGGCAATTTCGCGACAGGTGCTGGAATCCGCAGTGGAACTACTGCGTACCTGGCGGGCGGCTGGGGCGAACTATTCGCTGGCCATAAACCTGGCCGGGGCGGAATTACAGGATGAAGAATTTTTTCAGGAACTGGTCACGCTGAGCGAGGCCAGTCCCTGGCTGGTGGAGAAGCTGGAGCTGGAGATCACGGAGACGCATCTGACGATGCTGAACCCTTTCGTTAACCAACGGTTGCACGAATTAAAACAACTCGGATATCGCCTCGCCATTGATGACTTCGGTACTGGTCATGCCTCGCTCGGCCAGTTGATCGATATTCCTGCCGATGCCATCAAGCTGGATAAACGCTTTATTGATAAGCTGACCTCAGACGCGCAGCACATAAAAATTGTTTATACCACCCTGAGCCTGGCCCAGTCACTCAATGTAGAGCTGGTGGCTGAGGGGGTAGAGAATGAGCTGCAGTATCAATACCTCGTGGATATGGGTTGCCGTACGATGCAAGGTTATTATTTTTCTCGCCCACGTCCTGCCAGCGAATGGCTGGAACGAATCAAGGGCGCTAAAGGGAAAACCTTGAATATCATGCGTAAAGTTGAAGCGGCTGCGCTGGTGGATTAATCAGGCCAGCTCCACCGCAACGGCCACAGATTTAAAAGCCGGTGTTTTACTGCGCGGATCATGAGCTGTGCCGATCAACACATTGGCTTCCGGATAATAAGCCAATAGATTATTTCTCGGTACATCAAACGCAAACACCTTTACAGCCTGCATCTCGCCGAACGGAGAGCGCAGGTTCACGTAATCACCCGCCGCAATCCCCAGTGCCGCAATATCTTCCGCATTCATCAGCACAGACCAGCGGGTATCTGTTCCGCGGTAGCTGTCATCTTCTTCATAAATGATGGAATTAAACTGACCTTCGCTGCGAATGCTGGCCAGCACAAAGGGAAACTTTGCCGATGTCAGCGGCGCTGTTAACGGATTTATCTTGAACTCGGCCTTGCCCGAAGCAGTGTGAAATTCAGGTGTGTGCAGCAGGCGCTTGTTGATGGTGAATTCCTGCCGGTTTTTTTCAATATCTGCCAGAGCCTCCATGCCAGGGATAGTGGCGGCGATAGCGGAGCGAATCTTCTGGTGCTGCTGAAACTCATCGAAATCCAGCGGACAGTCGGGCAGCAGACGTTTGCCGAAGTCGCACAGGATATTAACCTCGGGGCGAATGTTGCTCAGTCGATGAATGCCACCGTCACTCATGCGTACATAATTGAACATGGACTCCTGGGTGGTGGGCTGCCATTCTTCATCGCGCGCCGTGACCGGCAGAATCAATGCCTCACTGGTCTCTACACCGGTGATGTGTCCGCGATTCAGTGTGGTGGTCATGAAAGTTTTAAAACCGATGCGATCCAATGCGGTGCGGGCCCAGCTGCTGTTGGGCGTAGCGGAGAAAAGGTTACCGCCCATGAATAAGGCCGCATCTATGGCACCTTCGTGAGCGGCATCAAGGCAGGCGAGGGTGTCCATGCCTGCTGTTGTAGGCAGGGTAATGCCCAGTGTTCGTTCGAGCTGCTGGAAGACGTCCTCCGCCAGGACAGGTTTTACTCCAATGGTGCCGATTCCCTGGACATTACTGTGGCCGCGCAGCGGCAATAACCCTGCAGCCGGTTTGCCAATCATCCCGCGCAGCAAGGCAAGATTGGCAATAGCTTCCACGTTTTCCACACCGTGCAGGTGATGGGTGATACCCATCCCCCAGGCAAAGACGGCATGTTCAGCCCGCGCATAACACCGGGCCAGATGCTCGATACGGCTTCTGTCGATGCCGCAGCAGGCGGTGAGAGTTTCCCAGTCGGTGCTGCGGACGCTTGCCTCGTAAGCGGCAAAATGCTGCGTATGCGCCGCAATAAAATCGTGATGAATGTCGGCATTTTCCAGCAGCGCTTTGGCAATGCCGGTGAACAGTGCAAGATCAGTCCCGATACGAGGTTGAACATAGTCGGAAGCAATCCAGGTTCCGCCGCTGAGCATCGACTTTGCACTCTTGGGCACAGCGAAGCGCACGAGTCCCGGCTCTTTAGCCGGATTGATCACGATAACCTGTCCGCCCCGTTCCCGGCAGTTCTTCAGCTGATGCACAAAGCGCGGATGATTGGATGCTGGGTTGGCGCCAATCACAAAGATCAGGTCTGACTGCCCCAGGTCTTCCAGCGAAATGGTCGCAGTGCCGGTGCCGATAACGTTATGCAGCCCTACGCCCGTGGCCTGGTGACAGTAATAGGAGCAGTTGTTGACGTTGTTGGTGCCATAGAGTCGGGCGAGCAACTGCAGCATAAAGCCAGCTTCGTTAGAGGACCGGCCAGAGGTATAAAAAAAACTGCGCTCCGGCGGCGTTGCCGCAAAACGCCGGGCCATGAGCGTAAGTGCTTCATCCCAAGTTATGGGTCGATAACGGTCGCTGTCAGCCGGTTTATAAATGGGGTCGTTAAGGCGGCCCAGGTGTTCCAGCTCATACGCGGAGAGCTGCTGGAAATCTACCAGCGGATGGTCGAAGACTTCGCGGGGAATGGGGGCCTGAATATCGGTGGATTGCGCCTGGATGCTTTTATTGCACACCGAGGGGAATTCATCCAGTTCGTTGGTCATACCGCCGCGCTGACCGCCCATTCCCAGACCACAGGCTTTACAGGTATTGCGGCTGTTCAATGCCTTGGCCGAATTCAGCAGGCCGATGCGCCCGACAGTCTTCAGGGTATAAAGAATTTTCTTCGGGCCGCCGCCGACAATTCGGACAGGACGCGCAGGCACGGTGGAATCAGGAATTTTCTTTGACATAACTTCAATCACAGCAGAGCACGGAATTCCCGCAGGCTAAGTCGAATTGCTTCGCAATGCAATACGTCAAATGACCCGTCAGGCCCCAGCGTGGCTTCCTTCCGGCTCCGCTTTGGTCAGGCATTGCTTGCGGAATTGACCGGGTGTCATCTGGGTAAATTTTTTGAAGAACCGGTGAAAGGCGGATTTGGAGTTAAAGCCCGACTCCTGCATAACCTTTTGCATATCAAAGTTCCCGTTCAGATCGCTCATCAGGATCTGTTTTGCATGCTCAACGCGATAATAGTTAATAAACTCAAAAAAATTCTGACCGAAGTCGCTGTTAATCGTGGCTGACAATGCCTTGGGCGAGATAGCCAGTTTTTCGGCCAGCTGTTCCAGAGTGATATCCACCACCAGATAAAGACGCTTTTCCAGCATAGCCTGCTGGAGAAGTTCGCCATAGGTTGGTGGCAGGCTTTCGACGGGCTCCGGTTCGTTGACCGGCGTAGTGGATTCCATATGAATGCCGGAAAACACGCCTGAATGACTGAGGCTGTAGACCACCAGTGCGTTAACCAGCATCAGAGTCAGGTAATTATTGGTTACGCCCATGGTGCTGCTGACGCTGACGGGCATGAAGTGGGCCACGATGTGAGTCAGCAGTGCCCAGGTCCAGGCCAGCAGAAACAGCCACAGCAACAGGTTAAGCCAGGAAAAATCAAGGTGCGTGGTATCTGAGTAGGCATTTTCAATCCGGCGGCGATAACTGATCATCTGCTTGATGGCGATGATGCCGTAAAACAGCGGCGACAGCTTCTGCGCCCAGATATACACCGCAAAGTGATCCATATGGCTCATAGCCACATAATCATAGATGAGGTTGAGCTGGTAGTGATCGTCGTGACGGTAAACGCTGAAATAGATAAAAAGGTAATGAAGGCAAAACGGAAGCAGATGCAGCAGGTCTGTATGTTTCCAGCGATAGTCACGGTAGAGCAAAGACTTGGTATACCAGTACAACATGGGGCCCTGCAAAAAATAAGCAAAACCCATTACAAAAAACGATCTTGGAGACACCTCTGCCAGAATGTCGCGCAGGGGGACGCACCAGTAAATCAAGACATCGAAAGCGATGGCCGCACAGAGAAACAAAAACAACCCCAGCAACAGGTTACTGAGAGTGCGCTTGGTAAAGATAGTCATCAGGGACAAGATCAATCCCTCAATGATGACAACCACCAGTACCAGATCATGAAAATTAAAAAGCACCTTGTTCAAGGTTGACCGACTCCGCAGATGTTATTCGTTATTGTCCGGTCTCCATGCCGTCCCGTGTGACTACATCGATGTACAGGTGAGTGGCGGTGACGCGTTGAGCAGGCGAGGGTAATACTATCGCCTATGGTGTAACTTTTTAACAGTAATCGGCAACGCACTGACAGTGTTTCGCAACCCGACGCGCTGAACAACCATCCAGATTTTACGCTGCCTATCAGTCCCACCTGAGGAAAGTGAGAAGTGAGACGGCTCCCTCCTGATTCAGACGGCTCCGCATAACCGGTTGCCTTACTTAACTGGGTATAACCGCGATTTTCCAGTGTTCCCTCTGTTTATATGTGCCTCACTCCCTGTCCCAGATTAAAAGTGGGACATCGATAAACGCTCACTTTTTCGTCCAACAGAATTACCACTTAATGCTGCAACTGGGAAAATTTTAAGGTTGTGATTGAAGTTCTGTACTTCATTTTAGGGGTGGTGGTACTTTTTTTCACGAGGTTTGCGCTATTTTTGGTACTTAATTTGGCAAGTCTGTGAAGACTATTGGGGTAGACATGGACCTGCCTTTTATCGCAAGTGCCAACTTGTGCACATTTCAGTAGGGGATGTTGTTTCTAACAAAATTTATTCGGCTCGTAAGAAATAAAAATCACAGAGGGTGAGTAATGAAAGCGATAACGATAAAAAAAGCGGTAAAAAAGTCGGTGATGACGCTGGGGATGCTCATGGGCACCGCCTTCGCCAGCGTAACTCATGCGGTCACTGTCGACCTGCTCGTGTTATACGATGATTATTCAGCTAATTATTTCGGGGGTGATCCACAGACGGCGATGAACAGCTGGGTCAACCAGATGAACTCGGCTTATGCCGATAGCCAGATAGATGTCCAATTGCGTCTGGTGGGCGTTCGTCGCAACCAGCAGGCCGGTTCCAATATGACGGATGTACTGCACGCGGTACGTCAGAACGCATCGGTGGCGGCATTGCGCGATCAGCTGGGTGCGGACTTTGTATCACAGCTGCACCAGACCGGCGCCTGCGGTGTGGGTTATGTTGCGGTCGATAAAAACTGGGCTTTCAACGTAACGGCCCCTCAATGCGGTCCTATGGTTATGGCCCACGAGCTGGGCCATAACATGGGGTTGAACCACTCCCGTAAGCAGGGGGATACATCCGGGGCGCGTTATCGCTACGGGGTTGGGTATGGGGTGCAGAACGTCTTCGTCGACATCATGGCTTACGAGGGTGTATTCAATGCGTCCCGGGTCAATCGCTTCTCCAACCCTAACCTGACCTGCCGTGGCCTGCCATGCGGTCTGCCGGTGGGGCATCCTGAGGAAGCCTATGGTGCACTGGCGATTCACAATGTGCGCAATGATATTGCTGCCTTTCGTCCCACCGCTAATACCAGTGGTGTAGTTACGCTGGCGGAGCATTGTAACTACGGTGGCTATAACGTAGGGCTGCCGGTTGGCAGCTACACGCTGAGCCAGCTCGCGGCCCGTGGCATTCGTAACGATGATATCTCATCGCTGCGTGTACAGAACGGCTATCGCGTGACCTTGTATCAGCACGACAATTTTACCGGCAATGCCATCACCAAAACCGCAGACGACAGCTGTCTGGTGGACGATGGTTTCAATGATATTACCACCTCCGTTGTGGTTGCCCAGAACACCAGCGGCTTCAATCAAACCATCCAGGCAGAAAGTTATTTCGCCAGCCAGGGGGTGCAGCTTGAAGCAACCACCGACAGTGGCGGTGGCCAGAATGTGGGCTGGATCGACAGCGGCGACTGGATGGCTTACAGCAACATCACTATTCCAACGTCGGGTACGTACACCATTGAATACCGCGTGGCCAGCGAGACTGGTGGAGGTCGTATATCACTGGATTTGAATGGTGGTGAAACCGTGTTGGGTCAGATAAACGTACCTAATACTGGTGGCTGGCAAAACTGGACCACGATTTCCCACACAGTCAACATCAACGCCGGTACCTACAATTTTGGCCTGTTTGCAGCTGCCGGTGGGTGGAACATCAATTGGTGGCGGATCAAACGCTGATGCCATTGCGACTGCACCGCGTGCGTGTCCGCGGTGCAGTACACGCAGTCGTTTGTTGCGTAAACATGAGTGCTGAAAAAATTATTGGAAATCCTGGTCCGTCAAGGCAAATCTTATGAAAGATAACAAATTTTACTGGGCGGCCATTGTGGTCGTCGTCACCATTGGAATTCTGCTTTTTGTGAATCGCACGGGAATGCCGCTTGAAGATGCGCCCGTTATCCCCGCAGGAAAAAAACCACCACCCGTCGCGGTCTCCGAACCTTCGGTAGCCATGGTTTCGCCAGGTTCAGCGGTGCAGAAAAAGCCTGTGCAGGTCGCAGCTTCCGGAGTCGCTGATACATCCTCGGAATACACGTTAAGCGAACGACTTTCTGAGATGCAAAAACGCAGGCCTGAGCAACAGTTCGATTCCGCACTGGTAGCGGCCGCGGTGCAGCGCCCCTCAGCCTGGGCGCCGGCTGAGGAAATACCCGAGGATCTTCCGCTGCAGCCGGAAGAATTTACTGATGGTCGCCAGTTTATTGAGCTGGATAGTTTAAAGATAGAAACGCTTATGCCTGGTGACGATGTGAAGATCGCCATCGAAGAGACAGGACAGGAATACACAGTGAGTGTGGATCGTGTAGAAAAACATGATTACAACAGCATCAGCTGGTACGGAAGCATCCAGGGCGCTGACGGCAACACCTACAGCGTCAGCTTCACTCGTGGAGAGAAATTAACGGTCGGTGGACTGGATACACCCGAAGGCCATTACGTCCTGCAGGCGCACGGAAATAAGGGCTGGATTGCTTCCAGTGGATTGTTGTTCAAAATCGATCCGAATGTGGAGGATGCTATTTATCCCCATGAGGTGGAGCAGGACTTAACTCACGCTCACTAATTCTCATCCTCTATCCAGCTCACCCGTGGCCAGGAAAGGTGAGGCGTCAATATCCTGCGCGTCCATCATATGGGCGATGCGTTGCAGGGCGGTCAGAATCATCGTCTGCTCCCAGTCCTGCAGCGCACCAAACTTCTGCACAAATTCATTCTGTAATGCAGTGGGTGCATTGCCGAGGATTTCTTCACCCTGCGGCGTGAGATGTACATGAACTTTGCGCTTGTCAGTCTCTGAGCGTTGACGATAAACCAGTTCGCGCTTCTCGAGTCGATCCAGGATGGTAGTTACCGTTGCCTGGCTCAGGCTCACATCATTTGCCAGCTTGCTGATGATGGCATTTTCCTGCCGTTGAATCGCCTGCATCAGCAACAGCTGTGGGGCTGTTACCTTCGCGGTTTTGATCAGCTGTTTTGAGTGCAACTCAGTTGCGCGGATAACGCGACGCAATGCGATCAATACATCTTCTGCTCTGTTCATAACACCTTATCTGCTGTTGCCGGGCGATCGATTATAGGGGGCTTTAGCGCCAAACCCCACTTATAGCCGTTTGGTTACCTGTGCCGGGGCGGGTAGAAAAACAATATTACTTAGTGTACAATGTATTTCATCTTGTGCGATATAGCTAATATACGCTTTAAAAGCCGGTTGTCAGTTGCAAACCGGCAGAGTTAATCGCTAAATTTACTTTTAGTTAAAAGTATTACGGGACATCAGATATGCACGCTACTACAGAAAGTACGGAAGCCTCTGAACCGACACACTCTCAACACGCAGGCAAGGTTCGCCTGCGTAAACCCACAGCGGATGATGGTTTTGCCCTCAATCAACTGGTCGCTGCCAGTCCTCCACTCGATCCCAATTCTGTTTATTGCAATCTGCTGCAATGCTCTCACTTCAGTGACACCGCCATCGCTGCCGACATAGACGGTGAACTGGCTGGCTTTGTCTCGGGTTACATCCGTCCTGATCAGCCGACGACACTGTTTGTCTGGCAGGTCGTTATTGCAGAGCGCGCGCGTGGGCAGGGGCTTGCGAAGCAAATGCTGTTGCAGCTGCTGCGCAATCTCGATCAACGCAACCGCGAACCCAAGGTGACCTTCATTGAAACCACCATTACGCCTGACAACCAGGCTTCGTGGAATCTGTTTCGCAGTCTGGCGCGTGATCTGAACGCATCGCTGGAAAGTCAGGTGTTTTTTACCCGTGACAGACATTTTGGTGGTCGCCACGACGACGAACACTTGCTGCAGATAGGCCCTTTTAAAACGTGATCCCCGTCTGCCCCAGGTTTCCCCTGTTTGTTGGATGAAAGATTATTTGTAACCGGCACAGATCAGGGTTTGTGTTGAAAGCCTCTGATATCCCGGAACTATTCAGTTATTAAAATTAGTGAGGAGAATTCATGAAAATTTTTAACGATATGGAGTCAGCAGTTCAAAGCTATGCGCGGTCATTCCCCGTGGTGTTTAACCGTGCGCGTGGCAGTTATCTCTATGATGAACAAGGCAAAGCCTATCTGGACTTTCTTGCTGGTGCCGGTTCGCTGAATTACGGTCACAACAACCCGTTGTTGAAGAAGGCGCTGCTGGACTACATCGAAGAGGATGGCATCACGCATGGTCTGGATATGCACACCGATGCCAAAGCGAAATTCCTGCAGGCATTTCGCGATTACATTCTTGCTCCCCGTGGCCTTGATTACCGGATGCAATTCACCGGGCCTACGGGAACCAACGCGGTTGAAGCTGCGTTAAAGATTGCGCGTAAAGTTAAAGGCCGCAGCAACATCGTGTCTTTTACCAACGGTTTCCATGGTGTATCGCTGGGAGCTGTGGCGGCGACCGGTAATCAGCACCATCGCGGTGGCGCCGGCGTAGCGCTGAACAATGTTACCCGCATGCCATTCTGCGGCTATCACGGACGTGATGCTGATACCCTGAAGATGATTGACCGACTGTTGAGCGATCCATCCAGTGGTGTTGATCATCCGGCAGCGGTTATTGTCGAGACGGTACAGGGTGAGGGCGGATTGAACATTGCTGAGAAAACCTGGCTGCAGGGTTTGGAAAAACTGTGCCGCAAGCACGACATGCTGTTGATTGTTGATGATATTCAGGCAGGTTGCGGGCGCACCGGGACCTTCTTCAGTTTTGAGCCGGCAGGCATCAGCCCCGACATTGTGACCTTGTCAAAATCTCTCAGTGGTTTTGGTCTCCCGCTCGCCGTTGTGTTGCTGCATCCAGAGCTTGATCAGTGGCTGCCGGGCGAACACAACGGGACATTCCGTGGTAACAACCATGCTTTTGTTACGGCTACTGCGGCCATCGAGCACTATTGGAAAGACGATGCTTTTGCTGAGGAAATTCAGCACAAGGCGCAGCTGGTGAACAAAAAATTCAAAGCGATCAGTGAGAAATATGGCATGACCGAGCTGCGGCCAAAAGGGCGCGGTTTGATGCAGGGACTGGAATGTCGCAACGGTGAAATCGCTGAAAAGATCAGCCGTGCTGCCTTTGAACGCGGCTTGATCATTGAGACAGCCGGTAATCGCGGGCAGGTGGTGAAATGCTTCTGTCCATTAACGATTCATGAAGAAGATCTTAAGCAGGGTCTCGATATTATTGAACAAAGTATTGAGTCTGTCTTTAAACAAAACACATTAAGCCGGGTTGGCTGATACAACCCTAATCAACCAGAGGTAACCACATGATTGTCAGAAATTTAAAAGAAGCTGAAGCCACTAACCGCCGCATCGTATCACAAGGCTGGGAAAGCACCCGCCTGTTGCTGAAAGGCGATAATGTAGGTTTCTCGTTTCATATAACCACGATTTACAAAGATGCCGAATTGCACATGCACTACCAGAACCATTTTGAATCTGTGTATTGCATCAGTGGCAAAGGGTCGATTGAAGATCTGGCTACTGGCGAAAAGCATTCCATTGAGCCGGGCACTTTGTATGTGCTGGACAAGCATGACAAGCATATCCTGCGCGCCGAAGAAGAAATGAAGATGGCGTGCGTATTTAATCCACCGCTTCACGGTAAAGAAGTACACAACGCCGATGGCGTTTATCCGCTGGAAGCGGAAGCCGTCGTGTAACTGACCGGCTGGTCTGTCCGGTCGGGCTGTCCAGCAGGATTGCATCGTTACACGCAACAGGAAAAAGAAATCGGGAGGTTTTTTTGTTTCATACAGTTGAGAAAATCGGTGGCACATCCATGTCGGACTATGCCGCTGTCCGCGATAACATCGTCTTGAAAAAGGATGAAGCCAAAGAACTGTATCAGCGGGTTTTTGTGGTATCTGCCTACGGCGGATTGACCAATCTTCTGCTGGAGAACAAGCACAACGGACAGCCCGGCGTGTATGGTTTTTTTGCCAGCACCGACAACGATGCATCCTGGCAGGAAGCCTTTGTCGCGCTGCGCCAGAGGATATCTTCGATCAACCTTGAGCTGTTTGGCGAGACCGAACTGCGCCAGCAGGCTGATGATTTCATCAGCTGCCGCCTCGATGACGCTGAGCGGTGCCTGAAGGATCTGCAGCGCCTCTGCCAGCATGGCCACTTCGAACTCACCGCGCATTTATTTACGGTACGCGAGATGCTGGCCAGTATTGGTGAAGCCCACAGCGCCTGGAATATGACGCAGCTGCTGCGTCGGGATGGTATCAACGCGCGGTTCGTGGACCTTACCGGTTGGCAGGCAGCCCAGGCCGAAAGTCTGGACGATATGATTCGCCAGCAGTTTGCTGACGTCGACTATGCGAACGAGCTGCCTATTGTCACTGGCTATACCCATTGTTCAGAAGGGTTGATGGCCAGCTTTGATCGTGGCTACAGCGAGATGACCTTCAGTCGCATCGCTGTGCTGACTCAGGCACGCGAAGCGATTATCCACAAAGAGTATCACCTCAGCAGTGCAGATCCTCGTCTGGTAGGTGACACCAAAGTGGTGCCTATCGGGCGCACAAATTATGACGTGGCGGACCAGCTCGCCAATCTCGGGATGGAGGCCATCCACCCGCGTGCGGCCAAGGGGCTGCGTCAGGCAGAAATTCCCCTGCGTATTAAAAATACCTTTGAGCCGGAGCATCGCGGCACCCTGATTACCGGTGATTATGTCAGCGATACGCCACGTGTTGAAATTATTGCAGGACGTAAACGGGTTTATTCCATTGAGCTGTTCGATCAGGACATGATGGGCAGTATTGATAAATACGACTCAGGTGTTCTCGCTGTGCTGGCGCGCTTCAAAGCGCACGTGGTAAGTAAAGACATGAATGCCAATACGATTACGCATTATGTTGCCGCCAATCTCAAAACCGTCAAACGTATCCGCGAAGTGCTGCAGGAACAATATCCGGGGGCTGAGGTCAACACGCGCAAGGTAGCCGTCGTCTCTGCGATCGGCAGTGACATGAAAGTGCCGGGAATGCTGGCAAAAACTGTGTCAGCACTGGCGGAGGTCAACATCAGTATTCTGGCGATGCACCAGTCGCTGCGGCAGGTGGATATGCAATTTATTATTGATGAAGACGATTATGATCTGGCAGTGCAAAGCCTCCATCGTTGTCTGATTGAAGTTCACAATCACGGAATTGCCATATGCGCGGCGTAATCCTCGCGGGTCTGTTCTTTGCGCTGGCAATGGGTGCCAGTGCCCAGGACGCGACGTCCGCACAGGAGCAGGCTGAAGCACATGTCGAGGAGCTTCAGGAGCCCCTGTACAGCCCGTTCGTTGAGCGCTACGTGCTCGACGAACTTCGTCAACTACGCATGGACATGGCAACCCAGCGAGTTGAAATCCTGCAACAGATCGTCGATCGTCATGTCGAGTCTGTAGACAAAGGTGTGAACTACGCCACCAACACCATCACCTACTTTTTCTACCTGATTGCCGGTGTCAGCTCCCTTCTGGTGCTGGTAGGGTGGACCTCTATTCGCGATATCAAGGAGCGCATGGGAACAGTGGCTGATGAAGAGGTGCGCAAGCTGGTGGAGATCTATGAAGCGCGGTTGCAAGGCATAGAAAAGCAGCTGACGCAGAAGACTCAGCACATTGAACTTAACCGCGAAGAGATCGAACGCACTCAGGAGATCCATTCATTATGGCTCCGGGCGGGACAGGAAAATGTACCAGCAAATAAGATTGCGATATACGACCACATTCTCAGTATAAAACCCGGCGATTGTGAGGCCCTGACTTACAAGGCTGACGCGGTTCTGGAGCTGGGTGAACCCCAGTGGGCGGTGAATCTCTGCCAGCAGGCGCTGGCGATAGATTCCGATAATGCTCATGCGTTTTATCAGCTGGCCTGTGCGCATACGGCGTTGAATCATTACGACGAAGCTATTCATTACCTGCAGCAGACGCTGGCGCGGGTTGAAAGTTACCGTGACCAGATCGTTCAGGATCCAGCATTGAAACCCTTGGCGGATCTTCCCGGTTTTAAAGAATTGCTGGGGCAAAGGAGTCTCGAGTGATGCAGGGAAGGGCAGCGGTGACGTCAGGTTCTGCCGATAATTCTTCTTCATGTTTTTTTAGTTGTCTTGAACAATAACAGCACATCAATAAAAACCTTGAGTAACACAACCTATGTTTGATCGACTGGCCAAAGCTTGCGGTTTAAGCGCCGTCCCACAGATTTTCTTTGTTGCCGCTGCCCTGGCAGTAGTCTTTGTTATCTTTGCTATACCATTTAATACTTCCTTCGCCCGCTTCTTTGGAGAGCTGGGAAAGTTTACGTTTTATTATTTCGGCTGGTTTTACGTGCTGAGTGTTACAGCGTTGCTGATTTTTTTGATATGGATAGCGTTCAGCCGGTATGGAGACGTCCGACTGGGCAGTGATGATCAGCAGCCCGAATACACGACCACGACCTGGTTTGTGATGCTCTTTGCTGCGGGTATTGGCACTATCCTGATGTTCTGGGGTGTGGCTGAACCCTTGTCGCATTACATCAATCCGCCGTTTGAAGAAGTCCAGCCTCAATCCCGTGAGGCTGCTAAGACGGCGATGAACATTGCCTTATATCACTTCGGCCTGCACACCTGGACGATCTTTACTTTGCCTGCCGTAGCCATCGGTTACTTTGGCTATCGTAAAGGTCTTCCGATGCGTATCAGCAGTGTGTTTTACGGCGTTTTAGGTGAGCGCATCTACGGCCCGATTGGCTGGCTTATTGATATCGTCGCCTTGCTCGGCACCTTATTTGGTGTAGCGGTTTCTATCGGGCTGGGAACGCTGCAGTTGAACAGCGGTTTGTTTTACTTGTTTGGTTTTTCTGTCTCGTCAAATTCACAGATTATTATTATTGCGTTAATCACCATGGTGGCTACCGGGTCTGTTGCCTTGGGACTCGACCGGGGTATCAAGAGGCTGTCGTATCTTAATATTGGGCTGGCTATCCTGCTCCTGTTGTTTATCTGGGTAGTCGGCCCCACTTTGTTTATCACATCCGGTGCGGTGCAGAATCTGGGTATTTATCTGCAGAATCTGACGTGGATGTCGCTGTGGACTGAGGCTTATCAGGGTACCAGCTGGCAGCAGAGCTGGACGGTGTTCTACTGGGCGTGGACGATTTCCTGGGCACCCTTCGTGGGTTTGTTTATTGCTCGGATCTCCAAAGGTCGCAGTATTCGCCAGTTGGTGGTAGGCGCTCTGGGTGCGCCGTTGTTATTTACCCTGATCTGGTTTTCGGTATTCGGTTTGTCTGCTATCGATCTTGAACTGAATCATGGGATTGATCTGGCTACACAGGTCAAAGCGGATGTATCTGTTGCACTCTTCACTTTTCTCGAGCAGTTTCCTCTGGCCACGCTGACCTCAATTCTGAGCGCCATCATCATCGTGGTCTTTTTAACCACATCGGCGGATTCTGCTGCGCTGGTGATGGATCTTCTGTCACGACGCGAAAATCAGAAATCACTCACCTGGCAACGTGTTTTCTGGATGCTGCTGCTCGGTACGCTGTCCGCTACACTCTTATTAGGCGGTGGTTTACCCGCCCTGCAAAACGTCATCACAGCCCTTGGGTTTCCTTTCTGTGTGTTGTTGGTATTCATGGCTATTGCCTTAACCAAAGAAATAAAAACCGAATTCAGCCCCCAAGAGCTACCCCGTAGGTCGGATTAGCCAAAGGCGTAATCCGACACAATTGGGCGCACAAAGAAAACTTTCCCCAGATAAAAAAATTTATCTCTGCATGCTGAGAACGGCCGACAAAACCTCGGGTTGGGTTTGTCGGATTACGCCTTTGGCTAATCCGACCTACGTCGTTGAGAGAAGGGTGAATAAAGCTTCGCGAGGATGAGAGTCGGATTACGCCTTTGGCTAATCCGGCCTGCGTCGTTGAGGGAAGGGTGAATAAAGCTTCGCGAGGGTGAGAGTCGGATCGCGCCTGCGGCTAATCCGACCTACGGTGTTGAAAGGGGGAATGGTTTTGTCAGCGCACGATTTCCTCAATCTTTTTCAACTCTTCTTCGCTGAATGACAGATTGTCGAGCGCGGCTACCGAATCGTCTATCTGCTCAACGCGGCTGGCGCCGATGATGGTGCTGGTGATGGCTTCGTTGTTCAGTACCCAGGCAAGAGCCATTTGTGCGAGGGATTGTCCACGGGCTTGGGCAATCTCATTCAGTGCCCGGACTTTGGCGATCTTCTCTGGCGTAATATCTTTGGTGTTCAGGTAAATCTGCTCGCTGCGTGCTGCGCGGGAACCGGCGGGAATGCCGTTCAGGTATTTATTGGTGAGCACGCCCTGGGCAAGTGAAGAAAATGCGATGGCTCCTACGCCTTCTTCCTGCAGCACATCGGTAAGCCCGTCTTCAATCCAGCGGTCGAAGAGGTTATAGCGCGGTTGGTGAATCAGCAGCGGTGTTCCCAGAGACTTCAGAATTGCAGCGGCTTCGCGGGTTTTTTCCGGTGTATAACTTGAAATTCCCACGTACAGCGCGCGGCCGGAGCGGACGATATAATCCAGCGCCTGCATGGTTTCTTCCAGAGGTGTTTCCGGGTCCATGCAATGCGAATAAAAAATATCGAAATACTCCAGACCGGTGCGTTGCAGGCTCTGATCGCAGCTGGCCACCAGATACTTGCGCGAACCGCCGATGCCGTAAGGGCCGGGCCACATGTCGTAGCCTGCTTTGCTGGAAATAATCAGCTCATCGCGATATGGTGCCAGGTGTTTTTTAAAGATAGTGCCGAAGGTGCTTTCTGCTGAGCCAAAATGGGGTCCGTAGTTGTTGGCCAGGTCAAAATGGGTAATCCCCAGATCGAAGGCCCGCTGGATCATGGCGGTGGCATTGCTCAGAGAGTCCACTGCACCAAAATTCTGCCATAAACCCAAAGACAGGCGCGGGAGCTTCAAGCCGCTCTTACCGCAGCGCTTATATTTCATCCGCTGATAACGATCAGGGTGCGCAACATAAAGTGGGTTGGGTTCATGGGTAATCATAATGAGCCTCTTATTCACAGGGATGACCGAATGGCGCGTTATCTTAGCCTAAAGCACTATTGACGACGAAGGATGATATGTAAAGAAGGGTAGGCGGACGCGGGTAATGCTCACGCTTTGGCCAGCGGTGGGGCGGAAGGAAAAAATACCCGGTGCAGGCGTCGACAGATGGCGTGGACTGCTGCATTATTTGCGACCTTGCCCGGCCATAGAACAGCGCCTGATTGAGATTGTCCTAAACTACATCAAACGATACACCGGGGCGCCCCGGCATCTGAACACGCACCCCGCTGCGGCGGGGTTTGATTTGACGCAAACCGTGTGGAGACTCCATGAAATTTCGCTTTCCGATAGTCATTATTGACGAGGATTTTCGCTCAGAGAATACGTCCGGACTGGGCATCCGCGCGCTTGCGGACGCGATTCAGCAGGAGGGAATGGAGGTTCTCGGGGTTACCAGCTATGGCGACCTGTCCCAATTCGCCCAGCAGCAATCCCGAGCTTCAGCGTTTATCCTGTCCATTGACGACGAGGAGTTTGGTGGCGGTACGCTGGAAGAGACTGACCACGCCCTGAAATCCCTGCGCGCGTTTGTAGAAGAAATCCGCTACAAGAATGCGGATATTCCGATCTACCTTTACGGTGAAACCCGCACCTCGCGCCATGTGCCTAACGATATCCTGCGCGAGCTCCACGGGTTTATCCACATGTTTGAAGATACTCCGGAGTTTGTGGCCCGCCACATCATCCGTGAGGCCAAGTCCTATATGGACGGCTTGTCGCCACCCTTCTTCCGCGCCCTGGTGCATTATGCCCAGGACGGTTCCTATTCCTGGCACTGCCCCGGCCATTCCGGCGGCGTCGCCTTTCTGAAGTCGCCTATCGGTCAGATGTTTCACCAGTTCTTCGGGGAGAACATGCTGCGGGCGGACGTGTGTAATGCCGTGGAAGAGCTCGGGCAGCTTCTGGATCACACCGGCCCGGTGGCGGCCTCTGAGCGCAATGCGGCGCGCATTTTTAACGCCGACCACTGTTACTTTGTGACCAACGGGACGTCCACTTCCAATAAGATGGTGTGGCATTCCATGGTTGCCCCGGGCGATATCGTGGTGGTGGATCGTAACTGCCATAAATCCATCCTGCACTCCATCATCATGTGCGGCGCGATCCCGGTGTTCCTGATGCCCACACGCAACCACCTGGGGATCATCGGTCCTATCCCGCTGGAAGAGTTCACCCCTGAAAGCATTGCGCGCAAGATTGAAGCCAACCCCTTTGCGCGGGAGGCGACTAACAAGAAGCCGCGTATCCTGACCATCACGCAGTCGACCTATGATGGTGTGATCTACAATGTGGAGCGTTTGAAGGAGATGCTCGACGGCAAGATCGATACGCTGCACTTCGACGAAGCCTGGCTGCCCCATGCGACCTTCCATGATTTCTACAAAGACATGCATGCGATCGGCAAAAACCGCCCGCGTGCCAAGGAATCGCTGATCTTCTCGACCCAGTCCACCCATAAACTGCTGGCGGGTCTGTCACAGGCTTCGCAGATCCTGGTGCACGATTCCGAGAAGGTGAAGCTGGATCAGGACGCCTTCAACGAAGCCTACCTGATGCACACGTCTACCTCGCCCCAGTACGCCATCATTGCTTCCTGCGATATCGCAGCGGCCATGATGGAAGCTCCCGGTGGTCATGCGCTGGTGGAGGAATCGATCCTCGAAGCGCTGGATTTCCGCCGTGCCATGAAAAAAGTGGATGAGGAGTGGGGACAGGACTGGTGGTTTCAGGTCTGGGGGCCGGACAGCTTTGCTGCCGACGGCATCGGTGAGCGGGACGACTGGATGCTGCGCAGTGAAGACAACTGGCACGGCTTCGGCAAACTGGCTCCGGGCTTCAATATGCTGGACCCGATCAAGGCCACCATCATCAACCCCGGCCTGTCGCTGGACGGTGAGTTCGCGGAGTCCGGTATTCCTGCGTCCATCGTAACCAAATACCTGGCAGAAAACGGCGTAATTGTGGAGAAGTGCGGTCTTTATTCCTTCTTCATCATGTTTACCATCGGTATCACCAAAGGTCGGTGGAATACACTGTTGGCCGCCCTGCAGCAGTTTAAGGATGATTACGACAAGAACCAGCCTATGTGGCGCATCATGCCGGAGTTTGCGCAAGCCAATCCTCGTTATGAGAAGCGCGGTCTGCGTGATCTTTGTCAGCAGATTCACGACTTCTACAAGGTGTACGACGTGGCTCGCCTGACCACCGAGATGTACCTGTCCGACATGCAACCAGCCATGAAACCCTCGGATGCGTTTGCCAAGATGGCTCACCGGGAGATTGAGCGGGTGGCGATTGATGAGCTGGAGGGGCGTATAACCTCAATCCTGTTGACGCCTTATCCACCGGGTATTCCGCTGTTAATTCCGGGGGAGCGCTTCAACAAAACTATCGTGGATTACCTGAAATTCGCCCGTGATTTCAACGAGCGCTTCCCCGGTTTCGAGACGGACGTTCACGGTCTGGTCAAGCGTGAGGTTGACGGCAAGCGCGATTATTTTGTGGACTGCGTCCGCCAGTAAAAATACTCCCACACCCGTAGGTCGGATTAGCCAAAGGCGTAATCCGACTTCCCTCCGCAAGCAAGCCAACCTTTCAAGCACAGACCAGGCTGTCGGGTTATGCTGACACTAGTCCGGTCTAGGGTTGTCGGATTACGCTGGCGCTAATCCGACCTACGGGTGCAGGATTATGATGACGCTAGTCCGGCGAAGGCTGTCGGATTATGCTTGCGCTAATCCGACCTACGGTAGCCCTGGCTATGTGTTGGAGCTTTGGTGTTATCCATGCTCCACAAATTCGCTGTTTGCCGGTTGCCAACCCCTTGAGCGCTCGCCATACTGCGCCCCTCATCTGGAATCCCATATTTAAAAATACTCGACCCTGGAGACTACTATGCAAATTGCTGCGGACAAAGTTGTCAGCTTCCACTACCGCCTCAGCGAAACCAATGGCGAACTCATTGAGAGCTCACACGATTCAGATCCAACGCTTTACCTGCACGGACACAAGAATCTTCTCGGTGCCATGGAAGAAGCCATGGAAGGTAAGCAGGCTGGTGATAAATTCACTGTCGAAATCAGCCCTGAACAGGGCTATGGTCAGCGCAAAGAAGGCGCGGTGCAGCGCATCCCGATCAAGCACTTGATTGATCATGCCAAGCTGAAAAACAAACTCAGACCCGGGATGAAAGTTGCTGTTAACACTGAGCACGGTCCCTGGGAGGCGGTGGTATTAAAAGTTGGAAAGTTTAATGTCGATATCGACAGCAACCACCCGTTGGCAGGAAAGCAGCTCACGTTTGAAATTGAGATTGTCGATGTGCGCGATGCTACCGAAGAAGAGCTTGCTCACGGCCACGCCCACGGTGTCGGTGGACATCACCACCACTAATTTTCTTTTCAGCAGAGCGATGTTATTACAACATCGCTCCACGCCCTTCTGAACATCACGGAATTACAAGGCACGCCGGTAAGTCAGCAGCCGTCCACGGTGTGGCGGCGCTTCATCTTCGGTAAACGGCAGCGTGGTTTCAGTTAACTCAAATCCGCTCGATTGAAGCAAACGACTGAAGCGATTGCGATAACCTCTTCCGGGGCAGGAGATCAACACCTTCGCTCTATCAGCTGCCAGGCGATTGATCAATGCGGCCAGCTTTTCGGCATGGTCCCTTTCATACAGAATGTCGCTGCCAATGATCAGATCAAACTGTCCCACTTCCTCATCCAACTTAGGCGAATCCCAGGATAAATTAAGATAAGGAACCGGGGGCAGATCATTGAGGGCGGCGTTGTAATCCAGAAATGGCTCACTCAAGGGATGGTAATCGCTGGCGGTTACATCGGCGCCGCGCGAATGCAGAACCAGGCTGGGTAATCCCAGCCCGCAACCCAGCTCAAGGATGCGGCGGTTTTCGATATCAATGCGTTTTACTGCAGTCGCCAATACCTGGCTTGCTGGCCACAGCTGGCCAAACAGACTCCAACTGGCGGAACAGATACCGGCGCGTTTTGCTTCACCGTTTGGATCCGCATATTGCTGTCGATCATGCAGAGAACGGATCTTCCAGTATCTGGAACCTATACGTACGTCGAGCTTTCGGGTGGAATATCCCGGCATAGCAACACCTCCAATAAATTGGACCTGCTGCATCAAACATAGATGTGCGATGGGTCGGGCATAAGATACTGTTTTTAAAAGATTTTTCCAGTCCAAAAGCCCTTTTGTTCCGTTAAATTGTGTTGTGTTGAGAGAAAAGGGATGATAAACAGCGTTTGTTCGACATTTGTGGTCGAAATGCACAAATAATCTGAAGAGACAAGGAGCTAAGCATGGCACTGATAGGAATGATTCCAGAAGGTTCTACACCGGGTAAGCGTGTGCGGGCGCTTGCCGAAGGGATGGGTGAATGCAGAAAGGCATTTATGACAAACACGCTCTCTGGCCCACGTTTGATGCTGTATCAGAAACTCAGTAGCCTGATGTGCTGGGACGCTGCTTTACTCTGTGCCTGGGCTGCTAAAGGTATAGACAGTCCAAGTATCAGCCTGACGGGGAAAAGCTTCGGTATTGTTGAAGACGGAAGCCCCGATAAGCTTTTTCCAACAAGAAAAAAAGTTAACAGTGCGGCCGAACTGATGCTGATGCCAGAGGGATGTTTTGTTGGCTTTATCAATAACTCAACCGGGAAGTTACGCCACGTCATGCTTCACACCTCAAACGGCATGGGGGCAGGAAATAAAAGCGGTTGCATATTCTCGGACAGCAAAAACGTGTGGGAAGTTATCGATATGGGGCAGTTCTTTTTCAAAGACAGTCATAAAAATTCCGGTACGTCCATCATTTATGAACCGGTGAAAGGTCAGACGGTTTAATTTTTTTTGAATTATCAGCGTAAGCGGCGAGAGCAGCGATCAATCCTAAAAACATGTGCCCGGCCTCGATTTTTATCGGGGCCGGACTTAATCGCTTTCGTTAGGTTTTAATCAAAAAGCCATTCCGCTGTTGAGCCAGCTTCGGAAAAAGACGCTGGCTGCAGCAGAAACTGTTCAATTAAATATTCTGAAATTACAACTGCCGCACTTTAATGTGTCAGGCTGTCTGGCTTCTTCGCGCCCAGTGGTTCTTCATCAATAGGGCGGAAACGCAGAGTGACAGCAGGATAAGGGGCGATGGAGCGGGCACGCTGACAGGTTTTGCTGCGACAGATTCTTTTGCTCCTTCTTCAGCAGTTTCCTTTGATTCATCGGGTGCTTCAGACCCGCCGCCAGTCACCGCCCCCAATTCTGGATTGGCCGGCGTGGTCGCTGCGGACTCGCTGACACCATACCACTCCAGTGTGTCTGCAAGCTGCTCGGCAGCTCGTGCGGGTTCGTCAGCTGCATCAGAATGCCCGTCCGTTACCCAGCTTTTTGATGATCTGTCCCCCATATAGCCAGCGTAAAATCCGGGACCCGTATGACTTCCACTGAAGCGGTGGGAAGTTCGCAAAACAGGGTTATCAGATGAAGCGGGAGTATATCCTTGCCAGGCAGCCGCGTTTGCAGGAGACGAGTGATCAAACCACGAGGTGCCGGCGATTAAATAGCTTTCATCGGTGGCGATGACAGCATCAGCGATACCTTCATCAGTGAAGATCTGTTGATCGTTCCAGGTCATGACTACAGGTTTATTCACCCCCTCATCTGAATGGCTCCAGAAACTGATCATTCCGTTATCTGCGGCACATAATTTGTGTGTGAAGGATAACAGCAGTGTCGGCAGCTTTTACAGGGTAAACAAAATACCAAAAACATGATAAACGCCTTAAATATCTGGGCAGAACGGATCCTAATGATTATTAAGGCCTCGTTTAATGCTTCGATTTTTTTCGAAAATACAAATTAAGAAAATTATTTGCTTCGTTTGTTTATTGCGGGCAGTATTGTTAAAAATTTACCCTGACAGGGAGCGGGAAGGGCTTATTCGCCAGCGGAGCGGCATGCAGGATCATGTGGGGCATGCAGGTTTCAGTAGAGCAATGAATCTCACCGGCTAGAGGTACAGGGACGTCACCCGAAATCTGCGATCAACAATGTATGAGGCTGCGAAGACATTAATGTCAATGCAGCTTATGCTTAGAGTTACTTTACGTATGAAAAGGGAATGATGATGAACAAATACCTCTATCGAGCCAAGCTTAAAGAAATCAGAGATGCGGCAAAAGATCCTGCGGGGCCTAAGGGTACCCACCCAGGTGGCAAACAATGGTTTACGACCCGAAAAGTTGGAAGTTATTCTTCAATTAAACTTAAGGGAGATGATGCGACGATAAGACTCGTATTCAATACCGCTGATCTCTACATTCAAGGCTTTACAACCCCAAAAGGTTCATTCAAGTTCACTGATGCTACTTGGAATATCGGTGCTAAAAACATTGGCTACGGCGGTGCATACAGAGATATTGGCTGGGAGCGATTGACTCCCTATAAAGGGTTCACTGTCGACGATGTCAGCATGGCCATCAACAACATAGCGAACTGCAGTACGCCCAAAGAGTGGGATGCTCACAGAGGAAGTGTAGCCAAGTTGGTCATCGCATTTGCCGAAGGTGCGAGGATGCACACCGTTCAGGACTGGATAGAAAACGGGCGTGATATACCCAATGTCGATTGGGGGCCTGAAGGGGGTAAGGTTTTAGCGTTAGTTAAAGGGTAAAAAAACAGCTCGGCGTTGGTAGATATTTATCAGGTAACGCTGAGCTTCAATACATACCAGACATCTCTTTTAAGCTCTTCTGCAGGGGTTTGACCGCTGCATCAAGAAATCCTCGGACCCGTGGCGACAGCAAACGGTTATGGGGAAATACAAACTGCACGGGTATCGGTGGGGCACTGAATTTTGTCAGCACCGGTACCAGTGTCCCGCGCGTGAAATCGTCCTGTGCCTGATATCCCAACACCCGACAAATACCAAGTCCATCGCGGGCTGCGGCGAGTCCGGTATCAATCTGGTTAGCGGTAATAATTGGCGTAATACGCTGTTCCCACAGCCTTCCCTCTGACTGGAACTGCCACAGGTCACTTGCCGCTGCGAAGGCGATGGTGGGCCAGTCCGCCAGTTGCTCGGGATGTGAAGGCTCTCCACGGTGATCTATAAGCGCGGGGCTTGCGCAAAGTACATGGGATGTATGGCCCAAGGGGCGTACGGCCAGCGAGCTATCCTGCAAGTGACCGATGCGCAGCGCTAAATCGAAGCCGTCTTCAATCATATCTACCACCTGATCCAGCAGGGTCAGCTCCGCGCTCATGGAAGGGTTCTGTTTCAGCCATTGATTGAGCAGCGGTGCAATATACAGGCGACCAAACATGACGGGGGCAGTAATGGAAAGCTTCCCGGCTGGATCGGCGCGGCGGTTTTCAAATTGAAATTCCATCGCCTGTATATCCGCGAGGATGCGACGGCAGTGTTGCAGGTATTCATGGCCTTCGTCAGTAAGCGCGATTCGGCGTGTACTGCGGTTGAGCAGACGAACGCCCAGATGCTGTTCCAGGTTTGCCAGCGTGCGCACAATGGCCGCCGGAGATCGATCCAGTTCATCGGCGGCTGCCGAAAGACTGCCTGTGTCCACGATGGTGACAAAGGTATCCATGGCTTTGAGTTTGTCCATCGGCGGCTCCAGTGCGGCGGGATTTGTGCAAAAAGCTGAATAAACATATCAGATCGACGCCATTTATTGAAAGCGTCGAAAGGAGTTTACTGAGGCCTGACTACTGCAGATATTGGGAGATAAACGTGAAGCAGCCTCAATCCATTCGTCATT
Organism: uncultured Cellvibrio sp.; assembly: GCA_937958105.1. Lineage (GTDB taxonomy): Bacteria > Pseudomonadota > Gammaproteobacteria > Pseudomonadales > Cellvibrionaceae > Cellvibrio. The sequence goes on from CALFXJ010000006.1 coordinate 58,381, forward strand.
ATGATCACATCGGTATTCGGGTAAGCGACCGTCAGCAGGCCGTGGCGTTTTATGAGCAGCTGGGATTTCGCGAGATGCGCCGCTTCGATAAATACGAAGCCAACGAGATGGAGACACCGGATGGTGTGCGTATCAATCTCATCTTCAATGCCACTCGTGTGCTTCACAACCGTAATATATTGCTTGATGAGCCGGTCAAGCTTCCCGGTGTCACTCACGCTGCCTTTGTTGTGGACGACCTCTACGCGCTGAAAGGCTGGCTTGAACAGGCGGGTATCACGATTACGGAGGGCATTCATCCCATAGGTCCACGGCGGATTGCGTTATTTATTCGCGACCCGGACCGGAATGTTCTGGAATTTAATCAGCTGCTGACCGAAACGAAAATTCCCTTTGAGACCCCTGAATCTGTAGAGGTATATCCGATGAAACTTTATGATCTTGAAGTATCCGGTAACTGTTACAAAGTGCGTTTGTTTGCCGCACTGGCTGGCATTGAGCTGGCATTGGAGCCAGTGGATTTTGCAGCTGGTGCGCATAAGCAGTCGCCGCTGATTGATCTCAATCCGTGGGGCGAGGTACCAGTGCTGGTTGATGGTGATATTGTGCTGCGGGATTCACAGGCGATTCTTGTGTATCTGGCCCGCCAGTACGGTGGACACCAGTGGTGGCCAGACGGTGCTGCGCAACAGGCTGAGGTTATGCAATGGCTGTCCACTGCTGCGAATGAAATCCAGCATGGCCCGAATTCGGCTCGCTTGATTAAAAAGTTTGGATTGCCTTTAGATAAAGAAAGTGCGATGAACGTCAGCACCAGGGTGCTGCAATTGATCGACCGACACCTGAGCAGCCATAACTGGCTGGCGCTTGGCCGCCCGACAATTGCTGATTGTGCGGTGTTCCCTTACGTGGCTGTTGGCTGGGAGGGGGATGTGACGCTGGAGCAATACCCGGCAATACAGGCCTGGGTGGAGCGCATCAAAGCACTGCCGGGATATATTGCCATGCCGGGGATTGACTGAATAATCGGGGGGGAGGGCTACGGTGCCGGTTCCGTGACAAAACCAAGTTTTAAAATACCCGATTTCTGAACAGCGGCCATCGCCTTGATGACGTGCTCGTAGTCTACCTGTCGATCACCGCGGATATGGATTTCCGGTTGGGGTTCCTGTTGTGCGGCAAGGCTCAGGCGTTGCTCCAGTTCTTCCAGAGAGACCTGCGTTTCATTCCAGTGATAGACACCTTCGCCCGTAACGGCCAGGTTGACCGTTTCCGGTTTTATATCATTGATGGTGTTATCCGCCCGTGGCAGGTCCACCTTTATAGAGTGGGTGAGTACCGGTACGGTGATGATGAAAATAATCAGCAACACCAGCATGACGTCCACGAGGGGCGTCATGTTGATCTCACTCATGACTTCTTCGTTGTCGTCCAGTCCGCCGCCGAATGCCATCTTAGCTCGCCTCTTTCTGGGTGGGTTTTCTGGTTTCGAGTTTGGCTACTGAATTACCGTTACCGGATTTGCTGCTGGCTGGCGGAGCACCGGTAATGAGGTAAGCGTGCAATTGATGTGCAAAACGGTTGAGCTTGCCCAGAACACCTTTATTACCCCGATTCAAGGCGTTATAGCCCAGTACTGCAGGAATCGCGACGGCCAGGCCGAAAGCCGTCATGATCAACGCCTCGCCAACAGGGCCTGCCACCTTGTCGATGCTCGCCGAACCCGAAACCCCGATCCCCACCAGCGCGTGGTAGATGCCCCACACAGTGCCAAACAAACCGATGAAGGGAGCGGTGGAGCCTACCGAAGCCAGCACCGCCAGTCCTCTTTGCAGGCGCTCTGCGCTTTCGTCGATGGAGCCGCGCAGGCAGGCGGTAAGCCATTCACCCAAGGGCAGGTGGCCGTGGAGATCGGTTTTATGGTTGGAGTGATGATCCAGCGCGGCCTGGCCTTCTTCTGCCAGTTGCCGGAAAGGATTTTCCTCGCCATTGGGACCAAGGATGTGCAGCCCTTCGGCGAAACTCTGTGCGTGCCAGAAGTCGTTCAGTGCATGAACGGGTTTGCGCAGCCGAAACAGGCCCCAGCTGCGCACGGCGATCACATACCAGGAAGCGATTGACATCAGCAGCAGCATGATCGCGACCGCTTTGATGACCATATCGCCCTGGCTCCAGAGGGCTTCGATGCCGTAGGGGTTGTTCATAAAGGTTCCTCAATGTTCATTCATACGAAATTTAATGTTGCGTTGCCGGGCGTGACCCTGACAACACTTGCTTAATGCAAGGAAAACTCCAGCGGCTGCAGGTACCAGTAAGCAATAGGTTCCTGGCCGCGCCTGGCGGGTGTATAGCGCCATTGTTTCACTGCTTTCACCGCCGTGTCATCCAGACGTTTGAAACCGCTGGACTCCTTAATCTTGACCTCACCTACGGTACCGTCCGGCAGGATCAGAATCTCCAGCAGGACTGTGCCCTGCTCGCGCAGGCGACGAGACAGCGCCGGGTACGCCGGGCGTGGGTTATTCAATTGATGCGCATCTTCCCGAGGGGGCGTTACAGGCGCTCCCAGGCTGTCATTATCCTCCGCTGAAGGAGTGGTAACTGGCGGAGGAGGTGGGGGCGGTGCAGCCTCTTCTTCAGGTGGCGGCGTCTCTTCGCGGGTTATGGCCCGTTCCGACGGTGGCGCTTCAGGAAGCGGCTCGGGCTTCGGCTTGGGTTTAGGATTGGGCTTCTTGGGTTTCGGCTTAGGCTTTTCCGGCTCCGGCGGTGGTGGCTCGACCGGAGGTGGGGTTTCTCGAGCGCTGGGTGCCTGCACCGTCTCTGCTGGTGGTGCGGGAATAAGAATGCCTTGAACAGTGGGCAGAATCAGCTCTTCAGTCTTGGGAGAAGGTGCCCAGATCGCTATCCCGACCGCACCCACGTGCACCGCCACGACAGCTGCCAGGGCTATGGTTGACCGCCATCTTCCACTCATCAATGGCTTCCTGTTGTTTTGGGAGCTGGGGTGGCCGGGATTACCTTATCTAACGAGGTAATAGATGACCGCCCGGTCACCCTCCAGGGGTGTGACCGTCTAACTAAGGGAGCTGGATAGTTCATGGCCGTCCGGAACACTGGCTGCTCGTAATCTAAATGATAAATATTCGTATTTGCGGGAATGCCGCGCACTTTATCAAAAACCTGCTGGCTGTGAAAGGGGTTTATTGCGATGGTCGATAAAAAACCGGGCGCCAGCGAATTGCCTGCTTTCTGATTGAGGGAACCCGAAGTGCTTCTCCAGTGGACGGATCCTTGGGAAATATTCGAACAGGCTGGGAAACCTCCGTCATCATCTGCCGGTTTGTCTACCTTTATTATTGCTCGCATGTTTATAAAAGTCTGACAAAAATTCCTTCTGATGTACTTGTGTACAAGTTTCAATTTTCCGCGACAAAATTTTATTTTTCAATCTCACAGGCGATAACCGCATTGTTAATAAAAAATAAAATGCAGATAGAAAAATAAATTTCACAAAATCGGTTTAAAAAACTTTTAATCACTTTTAATGGTTGTCAATCTATTACAGAATTATGACTAATCGCGTTAAATCACCCATGACGCGAGAAGAAGATTCCTTTAATAAAAATAATTGGCGCTTATCTCTTTAGTATTTCATCGAGACCTTTTTTAAAGCCGGTTTACTGTGCTGGATTATCCAGTAATTGAAATTATCGATGTTTCAAAGGAGGTGTGATGAATCAGCTGACCTATTCCAGAGTGATGGATCAGGTATCCAACCTGCCCGGACACAGCCTGCGGGATCTAAAAAAAGCACAATTGATGAATCGGATAGATACCAAATTCATTATGCCGGCATCATTATTGCCCAACGTCTTTGAGGCGATGGACGATCAATACAGTGTATTGGAAATCAATGGGACCCGGTGCTTCCACTACGAAACTACCTACTTCGATACTGATGATCATCGCTTCTATCATATGCATCGCACTGGGCGCTTGAACCGTTTCAAGGTGCGTGTGCGTCGCTATGTGGATTCGGACGTGCAATTTCTTGAGGTCAAACTGAAGAACAATAAAAAACGGACGATCAAAGAACGAGTTCCTCTTCCTGATCACAACGTGAAGGCTTTGTCTGACAATATTGATTTTTTACAGAGTGTGAAAGTGCCGGCGGCGGAGCAGCTCAGACCCTGTCTGCATAACAGCTACCAGCGCATCGCACTTGCCAGTGAGACACGGGGCGAGCGCCTGACCTTTGATATTAAGCTCGCAAACCGGGTCGCTGATGCAGAGGGTGAAAAGCTGCCGCTCGACAATATTGTCATTGTGGAATTGAAACAGAGCCGTTTGGACCGTTCGTCACCTTTTTTTGCGCTGGCGCGCATTCTGGGAATACGTCCCAGCACCTTCAGTAAATACTGCATGGGGATGACCCTTGCGCTCTGCAATACCCGTGAATGGAAGTACAACCGCTTTAAACCGATATTGCGCCGAATTGCTCACGACCAACAACTCAGGACAGTGTGAAATATTATGTTTACCATCGATTTCTTATGCCGTTACGCCATCCTTCTTGTCAGTATCCTGATATTACTCAGGGCTATTTATTTCCGCATTTCACCGGACCGTGAATCGGTATTCAGTTTTTTTCTGTTTGCCAATGGCGTCTTTCTCGTAACCTACCTGCTGCATGACATTGAACTGTCCATGGGCTTTGCTTTTGGCCTGTTTGCCGTGTTTGCCATGCTTCGTTACCGCACTGAGCCAATCAGCATCCGCGACATGACCTATCTGTTTGTCGTTATCGGTATCGCATTGATGAGTTCGCTGGCGCCGCTGGATTATCTGGAGCTGGTGACGATCATGGCACTGCTGTGCGCTTTGTCTGCTATCGGTGAAACCCGGTTCCTCGCTCCCCGCGTTGTGCAGAAGCTCATCGTGTATGACAGCGTGCAAAACATCAAAGAGGAAAATCAGCTGGAATTGATTGCCGACCTCAGGCAGCGGACTGGCCTCGATATCGTAAAAGTGGAAGTGGGCCGGATTGATTATCTCTGCGACAGTGCACAGCTGAAGATTTACTGCCGGGAAATCAAATAAAAAACTCACACTAACAAATCAGGGGAAAACCATGCGTGACAAACTCCTGTGGTTAGGTGCCGGTGCCATCGCCAGCACCTGCCACTCTGCCGCCGCTATTGAAATGCCTCGTTTCGGTGCCGACTTTATCTATCACTCCAATACTTATTCAGGATCGCTCTTTGACTATGAGGATGACAGCACGGGTTACTGGCGTCGTCTGCGCGCGAGCGTGAAACAGGATTTTACTTCCTGGCTTTCTGCCAAGGCTTCAACGGATTACGAATATGATGATCGCAAATTTGAACTGGTTGACCTCTACCTGGAATGGTCGATCAATGCTGACTGGAGCATGCTGGTAGGCCGTTTTAAAGAGCCCTTCAGCATGGAGAATGTTCAATCGCTTAAAACGCAGTATATGACGGAGCGCTCAGCGCCTGGCAACGCACTGACCTACGGGAGAAATTACGGCATTGGGCTTTTTTACGAAGGTAAACGCTGGACCTGGGCGGGTGCCGTGACCGAAGAGGATGCTGAGGATGAGGGTTTTGATGATGCCTATGCTGCAACCAGCCGCATTACCTATGCTCCCGTGCTGGAAGATGAATATTTTGTGCACCTGGGTGCGGGTTATTCTCAACGGGACGCCACCGAAAGAAACTATCGTCCCGATGCGAACCTGATTGCCAAAGGAGCGGATGCGGAAGTCAGGAGTCCGCGTCTCAGAGGTGTTGATGAGATGCAAGCCTACAACCTGGAGCTGGCCGGGCAGTGGCGAAATTTTCTGGTTCAGGCCGAAGCATTCAAACAACAGGTTGATATGCTTAACGGTGAGAAACACCATCTGGACGGCCACTATGCGGTTGTCCTCTGGACAATCACGGGCAACCCGCGTCGCTACCGTGATGGCGAAATCAGCCTGGGCAAGGGCGACCATATCACTGAGCTGGCAATACGCTACAGTCACTCGGATTTTGTCGTGGAGGGCGATGGAGATCGTGGAGACACCCGCGCCATTGCAATCAACTATTATCCCCGGTCGAATATCCGTTTATCACTCGAGTATGAATACGGAACGCTGTACGACTATGACGAATACTCGCGGGATATGGAAAGGGGAGAATCTTTTAACGGACGCCTCCAGTATTTGTTTTGATAAATCTTTTATATTTCACGTTATAAAAAGCCCCGGCATACGCCGGGGCTTTTTCGTCTGCGGCAGCGTCATCAAGGACAGGCGCCGCCGCCATTGTTGCTGGAGGGAATTTCGCCATTCAGCTGACGCTGAACATTGTCAGCCCTCTCCCGGATATGCTTGAGCAGACCCGGCGCCGGTCCGTAGACATTAGCTCCGCGACCGCCAGCGTTATTGCTGTTAGCTGGCATATCCTGCGTGAGTGAGTTGCGCCATTCTTCATACGTAAAGAATTTTGTGGGGTCATTCTGTACGTAATAGTCAATCAGTTCTGCCATACGCATAATCTCGGTTTCGAGATAGGTAGGATTGAACGGGCCATTCAGCAGTCGCTGTAGTTCCGCATGATATTGTTGCTTCAGCTGAGGGGCCGCCAGGATGGCATCGAACAGTGGTCGAGGTGTTGTGTCGTGCACCGGATTGTCGATCACGTGATCCACTACGCGACAGCTTTTGCCACCGAATCCGCCCAGGCCGGCAGGACCATTACCCCAGAGTCCGAAGGCGAGGTTGTAATCCCATGGCAGGATCGTAAATTGATTTCTTGAACGCTCTTCATAGAGATAGAAGTTATTGGCGGTGCCGCCGATGGGACTGTCCATGTTGCCGATGAGGACGCTGGCCGCCAGATATTTCACCATAAGGTCCGTGTCCACATGAGCAAGTCGATCCGGTCCGTTATTGATGCTGTTCAGGAAGGTCAGCAGCGCCTTACCTTCATCCGGCGTGCCGATCGTTTCCTCATTAAGCTTCAGCACCAGACCATTGCGATAGCTGGCGATATTGTTGCCCATCCATTGCAGAGTCTGGAACAGCTCGCCCTTGTACAAATCGCCCTTGTCATCTTCATCCTCGGGGAAATGCCTTTCAACAAACTCACTGTCGATCATCTCCACCAGCTGATAAAGCCCCAGATGCTCACCGGCAACCCAGAGATCGACAAAAGACGTTTCCGGAGCGGGAACGCCAGCTTCGCGCATGATCTTGTACGAGATCACATCACGCATGAAAGAAGGGTCAGCAAAGCTCTGATTCAACACCAGCTTCTTCATGCCCATGAATTTCTGATCCTGATAGCGATTCATGTCGACTTTAAAGCCGTAGCGTTTGGAGTTGGTGACAAACATCAAAGATCCTTGTCCTTTTACGCGGAAGCCCACATTGTTGATCACGCCACCGTTGAGTTCAAAATTGGCCGGGTAATATTCTTCTGCAGCAGGGTTTGCCAGCATGGCCTGCCAGCTCGACTGTGGTATATCTACACGCACGGTAAACACTTCATTCTGCTCAAATAAAACGTAGGGCACGTTATCGTAGCCAGGAGTGGGATACAGCACCTCCAGACGATTATTCAAACGTCCATAACTGCGGCCTCGCTTGCTTTCCTCTCCATCATTCCAGGAAATAAAATCCACCTCTTCGTCACCGCGGAACAGCGACAGGGAATCTTCCCGGCCCAACTTGAAAGGAACAGAGGGGGAGGGTGGGTTGACAGTTTCGGAGTCAACCGCGGCGACAACAATATACTCACCCGCACCGATCGATATGTGCGGCAGAGCAATCCGTTCACTGTTGTTGTCCGCCAGTAAATATTCACCCAGGTTTACGGGCTGTGAGCTGGGGTTATAAAGCTCAATCCAGTCGTAACCATTCAGGAAAACTTCGTTTTCAGGTGTGGCGGTGACTTCACTGATAACCAGATTGCCGTCACCGGAAGCGGGAGAAGAGCTGCTGGTTGATATAACCGAACTGATGCTGCTTGAGCTAAAGGCGCTTGATGGAGGCATCGAACTTGCAACGCTGCTGCTTGCTGCCGAGCTGGTTACACCAGAGCAGACAGATCCGGTCACAACGGGGGTTTCAACACTGCCATTATTGGTATTGACCTGTAAGCCAAACTCGACAGTCTGGCCTGGCTGGATGGTGCTGTTCCAGCTCAGATTGCTGGCGGAATAGGGATTGCTGCCGCTCAGGTTGGCATTCCAGCTGCTGCTGATCCGATTAGTGTTATAGGACCAGCTCAGGTTCCATCCGCTGATGGGAGCAGCCCCATTGTTGGTGATTCGTATGGCAGCTGTAGCGCCGCTGCCCCACTGATTGGTGATCACATACTGGCAACTTGCCTGCGCGTTGACCTGCTGGGCCAGAATCAGACTCAGCAAGGCGGCAAGACATCCTGATAATGTTGTTATCGTGGAGGTTTTTCTCCGTGCTGTTAGAAAATTCTGCCGATCAGCTGACTGATGCCACCGTCCCGCTGATTGATACGGTGATTGATACGCTGAAGGATAAAAGGTGCTTGGTTTCTTCATTGTGGCTCTCCTGATAGTAATAATACTGGCTGGCGTTCTGCACCCGTGTGCTTTCCTGTGCCGATATTCAGGTGCATCTATCTATCCCTGACATACATAGAATGAAAGAAAGTAAGCACTGCGTGATGAGCAATGTGCGAATGGTTTATGGTCCTCATTCCGCAGCAATGGAATTCTGAAATTATTCTTATTCTGAAAATGAATTTTTTTGATAGAGGTAGAATTCGGTGCTATAGCGTAAATCGGAAAGATTTTGAGTCCTTATAATTAATCTTTGGAACAGATTTCTCTCCGGCTAATGCGGATATTTCTCTTCCGACAGTTAATTTTTTACTCCCGAATTTTTTACTATCAGTGAGTTTTTCTACAAAAAAATGTCATCAAAAATTTCGTTTGTATACAAGTATACTGATTGTCGAATCTTTGCAGACTAATGGGTTTACATCAAGCGTGCAGTGACAAATTGCACAACTGATAGTAGTTGCAGAGGTTAAAGGGAAGGAGATGGGAAAATGACTGCTAAAGGAGGGGATAAAAAAATACAAGATGTTGCTCGTTAGATGCTGTAGGAATAATCAGATATTAATACAGAAGCGGAAGGCGACACACATGAGTAGAAAATCGAGGCATTCCTTTGCGCTCTGGGGGAATCCTTTACGATCAGTGTTTGGTAGCTCTTTTGATGTCTTCTTTCACATCGCCATAAGCTTTTTGGGTCTTACCCTCTGCTTGTTTGGCGGCGCCTTTCAACTCATGTTTATCGCTGCCGGTGAATTCGCCAGCTTTACGTTGAACTTTACCGGCTGCGTCTTTAGCTGTACCTTTTACTTGATCTTTGTTCATGATAATTTCCTTCTTCAAGTTAACGGGACTTGCATAACTTCGACTGGCAACATTGAATGAAATTTCGGAAAAGTAAGTGCAAAAGAGGAATTGGGTGCGAAGGCTAACATAGGCGCCGCAGGCAATAGGATACGGCAAGGGCGAGCTGGTGAATCTCTATGGATTGAAGCGACTCAGCGTGTCAATTCGTAGACGCAGAGATTAACGGCAGTGGCGAGATTCAGCGACTCAATGGTGCCTGTACCTGGGATGGTGAAGGCGCTGACGTCAAGTGCAGCCAGCTTGTCGCGAGGCACGCCGCGCGCTTCGTTACCGAACACATAGCACTTGAATTGATGGAATTCCTTGTTGCTGATGGGTTTGCCCTGCATATCGAGACAGGCTATTTCACCAAACCTCTCATTTAACGAATCCAGCTCTGCATTCAATTCCAGCGGCACATGAAAGATGGCTCCCATGCTGGAGCGCACCACTTTCGGATTGTAGGGATCAACGGAGCCACTACTCAGCAGGCAGCGAAAATTGCCGAACCAAGCCAGGCTGCGCAAGATGGTTCCCAGGTTGCCCGGGTCCTGGATTTCGTGAAGATAAACAACTCGCTCATCGGCAGCGGCAGGTGTTGCGGGTGTGGAAAAGAAGGGAGTAACGGCCACAATACCCTGAGGCGTTTTGGTGTCCGAGATCTGCGCCATCTGTTTGCTGCTGATCAGTGTTGTTTTGAATGGACCGGACCAGTCTTTGTAAGCTTCTGTTACCAGCAGTTCAGACTGGCGCAACGCAGCATGCTGCTGCGCTGCCTTCTGCAATTCCAGCACCAGATGCTCTCCCTCCACCAGAAAGTGCTGGAATTCGTTACGGTATTTTTTCTGCTGCAGTTTTTTAATGTCATCCAGTTTCATCGCATCAATTCCCTCGGTCTGCCAGCATTTGTCGGGCAAGGGCTTCAGCGACTTTAATGCCGTCGACGCCAGCGGACAAGATGCCGCCGGCGTAACCGGCACCTTCTCCGGCAGGGTACAAACCGCGCGTATTTAAACTCTGCAACGTATCGTGGTCGCGGGTGATACGAACGGGTGATGAGGTGCGCGTTTCAATACCGGTGAGCACAGCGTCGTCCCGGTCAAAACCGCGAATCTGTTTACCGAAGGCAGGCAAGGCTTCGCGGATGGCTTCAATGGCATAGTCCGGCAGGGAAGGGGCCAGATCGCCGAGGCGTACACCGGGTTTGTAAGATGGCTCTACCTCCCCGAGTTTCTGCGAAGGTTTGCCGCGAATGAAGTCGCCCACCAGCTGGCCCGGCGCGCAATAATCTGCACCGCCCAGCTCAAACGCGCGCGACTCCAGCTGCTCCTGTAATTCAACGCCGGCCAGTGGTCCGCCGGGAAAATCCTGATCGGGGCTGATGCCCACGACGATGCCGGCATTTGCGTTGCGTTCGTTGCGTGAATACTGACTCATGCCATTAGTTACCACGCGGTTGGGCTCAGAGGTTGCTGCAACGACGGTACCGCCGGGGCACATGCAGAAGCTGTACACAGCGCGACCGTTCTGCGCGTGATAAACCAGCTTGTAATCCGCAGCTCCCAGTTTCGGATGGCCGGCGTATTTGCCCAGCCGGGCCTGATCAATCTGCGACTGTGGATGCTCGATCCGAAAACCTATGGCGAACGGTTTGGGTTCGATAAACACGCCGCGCTGATGCAGCATACGGAAGGTATCGCGGGCACTGTGGCCAAGGGCAAGGATGACGTAGCGGCTGCGCAATATTTCGCCGTCGGCAAGGACCACGCCAGCCATGCGGCCATCTTCTATCAAGACGTCCGCTACTTTTTTATCAAAGCGCACCTCTCCACCGAGAGCTTTGATTTCTTCCCGCATGGTGGAAACAACGCCGGTTAAACGGAAGGTGCCGATGTGTGGTTTGCTTACGTAAAGAATTTCCTCCGGCGCACCGGCGCGGACAAATTCATGCATTACCTTACGGCCGTAAAACTTCGGGTCCTTGATCTGACTGTAGAGTTTGCCATCGGAAAACAAGCCTGCGCCGCCTTCACCGAACTGTACGTTGGACTCCGGGGTAAGAATTTTTTTTCGCCACAATGCCCAGGTGTCTTTGGTGCGGGTGCGAACATCTTTACCGCGCTCTAGCACGATGGGCTTGAAGCCCATCTGAGCGAGGGTCAGGGCGGCAAATAACCCACAGGGTCCGAAACCGATGACCAAGGGCCGCTCGGTAAGATCAGAGGGAGCCTCTGCCACAGGATAATAGCGGGTGTCCGGCGCGGGTTTTATATGCGGGTCTTTGGCAAAACGCTGCAGGATGCGCTCTTCATGCTTCGCTTGTATATCGATGATATAGACAAAGGTAATCTCGCTGTTTTTCTTGCGCGCATCGTAGCTACGCTTGAATACCGTAAAGTCGATAAGATCAGCATCGTTGATCTTCAGGCGCGCCAGTATGGCCGTGCGCAGCGCGTCAGCAGGATGATCCAGTGGCAGGGAAAGTTCGGTGATACGAATCATAAGTGGTTCCTGGCCGGTGTCTCCGGCAGAGGTTATGCGAAGGCGGTAAAAGGGCGGATTCTACCCGGCTTGGGCGGCGCTGTCAGTGTCTGTATTCTGTCGCCGGGTTTTTGCGAATCCCCCTCGACCTGTTATGCTTGTTACCCCGTTTAATCCTTGGTTTTACACACTGGTTTTCCCATGGCCCGTTCAAAAAGCAGTAACCGTTGGCTCGAAGAGCACGTCAATGATCCCTACGTTAAAAAAGCACAGGTCGATGGCTACCGTGCCCGGGCAGCCTACAAACTGCTCGAGTTGAATGAAAAGGACAAGCTTATTCGTCCCGGTATGCTGGTGGTGGATCTCGGTTCGGCGCCCGGCAGCTGGTCGCAGATTGCAGGACGACTGGTTGGTGTAAAAGGACGGGTAATCGCGTCAGATATCCTGCCTATGGATGCGCTGGAGCATGTGGATTTTATCCAAGGGGATTTTACGGAAGATGAGGTCTTCGATCAGATCATGGAAAAGCTGGGTGGAGCCAGGGCCGATCTGGTGATTTCCGATATGGCACCCAACATCAGCGGCGTTGATGTGGCGGATCAGGCGGCCTCCATGTATCTGGTGGAGCTGGCACTGGACATGGCGCGCCAGGTACTGAAACCCAAAGCCAACTTTGTGGCTAAGGTATTTCATGGCGAAGGCTACGACGATTATGTAAAAGATGTGCGGACATCATTTGAAAAAGTGGTTATCCGTAAACCGGATGCCTCACGTCCGCGCTCCCGTGAAGTCTATGTGGTTGCCAAAGGCTTTAAGGGCTAAAACTTTTGTAGAGGAATTTCTGTAGAGGAATAAGGGCTACAGGCTTTCCTGCATCAATAAAAAAACGGTTTTGTCAGTCTCCCCGACAAAACCGTTTTATTTTTTCCGGCGGATATTAAGCCGGAGCGCTGGTTCTGATCAGATGATCGAAGGCTCCCAGTGACGCTGTGGCACCCGCACCCATGGCAACAATGATCTGCTTATAGGGTGTGGTCGTACAGTCACCGGCCGCAAACACACCGGGGATTGACGTCTGTCCGCGGGCATCTACTTCAATCTCACCGCGATCACTTAACTGCAATGTGCCTTTCAGCCAATCGGTGTTTGGCAGCAAACCGATCTGCACAAAGATGCCTTCCAGTTCAACCTTGGCGATTTCGTCAGTCTGACGGTTCTTGTAGGTCAGCCCGGTAACTTTCTGGCCGTCACCAATCACTTCGGTGGTCTGGGCTTCAGTAAGCACAGTGACATTCGGCAGACTGTGCAATTTGCGCTGCAGTACGGCGTCAGCGCGCAGCTGTGAACCAAATTCGATCAAGGTCACGTGAGCAACGATTCCTGCCAGGTCAATGGCCGCTTCCACGCCAGAGTTGCCACCGCCGATAACGGCTACGCGTTTCCCTTTAAACAGTGGTCCATCGCAGTGTGGGCAGTAAGCCACACCTTTACCGCGATATTCCTTTTCACCAGGAACATTCATCTCTCTCCAGCGTGCGCCGGTAGCAAGGATAACGCTCTTGCTCTTCAGGCTTGCACCGCTGGCCAGTTTGACTTCGATGGTATCGCCGGGAATCAACTGTTCCGCACGTTGCAGGTTAACGATATCCACATCGTAATCTTTTACGTGCTGTTCCAGTGCGGTAGCCAGTTTGGGACCTTCGGTGGCCTTAACTGAAATAAAATTTTCAATCGCCAGTGTATCCAGAACCTGTCCACCGAAACGTTCGGCCACGACACCAGTGCGAATACCTTTACGCGCTGCATAAATGGCTGCTGATGCGCCTGCCGGACCGCCGCCGATGACTAACACATCGTAAGCCGGTTTTTCATTCAAGGCTTTGGCTTCACGCTCTGCTGCACCTGTGTCAACCTTGGCGAGGATTTCTTCCACCGTCATGCGGCCCTGTCCAAAATGTTTGCCATTGACGAACAGGGTAGGGACGGCCATCACCTGACGCTTATCCACTTCACTCTGAAACAGCGCGCCGTCGATCATGGTCGCCGTGATGTTGGGATTTAACGCTGCCATCAGGTTAACAGCCTGCACCACGTCGGGGCAGTTGTGGCACGACAGAGAAACGAAAACTTCAAAATGTAATTTGTCTTCGATCGCTTTGATCTGATCGATAACTTTTGCATCAGTCTTGGGCGGGTGGCCGCCGCTGTGCAGAAGTGCGAGCACCAGGGACGTAAATTCGTGGCCCATGGGGATACCGGCAAAGTGGATTCGTCCGGCCTCGCCCTGTGCGCCCACACTGAATGAAGGTTTGTACGCAGCATCACCATCTTCACGAACACTGACTTTGTCGGACAGGGTAGCGATATCGTCCAGCAGGCCCAGCAGCTCCTGGCTTTTGGCGCTGGTGTCAGTTGTAGCTACCAGTTCAATGGGACGCTGCAATTTTTCCAGGTACGCCTTTAACTGGCCTTTGATTGTCGAGTCGAGCATGGTGATTCTCCGTTTTGAATTCTGTATAGCCCGCTTTGTGAGCGGGCTTTTTCTAACGTGCAATTGTGTTGCGTTGGGTAAAGCGAATAACGGTCAGGCTTAGATCTTGCCAACCAGGTCCAGTGACGGAGCCAGAGTTGCATCACCTTCTTTCCATTTCGCCGGGCAGACTTCACCTGGGTGAGCCGCTACGTATTGAGCAGCTTTCACTTTGCGGAGCAGCTCGGAAGCGTCACGGCCAATACCACCGGCATTGATTTCGATGATCTGAATCTTGCCTTCCGGATCGATGACGAAGGTGCCGCGATCAGCCAGGCCTTCTTCCTCAATCATCACACCGAAGTTGCGGGTGATAACACCGGTTGGGTCACCAATCATCGGGTACTGGATCTTGCCGATGGTCTCAGAGCTGTCATGCCAGGCTTTGTGGGTGAAGTGAGTGTCCGTAGACACGGAGTAAATCTCTACACCCAGCTTTTTGAACTCTTCGTAGTTGTCCGCCAGGTCGCCCAGCTCAGTTGGACATACAAAGGTAAAGTCAGCGGGGTAGAAGAACACAACTGACCACTTGCCACGCAGGTCTGCATCAGTTACCTGAACAAATTGGCCCTGATGGTAAGCCTGAGCGGTGAAAGGTTTGATTTCTGAATTGATTGAAGTCATACGGAATGCTCCTGTTGTCTGTAGGGGAAATTGATTCAACGAGAGCTAGATTAAAAGGATAGGGGCAATAGATCCAATTAAATAACGGAATCGAATGGATAGTAAAATCCTATGATTGCCCTCAAGCCCTGCCTTAGCCGCGGCGAGGGCGATGCAGGACATGTAGAAGCTGTTATGTAGGTTTGCCATTAGCGCGTGAAGGTCTAATTTCGAAGCGCGATTACCGATAAAACTTTATCACAATTATCATATATTATGATCTAAGTCCCATGGGTTTTGTTAACATCGGCGCAGGTTCAATGGCAGAAACCTGCGTGATTTTTTTGACGACACTAAGCCGCTGTATCAAAAAACTCCCGCAAATTATAAAAATCAAACTGATGGAGAATCGTATGTTTAATAAAGCGCTTTTCAGCAAGACGTTGCTGATTTTGACGGTGAGTCTGTTCGCGTCCTCCGCGCTGGCACAGATCGCCAATGGTCGCTACGTCATCACCAACCAATTGAGTGGCAAAGCCCTGGATGTCGCCGGCAGGAGCACGGATGACGGAGCGAACATTATTCAATGGACTTATGGGGGCAATTCAAACCAGCAGTGGGACGTAACTAATCTGGGCAATGGTTATTACTCAATTCGAGCGGCACACAGCGGTAAATCCATCGACGTATTCGAATGGAACAGCAATGATGGCGCAGATGCGCGTCAGTGGGCCTGGCTCAATGGCAATAATCAGCATTGGGCGATCGATAACATCGGCAACAACACCTATGTCATTACCTCTCGTTTTTCCTCTAAGGCGCTTGAGGTATTTGAATTCAATACGGCCGATGGGGGTGATATTCGCCTCTGGACCTATTGGGGCGGTACCAGTCAACAATGGCGCTTCAGCCCGGTTTCCTCAGGTGGCGGCAACAGCGGCAGCATTACTGGCGCGACCTGTAACTCAACGGGCAGCACATCAATTTCGTCAACCATCCGGGTAACAAGCGGTACTTATGACGGTGGCTGCCGAACATTTAATCCCACTTCAGCTTTGGGTGATGGCAGTCAGAATGAAAGCCAGCAGCCGGCCTTCCGGGTTGAGAACGGGGCGACGCTACGCAATGTCATCATTGGCAATAACGGTGTGGATGGTATCCACGTCTACAACGGCGGCACGCTGGACAATATCCGCTGGACTAACGTTGGTGAGGATGCAATTACCATCAAGTCGTCCGGTACGGTTAATGTACGCAATATTTCCGGTTACAACGGCGAGGATAAATTTATACAGGTTAATGCGGCCTCAACGCTGAACGTGTCCAATTGTGTGGTGGACAATATGGGCAAGTTCCTGCGTCAGAATGGTGGTACTACTTTTAAAATTACCGCCAACGTGGATCGCTGCCAGATCTCCAATATGAAAGAAGGTATCTTCCGGACAGACAGCCCCAGCAGTGAAGCCAGAATAACCAATAGTCGTTTTAGAAATGCAGGATCCATTTGTATTGGCCGTTGGGCGAGCTGCACCTCGTCGGGCAATACTAATTACTGATCAGCATTAATCGACCACTGCCATTGGTCCTGAGTCTGCATTGGTTTTTCAAGCTGATGGAGACAAGCAGCCGGAGAATTTCCGGTGTTTCTGAAATAAAAACCCGGCGCAGGCCGGGTTTTTATGGCGGGTAGACAGAAGGGTACGGCAGGAATTTATTTCTCAACAAACGCTCTCTCAATCACATAATCCCCGGCTTCACCGATGCGGGGTGAAATCTGGAAGCCGCGGGCATCCAGCAATTTGCAGGTATCTTCCAGCATGGCGGGACTGCCGCACAGCATGGCGCGATCTGTTTCCGGGTTCAGCGGCGGCAGGCCGATATCCTCAAATAATTTTCCGCTTTCAATTAAATCTGTTAACCGTCCCTGATTGCGAAACGCTTCACGGGTGACCGTGGGGTAATAGATGAGTTTTTCCCGCACTTCTTCACCAAAGTATTCGTTTTCCGGCAACTCTTTGGTGATGAAGTCTGCGTAAGCCAGTTCACTGACGGTCCGTACCCCATGAACCAGAATGATTTTTTCGTACTGCGCATAAGCTTCAGGATCGCGGATGAGGCTCAGGAAAGGCGCAAGCCCGGTACCGGTGCTGAGAAAATATAAATGCCTGCCTGGCTTTAAGTCGGTCAGCAGCAGGGAGCCTGTGGGTTTACGGCCCACCAGCAATTCATCGCCGACCTTCAGGTGTTGCAGGCGCGAGGTGAGCGGACCGTTGGGAACCTTGATGCTGAAAAACTCCAGATGTTCATCATAGGTGGCGCTGGCAATACTGTAGGCGCGCAACAATGGCCGTCCATCGACCTGCAAACCGATCATCACAAACTGGCCGCTCTCGAAGCGCAGTGAGTCATTCCGGGTGGTGGTAAAACTGAAGAGTGATTCGTTCCAATGGTGAACGCTTAATACTTTTTCCGGTTCAACAGCTGCCATCGTGTAGGGAGTCCTTAGGAGTTGTATTGAAGAGGTGGGCCGGATGACGCTCTTGGTTCACCCGGCCGGCAATGACTCAGTGGGTCAGGGATTTTTCCAGTTCAGTCACAGATTCAAACAAGTCAGCTACCAGACCATAATCGGCCCACTGGAAAATCTGCGCATCGGGATCGTGGTTGATGGCCACGATCACGCGGCTGTCTTTGATCCCGGCGATGTGCTGTGTTGCTCCGGACACGCCCACTGCGATGTAAAGATCCGGCGCAACCACGGTGCCGGTCTGTCCAACCTGATATTCATTCGGTGCAATACCTGCATCCACGGCTGCACGCGTTGCACCTATGGCGGCATTGAGTCGATTGGCCAGCGGAGCCAGCAATTGCTGGAATTTTTCCGCGCTGCCCAGGGAGCGCCCGCCGCTGATAACGACGCGGGCTGTGCTCAGTTCCGGGCGTTCGCTCTTCTGGATTTCACTGCTGACCCAGCGCGCCAGGGAGCTGGTTTCGCCCGCTGCCAGAGGCTCGATCACCGCCGTAGCTTCATCTTCGATAGCCGGCTCAAACGCCGTGGCACGCACGGTGAAGATCTTCAGCGGAGCGGTGTTACGCACTGTTGCGTTTAAATGGCCCGCGTAGATGGGTCGCACAAAGGTGGTGCTGTCAATAATGGCGGTGACTTCCGACACCATGTCGGTGTCCAGCAAGGCGGCCACACGGGGCAGCAGGTTTTTACCGAAGCTGGTCGCTGCGCTGACAATTGCCTGATATTCCCCGGCGATGCCGGTGATCAGCGGTGCAAGGTTTTCTGCCAGGGGACGGGCATAGGCGGCATCATCGGCAACGCGCACTCGTCTTACACCTTTGAGTCGCGCAATCTGTTCTGCTACGGCACTGATATTCTCGCCCGCCACCAGGACATCAATGGCATCGCCGGATACTGCAGCGGCGGTGATAGCCGAGCGGGTAGAGGCGCGCACACGTTGTTCATCATGTTCGGCAATAACTAAGGTACTCATAATGAAATCCTCGCATCGTGACGCAGTTTCTCAACCAGTTCCTGCACGCTGGCAACCTTGATACCCGGTGCGCGTGCCGGCGGTTCTTCCACTTTCACTAACTGCAGATGGCTTGATGTATCCACCCCGAGCTCGGCCAGACTCAGTGTTTCCAGTGGTTTTTTCTTGGCCTGCATCAGGTTGGGCAGCTTCAGATAGCGCGGTTCGTTGAGGCGCAGATCGGCGGTGACTACTGCAGGCAATGCCAGTTCAACGGTTTCCTGCCCGCCATCAACCTCGCGGGTGACCAGCGCTTTGCCGCCATTGATAACAATGCGCGATGCGAAGGTGCCTTGACCGACATTCCACAGCGCTGCCAGCATCTGCCCGGTTTCAGCCGCATCAGCATCAATAGCCTGCTTTCCGAGCAGAAACAGATCAGGCTGTTCACGCTGGGCAATGGCCAGCAGCACCTTCGCCGTTGCGCGGGATGACAAATCCGCATCTCCATCAATGAGGATGGCACGATCCGCGCCCATGGCCAGGGCGTGGCGCAGGACATCCTGATGCTGTGCATGACCGATGGTGACGGCTACCACCTCGCTGACCACACCGGCTTCTTTCAGCCGGACAGCTTCTTCCACCGCGTGTTCATCAAACGGATTGATGCTCATCTTGAGATTCGCGGTGTCTACATCAGAACCGTCGGCCTTGGGGCGGACGCGGATGTTGTGATCCACGACGCGCTTGATACTGACTACCACCTTCATGCTTGATCCTCTGATGGGTGAACTACAGGTACGGCTAGTTTCTGACCATTATATGGAGAAGATGTTTATCTGATAAGTTGATTATTTTTATAAGGTTAGTCAATAATGCTGATATGAAATATTCATTACGCCAGTTAGAAGTCTTTGTTGCTATCGGTCGTCACGAGAGTGTGTCCCGTGCCGCCGAGGCGCTTTCATTGTCCCAGTCTGCTACCAGCATGGCGCTGGCGGAGCTGGAAAAGCAGTTTGATACGCGGCTTTTTGACCGCCACGGCAAGCGCCTGCAGCTTAATGAGCGAGGGCGTCAGATTCTGCCACAGGCCATTGAGCTGCTGGATCGGGCGGAACAGCTGGAGTCGATGCTGGCAGGCGACAGTGGGCTGGGATCCTTGCGCATTGGCGCCACCCTGACAGTAGGTAACTACCTTGCCACTATGCTGATTGGTGAGTACATGCAGCGTCATCCGGGAACCCGGGTCAAACTGGAGGTCCACAATACGGCGATGGTAGTGGAGCAGGTGGCGCATCTGAAGCTGGATTTCGGACTGATCGAAGGCGACAGCCAGCATCCGGACCTGGAAATCTCTCCGTGGGTGGATGACGAACTGGTTATCTTTGCGGCGCCCGACCATCCGCTGGCCCGGTGCAAGCAGATCTCGCTGGAGGATGTCACTAAAGAGGCCTGGATTCTGCGGGAGGCCGGTTCCGGGACCCGCCAGGTATTTAATGCGGCTTTTCGCCACGTGTTACATAAACTGGACATCCGCCTGGAGCTGGAGCACACCGAAGCAATCAAACGGGCCGTGGAGGCGGGGATGGGCATCAGCTGCATCTCGCGGCTCGCCTTAATGGATGCCTTCCGGCGCGGCAGTCTGGTGCCGCTGGAGATTCCGGGACTGGATCTGAAACGCCAGTTCAACTTCGTGTTGCATCGGCAGAAGTTTCGCACCGCCGGTATCGAAGCCTTTTTGAGTTTATGTCGCGAGGTCGCGCAGGGCGCGGCCCGCAGTGATGAAATCGTGATGAAACGGCCTGACGGCCGGCGGCTGGAGTTCCGCTGATATTTCATACTTTAGCGAGGGAGGATTCATGCAGCGAGACAGCATGCAGTACGACGTAGTTATCGTGGGTGCCGGTCCGGCCGGGCTGGCAGCAGCAATTCGTTTAAAGCAGCAGGCCGCTGCGCAACAGCGTGAGCTGAGTGTCTGCGTGCTGGAAAAGGCCTCCGCCGTAGGTGCTCACATACTCTCCGGTGCCGTGATCGACCCAATCGCGCTCAACGAGCTGATACCGGATTGGCAGGCGCAGGGGGCTCCGGTTTTTTCGCAGGTAACCGACGATAACTTTTTTATCCTGCAGGAAAATAAATCCCGTGCAATTCCGCAGGTTCTGCTGCCGCCCTTGATGCACAACAGTAATGCCTACATCGTCAGTCTCGGTAACCTGTGTCAGTGGCTGGGTGAACAGGCGGAAGCCCTGGGGGTAGAAATTTATCCGGGTTTTGCCGCAGCAGAAGTGCTTTACGACGAACAGGGAGCCGTAAAAGGCGTGGCGACTGGAGACATGGGTATTGACCGGGACGGTCAGCCCAGGCCCGAGTTCACACCGGGAATGGAGCTGCATGCCCGTTATACCTTGTTTGCCGAAGGCGCGCGCGGTTCGCTGACCCGTGAACTGGAGGAACGATTCAAACTGCGCGCAGCGGGACAGCATCAGCATTACGGTCTGGGGTTCAAGGAACTCTGGAAAATTTCTCCGGAAAAGTATCGCCCAGGCTCTGTGAGTCACACGCTGGGCTGGCCTCTGCGCAGTGATACCGGAGGCGGTGGCTTTATTTATCATCAGGCAGAAAATCAGGTGGCTGTCGGGTTTGTGGTCCATCTGAATTACAACAATCCTTATCTTTCTCCTTTCGATGAATTTCAGCGCTTCAAGACGCATCCGCTGGTCCGTGACCTGCTGGACGGTGGTGAACGCATCGCCTACGGTGCACGGGCAATCTCGGAGGGTGGCAGTCAGTCGTTACCGAAGCTCGTATTTCCGGGCGGAGCATTGATCGGTTGTGCTGCAGGCATGGTGAATGTTCCCCGTATTAAAGGCTCACATAACGCCATGAAATCCGGCATGCTCGCGGCAGACGCGGCGCTGGCCGCTGTTGTGGAAGATCGCGCGCAGGATGAACTCCAGCGCTACGCCGATGACTTCAAGACATCCTGGGCTTACAAAGATCTCGATAAGGTCCGCAATGTGAAACCGGCCTTGAGCAAGTGGGGTACCTGGGGTGGAATGTTCTACGCCGGGGTTGATATGTGGCTGGCCAGTCTCGGCCTGCGTCTGCCCTGGACATTGAGTCACGCTGAAGCGGATAACGATAGCCTGCAGACGCTTCAAACGGCGCAGCCGCTTCATTATGAAAAGCCTGATGGCAAGCTGACCTTTGATCGCCTGTCCTCCATCGCTTTGTCCAATATCAGCCACGAAGACAATCAACCCAATCATCTTACGTTGAAGGATGAATGCCTTCCGGTCACTTATAACCTGCCCACCTACGACGCACCGGAGCAGCGCTACTGCCCGGCGGGTGTCTATGAAATATTGACGGATGAAAAGGGACCACGGTTGCAGATCAATTCGCAGAACTGTATTCACTGCAAAACCTGCGACATCAAAGATCCTAAACAAAATATCGTCTGGAAAACCCCGGAAGGCGGCAGCGGCCCCACCTACATTGGAATGTAAAACGCTCCCAGTCGGATCGGCACCACGCCATCCGACTATTCTCATCAACTTAAGCAGAAGAACCCGCAACTCCGCAGGTCGGTTTAGAAAAGCATAACCCGACAACTCTCTCCCATAATCCACACTACCCCTGGGCCCGTAGGTCGGATTAGCAAAGCGTAATCCGACAACCTTCTCTCCCAATTCAACCCGCCCCAATCACCCCCGATTCGCCTTCCTCTCAAAAAAATCCTCCAATATTTCCCATACCCAAAAAAATCTCCGCTAAGATGCCCCGCCGATTAAAACCCAATACCCTCAGGAGCTCCCATGGATATCCAACGCCTTAACCCAACCCCACGCTGGTCCGATGCCACGGTTTACCAGGGACTGATTCATTTTGTGGAAGTCCCGGAAGATACCTCCGTAGACATGTCCGCCCAGATCCGTCAGATCTTTGCCCAGGCAGAATCTACCCTGGCCCAATGCGGCAGCGATAAATCCCGCTTATTGTCCGCGACCATCTACATCACCGACACCGCCAACCTGGCCGTACTGAATCAGGCGTGGGAAAACTGGTTGCCTGCTGGCTGCGCGCCTTCCCGAGCCTGTATCAAGGTGGAGCTGCTTAATCCGCAGATGCTGGTGGAGATTGCTTTCGTCGCGGCGCGTTAATCTGTAATCCGTGGAGTCCGTCGCTACACCTCACCAAACCTTAGTCTAGAATCAATGAGTCCGGATTCTATTCATCTCCAAAAGGTTTGCTCTATGAAAATACATAACAAGTGGGTAGCGATGGCTGGCATCTTGCTGTGCCTGTTAGCGGCGCAGGCGGGGGCCGTCGGGCTGGGTGAGTTGAAATTGCAGTCCACCCTGAATGAACCCTTCAAGGCTGAGGTTGCTCTCACCAATACGGCCAATATCGGTGAAGAAGAGATTGTTGTGGGTTTTGCATCTGCAGAGGATTTTGCCAAGCGCAAGCTGGAGCACTTTTTCTTTTACAGTGACTTTCAGTTCGAGGTGGATCTGAATCGGCGGGTAGTACTGATCAGCTCTTCCCGCCCCATCACCGAGCCTTACCTTCAGTTTATTCTCGAAGTGCGCTGGCCGGCTGGCCGTTTACAGCGTGAATATACGGTATTGCTGGACATGCCCATGCGGCTGGCAGAATAGGGCTGCCGCGAGACGTTAAAAGGCGAAGATATTATTCGCCTTTTAAATGTTTCAGCAGCTTTGCTTTGAGGGCCGGTGGAATATTTTTGATGGTGAGTACGTCCTGTTCCGCATCATAAACAATTTCCTTGCCCAGACACTCTGAGGCAAAACTCATACTCAACGAATCATTGCGTCCGCTGATGCGCACATAGTTGCGGATCTGGCTGCTGTCCGGAATAAACTCTGCTTTTTTCTCCGGCTGTTTCTCCTGTACAAAACGAGAGAAATGTTCCGGCTCGTGTTTTTTTATCTCGCTGGCAAGTGTTTGGGACAGGTCGGCGATCACCACGGATTTGCCGGCCTTATTCTGCTCCAGACAATAATCCACCACCTTGGTGCGGGTCACCCGCGCATCCTGCTCATCCAGATCCTGCGTATAGTCTTCGACAATCTGCAGGAATTGCGCGGTATCGCTTTTGATGTCGTATTTGTCACTGAAGCCGACCAGATTCGCAAAGGCGTCCGACAATTCTTTTTCACCGCGGGAGCGCAGCAGCGACAGGTAGGTGGCAGAGTGGCCGGCCTCCCAGTCGCTCAGGTCAGCCTTGGCGGCGAGAGCAAAACCCTGGGTGTCCAGATAACGTGAATCGTCCAGGGCGAGTTCTGCATCCAGATAGGAACCGTGAAGGTGTTCTGCCATAAAGACATAGAGAAATTCGCCGGCTTCTATCTTTTCTTCAATGAAGAAGAGGTAGGCATCGATAAGGCATTCCGTCTTATCCAGCTCCAGCTTGAAATGTTCTGTTGCCTTCTGGGTAAAGCTGGCGAAGCTCAGTCTTCCTGCGCGGTATTCACTCAACCACGCGGAGAAAGGGAAGTCGCTTGTCTCGCTGGAAAAACGACCATAGTTCTTGCCGCTTTTGCGAATGAAATTGGACTTCAGCTCATAGGCCAGATCTTCCAGTTTGCCGCTGACAGCAAAGGGTTCCGGGCGCAGGCGAAGCTCCACACTGGCGGTGGGAGAAGGGCGCAGCAGGTGGTGGGAAATGATAGACGTGAGTGCCATGGGTTCAACCGCCAAAAAAAGTGCGCATTATAGCGAGAGAAAGGCAGGGCAAGACAATCGGCGGTGTATTTTGTGCGTCCGGTAGCCAGACGGGTCATTGCATTTATTTTCATATGGATGAAAATGGAATCACTTTTCTGCAAGCGTGACGTCTATGTTATTTGCCGATCTGCCACCTGAACTCCAAGAACCGGTCGCCTGTCTGGTCGAAGCGGCCATTGAATACAATGTGCCGGCGAATATCCTGCTGGCCATCGCGGAGAAGGAAGGTGGCAAGCCGGGTCAATGGGTGAGAAACACCAATGGCACCTTTGACGTCGGTCCCATGCAGTTCAACAGCGCATACCTCAAGGAACTCATGCCTCACGGGGTCTTCGAAAGCGATGTCGCCGCCTATGGTTGTTATCCCTATCAGCTGGCTGCCTGGCGTATCCGCGACCACATCTACAATGATAAAGGCGATCTCTGGACCCGCGCGGCTAATTACCATTCACGCACGCCTGCCGTAAACGCCGTTTATCGAGCCGATCTGATCAACAAAGCGGAGCGCTGGGGTAAGTGGGTCGAGGAACACTACACGACTTACGAAGTGAACCTGGAAGGTCTGGCCGCGTCCATGCAGTTTATCCTCAAGCCGGTCGTTCGGGCCGAATCAGCAAAAGATGTCACTGAATGAGCCTCAAACATATCGAGCAACTCCTTAAGCCTCGCTCCATCGCTGTTATCGGCGCCTCCAACCAGCCGACGCGTACCGGCAATGTCGTCATGCGCAATCTGCTGCAGGGCCAGTTTGATGGACCGATCATGCCCGTCACGCCCCATCATAAAGCGGTGAATGGCGTGCTCGCCTACCGGTCCATCGATGAACTGCCAGAGGCGCCGGATCTCGCCATCATCTGCACCCGCGCTACACGGGTGCCGGCGATCATCCTGCAGCTGGGGCGTAAAGGCACCCGCAGCGCCATCGTCATTGCCGCAGGTCTGGATACGCTTTACACCGCCCAGGGCACCAACCTGCAGGAGCAGATGCTGGAGATTGCCAGGCAGTCCGGAGTGCGCATCCTGGGACCTAATTGTCTGGGCATCATTATTCCCGGTCTGGGCTTGAATGCCAGTTGTGCCCATACAACGGCCCAGCCGGGCAAGATCGCTTTTGTTTCGCAGTCCTCTGCTGTCTGCCTCAGCCTGCTTGACTGGGCGAGACGGCGCCGGATTGGCTTTTCTCACTTTATCTCTACCGGCGACGCCGCGGATGTAGATTTCGATGAGATCATTGACTATCTCGGTCGCGATCCCAAAACCCAGGCGATCCTGCTGTTTATCGACGCCATCAAGGATGGCCGTGCCTTCATGTCTGCCGCCCGTGCGGCGTCATTCAACAAACCTATCCTGGTCATCAAGGCGGGGACCAACGCGGAGATGATGGCCATGACTTCGCGTCTTGGCCCTGAAAGAATTGGCGAAGATGCCGTGTACAGCGCCGCTTTCCGGCGGGCGGGGATGCTCCGCGTCGGCGACCTGCGCGAGCTGATGGCGGCGGTGGAAACCCTGGCGTACGGCAAGCCCATCACCGGGGAGCAACTGGTGGTGCTGTCCAACGGTAATGGCCCCAGCGCCATGGCCATCGATGCGCTGCTGCAGCGGGGCGGCCGTCTCGCCACCCTGGAACCGGAGATAGTCGCGCAGCTGCAGGACATCATCCACAGCGGCGGCCGGGCGTTCAACCCGATCAACATGCTCGGGGACGCATTGCCGGATCTTTACAGCAAGGTCGTGAAAATCCTGTTGCAGAGCCAGGCGATCGATAACCTGTTGATCCTGCACGCGCCTTCCGGCTTAAGTTCTCCCACTGACTATGCCGAAGCGGTTATCCAGGCTTATCGGGAACATAAAGGCCGCAAACCCAATCTGCTGGTTAACTGGATGGGTGAAGACGCGGCAGTCGAAGCGCGTCAGCGTTTTGCGGAGGCGGGGATCGCTTCTTTTCGCACGCCGGAAGGCGTAGCCGGTGCGTTCATGCACATGGTTGAATATCGCCGCAACCAGAAATTGTTGTCGGAAACTCCCGACTCGGTCAGCGATGAAATTCCACACCATCCGGAACGGGCCAACCGGATAATTACCCAGGCATTGGCTGCGGCGCGCCTGCATCTGAACGGCGAGGAATCCGCAGAGCTGCTGCAGGCATATGGTATCGCCACAATTCCCACCAAGGCCGCCACAACACCGGCGGAAGCCGCAGATCAGGCAGAGCTGTTGGGATTTCCCGTTGCGTTAAAGATTGTGCTTCCAGATCTGCCTTTGAAATCCGATATTGGCGGTGT
This sequence comes from uncultured Cellvibrio sp., assembly GCA_937958105.1. Taxonomy (GTDB): domain Bacteria; phylum Pseudomonadota; class Gammaproteobacteria; order Pseudomonadales; family Cellvibrionaceae; genus Cellvibrio. The sequence continues at coordinate 84,960 of CALFXJ010000006.1, forward strand.
CGTCCTGAACCTCAACACCCGCCATGAAGTGGAAGAGGCTGCATTGGCCAGTCTGAAGCGGGTAAGCGATCTTTATCCGGACGCGCAGCCCAGCGGCTTCACCCTGCAAACCATGGCCCGCCGCACTGGCGCGCACCTGTTGCGCATTCAGGTGCAGACGGACCCGGTTTTCGGACCGGTTATCCTGTTAGGTGAAGCCAGTTCCGTCTGGGATATTCACACCAACGCCGTGGTGGCTCTGCCGCCTTTGAATATGGCACTGGCGCGTTATCTGGTGATTCAGGCCCTGGCGGAAGGCAAGATTCGCGAGCGTCAATTGCACTCGCCACTGAATCGACAGGCGTTATGTATCCTGCTGACCAAGATCAGCCAGATTATTGTCGATCACGAAAATGTTGTGGGGTTGACGATTAACCCGGCTCTGGCGCTTAACGATGAAATTACCGTGCTGGATGTGAGCGTGGATATCGCACCTGCTACACATAAACCACGTCTGGCCATTCGTCCTTATCCGAAAGAGCTGGAAGAACATTATTCGTTACGTGATGGCCGCCAGGTCTTCATCCGCCCGATTCGCCCGGAGGATGAAGCCATGCATCAGGCTTTCGACCATGCGCTGACCCGTGAAGATCGGTACAAACGTTATTTTGGTGAACTGCCACAGTTCTCCCACGAGCAGATGGCGCGCTTCACGCAGATCGATTACGAAAGGGAGATGGCGTTTGTTGCCGTAGTGGAAAACGCCGCGGGTGAAAATGAAATTCTGGGCGTGGTGCATGTCCAGCGGGATCCGGACAATCTTGAAGCAGAATTTGCGGTAACGGTTCGTTCCGACATCAAGAAATCCGGGCTGGGTAATCGGCTGATGCAAAAGATGATCGAGTACTGCCGGGAGCAGGGTACCCAGCATCTGGTTGGTGTGACGATGCTGGAGAATGCGGGTATGGCCAATCTCGCGCGCAAGCTCGGCTTTACCGTGAAATTTTTACGGGAAGACGGCTTGATTGATATGCGCCTGAAGCTTCAGGAATAACGAAGCGGGCATCGTTTTCAGCTTAACTTTGCCATGGCTTTGATATGCATCATAGCGCAGCGACCGAGCGCCGGCAGGTCATAACCACCTTCCAATAACGACACCATTCCGCGGCAGCGCTGATCTGCATCGGGAAGATTCTGACTGCGGTCCACCAGTCCCCGCAGCTGCTGCGTAATCCACACGTAATCCTGTTCCACCAGCCGTACGGAGGACATGTCGTCCTCCAGGTGGCCATCAAAGCCAGCAGAAATCAATATCAACTGCGGTTGAAATGTTTCCAGTGCGGGCAGGCAATGTTCAGTCAGCGCAGCGCGGAATCCGTCGCTGCGGCAGGTGGCGGCCAAGGGCATGTTGATGATGTGATCCGGTACATCATCGATGGGTGTCATGGGGTAAAACGGATGTTGAAACGTGGAGCAGAACAATACTCGCGGTTCATTGCGAAAAATTTCCTGGGTGCCATTGCCGTGATGTACATCGAAGTCAACGATGGCAATGCGATCGAGTCCATGTGCCGCCAACCCATGGGCTGCCGCGATGGCTACATTGTTAAAAATACAAAAGCCCATGGCCTTTGCCGGTTCGGCATGATGCCCGGCGGGGCGCACGTTACAGAAGACCGCATCCGTCTCGCCACGCATCACCATATCAACTCCCAGAATGCCAGCCCCTGCGGCGTGGCGTGCAGCCTTAAGGGTACTGGGTGAGAGATAGATGTCATCACAAAACCGCTGAATACCTTCTGCCGGCTGCGCTTCGGTCAGGCGTTGCAGATATTCACGCGTGTGGACGCGCAGTAATTGTTCATCAGTAGCGGCGGGTGATTCGCGGTGATAAATAAGACTGTCGATACCGCTGGCCAGTAATTGGTTGTTGATTGCATCGAGGCGTTCCGGACACTCCGGATGGCCCTCAGGCATGAGGTGTTCGTGGCAGGCTGGATGGGTGATCAAAGTGGCAATCATGGCGTTGTAAACCAGACTCGTTGCGGGGTCGGTAGGACATGTTACCACTGAAATTTCGGAAGGTATTCTCCCGGGCCGACGGTCGATGAATATCGCCGGGAGTAGTGCCACAATGGCAGACGTTTATCAGACTGTCTCCGCTTTTCTGCTTATCAACGAAGCGGCGTAGGGAATTGCAGCCTGCTCAAACCAGTAATGTTTAATCGCTCCAATTACATCCATCAGGCCGCTGAACGACACTGGCTTGGTGAAGTAGGAATTTGCACCCTGGGCATAACTTGAATCTATGTCACATTGAGCACTGGACGTCGTAAAGACAAGCACCGGAATATGCTTGTAAACGTCACTTGTTTTGATACTCTTTAACGCCTTACGCCCATCCAGACGCGGCATATTCAGGTCCAGGAGAATAATGGTCGGCTGCGGTGTGATGAGTGAGAGTGTATCCAGCAATTCCTGACCGTCATTAACAAAGATTGTGTTCTCCAACGATATCTGATGCTCCTGTAATACGTCCTTCACAAGAACCTGGTCGTCCAAATCGTCATCGGCAATGATCAGGAGAGGGCTGCCGGTAGTCTGTATGTTGCCGGTGCTGCTGATTTTCATAGGTTACATCCAGGCGGGCGGGAGAGAGAAACCAGACACCTGAGCGTCCAGAGAAGGAAGAAACGCTGACCATTGTACCGGCCTGCCAATAAGAATGCTAATAAATAAAGTTGCGCCATTAGTATATTAATATCTAGAATGGTGAGAATTATGAATGATTCAAGATTAATCATACTGCGCGACATGCTGAGTCTTTCCCAGCAGGAATTCGCTTCGCGGATCGGTATCACGCAGGGCGCCTTATCTCAACTCGAGTCCCAGAAGTCCAAGTTATCAATGGACAGTCTGTTAAAGATCAATCGCGTGTTCGGTGTCGACTGCAATTGGCTGGTGACCGGTGAAGGTGAAATTTTTTATCAGCAGAATGTGAGAGAACCGCACTCTATGGGTAACGCTGAACATTGCGTCAACCGCAGCGGCTATATTCCGTTAATTCGCGGAGCAGCTCATGCGGGGTATATAAAAAATTATTTTAATGAGAAGTATCTGGATTCTCTCGATGTATACAAAATTCCCGGTTACGAGAGTGATGAGTATCGCCTCTTCGAAATAGAAGGCGATAGTATGATTCCCTCCATCTATCCCGGCGAAATTGTGGTATGCGAACGCTCGCCTGATCCTATGGCCGTTGAGAACGGCGCTCTGGCCATCGTGGTGGCCGAAGAAGGGATAGTCGCCAAGCGCACCTATATCTATGAACAGGATCGCACGATGTTGATCCTTAAAAGTGATAACCCGGATTACAAAACCTATTCCATCGCCATGGACACTGTACACGAGATCTGGCAGGTGCGTGCCAAGATTACCAGTGTGTTCTCCCAACCACAGGTGGTGGATGCTTCGCGGCTGAGAGAGCTGGAGGAAGATATTCTGACTCTGAAAAAAGAGATGAGTCGATTGTCCGCCGGTAAATCCTTATCCTCCGCTGCTGACTGAAAAAGCCGCTGCTGGTAATAGCCCGCCTCATAACCGCATATGCACCTCCTGCCGGGTGCATCATGCGTATGATAAATATGGATCATACGGCGTGAAGGTCGCTATAATCCTGTCTGTCTGACTCTGAGCCACCCTTCAACAATTTAACCTTTCTTCGCAATCCTGATGTAGCAAATGGACATGGAAAAAAATCGAATCATTCAAGAACTGAACAAGGGCGCAAAATCCTGGAACAACTGGCGTAAACGTCATGCCATCGGAGATCTTAACCTCGATGGTGTAGAACTTACCGGGATGGTGTTCGACGATTATGATTTCTCCAAGATATCCATGCGCAACGCACGCATTACCCAATGCAGTTTTAAAAATGCGGATCTGATTCTGACGAACCTGCAGGGCTCTTACTTAAAGGACAACGATTTTTCTCATGCAAAACTGATTGCGGCCAATCTGTGTGGCTGTAACCTCAGCGGCTCGATTCTGTTCTTTGCCAATATGCTGACAGCCAACACCCGCAATGCGAAGCTGGAAAATATTGATTTTCGCGGGCATGACATCAGTGGATTCATGCTGCGCGATGTATCGCTGGCTGGAAGTAACCTGGAAGGGCAACAGCTTACCCGGGTGGATTTAACCAACTCCAACCTTGAAGGTACTAACCTGCAGGGGGCCGATTTGACCAAGGCGTTGCTGGTCAATGCTCGCCTGACCAACGCCGATGTTCGCGGTGCATCAATCGCCGGAGCAGTCTTTCGCTCAGCGAATGTCAGTGGGGTAGATTTTAATAACATGGATCTGCAGGAGGCAGACTTCAGCGGGGCAAATCTGGTCAACTGCGATCTGCGCGAAGCCAACCTGACTAACGCCAAACTGGCCAATGCCAATATTACCGGCGCTCGTCTGTGGAAGATGACCTGCACTGGCTGGGACATTTCCAACATCGAATGCCACTATGCCTTCTGGGATAAATCCGGAAAAGAAAAGACGGTTTATCGTCAACACGAATTTGAGCGCATCTTCGCCGATGCCATCACCATTGAACTGCGTTATCCCTACCGCCTGATCGATCAGGAGCTTGCAACCCTGCCCATCTTTATCGACCACCTGGCGGCAGCCCATTGGGGCACTATCCTGCGTTTGAAGTCCATCAACGAGATAGCTGGGGGTGCACTGGTGAAATTTGTGGTGGAAGAGGTCGGTCCCCACAACCCCACCGAATTGAAGGCACAGCTGCAGGACGAAGCTGAGCGTATTCAACTGGCACAGCTGGCCCTGCGTCGGGATGCAAAACTTCACGTGCAGCTGAAAGAAAAGATCGCAGCGATTCGTGAAGAGTTCTGGCCGCGTCTGTTGGAGCTGGCTGCAGATCACGAACGGCAACAGGTGCGCAACCTGACCATCCTGTTCATGGACCTGAAAGGATTTTCACGCTGGAAGGATGAGGAACTGTCGGAAAAACTCTCTTTATTCCGCGGTCTGGTCAAACCCATCTTGAAAAAATGGGAGGCTGGACATCCCAACATGGAAGGGGACTCCCTCAGAGTTACCTTTAAAAACGTAACCGTCGGCCTTTCCTGCGCCTGTATGATCCGTAACGTACTGACGGCAGCCGGTTTTCAATTAAGAATCGGCGTCGAGTTAGGCGAAGTCTCCGTTGTGGATAATGAAGTTACCGGCGTTCCGGACCTGGAAGGCGTAGCTGTCAGTATGGCAGCACGTCTGGAAGCCGCTGCGGAACCGGGAGAAATTCTGGTCAGTCAAAAGATCTATCACTATGGAAAGCGCAGCGGTCTGTTTAAATTTATTCCCCGTCATGTCGCTTTGAAGAAAGGTATCGGGACTATTGAGCAGGGTGACCATGTTGAATGTTTTTCTGTGGAGGCCGAAAAAGCCTTGCCCGATCTGCATTAACCACAGGGCATACACATGAATATGCTGCTGCCGCCAGGGCCTTTGTTGTTCTGGCTGACATTGATTCCAAGTCTCCTGCTGCTGATCATTTCTGTTATCTACGCCCCTTGGCGCCAGCTGGCGGCGCACCAACCCCGCCAGCATCTCCTGTTTGCCACCGTCTTGTTCCTCGGCCTTTTCTGGTCCATGCAGGTTTCCGTGCGTGGAGTCATTGCTTTTCACCCCATGCTCATGACAGTAGTCATGATGGTATTTGGTTGGAGCCTGGCGTTACTGATAGGTGCCGCAGCTCTGGTAGTGCTGGAGGTATATCGGGTAGCGTTTCGCAGCATGACGCTTGATTGGGATGTGGCGCTGCGGCAATTCGACTTGAGTACTTTTCCCGTCGATTTCTGCGTGGGCGTTGTCATACCCGTCTGCTGGGCGTGGGCCGTACTCTGGTTGGTTAACCGGTGGCGGTTTAAAAATCCATTTACTTATTTTCTCGGAATAGGTTTTTTTGGAGCGATCATCAGCTGCCTGCTTATCGGCCTGGGCGCCTTCCTGCTGTTTTTTTTAACCGGCAGCGAAGTTCCGCTGGCAACAGTACAGGAGCACTTTATTATCTTTCTATTGATGACCTTTCCTGAAGGGTTTATCAATGGTGCACTCGCTACTACCTTGACGGTGTTATGGCCAGATATGGTAAAAACCTATCGCGATGACTGGTTTCTACGGGATTGATGCAAACTTTTTAAACGGCAAACAGGACATGTGTTATGGCGTGGTTACACACTGATTGGCAAAAAGAGCTCGACCAGGTGCAGGATAGAATTAACCTGATTCTTGATGAAAAGGTTGAACCCTTGCTGGAGCGGGCAGTGGATAAAGCCACTACCGAGATTAACACGGTTGTGGCTAAAGCTGAATTTGAGCTGCGCGATAATACCAATCATCTCATCGCCGAACTGACCGCGCAGCGCCGGCAAATGGTTGCCGATGCCAAATCTCTGATTCGCTATGCGGCGGCCGCCGCATTTCTCGTGGTCCTGGCTTCCGTCGTTGTGATTAAACTGGTTGATAAGCTATAGCCTCAATGTTTTATTTCTCCGTCCTGAAATTTTCCATCCATGCCCGTCGAAATAATACGGGGAGTGGACAGCGCGCTCGACTGATTCGTATCGCCTAATACCAGATCAATAACTCCCCCCCCCGGTAGTATTGCTGTTAACCGCTGTATTTTTAATTTCTTTATAAAAGGCTGTGGCCCTTTGCCCGCTTTTGACCGGCGTCTTATGGGCTTTAAGGGGCTGACTCCGCGAGTATAACCGCGCCACGTGCATCATAGAACGCTCAATTAGGTGCGCTGCCTTCCAGATATTTATCAAAGTTTATCCTTATGGCTAAAAGAGAAACCAAGCGCCGCGTGGCTTGGACGGCGTTTCGTTTGTTCGAAAACCATCACAAATAAATTCAAAATCTTTTACTTTATTCAGAATGTGTGACAATTTTATGACGAGCCGCTAAGGCTGCCACGGATTTCATCTAAGGAGGTCACTATGCAGGTTTCTGCGAACAATCCCGCACGGTCTTTCGGCGCCACAGTGCTCCGTTGCCTGCAGCTTGGAAGGCATTACCTTTTCGTACCCGATCGACTGCACCGCGGATTTTCTATAGGTGTGGTGCTCATCATTGTCGGACTTGTTTTTTGTTTTGTCAGTTTTGCTTATGCGGAGAAGTACCAGCTGGCAGATAACTTTTTTTATGGTCGCCTGAAATTTTCATTTATCGATGGCGGATATCCGGAAATCTTTGGCTACATCCTGGAGCTGACAGCCTCGGTTTTGTTTTTGTTGTTTGCTGTTGCACACCATAAAAAGTGCTGGCTTTCCTGGTCCATGATCCTGTTCATTGTTTTTCTTGATGATGCATTTCAGCTTCATGAGACCATAGGTCATATGTATGTGGATGCTCTTGGCGTAATCCCTGTGGTGGGTGACCTGTTCGGGTTTGCGACGACGGGATTGGTGTCAGCCGTGTTCTGGCTGATTGGGCTACGCGGCATCAGCGACAAGGATGATTTTCCTTCCTATCTGCTGTTCAGTGTGTACTTTGCGCTGCTGATTTTTTTCGGCGTGGGTGTAGATGCAATGCACGGTCTGTTCGGGGAAAATGCGTCACAGACACTGCTGACCTTGTTGGAGGATGGCGGTGAGCTTTGCATGACAGCTGTCATTGTGATATCGGTATTGGGGATGTGGATGCGTCAGAAACTGCCACTCACTGCAGCGGCAATTCAGATTAATCCTGTAGTACCAAAGCATTGATGCCTCAGTGCCGGGCAAAGAACAGTGTTCCTGCCCGGCGTTCTTCCATCAAGACTGTCCTGACCTATTCCTGATAACTCTCAATGCTTGGACAAGAGCAGATCAGGTTGCGATCTCCATAAACGTTATCAATACGGTTCACGCTCGGCCACACCTTATGTTGTTTCAACCAGGAGGCTGGACGTGCGGCGATTTCGCGGCTGTAAACGCGATTCCAGTTTTCGTCCATGATGTCATCCTGCGTATGCGGTGCATTGTGCAGGGCGCTGGCGTCGGCACTGATTTCACCGCTGGCAACCTGAGCAATTTCTTTGCGGATGATGAGCATGGCTTCGATGAATTTATCCAGCTCGGCCTGAGACTCAGACTCTGTTGGCTCAATCATCAAGGTGCCGGCCACCGGGAAGGACATGGTGGGAGCATGGAAACCAAAGTCCATCAACCGTTTAGCGATGTCTTCTTCACTGATGCCGCTGGCTTCTTTCAAAGGACGCAGATCCAACAGGCATTCGTGAGCCACAAAACCATGGGTGCCTTTATAAAGAATCGGGTAATGGTCACCCAGTTTCTTCGCCACGTAGTTAGCGTTAAGAATCGCGTACTCGGTAGCCTGACGCATGCCAGCCTTGCCCATCATCCGGATATACATCCAGCTGATCGGCAGGATACTGGCCGAACCCCAGGGTGCGGCAGAGATGGTGCCGTTGGTCGTTTCGGTGCCGGGTACTTCCTGCACCGGATGCGAAGCCAGGAAGGGCGCCAGATGCTGGCCCACACCGATAGGGCCCATGCCCGGGCCGCCACCACCGTGGGGAATACAGAAGGTTTTATGCAGGTTCAGGTGTGAGACATCCCCACCGAACTTGCCCGGAGCGGCAATGCCGACCAGTGCGTTCATATTAGCGCCGTCGATATAGACCTGACCGCCCACCGCGTGGATCATATCGCACAGTTCAGTGATGCCTTCTTCAAAGACGCCGTGAGTAGAGGGATAGGTGACCATGATGCAGGCAATCTTCTCACCGTAGGCGGCGATTTTTTCCCGCAGGTCGTCGAGGTCCACGTTACCCTTGCTGTCACAGGCAACCACAACCACTTTAAAACTGACCATCTGGGCTGAGGCGGGGTTGGTGCCGTGAGCCGAGGCGGGGATCAGGCAGATGTCCCGTTCGGTCTCGCCCCTGCTTTCGAAGTATTTCTTGATGGCGACCAGCCCGGCGTATTCACCCTGAGAGCCAGCATTAGGCTGCAGGCTGATGGCATCATAGCCGGTACAGGCTTTGAGCATGTCCTGCAGCTCTTCAAACAGCTGGCGGTAGCCCTGCGCCTGTTCCATGGGAGCGAAGGGGTGCATCTTGCCGAACTCCGGCCAGGTGACCGGGATCATCTCGGCGGTGGCATTCAGCTTCATGGTGCAGGAGCCCAGCGGAATCATGGACTGGTTGAGCGCGATGTCGCGTGACTCAAGGCGTTTGAGATACCGCAGCATCTCCGTTTCGCTGTGATAGCTGTTGAACACTGGATGGCTCAGGACGGCATCGGTGCGCACCAGATCGGCTGGAATAGCTTTGCTGGCGGTAAGATTTTTACCTTCGGCAATCTGGCGATCCAGAGCCGGCAGATCGGAACTGCTGACACCGAACACAGTCAGCAGTGCATCCAGGTCTGCAAGGGTAGTGGTTTCATTGAGGCTGATCCCCAGCGCATTTTTTCCGACCAGACGCAGGTTGATACGGGCATTCAGCGCGGCCTGATAAATGGCCTTCTGGTTATCACCCACCTGCACAGTGATGGTGTCGAAGAACTGGCTGTTAACCAGGCTGAAGCCCTTCGCCTGCAGGGCAGCCGCTGCAATGGCGGTGAGGCGGTGGATGCGGGTGGCGATACGCTTGAGACCTTCGGGTCCGTGATAAATGGCGTAGAACACGCTCATGACCGCCAGCAGAACCTGAGAGGTACAGATGTTGGAATTGGCTTTCTCGCGGCGGATGTGCTGCTCACGGGTCTGCATGGCCATGCGCAGGGCCTGCTTGCCGCGGGAATCGATGGACACCCCGATAATGCGGCCGGGTGCTGAACGTTTGTAGGCATCGCGGAAGGCAAAGAAGCCAGCGTGTGGACCGCCAAAGCCCATGGGGATACCAAAACGCTGGTTGGTACCGACGACTACGTCGGCCCCCATACTGCCAGGCGATTTCAGCAGCATCAGGGCCATCAGGTCGCTGGCTACGGTGACCAGAGTATTCTGACTGTGCGCTGCTTCGATGAGGCCCGTGAGGTCACGAATTTCTCCGCTGGAGCCCGGGTAGGAGAGCAGGGCGCCGAAATAATCGCCATTTACCAGCTCATCGGCTTTGGCTACTACCACCTCAAAACCGAAGTGCTCGGCGCGGGTTTTGATGACGGCGATGGTCTGGGGATGGGTGTCAGCATCGACGAAGAAAACATCGGATCGGCTCTTCTTGTTCTGGCGCTTACACATCGCCATGGCTTCCGCCGCCGCCGTGCCTTCGTCCAGCATGGACGCGTTGGCCATCTCCATCCCGGTCAAGTCGATGATCATCTGCTGATAATTCAGCAGCGCTTCCAGGCGCCCTTGGGCGATCTCCGGCTGGTAGGGCGTATAGGCGGTATACCAGCCCGGATTTTCCAGCACATTGCGCAGGACAACATTGGGGGTATGAGTGTCGTAGTAGCCCATGCCGATATAGCTTTTGAAGATCTGGTTCTTGCTGGCAATCGCCTTGAGCTCGGCCAGGGCCTCAGCTTCGGTCACGGCATCGGCCAGTGCCAGCTCGCCATTGAGGCGGATTTTTTCCGGCACCGTCTTGTCGATCAGTTCGGCTATGGAGTCAACCCCGAGTGCTGCAAGCATGGCAGCCGTCTGCTGGGCGTCGGGGCCGATATGACGCTGGATGAACTCGTCGTGGTAAGCCAGTTGGGACAGGGAAGCTGAACGAAGATCAACGGACATAGGGAATCTCTTTTAACTAGGGACCGGGGTGCTAAGGGCGGGGCAGGCAGGCCTGCTCAAAAAGGCGGCAATGGTATCAACTGGGGGCGTTTTCGGCAATTGAGTGCAGCGCGTCGGCCTGCAATCTGCCGGAAGGATCACGCGGGGATTGCCCCGATGGTATGGAGCGGAAATTTTCGGTTGCGACTCTGGTATGATCGGTGGCAGATTGTTCGTCCCCGGCACAGCGGACGCCGCCAATACATCCACATAAGAACAACCTTAAACCATGTATCACAATTTTTTCGGACTGAGTGAGCAGGCTTTCTCCATTGCGGTAAATCCTCGTTATCTATATATGAGTGACCAGCACCGGGAGGCCCTTGCTCACCTGTTGTACGGCATTCAGATCGGTGGTTTTGTGATGCTGACCGGTGAGGTCGGTACCGGCAAGACGACGATTATCCGCTGCCTTTTGGAGCAAATGCCGGCCAATACCGATCTTGCGATCATCCTGAACCCCATGGCCAGCGCCCCGGAACTGCTCTCTACCATCTGTGATGAGCTGGGTGTGCGCTACATTGTGGATGGCTGGAGTACCAAAGACCTCACCGATGCGCTGCATCATTTCCTGCTGGAAAACCACCGGAAGGGACGGAAAACTGTCCTGTTGATTGACGAAGCCCAGCTGCTCAAACCCACCGTGCTGGAGCAGATCCGCCTGCTCACCAATCTGGAGACCACCACCGAAAAGTTGCTGCAGATCATCCTGGTGGGACAGCCGGAACTGAAGAAGCTGCTGGCGCGGCCTTCACTGCGGCAACTGTCCCAGCGTATTACCGCCCGCTTTCATCTGGAGGCGTTATCGCTTCCGGAAACTCATGCCTACATCGCCCACCGGCTGCGGATCGCGGGGATGCCGGACCATCGGAACCCGTTTCCCGACCCCATCATCAAGCGTATCCACAGCTTCAGCGGCGGCATTCCCCGTTTGATCAACATCATCTGCGAGCGGATGATGCTCGGCGCCTACGGGAAGAACCGTACGGTCATCGATAATGAGATCTTTGAGCAGGCGGCGTTAGAGGTGTCCGGGACGACCGCACATCTGGCCACGCAGAAACGCCTGCCGGCGGTGCCGGAAAAATGGCGTTATGCATTGGCTGGCGTGGCTGGAACCATAGTCCTGATCTGCCTGATCTGGCTGTTGATACCGACCTCATCGAACGGTCCTGTCAATGAGGCTGTCGCGGCTGTACCCGTGGCGAGCAGCAGCGTCGCTGATTCGTCTGCTGCCACAGCTTCGGATGCACAAACGAGTTCGGAGGAAATCATAAGCAGCGTTACGGCTTCTTCAGCGGCGGCGGAGCGGGTTTTCTGGACGCGCGATGAAGATCGTGCGCACCAGGCATTGCTGGCCTACCTCGGTGCAGATGCCTCAGCCAGTTGTGCCGCTGCCGGGGAAGAGGGCTATGCCTGCGAAACCACCCGCGTATCGACATGGAACGAATTACGCGAGCTGAATCGCCCAGCCGTCCTCACGCTGGTGACGACTGATCGAAAGCTGGCCTACGTGCTGGTGATCGGTCTGGGCGAAGAGAATGCATTGCTGTTGCGCGACGGAGCGCAACTCACAGTCCCCTGGAGTCGGATTGCCAAGTTATGGAACGACGAGCTGACCTACGTCTGGTATCGCCCCGCCGGGTTCGATACGCCGCTATCCAGCGGCCAGCGCGGTCCGGCAGTTAATTGGCTGGCTGATCAATTCGCCCGGCTGGACCGACAGAGCTCACCACTGGCGCGCAACATCTACAACGACAAACTGAAAAAGCGTGTGGAATTGTTTCAGGAAAGTCAGGGCATCAAACCTGACGGGATTGTGGGCGCCCAGACGTTGCGGCGACTTAATGAAGTACTGGGCATCGACAAAGCCCTTGTCACCCTGGAGGATCGCCAATCCAGCGCCTCCTCTCGTGCTGAGAGTGAATAACCACCATGTCTCTGATCCTTGATGCACTGAATCGCGCGGACCGTGAACGGAAGAACTCACAGCCAACGCCAGACATCAATACGGTCCACGAGGTCAGCTACCATCCTGGCAGGAGTGGCCGGGGGCCCAAGTTGTGGATCCTTGCTGGCGTCATCATACTGGTTTTGGCGGGACTGCTGATCTATCTGCTGCTGCAGACCCAAACTCGCCAGCAAGCAGCGCCCATACCCGTTTCTACTCCCGCGCCCGTACCGGCGGTACGGGAAGCGACTACACCGCAAGCTCTATCGCCGACCGACATTGCGCAATCCCGGGCTGCCGCAGTTGAGTCCACTGCTGTGAAGACGCCGACAGAAACCCCAGTGGAAAAATCGGCAGAGGTTCATTCACTGTATGCACAGGAGGAAGCGCCGCCGGTTGACGATAAGGTGAACGATCTTTACAAGCCGGTTGAAGAACCGCCTGTAGTCAAATCGGTACCCGTACAGGTTCCAGCGGTAACCTCGGTATCGCTTCTGGATGATTCTCCTGAGCCGGCACAGACCGCGCCCGCGCCGACCGAAAAAGGCAAACGCTACGACGACGTCCATCATGTGCCGGACCTGCGCCAGCTTCCCTGGGGCGTGCAGCAACAGATTCCATCCATCATTTATTCCCAACACAACTTCACCGGCGATGGTGCGAGCAACGTCGTACTGAATGGCCAGGCCCGCCGACCCGGCAATCAAGTGGGCGGCGAGTTAAATCTCGAAGAGATCTATGTCGACGGCATATTGCTGCGCTTTCGCGAGCATCGCTTCAAACTGCGGGCGATGAATAACTGGGTGAATATGTAAGAGGTTATTTGTAGGGCAGTATTTGGAGGTGCTATTTTCTGACTGCAGTTCAAGTCGTTTGTTTCTTGTCTCCTGTTTAAGAGTTTCCGGGTGATCGCCAGCACCTGGCTACTGCATCACACCCTCGGCGCCACTTCACCGTTCCCGCCTTAAACCCTGATATATTTGGCAGTTCTGATGTAGGGAGTAACAGTTAAATCCCACCTGCATGGATTCCACACGAGAGTTACACTGCATTCCTTTTTTCAATGCCCGTTGAAGGTTCGGTACACAGCTAGATGCACATCGACATCCCCGGATACAAAATCGTCAGCACGCTGGGCCAGGGTGGTATGGCGACCGTGTATCTGGCGATACAGACCTGCTTTGACCGTGAGGTGGCGCTTAAAGTTATGTCGCCGCATTTGTGCAGTGACCCGAGCTTTGGGGAACGTTTCCTGCGGGAGGCGCGGATTGTCGCCCAACTCATGCATCCCAATATTGTCACCGTTTACGACGTCGGGATTCACGAAGGACTCTACTACCTCGCGATGGAGTATCTGCCGGGGCATGAACTCAAGCATAAACGGTTTGAATTGACCCTGGTGGAGTCGCTGAAGGTCATTAAAGACATTGCGCGGGCGCTGGATTACGCGGGCCGGAAAGGCTATGTCCACCGTGATGTGAAGCCGGAAAATATCATGCTGCTCAATGAAGACGGGCGGGCGGTGCTGATGGATTTCGGTATTGCCCGCCCTTCGGATGTGGCTTCGGGTATGACCCAGACCGGAACGGCAATCGGTACCCCGCATTACATGAGCCCTGAGCAGGCGCGGGGTGTGCAGGTGGACAGCCGGGCTGACCTCTACAGTCTGGGCGTTGTGCTCTTTGTTCTGTTGACCGGCAGGGTACCCTTTGATGCCGATTCCGCCGTGGTGGTGGGCATTAAGCATGTTTCCGAAGCGATTCCCCGTCTCCCCGCGCATCTTCAGATCTTCCAGCCGATCATTGACCGCGTGATGGCCAAGGATCCCGGCCAGCGTTACCAGACGGGCAGTGAGCTGATTGCTGACCTGGATGCTGTTCCCACCGCTGAGATTCTCAAGGCGATGCGTGCCGAGGAGGCAGTGGTGGACTTTGCTGATAACGGCGGTCTGTCACCCACCATGGTCAATCCGCCGCCTTTACTGGCCGGTGAGCAGATCGTGGTGCACCCGGATACTCTGGTGGCCGGGACTTCCTCGGACCTTGAGAGTTACAGCGAGTCGGTTTCCGTTACTTCGGGCGCCGAACCGGGTGACGCCATGGAGAGCTTTACCATCAGTGAGGAGGAGCGCGCCGAGCATCGCCATCACACTCAGGCAGAGCCGGGCCCTCGAGTTAAAGGATGGATTGTATTTGCACTGCTGTTACTGGCGATCGGAGGGCTGGTTTATTTTCAGGCGGACCTGCGGCGTTACTGGCAGGAGTTCACCCAGCCGGTAGCCGGGCAACAGATACCTGGGATGAGCAGCCCTGAATCCGGGACAGGGCAGGCGGTGAAAGTATCGCCATCCATGGAGGCGCTTCCACCGAACGGTGAAGATCCCTTGCCCTCTATCCAGCAGGCAGGGCCTGTCGTATCTCCCATCGCGGCTTCGGCGGCGTCCGACTGGTTACAGCAGGCCAGGCAGTTGCGTGAGCGGCTGGTTACTAACCCGGATGTGGCCGCTGATCTGGCGATTATTTATCGGGCTGCCCTGGTGGGTGCTGATGCCGCTGGCCAGGCGGCGGGACGCGAAGGTCTGGAAGAGCTGCAACACTTCTTCGCCGCCAGCATCATCGGTGAGCTCAGCGCAGACAATCTGGATAACGCCAGGCGCTATGCCGCCACGGCCCGATCCATATTTGATGAGGCGGAGTATCACGTGGCGCTGACGGATGCTTTCAACCGGTTGGTACAGCAGGAGGGGCTGCGGGAAAGGCTGCAACAGGCACAGTACTATCTGCGCGAGGGGGCATTGGACGAGCCTGCAGGAGAAAACGCGCTCGAGTTTTACCGGGCGGTGTTAACCGAGGACCCCTCCAACAGCGAAGCGCGGGCCGGGATACAGGCCGTGGCACAGCGCTTTGGCCAGCTGGCTCAGGACCATGGCGCGCAGGGCCGCAGCAGGCAGGCGTTGGCGCTGCTCGAAAAAGGACTGGCTCTGGCCCCGGCGAATCCCGATCTGCTCCAGCAACAAACCGCGCTGCGCGAACAGGAGCAGCAGCGGCAGGCCCGGGAGCAGATCCTGCTGCGCAAGGCTGAATCACAGCACCTGGCAGGCCGGGTATTGGAGCCTCAGGGCGACAATGCCTATGAAACTTATCAGGGGCTACTGGAGCGTGATCAGGAAAATCCGGCTGCCTTGGAGGGTATGGCCCGTATTGAGCAGACGCTGATCAACAACATTCGCGGACTGCTGGAGCGCCGCCGCTGGCTTGATGCCCAGGATGCAGTCGCCACGGCCCGCCAGCATTTTCCCCAGAGTCAGGCACTGCAGGCGTTGGAGACCCGGACAACGCAGCTACTGGAGCAGAATCAGCCGGTCATTACCCAGATGCTGATCAGTCATCGTGAAATCACTGATCTGCAGCAACCGCCGAGTGAATCAATTGCTGCTGACCGGACCATCTTTATTGTATTTGAGTACCAGAACTTCAAAGAGGGCACCTCGGTGCTCCAGGCGGTGCTTTACGATGGCGCCCGCAGCCTGCAGATGGCTCAGGTGCCGGTGATCGTCAATGGCAGCAGCGGCATACAGCATTTTCGTATCGAACTGCCCATCTCCGGATTTGCCGAGGGGGGCTACCTGGTGGAACTGGCGCTGGACAGCAAAGTCTTGATGACCAGCCATTTCCGCGTCAAGAAATAACCTCCAGCCTCGCCAGCTCATCAATAAGTCTGAGGAATCTTCATGAAGTCATCCAATATCCTGCTGCTGTTGTCGACTGCCCTGCTGGGCGCCTGTCAGTTGCAGCCTGATATCCAGTATCTCAAAGACCAGAATCACCTGTTGCATGCCGAGCTGCAACAGGCGCAGGCGGACATTGTCCGTCTGAAAGACCAGGAGTGGGAGCTGCGTGAGCAGATAGAAGAGCTTCGCCGGGTAAACGATGTCCTCGATGTTGAAAAGATGTCCCGTATCCAGGAATCTTCGATATTGCGCGGGCAGGTGCGACGCTTCGTGCAGAGCCAGATCGACGCCTATAAGGACTTTATGGTGCAGGGTGGTCTGCTGGATTACGTGGGCGGTGAGCTGGTTGAGCGCAGCCACCGTGAGGACAAGCCTTTGCTGCTGGTGGATCTGGCAAATCCAGTCCCTGCCGCCGGAACCCTGACGGGAGTGGGAGGTTACTTCTTCCGGCCGGGGAAATTCCGGGTGAACGTCCTGCGCCCGGTGGACGATAAACTCGTCGTCATCTGGGACAGCAATCCCTTGCAGGTGTTTCAGACGGGGATCAATCAGCTGAACTTCCCGGTCAGTGTGGTGGTCGAGGCGGGAGATGTTATCGCCTATCAGTTTGATGAGGGTGTCATGGCCAGCTTTGACGAGGGCACGGGCGACACACGTTTCCAGACGAACCCGGTAAAGCTGGGGGAGTTACTCAAGCCGGGCTCATTGACCGGCGAGAAGCGCAAGCGGGCTTATTCTCTGGGAGTTTATGGATTGTTGAATTGAATACAGACGCGGTTATCACTCGCTGGCTATTTTATTCGTTATAGTTAGCAGCTTTGACAGTCCCTGGTATCAACAACAGGGCCCCAGAGATGTACCGGGCGCCCCCAATAATAATGGAATGATTTATGAAGCGTTTACTTGCTGTAGTCATGTCACTGGTTTCGGTCTGCGCCATGGCCGATAACGAGCGCGGTTTTTACGTCGGTGTCGGTATGGCAGAATTTATGTACGACGATGAAACCATCGATGTAAGCAATGCCCGCACCGCGGAAATCCTTGGTGGATATAAATATAACGCTGCTCTGGGAGTAGAGGTTCGTTACGGTACCGGCGTCAGTGAAGGCAAGAGCAAGAACGATGCAACAGCCGGGCGGCTCAAACGGGAGATCGACAGCTATTACGCCGTTTATTACAAACCTGAATTAGTCAACGACGAAGCCAAACTTTATCTGTTGCTGGGATACATGGACATGGATGCGACGGAAACCCTGCATGCACCTGACGGCACAGAAACGCTGCAGGCTGATTTTTCACAGTCAGGCGCATCCTACGGTATTGGTGTCGGCTTTATCCTTAATGAACGTTTTAACTTCAACGTGGAGTACCGGACCTTGCCGGAACACCGCAATACCGAAACCGAAATTGTCAGCGCTAATTTTGATTACCGGTTCTAATCGAAAAACGGGGCTTGCACAGCCCCGTTTTTTATTCAGTGAATGACTTATCCCATCTTGCTTTGCAGATAATTCTGCAGGCCTACGGTATCGATCAGGGATAACTGAGTTTCCAGCCAGTCCACATGTTCTTCTTCAGATTCGAGAATCTCTTTCAGTAAATCCCGGCTGACAAAATCATTAACTGACTCACACAGGATAATGCCTTCGCGCAGATCCGGGATGGCCTTGAGCTCCAGGTTCAAGTCAGACCGGAGCATCTCTGGTGTGTTCTCACCGATATGCAGTTTTCCAAGATCCTGCAGGTTGGGGATGCCTTCCAGGAAAAGGATGCGTTCGATCAACGCATCAGCGTGTTTCATCTCATCAATGGATTCATGGTATTCGTGGTCAGCCAGTTCTTTCAGGCCAAAATTCTTATACATGCGGGCGTGGAGGAAATATTGATTGATCGCCACCAGCTCATTTCCCAGTACTTTATTCAGTACAGCAATTACCTTGACGTCACCTTTCATAATGGTCTCCTTAGAGCGGTGAGAGGATAAATGATCGCCATGAAGTAGCAGACGCCGCCGGCGAATTAGACCGACAGTCTGGTGATATTTATCCGTATCGTCAAGCTAAGCTGTTGATGGATAAGGAAAAATAAAAAGAAGGAGAAGTATTCTGATTACGTTTCGAGGTAAAAACGCACCTCAGGCTACCGCATAATACTGAAGTTCAGCCTGAGAGGCTGGCGCTTCTGCAAGGGTTTCCTGGATGATCTCGCGGGCGGTAATACCACACTTTCCGCATTGACTGGCGACGCCCAGGCATTTACGTAAGTGGCCAACTGAGGTTGCGCCTTCATAGACGGCTTCTTTGATCTGGCTATCGGTAACACCTTTGCACAAGCAGACGTACATAACGCATCCTCGAGGATCACAACTGAAGGGTGAGTAGGTTTGGATACTAATGTTAATGAGAATCGATGTCAATGATTCATGAGAATGATTGTTGTTTATAATATTTGTCCCTATTTTCAAGGAAATATGCAGTAACGGGTTATAGGGAAAAGCCGGGGAGGGTTATATATAAAATCAATATGACTCAACGGAAGGGGTGTGTATCATAGCTGGCTACTATTGGCTAAATAGTATTTAATTGGGAAAACCTTGCGCATGGCGCTGACCAGGTATCCCAATTTTTTAAGTTTTCAGGGCATGAACTATACGTTCGTGCCATTTTTTAACCACCCGTCATATATAGGAGAATCAACATGGGCGTATTAGTAGGTAAACCAGCACCGGATTTTACAGCTGCTGCTGTTCTGGGTAATGGTGAAATTGTTGACAGCTACACCTTGTCCTCCGCGATCAAGGGTAAGAAAGCCGTAGTTTTCTTTTACCCCCTGGACTTCACCTTTGTATGTCCTTCTGAGCTGCTGGCGTTCGATCACCGTATTGCTGAATTCCAAAAGCGCAATGTAGAAGTCATTGGTGTGTCTATTGACTCCCAGTTCTCTCACAACGCATGGCGTAACACCCCCGTAAACGAAGGTGGTATTGGCCCGGTGAAATACACTCTGGTAGCTGACGTTAAGCACGAAATCTGCCGTGCATACGACGTTGAATCAGAAGGTGGTGTGGCTTTCCGTGGTTCTTTCCTGATCGACGAAGAAGGCGTAGTCCGTCACCAGGTTGTTAACGATCTGCCGCTGGGCCGTAACGTTGACGAGATGCTGCGTATGGTTGACGCGCTGGCTTTCCACCAGGAGCACGGTGAAGTATGTCCGGCTGGCTGGAAAGACGGTGATGCCGGTATGGACGCATCTCCTGCAGGTGTGGCCAAGTACTTGAGCCAGCACGGCGACAAGCTCTAATCAGTGATATCTGGCTGATGAAAAACCCGGCTCACAAGGCCGGGTTTTTTTGTATCCGAAATCAGGAAAGCGGCAGCAGAGGCGGGATTTTCCTGATTGATTTTGCTAGGCTACGGCCCCGTTTGAACAGGCCAGGTTTGCATTTTATGACGAGCACTGCACGTAAGATTGATCTCGATCCGAGCTGGCTGGCACATCTGGCCCCGGAGTTTGATAAACCCTACATGAAGCAGTTGAAGGCGTTCCTGCTGCAGCAGAAGCAGCAGGGTAAGGTCATCTTTCCTCCCTCGAAACAGATATTTAACGCCTTCAATACCACGCCGCTGGATAACGTCAAAGTCGTTATCCTTGGCCAGGACCCATATCACGGACCGGGACAGGCTCATGGTCTGTGTTTTTCAGTACAGCCGGGGGTGGCCGCGCCGCCCTCGCTACAGAATATCTTCAAGGAAATCGCTCGCGATCTGGACATAGCACCACCCGGTCATGGATGTCTGCAGGCCTGGGCAGAAAGAGGGGTGTTACTGCTTAATGCTACCTTGACGGTAGAACGTGGTCTGGCCGGATCGCATCAGGGGCAGGGGTGGGAGCAGTTCACGGATCGGGCGATTCAGGTGGTAAATGAACACGGTGACGGTGTGGTGTTCATGCTGTGGGGCAGCTATGCCCAGAAAAAAGGGCAGTTTATCGACACCCGTAAACATCTGGTTCTCAAATCCCCCCATCCATCGCCCTTATCGGCCCATCGCGGATTCCTGGGCAATGGTCACTTCTCCAAAGCCAATCAATATCTGGAACAACACGGCAAGGCGCCCATTGACTGGCGTTTGTAACATGCGCGCTGTTGAGCTAGCTCAACAGCGCCATGGCGGCTTCCATCTCGGCTGACAGGTCTTCAGATTCAGCAAGCTGAATGTCCGGGTCCATCTGTAAGCGTTCAAAAGCCGTCACTTGGTGATAATCCACCTGGCCCATGGGGGTGTCCGTGCCCACGTAGCTCTGCAACATCGCTACGGTAACGATGTCCGCATAATCTGCCTTAGGGGCAGAGCGGGAGAAGTTGATATGCTCGGAAGGAATATGAGCCAGCTCCTCCGGGAATCCCCAGGTTTTCAGGATCATATCGCCGATAGGCGCGTGCAGACTCTCAATAACCTTATCCAGCGTCAGGCTATCGCTCAGCAGCGCGGGATTTTCTTCGGCATAGGTCAGTATCGGCAGCACGCCGATTTTATGGACCAATCCGGCCAGCGTGGCCTGATCCGGCCGCAGGCGGGTGTAGTGCCTGCACAGTACGTGGCAGATGCCGGCGATCTCGCTGGAACGGCTCCAGACCTCGCGCATCCGCATAT
Organism: uncultured Cellvibrio sp.; assembly: GCA_937958105.1. GTDB lineage: Bacteria > Pseudomonadota > Gammaproteobacteria > Pseudomonadales > Cellvibrionaceae > Cellvibrio. The sequence goes on from CALFXJ010000006.1 coordinate 106,069, forward strand.
CGACCAGGTCAGAGGTGGCCTGGAACATCTGTTCCATGGCAAGACCCGTGGCAATATTACTGGTGTAGGCGATGCCCAGCCGCATGACAGCTGCTTTCAGGTCCTCGATCGGGCGGCTCGCTCTCAGGAGGGGGCTGTTTGCCACCCGCACAATGCGCGCGCTGAGTGCTGCGTCATTACCAATAACCTGTGTGAGTTTTTCCAGGTCGGCCTTGGGATCATCGGCCACTTCTCTGACTCGCAGAGCGACTTCGGGCAAGGTGGGCAGGACAAGGCGATCACTTTTAATTGCCGCAATAATTTCCTGGCGGACTTTTTCTACGATTAGGCTCATCGGGGACTCTATCTTTCTTCTCAGTAAAACGATCGCCGGTGCGATACATCAGTTTTTTTCTTCACTAGGTATAGCATAAGGAAGTGACATGGGTTCGACTTTTTTATCCCCCTGCCAGGCATCAGTGAGTTGCTCATCAACAATATTCGCCAAGGCTTCCATGCGATCCTGACCGGCACGGGCGGCCATAACAATCTCACCAATGCTGCTGCCCTGGCTGTTGTTGATGGGCGTACCGGGGCGTGGCACCTCCTGGTCCGCTTCAAAACCGATGCGATGCATATGCCGTTTTAAGGTACCGCGATAATGCAGGCGCGCCACAATTTCCTGCCCGGTATAACAGCCTTTGCGGAAATTAACCGCGTTTACGAGCTGATAGTTCAACGCCTGGGGTGTGAACAGTTCATGACTTTCCGGGCGCACTTCACCGATACCCGCGCGAATATCCAGCAGTGTCCAGAGATTTTCTCCGGCGGGGACCGTGGTTGCGGACAATGTTGCGATGATCTCTTCCGCATCCGCTCCCAGCCAGCATTCATATCGCTGGGTGTCCAGTTTGGTGATGATATGGTCGTCGGAAGCAAACCATGCATCCACTTGCTCAGGCACATCGGTGAATACTGAACACAATAATGTTTCGGCGGCGGGGCCGCTTAAGCCAATGCGACGGTATTCCAGGGTGCGGTCGTGTAATTTGGCTTTGGAAAAAACGATATATTTTCCAAACGTTGCCAGCGCTTTCTCCATCAGGCCCTGGTGCATGCGCAGCAGGATGCGTTGTTCATCAAGTTGCAGTGCCCGAAAGCTCACCAGCATGCGGCCTTTGATGTTGCACTGAGCTCCCAGGCGAGTTACGCCGCTGGCCAGTTCGCGGATGTCACAGGTAACCTGGCCCTGCAGAAATTTTGCGGCATCCGGGCCTTCAACACCCAGCAAACCATAGTGGTCAAGAGTTACCAGAAACGTTTGTGCGGAAAACTCAGGGGTGTCAATCAATTTGAGCGCGGATTGATCAGCTGTAGTCAATGATTCGGTCACGGTTGAACTCCCATCGAAAAAATGCATTACCAGCACATGATGCCGGCCATGATAGAGCTATCTGCTGAAGAGCAAAAGCCGCTGCCGGTGTTTGATCGCAGAATGAACTTTTCGGAGGCGCCTGTTTAACGGGATAATCGCGCCCCCAGCGGCCCGGCACCTTAAACGCTGCTGGCGAGGCTGGGGAATTACGTTATACTGCCCAACCGTTTTATCAGGTCAGCAGGTAGTGAATTGTGGATAAAAACCGTTTGTTCTGGGGAAGTCGGCGCGGCATGCTGGAGCTGGATTTGATCCTTCTGCCATTTCTTGAAAATGTGTACCCCGGACTGCCGCAGGACGATAAAGAGCTTTACTGGCAATTATTGGAATCTGAGGACCAGGATATGTATGCCTGGCTCATAAATCGTGAAAATCCACAGGACGCTGGATTACAAAGGATTGTTGAGATTGTTCGCGCAAATACCGGACTTCAGAAAAAATCCTGAAGCGCCACCCTCTAAAGTCAAGCTCCCTGCTCATGCCGATGCATTGACAGTACACCTGCAGCCTTCGCGGCGTTTATGGTTGATGCAACGGCTGGTACACAGTCTGTTGGCGGCGAGCTTATCCTTCGCAGTTTTACCTCTGATTCCTACGCAGCCGTTATGGCTGATATTCTGGATCCTGTGCCTGTGTGGGCTGTGGATCAGTCTGCGGGTGTGTTACTGGCACTGGCGCAGTCCGTCGCAGGTACTGCGTATCAGCGGGCGCGGATGGTGGTTGCAAGAGGGTATAACCGAACGCGAAATATTTCTTTCCGACGACGCTGTCGTTCTGCCTTGGCTGGTCGTACTGCCGTGTCGCGATAAAAACTCTCGCGCGCGGATCTATCTGGTGCTGCTGTCCGACAGCACTTCGTTGGACGAGCATCGCCGCCTGCGCGTCTGGTTGCGCACGCGGCGATAAGTTTTACTTACATTGATCTGGTCAAGATTGATGTAGAGCCGATAGAACAATCTTTAACAGCGCTCTATTTCAGAAAGGTTACCTTCATCATGCCGCCGCGATACAGCCCCAGATATAACACGGTATGTTGGCCTTCCTGCGTCACCAGCATGCTGCGCACGCCGCCAAACAGAGATTGGTTGGGGTAGAGATATTTCGACCAGCTGGCACCGCCGTTTTTGGAAATTTCCAGAATCAGCGGCTGAGGTGAATCCCAGTTTTTATCCCAGCCTGCAGTGTAGAGAATGTCCGGGTCTTTCGGGTCCAGCGCGACATCAAAATAAAAACGGTAATCCACGTCGCCGAGTAATGTATCCCAATTGTCGCCGTTGTCGGTGCTTTCGAGCACGCCGCCCTCGCCGGAAACCAGAACACGGTCAGGATTCGTTTCATCGAACTGAATACCGTAAATAACGCTGGGGTTGGGCAACAAATCTGCGTAGCTGCGCTCTTCACCCGTATCTAATGAATAAACCCGCAACACCAGTTGCTCTACAGCGTTCTGACCGCCATACCAGATTTCATTGGTGGCCGGGTTACGCTTCACGATGGTTTTTCGCTGACCGAAACCATGCCATTCGCCGCTCAGGATTTCCCACGTGCGTCCTTCATCCAATGAGCGCGCCAACACATCGGTACCCGTTGCGTAAAGCGCGTTATTGTCGTCGTCATAGTGCAACCCGTAGATGAATTCCGGGTCATCTTCGCCGCCGAAATCGTGGGTGATTTCATCCCAGGTCTGGCCGCCGTCGGTGGTTTCAAATAAGCGGTTTTCTGTTACCTCATCCACCACACGTGAAGCGGAGGCCAGATAGTGATCATCGTCCAGGATAGCAATGTCCAGAACTTCGCGATCACTCAAGCCACGCGCACGCCAGGGGCTGTTACCTTTGTTTCTGGTGAAGAGACCGCGATCCGTTGCGGCAAAGATTTTTCCGTCATCTTCATACAAGCGAAGAATAATCCGACCACTGAGTCCATCCGGTGCAATACCAAAGTCGGCCTTGGGCGGTTTGTCATCGCTGCCGCAACTGGCAAGGAAAAACAGGCTGAGACACAGAACAAACGAACGGGCAAAAAAAGCGATACGCATAGGTGCAGCTCCATTGAATGACATCATGGAACTGAGTATGCGACCTGCGATAAAAAGGAGTGGTAAAAAATTGTACTTGGTTGTGAGAATCTGTAAGCGATGGCGCCGGCTACGATGCCGGCGCCTGGTGATCAATCCCTGCTGACGACAATATCCTGCCCGGCAAAATTAGTGGGTACCAGGATGGTGTCGCGGGCCACAGGCGATTTGTGTGGATAGTCCAGCGAAAAATGCAGGCCACGGCTTTCCTTGCGTTCAATGGCGGAGCGAATAATCAGCTGCGCTACGGTGGCCAGATTGCGCAGTTCGATAAGGTCGCTGCTGACCTTGTAGTTGCTGTAGTAATCGGCAATTTCTTTCTGCAACAGTTTAATGCGGTGCGTCGCACGTTCGAGGCGTTTGTGAGTGCGAACAATGCCTACATAGTCCCACATGAATCGACGCAGCTCGTCCCAGTTGTGCGAAATAACCACATCCTCATCGGAGTTGGTTACACGGGATTCGTCCCATTTGGGTGATGGGTCCGGTTCGGGAATTGTCGCCAGGTTCGCCAGGATATGTTCTGCCGCTGACTGCGCGTAAACAATGCATTCCAACAGTGAATTGCTGGCCATCCGGTTGGCGCCATGCAGTCCGGTAAACGAGGTTTCGCCGATGGCATAAAGATTATTCAGGTCTGTCTGGCCATTTTTATCAACCACGACACCGCCACAGGTGTAGTGTGCGGCGGGCACCACCGGAATCGGCTCCTTCGTAATATCAATACCGAACTCAAGGCAACGCGCTTTGACGGTAGGAAAATGGTCACTGATAAATTCCGGCGACTTGTGGCTGATATCCAGATAGACGCATTCACAGCCCAGACGCTTGATCTCATGGTCTATCGCACGGGCTACGATGTCCCGGGGCGCCAGCTCCGCCCGTTCATCAAACCGCGGCATAAACCGCTCGCCGTTTGGCAGGCGCAGATAAGCACCTTCGCCGCGCAGAGCTTCCGTAATCAGGAAGGTCTTGGCTTTGGGATGGTACAGGCAGGTCGGGTGAAACTGATTGAACTCCATGTTGGCTACGCGGCATCCGGCCCGCCAGGCCATGGCAATACCGTCGCCGCTGGCGCTGTCCGGGTTACTGGTATAGAGGTACACTTTGCTGGCACCGCCTGTAGCAAGCACCACTACCTTGGCCTGGAACACGTGGACGTGGTCATCGGCATGGCTCAGGGCGTAAGCGCCGGTGCAGCGCAGCCGGCGGGAGCCGCCATCGGCCTGGGTGATCAGGTTGATGGCGACGTGGTGTTCAAAGATCTGCAGGTTTTTCTGCTGAGCCCGCTCCAGCAGGGTGCTGTGAACGGCCTGGCCGGTAGCATCGGCACTGTGGATGATGCGGCGGTGGCTGTGGCCACCTTCCTGAGTCAGGTGATAGTCGTCTTTGCCGCTTTCTTTGGTAAAGCTGACCCCTTGGTCGATCAGCCACTGGATGGCTCCTTTGCTGCGCTCTACTGTGAAGCGGACGGCGTCTTCATGGCACAGGCCGGAACCGGCGACCAGCGTATCTGCCACGTGGGCATCGATGGAATCCTGATCATCCAGCACTGCAGCGATACCGCCTTGGGCAAACCAGGTGGAGCCTTCATTGGCTGCGCTTTTGCTCAAAAGGGCAACCTTGGCGTGGTTGGCAAGGTTTAAAGCCAGGGTCAGGCCGGCAGCGCCCGAGCCTATGACCAGTACATCATGATGGTAGTGTTTGTTCATTAATGCGGGTCCGTATGAATAGTCGTGCCAGACAGGGTCTTCAGCGGCCGTGCAGTATATACAAGCTGTCGCTTCAATTTAACGCCTCGAAGGAGGTTCGCCACAAGCACTTTTTAGCTGGAAACTACATAACGCCGGCTTGTGTGGGTTGGCCTACTGACAAGGAGGGAAAGCCCGGTATCATAGATGGCGCCTGAACTTTTCTGATAGGGGTGGGTCTATCTGCCAGTTTTAACGAGGCTCCTGTCCGCATTTTGAGGCTTTAAATATTTGCAAGTGGTTGATTGTGCAGTATTAACTTTTACGGGTAAGCTGCGCGGTCATAACAATTCATAGCCGCAGGGCTGAGTCTGAATCTGACTTCGGTAGGACCGGAGTGCTTGGGGGTTTTAGCAGAATGACAGCGCAACTGGCGCAAGATGCGGATCAACAACTGGTTGAACGCGTTCAAAAAGGCGATAAGCGCGCCTTTGACTTGCTCGTAATCAAGTATCAACACAAAATCCTGGCGATCATCAGCCGCTTTATCCGTGATCACGCCGAGGTTCATGACGTAGCCCAGGATGCATTCATCAAGGCATATCGGGCCCTTCCCAATTTCCGGGGAGACAGCGCGTTTTACACCTGGATGTATCGCATCGCCATCAACACCGCGAAAAACCACCTGGTTGCCCGAAACCGGCGCCCTCCGGCCAGCGACGTCGAGGTCGATGAGGCGGAGTTTTACAGTGGTAATGATGCCCTGAAAGAGATGAATACCCCTGAGCACAACCTGCTGACGGAAGAGCTGCAGACGGTCATCGACCAGGCAATCCGCGACCTCCCGGAAGACCTGCGCACCGCCGTCACCCTCCGTGAGATGGAAGGCCTCAGCTATGAAGACATCGCAGCAATCATGGATTGCCCGGTCGGCACCGTCCGCTCCCGGATCTTCAGAGCGCGGGAAGCCATCGACAAGCGTATCCATCCGCTGTTGAGTGAGGTCTGATCACAGCTCAAAGGAACAGCCGCTGTAACCGAATGAAACAGCTGCCGAGTTCTTTGTACAAAAGGTGAGATTTTTTTAACTAAACTTAACTAAAACTGGCACGGCGCTGAACCTTTGTAAATCTGTCGTGTCTTTTGCAACAAGTACAACTCGTTGCTGTCTGACGAGTTAACCAGGTCCCCGCATCAACGGCGGCGGGTTTTCCCGAGATGTCTATACAGAGGTAAGTCTCAGCATGACACAGCAAAATACGCATCATCCATTAGCAGAATCCCTTTCATCGCTGATGGATAATGAGGCCTCGGAATTAGAGTTGCAGCGCATTCTCAAGGCCAGCGAGTCTGATTCAGAGGTAAAAGCAACCTGGTCCCGCTATCAGATTGCCCGTGCTGCCCTCCACCGTGACCTTCCCATGCTTGAGATGAGTGATTTTGCCGCTCGTGTCAGTGCAGCCCTGGAACAGGAAGAAGCCCACTCAGCAGCTCCCGCTCCGACTACCCCTGAAAAGAAAACCTCTCCTCAGTGGTGGCAGAATGTTGCCCGCTTTGCAGTGGCTGCGTCTGTGGCGGGTGGGGTGGTGCTGTTTGCCCAGAACTTCGGCGGCGTAACTCAGGAAGCCCCGACAGCCGTAGCGGCGACGCCGCAGCTGGAAGTGCCAACTACAGCAGTAGTTCCTGCACCCTCATTGCCGGCCGGGTACCACGCACAGCCATTGAGCGCGCGTGCCGTAGGCTTGCAGACTGGCTATGAGTCACGCCAGCAGGATAGTCGCCAGGTCGTCTTTGTGCCCCTGCCCAGCAGTTCTCAAACCGCTGCCCAAGTGTCTGATGAAGAAGTGCGCGACTACCTCAATAAATTGATTGAGGAACATGCCGATAACGCGGCGCTGAACAGTGGTCAGGGTATGCTGCCCTTTGCACGGGTCGTGTTAACTGAAGAAGATTAATCTCTATGCGTAAAGCTGTATTGATTCGCTCCTTGAGCGGCCTGTTGTTATTGCAGGCCGCTCAATTTGTTTTTGCCGACGCGGAAACCCGCGCTACTCCCTCTCAACCGGCCCAGGCAACCAGTGTTGCGCAGAACCAGAGTCTGCAGGCACTGTTTGCCAAGATGTCCCGGGTCTCTCACAACCTCAACTATCAGGGCGCTTTTACCTACGAGCATCAAAACAGCAGTACGCTGCAGGGCTTCCGGGTTTCCCACTGGGTGGAGGATGGCGTTGAGTACGAACGGCTGTTGTATCTGAATGGGCCAGAGCGGGAGATTGTCCGTCATGGCCAGGCGCTGGACTGTTTTTCGCCCGGTGATCAGTTGCTGCAGGGGCGTCTGAGTTCCATCGGGTCGCGCCTGATCGGCCTGGACGAGCTCTATCAATTCCAGATCCGTTATACCGAGCGCGTGGCCGGGCGTATGGCAACCGTCCTGCAGGTGGTTCCGCGTGATGAATTCCGCTACGGCTATGTGTTGAGTGTGGATCAGGAGACAGGGCTGGTTCTCAAGTCCCTGATGATTGATGGCACCGGCCGTATCCTTGAGCGTTACCAGTTCCTCGAGCTTGACCTGAACCCCGACATCAAACAGCTGCAGGAGGCACCCACGGCGCGATTGCACCGGGTCGCCAACGCCCAACTGGGTGGCTGCAATCGGACCCAGGGCGGCGAGCCAGAGGGCTGGGCAGTCAAATGGATTCCCAGCGGTTTTGCGTTTGTCGGGCAGCAGCGCGTTCGAGATGCTGCAGACATGCTGATGTATACCGACGGCCTGAGTACCTTCTCGGTGTTTATTGAACCCGCTTCTGCCCAGCCCCCGGAAGGCATTGGCCAGCGCGGTGCTACGGTTGCCTTCATGAGTAAAGTGAAACGGGATGACCAGATTCATCGTCTGACGGTGGTGGGCGAGATTCCGGCAGTAGCGGCCGAGCGGGTGGCTGCTGGTGTGGCGGCGACGGCAAAGTAGAACCTAATCCCAGCGCCTGTAACATCTGCTTTACCTGGGTGGGAATCTCCCGCCCATCTTTCCGTCAAAGTCATACACCGTCGAAGTCATACACTGATTCCTGCATAATGCGCCCCTGAACATCCAACGAGGTGGTGCCATGATCCACGAAAAAGGTCGTATTGTAGCCATTGAACCGGACGGTCTCTGGGTGGAAACCATTCAGCGTTCTACCTGTAATTCCTGCAGCGCCGAAAAGGGTTGCGGCCAGAGCCTCATGGCCAAGCTCAGCGGCCATACCTCCTATCTTTGGGTGCTGTTGCAAGGGCGGGATGCCAACGGTTACCAGTTGGGTGATGAAGTGGAGATAGGTGTGCCGGAAAGCGTGGTAGTAAATGGTTCCCTGTTTGCTTATCTGGTGCCGCTGTTCGGCATGATCCTGGCGGCGGGTATTGCCCACCATCAATTCGCCAGTGAAGGCTTCACCATCCTGTCGGCATTTGCAGGGCTGGTTGCGGGAGCTGTACTGGTTCGCTGGCACTCCCATCGTACCCGCTTTGACAGCCGATTGCAGCCGGTGCTGATTGATGATCAGAAGCCGCTGCGAATTACCTCCTGATAATGCTGCGTATTACCTCTAATCTGAGTATCCCTCTGCACGAGATTGAGCTGACAGCAATCCGCGCCCAAGGCGCAGGCGGGCAGAACGTCAATAAAGTTTCCAGTGCAATTCATCTGCGTTTTGATGTGCTGGCGTCATCCCTACCCGATACCTGCAAAGCGCGACTGCAGGACCTTAAAGACAGTCGCATATCAGCAGAGGGCGTGATTGTTATCAAGGCGCAGCGATTTCGCACCCAGGAGAAAAATCGTGAAGACGCACTTGAGCGTCTTAAAGAGCTGATTGCTTCAGCGGTCAAAGTGAATAAACCCCGTCGCCCAACCAAGCCTACGCTCGCCTCGAAGCAACGCCGGCTCGAAGGAAAGACGCGGCGCAGCAGCGTTAAACAAATGCGCGGCCGTCCCGCTACGGATTAACGAGGTTTGCGCTCACGGCAGTCTTGCCAGAGCTTTTCCTGCAATGCCTGAAGATTATCTCCCCGGCTTGTCAGCAGCCACTCCACCAGTGCCTGAGCTACGTTGGGGTAGGGGATGGGAGCCGGTTTGGGCTGGCTCAACCATTTGCCGATCGTTTCAACATCCAGCGTTTTTGTTACCGAGGCATAACCGAGCTGCTGCAACGCCAGCGCATTGGATTGCTGTTCCATCTGGCCCACTACAGGCTGAGTCAGAATTTTTTTGCCCAGCAGCAGGGCCTCGCTGGGTAATTCAAAACCCGTGCTGCAGATAACGCCTTCGCAGCGATGCAAATCCTGCTGAAAACCTTCCCGCGAAAATGGACGTATATGAATATGTTCATCGTCAAAGGCGGCGGGAACCGGCAGATAGACATAAAACTGGTAGTCGGGAAAGTGCTGCAACCTTGGCAGGATGTCGGAAGGTTCTGAAAAGGGCAGGTACACGAGGTAATGACGCGGTACAGATTCGTTTGTATAACGCGGCGGCTCGATTATGGGCGGCAAAATAGGCTGGTTGAAATGATGCCAGTGCAGACCTACCGGTAAAGTTACCGGTGCAAAACTGCGCATGAACCATTTCGTGAAAATATTTTCGCCTTGTTTAGGAATGTCGTAGAAGAAAGCACTCTGGTGCGAAATGCCAATCACTTGCTTTCCGGCTCGTCGAGCGGCCCAGGCTGACACAGGTTCAAAATCGTTGAGAATAAAATCATAGCCTTCGACGTTGATCTTTTTAATGTCCTGATAAAACTGCCATACATTATTAGTCAGGGCAGTTTCCCTGTAGCGAATCTTTCCGCTGCGGGTGGCAAAGGTCAGCCCGCGATAAACCTGATAATCGCCAAAACCCTCCATATCAAAAAACTTTTCTTTGGGGCGACCCGAAAATACCCAGTCTACCTGCGCCCCGACATCAGCAAGGGCTTTCGCCATAACCCGAGCGCGTGTCAGGTGTCCATTGCCGGTGCCCTGTACGCCATACAATATTCTCATACACCTACCAGACAGGAATGCAGATAAATCCCCAGAAACGCGCAGCTTGTGCCCAGCAGAGCACCTGCTGCAATATCACTGGGATAGTGAACGCCGAGCAACACCCGGCTCGCGCCGATCAAGCTGGCCCATACATAAACGGGCAGGGCAATGAAAGGATAGTAATGAACGAATAAGCAGGCAAACAGGAACGCAGCCGCCGTATGGCCAGAAGGAAAGCTGAATTGATCCGAGGGTGTAATCCAGGCTTCATAAAAATCAATTCTCGCCGCCGGGCGGTCACGCTTGATAAGATTCTTCAATACCAGGTACAGACTTACATCCAGACCGTAGGCGATCAGTCCGGCCCAGAAAAAAGTTTTTCCGTTGGCAGGCTCCAATACCAATAACGCCAGTGCAATTAAAAGATACAACGGGCCATCACCTGTGTGAGAAATCCAGCGAACCGATTTACGATAAGGAAACCGCTTGGTGACGTGCAGCCAGAGGAACGCCAGGGTATCTAAGTGGTGGACTCTCTGTAAAAAAGCATTCATAGTTTCACCGCCTGTAAGATCGGTTATTTGCTTCACTATCAGAGATACCACCAGATTGTGAAAGTAATGTTACATCCAGATTTTTCCCGCTATTCAGATGATGGAGCGAAACCACTATGTCAAAACCCGGTAAAAGTGGCATTGCCCGCGTGATTGATGCCTTCGGCTATTCCATGAAGGGGCTCGCCGCCGCCTGGCGTCATGAAGCCGCTTTCCGGCAGGAAGTTGTGCTCGCTGTGATTCTGATTCCTCTCGCCTTCTGGCTTGCCGGCAACCACATTGAACTGATCCTGCTGATTGCCAGCGTATTCTGGGTATTAACAGCGGAGCTTATCAATTCCTCAATTGAAGCTGTTGTCGACCGCACGGGCCATGAACATCATGAACTCGCCGGCCGCGCCAAAGATATCGGGTCCGCTCTGGTTTTTATCAGTCTTGTGCTGCTTGGGATCGTTTGGAGTGTTATTGCGGTAAATCGGTTTTGGCTGGCATGACCGAATAGCAGAATGAGCTAAAAATATAGACTGAGGGGATAGTTATTTTGAGGCACGTGCAAGGTAGTAAATACTATACCCCCCAACATAAACCCCATCCCCCAATTTCTCACCATCCATCCCCCACATTCCTTCTGCGGTAAAACCGGCAGTTTCCAGTTGCTCGATCTGTTTCCTGCCGCTGATGTAATAGGTGAGCATGTTGTACCCGTGTGCCTGATCATTAAGGATGGCGTAGTCGTCAGTGATGAGTTGCTTTGAACGGTGACGGGTTGAGTTGATTAGGCCGGTTATGTAGTTGATCGACCGCCGTATCATGCGGCGCGGGTTGATGGATGGCCGGAGGTTCTTCCAGTGGTAAGCGGGATAAAACCTGCTGTCGCGATTGTGTGAGGAAAATATAAAAAAGCCGTTGGGTTTCAGCACACGATGAATTTCGGACAGGATTTTTAATCGATCCTCGTGGGAGACATAGTCAATACCATTGTAGGAGAACCACACGATATCGAAACTGGCTTGTGCAAAACGTGAAAGGTCGCGGGCATCCTGTTGATATAGTTCCGTGTCGGGGAAACGAGCGGTGGCAATATTGATCATCGCCTGCGAATAGTCGATGCCGACATAATCTTTGCAGGCTGAGGTGAGGAATGCCGTAGTACGTCCGGCCCCGACGCCGATATCGAGCAGGGAGGCTTGGCGGTGAGCGTCTTTCAGTTGATTAAGGATCGCAGACTCGGCGGGTACTGGCGTCTGCTCATGCGCATATTCAAGGGCGATGTCCGGAGCGAACCAGATATGTTGATTGGTTTCGGTGACAGGTTCTTTCATGACCGGATGCTCTGCCTGTTGTTGTTGTGGAGGGCAAGGGGGGCGCTTGGCGCGATATATTGCATGAAGCTTAACAGCTATGGCTGCGGGAATTGGTTGCCTGCGCCACATTGGGCGTTAATTTTGGTAAAGCTCTTGGATAAGGATGGCGTATAAATTCGATTTATAAATTGTCACCGGGCATTTTTTGAGGTAACTTATTGTGAATTTATAATATTTATATGGCCAGAATATTATGTCCGGTAAGTTTTCTGTCAACGATCATCCTCATCGTCGTCTGAATCCCCTGACGGGGGAGTGGCTCCTGGTTTCCCCGCATCGTACCAAGCGGCCTTGGCAGGGACAGCAGGAGCTCAATCAGTGGCCCGATAGCCCGGCCCACGATGCCAGCTGCTATTTATGCCCGGGCAACCAGCGGGTCGGCGGCGAAGTAAATCCCGACTATTCGACCACCTTTGTGTTCACTAATGACTTCGCGGCCCTGATGCCCGAGGTACCTGACGCGCCGCTGTCGGATGATCCACTCTTTCAGTTGCAGGCTGAACAGGGCACCAGCCGCGTGATCTGTTTCTCTCCCGACCACAGTAAGACGCTGCCGTTGCTGAATGATGCCGAGATGCTGGCAGTAATTCAGACCTGGATGGCGCAGACGGCTGAGCTAGGCCAGCAGTATGCTTCCGTGCAGATTTTTGAGAATAAAGGCGCGGTCATGGGCTGCTCTAATCCGCACCCGCATGGGCAGGTGTGGGCACAGAGCCAGTTGCCGACGCTGGTGAGCAAGGCTGATGCAAACCAGCGTGCTTACTTCTCCCGCCAGGGTTCGCAGATGCTGCTTGATTATGCGCGGAAGGAATCCAGCAGGGGTGAGCGGGTGGTGGTAGAAAATAATGACTGGCTGGTAGTGGTGCCGTTCTGGGCGGCCTGGCCGTTTGAAACCCTGGTTTTACCCAAACTGCCATGTCCGCGAATGACAGATTTATCGTCAAGCCAGCAACACAGCTTGAGTAAAATCCTGCGCGACCTGACGGCGCGTTACGATAATTTGTTTGAGTGTTCTTTCCCTTATTCCATGGGGTGGCACGGAGCGCCTTTTAATGGTGAAGACCCGACGCCCTGGCAATTGCATGCGCATTTTTATCCGCCGTTACTGCGTAGCGCGACGGTCCGTAAATTTATGGTGGGCTACGAAATGCTGGCCGAGCCCCAGCGCGACATATCTCCGGAGCAGGCCGCCGAACGTCTGCGTCAGCAAAGTTCTGTTCATTTTCGTTTGAGGTAGCAGGTTGTGAATTCATTGACGTCCGCTGTTATAAAAGAATTATTTCAGGCGCGTTTTACGCTGCTGCCTGAGGTTGTTGTCAGTGCGCCGGGCCGCGTTAATTTGATCGGGGAGCATACCGATTACAATGACGGTTTTGTCTTGCCCGCCGCCATCAATTACCGCACCTGGGTCGCTGCAACACCGCGCGATGATCGTGAACTTCATATCATCGCGCATGACTTTACGGATCAGTTTGTCAGTTTTCACCTTGATGAAGAGATGCAGCATGACGCAGCCATGCCCTGGTCCAATTATGTTCGCGGGGTAGTGCAGCAGCTACGCAGAAATCATTTTGAATTGCGTGGCGGTAATCTTTTTATCACTGGTGACGTACCGGCAGGTGCCGGCCTGAGCAGCTCAGCATCCCTGGAGATGGCGCTGATCAGAGCGCTGACTATTCTGAGTGGCGAAAGCATAGAACCGAAAGCGGCAGCATTGATGGGGCAGGCGGCAGAGAATCAGTTTGTCGGCTGTAACTGCGGGATCATGGATCAGTTGATCTCCGCCTGTGGAGAGGCCAATAGTGCGCTGCTGATTGATTGTCGCGATTTAAGTACCCAGCCAGTCGCCATCCCGCAGGATTGGGAGATTCTGGTTGTCCACTCCGGCGTGAAACGCGGCCTGGTGGAGAGTGAATACAATCAGCGGCGCGAGCAATGTGAGGCTGTGGCCCGGCACTTTCACCAGAAAAGTCTGCGCGATATCTCGCTCGAACAGTTACTTGCCGCTGAAGCAGAGCTGGATCCGCTGCTGTTCAAGCGCGCCCGCCACGTCCTGACCGAAAACAACCGCACATTAGCGGCGGCTGACGCACTGAAGAAAGGTGATATGGCAAGGCTTTCGCGGGTAATGATGGAGTCTCATGCCTCCATGCGTGACGATTTCAACATTACCGTCCCGGCTGTGGATACGCTGGTGGATATCCTTACCACAGCAGGGAAAGGATTGGCTGGCGCGCGTATGACGGGTGGTGGCTTCGGTGGCTGCGTGGTGGCTATTGCACCTCGGGCTATGATCTCTACCCTAATGGCTGCGGTAGAAGACCACTATCAGCAGGAAACCGGCTGTAAACCCACCTTGATTCCTGCCAAGGCCAGCCCGGGTGCCTTTGCTGAGTTCGCCAGGGCCGAGCTCATCTAGGTAAAATCAATGAAAAAGCGGATCAGCGATAGTCTGGGAATATAAAAGAAAACAGGGAAACCTGCTCAGACGTTGCCGTCCGACTTCACTTCGCGCCGGGTCACTCTGCGTCAATGACGTCGCTGTGGGTCCGGCTGGCCGATAAATGCGTAATAGTCCTGCTCCAGCGTCCGCCCGCGTACCCGGCGTTCGGGGGATTTTCGACGCTTTCGATGATACAGATCGATAGGCATATCCTTGCAGGGGTCGCGATCCAGGCGGCGATCCATACCGCGCCGTCGATCGATAAAAAATTTATGCTCGCTCATGGTGATACGTCTGGTTAGTTGAACGGATCGGAGCGGTTCCTTGTTCCAAGTCAACAAAGTGTAGCTGGTTGGAGTTAAAATGCGGGGAATTTTTGTGAGCCATGTCGGAGTTCCTGCCATGAAACCAGTTGAAGACCAGATTCGCACCAAGCTGAACGCGGCATTTAAGCCTGTTCACCTGGAAGTCGCCAACGAAAGCCATATGCACAGTGTCCCACCGAATTCGGAAACCCATTTTAAAGTCGTGCTCGTCTCCGCAGATTTTGTGAATAAACGACAGGTGCAGCGCCATCAGGCGATCTACGCCACGCTGGCGGATGAACTGAGCGGTGGGGTTCACGCCCTGGCTCTGCATACCTTCAGCCCCGAAGAATGGCTGGCAAACCAGGCTGTACCTGCCTCGCCCCAATGTCTGGGTGGCAGTAAACATTCCTGAATTACCTCTGGTTGTACAAAAATTAAGCGTCTATAATGCGCGCCCTGCATTAACCTCCTGTCTTTTCATTTAAGTGGAAATCTATGAGTTCGATTGTTGTTGCTGCCCTGTATAAATTCGTTTCCTTGCCCGACTACCAGACTATTGCGCCACGTTTGAAAGCGCACTGCGATCAACTGGGTCTTAAAGGCACGCTGCTGCTGGCGGAAGAAGGTATCAATGGCACAGTTGCCGGCACACGCGAGGGAATTGATGATCTGCTCACTTATCTCAAAAGCGATCCGCGTCTCACCGACCTGTCGCACAAGGAATCCTATTACGAAGGGATGCCGTTTTACCGTATGAAGGTAAAACTGAAAAAAGAGATCGTCACCATGGGGGTCGAAGGCATAGATCCGCTGAAGATCGTAGGCACCTATGTAAAACCAAAAGACTGGAATGCCTTGATCAGCGATCCGGACGTGGTGGTGGTCGATACGCGCAACCATTATGAGTATTCCATCGGTACCTTTGAACGGGCGATAGACCCCAAGACCGAAACGTTCCGTCAGTTTCCGGAATTCGTAGCCAAAAACCTTGATCCGAAAAAGCACAAGAAAGTTGCCATGTTCTGCACCGGTGGCATTCGCTGTGAAAAGTCCACCGCTTACCTAAAAGAGCAGGGGTTTGAAGAGGTTTATCACCTGGAAGGTGGCATCCTGAAGTACCTCGAAGAGGTCCCTGAGGAAGAAAGCCTGTGGCGGGGTGAGTGCTTTGTGTTTGATAACCGCGTGGCGGTGAATCACAGCCTGCAGAAAGGTATTTATGACCAGTGCCATGGCTGTCGCCACCCCATTACCGAAGAAGACAAGCTGTCATCCCAGTACATCCCCGGCGTCAGTTGCCCCCGGTGCTATGAGCAGCTGACCCCGGAGCAGAAACAACGCTTCATGGAACGTCAAAAGCAGATTGAATTGGCTAAGCAACGTAACGAACTGCACATCGGTGCACTGCCTCCAGAGCGCCAAAAACGGGCATCCGCGACGGCAAAGTCATAAAATCGAAGAGTTGGGTGCCATTTACAACAGGATGGCTTCGCGGTCCGAAGCGCTTATGGTTTAATGCCAGCTTCATCGCAATCGTACAGAGATTTTTATGGACTTTGATGCTTGGGAGGCAGACCTGGCTGCCGGTACAGCGACTCATGCGAGTGGCTTTGTATTGAAAATTGAAGGTAATCCCCGTAACCCCTCGTCGGTTGATCCGGGTAAATTTCCTCCAGAATTGAGCTACGCCGACCAGGCGCGTTTGTTGCGCTGCGGTATGGAGTTTTTAGCCAGAGCAGCGGCGTCGGAAGGCGGGGCGACCCATTACAGCAGTAAAACGGGCTACGCCCGGGCGGATGATCCGCGTATGGCGGCCATCAAAGCGCGCGAAGCAGAAGCCAAGCGTTATGCGGAGCGTACAGACAAGCCCAAGCGGTCAGTCCTGTCACTCAAGAAAAGCAGCTGATAGCCTGACATTAAAAAACGGCGCAACCCGGAAGGATTGCGCCGTTTTTTAATCTGGTTCTACAGCAGACCGCGCAACTGCAGATCGGTGCGGTGGGCGTCCATCAACTGGAACATCAACTCGAATTTCTGTCCCGCCAGTTCAGTCAGCTGGTGAGTATCTTCAGCAGCATTCTTAGGGCGGTAGATCAGCGAGTGGAGCTCCTTTGACAGTGAATCCATAGAGTTGAAAATTTGCTCAGTGGTCTCACCTGTCCGGAAAACCCGGCCTTGTTTAGTCATCTCCAGATATTTATCGCACTCCTGTAGCCATTCTTTACGCTGCTCAATGAAGTTGCGAATATTTCTGATGCCTCCCCGGTGTCCGCTGCTCAGTCGGTCCTCACGGTACTTCTGCAGGCTTTTCCGGGCATTTACCAGAAAATCCACGGATGTGGTTTTGCAGTATTTAGAGTCCAGGTAAGCAGGGAATTTGACATCATGTTCCGCCATGACTCTTTCCCGCATACAGGTCTCGTCACATGCGAAAGCAAAGGGTGCAATCAAGACAAGGTGTAAGAACAGTAGTGTTTTTTTCATAGTAGGGTCGCCGAATATTTAGTTATTGCTATTTGCAGGTCCAACGCCTGTATGTGATATAGATCACTTTGGCTGGCGCGTCAAGCATCGGCTATAAAAATACATTTATTAATAACAATGAAGTTGGTTAGATGGGTTATTTATATATGATTCTTTAATAAGCGTCGCCCTTTTCGGCGACGCTGGTTCTGAATAGGAATCAGGCGAAGAAGCCAAGAGGATTCTTGCTGATGGCCACGCTGACGATATAAATGAAAACCACCAAGGCCGCGAGCCAACTGCATTTACGGAGCGCAGGGTTGGAATTCCTGAACGCAATGACCCCGAGGATGATGTAAACAACCAGGAAAACGATCTTGGTCATCAGCCAGGGGTGGTCGCCCGGTGAATAACGCAGCAGCCCTGCAAGGGCGAGAGCGCTTACCAGTAAGAGGGTATCGACGACGTGGGGCAGGATCTTCACCAGCTTTTTGTGCAGCAGCGGTGACTGGCGCCACATCCACAGGCCTCGAATAAAAAAGCCGGCAAAAGACAGAGCAGCCATTGTCATATGCAAATGCTTGAGCATCAAATACATGAGCAGTTTCCTTTTATGGTTATGGTTGTAGAGGTCGTCAGTTACTCAGCAGGGGTGAGGGCTTTAGTCACCAGCTGCAGCATGGTATCGGACAGGGGCAGGCGCAGTGCAGCCTCGTGGCCCTTGATGGACATTTTGTTCCAGGTCTTGCGGATGATGTCGATGAGTTTTTCTTCATCATGTTTAGCCGCAAACTCTTCCAGGTAGTACTCCAGGAAGACCAGGCAGGCTACGTCTTCCAGGGTCTGTACTTCATCATCACGTTTCAGCCCCCGCTTGAGCAGCAGATCCCTGACTCGCTGTATGGCTTCCTCGTCGTAACCCTGGCTTTGCATGATGGATGCGGCCGTTTCGCCATGGAACTGGGCGAGATCACTGCGCCAGCGCTTGTAACCCTGACGATCCATGGGGTAATCACTGCGCGGGATCTTCCAGCGGCAGATATGCTGAGCGCGGACGGCCAGCTGCAGGGTTACTGACGCATCTGGCTGAAAGTCCGCCAGTCGCGCGCTCATCCGCTGCCCGTAGATCCATTCCTTTGGCACCTGTTGGCCATTGACTGTCTCGTGGTTGGGATCCTGCTGGTTGGCCGCGTCAAAAGCCGCCAGAGTAGCCTGGAGTTGTTCTGCGGGAGTCATAGGTTTCCTTGCGGTTATTCAGTGCCGGTCGCGATACTGCGCAGCTCATCAAGGTCATTGATCACAATATCCTTGCGGTTGACCTCGAGGATGCCTTGCTTTTGCAGGCGGGTGAACACCCGGCTGACGGTTTCGATGGTCAGGCCCAGGAAATTACCAATGTCAGTACGTGACATAGGCAGTGAAAAGGAGGTTGCTGACAGGTGCCGTCGGCTGTTGCGGGTAGAGATGCTGAGCAGGAGCGTGGCGATACGCTGTTCTGCCGTGCTTTTACTCAGCAGGGTAATGATCTGTTGATCCTGAGTGATTTCCCGACTCATCAGCTGAAAGATGTGACGTTGCAGCGAGGGAATCTTCACGCTCAGCTCTTCCACGCTGTGAAAGGGAATCTCACAGATGGATGCGGTTTCCAGGGCTACCACGGAGTTGGTATAGCGATCCTCTGCAAGTCCTTCCATGCCCACGACCTCTCCGGGAAGATAAAAGCCAGTGACCTGTTCTTCACCATTATCGCTCAGCGTGGTGGCCTTAACCGCACCGGAGCGGACAGCAAAGAGCGAAGTAAAGCGGTCATTGGCGCGGTAAAGGTATTCACCTTTCTGCAGTGGCCGGCCGCGCTGTACGATCTCATTCAGCCGATCAATATCGTCAATATGCAGACTCAGGGGCAGACACAGCGTATTAAGACGGCAGTTACCACAGGAAACCCGTTTGTCGTGAGCGCAATGGGGGGACGTTCGGGAGGTATCTACAACCTGGATGTGGATCATGGAAAAACCTGCAAGCGGATATAACCCGGAAATGCGGTCAATTGTTGCAGCTTTGCCAGGTGGGGTAAATAGCTATTCGTTCAGGCCTGACCAGCCCCGGGCTAGGCCCGGCGGCGCCTGCGGGTGGTCAGGTAACGATAAACCCCAAGCAGCAGCACGGTCATGACTGACAGGGCCACCAGGGAGGTCAGCAGATCGCGGATGTCTTTGCCCAGGAAGTCCACAAAATGCCATTTGTGCAGATAGCCGAAGCTGTATCCCTCCAGGCGATCAACATCGGTCACGGCGCTGGCCAGGGTCTGAGTGGCCGTCTCAAGGTATAGCGTCGGGTTTCCCGGCAGGTCAAAATCCACGGCGTGGACCGGCAGCCGTTTGTTGACGAAGCCATACTCGCCACCAAAGCCTTTGATCAGGCGGACGTCCCTGATGCTGTCGGCAGGGTGTCCACTGAACGCCAGGGCCAGAGATTGAGCGTGTTTACTCCAGCCTTGTTCCAGCTTCGTACCCGTGCTGACCTGGATATAACCGACAGCATCCTTGGGTGGTGGCTCTGGGGTATGGTGACCGTGATGATGGTGATGCTCACTGGCTGTTGCCTCAGACGGCCGATGTTCACGGACTTGCCAGTAGAGCTCGGGGCCGATTTTCGCCAGTTGAACATCCAAAACCTTATCGGGCCCGAACACACTTTGTACTGCACTCACGTTCAACTGGAGCTCCGCCGCTTTGGTCGCGTGGGCGAGCGCGGGCTGGGGTTGATCCGACTTGTCCCGCACCAGCAGGTGAAACATTCCACTGAGGCAAAACGCCATGGCAAAAACCGAGACAGCGGCCCCCAGATGCCGATGAAGCTTGCGCGACAGTGGGTGGTGCTGGTGCGCACTGGTCTGGCGACGGAATATCCCCAGACGCCAGCTTTTGATGTACAGCGCGAGACCGAAGGCTGCCGTACAGAAACCCAGGACCAGAAACAGGCTCATCAGGGTTTGACGCAGGGCCATTGAATCAATCCAGGTCCAGGAGTGCAGGGTGCGGAAGAATGCGCCGGTCAGGGCCTTTCTATTGTCCACCAGCGTTGCCAGTCGGCCTTGCCGCAGGTCTACATACACCCGCGCATTATCACCGCGCGCGAAATCTACCCGCATCACCGGCAGGTAGCGATTGATGTACAGGTAGTCCGAATCAAATTGTTCTACCAGGCTCACCTCTACGATGGGCGAGCTGGTATCGCCGAGGTATTGCCGGGCTAAATACTCCGCGTAACGTCGCTCTCCCTCAGGGATGGGGCTGAGATCTGTTGCAGAAAAAATGGTGCGGCCTTGCTCGCTTTCGATGCGATAAACGGGTTGACCTTGCCATTGAAACAGCCGCAGATGATGGATGTCCTGAAGGCCATTGGCTGTAATCATTTGTTCCACCGGCTTAACGTCCTGCCAGTGCAGTGGAGCGGGCGGCGGCGTTGCAGCGGGCTTTGGATTGAGGCGGGAAATCAAGGGGTGAGCCAGTCCGCTTAAGGCCCAGGCAATTACTGCGATGCACATCACGAGGCCGATTCGTTGATGCCAATGGTAAAAAAAGGAGAAGCTGTTTTTAATTTTAATCATTGATTGCCGTCTTTAAGAAATTGCTGCCGGCCTTATGCCTTATGGGTTGTAGCACAAATGTCGGGCAGGGTGACCGAGTTTTCAGGGTGTCATAGAGCGGGCGGGTAAAAAAGTGACAAATTGTCGCACCCCCTGTGTCTTACCGCGACGGTTCGTGTGGGGTCTAACGGAACGTATCAAAGAGGGCTTTACTTGGCCTTTGAGTCGGGTATATAGTGCCTCGGCTGGCAAACATGCAGCATTATTTATGGTACATCGTTGTTCTAGCAGTACATCTATTAGCAACCTCGTTTTGTTCTTCATAAGTAAGATGTGATCAGTCAGCACAGATGCCAAGATGGCAATTTTTAATTTACTCAGCTAAAAGAGCATTGAGGTTTTTATGTCTAAAAGTACTGGTACTGTTAAGTGGTTCAACGAATCTAAAGGTTTCGGTTTCATTGAAAGCGATGCTGGTCAAGATGTTTTTGTTCACTACAGCGCTATCAGCGGTTCAGGTTTCAAAACTCTGGCCGAAGGTCAAAAAGTAGAGTTCGACGTTAAGCAAGGTCAAAAAGGCCCACAAGCTGAAAACGTTATCGGTCTCTAAGTTTTACGACTGATGTACTCAAAGCCGCACCTGGTGCGGCTTTGTTGTTTCTGCAGTAGTGTTTTTTAGTCAGCGCCGGGTTGCGTCAGTCGGAGGCATCTTTTGTAGAAGGGATTATCAGTTGTATCAGATACATGGTCGGCCAGTTTTTACCGGTTACCCACATCGCCTGCTGTTCTGCATCATAGGCAATTCCATTTAATACACTTTCACTGGATTCGATATCGACCTGCGCGGTAAGAGCGGTGAGATCAACAGAGCCCACGACTTTTCCAGCGTCCGGATCTATCTGAACCAGCCGATTCTCATGCCAGATGTTGGCCCACACATAACCGCCAATAAATTCCAGCTCATTAAGCCGCTGAACAGCCCGCCCATCCTCAGTTACCGCCACTGTTCGTTTTAAACTGAAATCTTCGGGTGAGTGAAAGTACAGATGTTCGCTGCCATCACTGCGAATCAACAGTTCATTGTTGTGAGTGAGGCCCCAGCCTTCACCACTGTAGCGCCAGCGATCGATAACTTCGAAGGTGGTGTGGTCATAGACAAAGACAGTGCCTTCCTGCCAGGTGAGCAAATAAAGTTTGTCATCCAGCAGCGTCAAACCTTCAGCAAAATACCGATCCGGTAATTTGTCTGTCTTGGTGAACTCGGCGGTGAGCTGTGCCCAACGGGTCGCAGGTTCCTGACGGGGATAACTGATCAGCTGTGAACGACCGTAAAGGCCGCTGCTCTCATAAAATGTACCCTCGTGAAGAACCAGCCCTTGGGTAAAAAGCGTTGGCTTGTGAGAGCGCTGCGCCAGCACCCGGTAGTCAAAATGAGTAACCGTGGGTAAATGTGGTGCAGTGGTTGCGTCATTGGCTATCATTGGCCCGCTCAGGCAGAATAGCCAGCAGAGCAAGATGATTTGTTTCACTGTGTTTAACCCTTATTCGCTAATTCGGTGCTTATTGTGACAGGGAAACTCCCGGAGTAAAACTTATGCAGAAAATCCAGGAATTTCGCAGGTTTCTGAAACGCAAGACCGGTGTTCAGCGCCTGCAATCCTTTATTGGTTTTACCCTGCTTGGCGGCTTTATGGTAGTGCTGCCATTCGTTATTTTTCTGTTTCTGCTGGAGTGGTTATTTAAGTTTATTACCGGACTCATCAGTCCCCTGAGTCGCTGGCTGGCCAGTGTTACCCCGCTGGCAGAATATATGGCGGATATTCTCGCCATTATCATGGTTCTGGGTATTTTCTTTGTTATCGGTCTGGCGATCAAAACCAATGTAGGTCGATTATTACACGAGCGACTGGATGCATGGCTGACCAAGGTAGCGCCAGGCTACCAAACCATTCGAGAGATTATTTCGCAGTTACTTGGGGGCGAAGGGAATGCATCTTTACTGAAAGGGCAGGTATGTCGTGCTTACATCATGGGACGCGCTGCCGGTGTATCCGTGACCGGTATAGTGACGGCCATTCATGACAATGGTGATTACACCGTTTACGTTGCGACAGCTCCCATACCTACGTCCGGCTTTGTCTATCATTTGTCAGCAGAATGTGTGGACCTGTTGCCGCACATCAGTGTTG
Organism: uncultured Cellvibrio sp.; assembly: GCA_937958105.1. Classification (GTDB taxonomy): domain Bacteria; phylum Pseudomonadota; class Gammaproteobacteria; order Pseudomonadales; family Cellvibrionaceae; genus Cellvibrio. The sequence continues at coordinate 129,156 of CALFXJ010000006.1, forward strand.
AAACAGCTATGCGCACCGTGATTGCGTGTGGCAGTGGTTCGCAGATTCTATCGGAACCCCCGCCGCTGGAAACGCCACTGGTGGCTGAAGAAAAGCAGCAAGAGTAGTGTCGACTGAACTGTAGGTCGGATTAGACGCAACGCGTCGTAATCCGACACAAAACCTCCCACACCTGCACTTTTCCTAAACCCTGTTCCGAATCAAATCTCGTATCAAAAACCGCGCAGGATTCAACGCCTGTGTCAGCTCCCAGCTCACCGGTAAAACTTCCCCGCAGATCTGCGCAGCCAGTATCTCTGCGCCCAGTGGCGTATATGCGAGACCACGGGAACCATGTCCGACGTTAATATACAGGCCTGGAAAATAACTCCCTGTGACAGAAAGTGTGGCTTTGGCATTTTTACGCAGGGCTGCGAAATCTTCGAGAAACTTTTCCCGCTGTGGTACCGGGCCAATCATCGGCAGATAATCCGGCGTCGTGCAGCGAAATGCGACCCGTCCATCCAGTTGCTTTTCATCAAGGGCGTCGAATGCGCTCGCCAGTGCCGGAATTCCGTTGCGCAGGTTATTGATGTTGGTGAGATGATCTTCTGCCCGCAAGGCTTTGGATGTTTCCTTAAAGTTAAATGTGGCACCGGTGCAATGAAACCAGCCTTCTGCTGTTTCAAAAGCGGGCCCGACATAACCCGCGCCGCACAACACGGTATTGAGTTGTTTACTGGTCTCGGTGGCTGGCAGGTACGTGATCTGGCCGCGGATGGGTTTAACAGGAAGATACGCCGTTTGTGTAAACCGTTGCGCATCATTGGCATTGGCAACAATCAACGTCGGCGCCGACAAAATCATTCGATTTTCCTGATCGTATATCGACCAAAGATTTTCTTGCTGTTGCAACGAAATAGCAGCCGTCTGGCAGATGACACGGATATTAGGATGCTGGACCAGTGTATTACACAACAGGTGTGGGTTGATCCAGCCAGCAGATGGAAAAAAAAGGCCCGGATAATCAACGGAGACGCCAGCGAGAGCGCTTGCGCGTTGTACGTCAACAAAGTGAACAAGATCGGTGGCCTCGGCGAAACGTTCCTGCAACAGGTGCTGCAGTTTTTCTTCAGTTTCATCGTGAGCCAGCTGCAATACTCCGCATGGCTGGGCTATCAATCTGCGATTGCTGGTTTGATTCCAGAAGGGACGGTAGTGATTCAGTGCAAACTGAAAACTCGCGAGGTTGAAGTTGGGCAGCGCCTCCTGTTTGGGTGACAGCTTGGCGTAAAGCACGCCTTGTGGATTACCAGAGGCTTCCATAGCCAGTTTTTCATGGCGCTCCACAATGGTGACCTGCCAATCTCGCTCTGCCAGCGCTCTGGCTGTATGACAACCTGCCAATCCGCCGCCAATAATAACAACGTGCTTTTGTGAAGGTGGCGGGTTCAGGTTAATAGCCCAGGTTCCGGCGGAAGACACACGAGGCTGATGGGCATCATCCTGCACCACAGCAGGCGCAGTGGCGTCGGCTCTGTACGCAGCAACCATCTCGCGCTTATGTCCGAAACCCGGAACTTTTTTAACTTGAAAACCTGCACGGATCAGCCCTCGCTTGACGATGCCCGCCGAGCTGAAGGTTGCTGCGGTAGTGCCTTGGCGGCTCAGCTGACCGACCACATCAAATAATGCATCACTCCACATCTGCGGGTTTTTGGCCGGTGCAAAGCCATCGAGAAACCAGGCATCCATCCCGGCCCGCGCAGCGGAATATTCAGGATTTCTATTCGCCAATAAATGCGCGAAGCCAGCGGCAGCATCGTCAATGATCAGCGTCAGGTTGATGCGGCCCTGTTGAAACTTCAAGCGATGAAAGCCGGTGCCGGTGAACGCGGGATATTGCTGCAGTAATTGCTGTGAAAGATCGGCCAGCTCCGGCCACAATGCCAGGGCGCGCTGCAGATCCGTTTTGCTCAGTGGAAATTTTTCTACAGTGACAAAATGCAGGTGTGCATTCGGCGGGGCGGTTTCATTCCACAACTGCCAGGCAGCAAGAAAATTTAAGCCTGAACCGAAGCCAGTTTCACCAATCGTGAAAACCTCGGTCTCGTTGAGCGCCGTCCAGCGATCCGCTAACTGGTTGTGAAGCAGAAAGACATGCCGCGTTTCCTGCAGACCATTGGCACGGGAAAAATAAACATCACCGAATTCGCGAGACAAGGGTTGACCGTCCGCATCCCATTCGAGCTGAGCGTGATGAACTGGTCCGGATTCTGTCACAGGCCAAACTCGTCGAGAATCTGTTGACACCATTGCTGGATGCGCGCTTCCGACAAGGTAAATTCATTTTCTTCATCCAGAGCCAGACCAACGAAATATTGGCCATCAGCTGTCAGCGCTTTGGATGCTTCAAATTCGTAGCCCTCGCTTGGCCAGTAGCCGCAAGGCAGCGCCCCGCGCGCGATCACTTTACTGTGCAGATAGCCCATGGCATCAAGGAACCATTCGGGATAGCCCACCTGATCGCCCAATCCATAAAGTGCTACTTTTTTTCCGGTGAAATCTACCTCGTCGAGTTCATCCCAGATATCTTCCCAGTCTTCCTGTAATTCGCCATAGTCCCAGGTAGGGATGCCGAGGATGATAAAGTCGTAGAACTGAGCGGTGATGATCGGTGTTTCACTGATGTTGAAGATATCAACCCTGTCTTCACCGATGGTCGCACGAATTTTTTCACCGGCCATTTCGGTGTAACAGGTGGAGCTGCCGTAAAACAGGCCAATGGGAGCGCGGCTCATAACTGTTTTGCCCATTCTTTAACCCAGACAATACTTTCTTCTTCTGCATCCATCCCTTCACAGGCGTCAATGACCAGCGGGCCGCCAACACGCTGCGCACCCAGATCTGCGAAGGCTTCATCCAGTGCGCGGCCTCCTTCGTTGAAGGTGGTGTAACTGCTGTCGCCAAGATTGATGACACCGTAACGGCGCCCCGCAATCCGTGGAAAATCCCGAGTCAGCTGGAGGTAAAGTGGCTGGATATTATCCGGCAGCTCACCGGACCCGGTGTTGGAGGTGCAGATGAGGAGGACTTCGTCATTATCGCGCAGGATGTCGTTAACATCCGCCTGAAAGTTAACCGTCACCTCATGGTTTAACTGGCGCAGTTCAGCCGCCACCGCCTCGGCTACCGTTTCAGCGGTACCCATAACGCTGCCGACCAGAATCTGGATGGAAGCCATATGAAAAGCCTTTAACAGAAAAACGAAGGAGGCATGATAGAGGGTTTTGAGGGGATCGCAAACCGCAGGGATTCAGAGGGCGCCGTTGTACCCCAGCTGCCGCCAGGCCTCGTAAACCATTACCGCTACGGCGTTGGATAAATTCATGCTGCGGCTGTTGGCCTGCATCGGGATCCGCAACACCTGATCCTGAGGAAGGGATTCGCGGATGCTGGCCGGAAGGCCCCGACTTTCAGGGCCGAATACCAACCAGTCGTTGTCCTTAAAGCGGGCCTCGCTGTGGGCTCGCGTACCCTTGGTGCTCAGCGCGAATACCCGTTCGGGATGGGCGCGCTCCAGAAAATCCTCCCAGTTGCGGTACCGCTTAACATCCTGCCATTCCGCGTAATCCAGACCCGCGCGCACCAGACGCTTATCGTCCAGCTCAAATCCCAAGGGCTCGATCAAATGCAGACCGCAACCGGTATTCGCTGCTAATCTGATGATATTGCCCGTGTTAGGAGGGATTTCAGGCTCGAATAAAACGATATGGAGCATGCAGCAGGATTCTCTTGTTCAGGCTATGTTTTAACCGCAGGGATGTAAGGCAACTGATTGCCGTAACACAAATTATTCCCGGGTGATATTCTTGAATCAATCAGTTTCGTCATCAATTGAGGTAAAGCTATGGAGATGACTATCACCACGCCCAGTTTATTGTTTCCCGCCATTTCCCTGTTACTGCTGGCTTACACCAATCGCTTCGTTACCCTGACCAGCGTCATTCGCCAGTTGAGCGCCTCGGAAGGTTCGCTGTCCAAGGAGATTGTGCGGCGGCAGATTGTGGGTTTACGTCAGCGTTTACAAATCATCCGCTGGATGCAGGCCAACGGGGTGATGTCTTTCGTATTTTGTACGTTGTCGATGTTTGCGCTGTTGCTGCAATTCCTTTTGCTTGGACAGCTTTTGTTCGCGGTGAGCCTGATACTGCTGGTGGTGTCTTTGTTGTTTTCGTTTTATGAAGTCAATATTTCAACTAACGCAATCAATATTGAGCTGGAAAAGTTCGACGAAAGACATTAATGAGCCGGCGGCAACTCCAAACGGATATCCACGGCCAGCTCGTCCGCTATCAGATCCAGCTGATCGTGAAGCGCATCCATGTCCACGCTCTCCGGAACCTCAATGATGCCGGTGGCCTCAAACAGAGGTTCGCCGGACCAGGGCATGCTGGAATAAGAGGTTTCCAGCTCATCCATGTTAATATTGCGCCCCGCAAAGGCTTGGGCAATTTCGTAGACGATCCCCGGACGGTCATTGCCGACCACACTGAAATGAAACTCGCGGCAGGCGGATTTTTCGGCGGCGACGGCATCTTCAACAACGATCTTGAGCCCTTTGCCGGAGAGCGCCTGCAACGCCTGCCGTAGTTGCTCCTGTTGATCAGCGGCCACGGCCACCTGCAGGATCCCAGCGAACTTGCCAGCCAGATGGGCCATCCGGCTTTCCAGCCAGTTACCGTGATGCTGACTGATAGTATGCGCCAGGAGTTCGACTACGCCGGGCTTATCGTCACTGATGACGGTTAATACAAGATAGGTGGTTGCTGAAGTGTTCACAGGTTGATCCTTATTGTTAATGATTTGCCTGAGTATAACCCTGCGGGATGGATCTGAAAAACCATGGCGGTTGAATGGACGCTGAGTGCGGTTTCCAATACTGAACCAGGAGAAAACCCTTGATCATTCCTCCTCAATCCCTGTCGACCGAAGCGCTGCAGGGCCTCATTGAAGAATTTATTACCCGCGAAGGCACCGACTATGGCTGGGAAGAGGTTCCCTTATCGACCAAAGTCGAACAGGTGCGCCGCCAGATAGAAAGAGGCGATGTGGTGATCGTTTTTGATACGGCCAGCGAGACGGTCAGCCTGCTCACTCGACAGGATGCGCAATCCTTGCTGAATAATGAATCATAAATTAATTAAAAACAGCCCGGCGGCTGAGCCCAGCTCAAGCCTGGTGCTGGCCCATGGGGCAGGTGCTCCCATGGACAGCGAATTCATGAATGCAATGAGTGAGTTGCTCTGTCAGCGAGGCTGTGAAGTTATTCGCTTTGAGTTCCCCTACATGGCAGAACGCCGTGTTTCGGGAGGCCGGCGACCACCCAATCCAACCGACGTCCTGCTGAAAACCTGGCGCGAGTTGGTGGCGGAGTTACGTCAGGCCTTGCCGGATGGGCGCACGCTTATTATTGGCGGAAAATCCATGGGCGGCCGCATGGCCAGCATGGTGGCCGATGAACTGGGAGCGGAGGGGCTGGTTTGCCTGGGTTACCCCTTCCATCCGGCGGGAAAGCCGGAGCGGCTGCGCATCGACCATCTACGCAATCTCACTACCCCGGCTTTGTTCATTCAGGGCACCCGTGATCCCTTGGGGAACTTTGAGGAAGTCTCAAACTATCCACTGGCAGAGGCCATCCAGGTCCATTGGTTGCCCGACGGTGACCATGATTTCAAACCCCGTGTTAAATCCGGGTATACCCAGATGCAACATTGGACGCAGGCTGCAGATTTGATCCTCAACTTTATTCAATCCATCGCAAAAAAGAGAACCGCGTGAATCATTTATTTTTACATTGCCGACCGGGCTTCGAGAAAGAGTGCGCCGCAGAGATAACGGACCTGGCCGGTGAGCTGGGAGTGTATGGATACAGCAAAACCAAAGACGGCAGCGCGTATGTTCTGTTTATTACGCATGAGCCGAAAGCGGCGCAGCGCCTGATCCAGGAGATTCCTTTTCGCCAGCTGATTTTTATACGGCAATGGTTTGCAGGCGGCCCTGCATTAACGGATCTGCCGGTGACAGATCGTGTAACGCCGCTGGTATCTGCTACAGAAAGTTTGCCGGTAGCACAAGAGGTGCTTATCGAAACGGTAGATACCAATGAAGGCAAGGAACTGTCTGCCCTGGGTAAAAAATTTCTTGCTCCATTCACGCAAAAACTTCGCGCTAAAAAACTGCTGGATGGGAAAAGTTCATGGCGTATGCATCTGGTATTTATCAGCGGGACTGAAGCCTACCTTGGTGTAAGCCCGCTGAATAACAGCTCCGCCTGGCCCATGGGTATTCCACGCTTGCGCCTGCCCAAGTCCGCGCCCAGTCGTGCAACATTAAAGCTGGAAGAAGCCTGGCATCACTTTATCCCTGCGGCCGAGTGGGACGAGCGCCTGGCTCACAGCATGCGTGCAGTAGACCTTGGTGCTGCGCCGGGAGGCTGGACCTGGCAATTGGTACAACGAGGCATGTTTGTTGATGCGGTAGACAACGGTCCTATGGATCAGGCCTTGATGGACTCGGGTCAGGTCAAGCATCAACGGCTCGATGGTTTTATCTACGAACCCAAGAAGCCTGTGGATTGGCTGGTGTGCGATATTGTGGATAAGCCAGCGCGGGTAGCCAGCATGATCTGCAAGTGGGCTGGTAAGGGTTATTGTCGCGAGGCAATCTTCAACCTGAAACTGCCGATGAAGCAACGCTACATTGAAGTCAAAAAATGTGAGCGTCGAATTCTCGACGAATTGCACGCGCTGGGTTTAAAGCTGGAGATACAGTTCAAGCAGTTATACCATGACCGCGAAGAGGTAACGGGACATCTGCGCATTTACCGGTAGACAAAGTCTGCCGGTAAGGCTTCAGTGATAGGCACTTTTCTCGGCGGTTGAATGCAGCAAAATCCATTCGGCCAGCAGAGCCCAGTCTTCAATGAGTTCCCGCAAAACTTTGATGTGTTGCGGTGGCAGATTTTTCCTGGCTCTGGCCTGATTGCCGATAGCGGTCAATGCGGCGACAATCCTGCCTACTGTCTCAGCCCCGAGCAGATCAACGACGTCTGCGTTTAACAGCATTTCGCCTGCATAATTCCCCAGAGTGGCTTCCTGGGGGGCTAAACGAATATGATCCAAGGCTTTTTTTAATGCGAATGAAAGCTCTGGATTATTGTTGCGCAAGAGCCGGAACGTGAGTTCCATAACCTGACGGCTGAACATATCGTGTGATTGATAGTACATGTAGTATGTGTTCCGAGACATCAAGCAGGGTTCCCCAGCGGTTGTTTGTGTTGGCTATGCCTGGATAAACGGATCCGCATTGGCTCAACCCGATGTCGTTTAAATTATCCTTCCTCAAGTGTAGCAACGGACCATTGTTTTGCTCGCTTGTTCATAGACGAAGTGAGACTATGAAACGCGAAATCGATAAATTTTTAGATACATCCGGTCTGATGTGCCCGGAGCCGGTGATGCTTCTGCACAAAGTCATGCGTGATGCAGAAGTGGGAAATGTGATCGAAGTGATCGCAACAGACCCTTCAACTACGCGGGATATACCGAAATTCTGCCATTTTCTTGGCCATGAATTATTAGAACAGGACGTGCGAGACAAGCAGTATGTGTATTACATCTGCAAGCGGTAGCTGAATAGAGCAGCAAAAAAGAACGTACAATTTTTTACAAGTTTTTGCAGAAAAATAGCAGTCAGAATCACGTACGCAGCCTGTCCTGCGAAAGAGCTGGTGAGGTCATAGGATTTTTTGAGAAAGGAAGGGCAGTTTGCCGCACCTGCGGGTGCGGCGGTGAACAGGCTAGATGGCGAAGCGTGGGGTGGACCCTTGATTACACGCCGTCTACAAGCATCGAGATGGCTGCCAGTGCTTCCGGGTCTTCCGCTTTGATCTTGTTGGCGATCTGATGCTGAAAGAAGTAACGGAAGTTTTCGCTGGCCTGCGCGGGGTACAGACAATCGTCGCCAGGTAACACTGGCGTACTGATGACCTTGGTCTGATCCGTCAGCATCCCGTAAATATTGCCATTATTGAGCAGGCGCCAGCTGACAACCTCAACCAGCGATAACCTATGATTACCGGGGCTGGCGAGCACCGCGTGAGTACCGATGGTGTCAGGCAGCTCCTGTACGATGTCATCTTCGTTTTCACACTGCAGTTCGTAATACTCTGCAGCGGTTTCCAGCTCGACAATCTTGTGAATCGGCGCCTCGAAGAATACCTCATCAATCCCCTGGTCATAATAACCTTCCCAGTGCCCGTTCAGCGGATCGCAGATGTCGGGGCAGGGCACGATGTCATTTAACCAGGGTACCAGCCCTACAACCTCCCCATTCGCCCGCAATCCCCAGCAGAGGATCTTAAGACTGAAGAGTTTATCGGAGCTGGTGTCGTTCGAATAAAGCATCTCAAGCCCGTCAAGCTCGGGGGCCAGACGGATAAAACGCTCTTCGTGGAGGGCAGAGAAGGACTTACCGGTGAAGATGTCCACGACATTATTCATGTTGTGGCCTGTGACTGAGGTCTTCATAATAACACCCCCTAGCTGAGGCGAGAGCAAGATACGCTGACTCCCGGGATATGATGGTTTTGCTGACCCATCACTATATAAAGTATATGCTAACACATCAAAGCACAACACTTCGTGCTATAAAAAGTCGTTATTGCGGGTTCCTCGCTTCCGTTAGAGCTGAAGGCTGGCATTGGGTTCCTTGAACCGCAGCCGGACAGCGCCTACAGCGTTAAATTACCCTCCTTTGATATTAGAGACTCCAGATGAAGATAGTTGCGGATGAAAATATTCCCTTGGTAGAGGCGTTTTTCCAGGATCTTGGGGAAATTCATCGTCTACCTGGCCGGCAGATGCGTGCAGAGGACGTCGCGGACGCAGACGCTTTGCTGGTGCGCTCCGTTACCCGAGTGGACGCTGGTCTGCTGGAAGGGAGTAAAGTCAGATTTGTAGGGACTTGTACCATTGGTGTCGACCATCTTGATGCCGATTACCTCACTGCCAGGGGAATCCGCTATTCCAGCGCACCGGGCTGCAATGCCAACTCTGTGGTGGAGTATGTCTACGCTGCGCTGGGTAACCTGAATGTCAACTGGCTGCCTCGCACCGTGGGTATTATCGGTTGCGGCAACGTAGGTGGGCTTTTATACCGGCGTTTGCGCGCCCAAGGCGTGAAATGCTATTGCTATGACCCTTTCCTGACGCCCGAGCAGAACGAGGATCTGGCCAGTCTGGAAGCAGTGCTGGCCTGTGACATCATCAGCATGCATACGCCCCTGACCATCAGCGGGCCTCACCCGAGTTACCACCTGATTGGCGCACGGGAGCTGGAGCAGTTAAAGCCGGGGGCCGTGCTGCTGAACTGTGGGCGGGGTCCGGTGATCGATAACCAGGCATTGTTGCAACACCTCCAGTCAGATCCGGATTTACAGGTGGTGCTGGATGTGTGGGAGCCAGAGCCGGACCTCTCCCAGCCTTTGCTGGAACGTGTTGCCTTGGGTACACCTCATATCGCCGGATACAGCTATGACGGCAAACTCAAAGGGACTGAGATGATATATGAGGCCCTGTGTCGACACCTGGCTGTGGAGCCGCGCAAGACTGTGGGAGATCTCGTGCAACCATTGACTGATAATCAACTTACAGTTGCTGCCGCCGATCCCTGGAATGCGGCCCGACAGCTCATCCCGCAGGTTTATGACGTTGCGGCGGATGATCAGCGGTTACGTGAGCTGGCGAGACGGTCTCAGGCCGGTGAAGCCGATTTTGCCGCAGGTTTCGACCTCCTGCGCAAGCATTACCCCATGCGCCGGGAATTCCACAATTATCGCGTTGATCACCAGCAGGCCGAGGAATGGCTGGGCGTGCTGGGTTTTCAGCGTCTTTAATCTCTTCGTGAAGCTGCGCTTATGTTCCGTTTGGGCGTTATCGTTAATCCCTATGCCGGCCTTGGCGGTACGGTAGGTCTGAAAGGCAGCGACGGTGCCGCGACGGTTGCCGAAGCCATCAGTCGGGGCGCTGAGCCCCGGGCAATAGCCCGGATGCAGCGTGCGTTGAAGGAGCTGTTGCCCTGGCGGCAGCAGATTCATGTGTACTGCTTTTCCGGTGATATGGGGGAGTCCTGTGCAGTTGCCCTTGAACTGCCCCACACCATCGTTGGCCATCCTTCGGGACCTGTTACCTCTGCCCAGGACACTTGTGAGGCGGCTCGTATATTGATGAATCGAGGCGTCGATCTGATCGTATTTGCTGGCGGCGATGGTACTGCGCGTAATATCGCTGACGCGGTAGGTACCCGCCAGGCAGTCCTGGGCGTACCTTCGGGCGTCAAGATGCATTCCGGCGTTTATGCCATCACGCCGGAAAGTGCCGGCCAGATCGTGCGGCTGTTGCTTGAGGGGAAACTGGTGCCCATTGCCGAGCAGGACGTGAAGGACATTGACGAAGATGCCTTCCGGGCAGGCCAGGTACGCGCCCGCTTTTACGGCACGCTACTGGTGCCGGAAGCCCCCCAATTTTTGCAGCAGGTAAAGAACAGCGGTGCTCAGGTAGATGAACTGACGCAAATTGATGTGGCGAACGAGGTTATCGAGAATCTTGCGGACGATGTTCTGTACATCATTGGTCCGGGTTCAACCACTCAGATACTGCTGCGGGAAATGAATCTGGACGGTACGTTACTGGGTGTTGATTTATTGCTTAACGGACAGCTGCTGGCCACAGACGTCACGGCTGGTGACATCCGTCGGGCACTGGATCAGCATTCGGGAGAGGTTCGGATCATCATCACAGCCATTGGAGGGCAGGGCCATATTATCGGCCGCGGCAATCAGCAGCTGACACCGGACATTTTACGACGTGTGGGCCGGGAGAATATTCAGGTCATTGCCACCCGAGAAAAAATACTTGCATTGCAGAGCCGCCCGTTGCTGGTTGACAGTAATGATCCTGAACTGGATAAAAGCTTTGCCGGTTATCTGCCGGTAATTACCGGCTATCGTGAACGCGTTATGTATCCCGTAGGGTTTCCGGCCGTAGAATTTCTGGACAACCCCGTCGACCAACCTTCTGCCCAGTGAATTTATGTCTCCCATATTGACCCGTCTTCAAGATCTGCAATCCCGTTTTGCCGTCAGTGAGCCATCCTCTCAAGCAACCTTGCCCGTCTTGGACAGTTATCGGGTTTTTCATGGAAGAGGAAAAACCGTACCGGGTTTGGAATTCGTATGCATCGATTTTTTTCAACCAGTTTTATTATTAACCTGCTATCAGCAACCACCTGCGCAGTGGCTTGAGGATTTTCTGCAACAGGCGGAACCTTTGTTTGCGCCTCACATCCAGGCTGTTCTGGTACAGCATCGCTACATCACCGGCGCCCCTTCACAGGTGGTGTGGGGGGAACTCCCGGAAAAGGTCTACGCACAGCGAGGAAATCTGCGTTTCAATCTGTACCCTGGGCAACAACAGAACACCGGTTTTTTTCTGGATATGGAGCCCGGCCGCCAGTGGATAGAGAAGCACGTGCAGGGCCGGCGGGTGTTGAACCTGTTTGCTTATACCTGTGCATTTTCCGTGGTGGCCGTAGCCGCGGGGGCAGAGAAGGTCGTTAATGTCGATATGAGCAGCAGGGCGCTCCAGATCGGGCGCGACAATCATATGCTCAATCAACACCCAAAAGGTGCTGCCGAATTCATCGCAGAAAATATCTTGAAGTCCTGGGGGCGCATCAAAAAGCGGGGACCTTATGACGTTGTCATCCTCGACCCGCCTTCATATCAGCCCGGCAGTTTTATTGCCCAGAAAGATTACGCGCGCCTTGTGCGTCGTTTGCCGGAATTGATGCCTCAGGGCGGAATGGTGCTGGCCTGTTTGAATGCGCCGGAATTAACCACGGAGTTTCTGCAGGGCATTTTTCTGCAGGAGAGTCCGAATTGCATCTTTGAGCAGCGCCTCGCTCCATCCCAGGATTTTCCTGACGTGGATGCAGAACAACAGTTGAAGTTGCTGGTGTTTCGTTTGCCGGGAAATTCTTGATAATCTATGGCCTGATTCTTTAACGATAATAATTTGAGGCCGCAGGTATGGTTCAGCATCTAAAGAAGGTTCAGGAATGGCATCCTGTCAGCCGCGAAGAGTTTCAACAGGATGTGGTTCCCCTGTATCGCCCTGCCGTTATTCGAGGATATTTCAAGCACTGGCCAGCTGTAATCAAGCAGCAGGAATCTGTGGCGGCGTTAGCCAGGTATATTGGGTCGTTTGATCAGCAGAAGAATGTGGTTACCTACTGTGGTGCTCCAGACATACAAGGCCGCTTCTTCTATCAGCCCGATATGCAGGGCTTCAATTTTGAACGGATTTCGGAAAAGTTCAGCGAAGCATTCGATAGAATTCTTTCTCATGTCGATAATCCCAATCCTCCATCGGTCTATTCCGGCGCTATCTCTATCGATGAAAATATTCCAGGATTTGCGGAAGAGAACCGGTGTGAGATAGCGGGGAAGACGGCTGTCGCACGCATCTGGATGGGTAACGCCGCAATTGTCTCAACCCATTACGACATGTTGGATAACGTCGTGGCGGTGGTCGCAGGTCGTCGGCGGTTTACACTTTTTCCGCCGGAACAGCTGAAGAATCTCTACGTGGGGCCGCTTGATTTTACTTTGTCAGGGCAGCCCGTGAGTATGGTTGAACTGAACAATCCAGACTTTGCCCGGTATCCGCGCTTCAAGGAAGCTCTCGCAACGGCAGAAGTCGCAGAGCTGGAGCCTGGCGATGCTTTGTTTATCCCCAAGCTCTGGTGGCATCATGTGGAATCGTTAGACCGGTTCAATATGATTGTTAATTACTGGTGGAACAATACCGCGCTGGGCCCTGATATGCCATATACCACGATGATGCACGGTCTTCTTTCCATCAGTCACCTGCCAAAGCCCGAAAGAGATGCCTGGCGTGCTTTCTTTGATCATTATGTATTTCAGGTAGAAGGGGACCCTGTTCCTCATGTGGCGCCGGAGCATCGCGGTGTGCTTGGAAATATGACGCCGGAGCTTTACAAAAAGATCAAAGGGTATGTGTTGTCATTGCTCCGTTAAAAAAGCCGCGGTGTTGCCGCGGCTTTAGCTGTTATGGACGCAATTTCTGGTTCTTTTTGTTGATCAGGCTGTATATATGTCCGAAGGACGTCAGCATGGTGTAGATGGGGCGCAGATAATTGAGTGAGTGTAGCTCTGCGATGGTTTCGCCCGGCAGAGACTTCAGTTTGCTCTCATCAATTGAGTAGAAACCCTGGATGTGGCGCTGTTCCTGATTGATTAGTTCAATCTTCAGCGTGGTTGGCGCGATCAGATCCAGTTCAAGAAGTTTATTGATAAACAGCTGCGTTTCAGCAAACCCATCCTTCAAGACTTTCAGCATGGACGTCATCTTTTCAAGATAGGGAGTAGGAAATCCCCGCTCGTTGAACAGCGCTTCGCCATTATCTTCCTGTACGCGTGGGTCTGCGAGGTCAATGAACACCACATGTTCTGTTTCTGTTTTGTCACCATCGACTGGTTTACTTTGTGTGCCCACCATAAAAGGCTGGCGGCGAATATTCAGCGGGATATAAAGTGCATTCCACTGATCATTCTCCACAAAGAGGTTCTCACCTTCATCAAAACCAAACACCGCTACACAGACGAAGCCGCCGGTCTCCAGGCTTTTGGTAAAGAGCAGAGGGTACTCGAGCGAAAGATGAGGGAATTCCTGTAAGACAATCGAACTGTTTCTGAGTGCAAATTTAGCGCCGAGGGGTTCATCTCTTACACGCAGGTTTTTATGGTCTTTGCTGCTTAGCAGTGCGGGGCTGTTCATATCTGGCTCACTAACTTGGTCATTATTGTTAAATCTATATTGTTTTTGTCATTTACCCTGGTTTGAGTTCCAATAAAAGTTGTTCGTCCCTATATTTTCTGAAAGCCGTATTGGTGAACTTTTTGTAACAGCTCCCGATGACGGGGCAGCATGGATACGACTTTTTGGATCATGCGTTCATTGTCGCGAAGCTGCTGCTGTGCAAACTCAACCTCTGCTGGTGCTAATGTGATGTGTTCAGTGCGGGTTTTAAAGCCCATGCCGTAAAGCACATACTGATAACTGGCTGCCGGAAAGACTTCGCATCGACTGGTAAAGTCGTGATCCCAGGGGTGCTGATAGCGCCATAACTCGAGCAGCTCTTTCAGACTGTCCGGGATGGTGGCAGGGTCACGATTATCTATCCAGAATTTGTTGTCTGTTCGTTTACTTAAAATATAGTGTAGTTTCAGGAAGTCGATAATGCGATCCCAATGATAGAGGAATGTTGTGTTAAAGCGTTTGGCGATGATATCCATAACTTCCCGACAACGGGGCAGTTGATCGCTGATCATCTCTGCTGCGAGCTCTACCAATACCAATGCAGAAGACTCCAACGGCTCAAGGAAGCCGGAGGAGAGGCCGACCGCCACGCAGTTATTTTTCCAGAATATTTGCCGATGACCCGAGTGGATAGGAATTTTACGCATGCTCAATTTGCCTGCACCCTTGCCAACATTGGTCTCGAGGTAATCCGCTAAAACCTGTTCCGCTCTCTCGTCGTTGGTGTATCGACTCGAATAAACGTAGCCAATACCCCGGCGGGTTTGCAAGCCAATGTCCCATACCCAGCCAGCTTCCTGGCCGGTGGATATTGTATGGGTAGCAATAGCGGCATTTTCATCAGAGTAGGGGGCCTGTACCGCGAGGGCGCTGTCAATAAACAGCACATCGCTCTTGTCAATGAAAGGTACTTTAAAGTGCTCTCCGAGCAGCAGAGAGCGAAAGCCTGTGCAGTCTACAAATAAGTCTCCTTCGATATCGCCATTGGCCTGCGTAGATACTGAGGCAATATCGCCATTTTCTGCAGAGTTAATCTGAATCACGTTATCGCAGACGTAATGAACACCCAGCTGGGTCAGGCAGTGCTGTTTCAGAAACTCGGAAAATTTGGCGGAGTTGAGATGGTAGGCATAGTTGGCTACAGCTTCATATTCAGGCGTGGTCATGGCTTTAGGAGCAAGGCCATGTTCACATAAGGCTTCCTGGAAGCAGGTGGCCTGCGAAAAAGATTTTCCCTGATTATCCATCTGCCAGTAAGGCGCGAGGTTTCCTTTCAAAAAGCCGGTGGGCAGTACCAGAGGGTGGTAGTAAAAGTCATCATCTGACCCGTCAACCCATTTTGCAAATTTTGCGCCCTGTTTAAAGGCTGCGTCACACTCCCGGATAAATGCGGTCTCCGATATTCCCATTTTTCTCAAGGTACCCCGCATGGTGGGCCAGGTTCCTTCGCCAACGCCAATGGGCTTGATATCGGGGGATTCAATCAGAGTGACCTTAACGCCGAACTCGGAGGCGGCATGGTGTTTCGCGGCGATGGTTCCGGCAGTAATCCAGCCCGCTGTCCCACCACCGACGATCACAACAGATTTAAGGGGAGTCGTCATAGTACTTCACCTGAAAAATTCGCGTTGTACAACTCTCAGAGTAAAAAGACCGCCCGAAGGCGGCCTTTTTATTCCGCTATCCAGAAATTGGCATTTCTAGAAGGTAGCACGGATACCCAGAGCATAGCGAGCGCCAGTGGAGATGGCTTCGTAAAGCTGCTCTTCGTAACGGCCGTGAGAACGGTAGCCCTCGCCAGTTACGTTGATACCCTCCAGCAACACGGTAAGGTTATCGGTAATGTCATAGCTCATGCTGAAGTCCCACTGACCGTAGTCTTCAACAATAACCGCATCACCGCCCTGCAGCTGAGAGAAGCCTTGCAGGAACTCATCACGCCAGTTGTAGGTTATACGAGCCTGGAATGGACCATTCTCATAGTAACCCATCAGGTTAGCTGAATCGCTCAGACCAGTGATAGCAAAACGCTGGTTAACATCTTCAACGTCAAGCTCTCTGTTGGTGCTCACGAATGTTGCGTTAGCCCCGACACCGAAGCCAGTTTCACCAAACGCATGCTGAATTGCCAGCTCGGTTCCGCGTACTTTGGCTGTAGGGCCGTTGACCTGCGAAGTGATTTTGAAAACAGCAATGCTATCACCCAAACTCGGATCGGTTACGTCATTGATTGTACCTTCACGTACACCGCCAACAACAAAGTCGTTGATGTATTTTTCGAAGTAGCCGATCGACATGTAGCTCAGATCGGAGTAGTACCACTCCAGGCCAAGATCAATGTTATCCGCAGAGAAAGGCTTCAGACCAGGGTTGCCTGCACTCGCATTAAGTTCGCCGCCTGGGCGAGTAATACCAATAGTGCGAGTAGCTTGCAAAGCACCAATGTCTGGACGGGTGATAGTTCTTCCTGCCGCGAAACGTGCCACTAAATCATCAGTAATATTCAGTTTTAATGCCAGGTTGGGCAGCAAAATATCGTAGCTTTGCTCTTCGGAAACTTCTGTCATGCCGCCCGGTGCATAAACCGGCGCCAATGAAGTTGGGTCAGCGTATCGTAATCCAGTGAGCACCTGCTCAAAACCTGTGGAGGTAATGTCAGTGCTTTCCAGGCGCATGCCAGATTGGATACGTAACGGCATATTGAAGAATTCAGTATCAATATCCAATTGGACATAGGATGCCAGAGTTTCTTCTTTAACAGAGTAGCTGTTAGGAGACCATTCAGTTGGGATCTGAGAATATCCCTCACCCATTTGAGGCCAAATGCTCGCAAAAATATCACTGGGATCGAAGTAAACCCACTCACGAGGAAGACCTTCAGTGCCACTGAATTGATCGAGGAAGCCACTACCAATCGTGGTCCGGCGCTCAAGTACCGAGGGATCGATGATAGGGAAACCGTACATCCCAGCGAAATCTTCAACGACGTTTGCCGGTTCATGGGCGTTATACTTCAAGCGGTTATTTTTAGTTTGCTCTGTAAACATCATGCCCGCACGGAATACAATGTTGTCGTCGGACCATTCACCTTCAATGCGGAACTGATTCAGTTCATCTTTGGTGTTCCCGCTTTGAATATCGTTGCGGTGAGCGCGAAGCAGATCCGTCGCTATCTCCCCGTCAGGGCCGGTACCCGTTACCGCTCCGGTGGGATCAAGACCATTCTCGTTAGCATACGCATAACAATTTGCGAAGCCTGCAGCCGGCCAATTGGGGTTTTCGTTGACAGCAGGATTGCCACAAAGTGATGCTTGTGTTCTGCCGGGGTTTGCATCATAGATATTCTGAACTACAGGTATCTCCGCGCCGTCAATGATGCGGAAGCGCTGCTGATTACGATAGCCCACGATCGCTTGATACTGGTTAAACTCGCCGCCCGGGTTTTGTTCAGACTTGGCGAAGTTGGCATCGAAGAGCATGTTGAAGTTGTCAGTTACAGCCCACTCAACATTTATCCCGAACGAGTTGTTCTCTGAAACAGTTTCGTTCCAGTTCTGGATATTATCGAAGGTACCTTCTTCAAAGGCATCAATAACGGTGCCGTTTTCATTAATCCTTACATTTTGTACGCCGCCGGAGTTAAACCAGACACCGAACTGTGAGCTTTTATGCTCGTTATGGAGTTCGGAGTAGAGATAGTCGGCGGTGACGGTCAGGCTGTCGGAAGGTGCATATTGGAACACGAGGTTAGCGTTGGTCCGGGTGCGTTCTGATTCCTGTACCGAAATGTTGTAGTTCTGCGGCATAAACATGTTAGCTGGCGAGAACTCTCCGCGATTCGCGAGGCGGTCATTAATAATAATGTTCCGGCCTTCAGCATCCTGCGCAATGCTGCCATCGGGGTTTCTTTGATAGTCGTAGAAGTCCGGGTTAACAACCCATCCATCTACCGCAACGCGCTCCTGCTCATATTTACGCTGCTGATAAGAAGCAGCCACAAGAACACCGAAAGTGCCGTCGGCAAAGGTATTGCTGATCAAACCGGAAACTTCCGGAGTCACAGACCCTTCATCGATATCGGAAACGCCTTTAACACTGCCTACAGCTTTGAAGCTGCCGATATTAAGCGGGCGGGCGGTATTGATATTGATGGTCGATCCGATACCACCGGAGGGGTTAGCCGCACTGGATGTCTTATGCACTTCAACACCGCTGACCAGCTCGGCGGCCAGGTCATTGAAGTTGAAGCTACGGCCGGCGCCACTGCTTGGCATCTGGCGACCGTTGGTGGTGACCATGTTGAAGTTCGGACCGAAGCCGCGTACAGAAACCGAGTTACCTTCACCAGCGTTACGGTCAATAGATACCCCGGGTATCCGCTGGAGGGATTCTGCAAGGTTTGCATCGGGGAACTTACCAATGTCTTCTGCAGAGATTGCGTCTACGACACCGCCTGCGTCACGTTTGATATCCATCGCCCGCTCAAGCGAAGCACGGATACCAGAAACGTAAACCTCTTCTACCATGGATGCCTCTTGTTGCGCCCATACAGGAACAGACAGAGAGGAGGATGCAGCGGCGACGAGTATAGCGTGTGATAGTTTATTTTTATTGAACATTAACACTACTCCTAATTGAAGTTTGCGGAGGAGCAACACCTCACTAGAGGAATACGAAGGAATGGAGATTCGAGTTCTCTTGCTGGTGAAGCTCCGCGACTTTTACATACCCTGTTAATTGTTATTTCTAACACCATAAAAGTTGACCAAACGAGGCATCAACATCTTATAGTCAAAAAGAATATTAACTTTATGGCGGCGAGAGTCAACCTTGCTGAAGGCCAGATTTGTTCAAAAAACATTCAATGAATAAGTAATACAATATATTTTGGGCGAGCGGAGATGGTGAAATGGGGCTAACAGAAAAGTAAAGCTGTTTATGAAAATAATGATTCTGGTGCAGTTTTTAGGATAGTCATTACTTTAATTCGATGTTTTTTGTTATTGAGTTATTTATTTTTTCGATATTTTGTTAGGGTTGTTGGTGAAATTGTTTTCAAATATAAATTTCGGTGGTTCAAAAATGCTTCAAATGCGTTGAAATTTTTTTCAATTTTTTTTCAAGTTGGGTGCGAGATGAAAGATTTCTCGCACTATTTGTCTGATCAGTTGACTGGAATCCGAGGGGGAGGAATTGCTGTGCTCCAACACGGGGCGGAGTTTTCGCGTAAGTTTGCGTGGGGGATGTGTCTAATGGAGAGATCTCAGGTATGAAAAGAGATTCGAAGCCCGGCGAGTAAGACTCGTCGGGCGTAGCGTCGGTTATTGTGCGTAACGCTGTAAAAATTCACCGAGTCGGTTGATTGCTCTGGTGAGGTCATCCTCCCGTGGCAGGAATACGATCCGAAAATGGTCATTGGCCGGCCAGTTAAATGCCGACCCTTGAACAAGCAGGATTTTTTCCTGAATAAGGAAGTCGAGGACCAGTTGTTCATCATCTTTGATCTTATACATATCAAGATCCAGCTTGGGGAACAGGTACATGGCGCCGCGAGGTTTGACACAGGAAAGTCCCGGGACCTTATCAATAGCAGCCATGGCGGCATCCCGTTGATCACGTAAACGGCCGCCGGGGACAATGAGTTCATTGATGCTTTGATAACCACCCAGCGCGGTCTGAACGGCATACATGGCAGGCACATTGGCGCACAGCCTCATGGAGGCCAGCATCTCGAGTCCCTCAATGTAACTTTTTGCTCTGTGTTTTGCACCGCTGATCACCAGCCAGCCGGAGCGGAAACCGGCGAGGCGATAGGCTTTGGATAACCCATTAAAACTGATGCAGAGGACATCCTGTGCCAGGCGGCCCATGGGGATGAATTCGGCATCATCGTAAAGAATTTTGCTGTAGATCTCGTCAGCGAAGATGATCAGGTTGTGGCGGCGAGCCAGCTCAACAATCTGTTCCAGAACTTCTCTGCTGTATACAGAGCCGGTCGGGTTGTTTGGGTTGATGACCACGATGCCGCGGGTCTTATCCGATATCTTGCTTTCAATGTCAGCAAGATCAGGGAACCAATCGGCCTGCTCGTCGCAAAGGTAGTGCCGTGCTTTACCACCTGCAAGATTGACCGCTGCAGTCCACAGCGGGTAATCGGGAGCTGGCACCAGGATTTCGTCACCATTATTCAACAGTGCCTGCATGGCCATGACGATCAGTTCGCTGGCACCGTTGCCAAGAAAAATATCTTCAATTTCTACGCCTGGAATTTCCAGACGTTGGCATTCCTGCATGATGGCTTTACGTGCAGCAAAAAGGCCGCGCGACGCGGTATAACCTTCTGCGTTGGGCAGGTTATAGATGACATCCTGGATAATTTCATCCGGTGCGGCGAAGCCGAACGGAGCAGGGTTGCCAATATTTAATTTAAGGATACGATGACCTTCTTCCTCAAGGCGGTAAGCGTGCTCCAGAACCGGACCGCGGATGTCGTAGCAGACACCATTAAGCTTGTCGGATTTCTTAATAATGCTCATTTGCAGTAATATGCCTTTCATGCAGAAATAAACATCAAATCATCATCGTCGCAGGCTACTGTGTCAAGGACATCCTTATGTCAAACAAAGAAATTTTTGATGACGCGCACTGGCGTGAGAAGCTGACGCCGGAACAATATCGAATCTGTCGGCAGAAGGGCACTGAACCGCCTTTCACAGGGGAGTACTGGAACGTGTTCAGCGATGGGATATACCGGTGTCGTTGTTGCGGAGAGTCCCTGTTTGAGGCCGGGACAAAATTTGATGCGGGATGCGGCTGGCCCAGCTTTTATGCACCGGTTGAGAACGGAAAAATTCAGGAAGAGCTGGATACCAGTCATGGTATGCGCCGCACCGAAGTCTTATGTCGTCGCTGCGGTTCCCACCTGGGGCATGTTTTTCCCGATGGGCCGGCGCCCACCGGTCTGCGCTATTGCATAAACTCGGCTTCGATTCTGCTGGAAGATGCTGAGGGTTGATTACAGTAAGTCGGCTTAAGAGCTAGTCATAAAGTTGTTTTTTCTTCCATTCGTCTTCATCGCCAAACTTTTCCCATTCCTTATTAAGTGATCCTGAGTTTTGAGAAAGCTCCCCATCGGCGGGGAGCTCCCCATCGATGTCAGTATCGGCTCCCTTGCGATTTTTTGCTTTTTCTTCGAGTCTGGTGATCAGGGCAGACAGCTGCGCAATCTGTTTATCGTAAATGTGGCCGCTATTTTCCGGCAGTAATTGCTTGCGGGCCAGGGTGTAGTAGTGGATGGCCAGGCGGAGCTTGCCAATTTGCTGTGCTTTCTTCGCCTGAGCCACATAGCCATCAACGGCACTTTGCAGTGCGAGGCGCTTGATCTGATCAGTAAAGGCGGCGGCTTGAATTTTGGTAATTACCTTGAGGGTCTCCTGCTGGCTGACGAAGCGATAGAGCTCCTGCAGGTGCTGACGAATCTCCTTGATCTGTTGAAGGTTTTCCAGCTTCACGCGCTGCGTTGGTGGAGTCTGCTTCAAAGCATTGAGCTGGTCGGTCAACAGTTGTAGATCTGCAGCGTGGGCGCCGTCTTCCGGTTCGAGCTTATGCAGCTGCTCACAGATATCTATCAGCGCGCGATAGATGAGAGAGTTAAGGTCGTTGCTGAGAAAGCGGGGAGGGAAGCCGCTGAGCATATGCCGGAAGTTGCGCTGGCGAACCTTCAAGGCTGTCAGCAGGCGTTGGCGCTGTACACGCTTTCGTTCAATGGCCTGGGAAATCAATGCATAAGTGGCCAGAAGCACCAGCAGCAAGATAACGGAAGCGGCAATATAAATGGACATAATGGTCGATTGGCTATTAAGCATCAGATGTGATGTATGTCCCAAAGTATAACACCAAAGCCGCATCCCCTCTTATGTTGAAAACATTGCATCCCAGATTCCTAAGTGCTTGTTTCCACAGTTATAAAAAAAGAATCAAAAGTGTTGACAGTGCGTCTTCCCCTCCTTAGAATGCGCCCCACTTCTGACGTCGCTGATGACAGAAGGTTTCTGGGTCCCCTTCGTCTAGTGGCCTAGGACACCGCCCTTTCACGGCGGTAACAGGGGTTCGACTCCCCTAGGGGACGCCACTTTAAGGAAGGTTTAAGCTCAGGAGAGCAGTTGTTAAGCGGGAATAGCTCAGTTGGTAGAGCACGACCTTGCCAAGGTCGGGGTCGCGAGTTCGAGTCTCGTTTCCCGCTCCAAAATTCATGTTATCTAGTCCGAATGTGTGATCCTCTGCTTAGGCAGATTTATGTCCCCTTCGTCTAGTGGCCTAGGACACCGCCCTTTCACGGCGGTAACAGGGGTTCGACTCCCCTAGGGGACGCCACTTTAAGGAAGGTTTAAGCTCAGGAGAGCAGTTGTTAAGCGGGAATAGCTCAGTTGGTAGAGCACGACCTTGCCAAGGTCGGGGTCGCGAGTTCGAGTCTCGTTTCCCGCTCCAGTTAAAATCCCATCGCCGTATTCATTTCAGAAATTCCAGACTGCTTATGGATGCTTCGCTGTTGGCTGCGTTTGTCAGATGGCGGTGTGATTCTGATAGACTTCTCGGCTTGCTCATAAGGGCGGTCAGTGTAAGCCAAAACATTTTGCGCGCTCATCGGCGTAAGAAAAATCTGATTCCGTACGCATCGCTTCGTAGCGCAACTCATCAAGTTGCTGATAGCGAGCTATCTCGTCATCCGGCATAAAGTGCAGGCAGTCGCCCCCGAAGAACCACAGTAGATCGCGATAGAGCAGCGGCATGAGGTGAGGGTAGGCCACGACAACCCGGCACAGCAATGCCTGGCCGGTATGCAGGAAGTGCTGCTCAGTATTTTCTTTATGCAGCGATCTCAGGTCGGATAGGAACTGCTGGTCATCTTCGCTGCAATCCCCAGCAATAAACGGAAGTTGCTTTTCGACTTGTTCGACAAAGGCCTGAAGGAGTTGCAGGTGATATGATTGATAGTCCTGTTCGGGGGATTTTTTGACTGACATGGCGGGCTCTAAGGTCGGATAGGCACGAGGCAAGAAAGTGGTGAATATGATGGAGCTATTATGACAGCTGCGCTTTCGATTAGAAATCTTCGCAAGACATATGACAACAAATTTGAAGCACTCAAGGGGATATCCCTCGATGTAGCACCCGGTGACTTCTTCGCAATGCTGGGACCCAACGGTGCCGGTAAGTCCACGACAATCGGGATTATCAGCTCGCTGGTTCGAAAAAGTTCAGGGCAGGTGGAAATCTTCGGTAAGGATATTGATGCTGATTTCTCGGCAGCTAAGAAATTCCTCGGCGTGGTTCCGCAGGAATTTAACTTCAGTATGTTTGAAAAAGTCGAAGATATTGTACTGCAGCAGGCGGGTTACTACGGCTTGCCACGTAGTCAGGCTAAAGCGCAGACCGAAAAATACCTGCGTCAGCTGAGCCTGTGGGATAAGCGGCACACCGCGGCGCGCATGCTGTCCGGCGGTATGAAGCGGCGGCTGATGATTGCCCGCGCACTGGTGCATGAGCCGAAGCTGCTGATCCTTGATGAACCGACGGCAGGAGTCGATATCGAACTGCGCCGCTCCATGTGGGATTTTTTGCGCGAGATTAATGCAGCGGGAACGACGATTATTCTAACAACGCACTATCTGGAAGAGGCTGAGAGCCTGTGTCGCAACGTTGCCATCATTGACCACGGCACGATTGTACAGAACACCAGCGTGCGTAATTTGTTGCAGCAGTTAAATAAAGAGATCTTCATCTTCGATTCCAGGACAGCGCTTGAGCAGGCACCGGCGGTTAAGGGCTATCAGGTGCGCCTGCTGGATGAGCATTCCTTCGAGGTTGAAATTGAAAAGGGGCAATCACTCAATCAGTTGTTCGAGCAGCTCACCCAGCTGGGAATCAGTATCATCAGTATGCGCAACAAAGCTAACCGTCTTGAGGAGCTATTTGTGTCCATGGTAAGCAATAATAAGCAAGCGGGGGAGGCAAAAAGTGGAGCTTAATCAACAGTGGATTGCCTTTCGTACTATTCTGCGCAAGGAGATCAAGCGTTTTACGCGGATCTGGATTCAGACCTTGCTGCCGCCAGCCATTACCATGGCTCTTTATTTTGTCATCTTTGGTAAATTGATTGGCAGCCGTATCGGCGAGATGGATGGATTCACTTACATTCAGTTTGTTGCGCCGGGTCTGATCATGATGGCAGTGCTCACCAACTCGTACTCCAATGTCGTATCTTCATTCTTCAGTGCGAAGTTTCAGCGCAGCGTAGAAGAAATCCTTGTGTCACCTACGCCGAATTACATCATCCTCGCCGGATATTGTATGGGCGGTGTGGCTCGTGGTCTGGCGGTGGGGGTTCTTGTGACGCTGCTGTCACTGGCCTTTACTGATCTCCATATACACAGCTGGACCATCACTATTGCCATCGTGATTCTTACCTCGATGTTATTCTCCCTGGCGGGATTTATTAATGCGGTCTATGCCAACAGCTTTGATGATATCTCCATCATTCCGACATTTGTGCTGACACCTTTAACCTATCTCGGTGGAGTCTTCTATTCGATTACGCTGCTGCCGGAGTTCTGGCAGGGGGTGTCGCAACTGAATCCCATACTGTACATGGTTAACGCGTTTCGCTACGGGATGCTGGGGATATCGGACATCAACGTTGGTGCGGCCTTCGCCGGATTACTGGTATGTCTGGTGATTTTGTTTGCAGCGGGATTGCATCTTTTGCGGGTAGGCAAGCGCCTGCGCGCCTGATTAATCTGGAGTCACCTTTATGAGCCACGGTATCTCCGCTGGTCCTCTGGGCCAACAGACACAATATGTTTCGGTTTACTCGCCTGAGCTGCTTTTCCCAATCCCGCGTGCGGCTTCACGTACGACCCTGCAGCTTGATAGCGGGAATCTCCCGTTCTATGGGGTGGATATATGGACCGGCTATGAGCTCTCCTGGTTGGACGAGCGTGGCAAGCCGGTGGTGGCTCTTGCAGAATTTCGTATTCCTTGTACCAGCGCCGCGATCGTTGAATCCAAGTCCTTCAAATTGTATTTGAACTCTTTCAATCAAAGCCGCTTTGAAGATGCAGCCGCTGTCTGTGCCATCCTGAAGAAAGACTTATCGGCCGTGGTGGGAGCAGAGGTTGCTGTTTCTCTTCAGCGGATTATGAATGCTGACTCATTTGCCGTCAGTGCTCTGAAAGGTGTCTGCCTTGATGATCTTCCGGTCACTATCGATACCTATCATCCGGAACCGGATTTATTGGCTGTTCATTCGCAGTCTCGTGCTGAGGAAACGCTGGTGAGTCATCTGCTGAAAAGCAATTGTCCGGTAACCGGTCAGCCGGATTGGGCAAGTGTGCAGATTGATTATGCGGGGGCGCAAATTGATCATGAAGGGCTGCTGCGCTATATCGTTTCCTTTCGCGAGCATCAGGATTTCCATGAGCACTGCGTAGAGCGGATGTTTGTGGATATTATGGCGCGGTGCCAGCCGGAGCGTTTAAGTGTTTATGCCCGCTACACGCGGCGTGGAGGCCTGGATATTAATCCATTCCGCACCACCGAGCCCGATGGTCAGCCGGTGGCGGTTAGGCTGGTTCGCCAGTAGGTCACACAATCACCTTATCACGGAGCCGCTCTGCGGCTTTGTGAAGGGACTCGATAACTTTTTCTTTGTCATAATTGCGGATCTTGTCCAGATCCAGGTACATGGAAAATCCTTCCGCGCGCTCTTCAAAGTAACTTTGGTTTCTGCCCAGTTCCTTACGGAAATCAACGACCTGGTACACTTTAACCGGCAGGGCAAAGCCTTTTACCTGAATCTCTCCCTTATCCCGACACATGATGGAATCTTTTACCAGCGACCAGGTTTCGTGAGAAATCAGGATCTCATCCGGGTCAGCTGCTGATTCGAGGCGGCTGGCGAGATTGACCTGTGTGCCGAGCACGGTGTAGTCCAGATGACTGGAGGTGCCGAAGGTGCCGACAGTACAGAAGCCAGTATTGATACCCATGCGGATCTGCAAGGGTTTCTTGATCCCCTGGTTGAACCACTCCAGCTGCAAGGATTTCATTTTCTTTTTCATGGCAATCGCCATGGACACGCAGCGCAGGCAGTCAGCTTTGATTCCCTGACTGTTGCTGTCACCAAACAATACCATGATGGCGTCGCCCATGAATTTATCGATGGTTCCGCCGTAGTGGGTGACAATCTTCGACATCTCGGTCAGATAATGATTAAGCAGATCTGTAAGGGCTTCTGCTTCCATCTCTTCTGAGAGCTGACTGAAATCTTTGATGTCGGAAAAGAAGACGGTAATTTTTTTTCGTTCGGCCTGCAGGGTTTCATCGCGCCCCTGATTGATGGCTTTCCATACGGTAGGCGGTAAATAGCGGGACAATTTATACGCGCGGATTTTATGCCACTTCTGTTCGTTCTCCAGCTGCTTCTGGCTCATCACCAGCTTGCGGAATTTCTGATGCATATACACGGCGTGGACCAGAAAATAACACACGATGCCAATCAGACTGGCTGCGCTGATCTGCACATTGGTGCTGAGAATCAGCTGCGGTTTGTGCAACAGCAGGCTGACGAGCACTCCAGCCGCGAATGCCGCATTATCTTCCATCCAGCGACGAATCCCGCCGCTCAATAGCGCGTTAAACTGGATGATGGTAAGAAACAAGACGCAGGGAAGGATGCTGAAGTTGATAAGACTCAGGACCAGACCGATAAGTCCGGCATCCACATAAGAGAGCCAGCGCAGCAGCTTTGCAGCAAATTCCGGTGGGCGTTTGTGGGTGAAGTGATAAGTGGCGTAAGGGTAGATCAACAGTAAAACAATGACGACAACATATAGAAGGTTGAGGTTATCCCAGTTGGTATGCGATGCCAGCGTACCTGCCGCAGCAAAACATATCAGCGCCCGAAAGTAGTACTGCTGCAGAGGAGATTCAGTATGGGCATTCATGGCTGGGGTCTTGCTTTCCATTTGTTATAAAAAACCTCAATTTTATGCCGTGATCGTGGCCCTTCCTTGATTTATAGGATCTTCCTCAATAAATCAGCGTAAAGGCTTGGTATTAAACGTTTTTTCACGACAAAAGTCTATTGCTGTGGGATGCTTAATCTATAAGTGTCACGGAATTCAACTGTAGCGTATAACTCACGCCGGCACCCGCAAGGATCTCAAAAGAGTCGAGTGCGGGTTGGCTGCGATATTTTCCATCGGGTGATCATTGCAGTTGTTGGTCCTGACAGAATCCACCGCCATCGACTGGTACAATCGATTCTTTTTGTGAAGAGGATGATCTTATGGATGCCTTGGATGCCCTGCATTGGCGTGTTTCTACCAGTAAGCTTACGGAGCCGGCCCCCACTGCGGACCAGTGCGAAGCGATATTCAAAGCGGCTCTGCGTGCGGCAGATCATGGGTTAATGCGTCCGTGGCGCTTTCTGGTTGTCCAGTCGGCGGGGCTGACTGCACTGGGCGAACTTTTTGCTGCTGCTGCCAGAAGCGATGATCCAGATCTGGCACCGGAGGTATGTGAGTCCTATCGCAAGATGCCATTGCGTGCTCCTATGATCATTGTGGTGATCGCCAGTTGCTGGGAAAACCCTAAGGTGCCGGAGATAGAGCAGGTGGTTTCGGCAGGAGCCGCGGCGCAAAACATGATCAATGCAGCTTATGCGCTCGGCCTGGGTGTAATCTGGAGAACCGGTGCCATGGCGTACCATCCCAAGGTTCTAGAGGGGTTGGGATTAAAGGAGAATGAAAAAATAGTTGGCTATTTGTACGTCGGTACGCCCATCAGCCCGCTGGGGAAGGCTCGGTTGCAACCGACAGACGAATTTTTTACACCCTGGCCCCAGCAATAAGATTGCGTTTGATAAATCACTTGTGTACATTAGCGCCCCTTCGAGAAGCCCCTCGGTAATTACGAAGCTTGTCGAAGGTAATCCGCAGCGCGGAATGAACACGCAGCGTGCGTGTCAGCCAGGTCAGCCTGGCTGAGAAGACGCAAAGGTTTACAAGGTGAGGTGTCCGAGTGGTCGAAGGAGCACGCCTGGAAAGTGTGTATATCGCAAGGTATCGAGGGTTCGAATCCCTCCCTCACCGCCACTTTAAAAAGCCCGGATAAATCCGGGTTTTTTATTGGCACGTAATCAGCTGATCAATGTTTGGTCGTCTTGGTCAATAACTCACACATCCGTGGAAGTTATTGAAAAAGATAGGAAAAGTTTTCGTCTCTTTTGCGATGAAACGCTTGACTCCCACCAGACAGGTCACTAATATACGCGCCTCCAAACAACGCACTCGTAGCTCAGCTGGATAGAGTACTCGGCTACGAACCGAGCGGTCGGAGGTTCGAATCCTCCCGAGTGCGCCATATAAGATAAAGGCTCAGCTGTTACAGCTGGGCCTTTTTTCTTTAATGCGATAAATTTCTGGGGCGGCTGCCCAATATTTGTGAAGAGAAATTTACGTCGGTTGCAGACAACAGAAACCGAAGTGTTTTACAATTCGCCTCATTCAGCGCGATAACGATAAAAAAAGCTCACCCCGAACGGGGTGGGCTTTTTTTGTGTCTGGTTTTCGGTTTCTGTCGCGCTGCCATTCCTTGTTTCGTTGTTGCCGTGGAGTGCATGAATGCTTTCTTTATTACAGTTGCTGGCGTTGAATCATCGTATTATCAGCAGGGGCAAGATGACCGGATTTATGGGTATCGAAGGAAAGCGTGCGGACGGCTATTGGTTTTAAGGGATGATCCGGTAGTAGTTGCCGGATCAAACTCCCGTTTATTCATCAGGATCAATCTACCAGGGCAGTGTGGGCTTCCAGGGCGGGCGGCCGATCGAGCCTCAACTCCAGATGGTCCTGGGACAGAGCTTCGGCAAAGGCCTGTTCAATGGCTGCAGGCTCCCGTTCCCGTTTAATCCGCTCAAAGAACAGCTCTGCCTGTGGGTATTGCAGGCGCAGATACATCAGCCACTGTTTGATGCGGTTGCCACAGTTTTTTTCCAGGTATTGCGGTCTGGTCAGCTGATAGTAATCAAACAGCAGACGGCAGATATCGCTCCAGGTGAGCGGCTGATAATCTTCCCCGGTCAGGTCCGCTTTGATGCGTCGTGCCAGGTCGGGGCAGGCGAGCAGGCCACGTCCGAGCATCACATCCTCACAGCCGGATTGTTCCCGGCAGCGGTGATAGTCCGCCACACTCCATATCTCTCCATTAGCCACCACGGGTATAGCGATGCGCTGGCGGATGTCCGCAATATATTCCCAGTAGGCTGGTGGTTTGTAGCCGTCCGCCTTCGAGCGTGCATGGACGGTAAGCTCATTGGCTCCTGCATCGGCCACGGCCTGGGCATTCTCCAGATAGCTGCTGCGATCTTCATAGCCCAGGCGGATCTTGGCCGATACCGGGATATCGGTGGGCACGGCATCGCGAACTGCTTTAACAATATGGTAGACGCGATCCGGCTGGCGCAGCAGGCAGGCGCCGCCATCGCTCTTATTGACCGTCTTCGCAGGACAGCCGAAGTTCAGATCAATGGATTTTGCGCCGGCCTTCACCGCTTCCATCGCATTGATGGCCATGGGTTCAGGCTTGCCCCCCAGCAGTTGAAGCTTTACCGGGGTACCACTTGGCGTAAGGCAATGGCTCTCAATCTCAGGGGCAAAACGGAAAAATATCTTATAGGGCAGGGTTTGTTCGGTTACCCGGATAAATTCGGTGACGCAGCCATCAAGGCCACCGATACGCGAGAGCAGGGCCCTGACGTGGTGGTCGACTACACCCTCCATAGGGGCCAGCATAATTCTCATGGATAAATGGATCTCACTGCATCAGGTAGAGGACGGGATCGTCTCAGCGAAAGGGCCATTCTACGCCGGATTGGGAAATAAGGCAGTCAGTACCGACGTTAGATGGTCGAGATAGTTGCGGGACAATACACAGGTTTTCTTGCGATGGCCGGACAATCAGGCTAAATTGTCGCCCCTCTCGCCTGCAGGTCGGGGAAGCGCGATCGCGGCAGGATTCATGAATAGTCAGATAAATTCCCGTCACCTCGGGTCATAATCCATGCAATCTGACGGTGCAGGTACGAATTAAGGGCGAATATATGCAGGATACATTAATGCAGCAAGGTATCGACCTCATGCTTTATGGCATGGGGACCGTGGCGGTCTTTTTGGCGCTTCTGGTGATTTCTACGGTGCTGATGTCGAAAGTCGTCCAACGCTATTTTGCCGATGATGAAGAGCCGGCTACACCTGCCAGAGCTGCTGACACAGGTCAGGAGGTGGTAGATGCACGGTTGTTGCAGATTATTAAGTCCGCCATTGATCAGCACCGGACCAAACGCCGCTGATATCTGATTTTTCCTGTTTATCTTTCAACCTGCCGCATCTTCGATGCGGGAATATTAAGCGAATAATAAGGTTTACTTACCATGAGCGATGCCAAAAAGCCCCTGGGAATCACCGAAGTCGTTTTGCGCGATGCACACCAGTCTCTGTTTGCGACACGTATGCGGCTGGACGATATGTTGCCCATCGCAGCAAAGCTTGATGAGGTTGGCTATTGGTCGCTGGAAACCTGGGGTGGGGCAACCTTTGATGCCTGCATCCGTTACCTGGGTGAAGATCCCTGGCACCGTATCCGGGAACTGAAGAAGGCCATGCCACGCACGCCGATGCAGATGTTGCTGCGCGGGCAGAATATCCTTGGCTATCGCCACTACGCGGATGATGTAGTCAACAAATTTGTTGAGCGCGCCGCGCATAACGGTGTTGATGTGTTTCGCGTGTTTGATGCCATGAACGACATGCGCAACATCGAAACCGCGCTTAAAGCAGTGAAGAAGCAGGGGAAACACGCGCAGGGCACTATCTCCTATACTTTGAGCCCGGTACACAATGTGGATCTGTGGGTGGAGCAGGGCAAGCGCATCGAAGATATGGGTGCAGATTCGATCTGTATCAAAGATATGGCCGGTCTGCTGAAGCCCTATACCGGTTATGAACTGGTGAAGCGTCTGAAAGAAGCCTGTAACCTGCCGGTTCACCTTCACTGCCATGCCACTACCGGACTGTCTACCTCAACCATCGTGAAATGCGTAGAAGCCGGAATTGATAACGTCGATACCTCTATTTCCTCCATGTCCATGACCTACGGCCACAGCCCAACCGAATCTGTGGTCGCCATCCTGCAGGAAACCGAGCGCGATACCGGACTGGATATACAAAAGCTGGAAGACATCGCTGCTTACTTCCGCGAAGTCCGTAAGAAATATGCGAAATTTGAAGGGGCGCTGCGTGGAGTGGATTCACGCATCCTGGTGGCCCAAGTCCCGGGCGGTATGCTGACCAACATGGAAAGCCAGCTGCGCGAACAGAATGCGCAGGATCGATTCGATGAAGTGCTGGCGGAGATTCCCCGCGTGCGAGAGGATCTGGGCTACATTCCTCTGGTAACCCCGACATCCCAGATTGTGGGCACCCAGGCGGTACTGAATGTCCTTTGTGGGGAGCGCTATAAAAATATCAGTAAGGAAACCGAGGGTGTCCTGAAGGGTGAATATGGCTCAACGCCTGCCCCTGTCAATACTGAGCTGCAGCAACGCGTCCTGAATGGTGCTGCGCCGATCACCTGCCGTCCGGCAGATCTGCTTGAGCCGGAGCTGGACAAGCTGACCGAGACCCTGAAGGCCCTGGCCGCAGAGAAGTCTATTGCTCTCGCACAGGGCGAAGAGCTGGTAGATGATGTACTTACCTACGCGCTCTTCCCGCAGATCGGGTTGAAGTTCCTGGAGAATCGCAACAATCCTGCAGCCTTTGAACCTGTGCCAGGCTCCGCAGACGCCTCGCCCGTTCCCACTACGCCCCAAGGTGAGGAGATTTATACCGTCTCGGTAGAAGGCAAGTCCTACACAGTTGCAGTATCGGAAGGGGGGGACATTACCGGGCTGGTGCCGATGAACGGCAGCGCCGCTCCTGAGGCTCTTGGGGACGTCACCGTCAGTGGGGGTGAATCCATCGTGGCACCTCTGGGGGGCATCATCTGCAAAGTGCTGGTTAAACCGGGCCAGAAGGTCAAGGTGGGAGATCCGCTGTTTGTCCTGGAAGCCATGAAGATGGAAACTGAAATCAGTACCTTCAAGGCGGGCACTGTCGTCGCCGTGGATATCCAGGTGGGCGACAGCGTCTCAGTTGGCGATGTCCTGCTGACGATTGCCTAGGAGAGACGCACTGATGGAAAATTTTATCCGCCTCTGGCAAGACTCCGGCCTTTATCACTTCCAATCCGGCCAGTTCATTATGCTGCTGGTTGGTTTTCTGCTTTTGTTTCTTGCCATTCGCAAAGGCTTTGAACCACTGTTGCTGGTGCCTATTGGCTTTGGTTGCATTCTCTCTAATGTGCCGGGTGCTGGCTTGTCTTACACCGTGTTGGAGAACGCGCTCGCATTCGGTTATGAGGATGTGTATCAGGCGCTCGCTCAGACACTGGGAGCAACCTCGGATACCACGGCCGCTGCGCTGAAAGAGCTGTACAGCAATGCCGGCTCGGCGGTCCAGGCACAGGCTGATCGCGTAGCTGCTGATCACGGCTTCAGCGATGGTATGTTGTATGTTTTTTACAAAGTCGCTATAGCCAGCGGTGCTGCCCCTTTGATTATTTTCATGGGGGTGGGAGCAATGACTGACTTTGGCCCCTTGCTCGCGAATCCAAAAACGCTGTTTCTGGGTGCGGCTGCCCAGTTCGGAATATTTG
Organism: uncultured Cellvibrio sp.; assembly: GCA_937958105.1. Classification (GTDB taxonomy): domain Bacteria; phylum Pseudomonadota; class Gammaproteobacteria; order Pseudomonadales; family Cellvibrionaceae; genus Cellvibrio. The sequence continues at coordinate 161,912 of CALFXJ010000006.1, forward strand.
CCACTATCCTCGGCGCAGTGGGCTTGACCACACTGGGGCTGACGGATTTTTCGATTGCCGATGCGGCTGCCATTGGAATCATCGGCGGTGCGGATGGGCCTACTGCCATCTATGTGGCGAGCATCCTTGCGCCGGATCTGCTGGGTGCCATAGCAGTGGCGGCGTATTCCTACATGGCTCTGGTACCTTTGATTCAGCCGCCCATCATGCGTGCGCTGACCACCCAGGCAGACCGTCAGATCAAGATGCAGCAGCTGCGTGAAGTATCAAAGCGCGAAAAAATCCTCTTTCCACTGGTTCTGCTGGTTCTGGTAGCACTGTTCCTTCCCAGCGCAGCGGCACTGCTAGGGATGTTCTGTTTTGGGAATCTGCTGCGCGAATGTGGTGTAGTGTCACGTTTAAGTGAGACGGCACAAAACTCTTTGATCAACATCACCACGATTTTCCTTGGCCTGGCAGTCGGGTCAAAGTTGGCGGCGGATAAATTCCTGGACCCCAAAACCCTGGCGATCCTTATCCTCGGTATGTTTGCTTTCGCGGTTGGCACTGCCATGGGTGTCCTGGTCGCTAAATTCATGAACCTGTTTTCCCATAACAAGATCAACCCGCTGATCGGTTCAGCGGGCGTTTCGGCTGTGCCAATGGCTGCCCGGGTATCCAACAAGGTAGGGCTGGAGGCAGATCCTCACAATTACCTGTTGATGCATGCCATGGGGCCCAACGTCGCTGGTGTGATCGGGTCGGCGGTCGCTGCCGGTGTCATGATCTCCATGGTATCTGCAATGGGTTGATATCGCAGAATCCTGCATAGCTCCCCTCATTCCTGGGGGGAGCTTTTTATTTGCCTTTCCTTCATTATTTCCATTACTGTGCTTAAACCAGCATGCCGCTGAGGACTTGCCGTGGACAATACGCCATTCGTTGATCTCATTACCCATCCCCAACTGTTGAAGGCTCTGGAAAGCCTTGAGCTGGTGCGGGCTACCCAGGTGCAGGCGCTTGCCATCCCTGAGGTGCTGAACAACAAGAACCTGCTGGTCAGTGCAAAGACTGGCAGCGGCAAAACTATCGCCTTCCTGCTGCCGGTGCTGCAGAAAATACTGACTACTGATCCGCTGAATGCCTTGAGTACGCGGGTATTAATCCTGAGCCCCACCCGGGAACTCGCTCGGCAGATTATGAAAACCACGCAGCAATTGTGTCGCTTCACCAACATTAAGGTTGCAATGGTCACTGGTGGTGAAGAACTTAAATATCAGAAAGCGCTGTTGCGTAAAAACCCGGAAATCCTGGTAGCCACACCCGGTCGCTTGATGGAGCATATCCGTATCAAGTCGACGGACTTTTCGGGGCTGGAAGTTTTGATCCTTGACGAAGCTGATCGCATGCTGGATATGGGGTTGAGCGAAGACGTTCTTGGAATCAATGAGGTGTGTTATCCGGAACATCAGACCTTACTTTTCTCAGCAACGCTGGAACAGCGCGGACTCCGCCATCTCATCAAACAGGTGATGCAGGAAAAACCAGCAGAAGAAATTGCTGTTGAAGATAAAGATAATCGAATCCAGCAGCAGATCATCCTGGCGGATGACGATAAACACAAAGAAAAGCTGCTGCTGGCACTGCTGGCTCGCTCAACGTACGACAAAGCCATTGTCTTTACCAACACCAAGATAAAGGCCGCTCAGCTGGATGGTTTATTGCGTTACAACAAGCACGGCACCAGCGCACTTCATGGAGATATGACACAGGATCAGCGCAAGCGTTCACTGGACATCTTCCGTCAGGGACATACGCGAATTCTGGTTGCAACGGATGTGGCCGCGCGTGGTCTGGACATTGAAGGAGTGGACCTGGTAATCAACGTTGATATGGCGCAGAGCGGTGACGACTATACCCACCGCATCGGACGTACCGGCCGTGCAGAAAAAACGGGTCGCGCGGTTTCATTGATTGCAGCCAATGAATGGAATCTAATGAGCAGTATCGAACGTTACCTGAAGGTTAATTTTGAACGTATCACGGTGCCGGGTTTGGTTGGCAGTTACACCGGGCCTAAAAAAGTGAAAGCCTCTGGCAAGGCCTCGGGAACAAAAAAGAAAAAAGCCACCGACTCAAAATCACCAGCTGCTCCCAAGGTAAAAGTTCGGGAGCGGGATAAGAAAAATATTGGAAAACGGCGTGCTCCCAGTGCTAGCACTGCGGCGGGTCGTGATGAAAATAAAAGCCAGATTATCGGAGACGGCTTTGCGCCTTTGCGGCGCAAGCGCAGCGGTCCGGCTGATCTCGGTGATGAAGACTAGTTCCGCATCAATTTCTTTATGTTTAAAAAAAAGGATTTTCTGATTTCTGCCCACTAAAAAAATACGGACTCCAGATTGACCGCCAATAAATTTGGGCATAGTATCAAGACAAGCGGCTGAAGATGCCGCCTACAAACAGCATGTCGCCGATGTGTTGTCCCGATGTGTTGTATAGGTGTCATAGGTTTGTCATGGTTAAGTGGTAAATATTTCCATGATATCTGTGATGTTAACTCACTCGTCTTTGAAAAGGGGTGCGGCCCAGAACGCTGGAAAAACCGTGTAGTTTGCGTAAAAGAGCAGGGCGTTTGTACCAGGAATTTTAATTGCCGATTCTGTAATAAAAATATCCTGAGTGAATCCGCCAAATGTCAACTTTGAACCTGAAGGGGATTTAAACCCATGGCGAAAAGATCTCACGCTAGACGCAATAACCATCCTATGTTCACCGAAGACAACAGCTACCGAAGCTCGAGACACAAGTCATCACGAAAGCAGCGAGACGACGACAACATCGTCGAGATTAAATCCCGCTCCCAGCAAGTCGAAACCGCGTATTCTCCCCCCCGCTCTCCCCAACCCCTCCGCGCCAAGAACCAAGCCCAGCAACAATACATCACCGCCATCAAACATCACGCATTGACCTTTGGTATCGGCCCTGCCGGAACCGGTAAGAGTTATTGCGCAGGTGCACTGGCTGCGGAAGCCCTGGAGTCCGGGCGCATCGAACGAATTATCCTGACACGGCCGGCGGTAGAGTCTGGAGAGAATCTGGGCTTTCTGCCGGGAGATCTGGATCAGAAGTTTTCTGTCTACATTGATGCCTTCCGGGATATTCTCAATGAGCGCCTCGGTGCGGGTACAGTGGATTATTGCCTGCGTCACGGTCGGATCGTCGCTGCGCCCCTGGCTTTTATGCGCGGTAAGACCTTCAACAGCAAAACCTTCGTCATCCTCGATGAGGCGCAGAACACCAGTCTGGCGCAGATGAAGATGTTCCTGACGCGCATTGGCGAAGACTGCAAGGTGGTTATCAATGGTGATGTGCAACAAAGCGATATCCGCGGACCTAATGGACTGGAGGACGCAGTGCGCCGTCTGGGGAATCTGCCGAACGTATACGTCCACGAATTCGAGCGCGAGGATATTGTGCGCAGCGGTCTGGTTCGCGACATTATCGACCGTTACGAATTGATGGACTAAGTTAACCTCAACGCGCTGTGCTAAGCGCAGCGCGTTTCTTGCCGGCGCAGTCCGGTTTCTCTTGTATTCCCGCTCTTCAATGGGCATGCTGTGCCGTCTTTTCAGAATGTCTGACGCCCATGCTGAGTTTTATCTGCCCGCTCTGCCGGGAACCTCTTGTTGAAAATCCCCAAGGATTAAACTGCTGTCATCGCCATCAGTTTGATCGTGCGCGCGAAGGCTATTTTCATCTGCTGCCGGCGCACCACAAAAACTCCCGTCAGCCGGGTGATGCAAAACAACAGCTGCAGGCACGACGCCAGTTTCTTGCGGCGGGATTCTTTTTGCCGCTGGTGACTGCATTGCATGAGCTCATTCCATCCACTACCCATCAGCTGCTGGATATTGGTTGTGGCGAAGGTTATTTCACTAACCATATGAAAGCTCGGCTGGGTGCCACTGCACAGGTATACGGCATTGACATTGCGAAGGATGGGGTGCGTCTGGCGGCCAAAGGAAGCAGCGCATGGTATGCAGTGGCGTCCAGCTATGCACTGCCTGTTGCTGATCACAGTATGGACGTGGTGACTCGCATTTATGCCCCGAGTAAGGATACGGAGCTGAATCGGGTTCTGGGTGCGGAGGGGAGGCTTATTATCGTGACGCCGGGACCGGAGCATCTGCTGCGCTTGCGACAGACGATCTATCAGCAGGTGCGTCCTCACCCCGAGCCGGAGGCACCGGCAGGGTTTGTCATACAGGACCATCAGCGGCTGGGTTTTGATCTGGATGTGTCACCCGGACCTCTGACCGAAGCTCTGTTGCAGATGACGCCTTTTGCCTGGCGCTTGGCGGAGCAGACCATGGCGGACATCGTGACCAGCGGCTGGCAGGACAGGGCGGATTTCTATGTGACAGTTTATCGTCGAGCTTGAGCTTCAAGGGCTTTGCCGCATCCCGAAGGCAAAGCCTGTTGAGCGAGAGGCAGGAAGTTCCTGATCAGCCAGGGCATTTTTCCTGATGCCGATACTCCCTGAGGTGATCCTGCGAAAGTCGGGTTGATGCGCTGGTTTCGTAAGCGCCTTGCGGACTTGGTTGAACTCGCTGAGAGAGTACTTCCAGAGTGGCCTGCAGCTGGTTCAGGGTGAAGAGTACACTTTTAAGGTCTATAGGTTTGTTGTTCACAATGATTCGCCTTTATTGTATTTATCGGGCGCCCCGGAAACCCGCCGTCATAAGGCGTTTTTCCTCATAAAACCGCAGGTGGCAGGCGCGTTTCAGCTACTCAATGTCGCTCCGTCAACCGGATGGCCTTGCGGCCTGTTGCAGTCGTTGCAAAGTGATCGTTTTAACGTACCGCGTCCATATTAATCGTGGAATAGTCACTATTCCTTCGATTCACGGGCACTGATATTCCCTCACTACGTCAGTTTCTGGCGCGTAATACGACGAAACTCGGCTGAGTCTAAGCGCTGTAGATATAGCGCGCAAGTCCTCTTCAGCAGCAGCGGAAGATTTTCCGCTGAATTTGTGCGCTCCAGTTCATTTTTGACATCTAGGGGCGGTTTGCTGTTAGGATTGCCGACTCCTTGGGCTACACAACATCATTATGGAATTCCTGATTCTCGCTGGTCTTATTCTCTTGAATGGCGTTTTTGCCATGTCCGAAATTGCGATAGTGACTGCCCGCAAATCCCGTCTGGCGGCGTTGAGCGCCAAGGGGAGCGCCTCTGCAAAAGCCGCGCTTAAACTAGCGGAAGATCCCACCCAGTTTCTGTCGACGGTCCAGATTGGTATTACTTCCATCGGTATCATGAACGGTATCTTCGGCGAAGCACTGCTGGCCGAGCCCTTTGCGTTGTGGCTGCAGGAGATGGGCATGGCCGTAAAAAGCAGCAGTATCACCTCTACGATTCTGGTGGTGGTGGTAGTGACCTATCTCTCGATCATCGTGGGTGAGTTGGTGCCCAAGCGGATAGGGCAGATCAGCGCCGAGCGAATCGCCTGTCTGATCGCGCGTCCAATGCTGTTTCTGGCAAGGGTTACCCGCCCGTTTGTTGTGCTGCTGTCGGTATCTACTCACGGGATGATGCGTATCCTCGGTTTTCGCGATACCGGCGACGCCAGTGTGACTGAGGAAGACATCCATGCGATTCTTCGGGAGGGTTCGGCTTCCGGAGTTATTGAGCAGAGTGAACACGCTATTCTGCGCAATGTATTTCGCCTGGATGAGCGGCCAGTGTCATCGATGATGGTGCCGCGTACGGATATTGTGTTTCTGGATACAGCCCTCTCGCTTGAGCAGAACCTGCAGCGCATCATGGAGTCGCCCCACTCACGCTTCCCGGTCTGCCACCGGCATATGGATGAATTGCTGGGAGTGGTTAATGCAAAACAATTGTTTGCCCAGGCCATCTCCGGGCAGGACATCGATATCAAGGCCCTGGCGCAGCCCTGCCACTTTATTCCCGAGAGCTTCAGCGGCATGGCCTTGCTGGAGCACTTCCGGGCTACCAACAGCCAGATGGTTTTTGTGGTTGATGAATACGGCGATCTTAAAGGGATTGTGACCCTGCAGGACCTGTTAGAAGCTCTGACCGGCGAGTTCAATCCGTCCTCCGGGGATGATCTGATGGTGATCCAGCGTGACGACGGTTCGCTGTTGCTCGATGGATTACTGTCCGCGCCCGAGCTGAAAGACGCTCTGGGGCTGGCGGAACTGCCGGGGGAGGTCACCCGTGAATATGAAACTCTGAACGGTTTATTTATGTATCTGCTGGGTCGGGTGCCGGTGACGACCGATAAGGTGGTGCTGGAACCCTGGACCCTGGAGATCGTGGATATGGACGGTATGCGGATCGACAAGGTGCTGGCGATACGAGCCCCGCTGTCTGAAACCGATCCTGATGCTGAGGATGAGACGGGCTAGCCTCCTGCCAGCCCGCCCTGAAGTTTTACTGAAGCCGTTTTACCAGTTCCACCCGGCGGTTCTTCTGCCGTCCTGTCTCATTGTCATTGGAGGCTGCTGGTGCATAGGGCCCGACACCTTGCGCCAGCAACCGATTGGCGGCAATGCCATAGTCCTTCACAAGCGTCTCAACCACCGCCGCTGATCGCTGTTGAGATAAGGTCAGGTTGCTTTCCCGGGTTCCGGTATCGTCGGTATGGCCCACTACATAAAGCAATAACGCTGAGTTTCGTTTCAACAGTGTGGCGATCGCATCCAGTGTTTCTTTGGATTCCGGTTTGACCATCGCTTTCCCGGTATCAAAATAAATCCCGTAGATCAGCGCCTTACCGGTTGCGTCGATCTGTTGCTGCAGGGAGTCCGCATCCACCTTGATCAGATCATTCACCAGAGCTTCGGTCTCTACGATGACCTGCTGTACCGCCACTTCACTTTCATAGGCTCCAATAAACAGAGCAACGTAAACCTCGCGATCCTCCAGCGTTTTTCTGGCTACAACGTAGTACGGATTCCGATAGTAGTTATAAACCGCCCCCTCGACTGACAACTTATTGCCGAGCTGTTGAGACTCCCGATCTGTGCCACAGGCATTCAGCTCGCAGCTGGACAGGACGGTAAACCCGGCACTGCTCAAGGCCTGTTTGTAGTTCTCGTAGATCTTCAGAGAAGACGTATCTTTTATGACATAAAAGTGCCGGGCGAGATCACCGGTCAGCGATAAGGGCGTCTGATCCTGAGCGCCGGGAGCAGCGGGGATATTCACCGATTCATAATCCACTTTCTGGTGTTTACGCAGGGTTGCGCCGGGGTAGCGCGCAAAGAGCTTGTGATCTTTGCTCAGCTCTTTGGCGTCGGCCGACTCTGTGGGTGATGTAGCTTGCGCTTGGGCGGTCAGATAAGACGCATCAACCTTGATCAGGTTGTTTTCCAGCGGCTCACTTTCCAGGATGACCTGCTGCACGGCGGTATCGGCTTCATAAGCTCCAATATACCAGGCACCGATGACCTTGCCTTTAGGCGTCTCTTTCTCAGCGAGCAGGTAGTAGGGCTTGTAGTAATAGTTGTAGATCGCCTGCTCCGGTGAGAGGTGGTTACCCAGCGCTTTAGCTCTGCGCTCGCCGCCACAGTCTTCCCCAGCGCAGGAGAAGATGACCTTGAAGTCCAGCGTTTTTAAGGCAGCAGCATAATTTTCATAAACCTTGAGGCTTGAGACACCCTTGATCACATAGAAGTGCTGATACAAATCTCCTGTGGCTTCCAGGGTTTCAAAGTGATCGTTCGTATCGACCGGTGTTGAGGGGAAGTGGAAGACCTCGTAGTCATACGTGAGTTGTTTACGCAGGGTTGCATCGGGATAGGCATCAATGAGTGGGTGATTATTATTGGCCTGCACGCCGAAGCAGAGGCCGCTGGCAAGCAGCAACGTAAAGATCTTCTTCATGACTCGGTTCCTTAGCAAAAGGGGAGGGGCAGGATAACGCAAAAATTTTTACGGAGACATCCCACTTTATGGCCGCTAAAGGTGGGACGCACGAAGTATGGAATCATGCGCCATCTTGAATTTGTTTAATTGACAACGTTGTCCTTCGGGGTTAATGTCGATTGCGGTAACGCGGGTTACCGGCTTGTTGCGATTTTTATGGTATTCGGTCAAGCAGCAAGTCAGCCCTTCCACAGCCATGATGTACGGTACTAACGGGCTGCTGTTATTTCTGATACTGCTCTCGCGGTGGAAAAATAATCGTCACGGAGCTGTTCACTCAGGATGAGTGAATCGTATGGCTGTGATTTCGATGAATCGCCAGAGGTAAGGCGAGACCCATTGATTCCACTTATCTCCCGCGCAGACGGGACCTATGAAGGACACAAAGATGATGAATATAAGAAAAGCGTTAGGGGTAGTGGCGACCCTGCTGTTTGCAGGTCACGCCTATGCGTATAACTGTTCCGGGGTGGCACAGTACTCTGACGGTGCCAGTTACAGTAACGGCAGCATTGTCCAGAACCTCGGCATTGCTTATCAATGTACGGTGGGGGGCTGGTGCAGTGTCGGCGGTCCTTATGCACCGGGAGCAGGCTGGGCCTGGGATAACGCCTGGACCAGTCTTGGTTCCTGTGGCAGCACCGGTGGTCCGGTCAGTTCATCCAGCTCATCGTCCGGCAATAATAACGGCGGCGGTTCCTGCCCCAACTGGAGCGCAGGTACTTTTTATGACGTGGGTGCCGTGGTGCGTTACAACAACGGTTACTTCCGCGCGAAGAATGCTAACCCGGGTTACGACCCCTTGATCAGCACCTGGTTCTGGGAGCCCGTGGCCTCCTGTCCGGGCGGAAACAATAACTCCAGCTCCTCCAGTAACGGCGGTAATAACGGCGGCTCATGTCCGCAGTGGTCAGCGGGAACCGATTACTATGCAGGCAATGTAGTGATATACAACGGTTCTTATTACATTGCCGAACACGACAACCCCGGTTACGACCCGACCATCAGTACCTGGTTCTGGGAACCTGTGGCTTCCTGTCCGGGTGGAAACAACAACTCCAGCTCTTCATCGGGTAATGGCGGCAGCGGCTTTGCGGCAATTGTCAGTGAAGCGCAGTTCAACCAGATGTTCCCCAACCGTAATCCGTTCTATACCTACAGTGGTCTGGTTGCTGCAACCAACAACTTCCCAGCGTTTGCCAATACCGGCGATCTCCAGGTCAGAAAACGTGAAGCGGCAGCCGCTTTGGCAAACTTCTCTCACGAAACCGGTGGCCTGGTTCACATCAACGAAATTGCCCGCGGTGAATATTGTTCCGGTACAGCAACGCCTTGCGGTGTTTGTGCTCCCGGAAAACAGTATCACGGTCGCGGCCCGATCCAGTTGAGCTGGAACTACAACTATTGTGCGGCAGGTCAGGCCCTCGGTTTGAATCTGTGGGGCAATCCAGATCTGGTTGCACAGGATCCGACCGTTGCCTGGGGCACAGCCATCTGGTTCTGGATGACCCAGAGCGGTTCAGGTTACCGTCCAGCCCACACATCTATCACCGGTGGTTATGGTTTCGGTGAGACGATTCGCACCATCAATGGATCACTGGAATGTAATGGCGGGCATCCTGGACAGGTACAAAGCCGCATCAATCTGTACCAGAATTTCATCCAGATTCTGGGAGGCACTCCGGGTAACAATTTGGGTTGCTAACTGAGTTGCTGATCGGTCTGTATGACGGTCATGCACAAGATGGCCGTTACAAAAAAGCCGCAGGGATTTTTTCCTTGCGGCTTTTTCGTTTTTAGCAGTCAAAGAGGGCTGTTGTTTTATAAAGCCACACCCAAAGCATCAAGAATTTTTTTATCGACAAACCCATCCGCGATCATTCCCTGCTGATGCTGAAACTGGCTGACCGCACGGCGCGTACCCGGGCCAAGGATGCCATCCGGCGTGCCTGCATCAAAACCTTTCTCATTCAGTTGTTGCTGCAAGGTCATGACCTGCGCACGGTTCATGCGCGGTGCGTCTTCCGGTGGTGCCTGCATCAATTTACCCGTACCGGCGATGCGATCGGCAAGATAGCCTACGGCCAGTGCGTAATATTCAGAGCGATTCCAGCGCATGATCACATTGAAATTGTCATAAACCAGAAAGGCTGGACCGCGATGACCAGCGGGGACCAGCAGAGACGCCTGCATGTCCGCAGTGGGCAAAGCGGCGCCGTTGGTCTGACGCACGCCCAGCTTCTGCCACTCGGCCAGCGGTTTACGCTGATTAAGTCCCGCTTCAAGGTATGGGAAATTGTCCGGCAGTTTTACTTCACGGCCCCAGCGATCCGCCTGTTGCCAGCCCAGGCTTTGTAAAAATCTGGCAGCAGAGGCCATTGCATCTGGAGTGCTGTTCCAGAGATCACGTTTTTTATCGCCATCATAATCCACCGCATGACGCAAAAATGCAGAGGGCATGAATTGCGTGTGTCCCATTGCACCGGCCCAGGAACCTTCCATCTTGTCCGGTGCAATCGCACCCTCATCCAGAATGCGCAGGGCGGCCATAAGTTCGCCGGCGAAATAATTACTGCGACGTTCATCGCAGGCGAGTGTGCTCAGAGAATCCACCACCGACATCTTGCCAAAGTAGCTGCCGTAGTTGGTTTCCAGACCCCAGAAAGCTACCAGATAGTGGGGCGGTACACCGTAATCCTGGGTGATGCGGGAAAACAACGCGCGATGCCGGGCGAGCAATTCGCGTCCCTGCGCAACGCGCTGATCAGTGACCCGACGATTCAGGTAGTCAGCAAAGGTGGTGGTGAACTCCGGCTGCTGGCGATCCAGCTCAATTACGCGGGGATTGTAATTGGCTTTAAGCAGGCTTTGCGTAACTGTGGCGTCGGAAATTCCTTCTACCTTGGCGCGTTCACCGAGGCGGGTCAGGCAAAGCGTAAATTCTTCGTTTGATAAATGGGTGATTTCCGCTGTGGCGGGTGCCGCCATGGTGGAAGTACACATCTGGCTGAGCAATAACAGCGAGATAAATTTATTGGCCGTCTTCATAACATTCTCATCAGTGGCGGTCGAAAAAAACGATGGGGATATAGTGGCTTAGGCCTCCTTGACCTGCAAGAGCTTGGTTTGCGGATCGCGACATAAGTTCAGTTTGATGAGCTTGCCGCCAGACATTAGCCCGACGATAGGTCAAAAACCTGGCGATATTTCAATCGACGGAATTCATAAGGGGAGGCGATACGGTTTGCCGCACGCAGTTGTTTATATTCGGTGAGGCTCGCCAGATGACGATTGGCGGCGGGAGAGGGTGATAAGAGTACCTGGCTTTCGCAATGGATGCTCGGGTAATGTTTCAAAAAATGACGTTCGACAAATCTGCTGGTGAAGTAAACTTTGCGCGGTTGCGCTGCCAGACATGCCTTTATGCCGACGTGATTAAATTCGAGGATATTGAGATTCGCATCTGCACAGTTATTTGCCCGGCGTTCTATACGGTAAGCCACATCAGTCAACGCGATGCCGTGAACTTCGCACAATGCTTTTTTTTCGGCCAGTGTACTCGCGGGCATGCTGAAGACATCGCTCAGCAACCGCCAGAATTCATTACGTCCGCTGCCGCTGTAGAACCATTCGCCGTAATCCAGCCCGTTGAAACATGGAAAACTGCCGATGATCAGCCGGTGCGTTATCCGTGGCAAAAAATAAACAAAAGGATGTTGTTCTATCACGGGTTTTCCTTTAAGTGGTCAGCGGTCCTTAATCTGTATCATTGCACAACAGTGCCGTCTGTCGTGGGAGTATATCTGAGGGTTTACATTGCATCAGGTTCATGGTTGGGAAAATAAAAACAGGAAATTTGAGAGGGCGTGACGATAACGAAAAAGGGGCTCTGTGCAAGCCCCTTAATTCAATGCGGGTAGCCGGTAAAATCAGCGGCCAGTACCACTGCCGCCAGTAGTGCCACTGCCTGTACCGGAGCGCGTTCCGGTTCCCTGGCCGGTATTGCCAGTGCCGCTGCCGGTTTGACCACGATTTTCAGTTCCGGTGGTACCGTCGCGGTCGTAACCGGTAGAGGTACCGTCGGTGCGATTTCTGTAGTCAACAGATGAGACCGAGCTGGAGGCAGTGTAAGTGCCGGTGCCGCCGGGATTGCTGGTGTCACGAGTACCCGTCTGGGCAACAACGAAAGCAGACGAAGCGAGCAGCATGCTGGTCATAATTAAAGGTAACTTCTTCATTTTGAATCTCCTCAGGCAAAAGAAAAGTTAAAACATTTTTTGTCGAGAAGACTGTTGCATTGCCCATGCCAGTGTTGATATCCGTAGAGCTCGGCATCAATGGCAACAAAATGTCGGGAAAACGTCTTTTAAAATAAAGGTTGAAGAAGAGTTGCATGTCTTTCTGTCTTGGATGCCAAAAATTTTTACATTCCGTTGTAAATTTTATAGCTTTATTTTTCGCTGCGCTTGTGAGTACCACCTGTGTGAAAAGTTAATCAGCTGACGGTAAACGAGCGCGACCAATGGTGTCGGTATCAGTTCCAAACCAGAGCGAATTCTCTTTTGCGTCGTACATCATATTCCTGACTGCACCACCTCCGCTTGGTATCTCTACCGGTGTACCAAAGGATTGCGTCTGTGGATCAAAACTTACCAGGCGGTTAGGTTGCGGACCCGTTTCTACAATCCAGATAACGCCTCGCTTATCTGCTGCCACCGCATAGGGGCGGGATTTCTCCTTACCAGGCATGCGCCATTCATCAATCGAACCGGTCATCGGATTGTAGCGGCCCAGATGTCCCTCAGCATAATCAACGTACCACACCATGCCATCAGGACTGATCGCCAGCCGGCGAGGCCGGTTTTCCGCACGGGGCAGCGTAATCTCCACCACACGATTATCTTCAACTGTGGCCAGTTTGTTGGTCCCGAAAAGTGCAACCCAGGGTTTATCATTCCGGTCTACGAGTAAACCATAAGGACGCGCGTGTTTTGTGGGTACATCATGCAGCGTAATTTTTTTGCTATCTCCTTTCAGTAATCCGATCTGGTTGCCACCCTGCACGGTGAACCAGATATCTCCCGTGCTCGTAAAATCCATTGTATGCACATCGCCCGGGCCATCGCCGGGAAGAACAAATTTTTCAACAGCTCCGGTTTGTGGATTGAGCAGGCCGACGTGGCTCGCTGTGTTCCCGGCGTACCAGGCACCGCGTTTGTCCACGATGACTGTATGGGGGCCAGTACCAGCGTCAAGATCGTAACGTTTGAACTCACCATCTGCAGGATTAAAGGTTGCTACATAATCCGCTTTCTGACCGACAAACCAGATTGTGCCTGCGTTTTCTACCCAGGGATCACGCGGAAGCGAGTTTTTCCAAGGCACTTTCCATTCTTTAATGACAGACCATTCTTTAATGACAGCCCCTTCATTAATGACAGTCCGTTCATTACTAACAGTGCTCCGAGGCTGTTCAGTAATCTCAATGTTGTCTAGCGATTCGGTAATAACAGGACTCTCGGGTGATTCGGCGCTGCTGGTACAGGAAAGCAGCAGCGCGCCTATCAGCAGGTATCTGGGTTCAAACACTTTCATCGGGCCAACCTCTTATCGGTTTATCGGTCGTTAGTATGCTGGCAAGCATTGGTTTGAATACGCGGTGGTTTGAAGAGGATTATTTATTGACGTCAACCAGGCGTAAAAATTCCAGAGACAGGTGGAGCTTGGTTGATAGGTTGTTGAATATTGTGTCGATGAGTTCATGGCAGACAATGCATTAATCTGAAACACTAGCTGCTGTTAATCCGGTCGCTGCAGGAGCTGCTATGTATTCACCGATCAACCGATTTATCGGCATCTTATGTGTTTTATCCTTAGTCGCCTGTGGCGGTGGGAGTTCTTCACCGGGTGGTTCTTCTCCAAATTCTTCCACAGGTTTTTCCTCCAGCTCTTCCTCAAGTGCTCTGTCGGGTTTCTCTTCCAGCATCTCAGTGAACTCCAGCGTTGCGCAATCGTCAGTATTTTCCAGCGCGGCGGACAACTCAGGTGCGGCGAGCAGTACATCGCAGAATACGTCCAGTAATGCAAACAGTTCGGCAGCTGATCCCTGGATGGATATCTCCCTGCAAAGCCGGATTACAAAGGTGCAGCCGATGACCGGTATCGTATTGTGGGCGGATTCACACAACAGCACGGTACTGAAGACAGAAGACGATTACGTTCAACTTGAGTATGCCTACGTGCGGCCCAGTGATGTTGTGATCGGTGCGGGGCTGTATGACTGGACTCCCCTTGAAAATCTGCTGGAGCAGGTGAGGGGGCGGGGTAAACAGGCTATTCTGCGCTGGTATTACGTTTATCCAGACCGGCAGACAGCGGTACCGGATTACATCAAGTTTTACAGTGATTACCATGAAACCACTGAACAGAGCGAAGGTAAGAAAACTGACTTTCCGGATTGGTCTCACCCGGAGCTTCAGCAGGCTCATCTGGATTTTTATACGGCCTTTGCCGCTCGCTATGATAGTGATCCGCGCATTGCCTTCCTGCAGGTGGGTTTTGGATTGTGGGGTGAGTACCACATTTATGATCCGCAGGTGAGATTGGGAGAAAATTTTCCATCCAAGGCTTACCAGAAGCAGTTTCTGCAACATCTGGCAGACGTGTTTGATGAGTTGCATTGGAGCATCTCCATCGACGCCGGTGACAGCAGTCACTCACCCATCGCAACAGACGCCGGTTTGCGGGCGCTGCGCTTCGGTAACTTCGATGATTCGTTTATGCACAGTAGTCACGGAGCCTATAACGCTTCCATGTGGCGGGTATTCAACCATACCACGCGCTATCAACACTCGCCCCACGGCGGAGAACTTAGCTACTACTCCGATTATGATCAGCGCAATGTTTTAAACACCGAAGGCATGTATGGCAGAACCTATGAGCAGCTGAGCGAGGAATTTAATATCACCTATATGATCGGCAATGATCAGCCCCGCTATCAGAATGTCCAGCGCATTAAAGAGGCTGGCATGGCGAACGGCTATAAATTTCACATCACTGCGTTCAAAGCCTCTTCGACTGGTTCGCGGGTGACGGTAATAAATCGTGGTATTGCACCCATTTATTACGATGCCTATGTGACGGTGAATGGCGTGCGGGCAGGGCAGTCGCTGAAGGGGTTACTGCCGGAGCAGTCATTGGAGCTGGAGATTGCGGCGGGCGGAAAAAATCCCGTACTGACGATTGAAAGCGATAGGCTGGTGGCCGGGCAGGAGATACAGTTTGCCGCTGATTTATAAGATGGTGATCAAACGAGCCCGATTGCCGGGCTCGTTTGGTTTTAACCCAGGCGTTGATCAATAGCGTGCTTCAGTGCTGAGTCCGGGTTCGATCGGCCGCACTTCAATTTTTCCTAAACGTGCCGAGGGCCATTTCAGGGCAACCTGCACAGCCTCTTCCTGATCTTTCACATCAATCAGAAAAAAACCACCCAGCTGCTCTTTGGTTTCGGCAAAGGGGCCATCAGTAACCGACGCCTTGCCGCTGCGGATTTGCACCGTGTTCGCCTTGCGTGCGCTTTGCAGAGGCTCAGTCATGATCAGTTTGCCACTCTGGCGAAGATCGTCTACATAAGCCAGGGTTTCATCCCGCAGCTTCAACCATTCGTCGTGGGGCATTTGATGAAAGATATCTTCATCTTCATAAGCAAGGCAGAGAAATTTCATGGGTGGTCCTTCTGACGGGGATTGGTTTATAAAGGGCCGCCGTTAACGACGACGGTTCCCTTTGCGACCCTTGGACGCTCCGGCAGTCTGGGGAACGTAAGGTTTATTGATCAATAGCTGAAAGCCACCAAACACCATGGCCATCAATCCGACGCAGATAGAAATGGTAAATGCCTCGCGGCTGAACAGGGCGTAGGACAAGGGGATAATCAAAAGGCCAAATACGATAAAGCCCCAACCGATCTTCTGATTTTTACTCATGATAGTCATCCTGTTATTTTTAAGTTGCAATGATTGTCATTGATTGAAGCGGGTAAATAATCCTGCTTCAGGCACCGGGCGTCACTGCATCAGCTGAACACCGAACGGCGGTTTATCGGATTGTAAGACATCCCCGCAAAAATTGAATATCTTCGTCATTAATTTCGCCAATCAGGTCAGGCGTGGTCCTGACAATGGGGCTGATTGACGGGAGCGACCAACGCCGGCATTAAGCACCGGCGCCCGAAATTAAGTTTAAATTAAGCAACAATCGCTAGTATCAAGGCTGATTCAGCCAGGAATGCCTATCCATGACGATGACCCAGTCAACCTCAGCACGTACTTTCCTATGCCTATGCTTCTTTCTGGGAGGCTGCTACGAGGCCACTCCCAAGTACGAGAGTGCAACGCAGCGCTTTTACGGCATGTGTGACGCCTCAGCCGCCGTTACTCTGTCGGACCAGCTGTTTGCGGTTGCTGACGATGAAGATAATGTCTTGCGTATTTATAACGTGGATACCGGCGGCGAGCCTCTGGCAAGTTTTGATCTTTCAGCCCGGCTCGGGATAGAAGCGCCGCCGCGAAAGAATCAGGCGAAAGCGGCAAAGAAAGCGAAAGCTCCTCCCGAGCTGGATCTTGAAGGGGCGGCTGTTTACCAGGGGCAGGCTTATTGGATTACCTCTCACGGACGCAACAGTTCGGGAAAGATCAAAGAAGAGCGGTTGCGATTCTTCGCCACCACCCTTGGCACAGAAGAGATTCCCATGGAAGTTATCGGGGAAGCCTATGACCAGTTACTGACCGATTTGATTAACCACCCGGATCTTAAAGACTTCAATCTCGCCGCCGCTGCCGAGCTGGCGCCAAAAGAATTCGGCGGATTAAATATTGAAGGGCTCAGCGAGCGGCTTGAAGGCGGACTGTGGATCGGTTTCAGAAATCCACTTCCGCAGGAGCAGGCGTTAATGGTCCCGCTGTTGAACCCCCAACAAGTGATTCATGGATACACCGCTGAACTCGGCCCGCCAGTGTTGTTAGATCTCGATGGCCGCGGCATTCGCGACATCATCCTGTGGCGGGGCAAATATATCATCGCCGCCGGCTCTTACGACTCCCGTAATAATTCAGCGCTCTATTTCTGGGATGGATTTAATAAACCCCAGCGAGTAAACCTGAACCCTGCCACCATCACCAACCCCGAAGCCTTCTTCGCCTCAAAAACCCGTGACCAGGTGATGCTGTTAAATGATCAAGGGTCTGTGATGATCGATGGAAAAGAATGTAAAAAGTTGAAGCAGGCTGAGCTGAAATATTTTACGGGTGGTTGGGTTGGGATTTAAGGAACTTGTTCCAAGTGCTAGGGGCGTCTTGGTATTTTTAGATTTTTTGCTTTTCTTTTCAAATAAAAACCGTTACCAAGTTTCGTCATAAACATGACTTGCTCGATAACGGTTTCGGCCAATCCCTTACAAAGTTTTTTAAATGTTTAATGAATTGTGAATAATCAATCCCAGCTCAATGCCCCACCAGTCTGATACTCAATCACTCGCGTCTCAAAGAAATTCTTCTCCTTCCGCAAATCCATAATCTCGCTCATCCACGGGAATGGATTCTGTGCACCTGGGTATTGTTCTTTCAGACCCAGTTGCGCGCAGCGGCGGTTGGCGATGAAGTGGAGGTATTCTTCCATCATGGCGGCATTCATGCCGAGGACGCCGCGGGGCATGGAGTCGCGGGCGTAGGCGATTTCGAGTTCGGTACCTTGCAGGATCATCTGGATAACTTCCTGCTGGAACTCTTGTGTCCACAGGTGCGGGTTTTCCAGCTTGATCTGGTTGATCACGTCGATACCAAAGTTCAGGTGCATGGATTCGTCGCGCAGGATGTACTGGAACTGCTCGGCCACACCGGTCATTTTGTTGCGGCGGCCCATGCTGAGGATTTGGGTAAATCCGCAGTAGAAGAAGATACCTTCGGTGACTACGTAGAAAGCCACGAGGTTGCGCAACAGTTCCTGGTCGGTTTCCGGGGTGCCGGTGCGGAAGGTGGGGTTGCCCAGGCTTTGGGTGTGCTTGAGGCTCCAGGCTGCCTTGTTGGCTACGCTGGGCAGTTCGCGATACATGTTGAAGACTTCGCCTTCGTCCATGCCCAGTGATTCGATGCAGTATTGGTAGGCATGGGTGTGGATGGCTTCTTCAAAGGCCTGACGCAGGATGTACTGGCGACACTCCGGGTTGGTGATCAATCGGTAGATCGCCAGTGCAAGGTTGTTGGCCACAAGTGAGTCAGCAGTGGAGAAATAGCCGAGGCTGCGCATGACGATGCGGCGTTCGTCTTCGGTGAGGCCGTCTTTGCTCTTCCACAGGGCGATGTCGGCAGTCATGTTGACTTCCTGCGGCATCCAGTGGTTAGCACAGCCATCCAGGTATTTCTGCCAGGCCCAGTCGTATTTGAAGGGGACGAGCTGGTTGAGGTCGGCGCGGCAGTTGATCATCTGCTTGTCGTCTACCTGGATACGGGCAGCGCCCATCTCCAGTTCTTCCAGGCCGGGCGTGGGGTCCAGCTCGGCGAGGGCAGCGCGGGCTTTTGCTAATTCGGGGCTGATTTTTTCGTTGGCTTTGCCGGCGGATGCAGCGGCCTGCGGTTCTGTTTCAGCAGGGCGTGCAGGTGCCTGAGGTTCGCGGTAGGCGGGGGCCGGTTTTGCTTTGGAGGTTTCTTCTGTATTGAAATCGTCCCAACTCAGCATAAGTTTGGTCCTTTCAGTTAATGGTTTAAGTCGCCAGGGCGAAGCCTGGTTGCGTGTGTTTCTTGCCGAATCGGTGTGGGTTCGGCTTTTTATTGTCGGATTACGCCGCTGCGCGGCTAATTCGACCTACGGTACGGTTGAATCGCGCCAAGGCGCAATTCGGTTTGGGTTGTCGGATTAGGCCGCTGGGCGGCTAATCCGACCTAGGGTAGTGTGTGGTTGATCCGGCCGGGGCCGGATCGGGTTTATTGGCATGCTTCGCAGTCGGGGTTGTCGATGGAGCAGGCCTTGGGTACCGGAGCGGCTTCGGTGAAGCTGCTGTCTTCCTTGGCGGGTGCAGGTGCGGCGCTGACGCCATTGCTGCTGCCGCCTGCGGAGACCGCGTTGAGCGAGCCGGTGTTGATAGTGGACTTCTCGGTGGTGGTCGCGGCCAGAGCACGGAGGTAGTAAGTGGTCTTCAAGCCGCTGTACCAGGCCATGCGGTAGGTGATATCCAGCTTCTTACCGTTGGCGCCGGCGATATACAGGTTAAGGCTCTGGGCCTGGTCGATCCATTTCTGACGACGGCTGGCTGCTTCCACGATCCAGCGCGGTTCCACTTCAAATGCGGTTGCGTAGATGGCTTTCAGATCGGCCGGGATACGGTCGATGCGCTGCACAGAGCCTTCGTAGTATTTAAGGTCGTTGACCATCACGCTGTCCCACAGGCCACGCGCTTTCAGGTCGTGTACCAGGTGCGGGTTGACCACCGTGAACTCACCGGACAGGTTCGATTTCACGTACAGGTTCTGGTAGGTCGGCTCGATGGACTGGGTAACGCCGGTGATGTTGGAGATGGTCGCCGTCGGCGCAATCGCCATCACGTTGGAGTTACGCATACCCTTGGTCTTCACGGCTTCGCGGAGCGTGTCCCAGTCAAAGGTCTGGCTGCGGTCGACCTTGATGTATTTTTCGCCACGGTTTTCTACCAGCAGATCGATCGAGTCAATCGGCAGGATGCCTTTGCTCCACAGTGAGCCATCAAAGGTTGAGTACTTGCCGCGCTCCTGAGCCAGTTCACAGGATGCCTTGATCGCGTAGTAGCTGATGGCCTCCATGGAGGTATCGGCGAAGCTCACCGCCTCTTCAGAGCCGTAAGCGATGCGTTGCAGGTAAAGCGCATCCTGGAAGCCCATCAGTCCCAGACCGATCGGACGATGGCGCAGGTTAGAGGCTCTGGAAGTTTCCACGGCGTAGTAGTTAATGTCGATCACGTTGTCGAGCATACGGATCGCCGTCTTCACGGTGCTCTCCAGCTTGGCCTGATCGAGTTTGCCGTCAACGATGTGCTGCGCCAGGTTCACGGAGCCCAGGTTACAGACGGCAATTTCTTCGTTGGCCTTGGTGTTGAGCGTAATCTCGGTACACAGGTTGGACGAGTGGACCACACCGGCGTGTTGCTGCGGGCTGCGCAGGTTGCACGGGTCTTTAAAAGTCATCCAGGGGTGGCCGGTTTCAAACAGCATACCCAGCATCTTGCGCCACAGGTCCAGGGCACGTACTACCTTGTGGACTCTGATCTTGCCTTCAGCGGCGAGCTGTTCGTAATGCTCGTAACGCTCTTCAAACGCTTTGCCGTAAAGGTCGTGCAGGTCGGGCACGTCGTTGGGCGAGAAGAGGGTCCAGGATTGATCATCGAATACGCGCTTCATGAACAGGTCAGGAATCCAGTTCGCGGTGTTCATATCGTGGGTGCGACGACGGTCGTCACCGGTGTTCTTGCGCAGCTCAAGGAATTCTTCAATATCCAGGTGCCAGGTTTCCAGATAGGCACACACAGCTCCTTTACGCTTGCCACCCTGGTTAACGGCCACGGCGGTGTCGTTGGCAACTTTCAGGAAGGGTACAACCCCCTGAGACTTGCCGTTGGTGCCTTTAATGTAGGCGCCCAGCGCGCGCACCGGTGTCCAGTCATTACCCAGGCCGCCCGCAAATTTACTGAGCATGGCGTTATCCTGGATAGCGCCGTAGATACCGTGCAGGTCGTCGGGGATAGTGGTCAGGTAGCAGGAGGACAGCTGTGAACGCAGGGTACCTGAGTTAAACAGTGTCGGGGTAGAACTCATGTAGTCAAACGAGGAGAGCAGGCGATAGAACTCAATAGCGCGTTCTTCGCGGTTGTCTTCCTGAATCGCCAGGCCCATGGCCACACGCATGAAGAATATCTGTGGCAGTTCAATGCGCACGTCATTGCTGTGGATAAAGTAGCGGTCGTACAGGGTCTGCAGGCCGAGATAGGTAAATTTCAGGTCGCGGTCAGCGATCAGGGCTTTGCCCAGTACATCCAGATCAAAATTCAGCAGCTCCGGCGACAGCAGCTCCAGCTCTACACCTTTCTGGATGTAGATCGGCAGCGCACGGGCGTAGTACAGCTCCATGTCGGACTGAGTGGCGGATTCAGCCACGCCGAGGAAGCCCAGGGCTTCTGCACGCAGTTTGTCCAGCAGCAGGCGGGCAGTGGCGTAGGTGTAGTTGGGTTCTTTTTCCACCAGCGTACGGGCGGTGATTACCAGCGAGGTGTTAACGTCTTTTTCATCCACGCCGTCGTAGAGGTTGCGCATGGCTTCGTCGAGGATGGCTTTTTCTTCAACACCCGTCAGGCCGGCACAGGCTTCACTCACGATGGTGCGCATACGGGCGATGTCCAGCGGTACGCGGCTGCCATCTTTCAACACCACATTGATGCTGGGGTAATCCGGATCTGCTGCTGTCTCCTGGACGCGCTTCTGAGCGCGCAGGCGGGCGTGCTCTTCGCGGTAGAGGACGTAGTCGCGGGCAATCTTCTGCTCACCGGAGCGCATCAGCACCAGCTCCACCTGGTCCTGAATCTCCTCAATGTGGATGGTGCCGCCGGAGGGCATACGGCGCTTGAAGGTAGCAGTGATCTGCTTGGTGAGGTTATCAACGGTCTCATGGACACGGCTGGACGCAGCAGCAGTGCCGCCTTCAACGGCAAGAAAGGCTTTGGTCATGGCCACGGCAATCTTACTGGCATCGAAAGGCACCACGGTCCCGTTGCGCTTGATAACCCGCAGCTGGCCCGGCGCAGTCGCCGAGAGGGTGGTGTCGTGATGTTCCATCTGAGGTTTGTTGCCGGTGGCCGGGGTAATGTCAGTTTCTGTGTGCATAAGTGGCTCCGCCTGACTCCGTAGAGGGAGTGAAAGTGTTAAGTCGTATGTGTGTAAAAAATGGGTAACGCTGACGCTGCGACAGCGTCGGAATCAACAGTTATTTAGTTGTAGTGCGCTTGAGTAGCGCCGGGTTGTGCCTTGAGTGCGAACAACCCACATGCTGGTCGCATTCTTCCGACATCCTGTTGAGCCGCCCTTGCACAATGTTCAAGTAGTGCGTGAAGTTGTGGGCGCTAAGCGATTCATAAACTTAAAAAATTGCGTGCACCTGATCCAGAAACTAAAAGGAGGGACCGGTTTACACGCAATGGATTGTTGTGAATCAATGTGGGCGTCGGGGTGACTGCGCCACAGGTAGACCCTATATATAGGGGTGTTTCACGGATGCGCTACAAGATAATGCGGTTTGGGGCTTAATGCAAGCTGAGAAAACTGGGAGTTGTCTGTGGATAAAGTGTGGGTAATTGCCGAGAGCCGCGCCGTATCGAGCTTTCCGCCACTTCGCACCTCACGCACTTTAGTAGACCTTTTACATATAGCAAATTTTCTGTTTATTACTGAAAAACACTAATTCCGGGAATAACCGGCATGCAGCGGGCGAAAAAAAGCTGCAGGAATCAGATAGAGCAGCCAGATCGGCATCCTGTCGCCGAGGTTTTTCATTTGAGTATTTGCTGGAAGAGCGCCATCCCTGGCAGCGAGAAATCAGCTTCCGATAATACCGCCGTCATCTTTAGTGACGATGACTGTAGCGGAGCGCGGACGTGACGTTCCGCCACTGGGCCAGTGGCTGGTGAAGTTGTCGACGCTGGAGCGGTCGCCGGGGTGCTGGATATTGACGAACATCGTCTTCAGGTCTGGCGTAGCGTGGACGCCAGTCACCTCGGCGTCCATGGGGCCCACCAGGAAGCGTTTGACTTCCTTGGTCACCGGGTCGGCGGCAAGCATTTGATTATTGCCGAACGGACCTTCGCCCTGCTGCGAACCACTCATGTCCGTTTGAATCCACAGCACACCCCGGGAATCCATCCACAGGCCATCGGGACTGGCGAAGTGGTTGTCGGCCGTCAGGGTGACGTCGCCAGTGGTGGTTCCCACGTCGCCGCCCAGCAGGAAAATATCCCACTCAAACCGACGGCCATCAGGGTTTTCACGCCAGCGGATGATATGGCCGGTGGTGTTGTTAGCGCGCGGATTGGCGGCATCTGCGACCGTGCGGCCGGAGTTATTGGTGAGGGTAAAGTAAACCTCGCCGGTGGTGGGGTGGACGGTTCCCCATTCCGGGCGGTCCATCTTGGTTGCACCCAGCACATCTGCCGCGAGGCGGGTATTGATCAGCACATCGGCCTGATCGGCAAAGGTCACACCGGCTTCAGCTGCTTTGGCGATAAAGGTGGAATCGTTGATGTCCAGCGGCAGCCATTCGCCCGTGCCGTCATCGTTGAAGCGGGCCACGTACAGGGTGCCGTTGTTCAGGAGATAACCGCCGGCTACGGCGGCGTAATAGTTTTCGGCCGATACGTACTTGTAGATGTACTCATTGGTGGCGTCATCGCCGGAATAGCAGACCACAGGTTTACCTTCTTCCGCTGGTGCGAAGACCACACCTTCGTGACCAAACCGCCCCAGCGCTGTGCGCTTCTGTGGCGTACTTTCAGGATCGAAGGGATCTATCTCCACCATCCAGCCGAAGGTGTTGGGTTCATTGCGATAATCGTCCGCCGCCGAGGCGCCCCGGACGCTGGCGTCGAAGCGGGTATAAAGGTCTTCACCGGATTCGGCGGTTTCCCAGGCGTAGCGACCCTGGCTGGAGGGCACACCATAGCGGGTGTGTTCCCGCGGACGGTCTGCGTCCCGATTGACGAAGTAACCCGCCCAGTTTTCCTCCGCTGTCAGGTAGGTGTGCCAAGGCGTAAGGCCACTGCCGCAGTTGTTCAGGGTGCCACGGGTTGCCGTCCCGTCCGGACTGTATCTGGTGGCCATCTTGGGCGAGCCCATTGCCGGGCCGCGGATGGCCATGGGCGTTGCCCCGGTGATGCGTCGATTGAAGACACTGCCTTCCACGACTGCCCACTCGTTATTGGTCTTGCGGATATGAATCACGCTGACGCCGTGGCCGGCAATCTCTTTCCGGACTTCATCGGTGGGACGTCTGCCGTCCACTGTGGTTGCTCCATTGGGATGAAACAGCGTGGGGTCCAGATACTCATGGTTCATCACCAGCAGCCCTTCGCTGGAGTTAGTGCCGGTGGTGCGGGCGTCCATGGGCAGAAAGAAGATGCCGTCATGATGCGCACCCACCTGCTGCTCCTGATCGGCGCCGGAATTGGTGGCATCGTCGCGGAATGGAGGCAGGCTGCCTGTCAAGGGTGTACCCCAAGGCACAAAGGGGGTAGCGGTATAACCAGCAGGCACCAGGATGGTGTCGGGGCGTGCAGCGGCAATGGCGGCAAAGCCCAGCAATGGCGCGGTTGATGAGGATGAGCTGCTCGAACTGCTGGCGGTGCTGGAGGACGACGATGAGGAGGAACCGGCATCATCATCGTCATCACTGCCACAGCCTGCCAGCCCTATCCCCATGAAGGTGGCAAGGGCCGCGCCCACGCCACCCTTCAGGAACGACCGGCGTTGCTGACGCGCATCCAGAATGGCGGCGAAGGTCGCGTTATCGGAAAAATTGGAGAGTGGTTCTTCACCACTGTTGTCGATCACAAGGGATTGGTGTTTTTCTGTCATGAGACCTTGGCTCCGGCTGACGGTGGTTGGAATGGTGTAGCCAGCGGAATTAAACGTCTTGTTTGTGGCAGTTCTGCGACAGAATGACGAAGCTTTGATGACAAACTGAAACGGTGACAATGGGATGCGTTGATCGCACCTGAGCAGCGGTACATACAATAAAACCTCACCCCGGTTTGCCTGCTAATATGCGCAACTCTTTTCTCCGGTTGTTGCAAGGTCGATTTATGCTCAGCGAACTCGTCGCGATTCTGGCCCCCATCGTTATCAGCGTGCTCATCGGTTTTATCTGGGGCCGTTCCGGTACGGATTATCCGGCAGACTTTGTGTCTCGCATCGTGATGTACGTGGGTACGCCGTGCCTGACGATTTCGGCCATGAGTAAAGTCGAGGTGGATGCGTCGGTTATGGGCGAGGTGATGCTCGCCACTGCTGTCGCGATGACGGCCATGGGGGGGCTCGGGTGGTTGCTGTTGCGCAGCCTGAAGCTCGATATCCCCACTTATCTGCCGCCGCTGATCTTTCCCAACAACGGCAATATGGGTTTACCTCTGTGCCTGTTTGCCTTCGGTCAGCTGGGCCTGGCCTTGGCTCTGGGTTCCTTCATGGTGATGATGATCGCTACCTTTACGGTGGGACTGCTGCTGGTATCGGAAGGCGGGTGGGGAGATCGTTTCAAGGATATGGCGCGCCAGCCGGTGATTCACTCCATGATTATCGCCCTGGCAATGCTGGTGACCGGGACTCATCTGCCCCGCTGGATCGACAATACCGTCACGCTGATTGGCGGTTTTGCTATCCCGCTGATGACCATTACCCTTGGTGTCTCCCTTGCCACCCTCAGGATCGGTACCTGGAGGCGCAGCTTTGGTTTCAGTGTCGCGCGGATCTTCGGCGGGCTTGGTCTGGGCTGGTTGAGTTGCTGGATTTTGGGTGTGGAGGATGTGTCGCGCAGCGTGGTCCTGCTGCAATCGGCCATGCCGGTAGCTGTCTTCAATTACCTGCTGGCACTGCGCTACGACCGCAACCCCCAGGAAATCGCGGCCATGGTCGTGATCTCAACCCTGCTGGCCTTCGTCACTCTCCCATTCCTGCTCATGCTGATCCTCTAGCCCGTAGGTCGGATTAAAGGCCCTGCCTCGTAATCCGACACCCCCGAGGCCGGTTACCAATCATGTCTAACCCGTAGGTCGGATTAGCCGAAGGTGTAATCCGACTCTACCCAACCCAAATCTAACCCTGATTCTCCCGCTCTTCATCCAGCACCACACAATTCCGCCCCAGGTGCTTGGCCTTATACAAGGCCCGGTCGCTGCGCATGAACAACTCATCAAAACTCTCACCCTCACCAGCGATACTGATTCCGAGGCTCACGGTCAGGGGAACAGGTTTCTCCCGGTACTCAAGCGTCAGCGACTCAATGGCCGTGCGCAGTTTCTCAGCGATTAACACGGCCTGCTGCGTCGTCGTATTCACGCACAGCAGCAAAAATTCTTCTCCGCCCCAGCGGGCGAGGCTGTCGCTGCTGCGGATATTTGTATGCAGCGCGGCGGCCACCTGCTGCAGGACATAGTCTCCTGCATCGTGGCCGTGCCGGTCGTTGATACGTTTGAAGTGATCAATATCAATGATGATGAGAGCGGTATCTGCCGGCAGTGCACCATCCACCGCCACCTTATTGAGTTCATCGCCAAACCCGTTGCGGTTGAGCGTGCTGGTCAAAGGATCGATGCTCGACAGGGTTTTGTATTTCTGCGATTCCTCCTCCAGCCCGCCCGAGTAGGTCGCGAGGGTGGCAAGGCGGCGGGAGTCATTGCGAATGCGTTGTTCCTGCGTCAGAGAGTGGCGGGAGATCATCAGCAGATTACCGAGCAGCCATAACAGCGCCACGCCGAGATACCACTGACTGGCGGGGAGCAATTCTCCGTAGAACTCAATGTACTCCAGCTCCAGCTCGTGATTCCCGGCAGAGATAGGCGCAACCAGATCAAGACTGATATCCATTACCTGGGTGTCGCTGGAGCTGCTCTGAGCCAGTGCCCAGCCCTTGGTTGTGATGGAGACGGGTGCGCGGGTTTCCTGCGCGCGGAAGCTGACATCCAGGCCGCGCAAGGTATCCCGGTAACTGTTGCGCACGCTGCCCGCATCAAAGTTGTGCAGACGGATACGCAGCCGCTCATTACTGCCCTGGTAGTTTAATTTGACTTCCATGTGCTCATAGCTGGCAAACCCTGCCTCGCTCAAGGCTTCGCCAATACTCAGGGTCAGGCCGCAATAAACCTGGTCGCTCGGCGTATCGCTGGCGATACAGCGAAAACTGAAGCCTCGCTCGTCGATCCACTCCGCCTGGGTGTGGCCGGTATGTTGCCCATCGAAAAACAGGTGATAGCCAGATATCTGCTCGGGATAGATACGGACTTTCCGTTCCGGCAGAACAAAATAGGCGAGCAGGGCAATAACGGCTGCCAGCGTAGAGATCATCAGCAAGCGGTACAGCCTGGGTACGGAGTGGGGAGCGGTTACAGCGGCCATTCATAATCCACAACTAAGATGTTGATCCAAGTGTAGCCCAGGTTCACGACAGCGGTAGTGTGATGTTGCGCATAATTCAACATTTCTGCAGTCACTCGGCAACCAACGAACCGAGCTTGATCACTGCCTTTTCAACCCGCGTATTCCATACACAGGCACAGGAAAGCCGCACGAAGTTGCGGTACTTCTGGCTCGGAGAAAAAATCGGGCCCGGCGCGATGCTGATGCCCTGGGCCAGTGCACGGCGGGCAAGGTCAAAGCTGTCCACCGAGTCGGGCAGCTCCAGCCAGATCACAAACCCACCTTGGGGGCGGGTGACGCGAGTGCCTTCGGGAAAGTAGTCCGACACCGCCTGCGTCATGCGTGCTACAGCCTGGGCATATTCGCCGCGCACCTTGCGCAGGTGTCTTTCATAGACGCCGCTCTCCAGCAAATCCGCCACCGCCAGTTGGGGGATGGTGGGGGTGGCGAGGTTGAGCACGTACTTCATATATTCCACCCGTTGCTGAAAGCGTCCCGGCGCAATCCAGCCGACCCGCAGGCCGGGCGACAGGGTTTTGGAGACAGAACTGCACAGAATCACATTGCCACTGTTGGTCATCCCCATACACAGCGGAGGACGCTGGCCGGAAAATGCCAGGTCGCCATAGATGTCGTCCTCAATCAGTACAATCTGTTGGCGATCCAGCAATCTCACCAGCCGCTTTTTATGCTCCAGCGGCATGCTGGCACCGAGGGGATTACTGAAGTTGGGTACCACCACGCAGGCTTTCACCGGCCAGCGACTGATGGCCAGCTCCAGCGCTTCAATGGAAATACCGGTCAGGGGGTGGGTGGGAATTTCCAGTGCCTCCAGCCCCAGGGATTCCAGTACCTGCAGGAGTCCATAAAACGCCGGTGATTCGATCGCCACCACATCGCCGGGCCGGGTTACCGCCCGCAACGCGATACTCAGGGCCTCCTGTGTGCCGTTGGTAATGACCAGATTATCCGGATTAACGGCGCATCCCGCTTCCGCCATCCGCCGCGCCAGCTGTCGGCGCAGCTCCGGGGAGCCGGGAGAAAATTCGTAATTGGCGGAGCGCACCCGATGCTGGCGGGCAGAACGGATCAGTGCCCGCTCAATGGCACGGGTCGGTAGAAACTCCGGCGCGGGTACAGCTGCACCCAGCTGCACGACAGACGGGTTACTGGCCGCTCGGATCAGCTGTACCACCATTTCCTGGCCGGTCACTGGCGCCGGGTGAGGTGTGTCGGTCAGCGGGCGGGGCTGGGGAATCCGGTTGCTGAGCTGCGCGCGTACGTAAAAGCCGGAACGCTGACGGCTTTCCAGTACACCCTGATCCTCCAGCAGTCGATAAGCGGCAATTACCGTGGCGATGCTGAGGTTGCGCTGGCGGCTCAACTGCCTTACGCCGGGCAGCCGGTCGCCCGGCTGAAAACTGCCCTGACGGATGGAGGTGCGGAGGTCTTCCGCCAGTTGTTGGTAGAGCGTTTCCATAGCGGGCGATTCTGTTGGTTAAGCGTCGCAGACAATAGGTACAGAAGGAGTCATTGTGACCAGTACAGATGAAAGAATAGCGCATCTGTACCGGATCAATTTTTATTTTTCTGAAACTGTAACCCTCCAGGGTGACGGCCTAGAGTGGCAATTCAACCCCTTGAGAGATTGCCATGAGTCAACCGATTTATATCGTCGATGCCTTTGCCAATGGGCCCTTCACCGGCAACCCTGCGGCGGTCTGTGTATTGCAACAGGAAAAGTCTGCCGAGTGGATGCAGCAGGTGGCGGCGGAGATGAATCTCTCGGAAACCGCTTTTATCAGCCGTGTGCCTCGCCTGGGCAAGGGTGGCTGGATTCTGCGCTGGTTTACCCCGACGACCGAAGTCAATCTCTGCGGACATGCGACCCTGGCTGCGGCTCATGTGCTCTGGGAGAGCGGCCGGGAAACAGAGGCGCTCATTGATTTCCATACCCGCAGCGGCCTGCTGGGCGCGAGCCGGCAGACGAGCGGCATCACCCTGGACTTTCCTGCTGACCCACCGGCAGTGATGGCGGCAGTTCCTCCTGTGCTTGTTGAAGCATTGGGCGCTCAGCCCGACTGGCTGGGGCAGGGCCGCGAGGACTGGGTGGCGGTATTTAATTCCGCCGAACAGGTGCGCCGCCTGCAACCGGACTTCCGTCTGCTCGCCAGCCTGCCGCCACGGGGCGTGATCGCCACGGCCCCAGGCGATGAACCTGGCGTTGATCTGGTATCCCGCTTTTTCGCCCCGCGAGTGGGCATTAACGAAGACCCGGTGACCGGAGCAGCTCATTGTCTGCTGGCGGTCTACTGGGGCCGGCAACTGGATAAACACCGGCTGCAGGCCAGGCAGGTTTCAGCACGTACCGGCTGGCTGACACTGGCCGTGCACGGTGATCGCGTACAGCTTACGGGCAAGGCCCGCATTACTCTCACAGGAGAATTCCATGGTTGAGTCAGTTCATCCGGCTGCATGTTGGTTAAATGGCAGATTGGTCGCCCCCCAGGAGGCGATGGTATCGGTGTTTGATCACGGGTTGTTATACGGCGACGGGGTCTTTGAAGGCATCCGTTTTTACAACGGGCGGGCGTTTCGTCTGGAGGCGCATCTGGAGCGACTGGCGTTGTCAGCCCGAGCCATAGCGCTGATCTTGCCCTACACGCTGGCCGAACTGACCGACGCGGTGGAACAAACCGTCGGAGCCGCCGGTGCCGCCGACGGTTACCTGCGTCTGGTCGTCACCCGCGGCGTTGGTCCGCTGGGGTTAGACCCGACCCGCTGTCAGGCGCCGTCGGTGTTCATCATTGCCGACCGGCTTCGGCTGGTCAGCAGTAAAACCCAGGAAGAGGGCGCCAAGGTCATTATCGCTGCGACCCGGCGACTGGGCGCTGACGGGCTGGACCCGCGGATCAAGAGTCTGAATTACCTCAATCATATCCTGGCCCGTATGGAAGCCAGCCACGCGGGTGCCGACGAAGCCATCCTGCTCAACGGTGCCGGTCGGGTAGCGGAAGGCAGCGCGGATAATATCTTCATCGTGCGGGGCGGCGAACTGCTGACGCCCCCGGTGACGGAGGGTGCCCTGGACGGCATCACCCGGCAGGTGGTGCTGGAGGCGGCTGCTGAATTACATATCCCCCACCGGGAGACACCCCTGGCGCCTTATGATCTGTACGTGGCCGATGAATGTTTCCTCACCGGCACCGGCGCCGAATTGATACCGGTAGCAAGCATAGACGGCCGCTCCTTGCCCCATTGCCCCGGCCCGATCTTCGGCATCCTCCAGACCGCATTTCGTTGCTGTGTGAAACGCGAAACCAAAGGATGGGGTGAGCGGGGCGGAGTGTCGGATTACGCCTGCGGCTAATCCTGTCTACATTCTCGTCTCGTGTTTCTTTTGGGGCTGGGCTGGGTTGTCGGATTACGCTGCGCTAATCCGACCTACGGTTATGCGATCTCAGTTCGCATTCTTTTGGGGTGGGGTGTTGTCGGATTACGCCTGCGGCTAATCCGACCTACGGGTGGGGTTTGTGTTCAGTGATGGGTAATTTACGTAGTCGGTTTAGCCGCACAGCCTATGTAGGTCGGATTAGCCAAAGGCGTAATCCGACAAATCCATCGCCCCATGGAAGAAGTCCGACATCTCATTCCCACGACCGCCAGTCGTGCATTACGCTCCACAATCTCACCCAGCGGCCTGCAGAACTTTAGCCAATTCAATAACCGACAATGGGGCGGAGCCTTCGGCTTTGTTGCTGAGGGTGACGTAGACACTATGGCCTGCTTCGGCAGTGCCTTTAATGACCTTGGCCAAGGCCTCCCGCGTTTCCGGGTCGGGGTCAACCATTCGATCGAAGGGCGCATAGAGATCCCGCGCATCCTCGTACCCATAGGCTCCGTGCAGCGGGTTCAGGTTCCAACGGCACACCAGCGGTCCCGGCCACAGCGCACGCAGGATCGGCAGCTGCTCGGTAATACGTGGCATCTTGGCGTGCAGGCCCATACAGTAAGTCGCGCCGGTATCCTTCAGCGCCTCGACGAACGCTGGAGTCAGCCAGTGTGGGTCCCGCACTTCCACTGCAACCACCCCATCGGGCGCCGTCTTGCGTAAGTCCGGGATGGCCTGGAGCAGGCGGTGCAGCCTCTGGATCAGTTCCGGCATGCGGACCAGCCAATGGGCGGGCAGCGGGCTGATCTGGAATACCAGCGCACCCAGCCGATGACCGAGTCCTTCCAGTGCGGGCTCGACAAACAGCTGCACTGCCTGGGCTGCATCAAGGAAGTGCAGGTTCGGGCGCATGCCGCGCCCGGATTCATCCCGTACCAGCGCATCGGTAATCAGACTTGGCGCTTTGACCACAAACCGGAAATCCGGCGGTACCTGCGCCGCATATTCGGCGTATTGTGCAAGGTTCAACGGGCGATAGAAGGAGCGGTCGATGCTTACGGTGCGGAAGAGAGGATGCCGCGAATAGGCTGTCAGACCGTGGCGAGACAGGCTGGCTTCGGGATATTTTCCGTCCCAGACCATTCCCGCCCAACCCGGATAATTCCAGGAAGAGGTACCCAGCCGCAGGTGCGCCGGCAGTCCTGCGGCCAGCTCCGTCAGTTCAGGGTCAGGCGCAGCCGGCTCTACAGTCCGCGCGGACGTTTTCGTCTTGGAAGGGGCGTTATCGCCGAAGAGCGAGGTTTGCATGAACCTGATTATTCCTGAGTTTTGGATGGAGAGCGTCGGGTTACGCTGCGCTAATCCGACCTACACGTCTAAGGCTGAT
The DNA here is from genome assembly GCA_937958105.1 of uncultured Cellvibrio sp. GTDB lineage: Bacteria > Pseudomonadota > Gammaproteobacteria > Pseudomonadales > Cellvibrionaceae > Cellvibrio. The sequence continues at coordinate 193,816 of CALFXJ010000006.1, forward strand.
TCTACTGAATCATAATGCATTGTCGGATTACGCTGGCGCTAATCCGACCTACGGGTGGGGCTCGGGTTCAGTGTGGGGTGATCCAGCGTAGGTCGGATTAGCCGCACAGCGGCGTAATCCGACGATCAAACAATATTCCGAAACTAAACCTGCTGTTGCCGACTCACACGCAAAACTACCGCATTCTATCCCACTCTTTATAACGCGTGCCGACACACCACTTGAACAGCCGGGGTGCAATCCCGTAGGCTTGGCAGCTATTTTACCGTCACGAATAAACGGGAACCCCCTACGATGTCCGGTGTGAAAGAAATCGTTTTAACCTTCAGCTGTCGGGATTCAAAAGGCATTGTGGCCGCCGTGGCTACGCTTTTTGCGACCCTGGGTTTTAATATCAAGGAGTCCTCACAATTTGAGGATGTGGACCGCTGCCGCTTTTTTATGCGCACGGTATTTGAATGCCCTCCGGGATACAGCCTGCAGCAGATCAAGGCCATCTTTCAGCCTCTGGGTGACCAGTACAAGATGGACTGGAACATCTTCGACAGCGACTGCAAACCGCGCGTGCTTATTGCCGTGTCGCAATGGGGACACTGCTTGAACAGTCTGCTTAACAGCTGGAAGAGCGGCACACTGCCCATCGATATTGTTGGAGTGATTTCCAACCATACCGTGATGCAGAATTTAACGGAGTGGTACGAGTTACCTTTCCATTATCTGCCGGTTACGGCGGACACCAAGGCCGCGCAGGAAGCCAGAATCTGGGAGCTGATCGAAAGTGAAAAAGTAGATTGCCTGGTGCTGGCGCGTTACATGCAAATTCTGTCCGACGATTTATGTAACAAACTCAATGGTCGGGCAATCAATATCCACCATTCATTCCTGCCAGGCTTCAAAGGCGCGAAGCCTTATCATCAGGCCTACGAGCGCGGCGTCAAACTGATTGGTGCCACCGCGCACTTTGTGACTGCCGACCTTGATGAGGGACCTATCATTGAGCAGGCCGTGGAGCGCGTCTCGCACATTAACTCGCCTGAAGAAATGGCCGAGATCGGGCGGGATATTGAGGCGGTGGTTCTCAACCGCGCGCTGCGCTGGCATGCGGAGCACCGGGTATTGCTGAATGGCAATAAGACCGTAGTCTTTTCACGATAATGACGCGAGTGTTGACCTGAAGTCCGGGTCAACACGCATCATTGCATCAGTCATTCAATCTGCACGTGTGTCATAACCCTTACACGTCCGGATCATCATGGCCTGTCTTTACCAGCCGAAAATCCTTCCTCAATTCAAACTCCGCAAAATCCCGCGCGAGCTGCAAGTTGCCGCGATAAAAACGGCGCGCTTCCTGTTCAATCTCATCAATCAACGGCGCGCTTTTGTGGGCGAACTGATAACGTGAACTGAAGTGGGTAAGAATGAGGTTAGGCAGGTTCACCGACTCGGCAAAGCGCGCAACCTGCTCGGCGGAGCTGTGTTGTGGCTCCGGCCCGACATGATCTGATACCGCCTGGGTGTAAGTGGCTTCGTGGACCAGCAGATGCGCATCTGTGCATGCTTCGCGCAGCAGCTCCGGTGTGTCGTTGTCGCCGCCGATGATGATCTTGCGTGGCTGACGTCTGATAGCGACATAGTCATCACTGTTGATGTGCCGGCCATCCTCCAACACCAGATCCTCCCCCCGATGGATACGCCCCCAGAGCGGACCGGCGGGAATGTCATCGGCGCTGAGCCGGTCAACCAGCAGCGATCTTTCAAGCCGTTTTTCCGTAACCACGTAAGCAAAACAGGGGACACGATGAGAAAGCTCCGCAACGGCAACGCGAATGGTGTCGTCCTGCCACGTGAAGCCGTGCTCTGCAACATCAACAAACTGTAGTTCAAACGTCAGCCACGACTGGGTGATTTCAAGGGCTGAGCGGATAAAGGTTTCCAGGGGCGCAGGCGCAACGATGGTCAGCGGTTCCGTACGTCCTGCCATTGAGGCGCTGGCCAGCAGGCCCGGCAGCCCGAAGGTGTGATCGCCGTGGACATGGGTAATGAAGATCGCTCGCAGCTTCGCCAGGGAATGGCGCGTATGCAGAAGCTGGTGCTGGGTGCCTTCGCCGCAGTCGAATAGATACCAGGCTTTCGCCTCAAGATGTTCAAGCGCAAGCGCTGTGACATTGCGCTGCTTGGTGGGGGTGCCGGCAGAGGTGCCCAGGAACACAAGTTTCATGCAGTTTTCCGATGGTTGCTGTGAACGAGAGCCATTATGGCAAGTTAACGGAATATAAAGTCAGTTGGATTTACAGTCGAAGTATAGGACCACATTTTTACACTGCGCTTCGCCCGGCAGATCGGCACAACCTGCGACAACAGAAACTGGTATCCTTCGCGGCTACGTTTATCCGGCATGACCTCATTCAAGATGATCTCTTTATGGCTCGTTTACTGTTCAGACTGACCAACGTTCCCGACGATGAAGCGATGGAAATCCGCCAGCTTCTGGAGGAAAGCGCGATTCATTTTTACGAAACTGATGCGGGCCGCTGGAAAGTCGGGGTAGACGCCATCTGGTTACCTGACGATACGCAATACGCGCAGGCGCGAGCGATTCTGGACGATTATCAGCAGGAGCGGACAAAAAAACAGCAGCAAGTCTACGCCGAACTTGAAGCCAGTGGTGAGGCTCCAACACTTGCGCAAAAAATTGCGGCACACCCGATCCGTTTTCTCGCGCAGGTGATCGCCATTATCTTTATCTTGTGTGTCTCCATCGTGCCATTCTGGTTTGCTTTTCATTAAACAGGACGATTTTTTCCGTGCAAGATTCTGAAGTACCCATGCCCGAACTCAAACCTGCCGATCTAAAAGCCAGCCGGCTGACGCAGGTACTGACCGAGTGGAAAACCCTCGCCATTCTCGGCGGCCCGATCCTGATCGCACAGCTGGCGCAGATGGCCAATGGTGTTATCGACACGGTAATGGCGGGCCACGCCAGTGCCGAGGATCTGGCAGGCGTAGGCATAGGTGCCGGTCTGTGGGTGCCGGTGCTGCTGTTTTTTATGGGCGTTTTAAATGCGCTGCAACCCATTGTTTCGGGATATCGCGGTGCGCAGCAGTGGCAGCACATCATGCCGGTAACCTGGCAAGGCCTGTATATCGCTGCCGGCGGTTCGGTGGTGATGATTCTGCTGTTAACCAATGCCCGTCCGGTGCTGGATTTATTGCAGCTTGAGGTGCGCACGGCAGGTATTGCGCAGGGTTACCTGGATGCTTTTGCCTGGGGGGTGCCCGCACTGCTGATGCTGGCTGCTTTGCGGGGATTGACCGACGGGCTCGGCCACACGCGCGTCATCATGGTGTTTTCGCTGATCAGTACGCTGTTCAATCTGCCGCTTAATTACATCTTTATCTACGGCAAGCTCGGTTTGCCAGCCATGGGTGGCGTGGGTTGTGGCTGGGCTACCGCCATCTCCAACTGGATAGCTGTAATCGCGCTGCTCGTCTATCTCAACCGCAGTAAAACCTACGCTTCTTTTCATCTGCTTGCTGACTGGGTGAAGCCCGACTGGCAAGCGATCAGACAGGTGCTGCGTCTGGGCGTACCGATTGGCTTTACCATGTTTGTTGAAGTCAGCATGTTTGCGGTAATTGCGCTCTTTCTGGCCCCGCTGGGACCCAAGGTAGTGGCGGGTCATCAGATCGTACTCAATGCGATTTCATTATTATTCATGGTGCCTCTGAGTCTTGGCATGGCGTTGACGTTAAGGGTCAGCTACCTGGTGGGGGCCGAGGCGGGGGAGCGGGCGCAGCTCCTGGCGCGCAGTGCCTTGCTGCTGGCGTTGGGTATTTCCATGTTCAATGTGCCGGTCCTGTTATTTGGCCGCGACGTCATCGCCGGACTTTATACCAATGATCCCGATGTCTTCGATGTAGCCGTTCGTCTGTTCTTTTTCGCGGCGATTTTCCAGATTGCGGATGTTATCCAGGTGACGATGATCAATACATTGCGCGGCTTTCGCGACACCCGGATTCCCATGTTTATCATGCTCATTTCTTTCTGGGCGATCTGTCTGCCCCTGGGCTACACCCTGACATTTACCCATTGGCTGGGCGAACCCATGGGCGCGTCCGGTTTCTGGACTGCTTTGTGTGTGGGGCTGGCGGTAGCCAGCATTTTGATGACCTACCGTGTTTTCAACTTTCGCCCGCCAGCTTCTTGAATGCTGCGCGGCGTTCTCGATCCTGTCCGCCAGACGTCTTTGATTTGTAACAATTGTATTGCGCCCTTGTCACTTTCTTAACGTCGATGCCAGAATAGCGCGCTCGTTAATGAGAGCCGTTTTTATTTGCGTTTTGCCGCCAACATCATGAAAAAGCTTTCTTTTTCGACGAGAATGTGGACAATTGCGCCCGAATCCGCACAAGCCCTTGGAACTTGGCAAGACTGTGGTGTCATTGAGGTTACCGGTATCTTTCCGGTGTCAGTTCGCTGACTTTTCCATCAATCACTCAACTTAAGGTATCCAATCATTGAATAAATCCTATGACCCTCCCAACTGGACCTCACGTAAATCCGCTGAACTCTACGGCATTGATGAATGGAGCAGTGGCTACTTTGGTGTTTCTGAATCCGGTGAGGTTGTTGTCAGGGTGCCGATCAATGGTGGCGAGTCTTCCATCTCCCTGATGGAAATGGCCCAGGGTTTACAGCAGCGCGGCCTCGATATGCCGGTGTTGCTGCGACTCGAAAATCTCGTTGATACGCGCATCAGTACATTAAATGATTCTTTCGCCGCAGCTATCAAGGCGAGCGGCTATCAAGGCCAGTATCGTGGCGCTTTCCCTATCAAAGTTAACCAGCAGAGCCATGTGATCGCTGAGATCGCACGCTTTGGTGAACGTTATCACCACGGCCTGGAAGCAGGCAGTAAAGCGGAGCTGATGATCGCGCTGTCCACGCTGAAAGACCGTGAAAGTGTCATCATCTGCAACGGTTATAAAGATACAGAATTCATCGATCTGGGCCTGCAGGCGCGCAAACTGGGTTTCAAATGCTTTTTTGTGCTTGAGACCCTGGCCGAAGTGCCCATCATCATCGAACGCAGCCGCGCCCTGGGCGTGGACCCGCTGATCGGCGTGCGGCTGAAGCTGTCCACCAAAGTGGAAGGTCACTGGAGCGAGGACAGCGGTGACCGCAGCCTGTTTGGTTTGAACACCAACGAACTGGTTTCGGTGCTCGACAGCCTGCGTGAAGCGGAGCTGCTGCATTGTTTCCAGCTGCTGCATTTCCATCTGGGTTCGCAGATTCCAAATATCCGCAGCATTCGCGCCGGCGTGCTCGAAGCCTGTCGTTATTACATTGAATTAGTGCGCGAAGGTGCGCCGCTGGGTTATATCGATCTGGGTGGAGGTCTTGCGATCGACTACGACGGAACCAGCAGCACCAGCGGTCACAGCCGTAACTATTCGGTACAGGAATACTGCATCGACGTGGTAGAGGCCATCCAGGAATCACTGGATGAACACGGTATTCCTCATCCGACCATTGTGACCGAATCCGGTCGTGCAACTGTCGCACACACCGCCGTGCTGTTGTTCAATATTCTTGATGTTACGCACTTCGAACCTGAGCCTTTGCCGGAAGAACTGCCGGAAGGTTCACATGAAATGATCGAGAACATGTGGCATTCCCTGTCGGTGATCAACCCCAACACACTGCAGGAATGTTACAACGACGTTATTTATTATCGCGATCAGATTCGCGATCTGTTCCATCGTGGCGACATCTCCCTGCGTCATCGCGCCTTTGGTGAAAATCTGTATCTTGCGGGCATGCAAAAAATTGCCCAGTTATTGCCGCAGATGAAGCGCGTTCCGCAGGAACTGGAAACACTGCCGCAACAGCTGGTGGATATTTACTACGGAAACTTCAGCGTATTTCAATCACTGCCAGACTCCTGGGCGATTGAGCAGGTGTTCCCGGTGATGCCGATTCATCGGCTGAATGAAGAACCCAGCCGGCAGGCCATCATTGCCGACCTGACCTGTGATTGCGATGGCAAGTTGAAAAAATTTGCCGGGCCGGCCGGTGAATCCAGCACCTTGCCGCTGCACAGCGTAAGACCGGGTGAAGAATATTATCTTGGTGTATTTCTGGTAGGTGCTTATCAGGAAACCCTGGGCGATCTTCACAACCTGTTCGGTGATACCAACGTTGCCAGTGTGCGGATCAATGCCGACCACACCATGGAGTTTGTTCACGAGCTTCACGGCGACAGCATTGCCGACGTGTTGAGTTATGTTGAGTATGATCCGAACGCTATGTATCAATCCTTCCGTGCTACGGCAGAGCAAGCCGTGCGCGATGGTCGTATCACTATTGCTGACCGTCAGCAGATGCTGGCTGCTTACAGCGAAAGCCTGCGCGGTTACACCTACTTCGAACGTTAACAGCCGCATGGCTACACAATTCACTGATCGAATCAGTCGAACTGTAGGTCGGATTAGCCGCGCAGCGGCGTAATCCGACCAATCAAATTCCACCGCAAGGCAAGCGATGGGTCGTGTTACCGCAATCGGTAACCGACAAGGGGCGATGACTGCAGACCGCAGACATCGGCCGGGTTTCCGTTAATGATTTGTGATAATTCCTTTCAATGGAGAGAGTGATGGCAAAAGTCCTGATTATTGGTGCTGGTGGTGTCGGTGGTGTGGTGGTGCACAAATGTGCACAGTTGCCGGACGTGTTTTCAGAGATTGTATTGGCCAGTCGCAACGAAGAAAAATGCAAAGCCTTGGCTGCGCAGATCAAGCGACCCATTAAGACTGCCCAGGTAGATGCGGACAATGTGCCGGAACTGGTGGCGCTGTTGAATAAGGAAAAACCGGATCTGGTCATCAACGTGGCCTTGCCTTATCAAGACCTGCATATCATGGATGCCTGTCTGGAAGCTGGCGTTGACTATCTCGATACCGCCAACTACGAACCGCTGGATACCGCCAAGTTCGAATATTCCTGGCAGTGGAATTATCAGGATAAATTTAAAGAAGCCGGTTTGATGGCTCTGTTGGGTTCCGGTTTTGATCCGGGCGTTACCAACGTCTTCACGGCCTATCTGAAAAAGCACTACTTCGATGAAATTCATTACCTGGACATCATCGACTGTAATGCCGGTGATCACGGCAAACCCTTCGCGACCAACTTCAATCCCGAGATCAATATCCGTGAAGTAACAGCCAAGGGTCGCTATTGGGAAGATGGACAATGGCATGAAACAGAGCCGCTGTCTGTAAACCGCGTTTACGATTTCCCTGCGGAGATAGGCCCGAAGAAAATTTACCTGATGTATCACGAAGAACTCGAGTCTCTCGCTAAAAATTTCCCCGAGATCAAGCGTGCCCGTTTCTGGATGACTTTCTCGGACAATTATCTCAAGCACCTCGAAGTGCTCGGCAACGTGGGCATGACCTCCATTGAACCGGTCATGTTCGAAGGCAAGGAGATAGTGCCCCTGCAGTTTCTCAAGGCATTGCTGCCCGACCCGGCGAGTCTGGGCCCGTTGACCAAAGGCAAGACCTGTATTGGCTGTCTGGCGACCGGTGTGAAAGACGGTGTTGAACGCACTATGTTTATCTACAACGTGTGTGATCACGAGGCCTGTTACGAAGAGGTTAAATCGCAGGCAATTTCCTACACCACTGGTGTACCGGCTATGATCGGAGCCAAGATGATTCTGGAAGGAAAATGGAAACAACCAGGCGTCTGGAACATGGAAGAGTTTGATCCGGATCCCTTCATGGAAGATCTGAATATCTATGGTCTGCCCTGGCAGGTAGGCGATGTACCGGCCACCAATATTGAGACGATGAAAGAGTAATCCGCCGTCTGCGGATACTTCCTCATCCTGAGCCGCTGTCCGGGAAATTTGTATCGAGAGTTCTAAACCTGTCGAACACTTTCCCGGGCAGAATCCACGGTCAAGTCCAGCAACACTCCACTTCTTTACTTCAGTAGTTAATGCCATGCGCCAGACATTTTCCAAGTTCGATCCTACCCGCGTGCCTTCACCCTGCTTTGTGGTGGATGTTGCAGCGGTCGAGGAAAACCTGAAGATTCTTAATCGTGTACAACAGGAAAGCGGTGCGAAAGTACTGGCTGCCTTGAAAGCATTTTCCTGCTGGAGCCTGGCCCCGCTGTTCAAGCAGTATGTGTCGGGCACCTGTGCCAGCGGTTTGAATGAAGCGCGGCTGGGGCGTGAAGAATTTGGTGGCGAAGTGCACTGTTATTCCGCCGCCTACAAGGAAGCGGACCTGATCGAGATCCTGCGCATTGCGGATCACGTTGTGTTCAATTCGTTTTCTCAATGGGAGCGTTTCAGGTCACTGGCTCTGGCCGCCAAAAAAGATCGCCCGCATCTGCAGTTTGGTATTCGCATCAATCCGGAGCATTCCGAAGGCGAGGTGGCTTTGTATGATCCCTGTGCGCCGTACTCGCGCATGGGTGTTCCCTTATCTCAGTTCAATGGGGATTTGCTTGAGGGTATCTCCGGCCTGCATTTTCATACCCTGTGCCAGCAGGATCTGCCGCCCTTGCAGCGCACCCTGGCGGCCGTGGAAGAAAAGTTCGGTCCGTATCTGGCGCAGATGGAATGGGTGAATTTCGGGGGAGGGCATCACATCAGCCGGGAGGATTATCAGGTTGATGAGCTGATTGCTACGGTCCGCGATTTTTCCAGACGCTATAATCTGCAGGTTTACCTTGAGCCGGGGGAAGCTGTAGCGATCCACAGCGGAGTGCTGGTTGCCGAAGTGCTGGATGTGTTATGGAATGGCATGCATCAGGCTATTCTCGATACCTCGGCAACCTGTCATATGCCGGATGTGCTGGAGATGCCGTATCGTGCTGAGATCATTGGGGCGGGTCTGCCGGAGCAGTTCACCTACACCTACCGTCTGGGTGGTATGACCTGCCTGGCGGGTGATGTGATTGGTGACTACAGTTTTCCGGAGCCTCTGCACCCGGGGCAGCGTTTGATGTTTGATGATATGGCTCATTACACCATGGTGAAGACCACCACCTTTAACGGCATCAATCTGCCATCTATCGCCTTGTGGGATTCCCGCTCCGATGAGCTCAAGGTTATTCGCGAGTTCGGCTACGAAGACTTCAAGACCCGCCTGTCATAACGCCTGCTGTGAAACGATCAGAGGTCGGATGAGACGCGCTTGCGTACTCCGACCTCTGATTTCGTAAATCCCAGAAATTATTCGTTTCCGCCTGGATCGCCACTCTGCACTTTCGTCAGATCAAGAAACAACTCTTTGCGATTAAGGGGAGTTGCCTTGGGCAGGAAGGGATTATCAATCCGGAATGCCCGACGCTGGCTTAAATTCGCCTTCGCGAGTGCATCCTTCACTTCGGGGCTGTTGAAGAAATATCGATCAAATGCACCATCGGCGATGGCTTTTTCCAGGCCGTCCTCCAGGTCCTTGGCCAGTTCCGGATCATGCGGACTCACAAAAAAGTAAGTGGGCAGGGGATAGATGATGACGAGGTTTTTTTCTACCGTTAACGGCAGCTCCGGAAAAGCCGACAGCTCCGTCCAGACTTCGTTGGCCCCGCGGGGAAACGCATCAAAACGCCCGCCATCCAGCATGAAGTAAAGGCTGTTTTTCTTGGTGGCTTTTACCACATTAAAACCCGCGTGCTCCAGAATGGCAGCATCCTGCCAGCTGCGTCCCTGACCGAACTTGATCTTGCGCAGGTCTTCCAGTGTTTTTACCTGATCAAAGCGGGCCTGATCGCCCTCACGAATAAACAGCAGCCGGTGATTCATAAGCCCGCGGTAGGCATCAATGCGAACAGGGATAAAATCTTTCTCCATCTGTTCCGATGTGCCGCCCCACATGACCGAAACGCTGCCGTTTTTTAGGGACTCCATCAGGCGTGGTCGCGAATAAACTTCGCTGGTACTCAGGAAGGTATAGGACTTATCACTGTAATCCAGAGCAAGCCTCAGCAGGCCGTTCATGTAGTCGGTCTGCATATTGGATTTCATATTGATGGTAATGCTTTTCTCTTGTGCGTAAAGAGAGAGGGAGAAAAGGCTGAATAAGATACCGCTGAATGTCAGCAACAACGGTCTGGACATAAAACTCATAACCATAATCCTGATATTGACTCAGTTTCTGTACACCAATTTAACGACCGGTCAGCGGGAAGATCCCGGCGCGTCGGTGACACAACAAAGACTCAAGCCATAACCTGCATTAACTGTAGCACAGGATTATTGAAAACAAGATCAAAACGTCAGGGGTGAGCTGCATTGCCAGATCATATTGATGAACTCCTGCTGTTCAGGGTTTTCAATCAAAGTGGGCTGGACTGAGACCAGGTCGTCCCGGTTCCACACCGCTTCGTAACGGGTAAAACGGGGAGCATCAGCGGAGCCGTCAAGGATGACGAAGACTGACTGCTCAGGAACTACCTTGAGCAGGTCAATAAGCTGCAGCAGGGCAGTCCGGGTGCCTGACAAGTCGTTGAAAGAAGCCGGGACACCGGGACCCCCGATAAAGACATAATCATAACCCAGCAGCTGGGATACGCTGATCTGCAGCTGGCTCAAATCAATGGCTGAGTTTGTTGTGGCTGGGGCAAACGCGGCAGCCGTCCCTGTGGGTAAACTGTGCGGCATCCTCGACTCCTGCTTGTTCTGATGATTCTGATGGGCAGGCCAGCGGGGCTGGTATGCTCGTTATTATGATGGTGCTGTCAGCAGGAAAATTTAGCAGCCATCCGGGCCGAACGCCAACAATCCTTGGTTGTAGATATCATCGGAAACTGCAAAACCGGACATAAGTCCGTTTCTGTGAGGGCGCCTGTAACGGGGAGGCGACGGTTAAGTGCGGATGAGATAGTGGATGCTGAACAGATCCTTATGATCCTTCCAGGCCTTTATATGATTAAAACCACTGGTGATCCCGAGCTTGGCGATGTCCTCGATGGTAAATTTATAGGAGTTTTCGGTATGGATACTCTCGCCGCGCTTGAAATGAAAACTATGATCGCCGATATGGACCGTCTGGTCTGCCATGCTGACCAGGTGCATCTCGATACGGGACAAGGCCATATTAAAAAAAGCATAGTGCTCAAACTGATGCCGATCAAAGTCCGCCCCCAGTTCGTTATTGATACGCCGCAGTAAATTCAGGTTGAAGTCAGCTGTCACCCCTTCTTTATCGTTATAGGCCTGGTGCAGGCGGTTGGGTGACTTCAGCAGATCTGCTCCCAGCAACAGGCCATCGCCAGGCTTCAACAGTGTTTTAACCGTTTCCAGAAAGGTGACCGCTTCTTCTGGATTGAAGTTACTGATCGTAGAGCCGGGAAAAAACGCTACTCGGTGATTGATCCAGTCGGAGGCCACAACTTCCGGCAGGCGAATATGACTCATGTAATCACCCACCACCGGGTGGATGATGATGTGGGGAAATTCCCGTTTTAACAGACTGCTTGAACGCAACAGGATTTCCGGTGAGATATCAATGGCGGTATATGATTTGGGATTGTCCAGCCCGGCCAGCAGATGACGGATCTTGCGGCCTTCACCGCTGCCGTACTCAATGATGTTGGCGTTGCGCCCGATCAGGCGGGCCACATCTGGCATGATTTCGTCCAGCAGTGTCAGTTCGGTATCAGTGATGTAGTACTCGTCGGTCTTACAGATCTCGGTAAAGAGTATTGACCCCCGTTCATCGTAAAAATATTTACAGGGCAGACTTTTGGGAGACTGGCTCAAGCCGTGAATGACGTCCTGCAGAAATTGTTCGATCTGCGAAGTGGTGGTGCCTTGCATTATTTTTTCAGCGTTAGTCGAGGTCATCGGCGAGTCTCACTCCGGAAAATTGCCAGCTGGCGTTAACGGGAAAAAAATTACGGTAACTGGCTCGGACATGTCCCGGCGGCGTCGCACAGGAACCACCACGCAGAACCCATTGATTCACCATGAATTTGCCGTTGTACTCACCTACCGCACCGGGTGCGGGGCGATAGCCGGGGTAGGGCAGGTAAGCGCTTTGAGTCCACTCCCATACATCACCGAACATCTGGAGTAAGCCGGGTCGCTTTTCCGCCGGTTGCGGATGAAGCCGGAGTGGGTCCAGAAAATGCCCTTTGTCCGCGGCGATGGTGGAAGCCACTTCCCATTCAAATTCTGTCGGCAGCCGCTTCTGCGACCAGCAGGCAAAAGCGTGGGCCTCAAAATAATTCACATGGCAGAGAGGTTCATTCATCTGCACGGGTTGGAGACCAGCCAGCGTGTAGGTGTGCCAGACCCCATCCAGGCACTGCCAATACAAAGGCGCGGCGGCCCGTTGTTCGTTTAGCCAGGCCCAGCCTTCCGAAAGCCAGAACTCGGGACGCTGATAACCCTGATCCTCGATGAATGCCAGAAACTCACCATTGGTCGCCGGGCGGTTTGCAATACGGAAGCCATTGACGTGGGTAAGGTGACGAGGCATTTCGTTATCAAAGCAGAAGCCCTCGTCACAACCGACTCGAAACTCGCCGGTTGGGAAGTCCTGCCATTGCATACCCACCGCTTCTGTCGATGTCGGATCTTCAGCGCGAAAGGATTTAACAACAGCGGGATACAGAGGATTAACAGAGAGCGCATGTTTGATATCGGTGATGATGAGTTCCTGATGTTGCTGTTCGTGATGAATGCCCAGTTCAAGCAACTCCAGTTCGTGAGGCGTCAGTTCATCCAGGATGTGATGTAGTTTTTCTTCAACAGCGAAACGGTACTGCCAGACTTCATCAAGGTCCGGGCGAGAGATCAAGCCGCGCTGCGCACGTTTGAATTGTGGACCTACGCCATTGTAATAAGAGTTGAAAAGATAGGAAAAATGTTCAGAGACTGGAAGATCAATCTTGCGCGGCTTGAGGATGAATGTATCAAAAAACCAGGAGGTATGTGCCAGGTGCCACTTGGTCGGGCTGGCCTCGGGCATGGATTGCAGCATGTGATCATCTGCCGTCAAAAGGTTTGACAGATGCTCGCTGAGTTGCCGTGTGCGCGAAAAATTTTCACGCAGTTTTTTAACGTCCGTTTTCATTATCAGATGATCCTGGATTTTCAGGCGGGGACGTATCAATAGATAAAAAATGCTTACGCTGTGTCTATGTCCGGCCAGCCCTCAAAAGATAGCTTTACTTTACGTTTGGACGCAGGACCAGACTGTGCGCACCCCAACATAAGTGGGCCCCGGGCGGCAACACTACCGGATCTGTGTCGGTCCATTTTCTGGTAATCTTCACCTTGATATTTCAATCTCAGGATTTTCTATGAGTTCTACCGACACCAGTGCGTTTCGTGCGCGGATTCTGCATTTCACCGATTCGCCAGACCCGACGACCGGGCAGGGTTTTGAATATTTTGACGATGGAGTTCTGCTGGTTGAGCACGGCCGGGTAAAAGCCCTGGGTAGTGTTCAGCAGATGGTTGAGCAGGGGGTTGATCTGGCACAGTGCCAGTACTTTCCGGATCATTTATTGATGCCGGGTTTTATCGACAGTCATATCCATTACCCGCAGATCGATGTGATCGCGTCCTACGGTGAGCAGTTACTGGACTGGCTGAACGACTACACGTTTCCCGCAGAACTGCAATTTGCCGATAGAACATTCGCGGCACAGGCTGCCGAGCAATTTCTGAAAATCCTGCTGGAAAACGGCACCACCAGCGCACTGGTTTATACCACGGTATTCGCCCAGTCAACGGAAGCATTTTTTTCGGCAGCAGCGAAACGCAACCTGCGCATGATTGCCGGTAAGGTGATGATGGATCGGCACGCACCGGAAGCGCTGCTCGATACACCGGAAACCAGTGCGCGGGAATGTCGCGCGCTGATTGAAGGCTGGCACCAGACCAGACGCCTGCATTACGCATTAACGCCGCGTTTTGCTCCTACCAGTTCACCGATTCAACTAAAGATGGTAGGGCAGTTATACCGCGATTACCCGGGCTTATATCTGCAGACGCATCTGTCAGAAAACCTGGATGAAATTGCGTGGGTAAAGAGCTTATATCCGGATGCGGTAGATTATCTGGATGTTTACGACCGCTTCGGTCTGCTGGGGCAGCGCAGCATCTTTGGTCACGGTATTCACCTGAGCGATCGTGAGATCGAACGCCTGGCACAGACGCAGTCGGGCGTTGCTTTTTGCCCCACATCCAATCTCTTTCTTGGCAGCGGTTTGCTTGATGTACAGCGTCTCGAAAACGCTGGCGTGCGCGTGAGCGTCGCGACAGACGTTGGCGGAGGAACCAGCTTTTCATTACTCCGTACCTTGGCGGAAGCCTACAAAGTCCTGCAGCTGCAAGGTCAGAATCTGCATCCCTTGAAGGCGTTTTACATGGCGACGCTGGGTAATGCGCGGGCACTGCAGCTGGATGCGTATATCGGCAATTTCGCGCCGGGAAAAGAAGCCGATTTTGTGGTGATGAACCTCGCTCCTACGCTGGCGCAGCAGCGTCGTCAGCAGGCGGCGAAAAACATCAACGAGACGTTATTCGCGCTGATGACGCTGGGCGATGAACACAACATTACTCGCACGTATGTGATGGGCCAGCTGGCGTTTCATCGCCCGCCCCGCGCGCCGGGTGAACTGCAGTGGATGGATTAGCGGCGCTTCGGTGCTTGTGTGTGATGGCACGCAGGAATATGTGGAGTGGCTAGAGACCAATTTTTTCCTGAACAACACGGACTGTCTCCGGTCCCAATCTTTGCATAGACATTCCTGATCTGAATTGTCATAGGAGGTTTTTATGAAAAAGAATGTGGCAGGAAAACGCGTAGCTATCTTGGCTACCGATGGTTTTGAAGAGTCAGAACTGAAATCGCCGAAAGCAGCCTTAATCGAAGCGGGTGTGAAGGTGGATGTGGTTTCTCTCAAAAACGGAGAGATCCGCGGCTGGTCGAACAAAGACTGGAGCGGTACTTGTCCGGTGGATAAGCTGGTGTCGGAAGTAAAAGCTGACGACTATGACATGCTGGTCATTCCCGGTGGTATGTACAACCCGGATACTCTGCGGACTAATCAGGAAGCCTTACACTTTACCCGTGCCTTCTTCGAGCAACACAAACCCGTGGCCGCCATCTGTCACGCACCCTGGGTGCTGATCAGCGCCGGTGTGGTAGACGGTCGGACCATGACCTCGTACCCATCGGTGAAAGATGATCTGGGTAACGCGGGCGCTAAATGGGTCGATAAGGAAGTCGTCGTCGATAAAGGCCTGGTCACCAGCCGTACTCCCAAAGACCTGGAAGCATTCAACAAAAAAGTCCTGGAAGAACTGGCTGAAGGCAAACACGCCCGTCAGGTAGCCTAAACCAACCATCTCCCGGCACGCAGGCTGGATTATCCGTGGTCGGATTACCTGTAGGTCGGATTACCTGTAGGTCGGATTAGCGCAGCGTAATCCGACACCCACGAACGCCCGCCGCAGGTCTGCGCGATTTGACATCAGGGGAAAATCGACAACAGCGTAATCCGACTTTACCCCAACCCAACCCAGCCCAAAAAAAAGCCCCCGCTTTCGCAGGGGCTTCTTCTTTACTTCAAATTCAAACTATTGCCAGTCAACCTTCAACGCGTTTTTTCAGCGCGTCTTTGATGGTATCGCGCATCTTGCGCACTGCCTTCTCGGTGGTTTCCCAATCGATACAGGCATCGGTAACCGAAACGCCGTACTTCAGATCACACAGATTAGGCGGAATACTCTGATTACCGGCGCCGATATTACTTTCCACCATCAAACCAATGATCGACTGGTTGCCTTCCAGAATCTGGTTAGCCACGTTATCCATCACCAGAGTCTGCAACTCATGGTTCTTGTTAGAGTTGGCGTGACTGCAGTCGACCATGATATTTGGCACCAGCTTGGCCTTGGCCAGTTCCTGCTCACACAGCGCAACGCTGACGGAATCATAGTTTGGCTTGCCATTACCACCGCGCAGCACCACGTGACCATAGGTGTTGCCCTTGGTGTGGATGATGGAAACCTGACCCTCGGTATTGATGCCCAGGAAACGGTGGGGTTTGGAAACAGACTGCAGCGCATTGATGGCAACCGTCAGACCGCCATCGGTACCGTTCTTGAAACCCACCGCTGAAGACAGGCCGCTGGCCATCTCCCGGTGAGTCTGGGACTCGGTGGTGCGCGCCCCGATCGCTGACCAGCTGATCAGGTCCTGCAGGTACTGTGGCGAAATCGGGTCCAGCGCCTCGGTAGCCGTGGGCAGGCCGATCTCCGCAATATCCAGCAGCAGCTTACGGCCGATATGCAGGCCTTCCTGAATCTTGAAGGAATCATTCAGGTACGGATCATTAATGAGACCTTTCCAGCCCACGGTAGTACGGGGCTTTTCAAAATAGACACGCATGACGATATAAATGGTGTCGCTGACTTCTTCAGCGAGCTTGTACAAACGTTGAGCATAATCTTTTGCCGCCTCGACATCGTGGATCGAACAGGGGCCAATCACCAGAAAAATACGGTGATCCTTGCGATCCAGGATATTGCGAACGGTAGCACGGCCTTGGGTTACAACAGCACGGGCTTTGTCGGTAAGAGGCAGCTTCTGCTTGAGCTCAGCAGGAGAAATCAATAACTCCTGCGATACCACGTTAAGATCGTCTACTTGTGCGTCTGTCATTACATGTGTCCGTCAAAAAAGGTAAGTACGCGGCTATTCTACTGAAATCTGGCGTTTTTTGTGGATGTTTTTATCAATGGGAGACATTGAGTTCGGCAATTGTAGCTATAAGCGTAATAGAGAGAATGGGGCCAGTTTTGCTGAATTCAAAATTTCGTTAATTCCCTGTCGAAAATGGGGCTCGGTTAGCGACTATTCCATGAATGCTCATTAAACACACCAATGAAGAGGGTATAACAATGAAAGTCATGGTAATTGTAAAAGCGACTCCCAGTTCCGAAGCCGGCATCATGCCCAGCACCGAATTAATTGAGGCCATGGGAAAATACAACGAGGAGCTGGTGAACGCCGGGATTATGCTGGCGGGCGAGGGACTCCATCCCAGTTCAAAAGCTGTAAGAGTACATTTCTCCGGTTCCAGCCGCACCGTCACCGACGGTCCATTTGTGGAAACCAAGGAGCTGATCGCCGGCTTCTGGATGTGGCAGGTGAAATCCATGGATGAGGCGATTGAGTGGGTAAAACGCTGCCCCAACCCCATGATCGAAGACTCGGATATCGACATTCGCCCGGTTTACGAGCTGGAAGACTTCGGCGACGTAATCACCCCGGAACTCGCCGAGCAGGAACAAAAACTCCGCGAACGTCTGGAAAAACAATCCCAGGCCTGACGCAGACACCCGCTGACACTACCCGTAGGTCGGATTAGCGCAGCGTAATCCGACACCTCACCAGGCACTCTCTCTCCATCAACTCTCCCAAAACACCTCCACCCATCGTTTCTCCCGCAAACACGGAAAATACAAAGCCGTCCGGATTTCACGGCCATCCAAGGCAGCAAACCACTCACGATAGCGTTCCAGCTGCTTTCGATAATTCTCCACCTCGGCCGCAACAAATTCCGTTTCCGTTTGAGACTGCAACGGCTCGCTGCTCTTGTAATCTACGATCCAGCGCTGGTTGTCCACCACAAAGGTGCGATCAATGATCGACTCCCGCAGGCGGTCGCTGTGTTGATAAATTGCCAGTTCGCAGGCGCTCTGTTCGTAAGTATTGTCCAGCAGCCAGCGGCCCCGGGGATCACGTAATGTCTGCGTCACCGCCTGGCTGATCCGCTCCAGTGCCTGGTTGAGTTCGCCACCCTGCCAGCCGGACTGGCGCAGTTGAATCTGCCAGAACGGGATCTGCTTATGCAGGTAACTCGCCAGCTCGTCTCCCGTCAGTTCATGTACCAGATTGTTTTCCGTAATCACCTGTAACGCCCGATGGATCAGCGTACCGGTATGGCGTGCCAGGCGATTGCTGCGGGTTTCCGGCTCCGGCAGGTTCTCCTCATCATCGTATTCGTGGCCGCGATACTGTTTGAGCAGGGCGATATCCGCCAGTGGCGGAGCCTGCCATTCGGGCTTAAGGCGCAGAATGTGTTGCAGGCCCGGGCGCTCAATCGTCAGCGCAAGTTGCTGGGCGGGTGCGTTTAGCTGTTTTGTCGGTAGCTGTGCGTGAGTTTTAACCTGTTCCCAGATGCTGGCCAGCAATGAACTTTTATTGGGCGTTGCAAAGGTTTCTTCTTTTTGCTTTACGCAGGCCAGCAGATGCAGACGCTTAATGGCGCGGGTGCAGCCAACGTACAACAGACGGGTTGCTTCGTAATGTTGCTGCTTTTCTTTTTCTGCGCGCATAAAGCGATAAATTGCACTGTGATCCTCGCCGGTGGCGGCCAGGGGACCGAGGAGCAGCTGATGTTCGCCCTGAGCATCCAGTCGCTCCTGCCACATCAGCAGTTCGTTGTCATCGCGGCGGGGTAAACGATCCAGTCCGGGAATAATGACCGTATCAAATTCCAGTCCCTTGGATTTGTGGATGGTCATGACCTGCAGGCGCGGGTCAGCATCTGCGCGCGGTTTGGCATAAAGCTTTTCTACAGCGGCGGTGAATTCCTGCCAGTCGCGAATGCCGCCCCCCTCGTCATAGCGATCGAGCAGCGCAAAATAACTGGTGGCATTGTCATTATCGTTGCTGTCGAGCAGAACGGCGGGTCCGCCTAACGCGAGCCAGATGCCTTCAATCCATTGCCGCAAAGGTTTGCGACGCCGCTGACGCATGGCCGGGTGGATGACGGACATGAAGCGGGCGATCAATGTTTTTCCGGCTGCACTCAGCAGTTCGATGTGCTGGTAGTGCTGCAGCTGTTGCCAGATCAGCGGGTATCCGGTTTCTCTCAGACGTGGACTGAGTTCACCCAGGTCGGCATTCACCAGCGCATGCAGGTCATGCAGATCCAGTCCGCACCAGGGTGCGCGCAGCACCGCCAGCCAGGCGATTCGGTCATGGGGATTCAGCAGGGCGCGGGTCAGTGATATCAAATCCACGATGGCCATCCGGCTGGCAAGACTGTCGATATCCGTGGCCTGCCAGCGCAGGCCTGCAGCACTCAGGGCTGGCAGGATCTGCGCGAGGTGTGTACGCGTGCGAACCAGGATTGCAACAGTGCCCTCAGGATTTTCTGCCCGGGCTTCCTGCACCAGCCGGACAACCTGTTCAGCTTCACGCTGCTGGGCAGTTTGTTTGTCCTGCTGCGCCTCATCGTCACTGTTGTCTTCTTCGCTGCTCGAATAGGGGCAGGCAAAAAAATTCACTGCGCTTTCGGGCAGTTCCTGATTAAACGCAATGGATGGAGAATATTTTACGGCGCCGCGACTGATGTCATCCTGCGGTGGAAAGGCGCAGTGGAACGTGCTGTTGACCCACTTCACAATGCCCGCCTGGGAGCGGAAATTCACGCGCAGATCCAATGCCTGCAGGTGCACTGAACCAATGCCTCGCTGACGCGCATCAAGAAATAAACCCACGTTGGCGTTTCGGAAACCGTAACAGGACTGCATACCGTCACCCACAATAAACAAGGTGCGTCCATCGCCCGGCTGCCAGCCGGCAGTGAGCTTTTCCAGCAGGCGCAGCTGCGGACTGGCGGTATCCTGAAATTCGTCCACCAGAATGTGGCGGATACGGTAATCCAGTTGTAAGGCAATATCACTGGGTTCGTCTTCTTCACCCAGCGCCATCAGCGCGGCCTGGGAGATCGCACTGTAGTCAGTGGCGCCCAGCTGTTTGAACACCAGTGTCAGTTGTGCAACCAGCAAGGGCAGCAGACGGGTCAGGCTGTCGAGCAGGTCCCACTGTTGATCTTCGTAAGTTGACGTGGGTAAACCGCGAATGCCCTGCAGCAGGGCAGCGCAATCGGGTTGCAGTTCCTGCAGTGCGCCGATCAGTGCAGCAAACCGTTCTTTGAGTGCGGCGTTTTCTTTGCCTGCCGGAAAACCTTCATTCTTGGTGAGGCGGGCGCGGTAGCTGCCGGTATTGGTCAACAGCAGATCGGTGAAGGCGATCCACTGATTAATGGCTTTAGGGTCGCACAAGGGCAGACCGGTCACGCCGAGCAATTCACGGATGCGATGTTTCTGCGGTGACTCACGTTCAAGGTTGGTGGCTGCCTGATCCGCGATCGCACACAGTTCACTCGCGTGCAATTGCAGACAAGTCTGTACTTGTTGCAGGTGTTCAACAATTACCTGATGCAGTGTCTGCTCAAGATATTCCCGTGCGTGCTGCTGACGGGCTTGTAACAATACTTCCAACCATTGCTCGCGTTTTCTGAGCAGTGCTATCAGCAGATTTTCGATGCTGGCGAGGTTGTTATCCAGGTGGCGTAAAAGCCGGGCGAGGTCGTCACGCAGCGGTGAGTCCTGCTCCAGCAGTGCAAAAAATTCACGCACAGCTAACCGATACGCTTTGTCGGCATCTTCCAGCGTATCGGGCTGTGCGCCGAGGCCACTGGCGAGCGGTAATTGTTTGGTGATTGAACGGCACAGGCTGTCGATCGTCTGTACGCGCAGGCGTTGGGGGCTGAACAACAGATTCCAGTTTAATTCGCGGTCGCGTTGCAGCACCGCCTGTGCGAGTTTCCAGGTCAGGCGCGCATGAGGATTTTCCGGCTCCGGTTGTTCCGCTGCCTGCCACAGGGCCTGAAGGATACGATCCTGCATTTCGCCGGCCGCTTTGCGGGTAAACGTAATCGCCAGCACTTCTTCGGGCGCATCGCAATAAGCGAGCAGTGTTAATACACGCTGGGTCAGCAGCCCGGTTTTACCGGAGCCGGCCGGTGCTGATACCGCGAAGGAGCGGGTCGGGTCGAGCGCGGTGCGGCGCGCATCAATGTCCGGTGGAGCGTCCGGCGAGAAGCTGGCGTGAGGTAATTGATCGAGGTTCACCGCCGCTCCTCCACTACCGGTATACTGCCGCTGTCAACCAGCGCGGTAATCGCTTCCTGTTCCAGTAAACGATTCAACGGCAGCAGATCCGTTGCATACTGCATCGCACCCTGATCTTTAAAATCCACGCGGGCATCGCCTGCCATAAATTCCTGCGCGAGTCGCTGCAGACTGTTCTGCCATTCGGCCAGTTGTTCCTGCCACGCCAGCGGCGGAGGCGCGATGCCTTCGTGGGGCAGGGAAAGTTCACCCGTGCCAACCCACTGGGCAGCTTTTGCGTTGAGCTGTGCAAAAGCTATGGCGGAGACCGGCTGGTCATGGCTCACTGCATAAAGTGGTAACTGCGGTTCATCGGGGCGCTCGCCAAGCCAGCTTTTTAACTTGGGCGATCCGGTTTTGTAATCAATCAACAACAATTCTCCAGAATCCAGCTGATCTATGCGGTCAATGCGCAACTGCAGGGTCAGCCCGGCAAAATGAATTCTGCGCTGCTCTTCGATCGCCACCACGGAAAAGGGTGGACGAGTTTTTTCCTGCTGCAGCCACTCCCACAGCAGACCTTCGAGCCGCTCCCGTTCCAGCGCGCAATAAAACGCCCCCAATTCTGCCGGGCGTCGCTGTTGTGCCGGACGCAGCGCTTCGGCTGCCGCGCTGGTGATCAGGTTGCGCAGCTCGTCATCGGGCAAGCCCAGCAGCTGACGGGAATTACCCAGTCGACGCCAGATAATTGCCAGGGCATCGTGCAGAATGTTACCGCGTTCAATAGCCGAAAACCCGGCGACTGCTTCGATAACCTGATCGGCGCCGAGGCGCAAGCGTGCAAATGCATTGAAGGGGCAGGCCGCCTGTAATTTGAATAAATTGCTGCCGCCCCGCACCGGGTTTTGATTCGGTATCAATTGCGGACCGCGTGCGACATGCACCAGTTGCCACTGGCGGGTAGCGGCAATGGTCTGCAGATTCTGCTGCGAACAGCTGAGTTCATCAGCAACCAGATCGGTTAACGGAATTTCCGGAATGGAACGAATCAATGCGCTGGGACGCAGTTCATTTTCGGCATCACTGTGGGCGGAACTGAACACGACCTGTGCGGCACAATGGCGATAGTTTTCCGTTAATGCCTGTGCAAAAACCAGTTCACGTTCGGCGCTGGCATGAGGCATTTGATATTCGCGTTGCAGCGCTACCGGCAGCAGCGGGTTGGGTGCAGGTACTGGCGGCCACTGGCGATGATGCAGTCCCAGCACCCAGCAGTGCGTAAAACGCAGGCCTGCGCCTTCCAGTGCACCGAGGATCTGAATGGGTGAGTCGGGCGTCTGTGCCTGGAACGGGGTCTTGCCCGCAAGGTTGCGTAATTGCTTGAACGCCTGATAAAGATCAAGCCGTAAGCCGGTACTGTCGAGAGTGGCAAATTCGTCCAGCACCTGATACCAGAGTTTAACCTGCTGAAACTCCTGGCTATCCAGGCGGCGCGTGCCTGGCCAGCCCAGCAGGGCCAGATGTTGTTGAAAAAAATCCACCCAGTAAGCTGCCGGGTGTTGGCCGAGTCCGGCACGGCGCTGATTTTCCAGTGCGATAAAACGAGCAGCAAGAGAATCGACGGCAGGAATCTGGAGGGCATCGCAGACTTTACTGCAGTGATAGCGCAGATCCGCTGCGCTGATCTTGAATTTCCCCTGCTTGCGTAATTGCTCGCAGACACCGGCGCGCACCGTCCACTCATTATCGGCATCGCCAAAAAAAGGCGATTGCAACAGATCGCACAAGGGATCCAGTTCCCAGGGACCGCGTGCGAGATTCATTAATTCCAGTGCCGCGTGAATAATGGGAGTCACCGCCAGCGGTGTACCGGCAGAAAAGTTGAAGGGCAGAGTGTAGCGCGGCTTTTCCGGCATCATCGCCAGGGGTTCAAACACCTCGGTAAACAGGCGCTCGACCTGATCGCGACACTGTCCGAGATTGGGCACGATGATGCCAATCACGGCATTCTGATCGTGCTCCAGTACTTGTCTGGCCCACAAGGCGGCCGAGCGAATCTCAGTTTCATCATCGGTCGCGCTTACACGGTTGATGCGGTTGTCTTCAATGCGGTGGCTTGGCAATACAATAATTTCAGGGCTGGCCTGTGCGAGCACGTGATTGGTGAGCGGTGGAATATCGTCAAATCCCTGCAGATAAATTCGTGGTGGACGCGGGAGTACGCCAGCAGAAAATGCTTCAGCGACGATAGCGTAAGCGGTCTCTTCCGTAATCAGTTGCATCTGCGCAAGACGCGTGTTGAATTCATTCAACCAGATGATGAAGTGCTGGGTATTCTGATTGGCAAAGCTGGACAGGTCCGCATCGGTCAGACGCCACAGCGCCAGATTGCGCAGAGCACTGTCGGCGCTTTGCGCCAGGGGTTCAGGCTGCAGCAAAGCATCGCTCAGGTTGGAGTTGGTGATGACGTCTTCCCACAAGCACTGACGCTGCGCCGCACTGGCGATCATTGCCTGACTGGGGCCGTAAGCGAGGTCCTGTAGCTGGCGCCAGCACTCGCGCAGCCATTGATTCAACGGATAGATCCTCGGTGCTGCCCAGACTGATTGACCAAGGTTCTGCTGATACACACCGTAAGCGCGCAGGATGTGATTGCGCAGCCGGTTATTCGCCGTGAGGATCAAATCGCCCTGATTCAAGGCGGGGAGCAGAGGAGAGATGTCGAACAATGCTGCGACCATGCCGGAAAAGCCTGTGCCAATTACCATTAACAGAGGGCGTTATCATGGCATAGCGATGCAGGTAAGGCTATGTTTAGGGCCTGTATCAACAGCTGACGATATCAAGGTGTTGCAGTGCAAAATCCGCCAGGGCAGGGCGCAGTCGTTCCACCTCCGGAGTGGCGCAGGTGAAGAGCGCCAGATGAGCCTGGCGATTTTCCGCTTGCGTCAGCAGGTGCTGTTGCTGCAATAAAAACTCAACGCGCCGGGCTATCGCTTCGCCGGAGTCAATCAGCTTGATATCCGCTGGCAAATTGTTGCGCAGCTCATCCATCAGCAGCGGAAAGTGTGTGCAGGCCAAGACCAGGGTATCCATCTCTGCACTGCGTGGCGCCTCAAAGAAGGGGGCCAGAATCGCCGCAGTTTTTTCCGGTGCAATGGTTTCGCCCCGGAGTTTTTGTTCCGCCAGTTGTACCAGTTCGCTGCTGCCCACAGAGATCACCGTGCAATCCGCCGCGTGCTGTCGGATAAGGTCATGGGTGTACGGACGTGCAACTGTTGCCGGCGTAGCCAGTAGCCCGATCACCTTAGTCTGGGAGATAAGCGCTGCAGGTTTTATGGCCGGCACTACACCGACGATCGGCTGGCTGAAGTGACTGCGGATGTGCGGAAGCGTCAAGGTACTGGCGGTATTGCAGGCGACGACGATGATATCTACCACACCATGTCGATCTTCGATGTGCTGCAGCAATGCGTGCAGGACTTTATCCACCCGCGCAATCAATTCTGCTTCAGATTTAGTGCCGTAGGGAAAAGCCGCATTATCTGAGGCGTAGAAATATTGGCAGGACGGTAAACGTTGCTGGACTTCGTGCATCACGCTCAGGCCACCCACACCGGAATCGAAGACCAGTATACGCGGAGTATGCGGTATGGTGTTCATGTAACGGATCAGTTCCCCTGAGCTTGAAAAAGTTTCTGGTGCCCCTGGCTGGTAACCCCCGCGGGTGGTTCGTTCAATGCCTGACGGGACAACAGGCCGGCGATGGCGAAATAATACTTGCGATCCTCGGCTGAAAAAATATCCATACCCGCAATCTCATAAGCACGCAGCAGAGCAGTGCGGGCGCTGTCGCAGAGGCCCAGCTCCCACAGGCACTGCCCAAGACGCAGATGAATGAACGGTGCTTGTTCCATCTGCGGACAGCATAAAGCTGACTGCAAGGCTTCGCGGCCCTGCTGATACTGGGCGGAGCGAAAATAACTGTCGCCAATGGCAGTCAGAACCCAGCCCGCCTCGATCCAGTCCGTCTGCGGCTTGGGCAGAAGCAGCCAGGCTTGGTAGAATAGCCGCAATGCTGCTTTATAATCGCCGGCATCGTAATGCTGATACCCGGCAGTGCAGAACTGGCGGATCTTGCGGGTGAGCGCGGGATCGGTGGGAGACATGATACCTTGCACAACTGGTCCGTGGGATGGCGATTGTATTTGGCCTCTTGCCCGCTATACAAGCACATCCATGGATTCAGTGAACTGCCGCACCAAATAAAATCTTCATTGACCAACAAGCCAACCGCGAAAGGGCGGCTTATAACTTCACAGGAACAATTTCTTGGATAACTACACCATTACCCTGTTGGCCACTGCTCTGGGCGGACTGCTTGCGGGGGTTTTACTCAGCGTCATGCTATTGCGCCGCCGGACCGACGAAGCGGTGCTCAGTCGCACGCGCGAACTGGAAGCAGAACTGGCTGCGCGGCAGAGCGCCTGGGATGTACGCGAATCAGCCCTGTCCCGGGAGCTGGATTATCTGCGCAGCCAGCAGGACGAGCTGAAAGCTGCGTTGCGCGATGGCGAACAGCTTCGCCATGAGCAGGTGCGGCAACTGGGCGAGGTTCAACAGGCGCTGGCTGCCGCCCGCGAGAAGCTCCAGCTGCTGGGTGATGTACAGCAGCAGCTGCGCGACAGCGAGAGCTCGGCGCATGCAGCACGCAATGAATTAACGGAACTCAAAACCCGGCTTGAGCAGGAACGGAAAAATTTTGCTGAACAACTCAAACTGCTGCAGGACGCCAAGCTGGATCTGGGCAAAGAATTTGAAAATATTGCGAACAAAATCTTTGACCATAAGCAGCAGCAATTCTCCAATACCAGTAAAAGTCTGCTGGAAAACACGCTCGACCCCCTGCGTCTGCAGCTCAACGAATTCCGCCGTAAAGTTGAAGATGTCTACGAAAAGGAAACCGCTGATCGCAACCGCCTGGCGGGACAAGTGCTGGAACTGCAGAAGCAAACCCAGAAAATCGGCGAAGATGCGATCAATCTTGCCCAAGCACTGAAGGGTAATTCCAAGATTCAGGGTAACTGGGGCGAGGTTGTACTGGAGCGACTGCTGGAGCAGTCGGGCCTTCAGAAAGGGCGGGAGTATGATACCCAGCTCAGTTTTACCAGTGAGGCCGGTGGTCGGCGCATGCCTGACGTCATCGTGCATCTGCCGGAAAACAAAGACATCATCATCGATGCCAAGGTGTCGCTGGTGGATTATGAAAAATACTGCAATGCCGATGATGAGCTTGAGCGGCAGCGTTACCTTAATGCACACGTGGCTTCACTGCGTAATCATATCAAGCAGCTCAGCATCAAAGATTATGAAAAACTGGACGGCGTAAAGTCGCTGGACTTTGTGTTTATCTTTGTACCGGTAGAGGCGGCCTTTCTGCTCGCTCTGCAACACGAACCGGGGCTCTCCCACGAGGCCTATGACCGGCGGATTATCCTTGTCAGCCCGACCAATCTGCTGGCGATCCTGCGTACCGTTGAAAATATCTGGCGTTACGAAAAGCAGAATCGCAACGCGGAGCGGATCGCCCGCGAAGCAGGGGCCTTGCATGACCAGTTCGTCCTGCTGCTGGATTCTCTCGACAATATCGGCAACTACCTCGATAAAACACGTGAAGCCTACGATACCGCGCGCAAACGTCTGCAGACCGGGCGCGGCAATCTGGTTAAACGAGTGGATGATATCCGCCGTCTTGGCGCGAAGACTAAAAAGCGGATTGATCGTGAACTCGTTGAAGATGCACCACTGGAAGACGAGCAGTTATTAGAGGAGCTTCCAGAAGAACCCGTGGAAACCTCTGCAGACAATCACAGTGACGTCACAGAGAACAGCTGATAGAGGTGAATTATGAGTTTGGAGATGACCTTGTTGATCATCGCGCTGGTGATCGTGTCCGTACTGGCCACTGTTGCTGGTGTGTTGCTGTATAAAGTTCACAAAAAAAATCAGGCCCAGCGCGCCCTGCTGGCGGAAAAAGAGCGGGCAGTGGCAGAACAGCGGGCCTATATCAATCGCAGTATTCAGATACTGGCTCAGGCTTCACAGACTGAAGACCTGACCTTGACCGAAGCAAGCATCCGTATCTCGGTCCTGCTCGACAGCCTCGGTGTGGGAGATGAGGTGCGCGAGGAATTCTCCGCGTTTTATCAGCTGCGCGAACTGACCGAGCATATCCCGATTCTGGAAGGCTGGAAAAAATTAAGCCGCAAAGAAAAGATGCAGTTTGACCGGCAGCGCCTGGAACACGAAGCCAGTTATCGCGACTTCGTGCTGGATGCTGCTGCAAGGATTCAGGGGCGCGAGTTCTAACCCCTGATCATTCCACGAATTATTTTTTCCGGAGGATGGCTCCACATTCAAGGTGGTGCGTGTAAGGAAACTGGTCAAACGCCGCAAAGCTGGTGATTGTGTGCGTTTGGGTGATGGTCTGCAGATTGTTGCGCAGAGTGTCGGGGTTGCAGGAAATATAAATAATATTATCGAAGCCCTGGGTAATTGCTGTGGTCAGTGGGTCCATACCTGCACGGGGCGGGTCCACGAAGATGGTGCTGAACTCATAGCTGTCCAGGTCAATGTCTCTCAAACGATAGAATGAGCGGACCTTGTTCAGCGCCTGCGAAAATTCTTCGCTCGACATCCGCGCCACTGCAACGTTGTTAACCTGGTTCAGCTTCATGTTGTAATGCGCTGAGTTGACGGAAGTAGTGGCAACTTCAGTAGCGAGGACGCGCTGGAAATTCTGGGCCAGCGGCAGTGTGAAGTTACCATTGCCACAGTAGAGTTCCACCAGGTCGCCACCAAAATTCCGGCTTTTCTCAACAGCCCAGGTCAGCATTTTCTCGCACACACGGGCATTCGGCTGGGTAAAGCTGGCTTCCACCTGCTGATAATGAAAGGGCTTGTCGCCTACCTGCAGTGTCTCAACCACAAAGTCCCGACCGATAACTTCTTTCTGTCCGCGGCTGCGGCCAACGATGGCAATGTTTAATTCCTCATGCACCCGCTGTGCCGCGGCCAGCCAGTCCTCTTTCAGTTTTTTGTGATAAACCATGGTAACCAGTGCTTCACCACTGAGGGTTGTCAGAAACTCCACCTGAAACAGACGCTGGCGCAGAACAGGTTCGCGGTGGACAGCGTCACGCAACAGCGGCATCAGCTGATTGATTCTTTCTGATCCAATCGGAAAGTCGGTAACCGGGTAAGGCTTGCGATACTCTCCCGGTTTAAACATGGCGTAACTGATCGTCTCACCCTCGTGCCATATCTTGAATTCTGCACGCATGCGGTAATGCTTCAGCGGGGAACGGAAAACCTCCACTGCAGGTAGAGTGAATTCGGCAAAATCCTGTTGCAGTCGATCAAGTTTTTCTACGAGCTGATGCTCGTAAGCTTCGGGAGAGAAAGAGTCAGTAGTCATGCAGTTACTTCATAAAAAATTTTGGAAGACACACTGTCTTGACAATGTGTCACTGTAGCTCAACTTCAGCAGTACTGAGCTGAAGGCGGATCGCAGCGCGAGCTAACGCTGCTGTGTACATTTTCCCCATTCACAGGTAATCAGTGAGACCGGGACTTCATTGCAGTAAGACGCATAGGCCTCCTGCGGCCACTGATTGTGCAGCACAATAATCTGACCGCGTGGGCATTCTTTCTTAAACTCTTCCGCGAGAACAAAGTAAGAGCGGCCATTGCTTTGCTGAGGTTTCACATCGCCAGCCAGTGAGGGTACCGGTATGATGGTGGTAGTGCTACCGGTGTATTGCTGCTGCAGCGCCTGGAGATCGGCGAGCGCCTGTTCCCCCTGAACAAGGTCCAGCTCCTGTTGAACGATGCTCTGGAGGCGCCGCACACAGGTTTTTTGCTGATTGGTCGGTGTGCGCTGCTTGAGATTCAGTTCATTTATCGCGCGTTGCTGTGCGTCATAAGACAGCAGGACGGCGGCCAAGGCGATGTTCTGTCCACGATAGCTGACTGCCTGTGACCCCAGGTGGGTTGTGTAGTAGTGATCGGCGGCAATGATGGCTGGCCAGTTTTTATCAATCCAATCCTGCTGTGCCGTGATGGCTTCGAGTTCGGCATCGCCGCCCAGGGCAGTGCAGTGATTGAAGATGGTGTTGACGTATACCGCTTTGCTGAGGATGTCTGCTGAGAGCTGGGTGAGCTGGGCCGGATCTTCCGACGGCACGACAACCGGTTGTTGCGCACAGCCGGCAAATAAAGCAGTGGCCACGGACAGAAGTGAGAACAGGCGAATAAGTTTTTTCGTCATGAGCAATAATCCTGCGTCAGTTTTTATTGGTGTTCAGGGGTAAACGGATAATAAAGCGCGTTCCCTTGCCCGGTGTAGAATCCACTTCAATCTTGCCTTTGTGATGTTCGGTGATGATGAAATACGAAACCGACAGACCAAGCCCGGTCCCTTTGCCCACTTCTTTGGTGGTGTAAAACGGCTCAAATATGTGACTTTTAACATCCTCGGACATGCCGGGTCCATTGTCTTCCACTTCAATGGTGGCGTACTCCGCATCGGCGTAGGCGCGCAGGGTAATCATGGGTTTAAAGCTGGGTTCGGTATTGTTTTCCAGATCACTGGCCAGCGCCTGCCGCGCATTGCGCAGCAGATTGAGGATGACCTGCTGGATTTCCGGAGCAGAGCCCATAACCCCCGGCAGATCATCGCGGATTTCCTTAACGATTTTAGCCGGCTTGACCTTCAGCGCTTTGGGTTCGCCAATACTGATGCTCAATTCCACGCTGTGATCAATCACATTTTTCAAATCCATCAGGCTGGTATTGCGATTACTGACGTGGGAAAACTCCAGCATGTTGGTAACAATCTTGGCGGCCCGCTCGCCAGCTTCTTTAATATCATCAAGAAAATTGTAGATATTGCGCGCGCGCAGATATTCATTCACCTGCTCAACGCTGATGCCCATATTGCTCGCCACGTCGTGATTAGAGGCGAGTTCAGGGGAGGTGCGGCGGTAGATGTTCTGCACACTGTGCAGGATAGCGCCGATGGGGTTGTTAATCTCGTGGGCTATGCCGGCTGCCAGTTCACCGAGGGAGAGCATCTTTTCATTCTGGATCATCATATGCTCCATCTTGACCCGCAGTGTCACGTCATCAATACGGATCACGGCGCCGATACCCTGCGCAGCGATTAAGGGATAGATGGTCATGTCGGTATAGCGCGCTTCGCTGCCCTGACCCTGCTGCAGGGTTTCGTTCACCAAAGGTCTGCCGCTCTCAATGGTCTTCTTGATCGTCGCCACACTGATCGGCAGGCTGGGATACACCTCGCTCAGATGGCGATGCAGTGCTTCATCGGCTGAGATACCCGTATTGAATGCGGCGGAGGCATTCCAATGTGTTACATAACCTTGATGAGTCACTCCGATCAGCACCGAGGGCATGGAGTTGATCATGCTGTGCAGATAATCCTGGGTTTCGCGCAGCAGCAATACCGTGGCTTCGTGACGGGCAATTTCATCCTGCAGCCGATTGTTGGTTTGATGAAGGCTTTCGGTTCGCTCTGCAATCTTCCGCTCCAGCTCCCGCTGGGATTCCCGTAACGCATTGCGGGCGCGTTTGTTGTTGAGGCGGCTGCGCTGCAGACCAATGATCAACAGGCTTTGCAGCAGGAACATCAGGGTGATCACCAGCCACAGAATGTTGCTGTAACCGCTATTCGAATTATCAGGTCCCGCCGAGGCGGGGAGTGCGGTGAAGGTCAACCCAATTACAACCAGGCAGGTCAGCCACGGGCAAGCCCGACGCATGAACGAAGAACCATAGATGTTGATTTGATTAGACATGGCACCACGCAGAAGAGAGCGGACAAGGTGTCATATTCTACCTACCAACGCCGGATAAAACTAACGGCTACACGACAGGTCTGCGGGCGGGGCCAGTAAAGGCCTTTTGCAGCGGCCTGAATCCCGATAAACCGCGCAGAATAAAAAGGGGCAGGTGGATTGCATAAAATGTTTGACAAGGCATCCGAATTCGGTAGAATGCGCACCTCTCAACGGGGGCGGTTAGCTCAGTTGGTAGAGCAATGCCCTTACAAGGCATGGGTCACAAGTTCGAGTCTTGTACCGCCCACCACTTCGTACCTGAACAACGAAGTTGGTTTGAGAGTTTATATTGAAGTTTCTGCGGACCGGTAGTTCAGTCGGTTAGAATGCCGGCCTGTCACGCCGGAGGTCGCGGGTTCGAGTCCCGTCCGGTCCGCCACATTCTTAAAAGCCCCGCACTCGCGGGGCTTTTTATTTTCTCCCTCCTGAGTTTTCCTGTCCTCTATCAAATCCTGGCAGTTAAATGTTCGCCACGACACAAAAGTGTCATCAAGAGCCGTTAATCTGGCCTTGATGGAGTAGATTTCTGGAAAGGAATCCTTTAGCTTCGGAGCTGTCACATAAGCACTGGCTGCAAGAAGCGCACCCAGCAACTAAGAAAAAGGAGCATTACCATGCAAGACTATATTGAAGATCTGCTTGATGTTATTTATGACGAAAGCGACGATGAGATAACAGAGGATTACTCTGATATCTAATGCGAGTGAAGCAGCCAGGTGCTGCGCGCTCGCCCCGTTCCTGCCCCGGTTTTACCTGCATATCTCTGTTTTCCCACCTGTTTATCTGTAAGCGAAGCGAGCAAACTGCCGAGCAGGTCACAGCGGGATCTCGACCCGCACACCATAATTCCGTTGGGTAAGTCGCAAATTTTGTTGAATATGGCTCCGCAAGACGCTTCCAGCCACGTGAATTTGATAACTGACTTATACTGACACTTATTCAAAGCTCTTCCCCACAGCGCAGGCTGGACCGACTTTATGCAAACCCACTCCTCAGAACAGTTGGAAGCTGTATTTCTGTTCGACGGCGATCATATAGCGCGCGAGATGCTGTATTCGGAATTCGAAGCCATCCTGGATGGTTTCATTCCGGTGCCGGATTATGCGGGCAGTCTGGCCAAAGCTGTATACCTTCGCATCAATTCCCGACTCTGTATTACGGCGGCAGTGTTCTTCGTGCTGGAGTTCGATGGCAAAGGGATGATTGACCGTCGCTGGAACGTGCCGCTGCAACAGCTGGCCGAAGCGGCTGCCCGTGGTCCCGACCTGGGAGCAGGACCTGTTCGGCTGGCCTGTTTCAGCCAGTGTCCCATCGAATGGCAACGCAAAAATCTGTGGGACCCGCAGATGCAGCCGGGCTGCAACAGCTTTGTCCTGATGCGTAAGGCAGTCAAACGCAATCGTCTGGGGTTGATCTTCAAGACGGCGGAAGCCGACAAAGCGGCGGCGCTGGAGGCTGAGCAACGTGCGCAGAAACAGCGGCGCGAGCAGAAGATTCAGGAGCGGATTCAGCAGAAACTCCATCAGCATTATTCACAGGAACTGCGCGATCGGCTGGCCCATGTTATCAAGGAGCAGCGCCTGCGGATCGCCACCCTCGAAAACCAGCAGAAGCTCAGGATTCAGAGTATTCAGCAGGAACACCAGAAACGTCTGCAGTCCTATCAGCAGGAGTTACTGGAGCTGCAAAAAACCAATCAGGAGCTGGAGGAGCGCAATCGCCTCCTGAAAGAAGACCTGGAGGTGCAGCTGCAGAAAATCGAAGGGGTGCGTGAATACTTCAGCCATAAGCTGAAAGCGGCACAGCGGGATGAGACCAGTCAGATTCAGGCATTGCAGGAAAGCTTCGCCATCGAGATGGAAACCCGCCTCAAGAACCACACGGCCGAGCTGCAGGAAAAGCTGGATATGCGCGAGGTGGAGCTGTTCTATCGGCACGAACAGGAAAAGAATCTTCGCGACGAGATAGCACATCTGCGCCGCGAGAATCAGGCGCTGCTGAGCAACGGCAGCGACCAGCTGCTGGCGCGGCTTGCCCGGGCCGGTATCAACTTTGTGGCTTTTCATCCGGGGGCGGGCAATATTGCCATACCACTGGATGACGTCAGTTCATACCTGGATAATCCCCAGGCTTATGTGGCGGCCAAGTGCGGTGTGACGGAAAGCGTCTATACTGCCTGGCTCAGCCACTACCAGACTCCCCGGTGTACCGGCCTTGATCATCGCGGAGACGTCTGCAACCAGCCTCTCACCCGGGTGGCATCACCCTCAGAATTTCATGAAGGGGAGAGCGATCGCTGCGGTCAGCATCAGGCACTGCCCCATCAACTGGTTGCTGAACGGCGCTGAGTAACCGGACCCTCTCACAGAAGACTTGATGTAAAAAATGGGTAAAGACCTTGATGTATTGCATCAGCGTGCGCTGGACGTACCCATGCAGATTGTTCCCTGGGCGCCTCTTAACGACAGGGGTATCAAGCTGATCATACGGCGCGATGACCTGATCGATCCTTATCAGAGCGGTAACAAATTCTACAAACTCTTCTATAACCTGCTGGCTGCCAAAGAGCGCGGCATCCCTCAGTTATTAAGTTTTGGCGGAGCCTATTCCAACCACCTTTATGCTTTGGCCGCAGCCGGGCACACGGCAGGAGTGCGCACGGTGGGCGTGGTGCGGGGCGAGCGCCCCACAATACTGAGTCCGACCCTGCAGGATGCGGAAGCCTGGGGGATGAAGCTGTGTTTTGTGTCGCGGAGCGAATACCGTGCTGACAAAGCCGGATTACTGGAGTCTCTAAAGAAGACCTGCGGCGATTTTCTGCTGGTTCCCGAAGGTGGCGCCAACCTTGACGGGGCGCGGGGAGCAGCTGCGATGGGCTGGGCTGTTACCACCCGCCTGGGCAATGCCTTCGACACAGTATGTGTCCCCTGCGGGACTGGCAGTACCCTGGCCGGTATCGCCAGTGCCCTGCCAGCGGGTAAGACGGCCATTGGTTTTTCGGTCTTGAAGGGTGAGGGCGGGTTGGGGCGGGAGATTGCCCGGATGTATCAGGCGTGCCTGTCGCTGAATCCGGGGATGGATGTCGGTGCACACTGGCGCCTGATTACCGGTTATCATGGCGGCGGTTACGCGCGGAAGCTGCCGTCAGTGCTGCGGACATTCTGGCACGACTTTGAAGCTGAGACCGGCATACTGCTGGATCCCGTCTATAGTTTGAAGATGTTTTGGGGTATAGCCCAGCTTGCGGCGCAGGGATATTGGAAGCCGGGCACGCGGCTGGTAGCGGTGCACACCGGTGGATTGCAGGGCAGGCGGGGATTTCTCCCGGCGGTGTAATCCAGTGTTTTTTACAAGGGATAGGCTTTCAGGTAAACCTGGCGCTTGGTAAACGCCAGGCAATAAAAACAACAAATTCCAATCCGGCCGGGATGACTGGCTGGCGGTGAGAGGCAAGTCGTATCATGCATGCAAACCAGAACCCTGTCCCTTCGCACATCGAGTTTGATTTGAATCTGACCCGCACCCTGGTGCCGTTGAAAGACATGAGCGAGAGTCATCTGCTCGCACTGCTGGAAGACGTTACGGTCGATGTGGCCTTTGCTGGCCAGACCATCTTTTCCCAAGGCCAGTACGACGGCCAGCATATCTACCTCCTGCATGGCAATGTTGCGCTGACCGCCGAAGACGGCAGTAAGAGCCTCATCAAGGGGCGTTCTTCACTGATGCCCATCGGACATCATCAGCCCCGCATGCACACCGCTGTGGCCGAAACCGACTGTAATCTGCTGCGCATCGACAGTGAACGGCTGGACAAACTGCTGACCTGGAGCGAGGTTGCGGATTATCTGCAGCTGGTTATTTCCCGCCAGCGCGATCTGGATGAAGACGTGGACTGGATGATGACGGTGTTGAAGTCCAATCTGTTCTTTAAGGTACCGCCACATAATGTTGAACATATCTTCATGCATCTGACGCCGCAGGTAGTCTATGCAGGGGACGTGGTTATCCGGCAGGGTGAGGTGGGTGATCAGTGCTACTTCATCAAAGAGGGCGACGCTGAGGTAACGCGCCATGTTAATGGCTCATGGCAGCACGTGGCTGATATCAGTGTAGGGCGCTGTTTTGGAGAAGATGCGCTGGTGAATGAAACGGTGCGCAATGCCTCTGTCACCATGCGCAGCGACGGTGTGCTGATGCGTCTTGATAAACAGGACTTTTATCGATTGCTGAAGGAGCCGGTGGTTGCCTGTCTGGAGCTGGATCAACTGGAGCTGGCGATGGCAGAGGGTGCTGTCGCTGTGGATGTGCGCAGTGAAGAAGAGTACAGCGAGCAGCATCTGCAGCGCGCCGTGAATATTCCGCTGCGCGTGTTGAGTATCAAGTCCCGTTTGCTGGCCCAGGACAAGCTTTACCTGTTCTATTGCGATACCGGGCGGCGCAGCCGTGCGGCGGCTCACTTGCTGGCCCAGCAGGGCTACAAGGTTCTGGCGCTGGCGGATTGTCCGTCGTTATTCAGCCACAGCCGCTGGAAACCATTGCTTGAGGATCATCACAACTACGTATTGCGCGATGGCGTGTCGGTCCAGGGCCAGTGATCCGGCACCACAAAACCGCGCAGTTTTTCCTCCCACGCATCATCCTGTTTTGAAACGGCCGCAATCAGTTGCGGCCGGTCCCTGTCTCCCACCCAGTGCTGTAGATAATCCCGCAACTGATCCCGTGACAGAAGTGCGTGGATGTCCGCTGTCCGCGCCGGTGAGAGCCACTGATGGCGCGGCAGGACCAGCCAGTAATACGTAGCCGCAGCATCAAATTGACTCAGATACCACCAGTATCCCCGCAGATGATGAGGGTGCGCGTGGCGTGGGGCCGACATGGCCTGATGGGTTGGGTAGAAGAGGTAGCCTTGCAGGCAGAGCGCGCTGTGCCAGTTTTCTCCCGTAACCAGCGCGGCCAGGGCGGATTGACTGGCAGGATGAAAACGCAGGGGTAATTGATGTTCGAGCATCCGCTCTACTTTGATGTCGAGCCGGTCGTTGCAGTTGGGGCCGATCCAGTGCGACCACTCGCTGAACGGCTGCGTCTGCCCCGGCAGCCCCAGATAGAACTTCACCGCAGCTTCGCTGTGCCATATGGTTTCGCCATCCTGCACGATGAAGTCGAAGGCACCCAGCGTCTGCCCCTGTTCCACGATCTGCAGGTTATGAGCCAGCAAGCGGTAACGGGGGTGGTGTTGCCAGTAAAACCGCCAGAGACTTTCGTAGTAAATCCCCAGCCGCGTACTTTTCAGCTGTGACAGCTCGTCGATTAATACCTGAGGGGCCTGATCGAGATCAGCCAGCCAGCGCTCATCGTACATGGCGTCGGTTGGCCAGATGCTGATGTGCTGATCGGGCACGTCGACCAGCAGCGGCGTACTGGAACAACACCAGGCGAGATCACGGACAACCTGATGATTGAAAGGCATCTGATGTGCTCCAGCTTGAGAGAGATGCCGGTGATTATCCCGTTAACCCCGATTCCGGACAACGCCTGCAGTACGAGACCCCTCGCACCGCAGGCGATCGCCATTACTGCCGCACCAGCTCAAACTGCTGGTTAAGCGCGCCGGCGATGCATTCCCACTGCATCAGGTTGCGGCCATCCGCCGTGGAATTGCCGTCTATATCCAGACATTTCTCACTGTTGCGATTGATGATGCGCCATCTGCCACTGCCGGCGCTCTGAAAGCGGAACTGCTGATTGGGTCCGCCGGCATAGCTCCACAGCATTACGTTGGCACCGTTCGCTGTGGAAAATGAGTCCACATCCAGCGCCTTGTCCGGAGCGTGAACGGGAGAGATGCGATGGAAATTGCCGTCCACCGGGGTGATCCGCCATTTCTGGCAGTCGTTGTTCAGCCAGGTCCATTGCTGCACATTGGTGCCGTTGTTGGTTTCACACCAGGTCGTGTCCAGCGCCTTGCCGCTGTGAACCGGTACCAGGCGGTAGGTCCCATTGATAGTGCCGTTGTTGGAGCCACTGCTGGAGGAAGAGCCGGAACCGCCCGGTGGCGTACCGACCGAACTGCAGCCGGTCACCCGCAGACTCACGTTGTTGCTCCGTACCAGCTGGCAGTTAGGGTTGCCGCTGGCTACCGTACCGCTCAATACGTGTGTATTGGAGGCATCCTCAAGGAAGATTCCATGAGAAGTGGTGTTGGCAATATCCACGTAATTGACGGTGGTACCCTGGCTGCCGGATACGCTGAAGAAACCGCGTCCGGAATTGCGGGAGTACACACTGTTGACGGTTACGTTCGGGCCATTGTTATTGGCTACACGGAAGGTGGCGTAGCCGCCGCCGCGATTGTTGTAATGCCCGATCACATTACCCACGGTGCCGTTGCGGGAATCGTTCAGCAGCAAGCCGCAGCCGCCACTGTTGGTGACGGTGACGTCGCCGATGGTAAAGCCGTCGATGCCGTAGGTCTCGATGCCGTGACCTGCGGAGCCGTTGATGTTGATGTTGCCGCTGATGGTCAGGTTGCGCGCCGTTCCGGTCGATGCATCAACCCGTATCCCCAGGCCTACCGGATTATTATTGTTCAGGTCCATGGTGATGTTGTGCAGCAGGACATTGGAGCAGCCGCGAAACCATACGCCGTAGCGGGGATTGCCGGTGACATGCAGGTTTCTGACGGTAATGTTGTCGCGCCGGTCGCAATAGATAGGCACGACCAGTTCGCCGCCGTTGGCATTGACTTGATGTCCGTGAAAATCCAGAGTCTGCCCCGCACGGGGGCGAATAGCGTAAACGTCGCCGCCGTCGGGACCGCTGTCGCCCGAGTTGCGGATATTAACAGTGCCGGTGCCCATGTTATTGATAGCGGCATTGATCGCATCGAAGTAGCGGCTGCCCTGGTACACGGTATTGCCATCTACCCGTGCGAGCCAGCTGCCGTTGGTGCGTGTGACTTCAGCATCGGCGGCAGCCAGGGAACTCCAGAGGGGGCACATCAGAAGAACGAGGGCAAAGGTCAGGTATCGTTGTTTTGGTTTCATCGTATCCTCTCACTATGATTATTGTTGGATAGGGTGAAGCAGGAGAAAGCAGGGCTCCCGCGGGTTGAGCTACAGGTTAGGTACCACCGCCGAATTGTATGATATATCTGCCGATGATTTGTCTGACAAAAGTGGTCTCTGTGATCAAGCACACAATCGACAAGCCTGGTGTAAACACACGTGCCAAAAGGAACCCCCGCTTTTTTCAGCCGTCACAACGGACGAAGCCGCTATAATGGCCGCCCTGTCGAATTTTGAAACGGATACTCCATGACTCAATTCTCAACCGTTGGACTTATCGGCCATCTCAACAGCGAGCGCGCCATCTATTCCATCAAGCGGCTGATTCGCTTCCTGCAGCAACGGGGCATCTGTTTTGTGCTGGAGGAGGAGACCGCAGCGCTGATTACCGATGTCCATCTCGTTGAAGGCGCGCTGCACATCGTCAATATCGATGCCCTCGGGCAGACCTGCGATCTGGTGATCGTAGTGGGCGGTGACGGCAGTCTGTTACGCAGCGGGCGCGCCCTGGCTAAATACAATGTGCCTCTGCTGGGGGTGAATCGCGGACGGCTGGGCTTCCTCACGGACATCACTCCGGAAGATATCGAAACCCGGGTGGAAGAAGTGCTCAACGGCAAATATGTTGTCGACAACCGGTTCCTGCTGGATATGACTGTCATGCGGCAGGGGCAGGCGATTGGCACCGGGGATGCCCTCAATGATGTGGTACTGCACCCCGGCCAGTTCATCCATATGCTGGAGTTCGAGCTGTATATCGACGGTTTCTTTGTCACCAGCCAGCGCTCGGACGGGATGATCGTCTCAACGCCCACCGGCTCTACCGCTTACGCCCTGAGTGGTGGCGGTCCCATCATGCATCCCAAGCTGGATGCCATTGTCCTGGTTCCCATGAATCCGCACACCCTGAGCAGCCGTCCAATAGTGGTGGCCGGGGACAGCGAGATTAAAATTCTGGTGGGTGAGCACAACACTGCTGTCCCCATGGTTACCTGTGATGGCCAGACCCATGTAGAGGTCAGCGCATCCGATGAGATCCACATCCGGAAAAAGCCCCACACGCTCAAGCTTATCCACCCGCTCAACCACAACTTCTATGAACGCTGTCGCTCCAAGCTGGGGTGGGGTGGTCACCTGCTGAATTCATGATCTATGTCGAGTGACCCCGTTGTAGACCAATTACCTCCTGTCACAGGCTATGACCTGATCGGTGACGTGCATGGCTGTGCTGCCACGCTGGGCCGTCTGCTGGAGCGCATGGGCTACCACAAGGTGGGTGGCGTCTATCAGCACCCCAGACGCCGGGCGATCTTTCTGGGTGATATTGTGGATCGAGGTCCACGGGTGCGGGAGGCGCTGCATATTGTGCGCGATATGGTGGAGCGCGGCAGTGCGCAGATGATCATCGGCAACCATGAGTTTAATGCGATCACCTACTGCACGCCTGCCAGACCTGGCAGCGACCGCGATTACCTCCGGCCCCATATCCCGCGCAATACCCGCCAGATAGCGGAGACGCTGGAACAGTTTGCCAACTATCCTCATGAATGGAACGAGTTTATTGAATGGTTTAAAAAGCTGCCGCTGTTCCTGGAGATTGGCGGCGCGGCGGACTTCAGTCGTTTCCGGGTGGTTCATGCCTGCTGGGATAACGAGCTGATTGCGGCCCATTGCGAGCGCTACGGCAGCGGCCATTTCGATATGGATTTTGTGTACGCTTCGGCCGAACAGGGTACGCTCGAAGCCCGCACCAAGCAGCGGCTCACCAGTGGGGTGGATCTTCCCCTGCCGGAAGGCGTCAAGATTGTATCCAGCGATGGCTACGTGCGTGACACCTTCCGTACCAAATTCTGGGTGCCGCAGCCGGAGAACTACGGAGAACTTTTATTCCAGCCGGACCCGCTGCCGGACGACATTGCGCGGGCGCCTATCCGGCCGGAGCACCGGCAGCAGATGGTGAATTATGGTGCTGACCAGCCGCCGCTGTTCGTAGGACACTACTGGCTTAAAGGAAAACCCCAGCCCATCGCCCACAATCTGGCCTGCCTGGATTACAGTGCCGTGAAGTACGGGCGGCTGGTGGCCTACCGCATGGACGGTGAAGCTCACCTCCGCGCGCACAAATATGTATGGGAATATGTGGACCCCTGACGGCGCTGTTATCCGACAGGCTTTTACTAACCGACTTTTTTACTGATAGAGACTGAACGTGAACTGGATTGCGGTAAAGCATCTTCCCCTGGATCAGGACCTGAGCGAATTGACGCGTTTCCTCCATCGTCGCGGGCTGAACTTCCGTGTGACCGAGGAGGGCGGGCGGCAGGTTATCGCTGTACAGGACCCGCAATATGCTGAGCCCCTGAGTCAGTTGATTGATGATTTCCTGAGCGGCGAGGTTCAGTTACCCGCAGACGATCCCGCCGGCAACTGGCAACCGGAACCGCAGCCGAAAGGCATTCCCTTCTGGATGACGCCGGTCACCCTGATCCTGATTGTACTCAGCGGCATTGGAGCCCTGCTGACCCGCTCCGAATCCGGTCAGGTATGGGCGATGCTGTTTCTGCTGCTGGATGTCGCACCGGATTTCCGCAGTTTTTTATCCCTCGAAGACACCCTGGCGAATGGTCAGGTGTGGCGACTGATTACGCCGGCCTTTTTGCATTTCGGTCTGTTTCATTTTTTGTTCAACAGCCTGTGGATGTGGGATTTTGGGCGGCGACTGGAGTTGGGCCTGGGCCGCGGCTGGTACCTTGTATTTTTCGCAGTTACCGCAATCGCCGCTAACCTCACGCAATACTTCTGGGAAGCCTCGCCCTGGTTTGGCGGGATGTCCGGCGTCGTCTATGCCCTGGTGGGTTTCTTGTGGATCCGTCAACGGTTCGCGCCACACCCCTTGTTCGCCGTACCGGCGAGCATTATCGGATTTATGTTGTTCTGGCTGGTGCTGTGCATGACCGGCATTGTTGATCAATTCATTGAAGGACGCGTGGCAAACGCTGCGCATGTCGGCGGGCTGATTGCCGGGATGATCCTCGGCGCCCTGTCCGGCGTGCAGGCGCGTAATCATTATTCCGCTCCGTAAAAAGAGCACTCATTGTTTTTTGGAACGTCTTATGGATGTACAACAACTTCTGTCCAGCTTAACGCCGGATATTTATCGCAACCTGAAACGTGCTGTCGAGCTGGGTAAATGGCCGGACGGCAATCGTTTATCCGCGGAACAGCGCCAGCTGTGTATGCAGGCGATGATCGCCTATGAACAGAAAAATCTGCCACCGGAACAGCACACTGGCTACATAGAACCGGAGCCCCATACCCATTGCGGCAGCGATGGTCATGATGACCCGGATGAGCCCAAACCCATCAAGTGGCTTTGATGGTATCGCTGTCTCACACCATGTCTGCATGACGATGCTCAGGAAATTTGTATGAATGCTATTCAACAACCCCAGGCGATTCATCTGAAAGATTATCGCGTTCCCGACTACCTGATTGATAAAACCGACCTGCACGTCGATCTCCATGAGGATCACACCCTGGTGACCAGCAGCCTGCGGTTGCGCCGCAATCCTGCCGCGACCGGGGCTGTATCGCAACTGGTGCTGGACGGTTGTGAGATGACGCTGCGCACCATCACTATCGATGGCCGCACCTTATCAGAAAGAGAATATCAGCTGGATGAAGAACATCTGAGTTTACTGAATCCACCAGCGGAATTCGTGCTGCAGACCCAGGTGGAGATCAAGCCCCAGCTGAACACCTCACTCGAGGGTTTATATAAGTCCCGCACCATGTTCTGTACACAGTGCGA
Source organism: uncultured Cellvibrio sp. (assembly GCA_937958105.1). Classification (GTDB taxonomy): domain Bacteria; phylum Pseudomonadota; class Gammaproteobacteria; order Pseudomonadales; family Cellvibrionaceae; genus Cellvibrio. The sequence continues at coordinate 235,562 of CALFXJ010000006.1, forward strand.
GGCGGAAGGTTTTCGCAAGATCACTTACTACCTTGATCGCCCCGATGTGATGAGTGAATTCACCACCACCATCGTTGCAGATAAATCCCGTTATCCGGTCCTGCTCTCCAACGGCAACCTGATTGAACAGGGCGAGCTTCCACAGGGGCGCCACTTTGCGACCTGGCATGATCCTTTTAAAAAACCTTCTTACCTGTTCGCTCTGGTGGCTGGTGATCTGGAGCATATTGAAGACCGGTTTACGACAGCCTCGGGGCGTGACGTGACCTTGAAGATCTTTGTGGAAGCCAAGGATCTGGATAAATGTGACCATGCCATGACCTCGCTGAAAAATTCCATGCGCTGGGATGAGGAGGTTTACGGCCGCGAATACGATCTCGATATCTTCATGATCGTCGCGGTGGACGATTTCAATATGGGCGCGATGGAAAACAAGGGCCTGAATATTTTCAACACTTCCTGCGTACTGGCAAAGCCGGAGACTACAACGGACGAAGGTTTTCAGCGCGTCGAGGGCGTCGTAGCTCACGAATATTTTCACAACTGGTCGGGTAACCGCGTGACCTGCCGTGACTGGTTTCAGTTAAGTCTGAAAGAAGGCTTCACGGTGTATCGCGACGCAGAGTTTTCAGCCGACATGGGGTCGCGGACGGTGAAGCGGGTAGAGGATGTCAGCCTGCTGCGCACCGCACAGTTTGCCGAAGATGCAGGCCCCATGGCGCACCCGATCCGTCCGGAGTCCTACATCGAAATCTCTAACTTCTACACGCTGACCATCTACGAAAAAGGCGCAGAGGTCATTCGCATGCTGGCCAATCTGCTCGGGCCGGAGAATTTCCGCAAGGGCACAGATCTGTACTTCGAGCGTCACGATGGCCAGGCGGTAACCACGGAAGATTTCGTGGCTGCACTGGCGGACGCTTCAGGGCGCGATCTGACGCAGTTCAAACGCTGGTATTCCCAGGCCGGGACTCCGCGCCTGCACGTCACGGACAGTTATGATGAAGACGCCCGTGAGTACACCTTGCATATCAAACAGAGCTGCCCACCGACACCGGAATGTCAGAACAAGCTGCCGTTTCACATTCCTGTTGCCATGGGTCTCCTGGGCAGTGGCGGCAGCCTGCCGTTGAAGATCAAAGGGCAGGCGCCGGATTTTGAAACCGCTGATAACACGCACATGGTGCTGGAGCTGACGGAGGCAGAACAGACCTTTGTCTTTGAAGGTGTCAACGAAAAACCCGTCCCTTCATTGCTGCGCGGATTCTCCGCTCCTGTGAAGCTTAATTACAATTATTCCCGCGAAGCGCTCATGTTACTCATGAGTCGCGACGATGACGGCTTCTGTCGCTGGGATGCCAGTCAGCAGCTGGCACTGCAGGTCATTGGTGATGTCATGCAGGCCTGGCAGCGTGGCGAAGATCTGGCAGGGGTGGCTATCGACATGCGGTTGATCGAGGCGTATCGCAGTGTTTTGCAGGACGTCAGCCTGGATAAAGCCATGGTGGCTTATATGTTGTCGCTGCCTACGGAAGCTTATCTGAGTGAGCTGGCAGACGTGATTGATGTTGAGGCGATTCATTACGGCCGTCTGCATGTACGTCGTGCGATTGCCGAAGCTCTGCAGGAAGAATTTGCACAGATTTATCGCGCCTACGATCATCAGCAACCCTATGCAGCCACTGCCGATGCAATCGCTGCACGCAGCTTGAAGAATGTAGCCTTTGCTTATCTGATGCTGCTTGACGATCAGCAGTGGATTCAGGCGGGCCAACTACAGTATCAGCAGGCTAACAACATGACAGACCGCATGGCGGCTTTGTCGCAGCTGGTAAACAGCCGTTCGTCGGCAGCGCAGGCACTGGCAGCTTCGGCACTTGAGGATTTTTATCAGCGCTGGCAAGACGAATCACTGGTGGTCAATCAGTGGATCAGTGTTCAGGCCAGCTGCTCGCTGCCCAATACCCTCGCCAAGGTGCGGCAGCTGCAACAGCATCCCGCCTACGATCCAAAAAATCCCAACAAAATCCGCGCGCTGGTTTCGGCATTCTGTAACGCCAACGCCATCAACTTCCACGCCGTTCAGGATGGCAAAGCAGAAGGTTATCGGTTCCTGGCTGATGAGGTGCTGCGGCTTAATACCCAGAATCCGCAGATTGCATCGCGCCTGTTGGTGCCTTTGACTAAGTGGAAGAAGTACAACACCGAGCGCCAGGGATTGATGAAGGCCGAACTGGAAAGAATCCGGGCGGAGCCGAAGTTGTCCAAGGATGTTTATGAGGTGGTGAGCAAAAGTCTCGCGTAATACCCCGCTGAACTCCCATCACCCTTTCGCACCGGCGAGAGGGTGATGGTGATGTTATTTATACAGCGGGGCCAACCCATCCTGTTGCTTCTGGCGGTACTGCTTCTGACGGCGAAAATTATTCACTTCCTGAATTAATTCACTGGTGTCCCACTGGCTGGCCGAGGCGCCGCTGTACAGGACTTCATCCAACTTTTTCAACTGCACGCTTAACGCATCCTTGTCGGCACGGGCTGCAATGTTCTGCAGGCTTTGCAGTTGTTCGTCCTGCCAATGTGCCTGGGCCCAGTCGATCAATGCACGGCGCATGGCCGGATAATCGTTGTTTGCCGCAGCGCGCTTGAGTTCATTCCATGCAGCGGTCTCATTCGCACGCTGCGGATGTCTTTCCTCCATGCGCGACACATAGTGCCGGCGGAGCTCAGCGCGCGCGCGCCAGTAGAGCCCGGCAAATACCACATTCGTGACGGCGAGGATCACCGCCAGAAGAATCAACCAGCTGGGCGCAATCTTGACGACGCGCGTCTGGTCAGCGGTACTGGACAGGTCCGTGTTGATAGGCGTGGTGTCCGGTGGTGTATCCAGAGAAGGTGCTGCGGGTGCAGGCAGGGGGCTGGTGCTGATGTTCCCCAGTGCATCCTCAACCTGCAGTGTTTTTGCAGGCAGGGTGGCGGTCTGCATCTTCTGGTTTGCCGTATCCCACCAGTTGACGGTGAGCGCCGGCAATGTAAATTTTCCGCTGCGGTTGGGGATGATCGCCAGGGTTTCGATGCGCGAACCTTTAACGCCCTTGGGGCTGGTCTGGTCATCGTTCTGGGGCTGGTCCGGGTAAAAGGTCAAGCCGTCCACTGTCGGCACGGACAGCGGCGTCAGCTGGCCAGCGGTCAGGCCATCCGCTGTAATGGTGATGGTACGGGTGACCGGCTCACCAACTTTTAAGCGTTCGCTGCTCCAGTGTTCGGTCAGCTGGAGATTTTTGGCTGGCAGCCAATCCTGTCCACTGAATTGCGGCGGTACCGAATTAACCTTGATGGTTTGTTCGTCGGTGCGCAGACGCAACGCGGTGGAGCGACGATTGCCAAAGGGATCGCTCCAGGGATCGCGCTGGCCGGTGCGGACAGAAACGTTATAGGTCAGGCTGGGGATGACCAGCTCGCCGCTGTGCTGGGGAAAGATGCTGTACACACGCTCTACCACCACATGCTGTCGACCGTTGATGTTGGTTTGATATTGGTTTTCTCCCAGATCAAGCACGAGCGCATCCGGCAGTTCCAGCGGGGACATCTCAGCACCATTCAGGCTGACCGAGGTAAACAGGCGGATGGTGAACAGGATCTGTTCCTGCACGTAAACGTTGTTTTTACTGACCTCCACGTCAACAAAGACATTGCTGCTTGCATTCTGCGGCGCGCGACTCTGGGACTCCACTGTGATAGAGATAGGATCACTGCGCGCACCCTCGATGGTAAACGCAGGAATCTCCAAGGTACCCACTCGCTTGGGGGCGAGGGCAATACGCCAGTCGGTGAAGGACTCCATGGAGCCGTTGATGACGCGCATCTGATTACTCTGCTGGGTGCTGAGTACATCGAAGTCTTTCTGCAGCAGAGTCAGGTCCGGTGAGTCACTGGTCTGGGCGTAGAAGCGCAAGGTAAGGGTGAAGGTTTCCTGCAGGCTGATCGTGTCGCGGTCTACACTGGCCGACAGTGTATCGGCGCGGGTGCCAGCACTGAACGCCAGCAGCAAAAACAGGCAGCACAGCCAGCCGTACACCGTTGATGTTGTTAATAGTCGACTCATACCTTGATTCTCACTCATCGATATCGCACTGCGAGGTTTGTAGTGGTGACAGACTAATGATTACTTACCAGCGATTGTTGTCCTGTTCAGCGGGTGTTTGCCACATCCCGCGATGGCGTTCTTCGCGTTTTTGCTGGTACTGATAACGGAACTTGTTACGCAGCAAACCACCGGGATCATCAGGTACCCGACGCAGCCACTGCTCCATAGCCTGTTTCTCTTCATCGCTCAGGCCTTCCTCGAGCGCAGCGCGCATGGCTTCCAGGTCTTCTTCGGTGGGTGTTTCTCCCTGCTGTTCCTGTTGTTCTGCCTCTTCGCCGGTCTGCTCGTCGCTGTCGGCTGCGGCTGAACTCTGGGCAGCGCTGCTGTTCTGGCCGTCCTGCTGGTCGCTGTCCTGTTGGTCGGAATCCTGCTGCTCGCCATCCTGTTGATCAGATGACTCACTGTTCTGTTGCTGATTATTCTGTTGCTGTTTTTGCTGACTGTCGTTCTGCTCAGACGAATTCTGCTGCTGATCCTGGCTGTTTTCGCCGTCCTGCTGTTCCTGATTGTCGTCGCCTTGATTCTGCTGGTCCTGTTGCTGTTGTTGCTCCTGTTGCTGTTTTAACGCTTCAACCAGTGCGCGGTTGGCTTCGGCGTCTTCAAAGTCAGGTTGGCGTCGCAGGGCTTCATCGTAGGCCTTGATGGCTTCATCCAGTTTGCCGGCTTTTGCCAGGGCGTTGCCGCGGTTGTAATGTGCCTGGGCCGTATCACTTTGCGCAAAGCTCTGTGCAGCAGCTTCGTAATCGCCGGCGCGGTATTGCGCGCTGCCTTTCCATTCCGGGGATGCAAAACGTGCTGCGGCATTGGCCGGGTCGCCCTGCTCAAGCGCGCGCTGCCCCTGCTGATCCGGTGTCAACCACAGGTCGCTCCAGCTGAAGGCATGGCTGTCCGGCGTGTAGAGGGACAAGGCCGGTACCAGCAGGAGTACCGGCAGCACGCCACGGCGGAAGCAGAACAGCACGACGGGCAGTAGCAGAAAAACCAGCCAGTGGCCGTTGTCGTACCAGGCATCAAATTCCCGTTCCACCTTGCGATGTTCATCTTCGAGGGGCGACGGCAGGGTGAGCAGGGTTGCTATGTCACGCTTGTCGTGGGTCAGGTCGCTGTAGCGTCCACCGGTGTGGTGAGCCAGGGAGCGCAGTTCGCTGCTGTTCAACTGCGTGGTCACGATGCCGCGACTGCTGTCCCGGACAAACCCGCCGTTGCTGCCGGGAATCGGCGCCGGTGCATCGCTGCCGACACCGAGGATGGATAAGCGGAAGGCGCTGCTGAGTTGCTGCTTGATGGCTGACTGGGCTTCGCTGACAACGCCATCAGTAATCAGCAGCAGATCCCCGCGCTGCAGACCCGCGTCCTGCAGCAGGCGCAGGGCTAGCTCAACGGCGGATTCCGTATTGCTGCCGGGTAAGGGCATGATGTTGGGGTGCAGCGAAGTCAGCAGACTGTTGATGGTGGCGGTGTCGTCGGTAAGGGGCGTCACCACATGGGCTTCCCCGGCGTAGACAATCAAGGCAGTCAGACCCTCGGTGCGCTCGCGCAGGATGTCGGCAATCTTCAAGCGCGCGCGGATCAGACGCGAGGGTTTAACATCTTCCGTCAGCATGGAGGGCGAAAGGTCGAGGATCAGCACCAGAGCATTTTCATTCTTCTGAACCGGCATGGGCCGTTTTTCCCAGGTGGGACCGGCGAGGGCGAGGGTGGCAATAACCCAGGCGGCGAGCATTGCCCAGATCTGCCAGCGGTTGGCCCGGGTGGTTTCGCCGTCGATCAGAAAGGGCAGAAGGTCGGGAGCAATGACATGTTGCCATTGGTGAGCGCTGCGTTTCTGGCGCCACAGGGCGAGCCCCAGTAACAGTGCCGGGATTAACGCGAACAGCCACAGGGGGCGCAACCAGTGGAATTGGTTTAACAGCTCACTCATCGTGATACCTCCGTGTGATCAGTAGCGGCCTCCGGGCGGGCGGCGCGCTGCTGCCACCAGGCAGAAGATGCCATCAACAGACTCAGCAGGAAGGCGACGGCGAGTGGCCAGTAAAACAGCGCCTGCACCGGGCGGAAAGTTTCTTCATCGAATTCGATGGGCTCCAGTCGATCCAGCTCGTGATGAATGTTGCTCAGCTCTTCCAGGTTGCGCGCGCGAAAGTATTGGCCGCCGGTCTGTTCGGCGATCTCGCGCATGGTGTCTTCATCGAGGTCCTGGGAAGGATTGACACGGCGCGCACCGAACAGGCCGGGCACGATCATCTCCTCCGCACCGAAGCCGATGGTGTAAATCTTGATATTTTCTTTCAGCGCCAGGGCTGCGGCCCGCTGGGGCGTCAGTTCGCCGGAGTTACTGGCGCCGTCGGTCAGCAGAACCAGGACGCGGCTGGCATCAGGACGCGCCCGCAGGCGCTTGACCGCCAGACCAATGGCGTCGCCGATGGCTGTCTTCTCACCGGCAAAGCCGATCTGGGTTTCCTGTAACAGCTGATTGACTGTCTTGCGGTCGTAGGTGAGCGGTGCCTGCAGATAGGCCTGGCTGCCGAACAGGATCAGGCCCAGTCGATCGCTCCTGCGGCGCTCCACAAAGTCGCCTACGACAATCTTGATCGCCTGCAGCCGGTTGATGTTCTTACCCAGGTAAGTCATGTCTTCGATCTGCATACTGCCGGAGATGTCCACGGCCATCAGCAGGTCCCGGCCACTGCCCGGCAGGCTGACCGGTTCGCCGACCCACTGGGGATTGCTGGCAGCCAGCAGGCTGCTTAGCCAGATCAGCCACAACAGCAGCAGTGTCAGGGGCTTTTTACGGGTGTGCAGCCCGGTGGCCTCCTGCAGGGCTGCGGCGCTGGAATAGAAAGGTACACGCAGGGCTGCTTCCTGCCGCTGCTGTGCCGGTAAAAGCCGCATCAGCAGCGGCAGGGGAAGCAGCACGAGTAACCATGGCCATTGCAACTCAAGCATCACGGGCCTCCCCGGAGCTGGCCGCCGCCGGTTGTGCGCGGCTCGGCAGGAGTGTCTTTTCAGAGGGGATAGACGCAGCTTTCTGCCACTGGTTACGATGTTTCTGCAGCCACAGACTGGCCAGTTGGTGCAGTGCCTCGACATCTGCCTGAGGGGCCGGCTCGTAGGGGCCGGTCAGCAGGGCGCGCCCGACGCCCTGGCTGAAGCCCTGGCGTGTTTCCGGGCATTGATCATCCAGCCAGCGCAGCCAGGCTTCGCCGTGCAGATTGGGCTGGTACACCTGATGGCAGCCACTGAGTGCAGCACGACGCAGGATGATGCTGAGCTGTTGCAGATAGGTGGCGATCTGCTGGTCCTGTTGCACTGCAGCCGTTGCCCGTTGCAGGGCGTTCAGAGCCGCTGCGCGGTAGCGGTTGCGCTGCCGGTACCGACGGTACAACAGGATGATAGCCAGTACGCCCAGGACCAGCAGGATCAGCAGTACCCACCAGCCCCAGGCCAGGGGCCAGAAACCCACAGCTTGGGGCAGATGTATGTCTCTCAGTTGCGCAAGGGGATCCATGTTTTCCATTGTGTTTACCGGTAAAGCCTAGCGTCGGCGCGGGCTGTTTTTGCCGAAGCGCTCGCGCAGCAGATGTTGAATGTCATCATTGGTGGCGTAGGAGAGCAGGGACAGGTTCAGTCGCTGACACCGGCGCGTCAGTTCCTGCAGATGCCGCTCAAAATTTTCGCGGTAAGCCTGCTGGAAACGCCGTTCGTTGGCAGGGATGCGGCAGCGGGAATGGCCATCGCTGATGGTCAGGCTGGTATTGCTGGCCAGTTGCCGCTCCAGCGGATCAAATACATGTACCAGTGTGACGTCGGTGTGCCGGGTCAATTCAAACAGCTGCTGTTCGCAGGACGCGTCAAAGTCGTGGAAGTCGCTGACGATAAACAGGGCACAGCCGGGTTTGGCGATGCGTCGGGTGTCCGCCAGTATGTCCACCAGTTTCACACTGTCTGCCGGAGCCACCGGCGACTGCAGGCGGTGGTTGTAATCCTGCAATTGATGCAGCAGTTCCAGCATGGCGTGCTTGCTGCGGCGAGGGCGGATATCCCGCTGAGTCTGGTCGCCAAACACCAGTCCGCCGACACGGTCGCTGTTGCCGAGGGCTGCCCAGCCGAGCAGGGCGCAGATATGGGCGCACAGGACAGATTTGAAGCACTGCTGGCTGCCGAAGAACATGGTGGACCGCTGGTCAGCCACCATGAAAACCGGACGCTCGCGTTCTTCGCGGAAGATCTTGGTATGGGGAACCTGGGTGCGCGCAGTGACCCGCCAATCGATAGTGCGGATGTCGTCGCCGGGCTGATACAGACGCACTTCTTCAAAGTCGATTCCGCGCCCGCGAAAACGGGTGCGTTCACCACCGGTCAGCAGACTGCGCACCGGTCGCTGGGAAAAGAGTTTGAAATCCTGTGCAACAAACCGCAGGCGCAGCAGCTGGGCGAGATCGCTGTAGGCTCCGGCAGGATTGAGATTATCCAGTAGCGCGTTACTCATGGGTTACGCCAGAGGAACAACGGCAATCAGTTTATCGATGGCCTGGTCACTGTTCACCCCGGTGGCTTCCGCTTCGAAGGTGAGAATCAGGCGGTGACGCAGACAGTCGTGGATCACGGCCTGAACGTCATCAGGGCTGACAAAATCTTTGCCCTGTAACCAGGCATAAGCACGGGCGCAGCGGTCAAGGGCGATGGTGGCGCGGGGGCTGGCGCCATACTCAATGAGGTTGGCCAGATCATCGCTGTAGTGCGCCGGACGGCGGGTGGCGTTGATCAGCTGCACGATGTATTCCTCAACCGTCGGCGCCATGTGCATGTTGAGCACTTCTTTGCGGGCCTGATCCAGGGTGGCCTGGCTGACGGTGGCCGGCGCTGCCGGCGCGATTGCCGCCGCTTCATTGCGGGCCAGCTGCAGGATGCGGCGTTCCGCATCGGCGCTGGGGTAATCCACCATCACGTGCAACAGGAAACGGTCGAGCTGAGCTTCGGGCAGGGGGTAGGTGCCTTCCTGCTCAATGGGGTTCTGGGTAGCCATCACCATAAACAGGGAGGGCAGTGGATAGGTCCGACTGCCAACACTCACCTGACGCTCGGCCATAGCCTCCAGCAAGGCGGATTGCACCTTGGCCGGGGCGCGGTTGATTTCGTCCGCCAGTACCAGGTTGTGAAAGATAGGGCCCGCCTGAAATTCAAAGGTGCCATGCTCCGGGCGGTAAATGTCTGTGCCGGTCACGTCAGAAGGCAGGAGGTCGGGGGTAAATTGAATCCGGTGAAAATCCCCTTCAATGGCCTGCGACAGGGTTTTAATGGCTTTTGTCTTCGCCAGACCGGGAGCACCCTCCACCAGCAGGTGGCCATCAGCCAGCAGGGCGATCAGCAATCGTTGGTTCAGGTGTTCCTGGCCGATGATCTGATTGTTGAGCCAGGTGTTGAGCGTTTGAATCTGCTGATATGCCTGCATGGGTAGGGATCACCTTTTTACTATTGTTCGATACGGTTATTGATTGCCAGACGCATCGCCGGAGTGGCGGATTGTCTCGAGGTCGATTCATGCGACGCTGGATAGACATGCCATAGTGATGGCAGTTCCACGATTTTTCAACGGCTTACGTGACCTGGTTCAGTTAATTCTGAAGTTCTCGCCCAATCCATCCCCTGCGCCGGCAGCGTGCAAATTTAACCGCGCTTTTGCGGTCCCATACACGTGGTTATTTTTTGCCCGTGATTATTTCGTGGACTTGCCGGGAGGTGTCTGTGGACAGACGATTAACCAATACACAGGATTTCGACACATTTTTTCAAGAGCTGCGGGACTATGCCGCACAGCAGTTATCCCCTATCGAAGAGCAGGCGCTGCTCACCTTTGCCGGCCAGTATTTCGAGCGTTATCCGCTGGAGGAACTGGCCGGACGATATCTGAGCGACGTCTTTGGTGCAGTGCATCAGTTCTGGCGGTTCATTCAGGAATACGACCGCAGGGCGCCAAAAATCCGCGCCTTCAATCCCAATCTTGAAGAAGACGGCTGGGTATGTCCCTACACCCTGCTGGTGGTATTGCAGCGCGATATGCCGTTCCTGGTGGATTCCATCCGCATTGAACTCAACCGGCGCAGCATCGCTATCCACGCAATCAAGAGTACCGTGGTCGCCGTCAAACGGGATTCACACGGGCACCTGCAGACGCTCGCCCATCGCACCCGGGGCGATCAGGATGATCTGGAAAATGAAGCACTGATCGTGCTGGAGATCAGCCTGCGTACCGAAGAGCAGACCTTGCACGATCTGGTCATGGGCATTGATTCGGTTCTGGCGGAAGTCGATGTGGTCGTGGCCGACTATCAACCCTTGATAGAGTGCGCGCTGGAAGCGGAAGAAAACCTGAGTCTTGCACCCAAGGGAGTCGCGGCGGCCCAGGTGGAAGAGAGTCAGGCCTTCCTGCGCTGGATTGTGGATCACCATTTCACTTTTCTCGGTTATGCCGAATATGAATTCGGCGAGGAAGACGGCGTGAAACTGCTGCGCGAGCGGGTGGAAAAGCGCCTGGGAATCTTCGGCCTGAAAGGCGGTGGACCGAATGTCAGTGATGTGGAGCACTTCAACAGCGGCATGGCACGTTTTCATCTGGCGCCCCAGGTGCTGACATTTTCCAAATCCTCAGTGCGTTCGCGGGTGCATCGCCAGGCTTACTCGGATTACATCGTGGTGAAGCGATTCAACGCTGCCGGAGAAATCTGCGGAGAGGCTCGTTTTCTCGGGTTGTACACCTCCAATGTCTACTCCATGAGCCCGCGGCAGATTCCTCTCATCAATATCAAGGTGGCAAAGGTTTTTGAACGCAGCGAATTGGACCCGGCGAGTCACGACGGTAAAGCACTGCAACAGATTCTCGACAACTTTCCCCGCGATGAATTATTTCTCAGTACCAGCGCCGAGCTGTATGAACTGGTCACCGGAGTGGCCCAGATCAACGAGCGCTACATGGTGCGCCTGTTCATGCGCAGAGATCTCTACGGAAAATTTGTAACCTGCCTGGTGTATGTGCCACGCGATGTTTTTACTACCCGTTTGCGCTTGAAGATCCAGCGGGTGATTGGTGAAGCGCTGAATACGGACGAGTGTGAATTCACCACCTGGTTTTCTGAATCAATCCTCGCCCGGGTGCATCTTGTATTTAAAGTAGATCCGGATCGCGCGCTGGATTACGACCAGCAGGCCTTACAGGACCGTATCGTCGCGCTCACCCGCTCCTGGGATGACAACCTGCAGGATGCCCTGCTCGACGCCCATGGCGAGGAAAAAGCGCTGGAAATTTTCCAGCAGTATCGCGAGGCATTTTCTTCAGCTTATCAGGAAGCCTACGACTCCCGCACTGCCGTGCACGACATCGGCGCTATTGGCGGCCTGCATGATGCCACGGATATTGCCATGAGCTTTTATCAACCGGCAGGTGCGGAAGACCATATCCTGCGCTTCAGGGTTTTCCACCTCGATAAACCGCTGGAACTGTCAGATGTCATCCCCATCCTCGAGCACATGGGATTGCGGGTGATTACTGAAAATCCTTATGAAATTCATCGTCGCGACGGGGCGGCTATCTGGCTGCACGATTTCACCCTGTCACACAGTTTGCCCGAAGCGGTTGACGTTCACGCCGTCAGAAAAAGTTTTCAGGAAGCCTTTGCCGCTATCTGGTATCGCCGCACGGACAACGATGCGTTTAATCGTTTAATTCTGTGCGCGCGTCTCAACTGGCGTGAGGTGATGTTGTTCCGTGCCTACGCAGCCTACATGCGTCAGACTCTGTTTAATGCCACAGAAAATTACATTGCGAATACACTTGTCAATCAGGTGGCCGTTACGCGCAATCTGATCGCCCTGTTCAAGGCAAAATTTGATCCGCGACTTAACGAAGGACGCGATTCTACGGAGCGCATCGAACGCCTGCGCAGCAAAATATTGGAAGAACTGGACAGTGTGACCAATCTGAATGAAGACCGCATCCTGCGTCGGTTCCTGGCAATGTTTGATGCAACCTTGCGCACCAATTATTTCCAGCATACGGCGCAGGGTACTGAGAAAGATTATCTCTCGCTGAAGCTCAGCCCTCGGCAGATTCCGGACATTCCGGCACCGCGGCCGCTGTACGAAATTTTTGTCTATTCGCCCCGCATGGAAGGCGTCCACCTGCGCGGCGGCAAGGTCGCCCGCGGAGGCCTGCGCTGGTCCGAACGACTGCCGGATTACCGCACGGAGGTGCTTGGTCTGGTAAAAGCACAGCAGGTGAAGAACGCCGTTATCGTCCCCAACGGAGCCAAGGGCGGCTTTGTCTGTAAACAGATTCCCGCCGGCGCGACCCGCGACGAGGTACAACAGGAAGGCATTGCGTGCTACACGATGTTTATCCGCGGTCTGCTGGATATTACCGACAACCTGCGCGCTGGTGAGGTGATCAAGCCGGAGCATGTCTTGTGTTTCGATCAGGATGATCCCTATCTCGTCGTTGCCGCCGATAAGGGCACGGCACGTTTTTCTGACATCGCGAACAGTATATCTGCCGAATACGGCTTCTGGCTGGGCGATGCATTCGCGTCTGGTGGCAGTCAGGGTTACGACCATAAAGCCATGGGCATTACCGCGCGCGGAGCCTGGATTGCTGTGCAACGACATTTCAAAGAAAAAGGTATCAACATTCAGGAGCAGGATTTCACGGTCGTCGGCATTGGTGATATGGCGGGTGACGTCTTCGGCAACGGCATGATGTTATCGCCTCATATCTGCCTCGTGGGAGCCTTCAATCACCAGCACATCTTTATCGATCCACATCCCGATGCAAAACGCAGTCTGCAGGAACGGCAGCGCCTGTTCCGCCTGCCGCGCTCCACCTGGATGGATTATGACAAGGACCTGATCAGCAGGGGCGGCGGTGTTTTTTCCCGCGATGCAAAATCCATCACTATCACACCGGAGATGAAGACCGTATTGGGAATCGAGGGCGATGCGCTCACACCTAACGAACTGATTCACGCGCTGTTGCAGGCGCCGGTAGATCTGCTGTGGAATGGCGGCATAGGTACCTATGTGAAATCTTCCACGGAAAGCCACAGCGATGTGGGCGATAAGGCCAACGATATGGTGCGGGTCAACGGCAAGGAGTTGCGCTGCAAGGTCGTGGGTGAAGGCGGTAATCTCGGCATGACCCAGCTGGGCCGCGTTGAATACTGCCTGAATGGTGGAGTCTGCAACACCGACTTTATCGACAATGCGGGCGGCGTGGATTGTTCGGATCATGAAGTCAACATCAAAATTTTATTGAATGATGTGGTGGCGAACGGCGATCTGACAGAGAAACAGCGCAATCAGCTGCTCATGGATATGACGGAATCTGTGGCTCAGCTGGTGCTGCACAATAATTACCGCCAGACCCAGGCAATCAGCATCGCCCAGGCGGATGCGATTAAACGGGGCGCCGAATATCGACGGTTTATGAGCAAGCTGCAGGCAGCGGGGCGGCTGGATCGTGCCCTGGAATTTTTACCCGATGATGACAGCCTGATAGAGCGGCAGTCTCATGGACAGGGGCTGACGCGGCCTGAGCTGGCGATCCTGATCTCTTATGCCAAGGCGACGCTCAAGGAAGATCTGGCCGAGACAGATATTGCTGATGATCCATATATCGCTGGATTTATTGAAGGCGCTGTGCCACCGGAGATAGTGAAAAATTTCAGAGAACCTTTGTACCAGCATCGCCTGCGCCGCGAAATCATCGCCACCCAGATTGCCAACGACATTGTGAACAACATGGGCATCAGCTTTGCGCATCGGCTGATGGAATCTACCGGGGCTGGTGTTGGCGAGGTGGCGGCGGCTTACATTACGGCCCGCAATATTTTTCAACTGGACAGCTATTGGCGCGAACTCGAGCAACTCGACTACCAGATACCGGCTGCGCTGCAGATCGAATTGATGATCAAGATGATGCGCCGCGTTCGCCGGGCGACGCGCTGGTTCCTGCGCAATCGTCGCGACCATCTGGAGCCGGGACGGGAGGTGGAAACCTTCCGTCAGGGCGTTCAGGACATTGGCCAGCACTTGGCGCAGCTGCTGCGCGGTCAATCACTGGTTGACTGGCAGGCGCGCTGCGCCTATCTCGAGGAACAGGGTTTACCCGAGGTGCTGGCCGCACGGGCAGCCATGCCCGGTTATCTGTTCTCAGGTTTAAGTGTGGTAGATGCCGCGCGTGCTAACGATGCCGACGTGCTGGCAGTAGCGGATCTTTATGCGACGCTGGGTGAGCATCTGCAGCTGCCCTGGTTTGCCGAACAGTTGTCGGATGTGAAGGTGGAGAACTACTGGCAAGCCATGGCACGGGAAAGTTTTATGGATGACCTGGAATCGCAATTGCGCACGCTTGCCACGCGCCTCATACCTGAGATTGGTACTGCAGAAACCATCGAAGCAATCGTCACCGGCTGGAGCGAGCGCAACGCAATCAAGGTGAGTCGCTGGACGGCGATGATCAACGAACTGCAGGCTGGCAGCCATGCAGATTTCGCCGTGTTTTCCGTTGCTTTGCGCGAGTTACGTGATCTGGTTGGGGCATAGCAGGTCGGCAGGCAAGCTCCGCGCAGTCAGGTGTGCTATGTTGGACGTCAGAAATACGATGTTCAGTCACTGCATATCAGCGGTTGCCTGTCTTTCGTCTGAGACCTGCGGCGAGGAGTATTCTGTGCGCAACCTTATCGTGAACCTGATGATTTCTCCCGAGGAGTACCAGCGACTCTATCAGGGAGCGGTGCGGGATGTGCTGGCCACCAGCGTGGATGGACGGCGGGTGCGCTTCCCAGCGATGATCCTGCGGCCTTTCGTGACCCACACCGGAGTTCGCGGGCGTTTCCGCATCGTGTTTGACGAAAACCACCGCTTTCAGACCATTGAAAAAATCGACTAGCGCAGGTGAATCCAGTATCCTTGCGCGCAGTTTTCAGCCCTTCAACTGCCTGTATAAATACTTATGTACGCTACGCTCAGAAACCTCCTGTTCCGCCTTGACCCTGAAGTTTCCCACGAATTCAGCCTCGATATGCTGGGAGCAGCTGAGCGACTGAAGCTGCTGGACCTGTTTATCTCACCGCCGGCCTACAACCCGGTAGAGGTGATGGGCCTGCGTTTTCCCAACCCGGTGGGACTGGCGGCAGGGCTGGATAAAAATGGGGATTACTTCAACGCGCTCGGCGCCCTGGGCTTTGGGTTTGTCGAAATAGGTACAGTGACGCCCCGTCCGCAACCGGGCAACCCGCAGCCGCGTCTGTTCCGTATTCCGGAGCGCGAAGCGATCATCAACCGTATGGGATTCAACAACAAAGGGGTGGATCATCTGGTGGCGCAGGTACAGAAGCGTCGCTATCAAGGTGTCCTGGGCATCAATATCGGCAAGAACGCCACCACACCGGTGGAAAACGCTGCTGATGATTACCTGATCGGGATGCGAAAGGTTTACCCCCACGCCGACTACATTACTGTCAACGTCTCATCACCGAATACACCCGGCCTGCGTGACCTGCAGTTCGGTGACAGCCTTAACCGCCTTCTGGAAACGCTCAAAAAAGAGCAGCTGCTGTTACAGGAACTGCATCAGCGTTATGTGCCGGTCGCGGTCAAGATTGCCCCGGACATGGACGATATTGCCATCGCCCAGGTGGCAAGCGCGTTGGTAGAGCAGGGGATGGACGGGGTTATTGCCACCAATACCACCATCGGGCGTGAGGGTGTCGAAGGTTGTCCGAACAGCGAAGAAGCCGGAGGCCTGAGCGGCGTTCCGGTGCGCGACAAGAGCACGGCGGTTATTGCCGGCCTCCACAGCTACCTGGGCGGCAAACTGCCGATCATCGGCGTTGGCGGCATCTCTGATGGCCCCAGTGCCGTGGCTAAGCTGAAAGCCGGCGCCAGTCTGGTGCAGATATACAGTGGATTTATTTACCGTGGCCCTGCCGTAGTGAATGAGGCTGCCAAAGCCATCGCGCAGATGCAGTCCTGAGGCAGTTGCTATCCATTGGGCAAAAAGAAGCCCGCGAGTAGCGGGCGTTTGGTCATGACCGCAGTCATGGCAGTATTGCCCGATAAGCCGTCGGGCGCGGTTGGGATTCTGTGATTACCTGATTAAGTGTTCATGGAAATTTGTTGAATGTTACTCAGCTTCTGCACCTGGGCCATGCGATTCAAGCCGTCCCACTGGTCAATGCGCGATTCGCGCCATCCATTTAACCATTGTTGTCGAGCGGTACCAGTGTCGTGTGGACACAAGCTCCTTGAACGACCTTCAATACCAGCTTTATACCCTTTACTGAATGCGCGTTCTGTTTGGTCACGTTTTTGACGTTTCATCAGTTAATGCACCTCTAGGTAACGGTTGTTGCGGTGGTTATTTGTTGTTTCGCGTAGTTGATGCTTTACCTTGTATTGCAGATGTTGGAAGAGTTCACCTGTCATTCAACTCTTTAATGCTGTAAACCAGCAATAAACCTGAATGCACGGTTGGAACGAGGAGTTACAATCACCAGACGTTTACGTCCGGCCCCGACTGTCGCAGATGACGACAAGCGTCAAAAATGAACCGGGGAAAGCCAGTACACCAAAAAAACTCAGCACTTTGAACGATTTTATTCTTATAGCCAGCGCGCTCTATAGTACTTAAAGCTCTAGCAAATCGATTTGACATGTGGGTAAACCGCATGAGCAGTGAGTTTGGCGCTGATGGCGCAGATATTGCGCAAACTAGGATACTTCATGACTGTACATCAATTTTTTGCAACCTGTCCCAAAGGTATTGAGAACCTGTTGCTTAACGAACTCGCTGCACTGGGAGCAACGGAGCTGCGTGAGACTGTGGCGGGTGTTTATTTTTCCGCGACGCTCGAAACCGCTTACCGCGTCTGTCTGTGGAGCCGATTGGCAAACAAAATCCTTTTGCCCATGGCCAGCTTTTCGGTGTCCAGCCAGGAAGAGCTTTATCAGGGGGTGCGCGAACTGCCTTGGCAGGAGCATCTGAATCCACGGGGTTCGCTGCTGGTGGATTTTACCGGTACCAACGACGCAATTCGCAACACCCAGTTCGGTGCTGTGAAGGTGAAGGATGCCATTGTGGACTGTCTACGGGATTTCAGCGGCGAACGGCCATCAGTGGCGAAGCGCGATCCGGACCTGCGTGTAAATGCGCGGCTCGCTAAAGACAAACTGGTTATCAGTATCGATTTGTCCGGTGAAAGCCTGCACCGTCGCGGGTATCGGGTGAAGCAGGGCAATGCGCCCTTAAAAGAAAATCTCGCCGCCGGAATTCTGTTGCGGGCTGGCTGGCCGGCAGTGGTCGCAGAAGGTGGCGCATTGCTCGATCCCATGTGTGGATCGGGTACATTGCTGATCGAAGCTGCCTTGATGGCTGCCGATATCGCGCCGGGACTGGGTCGGGCCAGTTTTGGTTTTGAACGCTGGCTGAATCACCGCAACGATATCTGGCTGTCCCTGCGCGAGGAAGCTTTTGCGCGTCGCGCTGCCGGGCTTGCCAGAAAACTGCCGGAAATTCGCGGCTACGATGCTGATCTAAAAGTGATTCGCGCGGCAGAAGAAAATATTGTGAGCGCAGAATTGGATCATTGGTTGCGGGTCAATCGCAAAGAACTGGCCGAATTCAAAAAACCGACCCACGCGCCCATGGATTACGGCTTGATAATCTGTAATCCACCTTACGGCGAGCGACTGGGAGAAATTGAATCTCTCAAGCTGCTATATGCTCACCTGGGCGAACGGTTACGCAATGAATTTCAGGGGTGGCGTGCAGCCATCTTCACCGGCAACCCGGCATTAGGTAAACAAATGGGTTTGCGGGCAGAGAAAAAATACAAACTTTTTAACGGTACCATTGCCAGCGAAGTTTTGGTATTTGCCATTGATCGCGAAGCCTTTGTGCAGAGTCGGGTAGAACAGGATGGTCGCTTCAGTAAAGACGATCACGAACGTCAGGCCGCGGAAGAAAAAGTCCGCGTGGAAGATAAGGCTGCCCAGGCCGCTTCTCTGACCAACGGGGCGCAGATGCTGGCCAATCGCCTGCAGAAAAATCTGAAGCAGTTTGATAAGTGGGCGCGCAAAAATAATATCAATTGCTATCGCCTCTACGATGCGGACATGCCTGAATACGCGGCTGCCATTGATATTTATCGGGGTATTCCCCAAGATGGCCGCACTGAACAGACCTATGTGCATGTGCAGGAATATGCCGCGCCGAAGTCAGTGAGTGAAGAGCGGGCCGCGCAGCGTTTCGCTGAGATTGAGATGGCGGTGCCCTTTGCACTGGAGGTGCCGATTAAAAATATCAGTTACAAGCAGCGCCGGCGCAACAAGGGCAGTACGCAATATGAAAAGCTCAGTGATCGCCCAACCGGTGATCTGCTGACCGTTGTTGAAGGTCAGTCGCGTCTGCATATCAATCTGTGGCAATACCTGGATACCGGACTTTTTCTGGACCATCGTCCCGTGCGGGATCGCATCGCACAGATGGTAAAAGATAAACGCTTTCTCAATCTGTTCTGCTATACCGCAACTGCCAGTGTGCGGGCGGCAATGGCTGGTGCTCGCTTCACCGTCAGCGTAGATATGTCCAACACTTACCTAAACTGGGCGAGGAAAAATTTTGCGCTCAATGGTTTAAGCGAGTCGCGTAATCGGCTGGAGCAGGCGGACTGCCTGAAGTGGCTGGAAGAAAATACCCAGCAGTTTGATGTGATCCTGCTGGACCCGCCCAGCTTTTCCAACTCCAAACGTATGGAAGATGTGCTGGATGTCCAGGCAGATCACGTCCCGATGATCCATCACGCCATGCGTGCGCTGGCAGAAGGTGGAACCCTGTTCTTTTCCAATAACCTGCGCAGCTTTAAACTGGATTACGAGGCGTTGAGCAGTTATACCATTGAAGACATCAGTGCGCAGACCATAGATCAGGATTTCCAGCGCAATGCCCGGATTCATCAGTGCTGGCTGATCCGGCATTAATCCGGTGATCCTGTTCACACTGTGAGATGGAACATCTACAGAATGATTGATTATCAGCAGCGACTGCAATAAACAGAGCGTCAATTAGTCGCAGCTTCAGCAAACAGGTGCTGTCATGAAGACGATAATAAGAACGATACGTACCGCCTTTTTCATGCTGATGGCCGGCTTGTTTGCCGGCCATGCTCAGGCGCAATCTTTTTGCTTTGCTTCCGCTGGAAGCTACTACGAACAGGTGTACTGCGAGCTGCAGGCGCGGGGCGAAGCTAAAAACCTGCCGCCATTTTATCAGTTCAAGCGCAACGATGCGCGTACCCAGACATTGCTGTTAAAGCGTCCCGCGTCACGTATCGGTATTGACCTGCCCATGCCCAAGGCGGCCGTCGCCAGCAGGCCTTCTCCAACAAAACCTGCTGCGCCGTCAACAATAAAACCGGCGCAAAAACCACCCGTCGCATCTGCCTTAGTCACTGAGTCGTCCTCCGCTTCGCGCTCCGTCTCAGGTTGCCAACTGAAAGGTGAGGAGTTGCGGTGCGGCGAGCAACGTTTTGTTCTGGTCGGCAATCGACGCAATCAGCGTCTGGCTCAGGGTGTACTGGATGCCGATAACAGGATGGCCATACCGGCATATGATGGTGATATCAATGATCAGTCAGCGGTTGATGCATACCTTGCCCGCGCCTATCGCCAGTACATCGAGAAGATGCATGAGATAGGTCTGGGGGGCGTCACCATGACATATGGAAAATTTCATTTTCTGTTTTTCGATTTACAGGAAAAGGGACTGGATTTCAGTCAACGGTTTGAAACCATGTATGGTTTTTTGAAGAAAGACAAAGCCACCATGGGGGTCAGTGAAACGGTCAGCGCAGATGCTGAGCTGACCGCTGGCGATTGTGATGCACTGGCTGACCACCTGTGGGTATGCAGCCGGGCAGGGCGGAATTATTTGTATCTGGCCCAGTCGGAATAAGAATCTCTTGCGGGTGCCTGTGTAAAAGTCGTTAAAGATCTGTTTCGCGCATCAGCAGGTTCATACAGGGTTCAGGAACACGGGCAGATGCTTAACATGGCTTTACAAATTTATTCAGGTATTTCCTCTATAGTGGCAGATGACACGGGGCCGCTCGCGCACCCTGCGGTTTTTCTCGGATCATCCGACAACTGATTTCTGTAACATAAGGACACAATATGAACCGTTTACTTACTCTGGTATTGCTGCTGAGTTCTGCCGTTGCTGTTGCAAACCCACTACCTGCCAAACCGCATATCTACGTTGAGGGATCAGCGGAAATCGAAGTGATCCCCGATGTCATGACTCTCACCCTGGGACTGACAGCCGAGAATATGGATGTCGGTGTTGCCAAAGCGGATGTCGACAAGCGCTCGGTACATCTGATCAATACATTAAAGGCCATGGATATTGAAGCGCGGGATATTGCCACCACGGCTTTGCAGGTAACCCCGGTGTACGATTATGTCGAAGGTAAACAGGTACCACGCGGCAGCCGGGTTTATCGTCAGGTGGATATTACGCTGCGCAATCTGGAGCGCTACGGTGCCTTGATGCAGGCACTGATGGACGCAAAAATTTCCAATACCGTGGACACTCGTCTGTCGGTATCCGATGAAAAGGTTGTCAGCGATCAGGCCCTGATCAAAGCGCTGGACGATGCACGCTCACGCGCGGCGGCGCTGGTAGAATCCCAGGGGAAAAGGTTAGGTGATGTTCACTCAATTTCAGAATTTGAACTGCGTCGTGAGGAAACCTACTTCCTAGTGCCGAATCGTCAGGTGTTTGGTGAAGCTGCACAAGGGTTTGCGGTGAGTGCGGATATGCGAATGAAATCATCCGAGCCGTTTGAGCCGGGAGTAATCCGGGCAAAAGCGAAGGTCTATGTAGTGTATCTGATCAAGTAACCGGCGCCGTCCGCATTCAGCAGGGATGCTGCTGTTGAGAACCGCTTGAAGATAATCACTGCATTGAACAGGTAATCATCATGCTTATTAAAAAGCCGTCTGATATTCCCGCTTCAGAGATTACGCCGGAAGCTGTTTATCATGCGCGTCGGGAATTTATGCGCGGTACTTTATCTGTCGGCCTGCTGGGGGCGGCCAGTTTTGTTTCGCCGAATCTGCTGGCAGCGCCTCAGCACGTGGCGACCGACGCGGAGAATCAGGGGCCGGACTGGCTGAGGCGTCAGGTGGCACAGGCCAGGGCGGATGGGCAGGACCTGAGTGAAAAGCTCACACCCTACGAGCATGTAACCCGCTATAACAATTTTTATGAATTTGGTTACAACAAGAGCGATCCATCGGAAAAAAGTAAAGCCTTTAAGCCCCATCCCTGGTCAGTCGAGATCGCCGGAGAGGCCAATAAAACCGGTCGGTTTCATCTCGAAGACATCCTCAAAGGTATGGAGCTTGAGGAGCGCGTCTACCGACTGCGTTGCGTTGAGGCCTGGTCCATGGTGATTCCCTGGATAGGTTTTCCATTAGCCAGTCTGTTAAAGCGTTTTGAGCCTACCGGAAACGCAAAATACGTAGCATTTACCACGATTAAAAAGCCCGAGCAGATGCCGGGTCAGAAAAGCGCCTTCAGCAGTATTGACTGGCCTTATGTGGAAGGTTTGCGCATGGATGAAGCCATGCATCCGCTCACGATTCTGGCCGTGGGCTTGTATGGAAAAGCATTGCCTAACCAGAACGGCGCGCCCCTGCGACTGGTCGTGCCTTGGAAGTATGGATTTAAAAGTATTAAATCCATCGTGAAGATTGAGTTTACCGAGAAAGAGCCACCGACCACCTGGAACCTCAGCGCGCCCCAGGAATACGGGTTTTATGCGAATGTAAATCCCAAGGTCGATCATCCGCGCTGGAGTCAGGCGACGGAGCGGCGTCTGCCGAGCGGGTTGTTCAGCCCGAATATCATTGATACCCAGTTATTCAATGGCTATGCCGATCAGGTTGCGCATCTCTATCAGGGGATGGATCTGAAAAAATACTACTGACACCTGTCGCATCGACGGCCACGGCGACCTTAATTCCAGGTCGGGTCAGTGGCCGCGCTGGCTGGTCCAACAACAACCGGGCTACTCACCGTGCAATTGACTACTTTCTGGCGACGCTGGCTGATATTTATTGTTGCCCTTATTCCTCTGATCTGGTTGACGTTTAACACCATCACGCAACAATTGGGTGCAGACCCCGCCAAAACCATTGTCCTTTATACCGGCGAGTGGACACTCTATTTTCTGTTTATCACCTTATCAATAACGCCGCTGCGACGGTTGTTGAAATGGAACTGGCTGATGCCTCATCGGCGGATGCTGGGGCTCTTCGCATTGTTTTACGGGGTATTACACCTGCTGTCTTATGCTGTGTTTATCCTGGGACTGGATCTGGGCCGTCTGGCTGCGGAAACCATCAAGCGGCCGTATATCACAGCGGGGTTTCCGGCACTGCTGATTCTGATTGTGCTGGGTATTACCTCGACCCAAGCCATGGTGCGGCGTCTGGGTAAGAACTGGGCCAGATTGCATCGGCTGGTGTATCTGGCATTAATCCTGGCCTGGATACATGTGCTGTGGCAGGTGCGGTCGAGTTATTTCGAAGCGACGGTCTACGGGGCTATTGCCTTGTGTTTGCTGGGAATACGCGTGTATTTCTTATGGCGCAAACGGCAAGCACGCAGCGGTTAAGAAGACGGTTTTGCCTGCGGTGTGCATAAAAGGTGTCATGGAATACGCAAAAAAAAAGCCCCGCAAAAACGGGGCTTTTTTTATTGATCCGGTTTCGCTTACGCCTTGGCGCGCGACTTGTATTCACCGGTGCGGGTGTCGATAGAGATAAGATCACCGATCTCTACGAATGCCGATACCTGCAGTTCAGTACCGTTGTTCAAACGAGCGGTTTTCATCACTTTACCGGAGGTGTCGCCACGTACTGCCGGTTCGGTGTAGGCGATTTCACGCACGATGGTGGTAGGTGGAGTAATTGAGATTACACGCCCTTCGTAGAATACCGCTTCACAGACATCCTGCATGCCGTCTTCGATGTACAGCAGCAGATCGCCCAGGTCTTCTTTAGCGATCTCGTACTGTTCGTAGTCAGCGTCAACGAACACGTACATAGGATCAGCGTAGTAAGAGTAGGTGACTTCTTTGCGATCGAGGATGATGTCTTCGAACTTGTCGTCGGCTTTGTAAACAGTTTCGGTAGCAATGTTGTTCAGCAGGTTCTTCAGCTTCATCTTAACAACGGCAGCGTTGCGGCCTGACTTGTTAAACTCCGCTTTCTGGATAACCCAGGGTGAGCCGTCGATGCTGATAACATGACCGGCGCGCAGTTCTTGTGCTGTTTTCATGACGAATCCCAAAATTGATGATTAAAAACGGCGGCTACTATAGCGGTTTTTTACAGAATTGCACCAGTTTTGCAGCCAAATCCCCCAAAGAATTTAGGTCCTGTTCCCAGTTCTGGCTATAGCGCTGCCACTCCGACAGCCTCTCCAGGCACTGGTTCCAGGGGGGCTGGCAGTCAAATCCACGATTCCATGCCCCCCACAGGGCATCTACAGCCTCGCCCAGCTCAGTGGACATGTCCGCCCGGTAACGCTGGAGAAAGGCCTCCAGCTTAGCCAGGTGCGCATCGTCTTCCTGGGGGTAGATATGCCAGACCAGCGGCCGCGCTGCCCATTGCGCGCGGACAAAGGAGTCCTCGCCCCGCACGAAATTGAGATGGCAGCCCCAGAGCAGCCGATCGTACTGATCCTGGCTTAGAAACGGGATCACCTGGAGCGTCAGCTGATCCCGTCGGATGACGTCTCCCGGGGCAAGCGTGATTCCCAGATGCTGGCAGATCAATGGCAGGATCTTGCCTTCCGGCACCAGACAATGGACTGCTTGGGGAGAGTTCCGCCAGTTGTCCAGCAGGGAATAAATAGCGGAATTTTCGTAGCTGAACAGAGAGATCAGCAGGGCATCCGGCTGCTCCACAACGCCCAGCGCGGCGAGAAATTGGCTTCGCAGGTCGGCAGATTGCTGAAAGGCAGCACGTTGCTCGCGCAGCCGGGCTTCGCACAGCAGTCCACCGGTGCGCTCGGTAAAACCGGGGAAGAAGAAGGTTTTGGTAAGGCCATTCTGCGGGTGGATGGACCGCATACCGTGACAGTCGTCAATCCAGGCTTCTGCACTGAGGTATTCAAGGTTCAGCCAGACGGGACGCGGGTTACGGGCGGCCATGGCGTCTATGTAGTTCGGGGGAAGATCGCAGGCAAAGGCCTCAATCACCACGTCAGCGATCTCGGTTGTGGTAGCTTCCGGGGTCCAGAGAATTACTTCGATCCCGCTGACCACCTGGTGGGATTCCTCCGTGGCGCTGGGCCAGAGCCTGCGCAGTGCCTTGATGTCGTCCAGCCAAAGGCGCACCGACAGGTTATATTCCGTCCGCAGTTGACGGGCAAGGCGCCAGCAGACGCCGATATCGCCGTAGTTGTCGATCACGCGACAAAAGATGTCCCAACGTTGAGGAGTTTGATCAAGCGAAGTCTTCATGGCATTCACGTCAGGCGGGTTAGCGGTAGAACGAAAAGCCGCCAGTCTACCAGCTTGAAATCGGCAGACGTTATTGCCAATGTGAAGAATTGCTGCGAGAGTGGCGCCCTGAGAGCAATCCATGAAGAATGAAAGAGGTCGTTATGCCATCTCTGCAGGATCAATTACTTAAAGCGGGCTTGGTTGATAAGAAGCAGGTCAAGCAGGCCAACAAGGAAAAGCGCAAGCAAACCAACCTTGCCCGTCGCTCAACCGAAGCGGTCGTTGATGAGGTCAAGCAGCAGGCGGAGCAGGCACGTCAGGAAAAGGCGGCCCGTGATCGCGAATTAAACCGGCAGCGCGATCAGGAGATGCAGAACCGGGCGATTGCCGCACAGATCAAGCAGCTGGTGGACAACAACCGGCAGCCCAAGGGCGGCGATGTTGAATACAACTTTACCGACGGCAAGCACATCAAGAAAATTCGCGTAACGCCGACGATCCAGCAGCAGTTAATCCGCGGACAATTGACCATTGTGAAATCAGTGGATGAGTACGAGCTGGTACCGCGTGTCATCGCCGACAAGATTGCTGTGCGCGATCCTGCCTGTGTACTGGTTGCTAACACCCGGTCTGCCAGTGACACTAACGAGGACGATCCCTACGCTGATTACGTCATTCCGGATGATCTGATGTGGTAATCCGCAGCCGGGACCCTGTCCCGGCCTGACTTAACCGTGGATGCGGTGCAACTATGCTTATGCTGAAAAATCCCATCACTGCGATCCTTCGCAGTCAATCGCCTCGCGGTATTAAGGTCATTGCCTTAAGTCTGTTCCTGGTACTCGCCTGCGCCGCTCCAATGATGCTGTACGTCGTGTTCGGCCCGGAAGATGGCAACCCTGTTGGCCTGGGCTTCCTCTTCGCCGGCGGCGCATTGATCGCCCACGTCGGCTTCACCATAGGTCTGCTGCTGCTGATCTGGGATACCTTCATCAAAAAGAAATAAACCCAACCCCAATGTAGGTCGGATTAGCGAAGCGTAATCCGACACCCAGGCAGGTTCTCCAATAATTCTTACGCATCAGTAGGTCGGATTAGCGAAGCGTAATCCGACACCCTCATAACAACCATCAAACCTCACCCAGAAAACCACCGGATTGATGCGCCCAGAGCTGTGCATAAAGCCCGCCAAGCGCAATAAGCTCCGTATGCGTACCTTGCTCAACAATACGTCCCTGATCCAGAACGATCAGGCGATCCAGCGCTGCGATGGTCGACAGGCGATGCGCGATGGCGATAACGGTTTTGCCTTCCATCAGCGTCGTCAGGTTTGCCTGAATGGCTGCTTCAACCTCTGAGTCCAGGGCTGAGGTTGCTTCGTCCAAAATCAGAATCGGAGCATCTTTGATCAGCACCCGCGCAATGGCGATCCGCTGACGTTGACCACCGGATAATTTCACCCCGCGCTCCCCCACGTGCGCGTCATAGCCGGTACGATTTTTCCCGTCATTGAGCTGCAGGATAAATTCATGGGCCTCTGCCTGGCGGGCCGCGCGAATCATATCTTCTTCAGTCGCGTCAGGTTTGCCGTACAGCAGGTTATCGCGCACCGAACGATGCAACAGAGAGGTGTCCTGCGTGACCATGCCGATGCGCGCGCGCAGACTTTCCTGAGAAACTTCCGCAATATTCTTGCCGTCGATGAGAATTCTCCCGGACTCCACGTCATAAAAACGCATCAACAGGTTCACCAGCGTGGATTTACCGGAACCGGAGCGGCCCACCAGACCAATTTTTTCACCCGGCTTGATATCTAGAGAAAAGCCATCAATAACGCCGCTGCCTTTACCGTAATGAAAACTCACCTTGTCAAACGTGATACCACCTTTCTGAATGGGCAGGGCGGGAGCATTGGGCACATCCTGCACATCGCGGGGACGGGACAAGGTATTCAGACCGTCACGCGCCGTACCAATATTTTCAAACAGGGAGGACACTTCCCACATGATCCATTGGGCCATGCCATTCAAGCGCAGCACCAGACCCACCGCTGCCGCGATGGCGCCGGTGGAGATGGCGGAGGTAGTCCAGAGCCAGACGGACAGTGCAGTAACAGAAAAAATCAGCAGTGCAGTCAGAGTCCAGACGCCACTGTTCAGCAAGGTGGCGAGGCGCATCTGCCGATAGACCGTTGTCAGAAAATGCTCCATGCCTTCTCGTGCATAAGCGGCTTCGCGTTGCGAGTGAGAAAATAATTTAACGGTGGAGATATTGGTATAGGTATCCACCAGCCGCCCCGTCATATCGGAACGTGCATCAGCCTGTTCTGCCGATACCTTGGCAAGGCGGGGAAGAAAGTAATACAACAGTGCGACGTAACAGACGAACCAGACCAGCAGGGGGATCGTCAGACGATAATCGAGTGAGGCCACGAGTATCAGCATCCCGGTAAAATACACGGCAACATACAGCATGACATCCAGCAACTTCATGACTGTTTCACGCACCGCCAAGGCAGTCTGCATGACTTTGGTTGCTACCCGCCCAGCAAATTCATTCTGATAAAAGGACAGACTCTGGCCCAGCAGATAGCGGTGAGCCTGCCAGCGAATCCGCATGGGGTAATTCCCCAGTAGCGTCTGATGGATAACAGTTGAATGCAGGAAGACCGCACAGGGAAGGGCAAGCAATATCACCACTGCCATCACGATCAATTCTTTGCCGGACTCGGCGAATAAACTGGTCGGCGTATGCGCGTTGAGTTTGTCGACGAGTTCACCTAAGAATCCGAACAGGGAAACCTCCATCACCGCCACAGCACCAGTAAGCAGCGCCATAAACAGCAGATGAATCTCAATGCCGCGGGTGTAATGGCGACAGAACGCAAACAAAGTTTTAGGTGGTTGCTGCGGGTCCTGGGGCGGGAAGGGTTTAATCAGCTTTTCAAAAAATGTAAACATGGTGACCAACATCAATCAGCGTGAGCCTGATTTGTTCGGATGAGACATCACACATTGGATGTCATCGGACAGGTAAAAGGCCGTGGTTTAAAATCGGCGGCCAGTCTATCATTTCACTGTCTGCTGCGCTCGGTAAATGAGCAGACCGCCGACACCTTTGGACATTTCTTTACAATTTGTTGGTGCTTAAAGAATAACCACATCGCGTATTTGCAATTCAGAGAAGATGCTATGAGAAACTTTTTGTTATGTTTTGCCGCCGGCTGTGTCGGTGGAGTGATTTACTGTGTAGTGATGTGGCTGTTCAGCCGCTACGGTATTTCTCAATCTTTAGGTGTCAGCCTTTACGGTTCGGTGGCTCCACAGTGGATGTATCCACGCATCGTCTGGGGAGGTTTGTGGGGGCTGTTATTTTTGTTGCCGATGCTGACCAGCAGCATTTTCCTGCGCAGCTTTGTTATCAGCCTGATTCCGACATTTGTCTGGCTTTTTATTATTTATCCTTTTTACGCGGGCAAAGGGTTTGCCGGTCTGCAGCTGGGGCTGTTGGCACCGCTGCTGGTGTGGTTCTTCTTCTGGGTGTGGGCGTTTGCATCGGTGGTGACCTTGCGGTTGGCGAGGTAGTTTGAGGTGAAGGCAGGGTGAAGGCAGGGTGAAGGTGAGGGGTGGGAGAGGTGTGATGGGTTAGAGAGCTGCTGTCGGATTACGCTTCGCTAATACGATCTACGGTGGGGCGATTGATAGGTTGGATGGGGATTTATCGGATTACGCGTTGCTAATCCGATCTACGGCTGGTGGGTGTGATTGAGGCTTTGGATGGGTTGTCGGATTACGCTTCGCTAATCCGACCTACGGGTTTGGGTGTGGTGTGGTGAGGTTTTGTAGGTCGGATTAGGCGCAGCCGTAATCCGACATCGGCAGGTCTCGCCATGTTCACCCCGCTCCGACAGCAAACCTTGTAGGTCGTATTAGCGAAGCGTAATCCGACATCGCCCCGTCACCATGGTCCCGAAAGCCGGCTTCTCACCATCTCCAATAAAAAAAGCCCCGGTAAAGGGGCTGAAACAAAACATCAATAATTAATCAGATCGCCGCTGCGATAATCCCGGATAGCCTGTTCGATCTCTTCCGGTGTGTTCATCACAAACGGGCCGTACTGGGCGATGGGTTCGCGGATGGGTTTTCCGGCGAGCACCAGAAAACGGCTGTCAACACTGGTGCTGACGATCTTCAGTTCATCGCCCTTGAACAGCAGGCCGGCGTTACCGCTGCTCAGCTTTCGCTGGTCGTTGCCAATGGCGATCTCGCCCTGATAAACGTACACAAACAGGTTATGCTCTTCAGGAACCTTCTGCTCAAACACCGCATCCTCAGGCAGATGCACATCCCAATAAATCGGCTCCGTGCTTAACCCATGGATGGGGCCGGTTACTGTCTCGCCATTCACGCTGACCTGGTTGGCAATGACTTTCACCTGACCGCCGCCGGGCAGAGCGACTACCGGAATATCCCGCGCGGGGATGTCGCGGTAGGCTGCTGGTTTCATCTTCTCTGCTGCCGGCAGGTTCAGCCACAACTGGAAGCCGCGCATTGCGCCGTGCTCCTGCTGAGGCATCTCAGAGTGGATAATTCCACGACCCGCCGTCATCCATTGCACATCGCCACTTTTCAGATCGCCACGGTTGCCCATATGGTCTTCGTGCAGCATGTGGCCTTCCAGCATGTAGGTGACGGTTTCGAACCCACGATGAGGGTGGGATGGAAAGCCGGCGATATAATCGTCGGCATTCTCCGAGTTGAACTCATCCAGCATCAAAAACGGATCGAAGCGGACGCTGGGTGCCTGGCCCAGGCTTCGTTTTATGCGCACGCCAGCCCCATCGCTGGTGGCGCGGCCGGGGACAATCTGTTGCAGTTCGCGTTGCATAAAACCTCCTGAAAAATGTTAAGCCGCGGTCAGTTCGGCAATCCGCTTCTGAGCCTTGGCGATGCCTTGGGCTTTGCTGTCGTCGCCCAGTGCCAGCCCTTCAGCGAAGACATATTCAAGCTGTTTAAAGCCCACAAAGTTGAGCAAGGTGGTCAGTTGCCAATCGGCTGGTCCGCCAGCGTAATAGCCGCCGCGGGTAGCAAAGATATACACCGGCACATTGGGCAGCAAACCTTCCGGGCCTTCGCTGGTATAGCGGAAGGTGACACCGGCGCGGGCGATGTGATCGAAATAGGCTTTAAGTGTCGAAGGCATGCCGAAGTTATACAGGGGTACGCCAAAGACGATGACATCAGCATTGCGCAATTCACTAATCAATTCATCGGAATAGTCGACCACGGCCTGCTGCTCCGGCGTACGCTGGTCAGCCGGGGTAAACAGAGCTCCCATGCGCGCACCATCGAGATGGGGTACAGCATCGGCGGCCAGATCGCGTACCACGACTTTGCCGTTGGGGTTCTGTGCTTGCCAGCGCGCCACGAATTCGTTGCTCAATGCAGTGGACTGACTGTTGTCGCCAGTGATGGCGCTGGTGATCTGTAACAGAGTGCTCATGATAGTGCTCCTTGAATGGATAAGAGGCTGAATTGCCATGGGAGCTATTTAATGATTTGACCAGCCGATGATAAATAGCGATATTTAGCTTGTTTTGATCGAAAATCCTAATCTATGGGAAGTCTTCTATGGCCAGAGCCTCCGTCCCCACCTGTTGTGAACCCAAGGTCAGTCTGGACCAGTGGCGCGCGCTCTTGGCCGTCATTGACGCCGGGGGCTATGCCAAAGCGGCGGAGATGTTGAACAAAAGCCAGTCCGCCGTTTCCTATGCGATTCAGCAGCTGGAGACCCTGCTCGGTGTGGCGGTATTTGAACTGCAGGGACGTCGGGCGGTGCCGACGCCGGTGGGGGATGCGCTTTATCGGCGGGCGCGGGTGCTGCTGGAGCAGGCGGAGCGACTTGAGCGGGCGGCGGCCAGTCTGTCCGCGCATATCGAACCGCTGATCAGTATTGCGGCAGACCTGATTATCCCGTCCGAAAAGATCCTCCGTTGCCTTGAACTCTTCGCCCAGGATTATCCTGAGACGCGGGTGGAGATCTACGAGTCGGTCCTCAGCGGTACCGAGGACGCGCTGCTCCAGCGCCAGGTGGATCTGGCGATCGGTGGGCGTGTGCCACCGGGGTTTATGGGGGATAAACTGGTCACGGTGACGATGCGCGGCGTGACCAGTCCGGATCATCCGCTGCAACATCTGGGGCGTCCTGCCAATGTTGAAGACCTGCGGCAACATCGCCAGATCATCGTCCGCGATTCCGGGCTGTTCCGCCGGCGCACGGAGGGGTGGCAGGACGCCGAACAGCGCTGGACGGTGAGTCATATCAAGACGTCGCTGGAGGCCATCAGGATGGGCTTGGGCTATGCCTGGCTGCCGGACGCCTACACCCACCAGGACATAGCAGCAGGGCGGTTAAAGTATCTGTCTGTGGAAGTCGGTGCGGAGCGGGAGGTGCCCGTCTATATCACCTTTGCCGATCGCGATTTCGCCGGCCCCGCCACCCGCCGCCTGGCGGACATCCTCAAGACCGAACTCCCCCGGTCCTGCCGCAAATAAAGCCATTCGCTATAACCCAGGTCGGTCGGATTAGCCGCAGGCGTAATCCGACACCCAACCCCTCTATCACTCCTTTTACAACCCGCCCCGTGTCAACTTCTCCGGATCAAGCAGCACGGCCAGCTCAGCCCGGGGAATATCCGTCTCTTCTTCTGCAACATCAATGATGTCACGACCCTGCTGATAAGCCTTCTTAGCGATGGCGGCTGCTTTGTTATAACCAATGATCGGGTTCAACGCCGTGACCAGAATCGGATTGCGCGCCAGCGCTTTGGTCAGGTTTTCCTGATTCACCGTGAAGCTGGCGATGGCTTTATCAGCCAGCAGCTGGCTGGCGTTCGCCAGTAATTCGATGCTTTCCAGCAGGTTGTACGCGATAACCGGCAGCATGACGTTCAGCTGGAAGTTACCGGATTGGCCGGCCACGGTGATGGTGGTGTCGTTACCCATGACCTGCGCGGCCACCATGGCTACCGCCTCAGGGATAACCGGGTTCACCTTGCCCGGCATGATGGATGATCCTGGCTGCAGGGCTTCCAGGGTTATCTCACCCAGTCCGGCCAAGGGACCGGAATTCATCCAGCGCAGGTCATTGGCGATCTTCATCAGGCTGACCGCCAGAGTCTTCAGGTGGCCTGACAGGGCAACCGCGGTATCCTGGCTGCTGATCAGGGCAAACAGGTTATCGCCGGGAACGAAGGGCTGCTCCGTGTTTACCGCCAGTTGTTCAGCGAAGTTTGCTGAGAAACTCGGATGCGCATTAATCCCCGTACCCACCGCCGTGCCTCCTTGGGCGATATGCAGCAATTGTGGCATCAGGCTGCGCAGGCGGACGTAGCTGGCTTCAATCTGATGAGTCCAGGCTTCCAGCTCCTGGCTGAGCGTCACCGGCATGGCATCCATCAAATGGGTCCGGCCGGTTTTGACGAAACCCTCCACCTGCGCGCTTTTACCCAGCAGGGTGGTATGCAGATGCTCCAGAGCAGGCAGCAGTTTCTCTTCCAGTTGCAGTACGGCGCTGACGTGGATCGCGGTAGGAATCACATCATTACTGCTTTGGCTCATGTTGACGTGATCATTGGGGCTGACAGGTTTTTGCAGCTGCTCGCTCGCCAGATGCGCAATGACTTCATTGACGTTCATGTTGGTGCTCGTACCCGAGCCGGTCTGGAAGACATCTACCGGAAACTGATCCCCATAGGCTCCCCCGATGATGGCCTCACTTGCCTCAACAATCGCCTGCGCGATAGGCTCATCCAGCAGTCCCAGATCCCGGTTGACCTGGGCGGCGGATTTTTTGATGAGCGCCACAGCCTGAATAAAACTCGCCGGTAAGGGGCGGCCACTGATGCTAAAGTTGTTGATCGCGCGCTGGGTCTGCGCGCCATAACGGGCGGTGGAGGGTACGTTTATCTCGCCCATGCTGTCGGTTTCTATACGATATTCGGTCATGATGTGCCCCATTCATATGGCGTTAGCGCCGAGCGGAGGATAGCAGATGCGAAAATTCCACATTGCTCTGGGTGTGAGTTCATTGACGGACTCCATCGCCGATTACACACAACGACTGGCTACCCAGCCGCAGGTGATAGTACCGGATGAATATGCGCTGTGGCGTACCGAAACGCTGAACTTTTCTATTCGTCAGATCGCCGCGGGTGAAGTTCCGGGATTGCGTCACCTGGGCTGGGAAGACAGTGCTGCAAGCGCTTTTACCGATACGCGGGACTGCAATGGCATCCTCTGGGAGGAGTTTGGTTTCAACCAGCAAATGCAGGAGATCCTTGAACTTTGGCCTAACGCCCAAATCAAGCAATGACTGCCGGTCTCCTGACACTGACTGTCGGCGCCGCCTGATATCCTGCAGCTACCGGTCAATCAACCCGGCTTGCTGCCCATTTCTTTTTACTCAAGTCGTCAAATTATCTATGTCAAAACAAGTTTTTACGGTTAACAGCGCCTTCGCTCCCGCTGGCGATCAGCCCACTGCGATTGCCGGTCTGGTGAAAGGTATCCAGGCGGGGTTGGCACACCAGACGCTGCTCGGCGTGACTGGTTCGGGTAAGACCTTCACCATCGCTAATGTGATTGCTCAGGTGCAGCGCCCCACCTTGATCATGGCTCACAACAAAACCCTCGCGGCGCAGCTCTACGGTGAGTTCAAGGAATTTTTCCCCAACAACGCCGTGGAGTACTTTGTTTCGTACTATGACTACTACCAGCCCGAGGCCTACGTACCGTCATCGGATACCTTTATTGAAAAGGATTCGTCTGTTAACGAGCATATTGAACAGATGCGGTTATCGGCCACCAAGGCACTGATGGAGCGCAAAGATGCGATCGTGGTAGCAACGGTGTCGGCCATCTATGGTCTGGGTGATCCGGATTCTTACCTCAAGATGCTGCTGCATCTTGTGCGCGGCGATAAGATCGACCAGCGCGGTATCCTGCGTCGCCTTGCCGAACTGCAATACACACGCAACGACATGGAATTTCATCGTGCAACTTACCGGGTCCGTGGAGATGTCATTGATATTTATCCCGCCGACTCGGATTGCGATGCGGTACGTATAGAATTGTTTGATGATGAGATCGAACAGATTTCCATCTTCGATCCGCTGACCGGCGAAGTCCTGCATAAAGTGCCACGCATCACGATTTATCCGAAGACACACTATGTAACGCCACGCAGCAAAATTCTGGAGGCCATTGACGCGATTAAAGAAGAATTGCGCGAGCGGCTGGAATATCTGCGGGAAAACAACAAACTGGTCGAGGCCCAGCGACTTGAGCAGCGCACCCGCTACGATCTGGAGATGATGCAGGAGCTGGGTTACTGCAACGGGATCGAAAACTACTCACGTTTTCTGTCCGGCCGTAATCCAGGCGAACCACCACCCACCTTGTTCGATTACCTCCCTGCAGAAGCATTGCTGGTGATTGATGAGTCGCACGTAACCGTGCCGCAGATCGGTGCTATGTACAAAGGCGACCGGTCGCGTAAGGAAACGCTGGTGGAGTATGGTTTCCGTCTGCCATCGGCACTGGACAACCGCCCCATGCGTTTTGACGAATGGGAACGGCTGGCTCCGCAGATGATCTTTGTCTCGGCTACACCGGGTAAATACGAAGGAGAGCATGCAGGGCAGGTGGTGGAACAGGTAGTACGTCCCACGGGTCTGGTTGATCCGGAAATTGAAGTGCGGCCAGCGACCAGTCAGGTGGATGATGTGCTGTCTGAGATTCGCCTGCGAGTAGCAAAAGACGAGCGCGTATTGATTACCGTGCTCACCAAGCGGATGGCGGAAGACCTGACTGAGTACCTAGCGGAACACGGGGTGCGCGTCCGTTATCTGCACTCGGATATCGATACGGTAGAGCGGGTGGAGATTATCCGCGATCTGCGGCTCGGACAATTCGATGTACTGGTGGGGATCAACCTGCTGCGTGAAGGTCTGGATATGCCGGAAGTGTCGCTGGTGGCTATCCTGGACGCGGACAAAGAAGGCTTCCTGCGTTCTGACCGCTCACTGATACAGACCATTGGTCGCGCGGCGCGTAACGTTAACGGTCGAGCGATTCTCTATGCAGACAACATGACCGGCTCCATGCAGCGCGCCATCGAAGAAACGGAGCGCCGCCGTCAGAAACAGATTGAACACAACCTGAAACACGGCATTACGCCCCAGGGCATCCGCAAAAATATTACCGACATCATGGAAGGCGCACAGGTGCCCGGCGCTGGTGGTCGCAGTGCGCGCAATCGCGCGGCGGTTGCGGAAAAGCAGGGCAAGTATGCGGTAGAGATGAATGGCGGCGATGTGTGGAAAACGATCGAGGCACTGGAAAAACAAATGTTCCAGGCAGCCAAGGATCTCGAGTTCGAAGCGGCTGCAAAGCTGCGTGATCAGATCGAGAAACTGAAAGAAAAAGCCATCGCTTTGTAACAGCCAGCTAGTCTGTTGAGGAAGGCTGTACTACGTGAGTTTGCCTGGGGGGCCGGGTTTCGAAAACGCATGAATACGTCCCTGTAGCTCCCTCAATTCATCCCTGAATTGAGGGTTTCGAAACCCGGCCCCCCAGGCAAACAGATCGCACTATTTTAACTAAGCCGTATCTCCTTACCTTCCCGAGCGGATTTAAAGATCGCATCCACAATCCGGATATCCCGCAATCCCTCTTCACCTGGCACCAGCAGTGGTGAGTTGTTCAAAATCGCCAGTGCATCATTATCCATCTGCCGGGCCTGCTGATTTTCAATTGGCGTATTCAACAGGATGCCATCACTGGTACGCCCCTGAACGCCGTTGTACGACTGAAACGGTTGCAGTTCATACCAGCCTTTTTCACAGCGTGCGTGCAGGCGATTCATACTGCGCGCATAACTGGTGGCGCACTGCGCGATGCAGCCGCTGGGAAATTGCAGGGTAAATTCCATGGTCTCATCCACATCCTTATATTGCGGGCGAGTGCTTTCCTGGCGCGCTGTGACTGCAGTCGGTTCTTCACCGGCGGTGTAGCGAGCCGCATTTAACGGATACACGCCCATGTCATACATGGCTCCGCCGCCCAGACTGGCGTCTGCCCGCCAGCCGTGGGAGTTGCCGCTGCGATAACCTGCCTCAGCGGTGATGACCTCGATGCGTCCGTAAGGTTTTTCGCTGGCCATCTGGATTACCCGCTGGGTATTGGGTTCGTGTTGCATCCGATAACCGATCGCCAGTTGCACCTTATTTTTCTTACAAGCGGCAATCATCTCCTCGCATTCGCCAGCGTTCATGGCCATCGGTTTTTCACACCAGACATGCTTGCCAGCTTCAGCGCCAATGATGGAATACTGCTTGTGCAGTCCGGTGGGCAACACGATGTACACCACATCAATATCCGGGTTGTCGGCTATCTGATGCATGTTGTCATAGTTGTAAACATTTTTATCGGGGATGTGGTATTGCTTCTGCCATTCCGGGACCTTCTCCGGCGAACCGGTGACGATACCGGCCAGATAACAATGCTGGGTCAGTTGCAGTGCGGGGGCGAGCTGACCGCGGCTGTACGAGCCCAGACCCACCAGCGCAACGCCGAGCTTTTTCTTGCGCGCCGGCGCAGCGAACAAACCGGGCGCCATAGCCAGCGCACCGGCGGCGCCCAGGGCTTTAAGCAGATCGCGACGGGAAAACGACGGATGACTCATCATTCACTCCTTTCGATGTTGATGCCAGTTAATAAAGTTATTGTTTGAGTCTGTTTTACGTGCTCAGCTCCCCTCAGGCAAACAACTAAACAAAAAATTACGTCGATAGATGGGAATGCCACCCGCTATAATGCGCGGCTTTCATTGGTGTGTGATTGTCTTGCCATGGCTGATCTTAGTTTGTATCAATACCTGCTCATCGGGCTGATTTTTATCTGGAGTGGCTTTGTCCGCTCTGGTCTGGGCTTTGGGGGCGCAGTGCTGTCCCTGCCTTTTCTGCTGTTGGTGGATAATCAACCTCTGGTTTATCTGCCGCTGATTGCCGTACACCTGCTGGTATTTTCCACCCTGACTGTCTGGCAGAACCAGCGCAAGCAAGGGCGTTCATCAGCGAACGGCGCTGCTGAGACAGGCACCGTGGACTGGGCCTACCTGAAGAAAGCGATGGCCATCATGATCATTCCCAAGATGGTCGGTGTGCTGGGATTGTTGACCTTGCCAGCGGGGTTGATGACAGGAATTATCTTCGGGATTGTGTCGGTCTATTCCATCTCCTACATCATTAACCGTCCGTTCAGAAGCAACCATCCGCTGTTGGATGCCGGGTTCCTCATGCTCGGCGGATATATCAGTGGGACATCGTTAATCGGTGCGCCGTTGATTATTTCCGTCTTCGCCACCCATGTCGCCAAGCATCAGCTGCGCGATACGCTGTTCGTGCTGTGGTTTATTCTGGTTACCATCAAGATGGCAGCGTTTATCTATGCCGGGGTAGACCTGCAGTTGATCCATCATCTCTGGCTGTTGCCCTGTGCGGCAGTCGGTCACGTGATCGGTTTGCATTTTCACCAACGCATCCTCGACGGCGACCCGAAAGTCTTTTACCGGGTGCTGGGCACAACCCTGCTGGCGGTCAGTACTATCGGCATCATTTCGCTGCTGTTTAAATAGTAGCGCTGTTGCTTAAATTGCCTAAGCCTAGATAGTTTCGCGCCGTTAAAAAATTGTTCACACGTTTGGCAGATAACCATGATTACCACTGACTGGACCCATGCACCTTACGAACTGATGCTGTCGCTGTGGCGTCAGTGGCTGGCTGAAGATGCGCAACGTAACGGGCAGTGGCCGTTATTGGATCGATGGCTGAAGCGGCAGCTGCCGCAACTCAAGGCGCGTGCGGGCAACGGAGCAGGGCATAACCGCAAGGCTGCCGGGCAGAATAAAAAAGTATCCTCAGCGGCCTTGGATACCGCGACACAACTCTCTGTGTCTACCGCCATGTTTGCTGCCATGCGTTACCTGCAACTGGCTACGGCGCTGGAGTGGAGTTATCGCGAACAGACGCTGGAGCTGGATTGGTCGGCGTGGGACGAGGGTTGGTCTCCGATTGAGGTTCATAAGGTTCCGCCAGCGGCTTTCTGGTATTGGATTGCATTGCGCAATGCGTCAAATGCCAGCTCACCTTCCGTACTGCGCGATGCCGAGGCACGCCGGCATTGGTTTTTAAAGTTGCAGCAGGCCTTTTCCAAAGCACAACAGCTGAGCGCTGCAGCGCTCCTCTGGCAGGGATTGCGCCCGCAATGGGCAGATGTCCTGCAGGCACGTGCGCAACGGAGCGAGTGGTCAGCCGAAGAGCTGGCATGTTTCATGGCGATGCAGAATCAATTGCCGCCGCTCTGGTTGCGTCCCCAAGGGACTGCCAAAGCTGCTGAGCTGGTGCAGCTTCTGCGGCGGGAGGGGGTTGAAGCAGAGCTCGGGGAGCAAGGGCTGTATGCCACCGGCGGTGCCGGTATTCAACAGACCTCCGCCTATAAAAATGGCTTGCTTGAAATTCAGGATCGAGCCAGCCAGGACATCGCGCTTGGTGTGGCGGTGCGGCCCGGCGAGAAAGTCTGGGATACCTGCGCTGGCGCAGGCGGAAAATCCCTCGCGATTGCGGCCCGGATGAACAACAAAGGCATGTTGCTGGCGACGGATCTGCGCGCTTATAAACTTGAAGAACTTAAACGCCGTGCAAAGCGTGCGGGATTCTTTAATATCCGAACGTTTGAATGGCAGGGCAGTGGAGCTTTACGTTTACCCGCCGAGGCTGCGCGTCAGCAAGGTTTTGACTGGGTACTGGTGGACGCGCCTTGCACATCAGCAGGTACCTGGCGGCGTAACCCTGATGCCCGGTGGCGATTCTCTCCGGCGGATACCAGAGATTTACAGGAGCTGCAAAAAAATATTCTGCACTGGGCAAGTGAAGCGGTTCGTCCTGGCGGCCATCTTGTTTACGGCACCTGCAGCTGGCAGGTCAGTGAAAATGAAAGCCAGGTAGCCGCTTTCCTGCAATCTCATCCCTCCTTCTCTCTGCAATCTCAGCGTCTGGTGGGGGCGCCTGCGTGGGACTCAGACACTATGTTTGTAGCCGTCCTGCAGAAAACAAAATGAAGATAATTGTGCCATATTTCCATCCGGCTTAATCACGTCCCGGATTCTCATAGTGTTTTTACGCGTTGATCGGATATCAATCTGCGACTTATCACGCACTTGTCTGGTATTAAGTAACAAACATATTGCCTTTTTTTTGGTATTAAGTATCATAACTTTATTCGAGTCCCACGCACTGTTAATAACAATAAAGAAGTACCGTTTTTTTTGCCTGTTTGAGATGCGTTACCTAACCGGCTGCCGTTAGCAGGCAGTTATAAAAGATTACAGGGTCTGCGTTGGCCAGGTTGTTCGCATTATCTGTAGTACATTCA
Organism: uncultured Cellvibrio sp.; assembly: GCA_937958105.1. Classification (GTDB taxonomy): domain Bacteria; phylum Pseudomonadota; class Gammaproteobacteria; order Pseudomonadales; family Cellvibrionaceae; genus Cellvibrio. Next base: position 274,768 of record CALFXJ010000006.1, read on the forward strand.
GCCAGACTTTTGCTGCGCAAGTTATTTCTTAACGTTGTATCCATGGGTCCCAACGGTTGTTGTGACATGAGTGTTTCCAGCCATATCTGGCGAGATTTTTCGCCAGCTTTGTTAACAGGTTGTTGAGTAGCCTTGCTGATATCGTTAAACCGAGGGGTGGTCTGGCAGCTTTTATCACCTGTTAATTTTTTTAGGCGCAGGGTACAAAAAAATATATTCGGTCAATACCCCGCTTCCTGAATCCTGTTGTAGAAGATATCGGTTAAAGAAGCCGATAAACAAAAAGTAACTCACTCTTGGAAGGGGTGTTTAAGGCAATGGTGCATACACTGACGGTATATCTGCATCTTATCGCTGCGTGCTCGGCGATTGGTGTTATTCTTATCTCGGATCTTAAATTGCTGAATTATTTTTTCCGCAAAGAAGATCAGTACTTCGATATTCATCTTGAAATCAGGATGATTATTGGTTCTTTAGCGGTGCTCTGGACTACCGGGTTGTTACTGGTTGTTCAGGGTATTGCGGTTAATCCTGAATATCTTCATAACGAAAAGCTGCAGGCCAAAATTATCCTGGTCGTTATCCTCACTATAAATGCCTTTGCACTTCACCTGATTTCATTGCCGCGTATTTTCAATTTCGATCAGCATGACGATTTTGTTAAGACGGTTCTGCCTCCGTCCATCTCCAACAGTATCTGGTTTTATGCTGCATTTCTCGGTATTGCACGTAATTGGAATTATTCAGAATCGCTTGCGTTTGTGTTGTTGGTGTGGCTCATGATCTGGTTGCTGATATTTGCTGCAATGTACATCCTGATTCGCATGGCAAAGACCAAACGCTCCAAACTGATTGACGCTTCCTATTTATGTTAAAGGGATTCAAAAAAAGGGCGACGGCAGGCTGGTCGAATAAATATGATCTATAGCGGCGATGATTCGGAATTCGTTCACATTTCTACAGGTTTTTTGAAAAAGATATTTTCATAAAGACTTTATCCACTTTCTTTTTTCCTGTGAAATGTGACTTATAAAGGATTAATGATATTTAATATCACTAAAAATATAAAATCGTGGTATTTAATATCTTTGCTGGATACAATCTGTTTTCGATATTTTCAGCGGAAGGGGTAAGCAGTACCACTGAGTGTCGAGAGGTTGTTATTAAATGGTGACCGACAAGTCACTGAACTGTTGTCTACTTGCAAACCAAACGCAGGAGATTGAGGCGTGAAAACAACTAATATAAAACCTTCCATCACGGGCATTACATCCCGTAAAGGCCTGAGTGCATTGGCATTAATTATCGGTGCGGCTTCTCTGCTTCCAGCTACTGGAGCTAGCGCACACGGCTATGTTTCTTCACCCAAAAGCCGTGTGATCATGTGTAAGGAAAACGGAATTGAAAACCCTTCACACCCAGCCTGTATCGCTGCAAAAGCAGCGGGCAACCAGGGCCTATATACGCCGCAGGAAGTGGCAGTAGGTGGTGTACGCGACAACCATGAAGACTATATCCCCGACGGCAGACTCTGTAGTGCCAACCGCGCCAACCTTTACGGTATGGACCTGGCAAGAACTGACTGGCCGGCTACGCAGGTCAGTTCAGGTTTCCTGGACTTTGTCTGGACCAACACGGCCGCTCACAAAACGACTTACTTCCGTTACTACATCACCAAAGAAGGCTACGATCACAGTCAGCCGCTGCGTTGGAGTGACCTGGTGCAGATTCACGAGTCAGGTCCTGCTGATCAGGAGTGGGTTTCCACTCACACTGTATGGATGCCGCCACGCACTGGTAAACACATTGTGTACAGCATCTGGCAGCGCGACTGGGTAAGGGATGCTGCTGAAGGTTTCTATCAGTGTATCGACGTAGATTACGGCAATGGCGGCGGCACTCCATCGTCCAGCTCCAGCTCAGCACCCAGCAGTGTATCGAGCAGCTCCAGCTCCATTCCCAGCAACGATACTTGCGCGACGCTGCCCGCCTGGAACTCCAGTGCTGTCTACAACAACGGCAACCAGGTGAAGCACAACGGCAATCGCTATCAGGCTCAGTGGTGGACTCAGAGCCAGGACCCGGCTTACAACTCTGGCCCTGCAGGTTCAGGTTTCGTATGGCTTGATCTGGGTGCGTGTACTGGATCTCCGGTTTCTTCCAGTTCTGTATCCTCATCATCCAGCAGTTCACCAGCGACCTCCAGCAGCTCTTCTTCAGTAAGCACTGGCAACTGCACTTCACCGGCTTATGTTGACGGCAGCTCCTACTCAACTGGTGCCAAGGTAGTTAACGGCGGCAGCGAGTACGAGTGTACTGTGGGCGGTTGGTGTACGGTCGGTGGTCCATATGCGCCAGGTGCCGGATGGGCTTGGACCAACGCTTGGTCTTTTGTACGTAGCTGTAATTAATCAGTTACAGGCCAAACAAAAAAGCCAGCATTACGCTGGCTTTTTTGTTTCTGGCAAACGCTGAGTTGGTTCAGCGTTTGTCATTGATGGAAAAAGCAATCAGTGTTCCACCGCCTTATCTATACCAATACCGGTTTGCGATCTCACAAACTGAGTTTCAAATGCCTGTTGTTCTGCCTGAGCACTGCTTGATTTATCAAGTAGCGAGAAAATCCAGATACCGATAAATGCAATGCTCACCGAGAAGATAGCGGGGTACTTGTAAGGGAAGATGGCTTCTTCGAAGCCGAATGCATCCACCCATACCGTCGGGCCAATCACTACCAGAATCACCGCTGTGGCCAGGCCGAGAGAGCCACCGATAACCGCGCCGCGCGTGGTGAGTTTGCGCCAGTACATGGACAGTAGCAGAATCGGGAAATTCGCACTGGCAGCCACACAGAAGGCCAGGCCCACCATAAAGGCGACGTTCTGGTTTTCAAAGACGATGCCGAGCAACACGGCAATTATCCCGAGGCCGACAGTGGCGATACGGGATGCACGGATTTCTTTTTTCTCGTTGTGCTGGCCCTTCAGGAACAGCGTTGCGTAAAGGTCATGAGAGATTGCGCTCGACCCGGCCAATGTCAAGCCTGACACCACAGCGAGGATGGTGGCAAACGCGACGGCGGAGATAAAGCCAAGCAGCAGGTCTCCGCCCAGCGCATGGGACAGGTGAATCGCAGCCATATTGCCCCCGCCAATCAGTGCACCATCCGTAAAGTAATCAGGATTTCTCAGGAGCAGGACGATAGCCCCGAAGCCGATGATAAATGTGAGGATATAAAAATAACCGATGAACCCGGTGGCATAGAACACCGAGCGGCGGGCCTGTATGGCATCGCGCACGGTGAAGAAGCGCATCAGGATGTGGGGCAATCCGGCCGTACCGAACATCAATGCCATACCCAGGGAGATGGCTGAAATGGGGTCGGATACCAGTGTGCCTGGCTCCATGATGGCCGCGCCATTTTTGTGAACGGCGGTAGCCGCTGCAAACATATTTTCGAAGCTGAAGCCGAAGCTGGCGAGCACCAGGAATGCCATCAGGCTCGCACCGGACAGCAACAGGACGGCTTTGATGAGCTGCACCCAGGTGGTAGCCAGCATACCGCCGAAGGTGACGTACAGGGTCATCAGGATTCCCACAATGAATACGGCCGCTTCATAGGGCAGGCCGAACAGAACCTCGATCAATTTTCCAGCGCCGACCATCTGGGCAATCAGATAAAAAATAACGGTGACCAGTGAGCCGCTCGCGGCAAGAATGCGAATAGGGCGCTGGCGCAGCCGGAAAGAGGCAACATCGGCGAAGGTATAGCGACCCAGGTTGCGAAGAGGCTCGGCAATCAGCAGCAGTACAATCGGCCAGCCAACGAGAAAGCCAATGGCATAGATAAGCCCGTCAAAGCCCGACAGATAAACCAGACCGGCAATGCCCAGGAAGGACGCCGCAGACATATAGTCGCCAGCGATGGCCAGACCATTCTGGAAGCCGGTGATGCCGCCGCCGGCTGCGTAAAAATCCTTGGCTGTCCGGGTGCGGCGAGCAGCCCAGTAGGTAATGCCAAGGGTAACCATTACAAAGGCAACAAACATGATGATGGCGGAACCGTGGGCGCCGGACCGGCCACCTTCAACCTGGGCCCAGGCGGTGGAACCCAACAGAGCTAAAACAAGGGAAACGATTACGCTCAACTTCATGATGCGTGCTCCACTTTTTGTACAACGGCGCGCGTGAGCGGTTCAAGCACGTGGTTGGCGTAATAAACGTAGATGCCAGTGATGACAAAACAGAAGAGAATGACACCCAGGCCAAGGGCAATGCCAATGGACGTGACGCCATCACCCAAAGGGCGTCCAAGTGATTCCGGTGTAAAGGCAATCAGCAGGATCAGCGCAAAGTAAACGAGGATAACAGCGGCCGACAATATCCAGGTTATGCGAGCGCGAGCGCGGGTCAGGGCCTGGTATTCGGGCTGATGTTTGAGTTCATCAACAGTGAGTAAGGTCATAGCGTTTTCCTTATTATTAATTATTAAAGTGAAGCGAAACCGGTAACACAGAAGAACCGCCTTACTGGTTGTTGTAGCGAAAAACTATTTCAGCTCCATCACGACTCTGAAACCCAGGTTCTCGTCATAGGCATCGGGCGCGTAAGACTCGCGCACGTGTGAAGCAATTTGTTCCACATTATTCTTGGATGAGCCTCCGCGTACTACGCGCCGCGCACATTCGGCAGTGTCGTAAGCCCGGCCATCCTTAGGCTTATTGTTGTAATTATCAGCGTAGCAATCCTGTACCCATTCAGCCACATTGCCTGCGGTGTCATACACGCCAAAATCATTCGCAGGGTAACTGCCTACGGGTGCAGTTCTACTGCCAAATAAACCGGAGTAGCTGCTGTAGCAACCGCGGCGGCAGTTGGCCCGGTCCATTGCATCTCTGTCGTTGTCACCCCACCAGTACAGCGTACGGCTGCCGGCACGGGCGACATATTCCCATTCCGATTCCGTCGGCAGGCGATAAGTTTCACCACTCATCTTGCTGAGCCAGCGGGTATAGGCACGCGCGTCTTCCCAGCTGACATTGATTACCGGACGGTTGTCGCGGCCCCAGCGGTTGTCTCCGGGGAGGGCACGATTGGTGGCCTTTGCAAACAGATCGTATTCATCAAAGCTGACTTCATACTTGCTGATGGCAAATGGCTTGCTGATGACAACATTATGAACTGGTATACAAGTGCTGTCATTCTTATTCCCCATCAAAAAACTGCCTACGGGAATGCGCACCATTTCGGGGCCGCGCAGTGTGCCGCCAAGGTTGCTGACGAAGTTGGTGCTGGGCGGAATCACCCGCTCAAGGATGTAGCTGGGCTGGAAGTTTTTGTCCGTGATTTCGATCCACTCATAGAGTGTCTTAAAGCCCGGATGACTGACTTCGATATGGTAACGGCCCGGCTCCAGCAGGATGCCGTGCTGATAGCGCTCGGGGATGTTCATGATCCGGACCCGTGCGTTGCTCGGTATGGTATCCACCGTCAAAGCATAACGTGGTGTGGGCTCTGCTTTGATTAACGGAGGAACCAGGGCAACCGAGGAGGCGGCCTGGGATGCCGTCGCGGTTTCTGTGGTCACGGGCAGAGAAAGGGGTTGCTCCAACGCGACCGGAGTTGCCGGACTGACAGCGACATCCGCTGCAGGGGAAGACGAACTCGCGGCAGCGGACGACCGGTAATCGGCACTGGCGGCGGAGGTGAGGTTGGTTTTGTCGGTGTTGACCAGGGCTTTAACCCCGAAGCCAATGATGCCCAGCAGCAGGGTGCCCAGCAGCACCCTTGATATCCAGCCGCGCCGGGCATTGTGTACCAGTTGCAGATGGGTCGCCTGATGAACCCGGGTAGATACTTCAGTCGAGCGCTCATCCTCATTCTGCGCGGTGATAAGAATCTCAGTGACCCGGGTTTCCGGGTGGCGATAGACTCCGCGCTGGGGTGTCCAGCGCAGGTGCAGGAACTTCTCCATCTGGCGGTTCAGCGCCGCCCCTGTGGCTGCAACCAGCGCTTTCAACAATGCCAGGGTACTGAGTTCAGTGGGGTTGGCAGTCGTGATGTAGCCGCCTCGAGTCGGGGCTTCGAGCATCTCTATGGCAATCACCAGTTCCCGCCCGCTCTGGAACCGTTTATCCGGGTCTTTCTCAAGCAGACGGTCGACGATCTTTTGATAGCCCTGATAATGCACGGGCAAGCGGGGCACTGGTGCGCTCAGATGCTTGATGGCAATGGCTACGGCGTCTTCGCCTTGAAAGGGGACACTGCCGGTCAGCATTTCGTAGAAGACTACACCCAGGCTGTAGAGATCAGACCGCCCATCTACCGGCTTGCCCCGCGTCTGTTCGGGACTCATGTAGTGGGGCGTGCCCACCACCTGGCCCACGTTGGTCATGCGCGAAACACCGATGATGCCTTTCGCTACGCCGAAGTCCGACAGCACTGCAGAATGGTCCGCGCGAAACAGAATATTTTCCGGTTTGATATCGCGATGGATGTAGCCTTTCTCGTGGGCGTGATCAAGCGCACTGGCAATTTCACGGGTCACGCGCAGGGCTTCCTCCGCCGTCAGGCCAGTCATCATCCGGTCATGGACTGAGCCGCCGGGAAGATAATCCATGGCGATATAGTTCAGATTATCGTGCTGCCCGATGTCGTAAATGGAGACGATGTTGGGATGGGACAATTGCCCCACGATGTTGGCTTCCCGCTGGAAGCGTTCGCTGAAGGCCGGATCACCGTTCAGGGTCGGGGACATAACTTTGAGCGCGACAACGCGCCCCACGCTGATCTGGATCGCGAGGTAAACGGTGGACATGCCTCCCTGGGCAATTTTTCGAATAATGCGATATCCGGGTATTTGCATAAACTGCGTAACGTGCCTTATTTCACGATCGAATAGAGCAATACCAGCAGCGACACGACTGCGGCACCATAGATCAGCGCGTCCCATCGGCGGTGGCCGGTGAGATAGGGAATCCATTGCCATACGGAAGCCAAAGGGTGGCGACGCGTGAATGGTGACTCGATGATCTGCACGGTAATGTTATCGTGACCGCCATTGGTCAGCGCCGCGTGCAACAGTTGATCGGCGGCGGTCTGGGTATCCTTGGCATCGCAGAGTACCTGCGCTATGCCTTTATCATCCAGCTCATCGCTCAGACCATCGCTGCACAGCAAAATCCATTGGTTCCGCTGCCATTGTCCATGGACCATATCCACCCTGACATCCACCAGCTCCTGGGAGCCAATGCACTGGGTAATGATGTTCTTCTCCGGGTGATTCTCCAGCTCCTCAGCGGTGATTGCACCGGAGTCAAGCAGCATCTGGACGTAGGAGTGGTCCGTCGTAAGCTGTTCCAGGCGTCCGCCTTCGGCGGTGCTGGTCCACAGGTAAGCGCGACTGTCGCCCACCCAGGCAATTTCATATTCATTGTGATGGCTGTAAAGCGCCACCACCGTTGATCCCATGCCGAGAGCGCCGATACCCCGTGCAGCAGCCTCAAGCACCGCGCGATGGGATGCCTGAATGCTCTCGCTAAGGGAGGTGTGGGCGTGTTTCTGACGGGTTTCCCGGACTGTATCGCGCACGATTGCGCTGGCTACTTCACCGGCCTCATGGCCGCCCATCCCGTCCGCTACCAGCCATATGCCGTATTCCGGCAGGCTCAGATAACAATCTTCATTATTATCGCGCGCGAGTCCGGGATGGGTGACGGCGCTGAAGTTGAGCGGACGAGTAGGTATCATAAAGTGAGCGTCAATGCTGGGTCTCGATCAGGGATACAGTTATCGGCCGCTGGTGGCGCTATGAACATTCGACAATCTCTCACAGCGACCAGTTGTTATAGCCTGAAGCAATATAGTTGACTTTAATACCGAAAACCATGTGACCATGATTTTCAGCGCTTGCATCACAGGGTTTTGAGGACCAGGCCTAAATTATCGAGGGTCGTCCGTTCCCCGTTGTGGCTCACCACCGCGACGCTGGCCTTCTCAGGCCGCAGGTAGGTGGCTGCGACCCGCTGAAGATCGGCCAAGGTCACCGCCAGTACTCGATTGCGGAACTGTTCCCGCTTCTCGCGGGTGCGACCAAAGAGTTCCGCATGGTAGGTACTCTTTGCCTCACCAGCCGGTGAACCGGGCTTATCAATACTGCCGATGACCCCGAGGATTGCTTCTTCAACGGACTGCCAGTCGTGCGAGCCGCTTTGAAGCCAGTCGAGCACCGCATCAAAATCATTCAATGTGTCGGTCAGGCGCGGATCCCGGTAAGAGTAGAAACGGAATGCAGCACTGTGATTATCTTGATTGGCTCCTCCGCCGTAGGCGCCACCCTGCTCGCGAATCGTGCGATGCAGGAACCCGTTACGCAGGAACCCTCCCAACACGGTCAGCACTGCGGCATCCGGGTGATCAGCCGGTACAGTGGGGTAGGCTTTTACACAGAAATTTACCTGAGTATTAGTAAGCCAGGCTTCCTGGATCTGCTCGTTCACCGGCGGCAGGACGAAGGGTTTGAAGTCAGCGGGTGGTATATGGGCCGGCCAGCGCTGCTGGAGATCAACCAGATAATCGTCAAGATGCTCCTGTTCGCCGACCAGCAGAAATTGTCTGGGAGCCTCCAGTATCAATTGATGGATCCGGGAGAGTTTGCTCGCATAGGCTTCCAGCTGGCGCTCGTCGTCGAGGCTGTTGTCCAGTGCCTTCAATGCCTGAATACCTGCCAGTCCGCTTAATTCGTGTGTCAATCTTGCTGCGGGGCTCATCCCGGCGCAGGCAGCAGCCATGGCCAGGCTGTGTCCATTGCCGGTGACACTTTGTTCGCGCCGCGCCCGTGCCTGGGCCACCAGTTCCCGCAGGCGGCTCAATTCATCAAAGCGGACCTGGGTGAGGGTGGCGTGCATAAGGTCGCTCATGGCGCCGCTGTTGCGGGTAAGTGCTTTGGCAGAGAGGGTCAGATAGGCGTCTATCGCCTGCACGTCGTCACCGCTGCCGCGCACACTGCTGAATGCATTGATGGAACCTACCACTTCTGCCTGCCAGCGCTGCGTGGCCAGATAATCTTTATCACCGACGCCCAGCTCGGTTACAGCCATGCAATACAACGGCAATAAAGACTTCAGTTCTTCATCCAGGGCTGGCATCTTGCAGGTGATCTGCTGGTAAACCAGGCCGTTGGTACCGGCACTGTACCGGCGCAGGGGGTAGCCATTGAAGGTCTCGTGGCTGCCGCCGATGTAGTGCAGCTGCGGGGGGATATCTTCGAGGCCCACTTTCGGCAGAATGCTCTCATCGTCTTTCCGCAACTGCCGGGCCTGGAGGGCATGGCTTCGTTCAATGATGGCCTGCTTATCGGCGTCGCTCAGCTGACTCTTCAGGTCCGCGAGGCGGGCGAGTTCGGCTTCCTTGATACGCTGGTTCATCTCCGGGTCGGGACGGAGCGTCAGACGGACCTGGTGGGGATTGTCGAGCAGAAGTTTACGCGCCAGCTTCTGAATAAAATCCGGCTGCTGAATCTTGTTTCTCAGGTCAGTCAGTGCTGTGTCCAAGTCGAGCAGCGCGATTGGGTCTCCACGATGGGTAGCGGCGGTAAGGCTGGTCATGATCAGCTGCAGGCCATAGGGATAGCCGTCACCACCGACTTCACGTTGTTGCAGTTCCAGTTGATGCAGAGAGGCCTCGAGCAGCTGCTGGGGTACACCTTCATCTGCCACCCGGCGCAGGGTATCGAGGATCAACTGTTCGATCTTGTCCACGTCTTCCAGTGCACAGCCTTCGAGGCCGCAGACAAACGCAATTTCATGCTGGGAATCATCCATCCCGCACAGGGGCGAGGGCGCTTGACCCAGATCCGTGGTTTCCAGGGCCTGCTGCAGTGGCGAGGCGCTGTTGTCCAGCAGGACGTTGGAGAGCAGGTGGGCCTCCAGGCTTTCCGCCAGGTTGGTGGTTTTGCCCAGCAACCAGGCCATGACCACATGAGTCTTGTGGCTCAGGTCCTCTCCCTCGCTCTCATCCAGCGGATAGGCTTCTTCTACCTTGATGGGTGAGTGGTAGCGCTTCTCAGCCGGCACACTGATAACACTGTCCAGTCGTTCAAAGCGCGACAGGGCCTGGGCCTCAAAGCGGGCTTGATGGGTGGCCGCCGGAATATCCCCATAGGTCATGAAGATGGCATTGCTGGGATGATAGTGAGTCTTGTAGAAATGCTTGAGCTGCTCATAGGTCAGGTCCGGAATATGTTCCGGCGAGCCGCCACTGTTGTAGTGATAGGTGGTGCTGGGATACAGGTATTTACAGAGTGTGTGCCACAGCTGAGAGGTGACGGAGCTCATCGCCCCTTTCATCTCGTTATAGACCACACCTTTGAACACCAGCTCTGAGTCCGGGTTATCGGTCTCAGCGAATTCAATGCGATGGCCTTCCTGGGCAAAATCCAGCTCGTCAAGGCGCGAGAAAAACACCGCGTCGAGGTAAACATCCAACAGATTGTTAAAGTCCTTGAGGTTCTGACTGGCAAAGGGGTACGCGGTCCAGTCAGAACTGGTGAAGGCATTCATAAACGTATTCAGAGAACGACGGACCATCATAAAGAAAGGATCGCGGACCGGATAACGCTCACTGCCGCACAGTGCCGTGTGCTCAAGAATATGGGCCACGCCGGTGGAATCATGGGGTACGGTACGCAGGGCAACCAGGAAGACGTTCTCGTTATTGTCCGCGGCAAGGTGGATGTGCTGGGCGCCAGTAACCTTATGGCGATATTCTTCTACCCGAATCTTCAGGGCATCAATATGTTGGCTGCGCAGTAACTCAAAACTTGGGTGGGCAATAGTCATAAAACGCTCGAGATCCTGTAGGTAAAGACGGTTGGGAAGCAGCCCATGTCAACGAGGCGGCATAAACGCCAGCTGCTGTCGCACAAATCCTTTAAAAGCATCTAACAGCGGAGCGTAATCCACCTGGGCATCTTCCAATTGCCGTAAAGCGTAACAACTTGCTTCCAGTGTGGAAAGCTGATTGTCTTTATGCGCCTTACGAATGGAATAGGCTGTAGGTGGACACTCTGACAACGATAAGCGGGGGAGTGTTTGCAAAACCGGATTCAGGTACAGCATCTTGCGGCTCTTACGCCAGGTGCCGTCTATTACGATCAGGCGAAGCTTTTCCGGGACGGGGAGGGGTGGTACTGGTGCTGGCTGTGCAACAGAGAGAGTATCATCCGGTGTAGGTGGATAAAGCAGAAGGTTGATCTTGTGGTCCCGCGCCAGCAGGCTGGTTAAAAAATCATCGGAAAAGTCTTCTCCCTCGATGATGGCGCTGTTGCGCAGGCTCAACTGCAGCAGACGTGCGGTATTCTTTGCGTTGGCTGTCTCCAGGGGATGCTGCAGGATGAGCACTTCGACCCGGTTAGGTACAGATACCACCCACTGGCACAGGCATGTGCGCTGCGGTCGCTGACAGCGGAGGCAGTAGGAACGTTCAGCTTTGGCAGTCATGATGGAAGACGAGATTGAGTTCATCCAGATGGAGGCGCTGCTCAAGGGATTGCTGCAGCAAGAGTTGCTCCTTGGCGCGGCGGGATAACTGCTTAAGTGCCGCTTCCCGTTTGCTTGCGGTGCTGCGATCCGGGTAGGGTTCCAGCAGGCATAAACGTACCGGTTTACGTCCACGAAAGTACCGCGCTCCAGCCTTGCCGGTGCTATGCTCGCGCCACCGGCGCCGGATGTTGGTGGTGATACCAGTGTACAGCTGATCATCGGAGCTGCGAATCATGTAAACCCACCAGCTGCTCTCGGCTATTAATTCACAGGTCATTGGATCAACAAGATGTCTTCGCGGTTAAGGTGAGAATGTCCATGAACCAGCACACATTGAATCTGACTCAGATAAACCAGGCATTTCGCCAGCGTGCAGCCCTCAAAGGCTGGGAAGCATACCATACCCCCAAAAACCTCGCCGCGGCGGTTGCCGTGGAGGCCGCCGAATTGCTGGAAATTTTTCAATGGTTGACCGATGAGCAGGCGCAACAGATTAAAGACAGCGTGGAAGACAAGCAGCGTGTCGCGGATGAGGTTGCAGATATTGTGATGTATCTCACCGAGTTATGCAGGCGACTCGACATTGATATGTCAGTCGCTGTTGATGAAAAAATTGATAAGAACGCAGCGCGTTAATTGAAAGGTAGTCGTAATCCATGGCTAAACAAGATGCTGCGCAAGATCGCAACTTTGATGATCTCGCCGGGCGGTTTAAAAAGAACATATATGGGGGCTTAAAGGGGGCTGTACGGCTTGCGGTCCTGCAGCGGGATTTTACCGAAGCCATCCCCGAACTACTGATGCCCGATAAACCTCTGCGAATTCTCGACGCGGGCGGCGGACAAGGGCAGTTTTCATTGAGGCTGGCACAAGCGGGGCACCAGGTAGTGCTGTGTGATATTTCTGCTGAGATGTTAAAGCTAGCCCGTGAGCAGGTGGAGGAGGCAGGTCTCTCGCAGAGCGTGAGTCTGGTACATTGCGCTATCCAGGAGCTCACGAGTCATATTGCTGATGATCAATTCGATCTCGTGTTGTGTCACGCGGTGATGGAGTGGATGGCGGAGCCGCAGTCACTCCTGCCATGCCTGCATCGTTACATCAAACCCGGCGGCTGGCTGTCGCTCACCTATTACAACCGCCACTCACTGATCTTCAAAAATTTACTGCGCGCGAATTTCAAAAAAATCATCGCGCAGGATTTCCGGGGAGCCAAAGGCAGTCTCACCCCTATTAATCCGCTGGAGCCGGACCAGGTAGATGCGTGGTTGAGTGATTTGCCGCTGTCAGTGGCAGCACGCAGCGGTATAAGGGTGTTTCACGATTATATTCTGGATGGGGAGCTGCGCGAGCGGGCACCGGAAGATTTGATTACTTTGGAACTGAGATTTTCCCGGCAGGAACCCTACCGCTCCCTCGGGCGTTATATTCACGTACTGGCGAGAGATGTAACCCGCTAGCGCAACATCGGAGATCTACTGTTTTTCAATACGCTTTAACAACAGATCCCGGGCCAGGTTGACCCGCGAGGCGAGGTAATCATTCCCACCACGGTCCGGGTGCAGCTTCTGAATAAGGCGGCGATGGGCATCATTGACCATCTCCACAGTAATGTCACTGAGACTGCCTTTAAGCCCGAGGATGTCCTGTGCTTCCCGGACGTCCATCGCGGATTGCTGCACCGGATGATGGGATTGCTGCTGCTCGCCAGTGTGCTGCTGATTTTTGCGTTTAAGCCAAAAGGGCAGCAGTTGTATTCCAACGCCCAGCAGACCACGCATAAATGGAAGGAGGGCGCCAATCAATGCAAACAGCCAGTGCATCCGTCCGGTAACGGCCATCATGATCATCATGAGCAGCAGGCCCCCAATGGCGCTGCGGAGCAGAATTTTACGACGCTCCTTCGGCCCCAGTCGTTTAAATTTCTGATAACCCCAGAAAGCCCCGATTATCAACAGAATTAACAAAATACTTTGTAGCATCAAGCCAGCCTGTGGTTGCGATCATGAGCGGGGATTATAGCGGTGCTCCGGTGACTTTTGCAGCTATGCGCCATTCTGATACGGAGCGAACCTACCCATAGTAAAGGTGGAACCAATCTGATTGTGCAGGTCTATTGCAAAAGACGGTCGAACTGTCTGCTGCCACCCCGGTTAACTGCGGGCTGCGGTACCCGAATAACGAGCTGCCTCAAGGACCTTACTATGAAAAAAATAATGACAGCCCTCTTGGTTGTAGGTGTTGTTTTTCTCCAGGCCTGCAGCCATCTGCCGGAAAACATCAAGCCGGTATCCGACTTTGAACTCAATCGCTATCTTGGCACCTGGTATGAAATTGCACGCCTGAATCATTCTTTTGAGCGCGGGCTGGAGCAGGTGACCGCAGAGTATTCCCTGAGGGACGATGGGGGTGTGAAGGTTGTCAATCGCGGATTTAACACCAGAAAACAGGCCTGGAAAGAAGCCACCGGGAAAGCCTATTTTGTCGGCGATGAAAATATTGGCCAGTTAAAGGTCTCGTTCTTCGGACCGTTTTACGGTGGTTACAACATCATCGCTTTGGACGAAGCCTATCAATATGCCATGGTATGCGGACCGGATCGATCCTATCTTTGGATATTGGCCCGTACACCAGACCTGGACTCCTCAGTGTTGAACGATCTGGTCAGGGCTGCCGAGGGTCTCGGGTTCGCCACCGATCGGCTCATTTACGTGAAGCATTGACGGGTTGACCGGCGTCTCACTGTCATCCACATACCAATTATTTATTAGGCTTCCACGGCATTTTTCGCTATGCTCGCGGGCGACTAATAAAAGATCAATTTTCCCTCATTTCTGCAGAGGCTGGCTATGCGTCTCGGTGTTAACAGCAGCGTTATCAGGCTGCGTTCTGTTTTATTGTCATGTTTGCTGATGCTGTTGTTGAATGCGTGTGGGGGTGGTAGCAGTGGATCATCAGGGATCAAAAATCCGGTCACTGTCAGCGGCACAGTTACTTACGATTTTGTTCCCTATCACAGGGATTATGTTGGGCTTGACTATACAGCTATAGAAGTTCGACCGGTTCGCGGAGCTGTGGTGGAATTGGTGGATCGCCGGAACCGAGCCGTCGCCACGACTTTTACCAATGATGAGGGTTTTTACACCGCAACAGTGGAAGCTGGTTCTGTGCTGCGCGTCCAGGTAAAAGCGCAATTAAAACGTGATGCGGCACCCGCATGGAATTTCACGGTCAATGACAACACGGACGGGAACCGCTTATATGCCCTGATCGGCAGTGAAGCCAATGTTGGTAACGGTAATTCACAACGCAACTTGCATGCGCCCTCAGGCTGGTATGAAGGGACCTACGCTGAGTCTCGCCCCGCAGCGCCATTTGCCATTCTCGATACCATTTACACCGGGCTTCAGCAGTTCGTTCAGGCTGGCTACCGCGGAAATTTTCGCTCTCTGGAGGTTCGCTGGAGTGTTAAAAACAACGGAGCCAACGGAGATCTGTCCCGGGGAGAAATTGGTACCAGTTTTTACGAAGACGGAGCCATCTACCTTCTTGGCGAGGCAGACCAGGATACGGATGAATTCGACACTCACGTAATAGTTCACGAGTGGGCCCATTATATTGAAGATAACCTGGCACGTTCCGATTCCATCGGCGGATCCCATGAGTATAGGGATTATCTCGATATGCGCGTTGCCTTTTCTGAAGGATTTGGCAATGCCTTTGCCGCAATGATGCTGGATGATCCCATCTACCGCGACAGCAGTGGCTTCAATCAGTCCTACAGTTTTATGTACGATGTCAGCGAGACCAATCATTCGGTCCGCGGGTGGTACAGTGAGTCATCAATTGAATCCGTGCTCTACAACTATTTCATCAGCAGTAACAACAAGACGGCTAAAGATTTTTCCCCGTTCTTGACCACCTTGACCGACAGTTCTTATTACAGCGCAGAAAGTCTCGTCTCGATATTTCTCTTCGCAGAACGCCTTGTTGCCCGCTACCCGGCGCACCGGGATTTATTTGAAAGCCTCCTTTATGAGCAGGACATCAACAGCACCCGTCAGTACGGAGAAGGTGAGATCAACAGTGGCAACAATGAGATAAACTTGCCGGTCTATAAAAGCCTTTCTCTTGGCAGGCCGCTTAATGTATGCAGCACCTCATTGAATGGCGGATACAACAAACTGGGTGTTAATCAGTTTATGCGTTTATCGATCACCCAGAGCGGAAATTACGCGGTAAGAGTTGAGCGCATGGGAGGAGACTTTGTCAGGCAAAGTGATCCTGATTTCTATATATACCAGCGCGGGATTCTGGTGGAAAAGGGAGACTCCAACACCGATAACGTGGAGCTGGGTACGGTGTCCCTCCAATCGGGCAATTACATTGTTGAAGTCACCGATTACGCGCTTACGGGCAGCTCAAGCAATGCCACTACCTGTTTTAACGTTCTTGTCACACGCCAATAACCTGTGATCGCTCGCACGAGAGCATGAGGTAACTATGTTTCGGAAGATGGAAATTTTTTCTTGCCTGCTGCTCAGCGTCCTTCTTATAGGGGGCTGCAGCAATGAAGCGGCATCAACCAAGCCATCATTGGACAACGTGCCGGTGGTGGAGCAGCCCTCTGATCATCAAAAGCGCCCGACTGATCACGACAAGACCCACCGTGGCAAACCGGGGGCCGATGTCAAACTGCTGGAGAATGTTGTGCACCGCCTTGAGCCAGGGGTAGCAGCCGAGGTGGTTCCTACGCTGACGGCTGATTATCAAGAGGGATTGATGACGGTGAGCCTCACTGGCAGTGAAGGGCTTCACATCCTGGAAGGAGAGACACACTACACATTTCCTCTGACCCAGCGCAATGAATATCCGCTGCCGCTTCGTTTGCTGGCAAGCGAGCCGGGACGGTATTACATCCAGATGCAGATCACGGTAGACCAGCAGGGGCGCCGTACCGCAAGAGCGCTTTCGGCAATTGTCCAGGTTGGGGATGATGGTAGGACGGAAACAGGACGCCAGAAAGCTGCTGATCCGGGGGATGTGATTCGCCTGCCAGCCAGTGAAACGATCATCCAGCACTGATCCGCGGTTTAAATGATAAATCTTCTCATCCATATCCTGTCTCTTCCGCATTCTGGGCTATAATGCCCGCCCCTCCGCGGGTGCCAGTGTGGCACCCGCTTCTTTATATATCGTTGAGGTATGACTATGGCTGGCCAACGCCTTTTAGCTGAGTGGGAACCCCAGGATGCGGTACTGCTCTCCTGGCCCCACAAAAATACGGATTGGGACTGGATTCTTGAAGATGTGACCCAGCTCTATGAAGCTCTGGCCACGGTTATCTGTGATTATTCAGATCTGGTTATTGCGGCACCAGCAGAAGAGCTGGACAACATCCGCGCGCGCCTGACAGCCATGGATGCTCCTATGGAGTACATCTACCTCTACCCAACGCCTACTAACGATACCTGGGCGAGGGATTTCGGACCTCTTACAGTAGAAACCGCCGAAGGTATGAAACTGCTGGATTTTCAGTTTAATGGCTGGGGCAACAAGTTCGGTCATGAGCTTGATAACCGGATTACCCGCAATCTCTTCGACCAGGGCGCTTTTGCAGCGGCAAGCTATGAAGTACAGGACTGGGTGTTGGAAGGAGGTTCCATCGAGACGGACGGCAAGGGCACCTTACTGACAACCGCCTCCTGTCTGCTCAATCCCAACCGCAATCCTCATTTAACGAAGGAGCAGATAGAGGCGCGCTTAAAAGAGGCCTTCGGTGTGCGGAAGATCAATTGGTTGCATCACGGGCACCTCGCCGGCGATGACACAGACAGCCATATCGATACGCTGGCCCGCCTCTGTCCCAACAATGTAATCGTCTATGTTGCCTGCGAAGATCCGGAGGATGAACACTACGCAGAGCTGAAAAAAATGGAAGCGGAGCTGGCCGAAATGACTGATGCAGACGGTCAGCCCTACAAACTGATCCCGCTGCCGTGGCCCCAGGCCGTTTATAACGATGAAGATCAGCGTCTGCCCGCAACCTACGCCAACTTCCTTATCCTCAATGAGGCCGTGCTGGTACCCATCTACGACTGCCTGAGCGATGAGGATGCGTTGGGTCAGATTTCCCAGGCGTTTCCCGGCTACGATGTCCTGGGCATTCCATGTTCCACCCTGATTGAACAGGGTGGGAGTCTGCACTGCATCACCATGCAACTACCTGAAGGAGTTCTCGAACCGCTATGAAAGAGTTAAAAGTAGGGGTTATCCAACACAGCTGCAGCGCCGACACTGCTGCTAACATGCAGAAAAGTATGACGGAAATCCGTCAGGCTGCGGCGCAGGGAGCTCAACTGATTGTTCTGCAGGAACTGCATCGCGGCCTGTACTTCTGCCAGCAGGAAAGGGTAGAGGCCTTTGATCTGGCCGAGCCTATTCCAGGGCCCAGCACACAGGCGCTCGGCGAGCTGGCCAAGGAGCTGGGTGTGGTCATTGTTGCTTCATTATTTGAAAAGCGCGCGACGGGCCTTCATCACAACACGGCTGTCGTTCTCGAAAAAGACGGCAGCATTGCAGGCAAATATCGCAAGATGCACATCCCGGATGATCCGGGGTTCTACGAAAAATTTTATTTCACACCGGGCGATCTGGGTTTTCATCCGGTGGAGACCTCAGCGGGCAAGCTCGGTGTACTGGTCTGCTGGGACCAGTGGTTCCCTGAGGCTGCTCGACTGATGGCAATGGCCGGTGCAGAGTTACTGATCTATCCCACAGCGATCGGTTGGGACCCGGAAGACGATGCGGCAGAGCAGGAACGTCAACGGGAAGCCTGGATCACCGTTCAGCGAGGTCACGCGATCGCAAACGGTGTGCCTGTTGTCAGCGTGAACCGGGTAGGCCATGAGGCCGACCCCGCTGGCGGACCCGGGATCAACTTCTGGGGCAACAGCTTCGTAACCGGTCCTCAAGGCGAGTTCTTATACCAGGCCGAGACTGATCGCGAAGCCACCCAGGTGGTCTCAGTGGATATGGAGCGCAGCGAACACGTCCGAAGAATATGGCCTTATCTGCGTGACCGTCGTATCGACCATTACGGAGACCTCTTAAAGATCTTCCGCGATTAAGCGTTCCTTACTTTTTCTGAATCTCAAGCGCAAGGATGCGTAATGGAGATCAGTCAACAGCTATCCCCTGTCCAGAATGTTTCCAGTTGAATTGCTCACTGACGGACGCCAGGTCCCCGCGAAACACAGCTTATACCAGTAGGTTTCCCAGCAGCCTCTTCATTGTTATGGTAGATCATCAAGCCGATGGGGACCTTGCTCGCAGAAGTTATGTGAAGAAACTAACAAAATTCACGTATGACACAATTTTTATAAACTTATTATCCCGTTATAAGAAAGTTTATATTTTAGCGGCGTGGCGATTTGCGTAAAAATGATTCCATAAAGTTATAAGGTTAACCCGAGTTCGAGCGAGCTGGATCGCAGTACCGGTCGTTGTTTTTTGACCTATTGAGCGGAAGCGTACAGAAGGAAAAGCAAAGGGGTTGGCAAACTACGACCCAATAACTGGGCAACCAGGCTGTTCCGAACGCAGCTATTGACCAAAAGTGCGAAGTTTTACCGCTGGATGATTGATTTTGATCACTCCTTTAAGCAAGTGGGAAAGTTAAAGCTTCAACGGAATTCTTTACTGGTCAGCGTTAAAACGATAATCGGGATGTGCCAAATATAGAGCGAAGCGGAGAGATTTTGCGTTAAATAGATCGAGCAATGTATCATGCGAACACGCTCAGCGCAGTCACATGTACAGATGCTGATAAGCGCATTGTAATTTCACCGTTGGTAAACCCAGTGGGAATGGGAATGTGGGCTGAGCGGAGATACCGTAGTTGCCAGGGATGCATAATTGAATTTCTGGAGTGCCCATGACTTTCCCCAAGATAGGTAATATGGCTCCGGCCTTTACATTGTTAAACCAAGCCGGTGAAAAAGTTTCTTTAAAAGATTTCAAGGGTAAAAAGAACGTTGTTATTTACTTTTACCCGAAGGCTGCCACTCCGGGCTGTACGACACAGGCTTGTGGTATTCGTGACTCGAAAGCCGAGTTCGAAAGACTTGATACCGTCGTGCTGGGAATTAGCCCTGATGCACCAAAAAAGCTTCAAAAGTTTATTGATAAATACGATCTCAATTTTGATTTGCTGGCCGATGAAGACCACGCTGTTGCAGAAAAATACGGTGTGTGGGGCCTGAAGAAATTTATGGGAAGGGAGTATATGGGTATATTCCGG
This sequence comes from uncultured Cellvibrio sp., assembly GCA_937958105.1. Lineage (GTDB taxonomy): Bacteria > Pseudomonadota > Gammaproteobacteria > Pseudomonadales > Cellvibrionaceae > Cellvibrio. The sequence continues at coordinate 294,607 of CALFXJ010000006.1, forward strand.
ACTTCCTTTCTGGTCGATAAGAACGGCCATTTGCGTTATATCATGGATAAGGTCAACACCAAGACACACGATCAGGAAGTCATTGCTTACATCGCTGAGCACTTTTAAAAAACGGATTTAGAATTGTGTGATCTTATGCAGCTTTTTAAATAGGAAATTTGTGCGAGATGGACTTTGTATATGCCAGTATTGGCCTATAATGAGTGCACACGGAACGTAGGCTTAGGTTTGTGCAGGGAGGAATCGAAGTTTAAATTTTTGTTTCTCTCAAACGGTGTGCAAACACTTTTTCGATAATAAATGCCCAGCTTAGTTTGGCAGAAGGAGAGGCCTGTATGATTCAGTTACAACGTATTTACCGCAACAACGATGCCGCATCTGATAATGCTTTTGACGGATCCCATATCCGCTCATATGAAGAGTATTTGGAGATGGCAAAAATACCTCCTTGTGAAGGGGTGTCTGCGCGTGTCATGGATGCACTGCAACAGCGTGTTGGTCACGCTGAGCTATCGATAGACAAGATAGCTGAAGACATCAATCTTTCTAAAAGGACGCTGCAGCGCCGCCTGCAACAGCAGCAAGCCAATTTTGCCCAGTTGCGGGATAACATGCGTTTTCATTATGCAATCAAATACTTGATTGATGAACATATGAGTGTTGATACAGTATCCAAGGCACTGGATTTTTCTGATCGCACCAGCTTCACCAACGCCTTTAAGCGCTGGACGGGCCTTTCTCCCAGTGTGTTCCGCAAACTTTTCCGCGATTACGCCTGATCGCTACGCAAGAGCCTGGCTCTTGCGACTAACTCTACGGTGATGATTCCCTGAATCATCAGGAGGAAGCGCTAATTGCCTGCTCTGAGCAAACAGGGTAGAGTTAGCGCTTTTCCACGTTACAGGGGTTAGTTCATGAGTTTCTTTGTTTCCTCCGCTATGGCACAAGCACAGACTGGCGCCGCCCCCCAGGGTAATCCGATGGTTACCTTGTTGATGTTCGGCGGTTTGTTTGTGTTCATGTACCTGTTCATCATCCGTCCACAGCGCAAGCGTCAGAAAGAGCATACAGCTCTTGTTTCATCCCTGGCTAAAGGTGACGAAGTCATTATGACCAGCGGTATGCTGGGCAAGGTGGTAAAGGTTGATGAAAACTATATTGTGTTGGAGACTGGCAATAATATTGAACTGAAATTTCAGAAAGTTGCTGTGCACGCAGTGCTTCCTAAAGGCACTATCAAGTCTATCGACGCAGCTAAAGAATAAGCGATAGACCTAGGGGCGGCGCATTTCCGCCCCCAACTCCCCCCGTCTCACCTGCTGCTCTTTCCCTGCTTTCCATCAATTGATGGTATCTCGCGGCGATTAATCTATACCGCCCCGCTTGAATTTTGTTATCTTCCGTCCTGGTTGTCTCGGCAACGTTAACTCCATATAACAATCATTTCAAAAGAAGGGCTGATCCATGGACGCTATCAACAATCTGGTGAAAATCCTCAGCGATCTGGTTTGGGGGCCACCAATGTTGATACTGATCCTCGGAACCGGCTGTTTTCTGATGGTGCGATTGAAGTTTATGCCGCTGTTACGCCTCAAAGAGGGGATGACATCGGTATGGCACGGGAGGAAAAAGGGTGACCCCAGTACAGGCATTATCAGTCCTTTTCAGGCGCTGATGACTTGTCTGGCTTCTACGGTGGGAACCGGCAATATCGCCGGAGTAGCGACGGCCATCTTCTGGGGTGGGCCGGGTGCACTGTTCTGGATGTGGTGTACCGCTTTGGTTGGTATGGCCACTAAATATTCGGAAGTGGTATTGGCGGTTCACTACCGCGAACGTGACAAGAATGGTGAGCCGGTTGGCGGTCCCATGTACGCCATCAAGAATGGCCTGGGGCCACGCTGGACCTGGCTGGCTGCGCTCTTTGCTCTTCTCGGTGGTCTTGCTGGCTTCGGCATCGGAAATATGGTGCAGGCGAACAGCATGGCCCAAGCGCTTGAATCCAATTTTGCGGTGGATGTGCGACTGACCGGCTTTATAACCATGCTGGTTGTTGCTGTGGTTATCCTTGGGGGAATAAGACGGATCGGTAAGGTTGCCGCATCGCTTGTGCCCCTCATGTGTGTGGTATATGTATTAGCTGCACTGGCCGTTCTGATTGTCAATTTCTCCGAAATTCCAGCGGCCTTCTCCTTGATCTTTGCTCATGCATTTACACCCGCTGCTGCAACGGGTGGGTTTGCCGGCGCAGCGGTCATGGTGGCAATTCAGTACGGCGTAGCTCGCGGGATATTTTCCAATGAAGCCGGACTGGGTACAGCGGGTATCGCTCAGGCGGCCGGCACGAGTGATAATCCGGTCAGATCTGGCTTGATCGGGATGATGGGCACGTTCATCGACACTATCATCGTCTGCACCATGACCGGTTTAGCGATCATCACGTCGGGTGTCTGGGATAGTGGTGAACGCGGAGCGGCGTTGTCTATAGCGGCTTTCGAATCAGCGCTGCCAGGGGTTGGCGGACATATCTTAACTTGCTCGCTCCTGTTGTTCACCTTCACCACCATCCTTGGCTGGAGCTATATCGGTGAGCGGTGCTGGAGTTATCTCTTAGGTATCAAGACAATTCTGCCGTTCCGGATTTTCTGGGTGATTGTGGTCTATTGGGGAGCTACGGCACAGCTGGAGCTTGTGTGGTCAATCGCTGATATTTTAAATGGTCTGATGGCGATTCCGAATCTGATCGCCTTGATTTTGCTCAGTCCGGTGGTGCTGGGTCTGACCAAGTCTTACTTTGCTAACAGGGCTGCTGCAAAGGCGTCTTAAAGACAGTTAGCGGGGCGGGGTAAGCCAGCAATCTTGGCAGCAACCCTGGCCGGACTGGGGGGAAAGAGTTGCATGAGGTAAACGCTGCGACCTTTTTCCTCGCCCAGCTGTTGTCCCACTCGTTTGACTAATGCACGCATGGCCGGAGCCAGTTCGAACTCGCTATAAAATTCCCGCAATAAATAGATGATTTCCCAATGCTTATCACTCAGGACAATATTTTCCTGGGCGGCAAGATATCGGGCAACATTCTCGGACCAGTCCTGGAGATTTTTTAAGTGACCATCTTTATCTGTGATGATCAGATGGCCATCGATATTTGCAGGCATGGTTAATACCAGCTCTGTACGCAACGGTGCTGGGTGCTCAACTGAACAAAACCGACATAGTCGGTCAGCTCGATATTGCTCATCAGCATTTTTTCCAATCCCCGTGCTTTCACGTCATCAATGAGAGCATAAACCCTCACTCCCTGTTCAATCAGCTCCGTAAGCCGGGTTGCACAAGGGGTGGTAGTCATTGCACCGAAGACGCCATCTTCGAGTAGCAGAACCCCGTCACTGTCTGTACAGATAGAGAGACAGGAGGCCAGGGTGCCATGAGTAAAGGGGGACTTGTTAACGGTATGCAGTGTACTCATCGTGATTAGAAGCTCAGCAGGTGATCTTGCTGCGCCAGTAAGGCGCTGACAGCAGTACTGTCAAGAGTCTGGACACTGTCGAAAAGAAGTTCATTCTTTGATATGCCGCGCGCTTGCAGCGACTCCAAGTGTACAAAAATATTCTCCACATCGTACAGAGGCAGTGCGGGCAGCATGGATGCAAAGCTCTTTTGTCCAATGGCATTGGCTTGTTGGTTTGGGAGCAGTTGAAAGATCCCATCATCCATAAACAATAGGCTTAAATCCTGATCATAAGCTGCGGCTGTCAGTACTGCGTCAAGTGCCTCTTTGGCGATAGAGGAACCATAAGGCGCGTGACGGCTGATAAACAGAATTTTCTTGCGCATACTACCCACCAAAAGTTACCAGTCGATCTGACATCAACGCCGCATCCACGAGCTGGCCCAAGCCGCTGAGAGCAAAGCCTTCATGCAGGTTGTGAGCGGGCTTTTCGTAACGATTTGCTTCCTCTTCGTCAAGGATGCCTCGTTTCAGGGCTGCTGCAATACAGACTACAAGGTCGATATGATGCCGTTCTGAAAGCTCGCGCCATCTGGAAGTAAAATCCGTTTCATCCTGAGGGGGAGTCAGCAGCTGGCTGCTGTTATGTACCCCGTCCTGATAAAAAAAGATTCTGTACAGAGAGTGCCCCTCTGCCAGTAGTGCCTCGGCAAATCTGTAGGCGCTTTCACTGGCTTGTGAGGAGTAGGGTGGTGAATAAACAGCTAAGGAAAAAATCATAGTGAGATAATAAAAAAAGCCCCGTCATGGCGGGGCTTCTCGAAAAATTAATAAAACTTAGTCATCACTCGCTGCGCCCAGCAGATGAAGCAAGCTGGTGAAGAGGTTAATGATAGACAGGTAAAGGCTGGTGGTAGCCAGGATGTAGTTGGTTTCTCCACCATGGATAATGGCGCTGGTTTGATAAAGAATCAGCGCAGACATCAACAACACGATACCAGCAGAAAACGCCAAATGCAGACCGGAGACGTTAAATCCAAAGAAAGACGCTCCGAACAATATCAACATGGCGACGATCATTACCATCATGCCCACCACAACAAAACCTTGCAGGAAGCTGAAGTCTTTACGGGTGGTCAGTGTATAAGCAGAAAGGCCGAGGAAGATCAGGGCCGTGCCGCCAAGTGCCTGCAGCACGATAGAACCACCGTTCGCAAAGGCGAGATAGTGATTGAGCAGCGGCCCGAGGCTCGCACCTATCAAACCGGTAAATGCAAAGACAACAGCCAAGCCGCTAGAAGAGTTTGCAGTGCGTGGCAGGACGAACCAGATCAAGCCTAAAGCAACCAGGCTCATGATCAGCCCTAAACCATGGCCTACGCCAACTGCCATGCTGATGCCTGCGGTCACGGCACTGAACACTAAGGTAATACCAAGCAACATATAAGTGTTGCGCAGCACCTTGTTGACTTCCAGGGTGCTAGTCGATGCGGTTTGTGTATAAAGCTCTTGCATGGTGAATCTCCATTGGGCTTCGTTAAAAAATGATGTTCATCATACAAAGTCAGGTTATAAATTCCAAGAGATTATATCCTGGGCCTTAAATCACTGATTAATGTGTGGTTTTAGACATGGGGGCAAAGCGACAGTTCACAAGTCATCTGGCAGGAAAAACAAAAGGCGCCCGCTGGGCGCCTTTTGTGATGTCTATCGACAGAGATGGCGGAAGGGCAGGGATTTGAACCCTGGGTAGGCTCGCACCTACGCCGGTTTTCAAGACCGGTGCATTAAACCACTCTGCCACCCTTCCGAAGAGGTGCAGATTATACATAGGTTTTTTTGGCGAGCAATATCCCGGTAATAAAATTTACCTGGATTGATATATTCTGATCATAACCTGAGCGATTGAATCAATGGCACGAGGTAAAAATAAAAAACCGGGCAAGAGCCCGGCTTTTTATTACAGCAAGTTACTCCTGATGCTCAGGGGCATCCGGTGCGGGTGCTGCCCGTTTCGCCAGGCGCGGATCATTTGATGGTCTGGCCAGTGGACGCGGGTTGTGTTCAACATTGGCTGGCACACTCGTGTCCAGAGCTCGCGGCTGCACTCGCGTTAATGTTTCAGTCACGATATGCACAGCAACTGGCTTGGGAGCACGACGAGGATCATTGCTCGCGCGGACAACCTCGGTGGAAGAGGGAGAGCTCACATCAGGCTGGCTAGCTGCTGTTTCTTCGGTCGCGGTTTCTGCATTCGTCGCTGCAACGATTTCATCTGCAGCTGGTGTTGCAGCCGGTTGGGTTTGCTCCTGCTCAATTGCTGCCTGGGCTTGTTCCGGTTCTGCTGCAACGTCGGGTGTCGCTGATGCCATGCTTGGTGCTGCTTCCTGAATTGATTCCTCCTGCTGGGGCAGAGGTGCTTCAAAAACCTGCGATACAGGAGGTGCTTCTACAGCAGGGTTCTCTTCAGCGGCAGCTGGTGCGTCAGCGGCTGGTTTTATTTCCTGGTCAATAACAAATGATTGCGCGGAGGCTGTTACAGCTTCAGCCGACTCTTCGTCCTGCTCTTTGCCAAAGGCTTCTTCAAAAGCAGCAGTCTGGGCGGCAATTGCAGCAGACACCTGTACATTCAGATGCTTATCTTCAGTAGCTGCTGCTTCTACAGCAGGTGCTGGTTCAATGGCAGGAGCTGTGGGCTCGGCAGTTGAGCTGGCGTTGGTTGAGCCTGAATCATTTGCGATGGATTCGGTGGTTTCCGCTGTATTCTCTTCCACCGCCTCACGGCGTCCACGACGGCGCTGCTGAGAGCGTGCGCGACGACCTGCAGGGCGTTTGGATGGACGTTCATCTCCATCCTGCTCCGCTTCAGGTGAATCCGCTTTGGATTCCGCTGCAGCCTCTGCAACAGCATTGGCAGATTGATTTCTCCGCGCATTATCGCGGTCGTCGCGGTTCCGGTTGCCCCGCTGGTTGCGACCCTCATTGGAATCCCGGTCTTTTGCGGATTCGTTATTGTCACGGCTTTGCTGGCGGTTATCGCGGCGGTCATTGTCGCGGTTGCGTTCGTTTGATGAACGATTCTCCTGAACCTGGGGCTCGTTTGTCTCACGAGGCTCACGATTATCCCGGATTTCACGATCATCCTTCCGGTCTTTGTCGCGGCGGTTGCGGTCGCGGCGGTTGCGGGATTGAGGCTGGTTCCGACCACGGCCCTGGCGATTACGGTCACGCTTATGACCCTTGCTGTCGCGGCTGGATTTTTCGCTGCTGAACAGACCCATTAAGAGACTGATAAAGCGCGCAATTACACCAGGTTTTTTAACGGGTTCCGGAGCAGGTTGTGACGGTGCAGTGACTTGCACAGCAGGTCGGCTGACCGGCAGCGCCTTCACGCTCATGTCTTCATCTTCTTCTTTGTTCTCATCGCCGGTTGGCATGATCTTGTAGCTGGTTTCCAGCGTACCGTCATCATCGTCACGCAGGCGCTGCACCTCAAAGTGAGGTGTCATCATGTCCGCGCTGGGAACAATGACTACTCGCGTATTGTTGCGCGATTCGATATTCGAGATGGTTTTACGTTTTTCATTAAGGAGATAAGTGGCAACTGAGACAGGAGCAATTGCCCGAATTTCAGCGCTGCGCTCTTTTTGTGCTTCTTCCTCAACCAGCCGCAGAATGGCCAGTGCCAGAGAGCGGGTGCCCCTGATGGTGCCCTGACCATTACAGCGCGGGCAGACTTTGGAATGCACTTCCCCTAATGACGGGCGCAGACGCTGGCGGGACATCTCGAGCAGGCCAAACCGGGAGATGCGTCCGATTTGAACCCGTGCCCGGTCCATCATCAAGGCATCGCGCATGCGGTTTTCCACTTCGCGTTGATTGCGTACCGGCTGCATGTCGATGAAGTCGATAACAACCAGGCCGCCCATGTCACGCAAACGCAGCTGGCGTGCGATCTCATCCGCTGCTTCCAGGTTAGTTTGCAGGGCAGTTTCTTCAATATCACCACCTTTAGTAGCGCGGGATGAGTTGATGTCGATAGAAACCAGAGCTTCGGTAACATCGATCACGATGGCACCGCCGGAAGGTAATTTAACCTCCCGCTGGAATGCGGTTTCGATCTGGCTTTCAATCTGGTAGCGATTGAAGAGCGGGATATCATCCTGATACAGCTTTACTTTGCTGCGGTAGTTGGGCATGACTTGCTGAATGAACGCAGAAGCCAATTCATAAGCTTCTTTGTTATCAACAATGACTTCGCCCACATCTTGCCGCAGGTAGTCGCGGATAGCGCGAATAATTACGTTGCTTTCCTGGAACAGGAAGGTAGGCGCGGGGGACTTTTTGGCTTCGCTGTCGATTGAGCTCCACAGCTGCAGGAGGTAGTTCAGGTCCCACTGCAGTTCTTCAGCGCTGCGTCCGACACCGGCGGTGCGGATAATAACGCCCATTCCGGGGGGGACTTCAATGGAGCCGAGAGCGTCTTTGAGTTCAGCCCGATCCTCTCCCTCAATACGGCGGGAGATGCCACCGGCCCGCGGGTTATTCGGCATCAGAACAAGATATCGACCAGCCAGGCTGATAAAGGTAGTCAGTGCAGCCCCTTTGTTGCCGCGCTCTTCTTTATCAATCTGTACGATGACCTCTGTGCCTTCTTTGAGCACGTCCTTAATTTTGACGCGGCCGTCGAGGTCACCGGGGTTTTTCGTGAAGTATTCGCGGGATATTTCTTTGAGGGGAAGGAAGCCATGACGCTCTGCGCCGTAGTCAACAAATGCTGCTTCTAAACTGGGTTCAACCCGCGTGATGCGGCCTTTATAGATGTTGGATTTCTTTTGTTCGCGATTGCGATTTTCAATATCGAGATCGTAAAGCCATTGGCCATCAACCAAGGCTACGCGCAACTCTTCGGGCTGAGTTGCGTTGATGAGCATTCTTTTCATGTGTTACCTGTTAGTTCGAGCGCTGTTGGCAACGAATAACTAGGGTTAACACGCAGGTGTTTTGTACAACCGTGTAGACTGCCGCGCTACATAAAGCTCGCGACAGCGGTTGGTGGGTAGATGCTGGTCAGTTTGGACTTTGTCATGGGCAATTGGCTCGTGACGGATAACATTCCTGCGCTGATAGATAGTTCTCTTCCCATTTAACTCAAATATAGACTGCTTAATATCAGTCCCCTCAGTACTGCTGGTTGCTGTAAAACGTGCAACTGGTTCAGGATCGTGATCGCAAGTGCGCAGCGTTTTGGCTGGCTGATATGACCTCGCGGGTTCTATCATCTCCGGGCTGGTTTACACGGCACGGTGTTCTTGTCAGGGTGGATCACATCCAGAATCTTGGTCTGGCAATACGTAGAATCAGAGTCTACAAAACACTCAAGTATTAACAAAAGCTATTGCGTATTAAAGCGCGATTGTTCCAGTGTATTCGCGCAACAGAGCGTTGCGAAAATACCGTCTTGTTTGTTTCTGGAGTATTAGACCCGAGCGTTTCCTGTCGGTTGCCTCAAGGGTCAAAGCCTCCTTTCGCCGTCAGCGGTATTTCCTAACTGATACGCCTTTTCATGCGTTATCCGGAAACCAGCCTGTCTCGACGCCGCCGAATATATCAGTATTCACGGCTACCTTCAATGAACCGGTGCACTTGACGGCTGCTGAGTCGGTATAGGAAGTTCTGCGCGCTCTACATGTGGGTTTTGTCTTGTTTGAGGTATCATCGCGCCATGAAAAAAGACTCCCTCCCTAAAGCCTCTCGTGATGATGCGGTGGTTAATCCTGTTCAGCCTGTTCAGTTTGTCGAGATCGATGCAGATCTTGCCGGGCAGCGTATTGACAATTTCCTGATGGCTCGCCTGAAAGGGGTCCCTAAATCACGGGTATACAACATCCTCCGCAAGGGCGAGGTGCGTATTAATAAAGCCCGGTGCAAGCCGGATTACAAACTGCTGGCTGGCGATGTGGTTCGGATTCCGCCAGTCCGTATCACCGAGAAAGAGACTGGAGCCCGGCCCAGTAACGTCTTGGTAAAGAGGTTGGAAAACGCCATCCTGTTTGAAAATGATGGGTTGCTGGTACTCAACAAGCCGCCTGGCCTTGCGGTGCATGGGGGAAGCGGTGTAACCCTTGGCCTGATAGAAGTGCTGCGTCAAATGCGACCTGAGGCACGCTACCTGGAGCTGGTTCATCGGCTGGATAGAGATACCTCAGGTTGTATCATGATCGCGAAAAAACGGAGCATGCTACGGCATCTCCAGGCTGCTCTGCGCGACAAGGGTCGGAGTGGTGTGCGCAAGGTTTATCAGGCTTTGGTGGCAGGGGCTTGGCCTCCTGCTTGTCGTCGCGTTGATGCGCCGCTGTTGAAGAGTGAAGTAGGTGAGGGGGAGCGGATCGTTAAAGTGAACCCGGCCGGTAAGCCAAGCCTTACCGAGTTCTCTGTATTGGCCAATTATGAAGGTTTTACTCTGGTTGAGGCTCGTCCGATTACGGGGCGCACCCATCAGATACGTGTCCATGCGCAGCATATGGGGCATAGCCTGGTGGGGGACGAGAAATACGGCCACGACGAAATCAACGAGAAGATGCGCCAGTTAGGTGTGAGGCGCCTGTTCCTGCATGCAGCAGAGCTGGGTTTTTATCTGCCGGATCAGCAGCAACTGACCATTGTCCGGGCTCCTTTAAGTCCGGACCTGGCGGAGCCGCTGTCCAGGCTGCCACTTAAGATGAAAGAATGACATCCAGGAGATATAGCGTTGTTATTAATATTTGACTGGGATGGAACCTTGAGTGACTCCACGGGAAAGATTACACAGGCCATGCAAATGGCTGCTGATGATATGGGGTGGGAGGTGCCGGAAGCCCGGGCTGTCCACGACATTATAGGATTGGGGTTGCCAGAGGCTATTGCTCAGCTGTTTCCCCTGAAGGATGAGGTTGAGCGCCAAGGGGTGCGGGAACGGTATGCGCTTCATTATATAGCGCTGGATCAGCAGGCGCCTTCCTTATTATTTCCGGCAGTTCAGGAGACGCTGGAGCATCTGCGCTCCGAGGGGCATCAGCTCACTATCGCAACAGGCAAAAGTCGCCGGGGGCTGGACCGCGTGCTGGCGGGGTTGGGTATGTCCTCGTTTTTCCATTCAACCCGGTGTGCTGATGAAACTGCATCCAAACCGCACCCGCTGATGCTGGAGCAGTTGCTGGAGGAGTTCGCCGTTCCTTCTGCGGAGGCGGTAATGATTGGTGATACGGAATATGACATGGCTATGGCGCGCACTATCAACATGCCGCGTATCGCTGTAAGTTACGGGGCTCACCACGTGGAGCGGCTGCACCCCTATGAGCCGGAGCTGTGCATGGACCGGTTTGATGAGCTGCTCAGCTGGAAGCGTTTTGCTTAGCTTTGCAGGATATCGACCCCTTCTTTATTCAGCATATCAATCAGAGCGATCAGCGGGAGGCCGATCAGGGTATTGGGGTCCCGGCCTTCAAGTCGGTCAAACAGGCAGATGCCCAATCCTTCGGATTTGAAGCTGCCGGCACAGTTGTAGGGCTGTTCCCTGGTCAGATAGTTCTCTATTTGACCTTCAGTGAGTTGACGAAACACCACCTGGTAGATCTCGCAGCAGGTCTGGGAGGTTTGGGTGGCGCTGTTAAAGAGTGTCAGGCCGGTATAAAAGGTTACCTGTCTGCCGCTCGCCTGGCGTAGCTGGGCTTTGGCGTTGGCATGGTTGCCGGGTTTGCCCAGGATCTGGTGATCGATGGCGGCCACCTGATCTGAGCCAATAATCAAGGCTGAAGGGTAGAGATGAGACAGGGCGGTAGCCTTGCGCAGCGAGAGTCTCTGAACCAGCTCGGCCGGGGGTTCGTTGATGGAGGGGGTTTCATCTATGTCGGGCGCGGCCCATTGGTAGTTGATCCCCAGTTTATCCAGCAGTTGACGACGGTATATTGAGCTGGAAGCCAAGATAATATGTTGCATGAAGCCCCCTTAATCATAGATAAGGGGGGTATTCTAAGGTTCAGACACTAAATAGCGCTATTTCCGTACATTTTCTTTGACAGATTTAGAGCAGATCCCTATTATTGCGCGCTTATGTTTTCAGCCCCCTCACACAAACCCTTGCCTCGGCAGGGAGATCCGCGGAAGTTCGCCCAGCAGGGAATTTCTCTGGACGGCGTTATTCCTATAGTTGCTCTGCCGCGTTTGGCCGAGTCGCTTGAAGGAACCGAAGGCCAGGTGTTCGTAAAACTGGATTTTGGTATCAGTGAGGAAGGTAAAAAGGTAGTGTCTGGTAAAGCGCACGCTGACCTGGTTCTGGTTTGCCAGCGTTGTCTGACTCCGGTCTCCAAGCCCGTAGAATGTGATATTTCTCTGGCGATAGTGTGGACTGAAGAAGAGGCTAAGGCGCTTCCCAAGCATCTGGATCCTTGGATTGTCGAGGAGATCAGTGCGGACTTCTTCGAAATGGTCGAAGAAGAGTTATTGTTAAGCCTTCCTCCCGTGGCTTACCACGAGGAGCAGTGTGTTGACCCCGAACTCTTCCAGAGTGGTGAGCCAGTGGTCGTAAAACACGAGAAGAAGAACCCGTTTCAAGTGCTGGAGCAATTAAAGAGCTCGCCGAAAAAATAGAGGCGCCTCGGCTTCAGTGTATATGTCATCAGGAGATCATCATGGCCGTACAGCAAAACAAAAAATCCCGTTCCAAGCGTGACATGCGTCGTTCACACGATGCTTTGACCGGACCTACTTTGTCCGTAGATGCAACCAGCGGTGAAAAACACCTGCGTCATCACGTAACTGCAGACGGTTTCTACCGCGGCCGTAAAGTGATCGACAAAGGCGCTAACGAGTAATTTGTCAGGCAACAAGACGATCTAACATTGTCTGAAAAAATTCGTATAGCGGTTGACGCTATGAGCGGGGACTTAGGTCCCCGCGTTGTTATTGCAGCGGCTATTCATTTTGTCGCGACCTTCCCTGAAGTAGAGCTGTTGTTGGTCGGTGATCAGGATCAAATCCAGGCCTTACTTTCCTCAAATGCTATTCCTGCGCACCCAGCCATTCGTGTCCTGCACGCTCCAGATGTTGTTGCGATGCATGAAGACCCTCTGTCAGCCTTGCGCCACAAAAAAAACTCTTCAATGTGGCAGGCGTTATTGCTGGTTCAAAACGGTGCTGCCGATGCTTGTGTCAGTGCAGGTAATACGGGCGCTTTGATGGCGATCAGTAAGTATCTTTTGAAAACCTTTCCAGGTATTGATCGCCCAGCTATCTGTAAATCATTACCGGTGGAGCAGAGCAGCAGTTATATGCTGGATTTGGGAGCAAATCTCACCTGTACGGCAGAGCAGCTGCATCAATTCGCATTGATGGGGAGCGTGCTGGCTGCTTCTTCAGGAATCAGTGAGCCTACAGTTGCTTTGCTGAACGTAGGTGTGGAAGAAACCAAGGGAACAGAGGTCATCAGACGCTGCCATGAGTTGCTGTCCACCGATAAGCAGCTCAACTATGTGGGATTTATGGAAAGCGATGCTATATTTTTTGGGCGCGCCAACGTGATTGTGTGTGACGGCTTTGCAGGTAATGTGGCTCTAAAATCCAGCGAAGGAGTGGCGCGTTTGATCGCCCAGAAAATACAAAAAAGTTTCGCCCGCCGCTGGTATCTTGGATTGCTTGCAATATTCATGCGGCCACTTTTGCAGGAATGGCGGCGCGACTTGAATCCGGGAGCTTATAATGGTGCAAGTTTCTTAGGTTTGCAGAAGCCAGTGGTAAAAAGTCACGGCAGTGCCGATGAGCATGCATTTTATCAGGCATTAAGTGTTGCGATGGAACAGGTGGTGCAAAAGGTTCCGGCTCGTATTCAAGATGCGCTGAGTGCGGCATCTAAAGATTAACCATAAAATATTTTTTATTTTTCAATCACAACAAGTGAAATCTTTATGACTCTATCTCATCTTGCTTTTGTTTTTCCTGGGCAGGGTTCCCAGAAGATCGGCCTGTTATCGGAATTGGCCAGTCAGCATGCTCTCGTCACAGAGACATTTTCAGAGGCTTCCTCTGTGCTGGGCTATGACATGTGGGACCTGGTGCAGAATGGTACTCAAGAAGATATCAATATGACGGAGCGCACCCAGCCATTGCTGCTGACCGCGAGTGTTGCGGTGTGGCGTGTATGGCAGCAACAAGGTGGAGCACAGCCTGCGTTCGTTGCAGGGCATAGTCTGGGTGAGTGGTCTGCTTTGGTTTGTGCCGGTGTGGTTGGGTTCGCCGATGCTGTAAAGCTGGTTCAACAGCGCGGAAAATTCATGCAGGAAGCTGTGCCTGCGGGACAGGGCGCCATGGCGGCAATCATCGGGCTCGACGATCAGCTTATTATTGAAGCCTGCAAAAAAGCAGAGCAGGGCGAAGTAGTTTCGGCAGTGAACTTCAACTCCCCGGGTCAGGTAGTTATCGCCGGTGCAGCCGCAGCAGTAGAGCGGGCCAGTGCATTGTGTAAAGAGGCTGGAGCAAAACGTGCGTTGCCTCTGCCGGTAAGCGCGCCTTTCCATACATCGCTTATGCAGCCTGCTGCAGAAAAACTGGCCGAACAGATTCACAGTACGTCCTTTTCGGCTCCGCGTATTCCTGTGGTTCATAATGTAACAGCGGAATCTGAAAGTGATCCGGAAAAAATCAAAGCGCTGATGATTGAACAGATTTTCAGTGCGGTGCGCTGGGTTGAGTGTGTCAATACATTATCGGCGCGTGGCGTGACTACAACAGTTGAGTGTGGTCCAGGAAAAGTTCTCTCGGGATTGAATAAAAGAATTAATAAGGACCTGAATACCCTCTCCATCGAAACTCCGGACGAACTCTCGAGTGCGTTGGAAACTTTAAATTAATGGTGAAGACGATGATAAATTTAAACGATAAGGTTGCTCTGGTTACTGGTGCCAGTCGTGGTATCGGTGCTGCAATTGCAGAACAGCTGGGCGCTGCAGGTGCGACTGTTATTGGTACAGCAACGAGTGAATCCGGTGCAGAAAAAATATCTGCGCGGTTAAAGGAGCTGGGTATCAAGGGGACCGGAAAGGTACTGAATGTGACCGACGCTGATTCGGTGGCCGAATTGTTGAAAAGTGTTCAAGAAGAATTCGGGACGCCTGCTATTCTCGTCAATAATGCGGGCATCACCAAAGATAACCTGTTGATGCGGATGAGTGACGACGAGTGGTTCGATGTTATTAATACAAACCTCAGCTCAATCTTCCGTTTAAGTAAAGCAGTGCTGCGCGGGATGATGAAGGCTCGCTGGGGTCGGATTATCAACATCAGCTCGGTAGTGGGTTCAATGGGTAATGCCGGTCAGTCGAATTATGCAGCGACTAAAGCCGGTGTATCAGGTTTTGCACGCTCTCTGGCTGCAGAAGTAGGCTCACGCGGTATCACGGTGAATACGGTTGCACCGGGTTTTATTGACACAGATATGACCAGAGGCCTGCCCGAGGAACAAAAAGCCGGATTGTTGTCCAACATCCCATTGGGGCGCCTGGGTAAACCCGAAGAAATTGCTGCAGTTGTGGTTTTTTTGGCCAGCGATGCGGCCGCCTATGTCAGTGGTGAGACTATTCACGTCAACGGCGGCCTTTACATGAACTGATAAAGGGATTTAAGTCTTTGTTTTTAATGAGAATTCATTAAAAAAACGAAGATTTTCGGCAGGATGCATTACAACGCGGCAAAATAGATGTAAAATGCGCGTCGATTTTGGCCGAAACATTATGAAGGAACCACCTTCGTGGTTTCACAAGTGACGGTTTCGTCGATACTACCACTAGGAGTTAAATAGCATCATGAGCAGCATTGAAGAACGCGTAAAAAAAATCGTTGCTGAGCAACTGGGTGTGAAAGAAGAAGAAGTTAAAAACGAAGCTTCTTTTGTAGAAGATCTGGGTGCTGACTCACTCGATACCGTAGAGCTGGTTATGGCTCTGGAAGAAGAGTTCGAAACAGAAATCCCCGATGAAGAAGCTGAGAAAATCACCACAGTTCAGCTGGCTATCGATTACATCAACGCCAACCTGGCGTAATCTTCAAAGTCGCTGATTATCTGTCTTCGTAAAAAGCCGTATTATTGCGAAATAGTACGGCTTTTTCTTTTGCAAGTTTTCCGGCAGTCATTCTGTCGGTAACTGTAGTCAGCGCGATAAAGAAATGCCTTTCCCATGCATTTGAAGTTTTTATCCCGCCAATTCCCTACTGTTTTGGAGAGTCTTTAACGTGTCGCGTAGAAGAGTGGTTGTAACTGGTCTCGGTATGGTCAGCTCGCTGGGTAATACCGTGGCTGATACCTGGCATGGCATTGTGAACGGCAAAAGCGGTGTGGAAACTATCTCCACTTTTGATGCTTCAGCTTTTACAACGCAATTCAGCGCATCCGTGAAAAACCTGGTGATTGATGATTATTTTTCCGGTAAAGACGCGCGCAAGATGGATCCGTTTATCCAATATGGAATGGTGGCCGGTATCCAGGCGATCCGCGATGCTGGTCTTGAGGTTTCTGAGGCGAACGCAGGCCGTATCGGTGTGTCCATCGGTTCCGGTATTGGTGGAATCGGGACCATAGAAGAGGGCACTCTGGTGGTGGAGCATAAAGGACCGCGCCGTATGTCGCCGTTTTTCGTCCCCAGTGCCATCATCAATATGATTTCTGGCAATCTGTCGATTATGTACGGTATGCGAGGCCCCAATATTGCGTTGACTACGGCCTGTACCACGGGTACTCACAGTATTGGCTTCGCTGCTCGGATGATCCAGTACGGTGACGCGGATGTCATGGTGGCTGGTGGTGCAGAGATGGCCACAACCCCGGTGGGGCTGGGTGGCTTCGCTGCTGCCCGCGCCTTGTCTACCCGTAACGATAATCCGCAGGCCGCCAGTCGTCCTTGGGATAAGGATCGCGACGGGTTTGTGTTGGGCGACGGAGCTGGTGTGTTGGTATTGGAAGAATACGAACATGCGAAAGCTCGTGGCGCCAGAATATACGCAGAATTGATTGGCTTTGGGATGAGCGGCGACGCTTATCACATGACCTCGCCGCCAGAAGATGGCTCCGGGGCGGCAGCGTCCATGGTCAACGCCATCAAGGATGCTGGAATCCCGGTCAGTGCCATCAACTACATCAACGCCCATGGCACCTCAACGCCGGCTGGAGACAAGGCTGAATGTCAAGCTGTCAAGTCAGTGATGGGAGCTGCAGTAGAGCAGGTAGCGGTCAGTTCGACCAAATCCATGATTGGTCACCTGCTGGGAGCTGCCGGCGCGGTAGAGGCGATCTTCAGCATTTTAGCCATTCGTGATCAGGTCGCCCCACCGACTATCAATCTGGACAATCCGGACGAAGGCTGCGATATCAATCTTGTGCCCCACACGGCTCAAGAGCGCAAGATAGACGCGGTGCTGTCTAACTCGTTTGGATTTGGCGGTACCAACGGGTCCTTGATCTTCCGTAAGTTGAGCTGATCCAGATTTGATCTTCCCCTCTCAAAAATGCCGGGTCTTACAGCCTGGCATTTTTGTATCGGCGTAAAATTTTGTATAGACTCCGCCGATGTCCAATCAATTTCCTCTTATCTCTGTTAATGGTGTATTCAATGGGACAGTGTCACCGCTGGACCGTGGTTTTGCCTATGGGGACGGTATTTTTGAGACCTGCCGTTATCAGGCGGGGGCGATACCTTTATGGGAATTTCATCGTCACCGGTTAACAGGGGCATGTCAGACGCTGATGATTCCTCTCGATTACTCGCTTCTGGAGGCCCACCTCACCAGCGTGGTCCAGCGAGTGCAAAATCTGGGAGGAAGGGATGGGGTCATAAAAATCCTCGTAACACGGGGGCAGGGAGGGCGAGGCTACGCCCTCCCGGAGCAGGTTTCTCCAACAATCTGCATCATCTTTTTTGATGCAGTGCCCGATAGCCCACAGAACATCCGCATACGGCTCTGTCGGCAACGATTATCCCGGAACAGTGGTCTGGCGGGACTCAAACACCTGAATCGTCTTGAGCAGGTCATGGCTCGTGCAGAGTGGGTCAATGAATATCACGAGGGATTGATGCTTGATGACGAAGGCAGTGTTGTGGAAGTCACAGCCGGCAATGTTTTCCTGGTCAGGGATAAACAGCTCATCACGCCAGACCTGTCAGATGCTGGAGTTGCGGGGATAATGCGGCGGATAATTGTTGAGCGGCTGGCGCCCGGTCTGAAATTGCCAGTGACGATAAAAAAGGTGTCTCTGGCGGAGTTGCTGGCCGCCGATGAGGTTTTTGTCTGTAACAGTATCCGGGGCATTATGTCGGTAAGTGCATTGGACGGAGACTTTCCTGCCCAGTATCACCGTCATGAAGTAACGCACAGCCTGCAGGATCAATTGACGATATTGTTGCGTGATGAGGCTGCTGAAGCGAGCTGTTAAAAAGTGTTTAAAATTCTTAAAAAAATAATACGGTTTTTCCTGGTGCTGGCTCTGTTGATGGTATTAGCTGGTGTAGTCGCCGGAATTTACTTTAAGCATTGGCTGACTACGCCGCTCAATCTGCCTGAGTCCGGATACACCTATCAGCTTCAGTCTGGTCGAGTGCTTGGGCATCTGGCTCACGATCTTTCCCGGCAGGGTTTCCTGACACATCCCCGTTTACTGACGGTGTACGCCCGAGCTTCCGGGGCTACCACTATCCACGCCGGTGAGTACTACTTGCACCATGGAATTACCCCGCAGCAATTGCTGGAGAAGTTACGCAAGGGTGAGGTGGTGTTGTACCAGGTAACACTGGTGGAAGGATGGACATTCCGCCAGGCGCTCGCGCTGCTTCATTCAAAGGACAACATCAGACCGCTGTTAAAAGACAAGACACAGGCAGAACAGCTGGCGCTTCTGGATTTGCCGATTGATCATCCGGAAGGTTGGTTTTTTCCCGACACTTACGTCTATTCCCGTGATACCTCTGATGTGGAAATCCTCCGCAGAGCTCATCGGCAGATGCAGCAGTTACTGCAACAATTGTGGGATAGTCGCGCTGAAAATCTTCCCTACAAATCTGCCTATGATGCATTGATCATGGCCTCGATCG
Source organism: uncultured Cellvibrio sp. (assembly GCA_937958105.1). Classification (GTDB taxonomy): domain Bacteria; phylum Pseudomonadota; class Gammaproteobacteria; order Pseudomonadales; family Cellvibrionaceae; genus Cellvibrio. Next base: position 313,165 of record CALFXJ010000006.1, read on the forward strand.
TGGAGCGGGAGACGGGCGCGGAATGGGAGCGGGACCAGATTGCCGGTGTGTTTGTCCGTCGGTTACAGACAGGCATGCGTCTGCAGACAGACCCGACCGTGATTTATGGAATGGGAGACTCCTTTAAAGGCAAAATAACGCGCAAGGATCTTCAGACAGCCACCCCTTACAATACCTATGTCATCCGGGGCTTGCCTCCAACACCCATTTCCTTGCCCGGCCGCGCGGCATTGCATGCGACGCTCAATCCGGCGGATGGTGATGCACTTTATTTTGTTGCAAAGGGTGATGGCACAACGCACTTTTCTGCGACATTAGCTGAGCATAACCGGGCGGTACGACGCTATCAATTGAATCGTCGCTCCGATTATCGCTCGACCATTAAAGCCGGCCAGACGGTGGAACCGCAGGTTAATCCGTAACCAATTTGGCCCCGGTAGGAAAAGCTGGTGTGAGTCGTTACAATGGCCTCTTTTGCCGGCCTTGACTGGCGGCTGATTATCGACTGATACAGGCTACTAACCGGACGCTATCCCGTATGACTGAATATTCTGCTTCCAGTACGACATCCTCCAACGCCGATGCAAAAGCAATGACCAAGCCTGCGCATTTCATCCAACAAATAATTCGCAAGGATTTGGAAGAGGGTAAGCATCAAAAAATCATCACGCGTTTCCCGCCGGAACCTAATGGTTATTTGCATATCGGTCATGCGAAATCTATCTGCCTGAACTTCGGCATGGCTGAAGAGTTCGGTGGTGTCTGTAATTTGCGTTTCGATGATACCAACCCGGAAAAAGAGAGCGAGGAATTTGTTGAATCCATCAAGCGCGATGTTGCTTGGCTTGGTTTCCAATGGGATGGCGAAGTGCGTTATACCTCGGACTATTTTGACCAGTTATATGCCTGGGCCATTCACTTGATAGAAAAAGGTCTGGCTTATGTTTGTCATCTGTCACCGGATGAAGCGCGGGAATACCGTGGAACCCTGACAGAGCCGGGGAAAAACAGCCCTTATCGTGATCGCAGCGTAGCGGAAAATCTAGAGCTGTTTGAGCAGATGCGTTCCGGAAAACTGGCTGAAGGAACCTGTTCATTGCGTGCCAAGATCGACATGTCCTCGCCGAACATGAATATGCGTGATCCGGTCATTTATCGGATTAAACACGCGCATCACCATCAGACGGGCGATAAATGGTGTATCTATCCTTCCTACGACTTTGCGCATGGTCAGAGTGATGCTATCGAAGGAATTACCCACTCAATTTGTACGCTTGAGTTTGAGGACCATCGTCCGTTGTATGACTGGTTCATTGAGCATCTGCCGGTGCCTGCAAAGCCTCGTCAGTATGAATTTGCCCGTTTGAATATCAATTACACGGTGACGAGCAAACGCAAACTGAAGCAGCTGGTGGATGAGAAGCATGTAGATGGTTGGGATGATCCGCGTATGCCAACGATATCGGGTATGCGTCGTCGTGGTTATACACCGGCTTCGCTTCGCAACTTTTGCGAGCGTATCGGTGTGACGCGTTCAGACGGTATGGTTGATGTGGGAATGCTGGAGTTCTCGGTGCGTGATGATCTGGATAAAAATGCTCCTCGGGCCATGTGTGTGCTGCGCCCACTGAAGGTGACTCTGACAAATTATCCTGAAGATAAAATCGAAGAGATGGTCGCTCCGTGCCACCCCAACCGCGATGACCTGGGTGAGCGTCTGCTGCCTTTCACCCGGACGCTGTACATCGATCAGGACGACTTCCGTGAGGAGGCCAACAAGAAGTACAAGCGTCTGGTGCTGGGTAAGCGCGTTCGTTTACGCAATGCTTACGTCATTGAGGCGGATCTCGCAATTCGCGATGAGCAAGGCAATATCATCGAGATCGTTGCGCACATCATCGAAGATTCTCTGGGTAAGGATCCTGCCGATGGTATCAAGCCCAAAGGTGTAATCCATTGGGTTTCAGCCACCCACAATCTGGATTGCGAAGTGCGCCTGTACGATCGCCTGTTTACCGATGAAGCACCAGATGCGGGGGGTAAAAACTTTCTGGATCACATCAATCCCAACAGCCTGGAGATCCTGCGTAACTGTAAGGCGGAAATCAGTCTGGCAAAAGCAGGATTGGACGATCATTTTCAGTTCGAGCGAGAAGGGTATTTCTGTCTCGACAGTAAATATCACACTCCCGATAAACCTGTATTCAATCGCACCATCGGCCTGCGTGACAGCTGGGCCAAGATGGATGATCAGGAATAACCATTACAGTATTTAATGTTGCCGCGGAACCGATCATGACGTTACATATATACAACACCTTGACTCGCCAAAAAGAAGTTTTCAAGCCACTGAAGCCTGGCAAGATTTCCATGTACGTCTGTGGTGTCACTGTCTATGATTATTGCCATGTCGGTCACGCTCGCGTGCTGGTAACCTTTGATGTAGTGACACGTTTTCTGCGTTCCCAAGGCTGGGATGTTACCTATGTGCGCAATATCACTGACATTGATGACAAGATCATCAAGCGTGCGCAGGAAAACAATGAAACCTATACAGATCTCACGGCACGTTTTATTCGTTATATGCACGAAGATGAAGCTCGCCTGGGCGTGCTGCGTCCGGATATCGAGCCGCGTGCGACAGCTTATATTGATGAAATTATTGCAATGGTGTCGACACTGGTCGAAAAGCAGTATGCCTACGCCGCTCCCAATGGAGATGTGTACTATCGAGTCAAACACTTTGCCGAGTATGGCAAATTGAGCAATAAGAATCCTGACGAACTCCTGGCTGGCGCGCGGATTGAAGTGGACGAGGTAAAAGAAGATCCGCGTGATTTTGCGTTATGGAAAGCGGCGAAGCCCGGTGAGGTAGCTTGGGATTCTCCCTGGGGGCAGGGGCGTCCCGGCTGGCATATCGAATGCTCCGCGATGAGCAAAGACTGCTGTGGCACGACATTCGATATTCATGGCGGCGGCCCCGACTTACCCTTTCCGCACCATGAGAACGAAATAGCGCAAAGCGAAGCAGCTAATGGCTGCAAGTACGTCAATTACTGGATGCATGCCGGCGCGGTCCGCGTTGATGGAGAGAAGATGTCCAAGTCGTTGGGCAACTTTTTTACCATTCGCGATGTGCTTGAAAAATATCATCCTGAAGTTGTGCGCTTTTTATTGATCAGCAGCCATTATCGCAGCCCGATTAATTATGCAGAAGATAATCTGGTTGAAGCGCGCACTGGCTTGGAGCGCTTTTATAGTGCCTTGCGAGACTACGCAGATGTTGCTCCGGCACCTTTGTCTGAGATGCAGGAAAACGCATACTATCGGAGCTTCGTAGAGTCGATGAACGACGACTTCAATACTCGTGTTGCGCTGGCAGGAATGTATGAGCTGGTGCGTGATCTGAATAATGCGAAGGGCGATTCCGTAAGAGCACGCGAGCTTGCGGCGCATTTGAAGGCTTTGGGCAATATTCTTGGAATTTTGCAGGATAATCCGGCCCAGTTCCTCCAATCTGCGGGATCTGACGCTATATCGGCGGAAGCTGTTGAGCGTCTGATTGCTGAACGAATTGAAGCTAAACACAACAAAGACTATGCGCGTGCTGATGAAATTCGTAAGGCTCTGCTGGAGCAGGGTGTTGTTCTTGAAGATTCCCGCGACGGAGGTACGCAGTGGCGTCGTGAATAACTGAATGTGCATTCAACGGAGGTGCTTGTCATGGTTCGTTGCGTTGTTAAGCAGCTCACTCTAGCTGGTATTATTTTCTCTTTTCTTGTCGCAGGTTTTTCTATGAGTGTCATAGCTGATGAAGTCTGGGTTGATGTCCGCACGCCGGAAGAATTTGCTGCTGGCCACGTGGAAGGTGCACTGTTGATGCCGCACGACCAGATCGCGTCTCTGATCAGTGCACAGGTGCCGGATAAGAACGCGTATATCCAGCTGTATTGCCGCAGTGGTCGGCGTGCCGATGTTGCTCGCGATGTCTTGTTGCAGATGGGTTACAGCCGTGTCACAAATCACGGTTCGCTGGAAAATGCTCTGTTGGTGAAGAACAGCGCTGATAATTAAATAGCGGCGGTCTCAACACAAGGTGATGATGAGACCGCTCGGGTAGATAGAATGTCTCTTCGAAAATTTCTCAGGCACCGGGGCTTGGCACTAAATCTTATTGCATGCAGTGCATTTCTGGTGTTGGCGGTATACGGATGGGGGCTGTCCATAGCCGAATTGCTGCGCTATCTGTGGGTTCTGATAGTATGCCTGGCCATAGTGGTGGGGTTGGCAATGCTGGCGGGTTATATATTGAGAAAAATCAATAGCCGACGGGATGATGATTAATATCCATATCCAATAACCGTTTAACTTTAAGCCAAGCAATTCTCTTGTCGGTTAATTGTGCGGTTTCAAACCGATAGATGCCAATTTCAAACCCGATATCAGCGTCGGGAATATTTTCCAGATACTCCATCGCCAGACCATTGATTGTTTTAGGTCCATCTATCGGCAGCTCCCAATCCAGCGCTTTGTTGATGTCGCGCACAAAGGTCCCGCCGTCAATCAAAAACCAGTTGTCTTCTTGTGGGACTATATCCCGGGATTCTTCTTCCGCTCTGTTGGTGGTGAAGTCACCGACGATTTCTTCCAGCAGGTCTTCCAGCGTAACAATTCCCTGAACGTCCCCATACTCATCAACCACCAATGCCATCCGGCTTTTCTGTTGTTGGAAAGCCAGTAACTGCGCGTTGAGCTTCGTAGACTCCGGTACAAAGTAGGGTTCACTGGTAAAGCGCCGAATTGCATCATGAGTGACCGTGCTGTCATCGCCTTGGATAAACCGTGCTGCATTTCTGAGGTGTAATACACCTACGACTTTGTTGATATCTCCTTCATATACCGGCAAACGCGTGTATTCGCTGGTGCGAATACGTTGCAGAAGTTCCGGGATCTCGAGTTCGAGATCCAGACCTTCAACTTCATTGCGCGGAATCATGATGTCTTCTACCGTGGATTTATCCAGATCAAGTACATTCAACAGCATCCCCTGATGCTGTTCAGTTAATAAATCACCTGCCTCGTTAACTACGGTGCGCAACTCTTCCGGGTCGAGTTGTTCAATATGCTGGTGCTTGCTGGTGTCCATTCCAAATAGCCGCACGATGGTGTTGGACAGAAGATTGACAGCTACGACAGCGGGGTGCAGCAGATAAGAGAGAGGGCGAAGGAACCAGCTGCTGGCAAACGCAATGCGCTCCGGATATAAAGCTGCAATAGTCTTGGGAGTGACTTCGGAAAGCACCAGCATGACGAAGGTCAGGATTATACTGGCGAGGGCGACACCGGCGTTGCCGTAAAGCCGGATGGCAATGACAGTAGTGATTGCAACAGCAAAATTGTTAACCAGATTATTGCCGATAAGAATTAACCCGATTAAGCGATCGGGCCGATGCAACAATTTGGCGACCCGCAACGCATTGCGATCACCTTTTTTAGTGAGGTGTTTCAATCGATAACGATTGATTGACATCATCCCGGTCTCAGATCCCGAGA
>CALFXJ010000007.1 GCA_937958105.1 uncultured Cellvibrio sp.
TCAAACCTTACTCAAACACCGAATCGCCACAGCAGCGGCGGAAGTGCGGTTTTCTACTCCGAGTTTACGAAATATCTGCTCGAGGTGTTTGTTAACCGTGCGGGGGCTCATCTCCAGAATCTGGCCGATTTCGCGGTTGGTCTTGCCGTTGGCGATCCAGAGCAAAACATCAGCTTCGCGTCCGGTGACGGCGAATTGTTGTTTGAAGGTATCTGTTGCCGCCGCCGGTTTGGGGGCATCGCTTAACCGCAACAGATATTCTTTATTATCCACTAGTGCAAGAAACTCAACGCTTAATATACGCGGCAGAAAATTCAGGCCGAGGGTGTGGCCGGCTTCGGGGTTGTGAGTGATCCATTCGCGCAGGGCGAGGCTGATGGCTGCCCGCTGGGTTGGTTCATCGGCGCCGGCCATTTGAAGCAGATGATGCACCTGAGGTGTCGCCCACAGCAGGTGGCCCTGGTGATCGGCGGCCAGCAGAAATTGTCCTGCTGTATCCAGTGCACTGCGTGCACTGCGGGTCATGCGCGCGTTGGTGAGATGAACGCGCATGCGCGCCACCAGTTCTTCGGCATTGATAGGCTTGGTGACGTAATCCACTCCGCCTGCACTGAGCCCCATAACGACATGCTCGGTGTCGCTCAGCCCGGTCATGAAGATAATCGGCACATTGGCGAGTTCCGGGTTCTGTTTTAAACGACGGCAGGTTTCAAAACCATCCATGTTAGGCATGATGGCATCCAGCAGGATGATATCCGGTGTGATGTTTCGGGTAATTGTCAGGGCCTGCACGCCCTCCAGTGCAACCAGCACGGTAAATGCCGCATCTTCGAGCACGTCATTAAGCATATGGATACCGTCAAGCGCATCATCGACAACAAGGACTACCGGTCGCTGATTGTTATGATTGTTCATAATTGACACCTGCAGATTCGGTTGAGTGTTGGTCAAGGAGATTGATGATTTTTTCAAACTGAAAGTTGTTGGCCAGATTGGTCAGCACATCGATAAATTCCGACTGAGCCTGCTGCTGGTCCTTCAGTTGCTGCAGATAATCCTGCAGCCCTTTTTTATGACCGATGGCTGACAGCTGCTGGATTCGCCGGATATGAATCTCGTCCGGCAGCTGTAACACAGGAATCCTGGCGGAAGTGGATAGTTGAATGACCGGCTGAGGTTTGTCATAACACCAGGTGAGGTTCAACAGTCGCCCGATCGGCTCCAGCAGCAAATTGAACCGTACAGGCTTAATGACATAAGCATCGTGCAGCGGTGGTTGCTCGCTGGTATCAGCATGACGATTGCGACCTTCGCTGGCATCGGCGGAAACCATAATGATCGGTTCGCGATAACCCGCCGCTCGCAATTGTGCAGCAACTTCCCAGCCGCTCAGGCCGGGCATGGACACATCCAGCATGATTAAATCCGGGGCTTTCCCGTTTGCGGTTTCCTGCTGCAGGTGCTCCATCACCGTCAGAGAATTGCTGACTTCGGTAATGTGGAAGCCCAGCGGCATCAGCATTGCGCACAGCAGTTGCCGATGGGGCGCTTCGTCATCGACGATCATCAGATTGCGTACCCGGCCTTGATAACCGTAGATAGTCTGCGCAGGTGCAGTGATGGATTCCGGCAAAGGCTTGCTGACGCTGGAGAGCATCAGGCTGGCCTTGAACAGACTGCCCTGGCCCGGCGTACTTTTCACGGAAATATCGCCGCCCATGATCTCAGCGAGCAGCCGCGTGATGGTCAATCCCAGTCCGGTTCCGATGACGGTGCTGCCGGGTTTGCGGACCCGCTCAAAGGGGCGGAAGATGCGCTCCATATCTTCCGGAGCAATGCCTTCACCCGTATCCTGCACACTGAACTCGGCAACCTGATTGCGATAGCGCAGTGTAAAACTGACCTTGCCCTGCTCGGTATACTTGATGGCGTTGGACAGAAGATTGATCAGAATCTGGCGCAGGCGTTTTTCATCGGTATGCACAAATTCCGGCAGACGATCGTTGCAGTGATATTCAAAGACCAGTCCTTTTGCTTCTGCCTGCAGGCGAAACATGTTGACCAGCTGATCCATCAATACTGCGAGTTTCACCTGATCTTTGTGCAGGTCCAGCCGGCCAGCTTCGATCTTCGAGATGTCGAGGAGGCCTTCAATCAGGTCCGCCAGATGTTCACCACTGCGGCGAATCACCGTCAGTGCTTCCTTGCGATTGGCGGGCATCGCGGGATCTCTTTCCAATAACTGTGTATAGCCGAGTACGGCGTTGAGTGGCGAACGCAGTTCATGGCTGATACCGGTCAGGTACCGGCTTTTGGCGAGGTTGGCCGCCTCTGCGTGTTCTTTGGCTTCCTGCAGAGCTTTGTCGGTACGTTCGTGGGCAAGAATTTCCTCCATCAGCAGGCGTGTCTGACGCTGGGTTTCTTCCTGCGCAACCACGCGGCTTTCATGGGCCAGCACAAACAGCCAGCTCACCACGCCGGTGATGATGACCAGCAGAAAAAAGACTTTCCATAAGGTCGTCGCGAGCAGCTGCGCAGTGACAGCATCTTCAGTCAGGGTTTGAAAATAAATCATTGACAGCAACACGGCGGACAGGCCGTTGATGATGATTACCAAAGTCAGAAAATGACCGAGACGCGAATTAATATTGGGTGTCAGCCAGCTCGGAAGAAAGGCTGTAAAAAAACTGCGCAGCTGCTCCGCGTAGCCGGCACCCGGCTTACAGTAATCGTTGCAGCGCGCATCCAGCGAGCAGCACAGCGAACAAATGTGACCGGCATAAGCGGGGCAGTAAGTCACATCCTCACGTTCGAATTTATGTTCACAGATACAGCAGTTGACGGTGCCCTCGGTAGCCGCTATCTCAACGACTGGGCGTGCGATGTAATACCGGCCCTTTGTGCCCCAGGCGATAAGTGGCGAAATAATCAGGGCGGAGAGCAGGGCGATAAAGTGAGACAATGCCTGCGCGACATCCCCAGCAACACCCAGCTGGCAGGTGATGCCGATAACGGAGGCCATCAACATGCCGCCGAAGCCAACCGGGTTGATGTCATACAGATGAGCGCGTTTGAACTCGATATGCTCAGGGCTGAAGCCCAAGGGTTTATTGATTACCAGATCCGCCACCAGCGCCCCCAGCCAGGCCACCGCAACAATGCCATACACACCGAGTGTCTGCTCCAGCGCGTGGTAAACCCCCAGCTCCATCAACAGCAGGGCAATGGCGACATTGAACACCAGCCACACCACACGGCCGGGATGACTGTGAGTCAGGCGTGAGAAAAAATTTGACCAGGCGATGGAGCCAGCGTAGGCATTGGTAACATTGATCTTCAATTGGCAGAGAATCACAAAGACTCCCGCAACCGCGAGAGCAACCTCCGGTGAGTAGGTAATGTAGCTGAACGCGACCATATACATGCGTGTAGGATCAGCCGACTCGAGCAAGGGCACACCGTGATTCAGCGCGAGCACCGCCAGAAATGATCCCGCCAGGATTTTTATTACACCAATGATGATCCAACCCGGGCCGCCGGCCATCAATGCACACCACCAACGCACCCGTGTCTTCGGTGTTTGCGCCGGCAGAAAGCGCAGAAAATCCACCTGCTCACCGATCTGTGCAATCAGCGAAAACATTACCGCCGAGGCCGCCCCGAAAAGCAGGATGTTCACCCCCGGCATATTGTCGTTATCCACACGCTGTTCGGTCCCGATAAACGCCGTCCAGCTTTCTACCGAGCTTGCATCGATGTAGATAATAAAAACAAATGGCAGAAGCTGCAGCACCAGCCACAGAGGCTGGCTCCATAACTGAAAGCGGCTGATAAACGTAATGCCGTGCGTAACCAGTGGAATAACCACCAGCGCACTGATCAGATAACCCAAGGCGAGGGGAATCGCAAACAGCAGCTCCAGTGCCATTGCCATAATGGCCGCTTCCAGAGCAAAGAAGATGAACGTAAAGGAAGCATAGATTAACGAGGTAATCGTAGAACCGATATAACCAAACCCGGCGCCGCGCGTCAGCAGATCAATATCCACACCATACCTGGCTGCGTAATAACTGATGGGGATTGCCGTAAGAAAAATAATCAACCCGACCGTGCAGATTGCCGCTACGGCATTATTGAATCCATAGTGAAGCGTAATGGCCCCGCCGATAGCCTCCAGCGCAAGAAATGAAATTGCTCCCAAAGCTGTTGTGGCTACCCGTGCCCGTGACCAGCGCCGCGCACTTTTGGCGGTAAAGCGGAGTGCATAATCCTCCAGTGTCTGGTTGGCGACCCACTGATTGTAGTTGCGTCTTACTCGGAAGATATGTTGCTTGGCTGTCATCGGGTTTCCCAAGTATTTCATCCAGGAAAGTATGTCCCTGCAACAGCAGAATGTTGCGTTTTGGTGCGTTAATGAAATGCTCTGCGCATTGTTTGTGCCGGGAGCGTAGCGACTGCTTGTTCTGCAGCAGCTTTTCTGTGATTCCGGTCTTTATATGATCGCTTGGGTTATTCCTATCAAAAGCCGTACCACTTGATACACAACCTCCTCCCGTGATTCATCACTTAACACATTTCATTAACCAGACCATGCGTTAAATGACGTAGGCATCTGGGGCATTTGTCGAATGGGCGGAAGCCTACTGCACACGCAGAATGGGCACCGTGGGCACACCGTGTCTGTACTGGGAAAGCGATGTGAATGCGTTAAAAGAAGTCGCGTTAAAAGAAAGTCCCTGGCTTTTCAATAATCGATGAGGATAGACCATGAGTAGGCAACATATCAGAACCGGCAGCTCACGCCTGCCGTTGCTCAATAGCTTAAAGACCCTGGTTGCGTCGCTGGCAATGGTAGCGGCGACGGCAACCCATGCAGAGGTCAACACCACCGGTCTGGCAGTTACCGACACCACAGTTAAAGTAGGCATTCTGCACTCGGTGACCGGCACCATGGCCATCAGTGAAACCGGCTCGGTGCAGGCAGAAAAACTGGCGATTGAACAGATCAACGCAATGGGCGGGGTACTGGGTCGCAAGATTGAATTCATTCAGGAAGATGGAGCCAGTGACTGGCCAACCTTCGCCGAGAAGTCGCGCAAGCTGCTGGTGAATGACAAGGTTGCGGCAGTGTTTGGCTGCTGGACTTCAGCTTCACGGAAAGCCGTATTGCCAATCTTTGAACAGTACAACGGCATGCTCTACTACCCGACTTTCTATGAAGGCCTTGAGCAGTCTCCCAACGTTATCTACACCGGTCAGGAAGCGACGCAGCAGATTATTGCGGGCATTGACTGGGTGGTAAAAAACAAAGACGCCAAGACATTTTATCTGCTCGGTTCTGATTACATCTGGCCGCGCACTTCCAACAAGATTGCGCGTAAGCATATCGAAAAACTCGGCCTGAAAGTGGTGGGTGAAGAATATTACCCCCTGGGCCACACACAATTTAACTCAGTGATCAACAAGATCAAACTGCGTAAGCCGGATGTGATCTACGCCATCGTGGTGGGTGGTTCCAACGTGGCTTTTTATAAGCAGCTGAAAGCCGCCGGTATCGATATGACCAAGGAAAAACCATTGGTATTGACCATCTCGGTTACCGAAGACGAAATCCTCGGTATCGGTGGTGAAAACATGGTGGGTGCATACGCGGCCATGAAATACTTCCAGAGCCTGCCCAACGAAAATAATCAGGCGTTTGTGAAAGCATTCAAAGAGCGCTGGGGTAATGACATCGTGATCGGTGACGTCACTCAGGCTGCCTACCTCGGACCCTGGTTGTGGAAAGCAGCCGTGGAAAAAGCAGGCTCCTTTGATATCGACAAGGTGCGCGCTGCATCGCCGGGCCTTGAGCTCACCACAGCGCCGGAAGGTTACGTGAAGATTCACCCCAACCATCACCTCTGGTCGAAAACCCGTATCGGTCACGCTCAGAAAGATGGTCAGTACAAGGTCGTCTATGAGACACCGGATCTGATCGAACCCAACCCCTTCCCCGAAGGCTACCAGTAACCGTAGGTCGGATTAGCCGCGCGCAGCGCGGCTAATCC
>CALFXJ010000008.1 GCA_937958105.1 uncultured Cellvibrio sp.
TTTACATTAGTCGGTATGTAGGTCGGATTAGCCGCAGGCGTAATCCGACAGATCCAGGGATGTGAGGGTGTCGGATTACGCTACGCTAATCCGACCTACAATTAACCCGACCTGCGATCACGTTATTCGGGTTTGGGGGGGCAGTGGTATTCGGCTTTGATTTCGCCGTTGTCGACGGAGTAGAGGTGGACATCAAAACCCCATAGCCGGTGCAGGTGGCGAAGGACTTCGTGGACGGAGTCTGCCAGGGGTTTGCGGTCGTGCATGGTGTGATGGAGGGTTAACGAGCGGTCGCCGCGGATGTTTACGCTGTAAACCTGAATATTCGGTTCCCGGTTGCCCAGGTTGTATTGGCCGGCCAGCATTTCGCGCAGTTTACGGAAGCCGCCCTCGTTGTGGATGGCCGCAACTTCTATATTGTCCTCGTTGTCATCGTCGATGATGCTGAACAGTTTCAGGTCGCGCATCACCTTGGGCGAGAGAAACTGCAGGATGAAGCTCTCGTCTTTGAAATTGCGCATGGCAAACTGCAATGTTTCGTTCCAATCTTTTCCAGCAATATCCGGAAACCAGTCGCGATCTTCAGCAGTAGGGTTTTCGCAGATGCGACGAATATCCATCATCATGGCAAACCCGAGCGTATAGGGATTGATGCCGCTGAAATAAGGGTGATCGTAAGGCAGCTGCGCGATCACGCTGGTGTGCGACTGTAAAAACTCCAGCATGAAACCGTCAGTCACCAGACCGCGCGCATAAAGCTCATTCAGCAGGGTGTAGTGCCAGAAGCAGGCCCAGCCTTCGTTCATCACCTGGGTCTGGCGCTGTGGATAAAAGTACTGGGCAATTTTGCGCACGATGCGGATGATTTCCCGTTGCCAGGATTCCAGCAGAGGCGAATTTTTTTCCAGGAAGTACAGAATATTTTCCTGGGGCTCCGATGGAAACCGCTGCGCTGTCTTCGCATCTCCCTCAGCGTGTTCCGACTTGGGAATCGTCCGCCATAGATCGTTGACCTGCCGTTGCAGATATTCTTCCCGTTCCGCCTGCCGCTGTTCTTCTTCCTGGGCAGAGATGGGGTAGGGGCGTTTGTAACGGTCAACGCCGTAGTTCATCAAGGCGTGGCAGGAGTCGATAATTTCTTCCACCTGATCAATGCCGTAACGTTCCTCACATTTACTGATGTAATTTTTGGCAAACACCAGATAGTCGATGATGGAGTCGGCATCCGTCCAGGTTTTAAATAAATAATTGCCTTTGAAAAAAGAATTATGTCCATAACAGGCGTGAGCAATCACCAATGCCTGCATGGCCATAGTGTTCTCTTCCATCAGATAGGCAATACAGGGATTGGAGTTAATTACAATCTCATAGGCCAACCCCATCTGGCCGCGCTTGTAGGAATGCTCGGTACTTAAAAATTGTTTACCGTAAGACCAGTGGTGGTAGCCGATCGGCATACCCACGGCGGCATAGGCATCCATCATCTGCTCTGAGCTGATGACTTCAATCTGATTGGGATAGGTATCGAGCCGGAATTCACGGGCCAGCTCACCGATTGCTCGGTCACAATCGCGGATCAGATCAAAGTTCCATTCCGAAGTAGTAAACAGCGGCTGAGTCATGCGACCCTCTTATGGAAGAGTTCACGGAACACCGGATAAATATCAGCGGCGGTGACAATGTGTTGCATGGCAAACCGATCAGGGCAGGTGGCCTGCACCTCCTCGTAGGTATGCCAGAGCGATTGATGGCTGCGCGGGGTAATCTCAATATACGAATAGTGCTGACAGTTGGGCAGCACATTGTTGAGCATTAATTCTTTACAGTTGCCTGAGTCATCATCCCAGTTGTCGCCGTCAGAGGCCTGGGCACCATAGATATTCCATTCCGATGGCGAGTAACGATCTGTGATGATCTCGTGCATCAGACGCAGGGAACTGGAGACAACTGTACCGCCAGTTTCGCGGGAGTGAAAAAATTCATCTTCGTCCACTTCTTTGGCAATGGTGTGGTGACGGATAAAAACCACTTCGGTTTTTTCATAATTGCGCTGTAAAAACAGATACAGCAGGATAAAAAAGCGCTTGGCGATATCCTTGGTGGCCTGATCCATGGAGCCGGAGACATCCATGATGCAGAACATCACTGCCTTGGAGCGCGGGATAGGCTGTTTGATGTGCAGGTTGTACTTGAGGTCAAAGGTATCGAGCCAGGGAGTAGCGGCTATAGCTTTGCGCAGCTTGGCAATTTCATCCAGCAGCGCATCGTAACCGGGGCCAGTGCGTTCGCCGGGCGAAAGCGCTTCCAGCGTCGCCTCCAGTTCCGCGAGCCGTTTGCGCTTTTTACCGGTCAGGGCGATGCGGCGCATATTAGCCGACCGTAACGAACGTACAATATTGATCTTGCCGGGCGTACCTTCGTTAGCAATCCCCGCACGCACCTGCTTGAATTCTTCCACGCCAGTAAGCTGACGCTTAACCAGGTTAGGCAGCTCCAGGCCCTCGAACATGAAGTTGAGAAATTCTTCCTGGGAGATAGTGAACGAAAAATCGTCTTCACCTTCACCGGTGTTGCTGGCCTTGCTGCCGCCTTCACCGCCGCCACCTTCAGGCCGGGGAATTAGATCGCCTTCAGAAAAATGTTTGTTGCCGGGAAGAACGCGGGTGCTGCGGCCGCCGCTGCCGTGGTAGATCACCGGCTCGCCGATATCTTTGGTGGGAATACTGATCTTGCCGCCGCGATCCATATCTTTAATAGATCTTTCACCAACGGCATCGGAGACGGCTTTGTGAATCTGAGCGCGATAGCGCCGCAAAAAGCGTTGGCGATTTACGGCACTTTTGTTCTTGGTGTTCAAGCGACGATCAATAATGTAACTCATAGCTTACCTGTCAGGCTGTCGCAAATCGGTTGGCAGATGTACAGCGCATCCCATCTGCCAGCAGGTCGATCCTGGATCAAAGTTAACCGTGGTTGAATCCTGTCGCTGCCTCCTATTGTGATTTTCTTACCCGCAGATACCACTCGGACAACAGGCGGACCTGTTTCTCGGTGTAGCCGCGCTCGATCATCCGCTCGACAAAATCTTCGTGTTTCTTTTTGTCCTGAGCGGATGCTTTGGCGTTGAAGGAGATAACCGGCAACAGATCCTCGGTATTGGAGAACATTTTCTTCTCGATCACCGTACGCAGTTTCTCATAGCTGCGCCAGTCCGGATTTTTGCCGGCGTTGTTCGCTTTGGCACGTAACACGAAGTTTACGATCTCGTTGCGGAAATCTTTCGGGTTGCTGATGCCGGCGGGCTTCTCAATCTTCTCCAGTTCTTCATTCAATGCGGCCCGGTTGAGAATTTCCCCGGTTTCATGGTCCCGGTATTCCTGATCCTGAATCCAGAAGTCAGCATAGGTTACATAGCGATCGAAAATATTCTGACCATACTCGGCGTAGGATTCCAGGTAGGCGGTTTGAATTTCTTTGCCAATAAAGTCCACATATTTAGGTGCAATGTACTCTTTAAGCACATTGAGGTATTTTTCCTGCACCTCTTTGGGGAATTGCTCCTGTTCAATCTGCTGTTCCAGCACGTACATCAGATGCACGGGGTTGGCGGCAATTTCGGTGGGATCAAAGTTGAACACCCGCGACAGAATCTTGAAAGCGAAGCGGGTGGACAGTCCGTTCATGCCTTCATCCACGCCGGCAGCATCTTTGTACTCCTGCAGCGACTTCGCCTTCGGATCTGTGTCTTTAAGGTTTTCACCGTCATAGACGCGCATCTTGGAATAGATGTTGGAATTTTCCGGTTCCTTCAGGCGCGACAGCACCGAGAACTGCGCCAGCATCCGCAGGGTATCCGGGGCGCAGGGGGCTTTTGACAGTGAACTGTTCTGCAGCAGTTTCTCGTAAATCTGCATCTCTTCCGTAACGCGCAGGCAATAAGGCACCTTCACGATATAAACCCGGTCAATAAAGGCTTCGTTGTTCTTGTTGTTGCGGAAGTTCTGCCATTCAGATTCGTTGGAGTGCGCCAGGATGATGCCATCAAACGGGATCGCGCCGAGGCCTTCGGTGCCGTTGAAGTTACCTTCCTGTGTCGCCGTCAGCAGTGGGTGGAGCACTTTGATGGGTGCTTTAAACATCTCGACAAATTCCATCAGCCCCTGATTGGCGCGGCACAGGCCGCCGGAGAAGCTGTAGGCGTCGGGGTCATTCTGAGGAAATTCTTCCAGCTTTCGGATGTCGATCTTGCCCACCAGTGATGAAATATCCTGGTTGTTTTCATCGCCCGGTTCGGTCTTGGTGATGGCGATCTGATTAAGCGTGGAGGGGTAAACTTTGACTACGCGGAACTGGGTAATATCGCCGTGAAATTCCTGGAGGCGTTTGGCAGCCCAGGGTGACATAATGGTTTTAATATAACGGCGTGGAATGCCGTAATCTTCTTCAAGAATATGCCCGTCTTCTTCAGGGCTGAACAAACCCAGGGGTGATTCAAAAACCGGTGAGCCTTTAATGCAGTAGATGGGCATCTTCTCCATCAGCGTTTTGAGCATTTCTGCCAGCGAAGACTTGCCTCCGCCTACTGGCCCCAGCAGATAAAGTATCTGCTTCTTCTCTTCCAACCCCTGGGCCGCGTGGCGGAAGAAAGACACTATCTGCTGTATGCATTCCTCCATTCCGTAAAACTCGCTGAAGGCCTTGTATCGCTTGATAATTTTGTTGGAGAAGATGCGGCTCAGGCGAGGGTCTTGCGAGGTATCTACCATCTCCGGCTCACCGATCGCCATCAACATGCGTTCGGCGGCACTGGCATAGACACTGGGATCAGATTTGCAGAGCTCCAGATATTCCTTGATCGACATTTCTTCCTGCTGGGTGCTGTCATAACGCTCGCGGTAATGATTGAAAAGGCTCATAACTTACCTCTGGTTAGCGATAGGGTTCGCAACTGCTCAGAGTAGATCCCTCCAGCGGATGGCAATCGCAGCTTTTGAGACAACAACTCAAAGCTCTGGTTTAAGCATAGTCGTAAAAAGTCCTGTCACGTTATAAATATAAGAAAAGTTGCTGAACGATCAACACGAGTGCTCATCATGTTTTGGTATCAAAAACTGAGCCAATGTTTGTTAAAAAAATTTTTATTTTTTTAAGTAAGAGAAAAGGTCGAACAAACCGCGACAGCGAATTTGCTCGGGTGGTGATGAGTTGAAATTTATTACGCTTTCTGTTCATACCGCAAGGACAATTTGCATTTTTCTCCGCCGGCCTTCGTAAATTTTTTCGCGAACCTGCAACAGGTAACAATCCGCATCCTTGAAGCCTACCGGCTGAAGCTGAACCCGGGCTGAAAGCAGTGGAGAGAACCGGGGGCGACAAGGGGAGGGACTGGCTGCCGCTGGTCCCGATATCAGACTTTCAGCGGCATTCTTAATATCGGTACGCTTTTTGCGATAAAGCCACCAAACGCTTATAACCGTCAAGAATCCGTACATATGGCATTTCCTTCTCTCAGTCAGTTGCGCATAACCGATCCAAAGGCGGCTTTGGGTCAATTACGTGGCCTGGGGCGT
The DNA here is from genome assembly GCA_937958105.1 of uncultured Cellvibrio sp. Lineage (GTDB taxonomy): Bacteria > Pseudomonadota > Gammaproteobacteria > Pseudomonadales > Cellvibrionaceae > Cellvibrio. The sequence continues at coordinate 5,571 of CALFXJ010000008.1, forward strand.
GGCAGTCTGGGGGTTCCCGTTCTGCTGCTGATGCTGCTGGCAATGATCATCCTGCCGATGCCGGCCTTCCTGCTGGACGCGTTCTTTACCTTCAATATCGCGCTCTCCATCGTGGTCCTGATGGTCACCATCTATGCCTTACGGCCCTTGGACTTCGCGGCCTTCCCGACAATTCTGCTGGTGGCCACCCTGTTGCGCCTGTCGCTGAACGTGGCCTCTACCCGCGTTATTCTGCTGAACGGGCAGGAAGGCAGCGGGGCGGCGGGGAAGGTGATCCAGGCCTTCGGCGAGGTAGTGATCGGCGGGAACTACGCCGTGGGTATCGTGGTGTTCCTGATTCTGATGATCATCAACTTCGTGGTAGTAACCAAGGGTGCCGGACGGATTTCTGAGGTGAGTGCCCGGTTTACCCTGGACGCCATGCCCGGTAAGCAGATGGCTATCGACGCGGACCTTAACGCCGGCCTGATTGATCAGGACGAGGCGCGCACCCGCCGTAAAGAAGTGGCCTCGGAGGCTGATTTCTACGGTGCGATGGACGGTGCGAGCAAATTCGTGCGCGGTGACGCCATCGCCGGCATCCTGATCATGGTGATTACGATCATCGGCGGCCTGATCATCGGCATGATCCAGCACGAGCTGGCCTTCAGTCAGGCGATGGAGATTTACGTACTATTGACGATCGGCGACGGTCTGGTCGCGCAGATTCCCTCGTTGCTGCTCTCAGTAGCTGCGGCAATCCTGGTAACCCGCGTCAACACCGCCCAGGATATGGGCGCGCAGATTACCGGCCAGATGTTTGCCTCGCCCAAGGCTCTGGCGATTGCCGCCGCTATTCTGTTCCTCATGGGTTCCATCCCCGGCATGCCGCACCTGGCGTTTATGGGGCTGGGCCTGCTGGCCGGTGGCCTGGCTTATTTCATTTACTGGAAACGCCAGCAGCCGACGCCAGTGGAAGACAATACTTTTATTCCCTCCGGCGCCCGGGCGGGCAGCGATGCCGCCATGGCACCAGCCGCCGGTGGCGGAGCACCTGCGGCTGCGCGCCCGGTTGCTTCATTACCGGCCGGCGCTGAACCTACCGAGGTGGGCTGGGATGACGTGCAGCCGGTAGACGTTATCGGCCTGGAAGTGGGCTATCGCCTGATCCCCATGGTGGACAAGAACCAGGGCGGCGAGCTGCTCGGCCGGATCAAAGGTGTCCGCAAAAAGCTGTCCCAGGAGATGGGCTTCCTGATTCCTACGGTTCACATTCGTGACAACCTGGACCTGTTGCCCAACGGCTATCGCATCAGCCTGATGGGCGTAGCCGTGGCAGAAGCCGAGGTCTACCCCGACCGCGAGCTGGCCATCAACCCCGGGCAGGTCTTCGGCAATCTTGACGGTATCACCACCAAAGATCCGGCATTCGGTCTGGATGCAGTGTGGATCAATGCGGGTCAGAAAGAGCAGGCCCAGACCCTGGGCTATACCGTGGTGGATGCCAGCACCGTGGTGGCTACTCACCTTAATCAGATCCTGCAGCAGCACACCCACGAGCTGCTCGGTCATGAAGACGTCCAGAAGCTGCTGGACATGCTGGCCAAAACCTCGCCCAAGCTGGTGGAAGAGCTGGTGCCCAATACCATCAACCTGAATGTATTGCTCAAAGTGCTGCAGAACCTCCTGCGTGAACGGGTGCCGATCCGCGACATCCGCTCCATCGCCGAAGCCTTGGCGGCCAGTGGTGGGAAGAGTCAAGATCCCGCCGCTTTGACCGCGCTGGCGCGGGTGGCTCTGGCCCGTCAAATCGTGCAAAACATCGTGGGAGCCGAGCAAAACATACCGGTTATTACGCTTGAGCCTGCGTTGGAACAGTTATTGCTGAGTACCGTACAACAGGCACAAAAAGCCGGCGCCGATGACAGTGCGTTCATCGAGCCCGGACTGGCCGAGCGCTTGCAGCAGTCGCTGGTCATGGCAGCGCAGAAGCAGGAGATAGCCGGTAAACCGCTGGTTTTACTGGTAGCCGCTCCCCTGCGGATGATGTTGTCGCGCTTCGTACGCCACAGTGTGCCGGATATGCGGGTTCTGGCTTACACCGAGATACCTGACAACAAGCAAATCACTATCGACGCCACCGTCGGCGCCGACAGAAAGTAGTTAACCGCTCATCAGGCGAGCGAGGAGAAGAATTATGCAAGTCAAACGTTTCGTTGCTGCAGATATGCGTCGTGCGTTAGAGCTGGTCCGCCAGGCGCTGGGGCCGGATGCCATCATTCTCTCCAGTAACCGCACGCCCGAGGGTGTGGAAATTTTGACGACGCTGGCCAACGAACCCGCGCCTCAGCCCATTCCCCAAGTTACGCCACAGGCCGCTGCGCCCACCCGTGTCGCTCCCCCGGAACCTGTAGCGGCTCCGGCGGAAGATATCTTCGGTGCGTTCAAGAGCCTGACCAGCACCGCCCGTGGCCCGGCGTCCGGCAAGACCGGCAAAGAACTGGCGGATGAGATCGAGCGTGCCCGTCAACGCATGCTGGCGAGCCGTCAGGCGGAAGAGTCCGCAAAAGAATTCCTGCTGGCCGGGCAGCCCAAGGTCAACGCCGCCATTCCCCGTCATGCGCCGGTTGCGCCGTCTGCAGAATCCATTGTACCGGTGCGCCCGCGTATGACCGCTGCCGAGCGTTATTCACTGATGGACGACGAACCTGCGCCAGTCAGCGCTCCCCGTCAGGCTCCGGCCCGTGAGCTGCCTCTGCGCGAATCCCCGGTTCAGCCCGAGCCGGTCGTTCAGCAGGAACAGATTCAATTGTCCGAACTGCAGGCCGAGCTGGCCGATATGCGCTTCCTGCTGGAACAACAGCTGGATCGTATGATGGGCGGCACGCCGGCACCTCAGGGTTCGCCCGTCCTGTCCAGCATTGGTCGCCGCCTCGAGCGGATTGGCTTGCCGGATGACGTAGTAAACAAAGTACTCAACAGCTGCAAGCCGACACGCAAGCTGGCGTCCGCCTGGTCTGATGCGCTGGCCAACCTGGCGCACCAGATGCCGGTTATCGGAAAAGATATTGTTGATCAGGGCGGTGTCTTTGCCTTTGTCGGCCCGACCGGTGTCGGTAAGACCACCACCATCGGCAAGCTGGCAGCGCGCTACGTCCTGCAGCATGGTGCCGACCAGGTGGCGCTGGTGACGACGGATACCTACCGGATTGCAGCCCACGACCAACTGCGTTCCTTTGGTCGCATCCTGCGGGTGCCGGTGAAGGTCGTGGACGAAAACAACACTCTTGAACAGGTCCTGCACAGCCTGCGTCGTTATTCACTGGTATTGATTGATACGGCGGGTTTCCGCCATGGCGATCCCCATCTCAAAGCGCAATTGAAGGCGCTGGCTGATCAGCCGCAGATTAAAAGCTATCTGGTGCTCTCTACCAACAGCCAGCAGCAGATGCTGAAAGCCTCCATCCATGCCTATGGATCGGTGGGCCTTAAAGGCTGTGTACTGACCAAGCTGGACGAAACCGCGAGCATGGGCGAGGCCCTGGGTGTCGTCATGCAGAACCGTTTACCCGTGGCCTATACTACCGATGGCCAGGATATTCCCCGGGATATCCAGGTCGCCCGGGGCCATCAGCTGGTGTCAAAAGCGGCAGCCATGCTGCGTCAACAGACCAGTGAACGAGCGATTCACCCATAAAGCCAGCTTTTAGTGTGAATATTGGTAATTTATGCGCCAGGCTGGATAGAAATAACTATACTGTTGTTCACTGCGAGCACCCGGAGCAGCACAGAGCGCCCAACAGCATGACTGACAGTACAAAGATTAACCACAACAGCAGAACCCCGGAGTTTCCCGACTCATGAGTCAAATGCGTCCTGTACAAGTCATTGCAGTTTCCGGCGGCAAGGGCGGGGTAGGCAAGAGCAATATCTCAGTCAACCTCAGCATTGCTCTGGCTGAACTGCGCCGGCGGGTGGTCCTGCTGGATGCGGACCTCGGTCTGGCCAACATCGACGTCCTGCTTGGCCTTAAAGCCACTCATACCCTGGCCGATGTGCTGGCCGGCACCCACAGCCTGCGCGATGTGCTGGTGAATGGCCCCCAGGGGCTCAAGATTGTCCCGGCATCGTCCGGCGTACAGCATATGGCCGCCCTCAGCCCGTCAGAGCACGCCGGGCTGATCAATGCCTTCAATGAATTAAGTGATCAGGTAGATGTCCTGGTGATCGATACTGCGGCGGGCATCTCCGATACCGTGGTCAGTTTTGTCCGGGCAGCCAACGAAGTGCTGATTGTGGTGTGTGATGAGCCTTCATCTATTACCGATGCTTACGCGCTGATCAAGCTGCTGAATAAAGAGTACGACATGCAGCGCTTCCGGGTCGTGGCAAATATGACGCGCACGCCCCAGGAAGGTCGCCATATGTTTACTAAACTGAACAACGCGTGTGAGAAGTTTCTGGACGTGACCCTGCAATACCTGGGGCACATTCCCTTTGATGAAAACGTGCGCAAGGCGGTACAGAAGCAGAAAGCGCTGCTGGAGTTTGCTCCCAGCAGCAAAGCCTCAGTCGCTATTCGTAACCTGGCCAAAGTGGTAGACCAATGGCCCTTGCCCAGTGCTCCTACCGGACGGCTGGAATTTTTTGTTGAACGTCTGTTGCTTGCTGCCAACTCGCGCAGCGCGACCTCCGGCATGTGGTGATCGAAGGTAACCTGTATGGGCGCAGTTGATGGACTAGCCATGTACGACACAACGAAGCAACCCGCGAGTCAGATCTGCATTGAAGATTACGCGCCGCTGGTCAAGCGCATCGCTTACCACATGATGGTGCGCATGCCTGCCTGTGTGCAGGTGGATGATCTGATCCAGGCCGGCATGATCGGCCTGCTGGAAGCTGCGCAGAAATATGACGCATCGCGCGGAGCCAGTTTTGAAACCTACGCCGGTATCCGTATCCGCGGCGCTATCGTCGATGAGATGCGCCGTGGTGACTGGGCGCCTCGCTCGGTCCACCGCAACTCCCGTCTGATCGCTCAGGCCATCCGTACCGTAGAAGCGCGTACCGGTCGCGACGCGCGTGACAGCGAAGTAGCGGAAGAGCTGGGCATCCCGGTTGAGGAATATTTCGCCATGCTGCAGGACTCCAGTTGCAGCCGGCTGTTCAGCTATGAAGAAACCTTTGGCGAAGAAGACAGCAATATTGATGCAAGTGAATCCAGCAGCGCCTTCGCCAGTCCTCTCGAAGGAATTCAACGGGATGCCCTAAAGCGATCGCTTGCGCAGGCGATAACACAATTACCTGAACGCGAACGTCTGGTCCTTGCACTTTATTACGACGAAGAACTGAACCTGAAAGAGATAGGGCAGGTGCTGGGTGTAAGTGAATCCCGGGTCAGCCAGATCCACAGCCAGGCCGCATTGCGGCTGCGCGCCCGCCTCGCTGAGTGGCGCAGCAGCGATTGACCCCTGGATATTTTGCCGGTACTTTGGCGCGCCGCATAACGGACCCGCTGCAGAGATCAGACCGGCTGACAGAAAACCTGTGAAAAACTGGCTACTGGACTAACAGCGACTAGACTACAAGTAAATGAAATTCCCGCCATGGGTAGACGGAGGTTGCATTGGATAAGAACATGAAAATCCTGATTGTCGATGATTTTTCGACCATGCGACGGATTATCAAAAATCTGCTCAGAGATCTGGGGTTTTCCAACACCCATGAAGCTGATGACGGGGTTACCGCGCTGCCGATGCTGCGCAGCGGCGATTACGATTTTCTGGTGACTGACTGGAACATGCCCGGTATGAGCGGCATCGACCTGCTGCGCGCCGTGCGTGCCGACGAAAAACTGTCTTCCTTGCCGGTATTGATGGTGACTGCTGAAGCCAAGCGCGATCAGATCATCGAAGCGGCCCAGGCAGGGGTTAATGGCTATGTGGTGAAACCCTTCACCGCCCAGGCATTGAAAGAGAAAATTGAAAAGATCTTCGAGCGTGTCGGTTAATTGACACAACGCAACAGGATTGGGTAGACAATGCGGGTAAACAAAAAGGCGTTGTGATGGCTTCCGAAATTCAGCTGCACCAAAATGAAGAATTTATTTCCGAGTTGAAAGAGTGCGCGAAATTATTAACCGAAAAATTGCAGGAGAATCGCTTTGAAGATGCTTCGCAATTAATTCACGCCATGCTGGAGGCCCGGGATCGACATATCTTTCAATCTGTCGGCCATCTGACACGCGCCCTGCATAACGCGATTGTTAACTTCCATGTTGATGCCGACCTGAGCAAAGAACCACCGAAGATAGAATCTTCGGAAATCCGTGATGCATCCAACCGTTTAAATTACGTTATCGAGCTGACCCAGAAAGCGGCCGAGAAAACCATGGATATGGTGGAAGAAGCAGCCCCCATCGCCATGAATCTCGGTCAGGAAGCCAGCGCGCTGCGCGACCAGTGGGCGCGCCTGAAGCGCCGCGAGATGACCCCGGCAGAATTCCGCACGCTCTACGGGCGAATGGACGAATTCCTGGCCCAGATGGCTGTTGGCACCGAGCAGCTGGGGCGGAATTTACAGGAAATTATCCTCGAACAGGGCTTCCAGGATCTCACCGGACAGGTGCTGAAGCGCGTGATCGGTCTGATCAGTGATGTGGAACAGGACCTTGTCAGTCTGGTGCGTATCGCCGGACAGGTAGAAGAAATTACAGGTTTGGCTTCCGATGCCGATATGACCACACAGGAAGCCTTGCTGCGTAAACGGAAAACTGAAGCAGAAGGGCCGCAGATTAATGCCGCCGTTCGTGCGGATGTCGTTTCCGGGCAAGATGAAGTTGATGACTTATTGTCGAGTCTGGGTTTTTAACTTGAGTCGTGCAACTCAAGTTGCAGAGGGTTGATGAATGAGTTTTGGTGACGACGAGGACATTCTTCAGGACTTCCTGGTGGAAGCCGGCGAGATTTTGGAGCGCCTCTCGCAACAATTGGTCGACTTGGAACAACGTCCGGACGATAACAATTTATTGAACGCGATCTTTCGCGGATTCCATACCGTCAAAGGCGGTGCGGGCTTTTTGCAATTGACCCCCATGGTTGATTGCTGCCACGTGACCGAAAATCTGTTCGACATCCTGCGCAATGGTAAACGCACTGTCACGCCCGAATTGATGGACGTGGTGCTGCAGGCGCTGGATGCCGTCAACCAGCAGTTCGAGCTGGTTTCCCAGCGTGAAGAACTGCCGCCGGTAGATCCGGCTTTGATCGCTGCACTTGAACGTCTGGTGTCCTGCGCTGATCTCGCGGAAGCGGACAATGTCCCGGCCGAAGTCGCACAGCCCGAAACAGCACAGCCGGAAGAAGTCACGCACGGCGATATTACTGATCAGGAATTTGAAGAACTGCTGAATGCCATCGCTGACGATAATCCGTCGGCCACGCCGGCACCGGCTGCAGCAGCATCTGACGATATTACCGACGACGAATTTGAAGCGCTGCTGGATCAACTGCACGGCAAAGGCAAAGGCCCGGCCGGCGGAAGCCAGCCTGTGGCAACCCCCGCTAATGCGTCAGCCAGCGACGATATCACTGACGACGAATTCGAAGCACTGCTGGATCAGCTGCACGGTAAAGGCAAGGGTCCAGCCAGCGCCAAGACAGCGCCTGCCGGTGCGGAGAACTCTGCGCCCAAAACGGATAACGCAGCGGGTAGTTCCGACCTGATTACCGAAGACGAATTTGAAGCGCTGCTGGATCAACTGCACGGCAAGGGCAAAGCACCTTCTGCTAAACCTGCAGAGCCGATTGTCGCCCCGGCTGCAGCGGTTCCGGCCAGCAAACCTGCCTCAGCCCCGGCTCCGCAAAAAAGTGAACCTGCCAAAGTGCTCAAGCCGGTAGCAACGGCTGAAAAAGAATCCAGCAACGTTGCGCCGGCTGTGGAAACCACTGTACGCGTGGACACCCAGCGTCTGGATGACATCATGAACATGGTGGGGGAACTGGTGCTGGTACGTAACCGTCTGGTGCGTCTCGGTGCAGGCTCTCAGGATGAAGCCCTCGCAAAAGCTGTGGCCAACCTCGATGTAGTCACTGCGGATTTGCAGATGTCGGTAATGAAAACCCGCATGCAGCCGATCAAAAAAGTGTTTGGTCGTTTTCCGCGTGTGGTGCGCGATCTGGCGCGCAACCTGAAAAAAGAAATCAATCTGGATCTGGTCGGTGAAGACACGGATCTGGATAAAAACCTGGTAGAAGCGCTGGCCGATCCGCTGGTGCACCTGGTGCGTAACTCTGTCGATCACGGTATTGAACTGCCGGATGTGCGCGAAGCCAATGGCAAACCGCGGGTAGGGCAGATCATATTGTCCGCCGAGCAGGAGGGCGATCATATTCTCCTGTCCATCACCGACGATGGTGCCGGTATGGACCCCGTGAAACTGCGTCGCATCGCGGTCGAGCGAGGCATGTTTGACGAAGATACCGCCAATCGCCTGTCGGACACCGAAGCGTTCAACCTGATCTTTGCACCGGGCTTCTCTACCAAGAAAGAAATTTCCGATGTGTCCGGCCGTGGTGTCGGCATGGATGTGGTAAAGACCAAGATTTCCCAGCTCAACGGCAGTGTTGAAATCCAGTCGGCCATTGGCAAGGGCACTCGCCTGGTTATCAAAGTGCCGCTGACCCTCGCGATCATGCCGACCCTGATGATCATGCTCGGCCAGCAGACATTCGCTCTGCCGCTGGCCAACGTGAACGAAATTTTCCATATGGATCTGCGCAAGAGCCACGTGGTGGACGGTCAGGAATGCATTGCCATCCGTGATCAGGCCATACCGCTGTTCCATCTGAAACAGTGGCTCGTCAAAGGCACAGAGAGCGAGCGTCTGCAGGACGAAGCTCACGTTGTTATCGTCAGTGTCGGTACCCGTCGTGTCGGTTTTGTGGTGGATCAACTGATCGGTCAGGAAGAGGTGGTGATCAAGCCACTGGGCAAGATGCTTCACGGCACGCCGGGTATGGCCGGTGCGACCATTACCGGTGACGGCACCATCGCCCTGATCCTCGATGTGCCCGGATTGTTGCGGCGCTATGCGCGCGGTACCAGTTCCTGGGGACACAATTAAGTCCCGCTGATATCCAACAACTTTTAGTTATGCAACGGATGCTGTTTTACAGTAAGACGTTGCGGAGTATTGTTCATGCCATTGAGGGTGCTGATTGTCGATGACTCGAATTTCTTTCAGCTTCGGTTGAAGGATATTATTGGGCAGCACCCAGAACTGCAGGTGGTTGGTATCGCCAGCAACGGCCGCGAAGCTGTAGAAAAAGCAGCGGAACTGCGGCCGGATATCATCACCATGGATTTTGAGATGCCGGTGATGGACGGCGTTACTGCCGTCAAGCACATCATGGCGCAGCGTCCTGTCCCTATCCTGATGTTTTCCTCGCTCACCTACGAAGGCGCACGTATTACGCTTGATGCGCTGGCAGCGGGAGCCATGGATTTCATGCCCAAGGATTTTGCGGAAGTCTCACGCAACTCCAGCGCACTGAAAGAAAAACTGCACGAGCGCCTGCTGACGCTGGGCCGTTCCGGTTATCGTTCCGGCGCCGCAGCAAGTCTGCCTGTTCGCACGCAAACGCCCCGGCCTGCACCCGCTGCGCCTGTAGCAACGCCAAAGCCTGCTGCGCCCGCGCCAAAAACCTCCACGGCAACAACCGACAACTACACCCTGAAGAAAAAGCCCAAGCTGCTGGTGATCGGTGCTTCCACCGGTGGGCCGGTTGCCTTGAACGAAGTGCTGACGGCCTTACCGTCAAATTTTCCTTTACCCATTCTGCTGGTCCAGCATATGCCGGAAAACTTCACCAAAGCCTTTGCAGAGCGGTTGAATCGGCAATGCAAAATTCAGGTACGCGAAGCTGTGGATGGCGATGTATTACGACCGGGTCTCGCATTGCTTGCGCCCGGCGGTAAGCAGATGATGCTGGATAAACGCAACAGCATGAGTGTCAGAATTCTGCCGGATGACGACCGGGTGAATTACAAGCCCTCTCTGGATATTACCTTTGGCTCAGCAGCTAACACCTTTGGTGACAGAGTGCTGGGTATTGTATTAACCGGCATGGGCGCCGACGGCTGTAATGGGGCGCGCATGCTGAAGCAGGCCGGTTCATCCATCTGGTCCCAGGATGAAGCCAGTTGTGTGATCTACGGAATGCCGGCGGCGGTGGCCAAGGCGCAGTTAACGGATAAGGTGCTGAGTCTGAAAGACATCGGCCCACGACTGGTTCGCGAGGTGATGTAGCGTGGATGTGCTCAGTATTCTCGGTGTGATCATCGGCTTTGCCGCGCTGATCGGTGGAAATTTTATTGAAGGCGGCTCGATCCAGTCGCTGCTTAACGGACCGGCGGCGTTGATCGTAATCGGCGGTACCTTCGGTGCCGCAATATTGCAGACGCCTAAAAACAGTTTGATCCGTGCGTGGAAGATTCTGCCCTGGGTCATCATGCCGCCGCAGAATCCCTTTAAAGAAGGCATCGCCAAACTCGTGCGCTGGGCGCACGCCGCGCGCAAAGAAGGTCTGCTGGGACTGGAGCATATTGCCGATGCAGAAAAAGATCGCTTTGCCCGTAAAGGTCTGCAGTTGCTGGTGGACGGCAGCGAGCCGGAGATGATCCGGCGCGTTATGGAGTCCGAGCTTATTATTGATGAGCAGCGCGACCTGGACGCCATCAAGTTTTTTGAAAGCATGGGCGGTTATGCGCCGACCATCGGCATCATCGGAGCGGTGATGGGATTGATTCACGTGATGCGTAACCTTGCCGATCCCGAACAGCTGGGGCCGGGCATCGCTGTCGCTTTTGTTGCAACGATTTACGGTGTTGCGCTGGCGAACCTGCTGTTTATTCCCATCGCCAATAAATTGCGCATGTGTATCAACGAGCGGTCGCAATATCGCGAACTCATGATCGAAGGCATTATCTCCCTCGCCGATGGAGAAAATCCCCGCTCAATTGAAATGAAACTCAACGGTTATTTGCATTAATGATCCGCCGCAGACGTGCAGAGGTACATGTTAATCAGGAACGTTGGCTGGTTTCCTACGCCGACTTCATTACCCTGTTGTTTGCGTTTTTTGTGGTGATGTACTCCATCTCCCAGGTCAACCAGAGCAAGTACCGCGTCTTGTCCGAAACCTTTGAGCACGCCTTTAATTCGCGACAGGTAACGCCGGACACCACCTCCAGTAATCCCACCCGCAAAGTCATCAACCCGATTCAGGTGGGCGAGCCCGCGCTCAGTCCCGCTCCCAGCGCGATTGATATAACGCCCAACAGCAGCAGTACGCCAGAACCGCTTCCCGTGGATCAGCTGGAAGAAATTTCTTCTTTATTTAACGAGCGTTTCGCAGATCTGATTAACGACGAACTGGTGTCGGTAACGAGCAATGAATTGTGGCTGCAGATCGAGCTGAGAGACAGCATCCTGTTTGCCTCCGGCGGTGCCGAGCCCAGCCTGCAGGCTCAGGCTATCTTTGATGAGATCGGCAGCATCCTCAAGAATTATCCTAATCCGATTCAGGTGGAAGGCTTCACCGATAATATTCCGATCAGCAATCCGCGTTACCCAAGCAACTGGGAACTGTCGTCTGCCCGCGCAACGGCCATTGTCAAACTGCTGGCGGCCCGCGGTGTGGCACCGCAGCGATTGTCAGCCGTTGGCTACGGCGAGTTTCAGCCAGTGGCGAGCAATGAACATCCTGACGGTCGCGCGCAGAACCGTCGTGTTGCGCTGATGATTGCGCGACGCAAGATGGAACGGCCGGGAGCTACTGTCAATCAACAGATTGAACGGACACGGCCAGCACCCGCTGCGACAGGAACGCCATCGAATCCGTCGACCGAGAACGGGTCGGCAGGAGCCCGCTGATGTCTGGTGAACCCCTGGCCGCACCCGTTGCATTGAAGATGCAACGGCATAGTCTTTGCTTCAGCTGTATGACAAGACATAAAACGAACAACGATTGACGTTGACGAGGATCATTCAGCTTGCGCGTGTTAACCATAGCCAATCAGAAAGGTGGTGTCGGCAAGACCACGACCACAGTGGCTCTCGGCGGTTTGGCGGCCGAGCAGGGCCGTCGTGTGTTGCTGTTGGACCTCGATCCGCATGGCTCACTGAGCAGCTATTTTCGTCAAGATCCCGACGCTGGCAATCGCAACGCCTTCACCCTGTTTCAGGAGCGCGGTAATTTGTCGGCGGCTTTGGTGAAGTCACTGATTCAGCCAACTGCTTTTCCCAACATTGATGTTCTGCCTTCCGCCACTGCACTGGTGACACTGGAGCGCCAATCCATCGGACAGGATGGAATGGGGCTGGTGATCTCCCGCTCGCTGGCGCAGGTATACGATGACTATGATCTCGCCGTCATCGACACACCGCCGTTGCTCGGGGTGCTGATGGTGAACGCACTGGCTGCCTGTCAGCATCTGGTGATCCCGGTGCAGACAGAGTTTCTTGCCATCAAAGGACTTGAGCGGATGGTGAATACTCTGCAGATGATGAGTAAGTCGCGCAAGAAAGCGCTCGAATATTCCATCGTTCCGGTGATGTACGACCGTCGTACCCAGGCATCCGTAACCAGCCTGCGCACGATCCGCAACAGCTATCCGGAACAGGTCTGGGCCGGTCATATTCCCGTCGATACCAAATTCCGTGATGCCAGCAAGGCCGGTGTGCCGCCACACCTGTTTGATGCAACGTCCCGGGGTGTTGAGGCCTATCGTTCACTGTATAAATGGTTGCAGAAATGGCTTGCTGATTCTTCAGCTCCGGCAGCGTCCCAGATGCAGGGAGGCATGCGATGAGCCAGAAGTATTCGCCGCAGGAAGCGTTGCAGCATTATTTCGAAGAACTGCTTGCCGAAGATGATCAGCCGGCCATCCAATACGCCGAGCCGGACCCGGTTCAACAGCAGAAGCTGGAAAAGCTGCTGCAGAGTGCCCAGCCAAAAATCATCGCGGCACCGGAACCGGAGGTAGCTGCTCCGGTAGCCGAAATCCAGGAATGGGAAATTCCGGCACCAGCTCTCGAAACGGTTGCTGCGCCCGAAGCAGTTGCCGTGCCGCCCGAGCCGGCGCCCGTGGTCACTGCGCCTGATCTTGAGCCGGAAGCAGAAGAGCCGGAGCCGGGCAAGCTCGAGGAAAGCCACTATACTGTGGAAGGACTCGCCTGGGCCGCTAACGGTCGACCCGTCTGGGCGCAGAAAGATTTTGATGTACTGCTGTTTCAGGTTTCCGGTTTGACACTCGCGGTACCGCTTATCGCACTGGGCCAGATTCAACCGCTGACGGATGAACTGACACCACTGTTTGGCCAGGCAGACTGGTTTATGGGTTTGCTGCCAAGCCCGACCGGCAAAATCCGCACGGTTAATACCGCCAGGTTTGTGATGCCCGAGCGCTACGATGAAAACTTCGTAAAGACAGCGAAGTATGTTATTTCCATTGATGGAGTCCCCTGGGGGCTGGCGGTCGATTCGGTTAACCAGCCCATCACCTTGAAGCCCACGGATGTGAAATGGCGGACGGAACGCACCAAACGGCCGTGGCTGGCTGGCACTGTCAAAGATCATATGTGCGCGCTGCTCGATATTCCCATGGTCGGTCAGATGCTGATTGATGCGGACAGGAATTCTCCCGGGGGCAAGTCATCGGTCAAACCACATTAAGGCTCGCTCCAATGGCTCTATCCGCACGATGGGCGGAATGGCGTAAAATTCGTCATTAGCTATAGTTTATGAACATGCATGGGCGCCTGCGGGGCGCAACAAGAGGACAGTGAGATGGCAACAACCAATAACGTGATCAACAAAAGCACTGATGATCCGGTTCTGCAGTGGGTGACCTTCCGACTCGAGGGGGAAACCTACGGCATCAACGTGATGCAGGTGCAGGAAGTGCTGCGCTATTCCGAGATTGCCCCGGTGCCCGGAGCGCCGTCTTATGTGCTGGGTATTATCAATCTGCGCGGCAATGTGGTGACAGTGATCGATACCCGTCACCGCTTCAACCTGCAAGGCGGAGAGATCACAGACAACACCCGTATCGTGATCATCGAAACCGAAAAACACGTTATCGGCATCCTCGTGGACAGCGTGGCGGAAGTGGTTTACCTGCGTCAGTCCGAGATTGAAATGGCTCCGAATGTGGGTAATGAAGAAAGCGCTAAGTTCATCCAGGGCGTGTGCCACAAGAATGACGAATTGTTGATCCTGATCGACCTGAACAAGCTGCTCAGCAGTGAAGAATGGTCAGAACTGGAAGATCTGTAGGGCAGGTGGCTAGCGGAGGCTCAGGCAGATGGTGATATCACTTTTGGAAGCAGGTTTAATCCTGAGTCTGATCCTGAGCCTTGTTGCCCTGGCGGTAGCCTCCTACAGCCTAATTCGCCTGCGTCGTCAGGCCGAAGCAACGGACAAGCTCTACCAGCGCCTGCTCCGGGATATCTCCATCGCCAACACCGGCTCGGTCGGCGTCGGGCAGCGCCTGCTGGCAATGGAAAAACGTTTGCAGAACGAGGCCCAGAAGCCTCGGATTGATTACACCAACGACGAAGAATTCCAGCCTTATGCCGAGGCAGCACAGCTTTTCAAAATGGGCCTCAGCAGCGAAGAAGTAGCCCGCCGCTGCGGCCTCTCCCGCGCCGAAGCCTCCCTCATGGAAATGATGCAAAAAGCCACACGTTGACGGGATGGTGGGTGTGTCGGATTTCAATGTGGGATGTGTCGGATTACGCTGCGCTAATCCGACCTACGATGCAGGGCTCAAAGGCCTCCGTAAATGATTGTCGGGTTACGCGATCTCCACCAAAGTAGGTCGGATTAGCCGCAGGCGTAATCCGACACCCCCGCCCAATCCTCCGACGTAGGTCGGGTTAGCGAAGCGTAACCCGACACCCATCTCCGCCCAACCCCCAACCCCGCCCAAACCCCCATAACCGCTTGATCTGCAAGGGTGGATCTGCTAGCCTGCGCCGCTTGCTGGAACATGTGTAAATCGTCAAACATTCACCCATTACTGGCAGTGACATTGAGCGGCTGGCGCCAGCTATCAGGTCCTCAATGTCGATCATTAACTGGCCCGTACAACTGGCAGTACGGTAATCGCAGGGTTTGGCCGTTTATAGCCTTATAAATAGCGGACTCTGGGTCATTTTATAGGTACACCCATGAGCATGAGCGAAAGTTTTGCTGAGTTATTTGAAGAGAGTTTGAAAACCGTTGATATGGTGCCGGGCACCATCGTTACCGGTGTAGTGATTGACATCGACAAGGACTGGGTGACTGTTCACGCCGGCCTCAAGTCAGAAGGCGTTATCCCCGCCGAGCAGTTCCGCAACGAATTAGGCGAGCTCAACCTGCAGATCGGTGACGAAGTTCAGGTTGCTCTGGAAAGTGTAGAAGACGGTTTCGGTGAAACCCGTCTGTCCCGCGAAAAAGCCAAGCGCGCTGAAGCCTGGAAAATCCTCGAAGCCGCTCACAGCGCTGATGAAGTTATCAAGGGTGTTATCAATGGCAAGGTCAAAGGTGGTTTCACTGTTGACGTGGCCAGCATCCGTGCCTTCCTCCCGGGCTCTCTGGTAGACGTTCGCCCAGTACGCGAAACTACCCACCTCGAAGGTAAAGAGCTGGAATTCAAAGTTATCAAACTGGATCAGAAGCGTAACAACGTCGTTGTTTCCCGTCGCGCTGTTCTGGAACAAGCCAACTCCGCTGAGCGTGATGAACTGCTGTCCACTCTGCAGGAAGGTCAGGCTGTTAAAGGTATCGTTAAAAACCTCACTGACTACGGTGCATTCGTGGATCTGGGCGGTGTAGACGGTCTGCTGCACATCACTGACATGGCGTGGAAGCGTATCAAGCATCCGGGCGAAATCGTGAATGTTGGCGACGAAATTGAAGTAAAAGTACTCAAGTTCGACCGTGAGCGTAACCGTGTATCTCTGGGCCTCAAGCAACTGGGCGAAGATCCATGGATTCAAATCACCAAGCGCTATCCGGAAGGTGCACGCGTTAAAGCCAAGGTTACCAACCTGACCGACTACGGCTGCTTCGCTGAGCTGGAAGAGGGCGTTGAAGGTCTGATCCACGTATCTGAAATGGACTGGACCAACAAGAACATCCACCCGTCCAAAGTTGTTCAACTGGGTGATGAAATCGAAGTTATGGTTCTGGATATCGACGAAGAACGTCGTCGTATCTCTCTGGGCCTGAAGCAATGTCAGGAAAACCCATGGGATGCGTTTGCCCGTACCTGCGCCAAAGGCGACAAGATCACCGGCAAAATCAAGTCCATCACTGATTTCGGTATCTTCATCGGTCTGGAAGGTGGCATTGATGGTCTGGTTCACCTGTCCGACATCTCCTGGCACGAAGCTGGCGAAGAAGCTGTACGCAAGTACAAGAAAGGCGACGAGCTGGAAACCGTTGTGCTGGCTATCGACCCGGAGCGCGAGCGCATTTCCCTGGGTATCAAGCAGCTGGAAGCCGATCCCTTCTCTGAGTACGTAACCGAGAATGACAAAGGCGCCATCGTTAAAGGTACCGTTAAAGAAGTTGAAGCCAAGGCTGCTGTTGTGACCCTGGCTGCAGACGTTGAAGCTGTACTGAAAGCCTCTGAGCTGAGCCGCGAGAAAGTTGAAGACGCGCGCAACGTTCTTAAAGTTGGTGACGAAGTTGAAGCCAAGATTATTGCAGTTGACCGCAAGAATCGCAGCATCAGCCTGTCTATCAAATCCAAAGACGTTGATGACGAGAAATCAGCCATCAAAGAGCACAGCAACAAGCAAGCTGAGCAAGCTGCCCCGACTACTCTGGGTGACTTGATCAAGGCGCAAATGCAAAGCAAAGAGTAATCTTTGATGAATCAACGGCTGCCATCCGGCAGCCGTTGTTTTCAGGTTTACCGTTCAGGCAATCGATAAAAAATCAAAAAAGCCTTTATTTTTATAGAGTTAGCGAGTTTTTTAAGTTATAAAGTAAGTGATTTACGCGCAGTAAGTTTTTGCCTGATTTTATCTTCCTAAGAGTACAGGCCATGACCAAATCTGAACTTATAGAATATATCACTGAAAAACAGAACCAACTGCCCATGCGCGATGTTGAGCTGGCGGTTAAATTGTTACTGGAATACATGTCGGACATTCTGGCGTCCGGCGAACGAATTGAAATTCGCGGTTTTGGAAGCTTCTCGCTCCATTATCGTGCGCCGCGGATGGGGCGTAACCCCAAGACGGGCGAATCTGTGATGCTTGAAGGTAAATACGTTCCGCACTTCAAGCCAGGAAAAGAAATGCGTGATCGCGTAAATGAAAGCCTTCACCGCTAGGTCAGGATTGAGTTTTCGAGAAAACGGCATGCTTCAACAGTGTGCCGTTTTTTATTTCAGGGTTGCTTGTTAATAACCTCTCTGGCAATAACTGTTGTGAAATCCACGGAGTAAGATGATGACGCAAGGGCTTGGTTTATCGCTCCTATTGCTTCTCACCGTGGCAGCAAGCTTTCTGCTCGGCTGGCGATTCAGCCAAAAGCGCAGCAACATCTTCAAACAAACCTTTGCCCATAGTTATTACCGCGGAATGAGCTACCTGCTCAACGAGCAGATGGATAATTCCGTTGATAAATTTATTGAGGCGCTCGAGGTTACCGGCGAAACACTGGAGATTCACCTCGCGCTCGGCAACATGATGCGCAGAAAAGGAGAAGCAGCCAAGGCCATCAGAATTCATCAAAACGTACTGGATCGACGCGGTCTCACCAGTAAACAACATCACGAAGCACAGCTGGAACTGGCTCGTGATTACGTCAGCGCCGGCCTGCTGGACCGCGCCGAAAGTTTATTTCAAGAACTGATTCAACTGGATTCATTTTACAAATCCCAGGCGTTGGAACAGCTCATTGAAATCTATCAGGATGAAAAAGAGTGGAGCAAGGCCATCCAGGCTGCAAGTATGTTGTCGCGCTTAAAAGGCGATAAAGAGCCCCGTGAACTGGCCGTTGCGAAAGCGCACTTCTGCTGTGAGCTGGCTTTACAGGATATCGAAAACAATAACCTTGAAGCAGCAGCGCAACAACTGCAGCAGGCCGTCTCTTTTGATGAAAATTCTGTGCGGGCAAGCTTGATTCTCGCGGAGCTGGCGTATCGCCAGGGCGATTATCAAACAGCTGTCGACGCATTGAAAAAAATTCCGAAGCAGGACCCGGAACGTATTAATATTGCACTTCCATTACTGTGCGATGCATATGAAAAACTGGCAGACAGTGACGGACTGCAAGAAACGTTAAAAGAGTGGTTGGAACGTTACCCAACCAACCAACTCGTTATAAAGCTTGCCGATAAGATACGCGCGACCCGTGATGATTATGCAGCAGCGGATTTTATTGCAGAGCAGTTAAAAAGAAAGCCTTCAATCAAGGCGCTGAACCGCCTGGTGGAATTGCACCTGCTGCATTCTGAAGGTGAAGCAAAAGAAAATTTACAGCTATTGAAACAGTTGGTTGATAAAGTAATGGCTGAGAAGCCTGCGTACCACTGCGTCAAATGCGGTTTTTCTGGAGCACACCTGCATTGGCTTTGCCCCGGCTGTAAAACCTGGGGTAGCGTCAAAATCATCAAGGGCGTCGCCGGTGAATAAGCGTACGGGCCTCTGTACAACATTTGGCCCGTTTTTTGTTTGCTCAATGATTGGCAACTATTTTTTTCTATGCAGCGAAGGAGTTTACCCGCATGAAAGTAACAGTATTTGGTATTGGCTACGTAGGGCTTGTGCAGGCGGCAGTGCTGGCGGAAGTAGGGCATCAGGTCGTGTGCATCGATGTCGATGCCGGCAAGGTAGAACGCCTCAAATTGGGTCAGATTCCTATCTATGAACCAGGCCTGGAGCCGCTCGTCAAAGAAAATTACGCCGCCGGCCGTCTGCGCTTTACCACCGACGCTGTTGAAGGGGTCAAGCATGGCGAAGTGCAATTCATCGCTGTAGGCACTCCCCCCGATGAAGATGGCTCCGCCGACCTCAAGTATGTACTGGCGGTCGCATCAACCATTGCTGAAAACATGGAATCCCACCAGATCGTTATCGACAAATCCACCGTCCCCGTCGGCACGGCGGACAAAGTGAAAGCGAGAATTGCCGAAGTTCTCGAGCAGCGTGGCCGCACAGACCTTACCTACGATGTCGTCTCCAACCCGGAATTCCTGAAAGAAGGGTCAGCCGTAGGCGACTGTATGCGCCCCGAGCGCATCATCATCGGCACTGACAGTCAGCACGCCGAAGAAGTGATGCGCGAACTTTACGCCCCCTTCAATCGCAATCACGACAAAGTGATCGTGATGGATGTGCGCAGCGCCGAACTCACCAAATACGCCGCAAACTGTATGCTGGCCACCAAGATCAGCTTCATGAATGAGATGGCCAACCTGGCTGAAATCCTCGGTGCCGACATTGAGGCCGTGCGTCAGGGTATCGGCAGCGATTCCCGTATCGGTTATCACTTTATCTATCCCGGTGTTGGCTACGGCGGCTCCTGCTTTCCAAAAGATGTCCAGGCGCTGATCAAAACTGCAGATCAAATAGATTTTGATGCAAAGATCCTGAAAGCTGTGGAATCCAGAAACAACGAACAGAAAACCACGCTCTTCAAAAAGATCGACAAGCACTTCAAAGGCGACCTCAAAGGCAAAACCTTCGCCATCTGGGGTCTTGCCTTTAAACCCAACACCGACGACATGCGCGAAGCCCCATCTCGTGTATTGATGGAAGCTTTATGGAAAGCCGGCGCAAAAGTACAGGCATTCGACCCCGAAGCTATGGAAGAAACACAGCGGATTTACGGCAGCCGTGATGATTTGACACTTTGTGGCACCAAAGAAGGTACATTGAAAGGTGCTGATGCTTTAGTGATCGTAACCGAGTGGCAGGTATTCCGTGCGCCGGACTTTGACGCTATCAAGCAAATGCTGTCAGAGCCGGTGGTGTTTGACGGACGCAACATGTACGAGCCAAAGCGAATGGCTAAAAAAGGCTTCACTTATTACTCTGTTGGCAGAGCTTGATAAGCTATTGTGCAGCTGCCTCGGGTACCGGGGCAGCTGCCAAGGCCGGCTTCTGGTACTACCTGTCTTATCTGCCAAATGCTTTATCTGTTTGACATCCTTTAAGCTCATCTGAAACGACCCCCAATCTTCGGAAATTTGCTCGAACCCTCTCGCATCAAAACTCCCTTAATTGTCGGAAAAAATAATTGAAACGACTTTTACAAAGGAATACCATACGCGTTCATTGTGTGAACACATATGGCAGCCATGCTTACTGACGAATACCGGTACAAAATCCTCAAACTTCTCTCCAACAATCCGCACATCAGCCAGCGGGAGCTATCCCGTGAATTGGGAATCAGTTTAGGGAAGGTTAACTACTGTATCCACGCTTTGATAGAGAAGGGCATCGTAAAAGCGAGTAACTTTAAAAACAGCCAGAACAAACACGCCTATGCTTATCTGCTGACGCCCAAAGGGATAGAAGATAAGGCCAAAGTGACTGTTCGGTTTCTTAATCGGAAGTTGGCTGAGTATGAGGCTCTTCGGAGCGAAATCGAAAGTCTGCGGCGCGATTTATCTACATCAGATGAATCAACCTTTATCTAGCTGCCAACCTAATAGCTGCTGAAGAAAATCAATTTAAAGTCGTAGGCCCCGTGCTTATTTTTTCTTGGTTAGTGCAAGTCAATGTTCTATTGCAGTGATTCATATGGCCGATGATTAAGAATATTGTTGTCTTGGTTGTAATAGCAATCATTCAATGACTAATTCAATCGGCATCAGTTAGATCAATAGGCGCATCTTGGTGTTTTAAGTGAAGATATGGGTTATCGCCTTTATTAATGAATAATTTGTCAAGTGAGTTTCGTGAAAAATATTCTAGCAAAAAAAAATATCGGAAAAGAAGAGATTGCTCTGATTGAGAACTTTATTTCTTTGTCACTTCTTAGAGGGTTGGAGATGTTGCTGCCCTTAATCACATTTCCATATTTGGTTCGAATTCTTGGGTTGGAAAAGTATGGATTGATTGCGCTAGCAAGTGCATTGGCTATGTATTTTTCTGCTGTAATCCAGTATGGTTTTAACGTAACCTCAGTGAGAGAAATAGCTAGAAATAAAGAAAGTATTGAAATAGTTTCTAAGATATTTAGTCTCTCAATCACAATTTCTGCAATATTGTTCCTGCTTTCTTTAGTAATTGTATCGATAATAGTATCTCTCTTCAATAAATTCTCTGCAGACGTTTGGCTTTATATTGTTTCATTTCTTTGGTTGTCTTGTCAGGCCTTTCTTCCTTTGTGGTTCTTCTCTGGATTTGAAAAACTAAAAATTATTGCGGTTGTGAATGTTCTAACTAAATTGGGTACAGCGGTATGTATCTTCACTTTTATTGAGAAGCCTGAAGATTACATGCTGGTGCCACTTTTTAATTTAATATTTTGTCTGGTTTCTTTGGTAGCTGCATTCTTTGTTATATCTAAAAAATTCTCCGTGATCTATACATTGCCCGGCATTAAAGAAATAAAAAATTACATGACAGATGGCTCGCATGCGTTCATATCGCAGGTGGCCCCGACCTTGTATAACAACTCTTCAGTTTTTGTCTTGGGTGTTTTTGCTTCACCTTCCGTCGTGGGCGTTTATTCGGCAGCACTTCGCCTTATTGACGTATTTGCAACATTAGGAGCCATCCTTTCATCAGTGTTTTTGCCGTATCTTGCTCGAAAGCGCGAATGCATACCTTTATTTAATAAATGGATGTTGGTTACGGGAGTGTGTCTGGCTGCATTTTGTTTTGCTGGATCTGACACTCTAGTTAACATTCTCTTTTCTCAGGGGAATATGGTGGTTGCATCCTATGTTGATTATTTGGTGATCAGTATACCTGCGCTTTTTGCAGTATATGCTTTTGGTACAAATTCATTGATGCTCGCAGGTCAAGACAAATTGGTAAAAAGTGTGGCTTTATATACATCATTATCTTTTTTTATTGTTGGGATGTTAGTCATTCCTCTGCTAGGCATAGTGGGGAGCTGCTTAATTATCGTGGGTGCCAGACTGACAATGGCGTTGAGCTATATCTCACTCTATAAATCTCGCTTTGCTTAGTAATCGTAGTATGTAGAGCCTAAATATTCTGAGGCTTGATAATTAGCTGATCTTTTTTGGTTATGAAAGTGGTGGGCATCGAATGTATATGGAAGATTTAAAGAACAAAGTCCGATCTATCTGGAATTCTCCGTTGTTGTGCGCAGTGAGAATTCCGATATTTTCTATGATTGAAAAATGGTTCGGGTACCCTCTATTAAAAAGACAGTACAGGCAAAAAACTGGGCGAATATTAAGTATTAAAAACCCCCGAAGCTTTAATGAGAAGGTTTGTTGGAAAAAGGTTCATGATAGAAATCCTTTGATGGCTAGAGCTGCGGATAAGTATGAGGTTAGAAATCTAGTTAAGGAGCTTCTTGGTGAGGGCGAGGCAAATAACATTCTGATTCCTTTGCTTTATGTGACAAATGATCCTGAAACCATACCGTTTGAAAATTTTGATTGCGAATACATAATAAAAGCCAATCATGGCTCTGGAACAAATATTATCGTATCTGATAGAAATATAGATCGCGGTGAAATTATCAAAGAATGTAAAAAATGGTTACGTATGAAATACGGTATTTTTAAACACGAATGGGCATACGAAAATATAGATGTTCAAATAATAATAGAGAAGCTTATTCGGGATAAGGATGGAAAACTACCTGTAGATTATAAATTTCATATGTTTCATGGGCGGTGCGAAATGATACAGGTTAATCAGGGGTTGTTCTCCGATAAAGATAATCGCACGCTAAATATGCTGTCCCCAGAATGGAAAAAGCTTGATGTTTTCTGGGAATTTCCGCCAGCAGAACATATAAACAAGCCTTTTCAGCTTGACAAAATGTTGGCTTTGGCGGAGAAGCTTTCTAAACCTTTTGACTACATTCGAGTAGATTTATATTGTGTAGATGAGCATATATATTTTGGAGAGCTCACAAATTATCCGACTAGCGGTATGGCAAAAATACTTCCTGCATCATTTGATTTTGAGATGGGAGAGAAGTGGAGGATAGAAAATGAATATTGGAAGAATAATAACCCGAGCAGTAATTTGTGAGTCGTCATTATGTATATTTCTAAATTGAATATGGCTACAAAGATCGTTGGGGTTGCTATTTTTATAGCGATTGTCTTATTGCAAATATATGTTCCAAGTATTTTCATTTTTTGTCTTCTTGTTTTCTCGGCTTCCCTTTTTCTATTTTATCAGTTGGCTCGACCGCAGTTGATTCATTGGTTGTTTTTTTTCGTTTTTTTTTCGCTGATGAGCCTACTCTGGGCAGAAAATTACGATTCGGCCTATGGAAACTCGTTAACCTTATTGAGTAATTTTCTAATAGCAGTCTGCATATCAGGTCTTTGCAAGAATGAAAGCGAATTCAGGTTATTGGGCTCATACATTTTTCTTTCGATTTTCGCGCTCCAGGTGGCGATGTTTTATGAGGTTGGTACTCTGTTTCCGTCAGAGGGAAGATATGCTCCGCTTCTTTTAAATGAAAATATGTATGCTTTTTTCCTTATATTAGGTTTGATTTTCTTGGGCTTTATTTCGTTGGATAGAAAATTACCGATTGAAAAAAGAATCTTTGTTTTTTTGCTATATCTTTTCTTGGTGTATCAAGTTGCGTTTGTGTCTGGCTCTCGAAAAGGCTTGGTAATCGTAACGCTAATTTCTGTTCTTCTTTGCATGTTCCATGTCAAGAGTTCCAGAGGAGAGAAGAAACTGCTTCTATTTGTTTTGGGAGCTGTGATTCTTTTTACTGTTTTAATAATGATCTCAAAATCAGAGCACTTTCAGCGGTTGGTTGAAGCATTGCAATTTGCCAAAGGTGATTCTGTAGAGGAAAAAAGTGTTATTCAGCGTTCATCTATGATTGAGGTGGGTATCCAACTTTTTCTCGAGAAACCTATTTGGGGATGGGGTTTATATCAGTACCGATACGTGTCGGGTTTAGAAGCGTATTCTCATTCTAATATAATAGAGGTTTTAGCTAATCATGGTTTAATTGGCTGGTTTTCATACTGCTCATACTATTTAATTGTAATCATGGCTTACCTAACGCGGAGGCGACAGATTTCTTATCCCTTACGTTATTTGTTTTGGAGTGCTTTTATCTCTGCATTATCCTGGGAGATCGCTGCTGTTACTTATGTTGACAATCCTATGCATTGGCTCTTGTTGGGGGTTCTGTCTGGTGTTGCCTCAAAAAAAAATTTACAAAAGAAAGTCTGCCAGTTTGGTTGAAAGTGCTGATTTTATATTCTCTTAAAAAATTAAAATGATGTATAGACTAGCAACTATAAATATTAAATTAGGAAAGCTTTAAGATTCTGGTGGATGAAAATGAGAGAGAGAAAAAAAATACTTCTAGTACTCCCTTCCTTAAGTGGCGGCGGTGCGGAGCGAGTGATGTTAACGTTGTCAAAATTTCTTAATAGAGAGGTGTTTGAGGTTTATCTAGTGGTGATTATAAAGAAAGGAGCATACATTGATATCATTCCGGATAACGTTAATATTATTTATTTTAACTCATCTAGAGTTAGGTATTCGTTCATTAAAATGATTAGGTTGATACTGGATATTAAGCCGAAATTTGTTTTCTCTACTTTGGGTCAATTTAATCTCATGATGGCTTTTATAAGATTATTTATTTCAAGAGAGATTAAATTTATTGGTAGAGAATCTAACACTGTTAGTGTACGAAACAAGGATATGAGATTTCCTAAAATCTATAACAAGTTGTATAAATTGTTGTATCCCAATCTAGACCTTGTTATATGCCAAAGTGAATATATGAGGAAAGACTTAATTTATAATTATGGATTTCCTGAATCAAAAGCAGTTGTAATAAATAATCCAGTAGATACTGAAGAAATAGAAAAAAAAATGGATATTGACGTTGGATTTCCATTGCAGAGGAACAAAATTAATTTGTTGGCAGTTGGTAGGCTGGTTAACCAAAAAGGTTTTGATCTTTTGTTGGCTTCGTTTTCACTACTGGATACACGTTATGTCTTAACAATTCTGGGTGAGGGCCCTTTGGAAGTACATTTAAAGAAAATGGCTATAGACTTGAATATTTCCGAAAGGGTTAACTTTGAGGGCTTTGTTAATAACCCATATGCGTACATGAAAGGTGCTGATATTTTTGTTTTATCATCTAGATACGAGGGTTTTCCAAATGTAGTTTTGGAGGCAAATGCTTGTGGCTTGCCTGTTATAGCTTTTGATTCACCTGGTGGGGTGAGGGAAATTCTAGGGGCTGGTGTGGGTGGTGAGCTGGTTCCTAATGGAGATGTGCGTGAGCTAGCTCAGAGAATTCTTAACTTTGATTTTTCTAAGTTTAGTCCTGCGGAGACAAAGGCTGTCATTAAGACTAATTATTGTAAGGCTAGAATAATAAAGATGTATGAAGATGCACTTCTTGGCATGTTGTAGATATTATTGGTTAAAACGATTTCTGGAAATTTTATGCATATTTTATTTGCTGTTCATGGATACAAACCGGCATACAAAATTGGAGGTCCAATTGAGTCAGTTTCTGCGATTGCAGAACGGCTTGTTGAAAGAGGGCATTCAGTTAGTGTATTTACTACCAACAGTAACTTAACTGAGGATCTAGATGTTCCCTTGGATGAGCCCATAAGCGTTGATGGCGTCAACGTGTGGTATTTTAAGAGAAATGATTTTCTTAAAAGGATACTGTTCTTTGCTCCATATTTTTCTCGGTCCATCGGGTACCTATATGCTCCAAGGATGAGGAAAGCGTTAGATGCATTGGTTCCAGAGGTTGATATTATTCACACTCATCTCCCTTTCGTTTATCCGACTCATGCTGCAGGCCGTGCTGCTATTAGACATAATAAACCGTTGTTCTATCATCAGAGAGGGGTGTTTGATCCTGAACGATTGAAATTTAGGTCTTGGAAGAAGAAGCTTTTTATAAGGCTTTTTGAATTGCCTCTTCTTAAAAAAGCAAGATGTTTGATTGCTCTTACTGAGGCAGAGAGAGAGAGTTACAGATCGTTGGGTGTGAATACGAACTGTACGGTAATTCCGAATGGTATTGATGTGGAGAAATATTGGCAAAATCTCCCACCTAAGTGGGAAGAGAAATTAACTTTTGCGGCGAACGCACAAGTAATATTATTTATGGGACGACTTCATCCCGTAAAAGGTGCTGATCGATTAATAGAGGCGTTCCTGGCCATCAAGGATAGATTCCCAAGGGCCGTATTGGTGTGTGCCGGCCCCGATGAGTTTAAAATAGAGGATAGATTAAAAAAACACTCATTTGATGACTTATCTGGAAGAGTTTTTTTTCCAGGCATGGTTACGGGTGATTATAAAAAAGCTCTTTTGGCTAGAGCCAATATATTCAGTCTTCCGTCGGATGCAGAGGGGTTTTCTATGGCGGTGCTTGAAGCTATGGCTAGTAAAACAGCAGTGATTCTATCGCCCGGATGTCATTTTAATGAAGTAGAGAGTTACGGTGCGGGGAAAGTGGTATCGAAAGACGTTGCATCAATCGCGGCCGCCATGTCAGAGCTTCTTGCTGATGAATCATTGATCAATAAAATGTCTGAACGTGCATATGAATTAGTAAAGAGCCGTTTTTCATGGGATTCAATCGTGGAGGAGTTAATTCAGGTATATCAACAAGGGGCTATTGATGTTGGAGGAGTATTTAATGGGAGCACTTCTGATAAGGGGAGCTTTCTATGTCAAAAATAATAGTAACTGGGGGGTCAGGATTTATCGGGCATAACTTAACCCAAGTTCTTTGTGAAAAACATGAAGTGATAAACATAGATGTCAACAAACCTTTAATTCATATTGAAGGGGCAAGTTGGGTTTGTTGCGATATTAGAGACACAAAAGCTCTTAGAAAAATTTTCGAGAGAAGTACGCCTGATTACGTTGTGCATTTGGCTGCGAGAACCGACTTGCTAGGACATTCGCTTGATGATTACGATGTTAATACAACTGGAACTCAGTCAGTAATAGATGCAATTCGGTCCAGTTCATCTATTAAAAAAGCTGTTTTCGCCTCATCAATGTTGGTATGCAAGGTCGGCTATATACCCAGTAGCTATCAAGATTATTGTCCATCAACCGTCTATGGTGAAAGCAAAGTTATGATGGAAGGAATCGTCCGCTCATCATCTTTGTCTACTCATTGGACACTATTTAGGCCAACGTCCATATGGGGGCCGTGGTTTAATGCCCCATATAGAGATTTTTTTGATATGGTGAGAAGGGGGAAGTTTGTAGGCGTTAGTGGATGCGCAACTAAAACTTACGGATATGTTGGCAATACAGTCTATCAAATTGCAAAACTGCTGTTTGACGCTTCAGCAAACTCCCATCAGAAGACCTTTTATATTGGTGACAATCCACCTATAAATATAAATTCTTGGGCGTCAGAGATATCAGGGAAACTGGGTAAAAAGGATCCATTCGTTTTACCTAAATTCGTTATTTTGTTGGCGGGTAAGTTTGGGGATTTATTGGGATGTTTGGGAATTAAATTTCCATTGAATTCCTTTCGTTACAAGAATCTGACAACAGATAACATCATTCCATTGGATGATTTATATAGTGTGGTTGGGCCACCACCTTTTACGCGTTCGGAAGGTATCGATAGAACTTTAGACTGGATGTCTAACCATTAATTAAAACGGAGCACTCTCTAAATGTTAAAAAAAGTGGCTTTAATAACTGGCATTACAGGCCAGGATGGTTCATATCTTGCTGAGTTTTTGTTAGAGAAAGGCTACCAAGTTCATGGCATAAAGCGTCGAGCATCACTCTTCAATACGCAGCGAGTTGATCACATCTATGAAGATCCGCATATAGAGAATCAAAACTTTATACTTCACTATGGGGATTTGACAGACTCGTCTAATCTCACCCGAATTATTCAGCAAGTTAAGCCTGATGAAATTTACAACCTAGGTGCGCAATCACACGTAGCTGTGAGTTTTGAATCTCCAGAATACACGGCAGACGTAGATGCTATGGGTACGCTGAGAATTTTGGAATCTATACGTTTACTGGGATTAGAGAAAAAAACACGGTTCTATCAAGCTTCTACCTCTGAGCTATATGGCTTAGTGCAGGAGGTTCCACAAAAGGAAACAACTCCCTTTTACCCAAGATCACCATACGCAGTGGCTAAACTATATTCCTACTGGATAACCGTTAATTATCGTGAATCATATGGAATGTATGCCTGTAACGGAATTTTGTTTAATCACGAATCTCCTCGTCGTGGTGAGACTTTCGTAACACGTAAAATTACTCGAGGTTTGGCAAACATTGCTCAAGGTCTGGAGAGTTGTCTTTACATGGGAAATATAGATGCGCTTCGTGACTGGGGGCACGCTAAAGATTATGTACGAATGCAATGGATGATGTTACAGCAAGATGAAGCAGAAGATTTTGTAATTGCGACAGGTGTGCAACATTCCGTTCGTCAGTTCATTGAGTGGTCAGCGGCTGAACTTGGTATAACTCTGCGTTTTGAAGGGAGGGGGGTTGATGAGATAGCGATTGTTGCTGCAATATCTGGTGAAGATGCTCCGGCCGTACAAGTAGGCGATGTTATTGTGAGGATTGATCCGCGTTATTTTCGCCCTGCGGAGGTAGAGACTCTTTTGGGAGATCCTTCTAAAGCTAAGCAAGTACTTGGCTGGGAACCCAAAATTACCGCGCAGGAAATGTGTGCAGAAATGGTGTCAGAAGACCTTAAGACGGCCAAACGACATGCTTTGCTTAAAATGCACGGCTATGACTTACCGATGTCGGTGGAGAGTCGAGCATGAGTCATTTGCATCAGCCCATTTTTGTCGCAGGTCACCGAGGGATGGTGGGATCTGCGATTATTCGCAGGTTGGAGTCTTTAGGTTATGTCAATATCCTGACGTGCTCCCGTGAAGATCTGGATTTGATAAATCAAGCCGAGGTTAACGCCTTCTTTCATAAAGCAAAACCTGTGCAGGTTTATTTGGCAGCAGCGAAAGTTGGAGGTATTCATGCTAACAATGAATATCCGGCGGATTTCATATACGAGAACTTGATGATTGAAGCCAATATTATTAATGCCGCACACAGGGCCGGTGTGCAACAATTGCTTTTTCTTGGATCATCCTGCATTTATCCGAAATATGCTGAGCAGCCAATACGAGAAGATGCACTCCTTACAGGTATATTGGAGCCAACCAACGAGCCTTACGCAATAGCGAAGATAGCTGGAATAAAGCTTTGCGAAAGCTATAACCGTCAGTATGGTCGTGATTATAGAAGCGTCATGCCAACCAACCTGTATGGTCCGAATGATAATTTTCATTCGGAAAACTCGCACGTAATTCCAGCGTTAATTCGTCGTTTCCACCATGCGGTAGTTACTAATGCTAGTGAGATTGTAATTTGGGGTAGTGGCATACCTAAACGTGAATTTTTACATGTAGATGATATGGCAGCAGCCTGCGTTCATGTTATGAACTTATCTCCTAGTTTATATAGAGCTAATACGCAGTCCATGCTTTCACATATCAATGTGGGGACTGGTATTGACTGCACCATCCGCCAACTTGCCGAAACAATTGCTGGTGTTACTGGGTTTAGCGGTGATCTAGTTTTTGACACGTCAAAGCCTGACGGTACACCGCGCAAGCTATTAGATGTTTCGCGGTTAAAACTTCTAGGATGGGAGGCAAGTATCAGTTTAGAAAAGGGGTTGCGAGAAACTTATCAATGGTTCCTTGAAAACCAAGATAATTTTAGAGCTTAACTGTTTCCTGTTATCAGGTTGGTCTTTGAGTATGCCCATGAAGGTCAGTATTATTACTGTTTGTTTTAATAGCGCAAAAACAATACGAGAGACTATCGAGTCTGTATTGTCTCAAACTTATACAAACATAGAGTACATTATTGTCGATGGTGCTTCAAAAGATGGTACCTTAGATATTATTTCGGAATATGAGGGAAGGATAGCCAAAGTAATTTCTGAACCTGATAGGGGAATATACGATGCGATGAACAAAGGGATAGCTGTATCTACCGGCGATATCATCGGCATACTAAATTCTGACGACTTTTATGAGAGTAGCGATGCTATTGCTTGTTTAGTTGATCAGTTTGCACGCTATCCAACCGCTGACGTTATATATGGTGATGTTTTGTTTTGCGAGGCGGAAGATATTAATGCTGTCACCCGTATTTATAGAGCCAAGCACTTCAAAGCATGGAAATTAAGGTTTGGTTGGATGCCGCCACATCCTGCATCATTTGTAAAACGAAGTGCTTATGAGACCGTTGGTACATACTCTTTGGATTATAAGATATCTGCAGATTACGAATTTTTTGTAAGAATGCTTTACACGAGGAAATTGAATTATCGATGGATGGATAAGGTGCTTGTAAGAATGCGGCAAGGGGGGGTTAGCACCTCGGGCCTTAAAAGTAGCTTATTATTAAATCGTGAAATTGTTAATGCGTGCAAAAATAATGGCCTTTATACCAATTTGGTGTTTGTTTTAACTAAGATTCCT
This sequence comes from uncultured Cellvibrio sp., assembly GCA_937958105.1. Taxonomy (GTDB): domain Bacteria; phylum Pseudomonadota; class Gammaproteobacteria; order Pseudomonadales; family Cellvibrionaceae; genus Cellvibrio. Next base: position 36,306 of record CALFXJ010000008.1, read on the forward strand.
TTTAAATTGGTGGAACTAATCAATCTATCAAAGTGGCAAAGACCATGAGTCGAATAGCAATTACTGGAGCGAACGGCTTTGTTGGCGGTGCGCTATTGAAGAAACTCAATGAGTTGTCTAAGTGGTCCATCCTGGCTATCACGAGGAAACCTTACGATGCATCATTAGATTATTGTAACGTGTCTTCATTAGTCATTCCTGATTTGGCACAAATTAAACAGTTTGAAGATCATTTAATTGGCGTCGATGTTTTGGTGCATGCGGCAGCAAGAGTTCATGTAATGAAAGATGCTGCTGAGAATCCGTTACTCGAATTTAGAAGAGTAAATTGTTCGAATACATTAGCTTTGGCTGCTGCAGCCGCTAAGTGTGGTGTTAAAAGATTTGTCTTCATTAGTTCCGTTAAAGTTAATGGTGAGGAGAGCCTTAGATATCATCCGATCACTGAGGCCGACATTGCTTCTCCACTTGATCCCTATGGAATATCTAAGTATGAGGCTGAGCAGAAGTTGTTTGAACTGGCAGAAGAGACAGGAATGGAGGTTGTTGTTGTAAGGCCTCCTCTAGTCTACGGACCTGGTGTCAAAGCAAACTTTAGGGCCATGATGAATTGGTTGTATAGGCGCTTACCCTTACCTTTGGGAGCTATAGATAATCGACGAAGTTTGGTTGGGTTGGACAATCTAGTCGATATGTTGATTACCTGTCTTGAGCATCCTGAGGCGGCCAATCAGGTTTTTCTGGTGAGCGACGGCGAGGATTTGTCGACTACATGTCTACTGAAACGTATGGGAATAGCTCTGGGTTTTCCGGCGCTCTTGTTCCCGGTTCCCGAAGGTGTTCTAGGTGTCACGGCGTTATTAATTGGAAAAAGGAATTTTTCTCAGCGCCTCTGCGGCTCGCTTCAAGTCGATATTTCCAAGGCTAGAGAGCTTCTTAATTGGGTTCCACCTGTATCTGTTGATGAACAGCTAAGAAAAACTGCTGTAGCATTTTTGCAGGAGATGGAGCGGTGATGGTTTGGTTTTATTTATTGTTTGTTTGGCTTTTAGCTTTCACTTTAACGTGGGTGCTACGTAAGTATGCACTCGCATGTAATTTAATAGATATTCCGAATGTCCGTAGTTCGCACACAGTCCCAACTCCGCGTGGAGGGGGAGTCGCTATTGTATTGAGCGTTCTAGTGGGTATGCTGATCCTGAAGATTCTTGATGTCATGCATACTGAAGCTTTTATCGGATTTTGGGGCGCGGGAATGATTGTGGCTGTTACGGGCTTTATTGACGATCATGGTCATGTCGCCGCACGCTGGCGTTTGAGTGCTCATTTTATTGCGGCAAGTTGGGGGTTATATTGTTTTGGTGGTTTTCCTGAGGTAGAGGCATTTGGGGTTGCCTTGGAGCTTGGTTGGTTGGGCCACATATTTGCAGTAATTTATTTGGTTTGGTTATTAAATCTTTATAATTTCATGGATGGCATCGATGGTATAGCAGGTATAGAGGCGAGTACTGTTTGTCTTGGTGGAGTTATTTTATCCCTTGTTAATAGCGGCGTTTTCACAGACCAGTTGCCTGTTCTTTCATTGTTAATGGCGGCTTTAGGCTTCTTGATTTGGAACTTTCCACCAGCAAAAATTTTTATGGGTGATGCGGGAAGCGGATTTATAGGTTTACTAATAGGATTGTTTTCAATCTCTGCAGCGCATTTGGATCAATCTTTGTTTTGGGGTTGGGTTATTTTGCTCGGTGTATTCATAGTTGATGCTACGGTAACCCTGTTGCGCAGGGCTTTTGCGGGCTTCGCTGTTTATGAGGCGCATCGAAGCCATGCCTATCAATATTTGTCTCGTAAGTTGGCTTCACACTCACTTGTTACTATTAGCATCGGGTTGATCAATATCATCTGGCTTTTTCCTATGGCATTTCTTGTGGTGCTTGGTTGGTTAGATGGCTTTTTAGGGTTGATCATTGCCTATCTACCTTTGATTATAATAGTAACTTGGCTTAAGGCTGGGAATGCCGTGCATCAAGAGGTGTGATAATGGCTAAAAAATTATTGGTGCTTATTGCCCTAGTGATATCGTTTGGCGTGTTATTGGTACTTGAACTAAAAGGGTTTATGAATCTTCGCTCAGCCGGGCCAGCCGCACAGATAGCACCAAACATTGCTCAGCAACCGCTTGTGGAGATCAACATTGGCATTAGTACTGAAGTAAGGGATCTCTTAAAGATCGTCTATGCTTTGGACCGGTACAAACAGACGCATAGGAGTTACCCTATTAGTTCCTCGGAGGGAGGAAAATGGGACGGGATCATAAGTAGTTATGGCGAGAGCAGGGAGGATTGGATTCGGGGACTTGTTCCTGAGTATGTTGATAGTTTACCCCGCGATCCCCGCATGCTGAACGATGGTACTAAGCAATACATATACAAGTCGGATGGTGCAAATTATAAACTGATAGCTCATAAAGTGGCTAATTGCCAGCAGATAAAAAATGCACTTCCATCTCTAGTTGATCCCATAAGAGATTGTTCCGCTATCGGGTTTTGGACTAAAAGAGCTGCTAGTTGGTAAGAAAGGTAAGGTTGTAAACCCCTTGAACTAGGGGCATTCGAATAATTCTCTGTTGTACGCTATCCTGATGAGGAGACCAATAATGCGAAAATTACGTTTTTCAGATGGCTAGATTGTTAAGATCCTGAAAGAGGTAGAAGGCGGCCGGCTGATTAAAGAAGTCTGTCGCAAGTATAGCGTATCGGGCTCGACTTACTACGTAAGCGCTCACCGCAGGCAGGGTTCTGGAAGTGTTTCGGTCGAATTCGCCACAAAGGTTATCCGTTCAACCATAAGCGCGTTTATCGTGTGTATCGCTGGATGGGCTTGAATTTGAAGCGTCGGGTCAAGCGTGTGTTACCCAAGCGAATTGTTCAACCCTTGGCGGTGGTTGCGCAAGCCAATCATCAGTGGGCATTGGATTTTATGCACGATAGTTTGTATTGCGGCAAACGCTTCCGCACGCTGAATGTTCTCGATGAAGGAACACGAGAATGTTTAGCCATTGAGGTAGACACCTCGTTGCCAGCTGAGCGCGTGGTTCGTACTCTGGAGCATCTCAAGATGGAGCGCGGATTGCCCGCACAGTTACGTGTGGATAACGGACCGGAGCCGATATCGGCAACGTTAACGGATTGGCGCGAGGATAACGTTATCAAGCTGGTTTACATCCAGCCGGGCAAACCGCAACAGAATGGTTTTGTTGAG
>CALFXJ010000009.1 GCA_937958105.1 uncultured Cellvibrio sp.
AGGCCGTGTTGTCGGATTACGCCTTTGGCTAATCCGACCTACCTAATCCTTCATCGCGCCCAAAACATCCGGCAGTTGTTGCTGGGCTTCGTACAACATATGCAGGGTGATGCGTCTCACTTCCGCCTTGCTGGCTTCGATATGGGTCTTCAACAATAACTGCGCGTCTTCACTGCGTCGCTCCATGATGGTGCGCAGGATCTTTGCGTGTTCTTCGTAAGTTGCCTCAACGCGAAACCGTTTGGTGAAATCAATTCGGCGGACGATTCGCAAACGTTCGGTCAGATCGTGGTGGATGCGTGCCATCTCCAGGTTGCCGGTGGCTTCTACCAGCTGTTCATGAAAGCGTTCATCCAGCGCACAAACGGTCGGGCCATCTTCCAGTCGGTCGGGTGCGGCCACCAGCCAGATGCGTTTTAAATCCTCCAGATTAGGTCCGGGCTCCATCTCGCATAAACGTTTTACCGCGGCAATTTCCAATACGATGCGCACGTCGTAGAGCTGTTCGAACTGACGGAAGTCAAAGGGTTTGACTTGCCAGCCGCTGCGGAATGAAACCTCCACAAAACCCTCACGTTGCAAACGTGTCAGCGCCTCGCGCACCGGCGTGCGGCTGGCAGTCATGCGTTCCGCCATTTCGTTCTCGCTGAATCTGTCACCGGGCAGCAGACGGAAATTGAAGATGTCCTGTTTGATCTGCCGATAAATACGCTCTGTCAGATTCGGCCGCGTTTCGCTGTTGGCTTTTTCATTCCTGATCAATTTCATGCTCTCTCAACGACGCAGCGTTGGTGGTTTGTTCGGGTTTTTGGAGGCGGATCAGGGTGGTTAATCCGATCTCCGGGTTTTATGTAGTGCCGTACTTCGGGTTGGTTGTCGGATTACGCTGTGCTAATCCGACCTACGTGGCCTTTCGTGGTACCGTTGTTTGTCGGATTACGCCTTTGGCTAATCCGACCTACTGGTTTCGTATCACTGTTGTTTATCGGACTACGCCGTTGGCTAATCCGATCTACGGGACTACTGGTTCTTTGTATCGTCGCTGTTGTAGGTCGGATTAGCGCAGCGTAATCCGACGTCTTCGCTATTCCTCCAACACCAGCAGCAGGTCGCCGGCGTTTACTTGTTTGCCGGGGGTGCAATGAATGGCGCTGACTTTTGCGCTGCGGTCGGCGTAGATGGAGAACTCCATCTTCATGGCTTCGACGATGAGCAGGGGCTGGTCCGGTTCGACGGCCTGGCCCGGCTCTACCAGCAATTTCCAGATATTGCCGCTGATGTCAGCAGTAACCGGATGCCCGTCAACTTCGATGGGGCCGCTGTTGATCCTGACCTGCAGGGCGGCATCTACCTGCGCGGCTTCGTCGGCCTGCCATAACGCCACCTCGCGGGTAAACGCCTCCTGCTGGCTGGCTTTAAACGCAGCGATACTTTCAGCGTTCTCCTGCAGAAAATCTTCATACTCGGCGAGATTGAAATCTTCCTCTTCAATGCGAATGGTCAGGCGACCTTCACGGAAAGCTTCGCGTTGCTGCGTGAGCTCCTCTTCCGTTACCTCGTAATAACGCACGCGGTCAAAAAATTTCAGCAGCCAGGGCTCGCCATTCTGGAACACCGGATTTTTCAAAAATTTATTCCAGATAGGCAGCGTGCGACCCACCAGCTGATAGCCGCCGGGTGAATCCATGCCATAGATACACATGTACACGCCACCGATGCCGACAGTGCCTTCGGCGGTGTAGGTGCGCGCGGGATTGTATTTGGAGGTGAGCAGGCGATGGCGCGGGTCCACGGGTACGGCGCAGGGTGCCCCCAGATAAACGTCGCCAAGGCCGAGTACCATGTAACTGGTGTCGAAGATAATCTGACGAACCTGTTCAACACTGTCGAGGCCGTTGATACGACGGATAAACTCGGTGTTGCTCGGCAACCAGGGCGCTTTGTCGCGCACGGATTGGCGATAACGTGCAACGGCATCAAGGGTGGCGGAATCTTCAAAGGCCATAGGCAGATAAACCACGCGGCTGGGCACGCTCATGGTGTCCACATCCGGCAGGCTTGTTTCAATCTGCAATAAAGCCGCTACCAGATCCCGTTGATGAATCACACGGCTGTCGTAGTTGATCTGCAGCGAGCGGACGCCGGGCGATAACTCAATAACGCCATCAATCGGTGAATCTTTCAAAGCTTCCATCAATGCATGAACACGGAAACGCAGACGAAGATCAAGAATGTTAGGGCCGTATTCCAGCAGGATATATTTGTCACCGGCTTGACGATAAGCCACCGCCGGACGGCTGCCGGATTCAGGCAGGGCTGCAAGAATGCAGGGCGACAAATCGTGCTCCGGTTCTGCAAAGGGGGCGTGTTGAACTACCGGTTGCACCTGCAGTTCTTCAACTGCTTTGTCAGCAGCCAGCTCCAGCGCCAGCGCGGTATCAAAGCTCAACTGCTTGAAGCGAATTTTATCGCCGGGTTTTACCTGCCCGACTTTCCATAACTCTGCTTTAACGATGGTGACAGGGCAGACAAAACCGCCGAGGCTGGGACCATCTTTGGTCAGGATCACCGGCATGTCTCCGGTGAAATTAATGGAGCCGACCGCGTATTCCGTATCGTGAATGTTCGATGGATGCAGCCCCGCCTCGCCACCATCACTGCGGGTCCAGGTCGGCTTGGGACCATTCAGACGTATGCCGAGGCGGTTGGAGTTGTAGTGCACTTCCCATGCCGTTCCGAAGAACATCTCAATGGCATCGTCGGTGAAAAAATCCGGCGCACCGTGAGGTCCGTAGAGCACACCGATTTCCCATTCGGTAGGATATTCGGGAACCAGACCTGCAGGCGCGGCGGCAGGTTCGTAGACCGGTGCCGGCGTGGTGCACGCGGGAATATCTGGATTACTGACCGACAGCATATCGCCTGCGCGCAGCGTGCGTCCGGCGTGACCGCCGAACTGGCCGAGCGCAAAGGTAGAGCGACTGCCCAGGTATACCGGCACATCAAAACCATTGCGTACGGCGAGGTAAGTGCGGCAGCCGGTTTCAGCTTTGCCGACATCCAACACCTGTCCGGCTTTCACGGCAATGGGTGACCAGAAATCGATAAGCTCGCCGTCAAGTTTCGCCGGGGATTTTGCACCGGTCAGCGCAATGATGGCATCGGTGTGAAAACGCAGCTTCGGTCCGATGATAGTAAATTCCAGACCGGCGGCACTTTCGTGATTGCCCACAATGCGATTGGCCAGACAAAAGGCATAATCATCCATAGGGCCGGATGGCGGAACGCCGATGCTCCAGTAACCGCTGCGGCCCGGATAATCCTGCACGCTGGTGTAGGTGCCGGGCTGCATGACTTCAACAACCGGAGCGCGGTAAATAAAACTGGCCAGTTTGTTGGTGGCGACATCGGCCCGCACAAAAAAATCGGAGCCGACAATCTGCCGCAGATAATCGAGGTTGGTGGCAATGCCGGCAACGCGGGTTTCGTTTAATGCAGCCATCATCTTGTTGATGGCATCGGCGCGGTCGGTGCCGTGGACAATAATCTTGGCGATCATCGGATCGTAATAAGGTGAAACTTCAGTGCCGGTTGCTACCCAGGTATCGATGCGGGCAGACTCAGAAAACTGTACGTCGGTCAGCACGCCGGGTGACGGCTGGAAATCACGCACCGGATCTTCTGCATAGAGACGCACCTCAATGGCGGCTCCGGTGCAGGGAAGATCGATGGAGAGATCCGGCGCTTCACCAGCAGCAGTCAGAATCATCCACTCGACCAGATCAACGCCGGTGCAGGCTTCGGTGATGGGATGTTCTACCTGCAGGCGGGTGTTGACCTCCAGAAAATAAAAGGCGTCGCGCGCGGCATCGTAGATATATTCAACGGTACCGGCAGAGCGGTAATTGACGGCTTCGCCCAGTTGTCGTGATGCCGCCAGAAGTTTCTCGCGGGTGGCCGCAGGCAGATTCGGTGCGGGCGTTTCTTCCACCACTTTCTGGTTGCGGCGTTGCAGCGAGCAATCGCGTTCACCTAAGGCGAGCACTTTGCCGTTACCATCACCGAAGATCTGCACTTCAACGTGCCGTGCATTATCAACAAAACGTTCCAGAAAAACGCCGCTGTCGCTGAAGAAATTCTGCCCCAGGCGTTTTACAGTTTCGTAGGCCTCAATTAATTCGGCTTCATTGTTACAACGTGTCAAACCTATGCCGCCGCCACCGGCGGTGCTTTTAAGCATGACGGGATAGCCCAGTCCGCGGGCGGCTTCGACAGCTTCTTCAACTGAGCTCAACAAACCGGTGCCTGGTGTCAGAGGGACCCCGGCTTTTTCGGCAATTTCACGTGAGGTATGTTTTAAGCCGAACTCCCGGATCTGTTGTGGAGTCGGGCCGCAGAAGGCGATGCCGGCGGCTTCGCACTGCTCGGCAAAATTGGCGTTTTCCGAGAGAAACCCGTAGCCGGGGATGATGGCCTCTGCACCGGTTTCCTGAGCGGCTGCGAGGATGCGATCCGCTTGCAGATAACTTTCAGCCGCGGTATTGCCGCCAAGACAGACAGCGATATCGCAGGCGGATACGTGAGCGCTGTTGCGATCCGCATCGGAATAAACCGCCACCGATTTCACGCCCATTTTTTTCAGGGTTCTGGCGATACGCACGGCGATCTCGCCACGGTTTGCAATCAGGACTGTCTGGAACATCTTGGTTCTCCGATACGAATGAGTGTTATCAATTCGGTTGTTGTTTTTGTCGGATTACGCTGCGCTGCAGCTAATCCGACCTACATAGTTTCCGCCCCAGGACCGTAGTTAGCCCCGTAGGTCGGATTAGCCGCAGGCGTAATCCGACAAAACCTCCGGTGCAGGCATTACGCAACAGCCTTCTAGCCCGTAGGTCGGATTAGCCGCAGGCGTAATCCGACAAGCCCCCGTCGCAAGCATCCCCGCACAATCTCGCTCCGTAGGTCGGATTAGCCGCAGGCGTAATCCGACAA
>CALFXJ010000010.1 GCA_937958105.1 uncultured Cellvibrio sp.
CAATGAAGATAGAACATTTTGCGTTTAATGTCGCCGACCCCATTGCTGTGGCCGACTGGTACGTGAAACACATGGGAATGACGGTTGTACGCAAAATGGAAGGCGGCCCCAACACCCACTTTCTTGCTGATGAAAGCGGGCAAGTGATGATTGAGATTTATAACAATCCGCCGGACGAAGTACCTGATTACGCGAACATGAACCCGCTGATCCTGCATCTGGCATTTGTCTGCGATAACCCCGACGAGAAACGGGCCGAACTGGAGAAGGTGGGGGCAACATTTGCGGAGGAGGTAAAGATCAAGGATGGTTCACACCTGGTGATGATGCGTGACCCCTGGGGCCTGGCAATTCAGTTGTGCAAACGCGGAACTTCCATGCTGAAGTAAATGGAAAAAGCGTGAGGGAAGCAGGAGTAAAAAGAAGGTCGGAACAGTCATTACTGCATCCGACCTGATGGGCAGACTGCGCGTTACGCGCGCAGTTCCTGCTCGAACGTGGCCTTGTCGATTACGCCACCGCGATAGCGGATGATGATGCCCGCACAACGGGTGCCTTGTTTTGCAGCATCAGCAGCAGACGCACCGTCTAAACGAGCAGCCAGATAGCCAGCATTAAAGGTGTCACCGGCGCCGGTGGTATCCACGATGTCTTTAACCGGTGGGACGGGAACACGTGTTTCCTCGCCATCCTGAATGATGATGGTATCGTTTGCGCCGCGTTTCAGTACCAGCTCTTTAACAGCGGTGTTCCGATAGCGGTCGACGCAGCCTTGAATGGAGTCGTCTCCCCACAGCAGCAACTCATCATCCAGTGTCAGCAGTGCAATATCAGTGAATTGCAGAATCGCCAGCATGGCTTGCTGGGCTTCTTCTTTGTTGCGCCACAGGCGTGGACGGAAGTTGCTGTCGAAGGCAATGGTGACACCGGCATTGCGCAGTTCCTGCAGGGCCGACAGAAGAATTTTGCGTGAGGCTTCACCAATGATGGCCAGGGTGATGCCGCTGAGATAAACGCAATTACAGGATTTTAACTGAGCAACCAATTTTGCGGCCTGTTCTTCGGTAGAAAACAGCTCGCGCGCCGGCGCTTCTTTACGCCAGTAAAAAAATTCGCGCTCGCCATCCGGTGTGTTGCGGATGATGTAAAGGCCGGGTGAGCGGCCGGGCAGCTGGCTGATCATGCCGGTGCCGATTTTTTCGCTGGCCATACGCTCCAGAATCTGCTGGCTGTATGGGTCGTCGCCGAGCAGTGTCACATAATCTGTCTGCAGGCCGAGGCGGGCCATATAAACCGACGTGTTGTAGGTATCGCCGGCATAAGACAATGCCATGACCTCGCGCTTGTCTGCTGTGGTATTTGTGAAGGGCGAAAGCTCCACCATTACTTCGCCAATTGCTGCTATATGTGCCATAGACATTTGCCTGTAAGTCGATGTATGTGAAGATCACATTCCAGGTTGATTTGCTGGGATGATGCTCAAAAATTTCTCTCTGGTTATTAAAAGCGGACTACTATTTTTATTGGTTTATTGATAAGACAAAAACGAAAAAAATTGGCGAAAATATAGCACCTCTCCTGCGTATTTACCAGTTTCGATGCTATCGGATGTGGGGCTGGATTCGCTATAATTCAGGTAATTTCAGGCACTGAAAAAGATCGTCGGATCACGCGTTGCTGATCCGATCTGCGCCAGGAACTGAAAGGCCAGACAGCGCAAGCCGGTTTGAGAGAGCCGGCTGTAGAGACGTTGCCGTTGGCGCTATAACTAAAGCTGCAATCGAAGTTACAGTCGACGCTACCGTAAGCTACTGTAAAAAATCAGCGTGAAGTTAGGGTAGAAAAACAATCAACTATACAGGTATTAAGATGAACAGGCTTAATTCAGCGAACCTCGGGCAGTTGCCTTCCGATGTGCAACTGCCCCGTTATGACCGCGCATCCCTCAAGCCGGGAATCGTGCATCTCGGAATCGGTGCATTTCACCGTGCACATCAGGCCTACTACACCGAAGCGGTGTTAAATCACTTCGGCGGAGACTGGGGAATTGTCGGTTGCAGTCTGCGTTCGGCCAACGTGCGTGAACAGCTGGCGCCGCAGGATAATCTTTATACGCTGGTTGAGCGCTCCGGTGAGGGTGAGAAACTGCAGCTGATCGGCGCAGTGTTGAAGACGATGGTCGGTCCGGAAGATCCTGCCGCGCTGGTTGCACTGATGGCTGATCCGGCGATTCGCATCGTGTCCCTTACGGTCACTGAAAAAGGTTACTGCCATGACCCGGCGACCGGTGATCTCAATCTCCAGCATCCCGATATTATTCACGATCTGGCGCACCTGGATCGTCCGGTTTCTGCCATTGGTTATCTGGTTGCTGCGCTGCAACAGCGTTTTAAATCCGGCCACAAAAGTTTCACTGCACTGAGTTGCGATAACCTGCCGAACAACGGCCAGGTGCTGGGTAAAGTTGTCCACCAGTTTGCCGCGCAGGTTTCGCCGGAGCTGGCAGATTGGATTGAAAAAAATACCTGTTTCCCCTGCACCATGATTGACCGGATCGTACCCGCCACCACCGACGAAGATCGTCAGGAAATCGAGGCGCGTCTCGGCTTGCGCGACGAAGGTATGGTGGTGGCTGAGCCATTTACCCAATGGGTTGTTGAAGATCGTTTCTCGGATGGTCGTCCGGAATGGGAAAAAGTGGGCGTGCAACTGGTTGAAGATGTGCATGTCTTTGAAAAGATCAAACTGCGTCTGCTCAACGGTTCCCACTCGACACTTGCCTATACCGGTTATCTGTCCGGCTTCAGTTATATCAGCGAAGTCATGAGCGAACCTGCTTTCGTCAACATGATCAAGTTGTACATGGCGCGGGAAGCGGGCGAAACGGTTACTGCACCGGATGGTTTTGATATCGAGTCATACAAGCAACAGCTGCGCGACCGCTTCTTTAACAAAGCACTCAAGCACCGTACCTGGCAGATCGCGATGGATGGCTCCCAGAAACTGCCGCAACGCTTGCTGGAGACGTTGCGTGAACAGCTCGATGGCAAGGGTAATATCGACATCATCTGCCTGGCCGTAGCCGCGTGGATTCGTTATGTATCTGGTGTTGATGAGCAGGGCAATCCGATAGAAGTGTCCGATCCGCTGGCAGCGAGCTTGCGCAAACTGTGTGACGACAATGCCGGTAATCCCTTGGCCATGGTGAAAGCAGTTGTATCTCTGCCGCAGGTCTTCGGTACAGATCTGATTGACAATGTGCGCTTTGTTGAAACCACAGCGTTGTGGTTGACGCGCTTTTACGAGCAGGGCGTGCTGGCAACCGTCAAACATTATTTTGGCTGAATAACGCTGTGACAGGCGGGTAGTAATCCAACGGCGACTCAATGCCAGAGTCGCCGTTTTTATTTAAGGGGTATGTAATGAAAAAAATAAAAAATTTGTTTTGGGTATTTCTTGCGGTGCCCATGCTGGCGTGTGTGCATCAGACCGAGGTCGGCTATCAGGCCATTGTCACTCAGGATAAAGCGCTGGCGGAAAAACACGGCTACTTCCACAGTATTCAGGCGGCCCTGGACGCCGCACCTGTGCGGGCAGGCATGCCGTACCGGATCTTTATTGAGCAGGGCGACTACTACGAAAAATTAATTATTGATAAACCCGATATTCATTTCATTGGTGCCGGGATGAATAAAACCCGCATACATTTTGATGCTTATGCCGGACAGGTCTCCGAACCGGGAAAAACCTGGGGCACGCGTGGTTCGGGAACCATCATTGTGCGGGCGGAGGGTGTGCAGCTGTATCGACTGACGGTCGAAAACACCTTTGATTTTGTGAATAACGATGCATTGGAAAATGGTGATCCGCAGAAAGTGCGCGACAGTCAGGCCGTTGCTCTGCATCTCGACGCGGGCAGTGATCGCGTGCTGGTGCGCGAGGTAAAACTGCTGGGGTTCCAGGATACATTGTTTGTTGATGCCGGACGCGCGTGGTTTGATCACAGCGTTATCGCAGGCAATGTCGATTTTATCTTCGGTGCCGGTAATGCCCTGTTTACCGATTCTGAAATCATCACCCGCATTCGCGGACGGGAAAATTTTCCGCATGCTTACGTAACAGCACCCTCGACGCAGATCGCGGATGAGTTCGGACTGACATTTATCCGCTGTCGATTAACCCGCGAGCCGGGTGTGCCTGATAACTCCACCCCTTTAGGGCGGCCCTGGCATCCCACAAGAAATTTTCCCGATGGACGTTATGCTGATCCTGATGCAATCGGAAAAGCGGTGTTCATCGATACTGAGATGGACGCCCATATCACGCAGGACGGCTGGTATTGGATGGGTGGTACAACCCGCGATGGAGGCAAGGAACCCTTTATGCCGGAGGATGCGCGCTTCTTTGAATATCAAAGCCGCGGTGCCGGTGCCCATGTCAACAGCAAGCGGCGCCAGCTGACGGATGTCGAAGTCCAGCGCTATACCTGGGAAAGTATGATGGGTGACTGGAAGGTTTTTTAGCAGGCGCAGTAATGGAGTCAGAGGAGCGGGGAGGCCTTTGTACGGTCTCCCCGCTGCAAATCAGTTGTTTGCCTGCTCTGCTGAAGCGTCCAGCAGAACATTACGCAATTGTTGATTCAGCAGCGCCTGGTGCTGGATCAGAATCTCCGAGAGGCTGCTCAGCGCCGACACCTGCTGCTGCATCTGCGAATTGCGCTGCTTCACCGTGACGGCATTGAGGCTCATCTGCTGGCTGACCTGATCCTGCTCCTGGGTCGCCTGTGCAATAGAGTGATTCAGCTGGTTGATCGACAACAGGGAGGCTTTAAGTTTATCCAGCGACTGTGCAACATCCATGCTGTTTTCTTCGGTGTCTTTGGCAATGCGCTGACAGTTCTTCACGATCTCCATGGTTTCTTCCGAGCCTTTCTGCAGGGTCTGCACCAGCGTCACAATCTCGCCGGTTGACTCCTGCGTGCGCCCGGCCAGCGCACGAACCTCTTCGGCAACCACCGCGAAACCGCGTCCATCTTCACCGGCTCTTGCCGCTTCTATCGCAGCGTTGAGCGCGAGCAGATTGGTCTGCTCGGCGATGCCGGTAATGACGTTGACCACTTTATCAATGGTGTGACAGGCCTGATTCAGATCGCTCATCTTCTCTGAGGCGCGCACCAGATTTTCATTGATGTCGTGACTCGACTGCACGACCAGACGCAGGGATTTCTCATCGTTGTAAGCATCCTCCACCGCACTGGCGGCAGCAGCAGCGCTGTCAGCAATCTCATGGACAGCCTGGGATAGCGTCGTCACCGACTCGGCGAGACTGTGGATATCCATTTGAATCGTTTCGCTGTCCTGATACAGCTGCTCACGTTTTACATCCAGCTCCTGCGCCGAGGACTGGAGTTCACCAGCGACGGTGTTGACCTGAAACAGCAGCTTTCTCAAACAGGCCAGCAAGCGGGAAAATTGTTGCAGTTCCGCACAGGAACCTTCAACGTTGATGCGGAAGTCGATGGTCTCTTCATCGCGCATCATCTTCTGCGTGGTAACCATCAGCACATCACCGACTTCCACTTCCCGGCGTGCATTGCTGGTAAAAAAGATGAGGAAGCCGGTCTCGGCCACGACGTAGCCGGCATGGATGAAGACGCGCAGCCAGTGGTCGTCCATGCTGCGGAACAACCAGATGCCCAAATCGGCATGCTGGAGATAGCAGAACACCAGGTGGTGAACAGCAACCAGCGCAGCGGTAACGACCAGTGGCAGCCAATCGCGATACACGGCGATAAAAGCGAGAACGACAAAGACCCCAAAGTGCATCTCAATCAAGCCGTGGGACTGTTGAATGTGCAAGGTAACAAACAGCATGGCAATCGCGGTCAACAGAACCGAACTCAGCCGCGTAGCCGCTTGCCAGTAAAAAATGACCAGCGCTGCCACGATCAGCGGTATGCCGATCATCAGAGCCACATTCCAGGTGTTGAACCAGGGAGCAAGAATGAGGGTGTAGATAAATTCAAGAAAGATAACGAGAAGAAACATCTTGTCGGCGCGCAGTGCTCTGCTTCTGCGCAATCCATCGAGCGTGGGCGAGGTCATTGCTAAAATCCTGTTTGCCGAAAATTATCATTAGAAGTGGAACCCAACAGGGGGCAAGAGTAACTCTAGTTGATGTTTTCAGGATGGGCAAAAAATAAGTCGGATAAAGTTAGACATAAAACGAATAGATCAGACACAGAGTAGAGAAAAATATTCAGATGATTTTTTTGCGGAGAGTCAGGCGGAGTGACAGTGCAGACAGATAAGGAGAGCTACATATAAAAAAGGCGATACCGCGTTGCGGTATCGCCATCAGGAGGCTTGGACCGGATTAAATCTTGAAGTTGTCGATCTGCTCTTTCAGCTCACTGCTTTCCTGCGTGAGATGGCTGGCGCTGGTGCTGACCACGCGGGCGTTTTCGGAAACCTGGCCGGACAGATTATGAATCGCCGAGATATTCTTGCTCACTTCATCAGCGACAGAACTCTGCTGATGAGACGCTGTGGCAATCTGGTGGTTCATATCATTAATCACCGTAATGTTCGCCCGGATCTTATCAAGGGCTTCACCCACTCGCGCTGCCGTATCAATGGTCTCCCGGGCAGAGGCAGTGCTGGTATTCATGGATTGATGCGCTTCGTCTGCCGCACGTTGCAGCTGCACAATGATCAGCTCAATCTCTTCGGTCGATGCGCGGGTTTTCTGAGCCAGCGAGCGCACTTCATCAGCGACTACCGCAAAGCCGCGGCCCTGTTCACCGGCGCGGGCTGCTTCAATGGCCGCGTTCAGTGCGAGCAGGTTGGTCTGCTCCGCGATGGTGCGGATCACTTCCATCACTGAACCGATGTTCACACTGTTCTCTTTCAACACCTGAATTTTCTTCGCGGTTGCGTCGATGTGGTTGGTCAGGTTGTTGACGTTGCTGAGGGACAGGTTAACCACCTGATGCCCTTCTTCGGCCAGGATATTGGTGGCGTTGGTGCGCTCAGCAGTGTCGCCGGCGTGTTTGGCAATCTCAGTAGCGGAAGCGGAAAGCTCTTCTACAGCCGTTGCCACCAGTTCAATTTCTTTCAGCTGCTGATTGGTGGAGCTGACGGTGTTGTCAGTGGCAGCCGCCATATCGCGCACATGATCGCGTACCTTGTTGTTGACCTGCACCACGTTGCGGATGATGTCGGCGATATGTTCCATCACCCGGTTAAAGTTATGAGCCAGCGCGGCAATCTCGTCGCGACGCGCAGTGGGCAGACGCCGGGTCAGATCGCCGCCGCCGTCAGCAATGGAAGCCAGGGACTGGGTTACTTCCGCCACTGGCGCCAGGACCAGCTGACGGGTCAGCACATAGACGGTTCCGAGGCTCGCCAGCAGCAACAGCACGACCACCAGGATGTTGTTCTTGACCTGACCGCTGAGTACTTCGTCGACTTCGTGGGTAGAGAAGGTGATGTCATAGCTGCCGATATTGCTGCCGTTATAGACAATCGGGATGGCAGTGTAGGGCACCTGTCCGCCGCCACGGCTGGTGTCCTCGGCTTTAGCGAGTTCCTTGCCCCGGTGATCAACAATGTTGATGCCGGTAATCAGGGAGGTGTTGACCAGGGATTTGGCGATAGCCTCGATCTGTTGGAAGTCGTAGGCAAATACCGCTTCCAGCAGCGAGGAGTTCGTCAGCTCGATCATGGTCTGGCTGTCGTGTTCAAATTTTTTCTGTAACGAACTGGCCGCAATGCGGTAATTGGTAAAAGCAACGACCACGGCAATCAATACCATGGCGGCGCTCAACCAGCCCATCAATTTGGTGAGCAGAGAACGTTCAACCATCTTTACATACTCCGGCTTTTATTATTCAGATGCCCCCTGATATACCGCGGGGCAGAGACAGGCAGATAAGTATCCGAGCGGTGGAGGGCCTTCCCCTTGCGCGAAAAACCACTCTCGTTACTAACTAGCCTAGTTGGATTAGCGGCAGAGTCAACAAAACATTGAGGGAATTTACCAAGCATTACGCGTCAATAATGGTTGGGTGGTGGATTGGATGAGTGGTGAGCAGTGTGGATTCAAAATGGGTGGAGAGTGGCGGGAGTCCCATGTCGGATTACGCCTTTGGCTAATCCGACCTACATGGCAATTGTCCGCACCCGTAGGTCGAATTAGCGTAGCGTAATCCGACACCCATCCCCAGAACCCACCACGACCGACGATTCACCACCCGTAGGTCGGATTAGCGCAGCGTAATCCGA
>CALFXJ010000011.1 GCA_937958105.1 uncultured Cellvibrio sp.
CGGCCTTTTAGGTGTCTGGGAATTCGCTACCCTCTCATTAGGTTGAGTAGATACTCTTTTATCCTCCGGCACCTCCGTCTGAACCGATTTCTTTGTATCAACCTCAACCCGCACCTTGCGCTGCAACTTATTCCTTTTTAACAACCTCCCCAAATTCCGAAAAATAGAACCCAAGCTTTTTAATTTCCCGGCATGACGAATCTTGCTTACACCCTGCACGGCATTGCCAATCCCACCAGTAAACATAAGCAGCAGTGCAGTCAATACAATTTCAAACACACCGCCGCCGGCGAATTCGGCCCATTCGATACTTGATTGCGCGCCGGCGTAATCTTTACCAAATTGGGTGAGCATGTCGAGGGATTCTGGGTCGTCGGCGGTGAAAGCGGTGATTTCGTAGGCTTCGGCGAACAGGTTCTTTAAGTTTTGCAGGCCTTCCGGCGATAGATGGCTGGGGTCGATGCCGAGGATGCGGGCGATGTCTTTGATTTCTTCGTCTTGCAGATTTTGAATGAAGCTTTGTTTCCACTGCGCCGCATTTAACTCGCCGTCGTGATAGCTTTTATAAGCGGCGTGGAGTGCGTTGCTGAGTCGTTCGAAGGGGCTCAGGTATAGCGCGACTTCCGCTGTTTTTACGGCGGTGTCCTTGATGAAGGTAACCAGGCCGACGGCACCGTTCCAGATACCTTTTACGTAAGCGCCGTAGTGGCTTGCCGCTTGGCCTACAGCGCTTTGGCGGGCGAGTGCGGCTTCGTGCTGTGCGGCTTCCGCGCGTTGCTCTTCGATGATTTGATCGAGCACAGCCTTGATGTCGGCGCGCGTGCGGGCCAGCTCATCTTCCATATCTTCCGAGACAAGTTCGAATTCCACCGATCCCGGCGGCAGACCGCTCAGGCAGGCTTGCCCCTGGTCATTCAGGGTGCCGGCCCAGGTCATGCCTTCGCTGTCGGTGGCGAGGAACTGGCCTTTTACCGGCCGGCCGTTTGCGTATTTGTACTCCACTTGTACCCAGTGGGGGCGGTCCGGGTCGGTGATGGTGGTTACGGCAATGGCTTCTCCCAATTGCGTCATGCTGAGATCCTTTCCGGTATCAAACAAACGGCAGCGCGGTAGGCGCTGTCCGATGATGTACAAATCAAGCTGTTAGCGGGCGAGTTTTGCTTAAAGGCCGAGTAGGCGGCCAATGCGATCAGCGCCCCGCCGGTGGCCGCGCCCAGATCACCGAAGCAGTCAGCGGGATGCTGATGTTTCATGTTGTCGAAGCGTTGGCTGGAGCGCGTTACTGCTACCCCGAGCTCTTTGGCCCAATAGCTTTCACCGTTGATGCCGCTGAACAGGTAATGGATTTTGTGCGGCTCCGGCAAATGACTGAGAGCTTGTTTTACGGCGGCGTCCAGGCCGTCGCCGCGATAGGGGGCCTGGCTGTAGATGTGCCCCGCTTCCTGACTGAGGCCCGGTTCAGTCAGAGTCATCACCCGGTTATTGGAATGCATGGCGCAGGCAGGGTTATTGGTCAGCAGCAGGAAGGCAGCTCCTTCGCCAGGGACGAAGGTATCGGCGCGTCGGTGGGGACTGGCGGACTTAAGGCGCTCGGTGCGATCGAGAAATTCCAGCCAGGCGGAATGCTGACAGCTGTCCACACCACCAATCAAAACGTGATCATGCTGGCCGCTGCCCAGATAAAACTGCGCAAGCCTCAGCGCTTCGAGGACCCCGGTGCGCCCGGTGCCGATTATGCGGCTGGCCGAGTAGAGAATTGGAAGATCAACCTGCGTTTTCAGCACAGATAAAAAGTTAGAAGGTAGCTGGTTGATTACTCCGGGGTAGTTTTCCGGCCCGGCGAGTATCAGGGGAATCGGGGCGCCGCGATAGTGGGCGAGGGCTTCGCGCGCGGCAGCCTGAGTCATCTGGAGTAAGCGCTCATCGCGAAAGCTGAGCAGCTCGGCGTCTTCAATGGATTCGGCGAGGGGTGGCAGAGCGCCGTTTGGCACAAGCGCCAAGGTGACCTGATGGTGATCAAAGGAATGGTAGTTAGCGGCTTGATAGGTGTTTTTCCCGGCACGATAGGTGAAAAAGTTCATCAGCACGTTGGCGCCGGCTGCGGTAATGAGGCCGCAGTTTGCTATATAGGTAGTTGCCAATGATCCAATCTCCATACCAGAACACGCGGCATACTAACAATTCAACTTATTGATGAGAAGCGATTGGTTCCCGATTGGGCTTTAGAGGCAGGGGACGGAGTGGTTAATGCGTTGGAGGGAGACTTCAGGTGGGGAATCCTCCTCCTTAATAAATAAGGAGGAGGAAGTAACACTTAAACGTAAACCATTAAGGACAGGTCGCGTCTTTTCCAGCACCTTTGACGATGCTGACCTTGGAGAAGGTGATATCCAGCGTGCCGTCGGTTAACAGCGAGAAAGGTTGCAGTACCTGTGTCCAGTATTCGCTGGGCGGCTGGCTTACACCGAAATTAATGCCTGCATCCGGGTAGCAGCTGAGCGGGACAGTGATGGTCTGCCAGCCTTGACCTGCAGAAGCTGCCAGTTTGGCGGTGAGGTCGATGTCGGAGGCGCAGTAAGAGCCACAGCCCAGACGCAACCAGGTGGTGTTGCTCGGAGCCTGATCGACTTTAATCTCAAACACCAGTGCAGAGTTTTCCTGTACGTAGTTGGTGAAGTCTTTGCGATCACCAACTGCCAGTGCAACCTGTCCGTTGCCCTTGCCATTCCATACTACACGACGGGCGTCTTCCTGAACGTTACGGTCGACCGCGGTAATCTCCAGCGACGATGCGGCTGCACTTTTAGTAACCATTTCGAGGCGATCGTTCTGGAATCCAATGATTTCGAGCACCCATTCATTCATCGGGCGACGGTTGAAGATTTCGAGCAGATCTGCCGCTTCTTCAGCCTTGATGCCTTCTTCAGACAGGTTATCGCCCAGGGTGTCTTTGTCGCCGTAGCTCAGGCCATAACCGTAGGCGAACAGCGGGTCGTAGTCTTTATCTCCTACGTTCAGCGGAGACTGACGCGGATGCTTCGGCCAGGAGAAGCTCAGACGACCTTTCATGTCGTAGTTGATCTCGCCCTGAGCATTTTTAAAGATCACATCAGCGATGCCTTGTCCTTCGGTACCCGGCAGCCAGATAGCAACGAAGGCATCGGAAGCATTGATTTCACGATTCACCCACAGCGGACGACCTGAGATGAACAGCGATACCACCGGAATATTCTGGCTGCGTAATTTTTTCAGCAGCTCCCAATCGGATGGATCGCGTGGTTTATAGGAAACATCGCCCAGGTCACCCTGCATTTCGGCGTAGGGGTCTTCACCGAAGACGACGATCGCTACATCAGGTTTTTCGGTGAATGAACCGTCGGGGCTTAACATCGCCTTGCCGCCAGCCTCGTTCACGACTTTTTCAATTCCGGCGAAGATCGAGGTTGCACCGGGGAAGTCGGCATTGGTGTTACCCGTGCCCTGCCAGGACACTGACCAGCCCCCGGATTGCTTGCCGATATTGTCAGCACCGTCACCAGCGACCAGTACTTTCTGGTTGCGCGACAGCGGCAGCAGGTTGTTTTTGTTCTTCAGCAGTACCAGTGATTCACGTACCGCCTGACGGGCGATCTCACGATGTTCAGGTGCGCCCAGCAATTCTTTTTTGCCGGCCAGTGAACGAGTGGAAGGCGCACCGCGATCAAACAGACCCGCGCGGACTTTTACGCGGAGAATACGGCGCACAGCATCATCCAGGCGCTCCGCTGTAATTTCACCGCTTTTAGCCTGGGCCAGGAGGTTGTGATACAGCTGTTTCCACTGCGGATCGGGAATCATGTACATGTCCAGACCAGCCATGAGGGACTGGGGACAATCCACCACGGTGCAGCCGGGGATAAACATATGACCGTTCCAGTCACCGACAACAAAGCCGTCGAAACCCATACGGTTTTTCAGCACGTCGGTCAGCAGGTACTTGTGGCCGTGCATCTGCATACCATCCCACGAGCTAAAAGACGCCATGACGACCTGGACACCGGCTTCTATTGCACTGAAGTAGCCAGCACCGTGAACGTCGCGCAGGTGTTTCTCGTCACCCTGGGTTGCGCCGCGGTCTACACCATTAAGTGTGCCGCCATCACCGATATAGTGCTTGGCCGTAGCGATCACGTGGTGATCTGTCATGAAATTGTCTGAACCGGCTTCACCCTGCAGGCCTTTTACCATCTCGCCGGCAAAGGCGTTCACAATGCGGGGATCTTCCGACCAGGATTCATAGGTACGGCCCCAGCGGTCATCGCGGGCTACGGCTACGGTAGGGGAGAAATCCCAGTCCAGACCGGTAACCGCCAGTTCACGGGCTGTGGCCCAGCCGATTTTTTTCAGCAGGTCCGGGTTGTTGGTGGCACCCAGGCCGATGTTGTGCGGGAAAAGGGTGGCTCCAATCACGTTGCCCATGCCGTGTACGGCGTCCGTACCCCAGATAATCGGGATGCCGGTGCGGCCGTTGGATTTGTCTACAGAGGCATGATAGTAGTCATCTGCCATCTTCACCCAGTCTTCGATTGGGGCGTACTTGTTGCGATAGGGCGTGGCGCCACCACCGTTGAGGACCGAACCCAGGTGGTAGTCCCGGATGTCATCAGCGGTGACTTCATTGATCTCCGGCTGAAGAATCTGGCCGATTTTTTCTTCCAGCGTCATGCGCGCCAGCAAGGCCTCAACCCGCTCTTCGACGGCGGGGTCCTGAGTGACCGCGCTTTGAAGTGCCGGCCATTGCTCCGCTCTTGCAGTGGGTGATTTCTGTTTCTCTGCGGTTGTCTTGCCATCCTGTGGAGACGTACAGGCGGCGAGTACAGAGCACAGCAGTGTACCGGATAGAAGTACAAATAATGATCTTGGGCTCATGGAGTTAAATCTCATACGTAATGGGTATTGTTGTAATGAGTGGGAGGTGCCAAATGCCTACGCAACGGGCGAGGAATCCTCCTCGGAAAAAGGGCAGCATTGATACCTCTCCGTGCGCGGATTATAGGAGACCGGAAAATTTAAGCGTGCCAGTTTACGAAAAACATAAGTGGTGCGGGTGCAAATACCTGCAGGAGACGTTATTCAGACGACTTTTTTGTCTATGTTGAACGCCTTTTAAGGAAAAAATCCCCGTATCTCTCCTGAATTCGCTCCCTCTGTAAAGAAAGGAAAACTCGCCACTCTTCAAGGGTGTCCCTCCTGATGTTGGCGGCGGGTCCCGTTCACCATCCGGAAAGTGGGAAGTGACGGACGTGGAAACCGCTCAATTTTTGAGCGAAAACGAAAGCTTAATACAGCTTTACGATCCTTTTCCCTGCCGCCCCTTGATTGTGACTTGTCATATAATATACCTTATGGTCAAAATGACTCTGCGGTTACCTCAGTGTGTGACTCTTAGCTCCCGTCATCAGAGCACCTCCGGTCATCAGAGCCTTCCATTAAAAAGATAAGAAGAACGGCGCCTACTGTCGTTTCCTGACTTGATTACCTCCAGCTCCATAGGCTGGTCCGTACAGTTTGATAAGAAAAACCACTCACCAGGAGAAAAGTATGCAACGGCAATTAAAACTCGCATTACAGCTATTCATTATCGGTCTGGTCTGGCTGAACAGCTCAGCCGCCCTCGCACAGGATGGGAAGATGTATCCCATGGATGCACCGAAAGAAGAAGGGGCGATCCCACTGGGGACGGGGGGCGTGAAAGATCAGCCGGCGAAAGAGTCCTGGTTCCGTCAGTGGGGTGATCCCATGGCGAGAAACATCACCACCGCAACCCTGACTCCCTTCCTCGCCGATCCGGCCAAAGCCAATGGAACCAGCGTTATCGTGGCACCGGGTGGCGGCTTCATGTGGCTCTCAATGGGCAACGAAGGCTGGGAAGTGGCGGAAGCGCTCGCTGCGCAGGGGTTTAACGCATTCGTATTGAAGTACCGGCTCCAGCCCACCGCTGACTCCCTGGAAGACTTTGAAAAGCAGATGAACCAGCGGTTTGCCGAAGCAGAAAAACTGTCGGATGGCAAAAACGCTGAGCCGAAAAGACCCCGCTGGGATCTCAGCAACCAGCTGGCGGACGTAGAAGCAGCCTACGCGCTGATCGCAAGCCGGGCAGATGAGTGGAAAGTGGATATGAACCGGATCGGTATGGTGGGTTTCTCTGCCGGCGCCGGACTGACCATGCACACCACCCTCAACTCCAAAAAAGTGAAGCTTGCGTTTATCGCTCCGATCTATGGCGGCATGAACGCTGTTGAAGTTCCTAAAAATGCTCCGCCCATGTTTGTTGCTATTGCGGCTGACGACTTCCTGTTCCGTGGCAACTTCGACCTGATTAAGTCATGGTACGACGCACAGGTTCCGGTGGAACTTCACCTGTACCAAAACGGCGGCCACGGCTTTGGCTTAGGCAATCCTGATCGCACCAGTAACAAGTGGTTTGATGCATTTATGCATTGGCTGGACGTAAATGGCTTTACCAAAAAGTCATAAGTGGATACGAAAAGCCCGCTTATCAAGCGGGCTTTTCACAACGGCTGACTACTCACTTTTATACTTTCGATTTTATTTCGCCAGAGCTTCCAGTGCTTTCTTCGTTTCTGCACTGACACTGTGATTAAGATTCATCACAATCTCCGCCAGTTGCTTTTCTTCTTCAGTGGCAGATTCTGTTTCACTGACAACTTTCAACTTCTCCAGATCATCAGGCTTGGCTTTGTGTTCAACGTTATGAATAGCCTCGGCAATAGCGCGGGTGGCTTCGCTGTTGGCTTCGTCTTGACTGATGGCCGCCAAGGTTTCTTTATGTTCGGCAGAGGGATAGTGGTTCAGCTCGGCAACAATGCGGGCCATGGTTGCAATGGCGTTAGACTCGGCGAGGGACAAGGGGGCAATAACCAGTAAAGTGAATAATGCGATCACAGCAGTAATGGGTGAAAAGGTTTTGCGTTGCATATCGTTAGCTCCTGTTTAGTTATGATTAAAAAGCGTGCTACACGGCGGGCCGATTATGGCACGATGTATTTTCAAAAGGAGAGCCGCAATTCTCACATCCTCATAACATTCTGCTGCGAAGTAACTGGCGCACTGCGCTCCCTACCGCCTCGGCGACGCATAGTCTGGGTTCCGGGTGCCGCTTCAACAATTCCTCAATGTTCTGGCGATAGCTTTCGCTATTTATCAATACATCATCAATTAGCTTTGTCATTTCTTCCACACCAGGAAGTTTTTCTATCAATACACCGTAGCCTGCCTGCTGTATCTTTTTCCCTGTCAGTAATTGCTCCAGCTGAATCGGTAAAACAATCGCAGGGATTCCGGCCACGATGGATTCTTTGACGGATGAGGCGTTGCCGTGGCCAACAAACAAATCCACTTGGCTCATTGCGCCCTGAAGGTCCACGAGGTCAGTGGTGAACTGAAAATGATCGCTGGCGTGCGGGGTAAACAGTTGGGCTGGGCCTTTGGGGCAAGCAATAAATATATGGGCTTTGCTGCGAGCGAGGGCAGTTACCAGTTGCTCGATATGCGGATGAGCGGGCTTGAGATACGCCAGTATCCGCGGACGGTCGGTGTTGTTGAATCTAACCGGATTGTCGACCAGTTGAGTAGTGGAGCCGGCGCAGTAGTCGGTGTCGGGACGATCTGGATAAAGATCAAGTTCGGGGAAAGTACTGATAACCACTCTGTCCACAGCAAATAAATCGGCGAGCTGCCCCAGTGCGGGTTGTTGACGTCTTTCGAGCACGGTATTGATCTGCTGCAGCACCCGTTGCTCCTGTCGAGCTATTAGATCGTCATTGCTGGCGTAGGGGCGCCAGTCAGCGATAGGCCGACCGGGAACCGGGTCGGCGAAGCCAGTTCCGATCAGAATCTTGGGAATGCTGCTGTGACGCAGGGCGAGCATGGCGGTAGGTGCGTAATCGAAGATCACCAGGTCCGGTTTGACGCTGGCGATAAGGCTTTCCCAGGCTTGCACGAGACAATCCAGCGGGTCTGCATCGAGGTAGCCCTGACACAGAAGTGTGTCTGCGAGGCAGGCGATGGGGCGTTGCATGGTAACCCGGGGCAGCCATATCGGTGCCTGCATCAAGGTCGCTTTGGTGGTGCAGAAAAAAGGATACGCGCGGGACAGGTCTTTCAAGGCAAGTACAACGTGGTGTCCGTCTAATTCCAACGCTTTGACTATTGCAGAGTAGCGTGAAATATGTCCCAATTCGCCCCCGATTTCCCAGGTACACAAAATTGTTTTTCCCTGCGTTTGTGTGACCATCTGCGATATTCGCTCCTATTAATTTTTCAACTTCTTCTCACAAAAGGAAATTTTGTATGAAGTACACGGGTAAAAAGTCACTCCATTCCATCCCTCTGCTGCTGTTAGCTGCAGCGATCCAGCAGGCTAATGCGACCGCGATCGCCAATCCGGATACGGCGACCATGATACAGGGCACAGGATCAATTGCCATTGATGTCCTCGCCAACGATACCTCTGACCTTGAGGACGGTACTGTACGGATCAATTACTTTGATTCGGCAACGGCAAGTTACGGTTCGGTTGTGTTCGATGAAGCAAGCAATCAACTGGTGTACACCCCGCCCAGTGAGGACTTCGTTGGTACTGACAGCTTTTTCTATTATGCGGTCGACGACTCCGGATACGGCGGCTCGGCGATGGTAACCATTGAGGTGAGCGAGGCAGTGGAAGAGCCGGAAGAGCCCGAAGAGCCGCAGGAACCGGAAGAACCTGAGGAGCCGGAAGAGCCGCAGGAACCTGAGCAGCCGGCGGTGGATTTTTCGTTGATGGTCGATGGCCTGCGTAACAGCTCGGTGGCTGGCATGTTGACCAATGTCTGTGCCGCGAGCGAGCTGTCGGAACAGCTTTCCCGCAATTGTGGCCAGCTTTACGCGGCGGCCGCTGAAGCGGATCTTAATCCCATCATGGCCCAGATCGCGCCGGATGAAGCATTGATCCAGAGCCGCCTGCTGGCGGAGAACAGCCGCAACAAAACCTCACGCATTTATCAAAGCATGGCGCAGATGCGCAGCGGAAGTGGTGGTGCCCTGGTCGGCATCAATAATCATCTGCTGCCTTCCGGCGGTGCGGCCGGCGACGGCTTTGATTCACCTTGGACCCTGTTGACGTCAGTACAGCTGGAGAGCTTCGAACGCAACCAGACCTGGCGTGAAGCAGGCTACGAGTCTGAGGCTGTAGGTGTATTGCTGGGCTTGGGGTATCGCGTTAACGGCAACCTGAACCTCGGTGCTGCGCTGGACTGGACGGCTTATGAGGTCGACTTCGCCAACGACGGCGGTACGCTGGATTCTGACGTTGTCAGCCTGACCGGCTTCCTCTCCTGGTACAGTGGTCCGCTGACCTTTGATCTGCAGCTGGGTTATGCCACTGGCGATACAGAGGCTCAACGTATTATCCGGTTCCCCGATGTTTCTGTGGCTAACAGTGACTACGGCAGCGATCAGTTCAGCGCGAGTACCCAGTTTGAGTACGGATGGCAAAGCGGCGCCTGGTCGCTGAAGCCGTTTGTGCGCCTGGACTATCTCAACACCCAGGTGGATGCATTTGCCGAGACTGGGGATTCTCCCTGGCTGACGTCTGCAGAGAAGCAGACCCACGAGCAGCTCAATACCAGCGTCGGTGTGGATACCAGCTATACCCTGGCGATGGACTGGGGCGTGCTGATCCCCAGCCTGCGTTTCAGCGCAGTGAATGAAGCGCATCTCGGCAACGACGACATCGCATTCAATTTGATCGACGCCGGCAGCCTGGGGAACTTCGAACTGCGCGCAGACACAGCCGACAGCCTGTTCTACCAGTGGGATGTCAGCACCGTCTTTGTTCTGCCGAACGGTGTATCCACCTTCCTGTCCGGAAGAGTGGTAAGCAGCTATGCAAACACCAGTGCGTATCAGATAACCGGCGGGATTAACTGGGAGTTTTAGTTCCGGGTTTTATCCGAAAATTAAAAAGCCCCGGTAGCGATGTTATCGGGGCTTTTTTTAACAGGGTGTCTGCTTGGTTTGTCGGATTACGCTGCGCTAATCCGACCTACGGTTGCGCGACTGTCCGGGCAGCTGCGGCTATCTATCCTTACAAAAGCTCAGGCATGTTTTCAGCAACGCGCCATATGCAGGTCGGAATGTAGGTCGGATTAGCGCAGCGTAATCCGACGCTCCCCTAACTCTCTCAACTTCCCCAACTTCCCCAACTCTCCCCCAACCCCCCACCCGATCGAACTTTCCAATCATCTCCTGCTCAATCTCCTCTCTCCTGCTCCATCATCTCCCTGATTCAATCCAACCATATCCCACCATTCAATCATCCTTTCCTATATTCCCTCCCTACAAACGACACGCACAAAAAAGCCCGGGCATTGCTGTCCGGGCTAAAGGAGTTGTGGAAGGCGCCTCTACACCTTCGCACGAGGAGTTACAGGGATTCGAGGAAGCGCAGTACGTCTTGTTTCTGTGAGCTGGTGAGGGCCTGGTAAGCATTTTTGGACGCTTCGCCTTCGCCGCCGTGCCACAGGATGGCTTCTTCAATGGTTCTTGCACGACCATCGTGCAGGTAGCTGTGCACGGGTGTGCATACCTGCTGGCCCTGACCGGCATTGGTTACACCGCCGGTAACGCAGGCCGACAGGCCCAGGCCCCACAGGGGTGCGGTACGCCACTCAGAACCAGAGGCTTCGCCTTCACCCAGATTGTCAGCCAGTCCCGGACCCATGTCGTGCAACAGCAGGTCAGTGTAGGGATAGATGGTCTGGTTGCGCAGCTCGGCCAGCGGGTGGTGCGGGCTGGTCTGGTGCGACGGGGTATGACAGCCCGCGCAGCCAATGTTGCTGAACTGGGCTTTACCGCGTTGCACCGCTGCATCGTTGATGTTGCGTTGAGGACGCACGCCCAGCAACGAGTTGTACTTCACCAGATTATTCAGGTGGGTATCGCTCAGTTCTACGCCGCTGGGGCCGCAGTCGGTCTGGGCTGAACCGCAATCCGGATTAGGCAGGACTGAAGTGCGCACACCCATGTCGAAGTTCAGCGCGCTGGCGACTTGGTGCTTAACGCTGCTGGTGCCTGCCTTGTAGCCGAAGCGGCCCAGGCGGGTTTGACCGGTCACAGGATCAATCACACGGTTGGCGCGGCCGGAGATGCCATCACCGTTGGCATCATTCGGATCTTCGTTGGCCAGGATGGACGATTCAGGGATGGCCTCCAGCAGTCCCATACCGACGAGCGACGGTGCAATACGGGCGGAGAAGCGCGGGGGCTGCACACCACTGAACTGATAACTGGGACGGCGCAGGCTGCCTTCGCTGATCCAGCTTTGCAGCGATACCACGCCTTCGCTGGCAGCACCGCCGGAAGACTTCGGCTGCAGCGTGCGGCCCAGTTGCGGATGCGGATTACCATTGGCATCGCCCACCTTGAACACCCACTTATCCAGCGGCTCGCCCAGGTTGGCAGGTGCCGCTCGGCCGTTGCGTACGTGACATCCGGTACAGCGATCATTCACATAATGCGGACCGGCTTTGCCTGGCATACCTTCGAACACACCGTTTTCCGCGTGCTCGTCATGTTGCCCATCGACAAAGGAGGTGTGATGCACGCGACGGCCCAGCACGAAGGGCTGGCCATTGTCGTAACCCAGATTAGTGGCCATCTGCAGGTAGTGGTTATCCGGTTCGTTAGAGTGATCGTAGGGCAGGGTAGTACCGCCGCCTAACCAGGCCGATTCCGGAATCTTGACCGAGTCTTTGGTACCGCCACCAAACATCGGAGTATTGAAGGTGCCGGGCAGGATGTCCCAGGGCACGATACCTTCACCCACAATGTACAGGTAGGTGGTGCCGTAGTATGGCGCACGGCCTTGCGGTACGCTCGGATCGAGGAACTGGCTCAGTTCAAACTCCAGCTTGTCGCCTTTGCGAATAGGCTGGCCGGTACGGCAGTTATGGGTTCTTTCTTTGTAGTAGTTCAGGTCATCAACCACCACCATGGTGCCGTTATCACAGTACTCAGCCACGGTGCCGATGCCGCGATAGAACCAGCGGTTTTCCGCTTCGGTATCATTCAGGCGCCATTGGGTTCTGACGTTCATGCGGATGCTGGCGGTGTCATCCGGGAACTGGGTTTCGATGATCTCAATAGAGGCGGTGCGATGCTCCCAGTAGAAGCTCAGCCAGTGATCGTAGGCCTGGAAGTGGCTTTCTTTCGCGTGACGGTCACGGGCGCGGTCGGCGATGCGGGTAATCAGCTGGTTGCCCTGCTGCACCTTAATGGCCGGCTCCAGCGGGGTGGAACTGTTATACAGCGGCACAATGTTACCCAGCGCTACGCTGCTGGATGAGCCGGCAGAAGATGAGGTCGGCGTGCTGCTGGGAGTACTGCTGGCGGGAGCGCTGGACGATGAGCTGCTGCTGGACGAGGAGGAAGGTGCGCTGCCCAGGGTGTAGGTCTGCCAGGAAGTCGTATTGCCGACACCGTTGGTGATGATAGTGAAGCTCACGGTCACCGTGGCTCCGGCGGGCAGGCTGGTGATGTCATAGGTCCAGGTGCCGTTGCTCTGGGTCATGCGCATGTTCTGCTGCGGACCACCATTAACGGTGAAATGGATGTCCACGACATTGCCCGCGGTGACGGTCGCCCGCAGTGTATTGCTGTTGAGGGTCGTCACGCAGCCCAGGTTACAGCCGCCGGATGGGCTGGATGAGGAGCTGGACGAGGGTGCGGCCGGGCCAAATACGCGGAATTCGTAGATAGAATAACCCCAGTTGTTGCCGGCACTGCGGTGCGTGCCGTGCATACGCACCCAGCGGTAGCTGCCACTGACATCGTGGCTGTCAGTGCGCTCACCGAAGGTGCCATTGGGCGAGATCGCCAATGTGGTCCAGTCGATGTTGTTGTTGGAACCCTGGATCAGGTAATACTCCGCGTTAGCGGCCTCCCACAGGATTTCCACCCGGGCCAGGTTTTTGGATGATCCCAGGTCGACCGTAAGCCAGGAAGGATCCACGCCGTGGGCTGATTCCCAGCGGGTACTGGGATTGCCGTCGGTGGCGTAGCTGCCCGGCTGGAGGTTGGTGCTGCCGGAGGCAGGGGCGTTCAGGGCAAGATTTGTCTGTGCATTAACGCTGGCGCAGGCAAACAGGAGGAGCAAATAAAAGGCACGGTTGCCTAGTCTCTTTAGACACATCTGAGGTTTCCTCATTTGTTAGACATTATTATTTCGAGTTGCCCGACGACCGAAGCATGTCGGGGTGCGTACGTAGATCGCGTCCAGGCGTATTTACCTCTTATCACCAGCTTCACTGCTGTGCCCGTCGCTTAACTCTGGGCCTCGCCAAAACATCCCAGGCGAGGATAAACCGATGGGAGTTACATCCACTCCTGACGCTAGCCTAACGGTCAAAAAATGCGTCGTCGTCCCACTAGGCTCTTTAGGTAAAGTGGACTCTGTGAAGAAGGGGGAGGACCCCTGCGGGCAGGTCTGAAGATCGGATATTCGGGCAAAGCCACGTCAGGCTTGAGGAAGAGCCTGCTTCCCGCCTTTTTTCAGCGAAAAGTGAGACAACCCATGTTGCAGGAAAACGCCAATATGGGACGACGTCAAATCACACACCGATAAAAATAGTTCATCAGACAACAAGACGATGAAGTGTTCGGGCAGGATGGTCCGGGGCTTGTCCGATTGTCCCCATAATTAATAACGCATAACAATCAGAGTGCGTGTTGTGATAAAGACTCGACTGATCTTTCTGGTGGCCATACTGGGGGTTACCCAGGCCTGCCAATCCGTCTTCACGCCCTACGGGGCGGGTAACATCAGCCACGTCATCAACCCGGCCAGTTACCGCTGTGATAACAACCAGATCCTGAATGCCGGAGTGGTGGAACCCAAAGTGACGGACTGCCACAGCCCGGTGCGGCTGAAGCCTCAGCGGGTTGGCCCGGCGGCGGATAAGCCCGCCATGACCCATCGCTGGTGGGGTTCCGTGCCCTTCCATGGTGAGATGGCCATCGACAACCCCAACCATGCGGGTTACATCACCCCGGACCCCATCACGGCCCGCATCAGTGAGCGCGGCGCGCGCATCCTGGGCATCCCCAACGGCCTGCGCGCCGGAGAAAAAGAATATACCTACCGCATTCCTGAACCTTATCGGGAAGTCTTTGACGGTATTGCCGTGGGTCATTCCGCTCATTCGTCGCTTGAAGCCTACGCCAAGGATTACAGTGACGGATCGGTTACCGTGGAGTGGCACAGTGAAGCCGGGCCGGCAATGGAAGCCACCTTTGTCCACGGCTCTCCCTATGTGTTCTTCCGGGTTCAACAGGGAGAGCTGGTAATACGCACCCATGAAGGTGACGGGGCGGAGCGGGGTATCTTCCACCACGACGATACCAGCCTGGGCCTCTGGACCGAGGCGGCCGGCAACCGTAACTACTACCTTCTGGTGGGCCCGGATGTCACCCGCTTTGAAGATCTGCACAGCGCCCGTATCCGTGTAGATAACCTCAGCAAACGACTCACCGTCGCGCTGCTGCCCCAGACTGACGGCCAGCCGGAACCGGCCATGATCAGGACTTTCGCGGAGTATGCGAAATACCCGATTGATGAAGTCCGGATTGACTACACCGTCGATCCCGCCGACCAGGGAGTCACAATTACTCATCAGTACCGCTTTAATGGAGATTCGGTCACTACTCTGGCAGGGATGCTGCCTTTACATTGGAAAAACTCTGCCCAGGCGACCACGGGCTACCAGGTTCGCAGTGCGCGGGGGCTGACTCGGTATGCCGCCACCGATCGATTTTCTTACACTCTGCCCTTCGTGGGGGTGCTGCCGTTCTTTCCCGGGCACATCGGGGATTATGACGAAGCCCGGTTGCAGGAACTGATCCGGGAGTTTGTCAGCCGGGACCCGGCTACCTGGAACCCGCATACCGATACCTATTGGTCGGGAAAGATGCTCGGCAAGGTGGCGGAGCTGGCCGCCATCGCCCGTGACCACGGTATGGTGGCTGAGGCGGACCGGCTGGTCGACTGGCTCAAGGCGGAGTTGCAGGACTGGTTCCACGCCGACACCAGCGGCAGCCTCGATACCAGCAAGTACTTTGTCTACGACAGTGACTGGCATACCTTGCTGGGCTTTGACGAATCCTTCTGGGCCCATCAGCAGCTCAATGATCACCACTTTCATTACGGCTATTTTGTCCGTGCTGCTGCGGAGATATGCCGGGTGGACGCCGCCTGGTGCAGCGCCCGGCAATACGGTCCCATGGTGGAACTGCTGATCCGCGATTACGCTGGCGGGCGAGACGATCCGCTGTTTCCCTATCTGCGCAACTTCGACCCGGCCTACGGATTTTCCTGGGCTTCCGGTAATGCCAATTTTCTGCTGGGCAACAACAACGAATCCACCTCTGAGGCAGCCAATGCCTATGGCGCCATCATCCTCTACGGCCTGATTACCGGGCAGCAGGACCTGGTGGAGCGGGGCATATACCTGCATGCCTCCTCGACTGCCAGCTATTGGGAATACTGGAACAACATTGACCGCTATCGGCAAAAAGACAGCGACTACGATAACTTTCCGCCGGACTACACTAAGCCGACTACCTCCATCATCTGGGGTAATGGCCACGTGTTTACCACCTGGTTCAGCGAAGCCTACGCCCACATCCTCGGTATTCAGGGGTTGCCGCTGAGCCCGCTGGTGCTGCACATCGGCCAGTATGCGGATTATCTGGAAGCGTATGTAAAGCTGGGGCTGTCAGAATCGACCAATGGCAAACCATCCGGGTTGCCGGCCAATCAATGGCCGGATGTATGGTGGAACATCTGGGCCATGACCAATGGTGAGGCTGCCGCTGCCGACTTCGCCAGCCGTCGCTTTGACTACCAGCCGGAAGATGGCGAGACCAAAGCTCACACCTATCACTGGATTCACACCTTTAAGGCGCTGGGGCATCTCGCAACCGGAACCGGGGCTCTCACGGCCTCCAGCCCTGCAGCCGTCGCTTTTGACCGTGCAGGAGTAAGGACTTACATCGCCTATAACTACGCGTGTGCAACCACCTACGTCACCTTTTCTGATGGCATGGCACTGGCTGTTCCCCCTGGCACCTACCGGGTAAAGACCAATAAAGACGCCCCGGATCCGGCGCCTGAATCAATGCCTTGTGCCAAGGGCTCCCCCTGATATGCCGTATTACTCGATCAACTGAACAAACCAGGCCCCATCCAGACGGGGCACAACCAATAAGAAGTATGGTGAGAGGAAGACCATGAAAATCCGCCCCCTGCACATTATCTGCATCCTGCTGATCTGTTCGCCGCTGTTGTTTTTGTGGCATTACACCAGCTCGAACCCGCAGGTAACCACGATTAAATTCTGGAACGGCAACAAGACCACGTCCCGCCAGGCTTATGAACGGGATGTGCTGGCTGCTGCGCTGGAAGTGACCCGCAAGGGCTACGGCGAAATCCCGGTGATTGAAGATCTCACGGACTATCCAGACCCGGCGGATGAAGCGGCCATCTTCCGTACCAAAGGTGTCGATGTCTTTGGGACCGTAGCCGGTAACCCCAAGCTGGCAGGCGAAGAAAAGATCATCGTGCCTCATCCAATGATGAAAGGATTGCTGGGGTATCGCCTGTTGATAACCCGCGCGGCTGACCGAGACACCTTTGCCGGCATAACATCCGCGGCCGAACTGCAGCAGCAGCGTCAGGGGATTCCGCTGGGTTGGGCAGACGCTGCCTTGTTTCGCCACAACGGCTACCTGGTGGTGGAACAGGGGACGTTTGATGATTTATTTACGCGTCTGCGCGACAAGCAGTTTGATTACGTCTCCTTCGGTGCAAACGAGGTCGAAAGCGTATTTCGGGAACGCGCGGCTGGCGTGGGCGAGCTGCAGACTAACGACACCCTGCTCATCTATTACCCATTTCCATTGGTGTTTTACGTAAATCCGGAAAACACGCAGCTGGCCCGGCGGCTCAGTCAGGGAATGCAGATCATCACCCGCAATGGCCAGCTCGACGAGATCTTCCGCCATCACTACGGCGATCTGGTGGAGCGTCTGCAGTTGAAAGATCGCCAGCTCATCCCCCTCACTAACCCCCTGCTTCCCCCTGAGCTGATCAATTTCCATCCGGATTTGCTGGCTGATTAACGCAGGTCTAACCCGGGCGCGAAACGCGCCCGTTTCCCTGCACAACATAAGCTCAGTCGCAGCGCTGGAAATTGGTGCATGTTGACCACTGTTATCAACCGCATGCTTTCCGATAGAGCAGGTCGCACCTTGCCATTAAAAGCTGGGACAACGCTGTCCCCATGCGCGAAAATGGCGCGTAAAAGTGTGAGGTTGCTCAAATTTTAAGCTTCCCACTTTTATTTTGACGCCAGGTGTAAATTATGTAAGCTATTGAATTTTAAGGAAATAGCGTGGTTCCCACTTTAGTGGGGCAAAAGTGAGATAGTTCATGTTGGTTCTACCCGCCAAAGTGGGACGACGCCTGCCAGCGGGAGTGAAAATATCAGCTGGCGTTATCGTGGGATCGGTGTAGTTAATGATCAATAAGCGCCCTCCCGAAGACTTTAGTGCGACAGTAGCTCGGTTATGGATAGCTAATAAAAAAATCGCCTTGGTTCCCAGAGGCGGCCATACCCTGCAACAGGTTTTCCTCTCGTAGTGGTATGCGGCAGTACCGGGTACATAATTCCAGTCGAATAAGAAACCGGAGAATTTCATGAACAAAAACACAATAGGCTTCAAGAAGAATCTTATTGCGACGGCAGTGGCTTCTTACGCCCTTGTAGGGCTGAGCGGTACCGCCTTCGCACAAAGCGGTGACATGGTTGAAGAAATCGTCGTTACCGGTATTAAAGGCAGCTTGCAGCGGTCTATGGACATTAAACGCCAGTCACAAGGTGTGGTGGATGCGATCTCTGCAGAAGACATCGGTAAGTTCCCTGACACTAACCTGGCAGAATCGCTGCAGCGTATTACCGGTGTGTCTATTGATCGGAATAATGGTGAGGGTGCCAAAGTCTCCGTACGTGGTTTCGGTCCTGACTACAACCTGGTAACCCTCAATGGCCGCCAGATGCCAGGCACAACCATTGAAGCGACCAGTGTATCTGGGTCTCGCTCATTCGACTTCTCTAACCTGGCTTCAGAAGGTGTCAGCGGTGTAGAAGTGTTTAAAACCGTTCGCGCGGCAAATCCTGCGGGTGGTGTGGGCGCAACAATCAATATCCTGACCAGCCGTCCACTGGACAACCCTGGTCAGAAAGCATCCTTTGGCATCAAGGGCGTGTATGACGATTCAGCCCGTGACAGTTCATTGACTCCGGAGATTTCCGGTCTCTTCAGCCAGACCTTTGCCGAAGATAAGTTTGGGGTGGGATTATCTCTGAGCTATCAAAAGCGTGAAGGCGGAAGTGCAAACGCTGAAATTGGTGGCGGCGGCTGGCGCTATTTCGATGCCGATGATAGCGGCTCCTGGGGAGCAATCGCTGATCTGCAGGATACCAATGTCCATACCAACCCGCCCAGCCCGTCAGGTCCCGACGGCGTTCCCCCAGCTGACATTTATGCTGTTCCACAGCAAGCTGGCTACAGCTTTAATGAATACGAGCGTACCCGTCTGAATGGGCAGTTAGTCCTGCAATTTGCACCGACTGACGATTTAACTACTACATTGGATTACACCTACACCAAGAAAGAGGAAGCTGCCAAGTTCTCTGACATAGGAGCCTGGTTCAACTTTGGTGGTCGTCAAACTGCTTGGACTGACAATGGTGTTGGTGCAATTGAGGCACCGCTGGAGTATCTGGAACTCGGTCAGAACGGTGCAGACCTGACCTTCGGGGCCGGTTATAACACCAGCGTTCATGAAAACAAATCCATTGGCTTCAATGTTAAGTGGCAGGCTACTGACCGTCTGACTCTGGAGTTTGATGCCCATACCTCAGAAGCTGAATCAAAACCCGATAGTCCTTACGGTAACAACAACGTCATTACTACTTCGGCCTATGTTCGTGACCGCTCAGGCGTTGCTCTGGGAGCCGACCTGCCATTGCTGCTCGTCGATACGGTAGGTGGTGTGGCAATTGCTGACCTGATCCCGGAGCTCCAGATCAGTGGCAGCTCCTTCCGTAATGCTCAAATGAAGCACGAGATCGATCAATTCCAGTTCAAAGGTAACCTGGAACTGAACGATATCCTGAGCCTGGACTTTGGTGTATCAACCATCGACCAGACCAACAGCTCCAGCATCGCTGTTAACCAGCGCAACACCTGGAGTGGTCTCGGAGAAGGTTTAACTCCGCAGTCTACCTACAAGCTGGACAATATTGCCCGCTACTTCGATGGTGTCAGCAGCCCCAGCCACGCCAGCGCGCTGAGCCAGTTTATCGTTGCTGATTTCCATGCGGTCGTTGATTACGCAGCGAAGAACCTCGACGATGGCGGCGGCTTCACCCAGTGCGCTAACGGAAGTACCTACTACTGTATGGCCACCAAGCCGGACGATCTGCGTGTGATAGAAGAAGAGTCTAACAGCGCATGGGTTCAGTTGAACCTGGACGTCGGCCCGGTTCGTGCGGCTGCAGGTGTCCGTTACGAAGATACTTCCGTACGTTCCTATGCGACACCGCTTGAGCTGCAATATACCGGTGAAATCGCCTGGGTGGCGGCAAACGAAATGTATCTGGTTGCAGCCGACGATTATGAAGTCAGCCCGGTGCTTCAGAGCAAAGGCAGCTACGACTACTTCTTGCCCTCGTTGGACGTAGCAGTTGATGTGACTGATGACGTAGTTGTGCGCACTTCCTACGGCCGCAGTCTGGGTCGTCCGCTGTGGAACCAGTTGAGTGCTCTGGCTGTTGGACGTCAGGTTGGCCCGCAATCTATGTTCCCGGGCTCTCCAGGTGGCGGCGGCAGCCGTGGTGACGCGGGTCTGAAGCCGATCATCGCGGACAACTTTGATATCTCCGCAGAGTGGTACTACAACGACAGCAGTTACATCTCTGTTGGTTACTACCACAAAGATGTGAAGAACTTCATTGGTGCGCGTGTTGTTCAGGAGGAGCTGCCCTTTGATCTGCCTGATCCATCGCAGGGTTCTCGTCGTGATGCTGCAGTGGCTGCTGATCCAAACAACCAATGGAGCACAGATGCTGTTAAAGGCTGGATTGTCGAAAACTCCGATGCCAACGATCCATACGTTGACAGAGATAAGAACCCAGCATGGGTATACGGTATTCCAGGTGAAGATCCCAACGTAATCTTCAATATCACCGAGTTCCTGAACGAGCGAGACGCAACCTTCAGTGGTTACGAGTTGGCCGTTCAGCATACCTTCGGTGAAAGCGGATTTGGTTTCGTTGCCAACTACACCATCAGTGAATCGTCAGATACCGAATACGATAACTTGAGTCTGGATGGCTCACAGTTTGCGCTGACTGGCTTGAGTGACAGTGCAAACTTCATCGCGTTCTATGACAAAAATGGTGTTCAAGTGCGTCTGAGCTATAACTGGCGTGACGATTATCTGTCGGGAACGGCAGATGGTATTGGTGCTCACCCAACCTATGTCGAGGCGTATCATCAGTTTGACCTTAATGCCAGCTATGACATTAACGACAATCTTACGATTTTCTTCGAAGGTATTAACCTGACCGACGAATATATTCGTACTTATGGCCGGGACAAGATGTTGACTAAAGGAATATATACAACCGGTCCTCGCTACAACATCGGCGCACGCTACACCTTCTAAGACCATCTGGTTTTAGAACGTGGTTGTAAAAAAAGCCGCTGACCATCAGCGGCTTTTTTTTAACATATACTAATAACTACATATACCTGACAAACGAGTCGGCAACTTCACGAAACCGACTGACAAATTAATATGAATAAACGGATCAAATCTATTGTAATAGTTGGCGGCGGATCAGCTGGCTGGTTAACAGCTGGCACCATAGCGGCTGCTCACTCTCAAGGTAGAGGGCGGGATCTGTCTGTCACACTGATTGAATCAGCCAGCATAAAAATACTGGGCGTGGGTGAGGGAACCTGGCCCTCCATGCGCGACACCCTGCGTAATATAGGAATCAGTGAATCGGAGTTTATTCGCGAGTGCGATGCGAGTTTCAAGCAAGGCTCAAAATTCACGGATTGGAAACGCGGGGCAGGAGAAAGTTATTACCACCCTTTCACCTTGCCAGAAGGCTGGGGTGAGATCAATCTTGCGCTGGCCTGGCCCTTATTCAGCGGCCGCGTTTCATTTGCGGAGGCCGTGTGTCCTCAAGCCAGTATCAGTGAACAACATCTGGCCCCAAAAGATATCGCCACACCGGAATATGGATATCTGTTGAACTACGGTTACCACCTGGATGCGGGGAAGTTTGCAGATTTTCTTAAACGGCACTGTTGTTCCAAACTGGGAGTCAAGCACATCATCGCTGATGTAGAGGAAGTCGGTGCAGGTGACAATGGATATATAACCAGTTTGAAAACCAGCAGCGGAGTGATAGAGGGCGATCTATTCATTGACTGTACCGGATTCGCTTCGCTGCTGATTGGTGATCACTTCCAGGTGCCATTTATCGAGCGTCGCAATGTGCTGTTCAACGATACGGCAATGGCCGTACAAGTTCACCACCAGGAAGGGGAACCTGTCGCCAGCTGTACAAGGTCAACAGCTCGGTCGTTCGGTTGGATTTGGGATATTGGTTTGCAAAGTCGCCGGGGGGTGGGGTATGCCTACTCATCAGCGCACGCAAATGATGCAGAGGTAGAGCGTGAGCTGATGGAGTATCTGATTGCTTCATCAGGTAGAGATGTTTCGCTTAAGTCCGAGATTCGAAAAATTACGTTTCGACCGGGGCATCGAGAAAAGTTCTGGATTAAAAACTGCGTTGCAGTCGGCGTTTCAGCGGGGTTTATTGAGCCATTGGAAGCGTCTGCTCTGGTGATGATAGAGCTTGCCGCAAAGCGGCTGGCAGAGCAGATGCCGGCTGACTTTGAGACCATGCCCATGCTGGCGCAGCGTTTCAATGAGAAATTTACTTATCACTGGCAACGTTTAATTGAATTCCTCAAACTGCACTACATAATGTCTTCTCGGGAAGACACTAATTACTGGCGGGATAACAAACTGCCAGAGAGCATCCCTGAAAGTTTACAACAGCTGGTCGGGTTGTGGCGCAATCAGCCGCCGTCGGCATACGATAATCCCCATAGCGAAGAACTATTTTCATCAGCCAGCTTTCAATATGTACTTTACGGAATGGCTTCCGCGCAAACGGATGCTTTTGAGTATCCAGCACTGTCGGAGAATGAAAGACGTCTTGCCTCAGCGTTGCTGGAAAAAAATGCTCAACAGACACGCAGGCTCCTGGGGCGCCTTCCAGAAAATAGTTATTTGTTAAACCAGATATCAGCGGTTGCAGCTGCCCCTAAATGATTTCCTGATTTGAGTCATCAACGTTATGAATAATATTCAACTGGTTAACAGCGTCACCCATAAAGACACCCGTATCATTACCAGACGGTCGCCTGAGTTTGGCGATAATGTAATGTTCGCTAGCACATTCCCGATGGAGTTCCGGGC
The DNA here is from genome assembly GCA_937958105.1 of uncultured Cellvibrio sp. Taxonomy (GTDB): domain Bacteria; phylum Pseudomonadota; class Gammaproteobacteria; order Pseudomonadales; family Cellvibrionaceae; genus Cellvibrio. Next base: position 22,670 of record CALFXJ010000011.1, read on the forward strand.
TGTTCAGGCGCACTACCCAATTCTGTTTCAAAAGAACCGGGAGACCGGTCGTTTTAATCCCATTGCACTTTTTGGGTTTGAGGATGAGGAGAATCTGTTTTTGACAGAGGCCGGATGGAGCGCCACCTATATTCCATTGATGATTCAGCGGCTGCCGTTTCATATAGGTTATCAAGCGGCCCCGGTCGGAAGCTCGTCAGATAAAACCAGGGTTATGCATATCAATATGAATAGTCCTCGCGTAAGCCGGGTAGAAGGTGAACGATTATTCCTGGAGCAGGGTGGTACAACAGAGTATCTGGATCGCATGGCGGCGATGCTCGAAACGATGTACAACTGGAGTGAACACGGAAAAGATTTTGATCTCGCTCTGGCAGAGCACAACTTGCTGGAAGAGGTTGCGTTTGATATTACCCTCGATAACGGAGTCCAACGGCAACTGCTGGGATTCAGTACTATCAATGAAGACGCACTTGCCAGACTTGATGGGCGTGCTCTCCAGCAGCTCCAGGAAAAAAATTATCTGCAGCCAATTTACATGGCTATAGCATCAATTTCCAACATCAATACGCTGGCTAAGCTGAAGAGCCGGCAGGTGACGAACTGACCTTTGATTGGGTGAATCAGCTATGTGTGCAGCTCATGCGTCGGTGAAAGTTGTGAAGGGCTGCGACGCCCAAAGCATTCCCGCCTGGGTGTTTCAATCCAGTGAACCTTTGGTGCTAAAGGGGCTGGTTAGCCGCTGGCCCCTGGTTAAAGCTGGGCTTCACTCCTGTGACGAGGCCGTTGATTACCTCCAGAATTTTTACAGTGGTAAGCCGGTAAATTATTACTATGGCGCTGCTGAAATTAAAGGAAGATTATTCTATAACGAAGAATTTACCGGATTTAATTTTCAGCGTTCCGAAGGCGATCTGCGGTCGCTGCTCAACTTGATGCTGGCGGAGCAGTACAATAACAATCCATCCACGTTCTACGTGGGCTCAACACGTGTAGATGAGTGGTTGCCGGGATTTCGTGCACAAAACGATCTTCAGCTTCCCTTTGAAAACCCGCTTGTGAGCGTCTGGCTGGGAAACCAAAGTACTGTCGCGGCCCACTATGATTGTCCTGACAACATCGCCTGTAATGTGGTTGGGAAAAGAATATTCACGCTTTTCCCTCCGGAGCAACTGGAAAATCTCTATGTTGGACCTCTAGACATTACTCCATCGGGGCGCGCGGTGAGTCTGGTCGATCTGGCGAATCCGGATCTGGAAAAATTTCCAAAATTTCAGTATGCACTTGATGCTTCATTATCGGCTGAGTTGGAAGCAGGAGATGCAATATATATCCCCAGCATGTGGTGGCATCACGTTCGGTCTGTCGAGAAATTTAATGTTCTGGTTAATTATTGGTGGAGAAGGGTTCCGGAATACATGGGAAACCCGGAGCATGTTTTGCACCATGCCTTGCTAAGCCTGCGGAGTCTGCCTAAATCCCAGCGGGATATATGGAAGCATATTTTTGATTACTACGTATTTGATGAACCTGATGCTGCAGTGTCCCATATTCCCGAGCACATTCGTGGGGTTCTTGGTGAACCGGATGAGTTACTGAGTCGGAAGGTTAGATCACATCTCGCCAACGTTCTCAAGCGCTGAACTTTTGCTTTACTTAATAGATAAACAACTATGAATGCGAACAAGGTAAACCGGGTCATTATTGCAGGTGGTGGAACCGCAGGCTGGATTACAGCGGCGCTATTTGCAAAAGCATTTGGCCGAAGCTTGAATTTAATGCTCATAGAATCGGATGATATACCGACAGTTGGCGTTGGTGAGGCCACTATTCCCCCGATACTTAACTTGCATCGGACCCTTGAGTTGAGCGAACGAGAATTCATGTCCCGTGTCAACGGGACGTTTAAGCTGGGCATCGCCTTTGAAAACTGGCGTAATGTGGGCGAGAAATACATCCATTCTTTTGGCTTTGCGGGAAGAGGAAACTGGACAGCAGGATTCCATCACTTCTGGCTGGCAGGGCTGAAGCGCGGCCTTGCAACTGCGGAATACGGAGACTATTGCGCAGAACACCTGGCTTGTCGCCATGAAAAGTTTGCGGTGATGCCTAAAAATGGCGTCAACTATGCCTATCACTTTGATGCTGGCCTCTATGCTAAACACCTGCGGGAGTACAGTGAAAAATATGGGCTGGTTCGTAAGGAAGGCAAGATTGTTCAGGTTAATCTGGATCCTGACTCTGGTCATATTAAATCCCTGCAGCTGGCCTCTGGCGAAGTTGTCGATGGCGATTTATTTATTGATTGCAGTGGGTTTCGTGGGCTGTTGATCAATGACGCATTGAAGACAGAATATGAAGACTGGTCTCATTGGTTGCCTTGTGACAGTGCCGTTGCGATGCAGACTGAAACCGTGCGTCCGCCCATCCCCTATACGCGATCAATCGCTCATCCGGTGGGCTGGCAATGGCGAATTCCTTTGCAAAGCCGGGTAGGAAATGGTCTGGTCTTTTGCAGCAAGTATATTTCTGATGATGATGCTAAGGAGTTACTTAAAAAAAACGTTGAAGGGAAACCACTTAACGACCCGCGTGTTATAAAATTCAGAACTGGTACGCGTAAGTTGCACTGGAATAAAAACTGCGTGGCAATTGGGTTGTCCAGCGGGTTCTTAGAACCATTAGAGTCGACCAGCATTCACTTGATCCAGAGAAGTGCGACTAAACTCATTCAAATGTTTCCTGTCCATGGAATAAAGCAGACAGAGATTGATGAGTTCAATCGTCAAATGCAGATTGAGGCGGAGAATATTCGTGACTTCATCATCCTGCATTACCATGTGACGGAACGTGACGACAGCGAATTCTGGCGTTACTGCCGTACCATGGATGTGCCTGAGACGGTTAAACACAAAATTAATCTTTTTAAAGAAACCGGAAAAATTTTCAAGAGGGATATGGATCTTTTTGCGGAGGAATCTTGGCTTCAGGTGATGCTTGGACAAGGAATCATGCCAGAGTCCTACCATCCAGTAGCTGATGCCATGAGCGATGATGCTCTAAGAGCTTATCTCCAGGAGTTACGAGAAACTACTCGCGACAAGGTAGATCGCTTTCCGGAGCATCAAGAGTTCATTGATTACTACTGCAAGTCCACAGCGATCTAACAGGCTGACGATGAACTCGCTTTTCTCTATCAACCAACTTACTTATCAACGTGTAGGTCGAGAGCAGACCGATGTATTGGTTCTGGATGAGTTTTTAAGTGATTTAGATGCTGTTCGTCAGCAGGCACTAGAAGCCGGAGCATTTGGCCCGGATGGTGTAACTGCCTACCCCGGTGTCAGAAGTGATTTTCCTCGCGAGTGGTCAGCCCGAATAGTGGAGGTGCTTAATCCCTTGCTGCGCAAGAGCTACAAGATACCGCTGAATCTCAAACCCACGGTTGCCCTGGCTTATTTCTCTCTGCTGACAACGCCAGCATCGAAGCTGAAGATTCAGCAGTGTATGCCGCATATTGATACCAGCCGGCAGTATTATTACGCGATATTACTCTACTTGAATAACGGTGATTTTGGTGGCACGGGTTTTTTCTGTCATCGCCCTACTGGCTTTGAGCGTATAACGGAAGAGAAACGGCCCATTTATAACCAATCTTCCTTGGCATTTATGGCCACGCGGGGGCTGCCCGAGCCTCAGTATATTGCAGGCAGCAATCAGCATTACGAAATGATCGGCCAGGTTGATTATAGAAAAAATCGTCTGGCTGTTTATCCAGGGAATCTGCTGCACAGTGCGCTGGTTGATGAATCCCGGGATCTGGGAGACGATCCTGCGACCAAGCGTCTAACGGCCAATATTTTTATTGAATACAAATAATTTTATAAATTCATGTTGCGTATGCGGCGATTATTAAGCAGGAAAAGAATATGACTGAATTACTTTTTTACCATAAGCCCGCTCCTTTGGCGAAAGACAAGCACCGAGACTTACGTTATCAGAAGTCGGACAACTACAGTTTCGCCTCGACCGTTAATAACGTGCCAGTGTCTGGCCATGAGTTCTTTCATTGCAGTCGCCACTATCCTGTAATGTTTGTAGAAACTTCTGCGGGAGGTTTCCTTCCTGTAGCCTTGCTGTCAATAACCGCAAACAGCCACCAGCTTGGTGATCGGTGGGAGGGCGTCTACGTTCCTGCCTTTGTCAAACGTTATCCTTTTGCATTGGCTGAGAATCAAGATGTTGTCATGATTGATGAGGATGCGCCTCACTTTAAAACAGCCGGTGGAGAGTTGCTCTTCGATGATCAGGGCGAGCCGACGCCCGAGCTGCGCGATATTCTTGAGTACCTCGATGCTTTGAACAAAGGGCATAGTCAGACATTGGAGTATGTGAAAGCTCTCAAGGTAAAGGGCCTGTTAAGTCGTTGTAAGAGTACGGTCAAGTTACTGGACCGAGAGGTAAAGCTGGATAGTTTTTTTGTAGTCAACGAGCATGATTTTCAGGACGCGCTGACAGATGAAGAAATTGTCGATTGGTTTAACAGAGGCTGGCTTGGTTGGACCTATGCACATATCCATTCAATAGGTGCAGTCAATGAAATTCTTAAGCGTATGGCTAAGGCAATGAGATAGATGAAGCAGGTTGTTGACTGGTGGGCTGCCGACAAGGCTGATCGCGAACTGGTGCGGGAAGGAAAGCTGCCAGTAGTTCTGCGTGGGCTGGTGCGTCATTGGCCCCTGGTAGAGAAGGGATTACAGGGTATGCACTATTTGGCCCCCTATCTGCTGCAGTTTGACAATGGAAATATTTTTGAAGCAATGATTGCTCCAGTATCGGTCAAGGGACGCCTGTTCTATAAAGAAGACCTCAAGGGTTTCAATTTTAACTGTGAAGAGGGGCGGCTGAGTGACGCGTTGCAGATACTTGATGCGCTTTCCCGACTTTCTCCTGCGCCCGGATTTTATATTGGCTCCAAGCCGGTGCCTGAGTGCTTGCCTGGGCTGGAGGGCGAAACGAAGCTTGATTTTCTTTCCCCGGAAATTCCGCCGACCATCTGGATAGGAAATGCGGTGACCGTGGCTACGCACAACGACAATTCGGAAAACATTGCCTGCGTTGCGGTTGGAAGGCGGCGTTTCACCTTATTTCCGCCGGATCAGGAATCCAACCTCTATCTGGGGCCGCGGGATCTGACTCCTGCGGGGCGGCCTATTAGTTTAGTAGATTTGAATGCGCCCGATTTGGATCAATTTCCTCTCTTTGAGCAGGCTTTATCGCACGCACAGGTTGCGGAGCTGGAGCCGGGTGATGCGCTTTATATTCCGACCAACTGGTGGCACCACGTTCAATCATTGGACCCAGTTAATATCCTCGTAAACTTCTGGTGGATGGGACGCCCGCCTGAATTACCAGAAGTTTAATTAGGTAGCGGGCTGAAACAGGCTGGTCCGGATGTCCGCTTTCCCATGGAGGGCGCTGTTCGTGCTCCCCCTGCTGAATCCCGCTTTATATCTGCTCTCTCGACATTCCCATTTTTATCCCAAAAAAAGTGAATCGCCCATGTTGGCTGGCTTTCACAAAGTGGGACGACAGTAAATGGCGTCCACTGCAATTATCTACTCATCAAATCCGTCTATGTGACCAATAAAACGATAAAGCGTGGTTCCGGTGAATTTTTATCACTTTTTACAACTTATAGCTCTGTAACGAATCTCCAGCGACTGCGGTTGACCGCAGAGCTGTGCCCGAGCCTTGAGGCGATGTCAGGTCGTCTTCAGGTGTTAACAGGTGATGCTGGGATTATGCCAACCCCATGCGATCTTGTTAGCTCTCCTTGCTTGGCCCCCGGGGAATGTCCTCGGGGGCAATTTTTGTGAGCGGGGCTTGAGGCGCTGACAGAGTTTATCCAATTCAATTCATTTTACGCGCTGCTGCTGACCTTCGCGGTAGTTGTGCGGTTATCACGAACCAGACAAGAGAGACGTTATGAAGCAGCAGTTAAAGTTCATGGTGGGCGGCAGTGCCCTTTTCCTCGGCGCACTGGTGGGCTGTACCGAAACGGAATCGGTGGATAAGACTGCGGTGAGCGAGACCGCTGCGGTGGAGTGGCCGGTATTAACCAGCGCAGTCGCTCCAGATCCGGCAGTAGAGGCGCGTATTGATGCGCTGCTGGCAAAGATGACACTGGAACACAAGGTTGGCCAGCTGATGCAGCCGGAGCTGCGTCAGATCACGCCGGAGGATATCAAGAAATATCATGTCGGGGCCGTGCTGAATGGTGGCGGTGCGTTTCCTGGTGATAACAAATACGCGCGAGTGGAAGACTGGGTTGCCCTGGCTGATGCTTATTACCACGCTTCCATGGACGACAGCGATGGTGGCATTGCTATTCCGATCTTCTGGGGCACGGATGCAGTGCACGGGCACAACAATGTCATTGGCGCAACGATCTTTCCCCACAACATTGGTCTGGGTGCAATGCGCAATCCTGAGCTGGTTCGTCAGATCGGCGAAGTCACCGCCCGTGAAATTGCGGCAACCGGTATTGACTGGAACTTTGCCCCGACGCTGGCGGTGGTGCGCGATGATCGCTGGGGGCGTACCTACGAGTCTTATTCTGAGGACCCTGCCATCGTCAAAGCCTATGGCGGAAAGATGGTCGAGGGGTTGCAGGGGCGCGCGAATACGGCTGAGTTCATGGCGGCGGATCGCGTGATCGCCACTGCCAAGCATTTTATTGCGGACGGTGGAACACTGGGTGGGGTGGATCGCGGTGATGCCGACATCACCGAGGCAGAATTGCTGGCGATTCATGCTCCGGGATATTTCACAGCGATCGAAGCTGGCGTGCAGACAGTGATGGCGTCCTTCAGCAGCTGGCAGGGTCGGAAGATGCACGGCCATGATTATCTGCTCACGGACATTCTCAAAAACCGTATGGGCTTCGATGGTCTGGTCGTAGGTGACTGGAATGGTCACGAATTTGTTCCAGGCTGCACCAAAGTGAGCTGCCCCCACGCCATCAATGCGGGCCTGGATATTTTTATGGCCCCCGACGCGGATTGGAAGGAACTGTATGCCAATACACTTGCGCAGGTTAAAAGCGGCGAGATCAGCGAAGCGCGTCTGAACGATGCTGTCCGTCGTATCCTGCGCGTGAAGATTCGTGCAGGGCTGTTTGAAAAAGGTGCGCCGTCTACCAGAGCCTTTGCGGGTAAGCAGCAAGTGATCGGCGCACCGGAACACCGTGCCGTCGCCCGTCAGGCTGTACGTGAGTCTCTAGTGCTGTTAAAAAATAAAGATCAGCTTCTGCCGTTAAGTCCAAAGGCTAATGTTCTTGTGGCCGGCGACGGCGCTGACAATATTGGCAAGCAGTCCGGCGGCTGGACCATCTCCTGGCAGGGCACCGGTAACACCAATGATGACTTCCCGGGTGGCAGTTCAATTTATCAGGGAATCGCGGAGTCTGTTGCAGTGGCAGGAGGCACAGCTACCCTGAGTGTCGATGGTGAGTACACCGAAAAACCGGACGTTGCTATCGTCGTCTTTGGTGAAAACCCTTACGCTGAAATGCAGGGCGATGTTAAAAACCTTGCCTACAACAATCCCGATGATCTGGCTTTGCTTAAAAAGTTAAAAGCAGAAGGTATTCCCGTGGTTTCCCTGTTTATTACCGGGCGTCCGTTGTGGGTAAATCGCGAATTAAATGCATCGGATGCATTCGCGGTGATCTGGCATCCGGGGAGCGAAGGTGCCGGCGTGGCCGATGTACTTTTCACGGATAAGGCCGGCAATATCCAGCATGACTTCAAAGGAAAACTTTCATTCTCCTGGCCGGCGACCCCGGTACAGTCGCCGCTTAATGTAGGTGAAAAAAACTATACGCCTCTGTTTGCCTATGGCTACGGCCTGAGTTACCAGGATAAGGATGTACTGGGCGATGACCTGTCAGAAGAGATGGCTGAAGTCGCCGTGGAAACTGACAAGATTCTGAAAATCTTTGATAACCGCCCACTCGATCCGTGGCAGCTGATCATCGCCGATGGTCACAACAACACGGTTGCGGTAACCGGCAGCACGGCCAGTCTCGCTACCATCAGCCTGCGCGCTGTTGACCGCAATGTGCAGGAGGATTCACGCCGCCTGCAGTGGAATGGCACAGGTCGTGGCAGTGCCGGATTTTATTCGCAGTCGCGCACAGATCTCGTGCCCTACCTTGAAGCCAATGCGGCGCTGCTGGTGGATGTAAAAGTCGATGAAAGACCCACAGCAGACGTTCGTCTCGGTGTGTTCTGCGGCCAGGATTGCGTCGCAGAAAAATCCATCACCGAAAATCTTCAGGCTGCACCACAGAAAGAATGGATCACGCTGTCGATTGCACTGAAGTGCCTCGCAACCGACCGCGCAAAAATGGACATGATTCTGTCGCCTTTCTATCTGGTGACCGAGGGCAAGTTGGATTTATCACTCTACAACTTGCGGATTGAGAAGGATGTGGATGCAGCGATTGCCTGTGACTGACACGAGGCATTCCTGCATCACAGAGTGACCCGGCCCGTCACAATGACGGGCCATTACCGATAACAATATAACGAGGTAACCATGAAAATTACGCTTCCTTTAGTTTCCTGCGTCAGCGTGTTATGCCTGACGCTTGCCGGTTGTGGCGGCAGTGATTCAAAAAGCAATCGGTCCAGCAGCTCTGCAGCGGTCAGCAGTGCTATCAGTTCAACATCCTCTGCTGCGTCAAGCGAAAGCAGCGCTGCAGTATCGAGTGCGGCCAGCTCCATTGAGGAGCAGAGCAGTTCCGCCGATTCAAGTCAAAGCAGCTCGGCACCAGTGGCGGGTCTCTGGAGTCTGGTGTGGGAAGATGAATTTGAAGGCGACAGTATCGACCTCTCCAAATGGGAGCACGAAGTTAACTGCTGGGGCGGTGGTAACAATGAAGCCCAGTGTTACACGAACAGTCCCACCAACAGCTATGTTGCCGATGGGCTTCTGCACATCAAGGCGATCAACGAGGGACCGGGAGGTGTCTGTGGTCCGGCTGTGAATCAGGAAGATCCGAATTATCCAGGAACGGCTGTCTGTAAAGATTATTCCTCCGCGCGTTTGCGCACCAAAGGCAAGGGCGATTGGAAGTACGGTCGGATGGAAATCCGCGCGAAGATGCCATCCGTTGGTGAAGGTGTGTGGCCGGCTATCTGGATGCTGCCTACCGACACCGTCTATGGTGGCTGGCCCCTCAGTGGAGAGATCGACATCTTCGAATCCTTCCAGCCTGGCGTTGCGGGTCCTCAACCCACCGGGGGGGCTAACGAAATCCACGGTACGCTTCACTATGGATACGCCTGGCCTTTGAATCAGAACAGCGGAGCTTCCTACACCCCACCGACAAATATCTGGGAAGAGTTCCACACCTATATTGTGGAGTGGGAAGAGGGGGAAATTCGCTGGTATGTGGACGATGTGCTCTTCGCGCGTAACAGCGGTAACTGGTTTACCTATTACTGGGGCGGCCAGGAAGTGGGCTATCAGGTGGGTGATGTTGCCCAGCCGTTTGACCAGCGGTTCCATATGATCCTGAACGTCGCTTTAGGGAATGGTGACTACGTGCCCTGGCCCAGGTTTGAGGCTGCTGATGACGTAAGAATGGAAGTGGATTACGTAAGGGTTTATGAGTGTTCCGTTGATCCCGTGACCGGTAAGGGCTGCGAAACACCCACTGCGGATCCAAGTGTGGAGCCCAAAGATATCGCCAGCCACCAGTCACCCGCTGCAGACTGGGATACCCGCTGGCTGTACAAAGATGGCCTGCAAACACTGGAGTTCGATGTAGATGGCACGCCCATGGCAACGCCTCTGACCCTGGGAAGCTATGCCTGCCCTGATTGGGAATCATGGTGTCCTGCAGGTTCAAATATTGAGATGACAGAGCCTGCGATAGCCGATGGCCCCGGCGGTCAACCCGCGAAAGTACTGGATCTTAATTTTGCGGGAATCAGTAACGCTTTTATTATCACAGGCGACGCGCTTTCAGATGATGCGCTCGATTTTGGTGGCCCCATCGGTGCTTATGGTCGCGCGGCGAATTTGGGTGAAATCAAGTTTGATATGCGGGTGCTGGATATCGATCCTGAAACCAGACTGCTGATCAAGCTGGACAGCGGCTACCCGGAAAATAGCTATCACGAGATTGAGATTCCTGCGGTGAACGAGTGGACCGAAGTCGCGGTTCGGCTTTATACCCTGCTGCCCAATACCAATGAAGGCTATGAGTCGCCGGTGAACTTTTCAAACATTAAAAACCCCTTTGTCATCGAGCCGGTGGGCGGCAACGCGCATGTGCAGCTCAACAATATTCGCATCGTCTGTCAGGATGGTGGTGAGTGGGGCGATTGCAATATCAAACCCGTAACGCCACCTGAGCCAATCACAGAAGATATGGATATTTTTGTGGGTGGTCTGGCTTCGGAATGGGGCAATCCAGGATTTGGCGTCTGGCAGGAGGGTGGTCAGGTGATCACTATCGATGCCACCGTAGAAGACCCGGTGAAAGGTACTGTGATTGAAGTGAACTTTACCCCGATCGGCACGGGCACTTTCTATATCCAGGACAATGGCTTCAAGGATCTCAGTGCGTTCGCTGATGGCAACCTGGTATTTGATCTTAAAGTGGTAAGCAACAACGGCAATACCAGCGGTTTCCTCGTCAAAGCAGACTGCGGTTATCCCTGTGTCGGCGCTGAAGTGCCAGTACCACTGCCGGGTGACGATGAGTGGCATACCATCACCGTGCCTATCGCGAGCATTGCCGCGGAACCTGGCTTTAATATTGCGAACGTTAATACCCCATTCTCGCTGTGGCCGGTGTTTGGTCAGCAGGATATGACCTTCCGGGTGGCGAATGTCCGGTGGACCTTGCCGTAAGAAACAGAGTTTGGTTCAGAAGAGTTTCATAGAGCGTTGTATATTGCTTCAGCCGGGATTTTTATCCCGGCTTTTTTATGGTCAGCATTCTGGTGGCAACCTGGCTCAGGCTAATCCGACCGCTCCTTGACTGCCGTCAACTGCAGACTCACCGGCGCAGGCCGTTGAAACGGTGTGGGTTCTACGCAGAAGGCGTACTCGCCTGTGGTTTCTTTCCGGCCGCATCCGGCGCGCCGTTTTTACGGAATTCCGTTGGTGATACACCTACCAGGCGATTAAAGAAGCGATGGAAGGCTGACTTGCTGTTAAAGCCGGATTGCAGCAACACGTCCAGCACCGTCATATCCGCATGCTTTTCATCGCTCAGCAGACGCTTGGCTTCTTCGACCCGATAACTGTTCATAAACTCGAAGAAGTTAGTGCCGTAGTGTTTATTGATGACCGCAGAAACTTCTTTGACCGGCAGGTCGATGCGCTTGGAAAATTCTTCGATATTGAGGTTGTGCTTGAGGTACAGCTTGTGCACCTCCATCCCCTGCTGCACTTTTTCAATGGCGCTGTCCGTCAGTTTTTCATCGTTCTTATCCTTCACCGGCTCGTGCTTGGTGGTGAGCAGCTTATGGGCATAAACCAGACTGTAGGTAAACAGTGCATTGATCAGAATGAAGGTCACATAGTTGTCTGCAATGCCGAAGCTGTCCGAAACATCCGGTGAAGCCGTTTGTGCAATGATGTGTGCGATGCCGCTCAGACTCCAGCTCGCAAGAAACCCGATAGTTAATACCTTTAACCAGCCGGGTTCGGTGGTGGAGATATCCGAGTATTGATCTTTAAGCTGCGCCTGATATTTTTTTGTCAACAGGACCGCAGCAATGCCGTAGATAAATGGCAGAGCCTTCACGACATGCCACACACAGTCCACCAGACTGCGGGAAAAGTCAGTGGCATCAACGGAGCGGAAACTCATGTCCAGGCTGTCGATGCGGAAGATGGCTAGCCACAGCATGGCTACCGCAACCGGAGTCAGGTGCCACAGGTGACGCGGCTGCAGGCGAAAGGATTCCCTGGTCAGCGATGCAACGTACAGATACAGTGCCGGCCCTTTGAGGATCAGCGCGGTAACCAGAAAATAGGGCAGGAGATAACGATCAAAGAAGGGTTGAACGTGAACGTCGCCATTCCACAGCACCAGGATGCACGCGGAGCCGACAGCAACACATAGCAGGAAGCAACTGAGAAGAACACTGGCGAGTCGGTTGGTTACCGGGAGTACTGCCTGGAAGATTGCCAACAAGAAACACTCTGCCACGGTCATCAGCAGGACGACGTCGTGGATATTAAAAATTTGCGCTTTCATGAGAGTCCCACAGCTTGTCAGTGATCGTTATAGTTATACTCAACGATTATAGAGCAAGCGCAGGGGACTGTCGTCAGGGTCATCAACACATGCGGCAACGCGCGTTGACACTCCCTGGTCGCGTTATGTTTTTGAACCGGTTACAGTATGCGCTGCGTCATCGCGGAGCATAGTCAGGTAATTTTTCCCCGATATCGGGAAGTTATTAATGCCCTCAGGTCCAGAAGATTCTGTATCTGATTCAGATCTCAGGAGAGTTGCGGGCTGATGATTTTGTTTAACACTACTTTATCCAGAGAGGCCTGAGTGTCCGATTCAATGATACTCGATAAAGAGCTGCTGTTCCGCTTGGCAGAAGAATTACCACCGCTCCAATTCGTGGCAGAACAGGACAGTCGCTGGCCGCTGGAGGCTGATCCGCAAGCCTACCTCAGTTACTACCACATCAATTTCGCCCAGGAGTTTCCCCGGGTCGTCCATGGCTTTGGTCGCGTCGACAGCGGCGGTTTCCGCGTGGCAACCCATTACTGGCTGCCGCCGGAGCCCAAGGGAACCGTGGTCATTGTCCACGGTTACTACGATCATGTCGGCGTCTACCGCCATCCCATCGAGCTGGCCCTTCAACAGGGCTACGCCGTACTGGCCTTCGACCTGCCAGGCCACGGCCTCAGCAGCGGCATGGTTGCGTCAATTGATTCCTTTGATCTTTATGCGGATGTGCTGGCTGATCTGCTGCAGCGCTCCCGGGACCTTTTGCCTCCGCAGCGCTTTGCCATGGGTCAGAGCATGGGTGGGGCGGTTCTGCTGAACTACAGCTGGCGGTATTCGCCGGACGATTTTGCGAAGATCGCCCTGTGCGCGCCGCTGATTCTGCCGCGCGGCTGGCGTTCCGGCCGTATGCTTTACCGCCTGCTCAAGGGGTTTGTCAGTCACGTACCCCGCCGTTTTACTCCCAGCTCTCACGACCCTGAATTTGCCGATTTCATTGCCCGGCGCGACCCCTTGCAGGCTCAATACCTGTCGGTGGTGTGGATTACGGCCATGAAGGCCTGGGCAGAGGGCTTCCGTCACTTTCAACCGCTGGATAAAGCGATGCTGATTATACAGGGAACAGGCGACAGAACGGTGGAATGGCGCTATAACCTTGACCAGTTGCGTGAAAAACTGCCCCAGGCCGAGGTGAAACTGATTGCGGAGGCCGGTCATCATTTGGTTAACGAGAGCACAGAATACCGCGCCCAGGTCTTCACCTACCTGCAAAACTATTTCTTCAACGAGCGAAACCGGTAGAATGCCTTGCCTCTGTGGCGCCCCCGGGGAATCACCCGCCTGAATCCACTTTCGTGAGGAGTCTGCTTCAATGCAAGAACAGCGCAGTATCAAGGATTATTTGCTTGTTTTCCTGAAAGGTATCTGTATGGGGGCGGCGGATGTGGTGCCAGGAGTTTCTGGCGGGACAATCGCATTCATTACCGGCGTTTACGATGAATGGCTGAATTCACTTAAACGCTGCACGCCGGCTGTACTGCTGATGCTCAAGCGCGAAGGGCTGGCCAAGACCTGGAAGCACATCAATGGCACCTTTCTGGTGTGCCTGTTCGGCGGCATCCTCGTCAGTCTTAAAACTCTCGCAGCTCTGGTATTGGCCGGACTGGAAGCTTTTCCCATCCTTATCTGGGCGTTCTGTTCCGGTCTGCTGATGGCCTCTGTCTATCCTCTCGCCCGGGAGCAAAGCGGCTGGGGCTGGCCGCAATGGATAGGCCTGCTGGCAGGTGGCGTAGTGGTGTACCTGATCGCCAATATCACTCCTGCGACCTTACCTGCTTACTGGTGGGTGTTGTTCCTGGGCGGATTCGTGGCCATCTGTGCCATGGTGCTGCCCGGTTTATCCGGCAGCTTCATCCTGTTGCTGGTTGGACTCTACCCAGTATTCCTCACCGCTATCCATGAGCTGGACATTCCCAAACTGCTGGCGTTTGGCGTGGGTTGTATCTGCGGGCTGGTACTCTTCTCCAAATTCCTGTCCTGGCTGCTGGCGCATTACCACCGCGAAACCATGCCGGTATTGATCGGCTTGCTGGCAGGTTCCGTATATGTCACCTGGCCATGGAAGAAGGCAGTCGTCACCGCTTATGACAGCGCTGGCAACGAAGTGGTGCTTCAGCAGGCGAACCTGACTCCGGGAGATTTTCTGTTGCAGACGGGGCAGGACCCGATGCTGTTGGGTGCCATTCTGGCGGTGGTCGCTGGCATGGTACTGGTATTGGGAACTGAGTGGATTGCCATGCGTATGCGTAAACGGCCTGATCTTTAATAATCCATCAACCATAAAAAAACCGCTGAGAAATCAGCGGTTTTTTTATGGGCCGAGGCGCAGTTCGGTTAGAAGAGGACGCGGCAGCGAATGGTGCCTTCGATGCTCTTGAGCTTCTCCAGCGCGCTTTCGTTATATGGACTGTTGGTGTCCACCACCACGTAACCCACCTTGTCGTTGGTCTGCAGGTATTGGGCAGCCACGTTGATGTTGTAATCCGAAAACACTTTGTTGATGGCGGAAAGAACACCGGGCACGTTGGCGTGAACGTGCAGCAGGCGGTGGGCATCCGGGTGACCTGGCAGCGCCACTTCCGGGAAGTTGACCGAGCTGGTGGTGGTGCCGTTGTCGGAGTATTTAATCAGTTTTTCTGCCACTTCCACACCGATATTGGCCTGGGCTTCCATGGTGGAGCCGCCGATATGCGGGGTAAGGATCACGTTATCCAGGCCTCGCAGAGGGCTGATGAACTCGTCATCGTTGGCTTTGGGTTCTTCCGGGAAGACGTCGATCGCGGCACCGGACAGGTTGCCGCCGCGCACCGCTTCAGCCAGCGCATCGATATCTACGACAGTACCCCGGGAGGCGTTGATCAGGATGGCGCCTTTCTTCATCAGGCCGATCTCACGGGCACCGATCATGTTCTGGGTGGCATGGGTTTCCGGCACGTGCAGGCTGACGATATCGGAGATGCTCAGCAGTTCATCCAGGCTGCGGATCTGGGTGGCGTTGCCCAGGGGCAGCTTGGTCACTACATCATAGAAACACACGTTCATACCCAGTGCTTCTGCCAGAACACTGGTCTGGCTGCCGATAGATCCGTACCCAATCAGGCCCAGGGTCTTGCCGCGGATTTCATAGGAGCCGATGGCTGATTTTTCCCAGCCGCCGCGATGGCAGGCTGCGTTCTTGGCGGGGATGTTGCGCAGCAGCAGAATCGCTTCGGCAATGACCAGCTCTGCCACCGAACGGGTGTTGGAATAGGGGGCGTTGAATACCGCTACACCATGCTCCTGGGCGGCCTTCAGGTCTACCTGATTGGTTCCGATGCAGAAACAACCGGCGGCGATCAGTTTGGGAGCATTCTCAAAGACGCGACGGGTCAGCTGGGTACGGGAGCGCAGACCGACAAAATGGGCGTCCTGAATCTTCTCGATCAGCTCATCTTCACCCAGTGCCGTCTTGAGGTACTCGATGTTGGTGTAACCGGCAGCGTTGAGCGTATTGATTGCTGACTGGTGAACACCTTCCAGCAACAGGAATTTGATCTTGCTTTTGTCTAACGACGTCTTGCTCATGAATGTCTGACCTCTGGCAATACTGTGGCCCGCGCTGACGGGAATCTCTGATCGGAAACGAAAAACGGAGGGATGAAAAACGGGCGGCATAATAACACAGCTCTGCCGCTGCGCGGGGCCGCCCGACGGGATTACTTACTGAAAACGGCACCAATGATAGCGCTGCCGCGCTGCACCGGGTCCTTGCGGATCAGCTGCTCCTGGTTGGCCACTTCTTTGAACAGGGCGGTCAGGCTCTGGTTCAACACATGCTGCTCCAGATCCAGGTCCGGCTTGTTGGAGATAGGCAGTTGTTTATAGGTGGTGAGCAGTTGCTGGTACTGGTTGTAAAAACCGATCTGCTGCAGGTTCTGCTGGATAATGGGCAGGTAGCGCTGACGCAGAGTGGCTTCGGTCTGCTGACGGAAATAGTCGGTGGCGGCGGTATCGTGGCCGCGGATAATCCCCAGGGCATCGGTGATGGTCATGTTGCGTACCGCAGAAATAAAGACATCCTTCGCCTCCACGGCAGCCTTTTCAGCTCCCTGGTTCATCAAGGCTTCAACCTTGTCCAGCTGGCCGCCCAGGCCGAACTGGCGCAGGGTGCTCGCGACAGGCTGGACCGATTGCGGCAGCTGGATGCGGTACAGCGGATTGTTGCTGTAGCCACCGGTCTGGGAGAGGCTGGTGGCCGCGCGCCCGCTGCTCAGCTCCAGCGCATCCTTGATCCCGCGCACCAGTTGCGCCTGATTGCCATAACCACTGGCGCTGGCGACATCGGCACTGGTTTGCAGAATCTGCGGCATGTTGGCATTGCACGCGGTGAGCATCAGGGGCGCGGCGATCAGCAGGATTTTCAGGGCTTTCATAAAGGGTCCTTGTGAACAGTCAGATCAATGGAAAGAGAAAAGCAAAAATGGTTGGGAGGGAGAGTCTAATGTTCCGCCAGCGGGCGGGATTGAACACCCATCAAGGTCAGGATCTGCATCTGCGCCGCATTCAGGATGGCGCTGCGTTCGGCTTCATCCGGGAGCATGCGGGCGAGGGTGATGGCGCCGACCAGCGAGGCCAGGATGGCGCGGGCGCGGTCGCGGACCAGATTGGGGTTCAACTCAAGTTTCTGCAGGCGGCTGATGGCAGTGATGCGGTTTTCCAGCAGTTTGCGCAGATGGTCGTAGGAATTCTGCAGCAGCGGACGAAGGCGCTCATCGTGCTGCCCGATCTCGTTGAATAACAGAGTTTCCGGCGCCGGTTTAAGATTTTCCTGCTGGCGCAGATTCAGGTAACTGGTAGCGAGGGCGATCAGCTTCTTTACTGGCAGCGGCGCCTTAACCAGCCGCGCCCGTCCCCGCTCCTTAAGCGTTTCCAGAAAAGAGGCAGAGAACAAGGCCTCTTTGGATTCAAAGTGCGCATAAAAAGCCCCGTGGGTCATGCGCGCTTCTTTCATGATCTGGCTGATGGAGACCTTCTGAAATCCATACCGAAAGAACAGCTCCGTGGCCGACTTCAGGATACGGGCGCGGGATTTGATTTTCTGATCTTTGGGGTAGGGCATGGTGTGTCAGTGTCTGAATATGATCTTGATCATAAGGTGCCGATGGGTAGAGTGGATCTCCACTTTATATGCAACCTGACGACAGATAGCGAGACGCGAGGTATTTCATGAGCTCACCCATCGTAGTTACCGGTATGGGCATGGTCAGCCCTCTCGGTTGTGGTGTCAAGCCGGTCTGGCAGCGGCTGATCGCCGGCCAGTCGGGAATCGGTTTTATCGATCGGTTTGATACCAGCGACTTCCCCATACGTATCGCCGGACTGGTGCCGGATATCCTCCAGGATCCCGAAGCAGGACTGGATGCAGATGCCGTCGTGGAACCCAAAGAGCGGAAGAAACTGGACCGCTTTTCCCTTTATGCACTGGCGGCGGCGCAGGAGGCGCTGGCGCAGGCTGGCTGGCATCCACAAAGTCTAGCTGATCAGGAAGCCACAGCGACTATCATTGGCACTGGTATTGGCGGATTCCCCATCATTACCCAGGCGCAGAAGACCTTGGACGAGCGCGGCTATCGCAAGTTATCGCCCTTTACGGTGCCGGCATTCCTGGCCAACCTGGCGGCGGGCAATGTGTCCATCCGTTACGGCTTCAAAGGGCCGCTGGGCACGCCAGTCACCGCCTGTGCGGCGGGTGTGCAGGCGATTGGCGACGGTATGCGTCTGCTTCGCAGCGGCGAGGCCCGAGTGGCGCTGGTAGGCGGCACTGAGGCTTGTGTCGATCCGCTGTCGCTGGCCGGGTTCCATGCCCTCAAAGCGCTGTCGACGGAGGCTGAGGCGCCGGAGAAAGCCTCTCGTCCCTTCGATGCGCAGCGCAACGGCTTCGTGATGGGCGAGGGGGCGGGACTGCTGGTGATCGAAACCCTCGATCATGCGCTGGCCCGTGGCGCTCAGCCTCTGGCGGTGTTAAGTGGATATGGTACCAGCAGCGACGCGCATCATATTACGGCGGGTCCTGAAGATGGGTCCGGAGCCGCCGCGGCCATGCGCCGCGCCCTGACGATGGCAGGATTGCAGCCAGCGGATATCCAATACGTCAACGCCCATGCGACCTCCACGCCAGTGGGTGATCGCGCCGAGGTGGCCAGTCTGCGCGCTGTGTTCGGCGGGCAACTGCCGCAGGTGCCGGTTTCCTCTACCAAGTCGGCAACCGGCCACCTGCTCGGAGCGGCCGGCGGTATAGAAAGCATCTTTACGGTACTGGCGACCATGGCTGACCAGCTGCCGCCCACCCTGAATCTCGAGCAGGTAGACGAGGCGCTGCAGGATCTGGATCTGGTTCCTCTGCACAGCAGGCAAGCGCGTGTGCAGCATGCTCTCTGTAACGGCTTTGGTTTCGGCGGTGTAAATGCGGCGCTGCTGGTGAGCAAGTGGTTGGGTTGACGGGGCGGGCTGTGGCGTCGATCCGCTTAACCGGCGCGGCAGCCCGAGCATCAAGCGCGATTGACGATCTCTGTAACTAACACCTGCTGCTGCGCGCCTTCTATCCGATAGCACCAGCGCACATCCAGATCCAGCAGGGCCATCCCGTAAATGCGCTCCGGGTCCAATGTCTGGTAGGAGGGGCGCGGGTCCTGCTGCAGAATCTGCGTCAGCAGAGACTGCAGATCCAGCCCGCAGCGGCGATGATAGTCTGCACAGGCTTCCAGCACTGATGCTGAAAAGGCTACCGGCAGCAGTGCCGGGGCTGCCGGGGCAAACTCATTGACGGCGTCATCTACACGGTCGACATAAGGCACGTAGGGTTTGATATCCAGTACTGGCGTGCCATCAAGCAGGTCCACACCCGCCAGCTCCAGCCAGACTTTACCCTTATCCTGCCTGATTCCCTCCAGCCGTACCACCGATAATCCTATGGGTGCCGGGCGCACTGGTGAGCGAGTGGCAAATACCCCCAGCTGTTTGTTACCCCCGAGGCGCGGTGGTCTGACGCGGGGTTTCCAGCTTTCGCGGCGATTGGCATGGAACACGAACTGCAGCCACAGGTGACTGCAGCCCTCCAATCCTTCCAGCGCCGCCGGGTCGTCATAGGGAGGCAGCAGTTCCAGTTGCGCACATGCCAGCGGCGCCAGCCCCGGCTGACGGGGGATACCGAATTTTTCCTTGAAACAGGAATGGACAATACCAACAGCGGGGAAGGTGAATTCCATGGGGGTGATCCGCAAGTGAAAGCGGCAAGGCTACGGAATTCCCCGAGTTCGCTCAAGCCGCATTGCACAGCGGCCTCTCCGCTTTTTACGCCCGTGAATGCTACTATCCCCTCTCGTTTATCGACTGTTCTGGACTGCCCGTGACCCAACCCCCTTCGTTCAATCTGGTCTCCCCGGTGCCCTGGCTGCTCTGGCCCCTGGCGTTGCTGCTGGGTTTTTTGGTCGCTGCCGGCTCGCTCAGCTACAGCCCCGGCGGGCGTATCAACGTGTTATGGATCTGGCTGCTCTGGGCCGGCCTGCCCCTGCTGGGTTCGCTGGCGTCCGTGTGGGCCATGTACTTTGGCAGCGGGCGGCCCTGGCTCTTCCGTTGGCGCCGCTATCAAGTGCAATGGCATCCGTCGGTCCGCCAGCGCCTGGAGATGCTGACGTTGCTGCAGAGCTTCTGGCTGCTGACTGGCCTTGGCATGCTGCTTGGCTATTGGCTGTTACTGCTGTTTACCGATCTGGCGTTTGGCTGGAGTTCAACTTTGATTGATGACCGGCAGACCCTGGTCGCCCTGACCCGGTTCGTCGCCGCGCCCTGGCAATGGCTGTGGCCAGCGGCGGTGCCTGATGCGGCCCTGATTGAGGCGACCCGTTATCTGCGCATTGCACCCGGCGGCGACGCTGCTCAGGCCGGCAACTGGTGGCCGTTCCTGATGGCGAGCCTGCTGTGTTACAACCTGCTGCCGCGCCTGTTGCTGCGCGGCTGGCTGGCGCTGCGCCTGCGCCGCCTGCGCCATCACGACCTGAGCGTGCGCGCGCCCGTAATCACTGCTGCGCCGACCACTGTTGCGGCGGTTGTTGAGGAAGCGCCCGCAGACTGGAGCAGCGCGCAGCGGATTCTGTGGGAAATCCGCGGCGAGCATCCCTCTCTTGGCGTGGCGGACTGGCAGCAGGATGAAGCGGCGATGCAGAGTCTGCTGGCGAAGGCGCCGGAGCGTCTGCTGTGGCAGGTTAACGCCAGTCGCTCACCCGTGGCGGAACTCAGTGACCTGATTGCCATGGCGCGCGCGGCCGGTGTGCGCCAGCAGGCACTGCAGGCCGTGTGTGACACCACAACCGACCCCGCGCGCCACCTCGCCAGCTGGCGCGCCTTCGCCAATCAACAGCAGCTGGTCTGGCTTAAGGAGACCACCCGATGACCATTCCTCATCTATGTGTGGTAGGCCATCCCAACAAAGGTAAATCCTCCATCGTCTCCACGCTGACCGAGAATGACAGTGTGCGCATCGGCGCTGAGTCGGGTACCACCACCCATGCTGATACCTTCGACTTCATGCTCGACCGACAGGTTTTGCTGCGGCTGACCGACACGCCGGGTTTCCAGCGCGCACGCCAGGTGCTGGGCTGGTTGCAAAGCGTTGAGACAGCTCCAGCCGCCCGCCCGGAGCGGGTAAGGCAGTTTCTGCGCGAGCCGGGACATGCCGAAAAATTCCCGGATGAAGTCGCGCTGCTCACTCCTGTCATGGCCGGCGCCGGTATCCTCTACGTCGTGGATGGCGCTCAAGCGGTCAGTCCCGCGGATGAAGCGGAGATGGAAATCCTGCGCTGGACCGGCCAGCCGCGCATGGCGGTCATCAATCCCATGGGTGAGCCCCGCGCGCTGGATGAATGGCAGCGGACGCTGACGCAGTTTTTTCAGTGGGTGCGTATCTTTAATCCTCTGACTGCCAGTGTGCCCCAGCGCCTGACCCTCTTTCGCGCCATGGGTGAACTGCTGCCTGACTGGAGCAGGCCGATCAGTGAGCTGTGTACTGGCCTCGCAGCCCGGGATCGACAGCGCCTGCAGGACGTCAGCTTCAGCCTCGCCAGCTACTGGTGTGAACAGATGAGCCGTCGAGAGCCGGTCACCCTGCTGGATAAAAGTGGCTGGAGTCAGGCGGAGGAACGCCTGCGGCGCGCCTTGGATGAGCAAGAACAGCAGTTTTTCCAGGACATCAGCCGCGCCTGGGGCCACAGGAGTTTTGTGCTGGAGCAGCACACGCAGTGGGACCTGGGCAGCGATACCCTCATGAACACTGAAACCTGGTATCTGTGGGGCTTAAAGCAGCGGGAGTTGTTGATTGTCAGTGGCGCTGCTGGCGCTGCGACAGGATTGATTCTGGATGCCGGTCTGGGAGGCAGCTCATTTCTGCTGGGTGCCCTGTCCGGCGGCGTGATCGGCTCGGTGAGTGGCTGGCTGGCGGCCCGTCAGCTGCCCGGTAAGCGGCTGGGCTGGCTGCCACTGACTCAACAGAAAGAATTTGCCGGTCCGGTGCAGCACCCGAACTTTCCTTTGGTGGTCATGGCCCGCGCCTTAACGGTTACCCGTCAGCTCTGGCACCGCCCCCACGCGGAGCGGGGCACGCTTGAGATTCGTACCAGCGCCACCGACTGGGCGCGGCAGGAGCAGGTGCAGCTGCTGCAGTGGGCCAAGGCCCTGCAGCAGGGCCAATGGAAAGCAAAACAGCAGGATGCACTGGTGAACTGGGTGATGGGCGAGTTACAGAAGGCGGTGGACGTGCCGGAATAAAATGCCGATCAGTATTTGGGGTACAGCGTCTTCACGCCGCTCTGGGTTCCCAGCAGGAGCACATCCGCCGGACGGCGGGCAAAGAGACCATTGGTTACCACGCCGGTAATCTGGTTGATCGCCGTTTCCAGTTCTTTGGGATTGAGGATCTGCAGGTTGTGGACGTCAAGGATCACGTTGCCGTTATCCGTTACCACCCCTTCGCGGTAGACCGGATCGCCGCCCAGCTTGACCAGCTCCCGTGCCACATAGGAACGCGCCATGGGGATGACCTCCACCGGCAGGGGAAAGTTGCCGAGCACATCAACCCACTTGCTTTCGTCGGCGATGCAGACAAACTCTTTGGCAGTCGCCACCACGATTTTTTCGCGGGTCAGGGCCGCCCCGCCGCCTTTAATCAGCTCCAGCTGTGCATTGCTTTCATCCGCGCCATCGACATAAACCACCAGCTGATGAACGCTGTTGAGGTCGAGCACTTCTATGCCGTGATTCTGCAGCCGCTTGGCTGAAGCGTCAGAGCTGGCCACCGCACCGGCAAAGCTGTCCTTGATATCGGCCAGGTAGTCAATGAAGTAGTTGGCCGTGGAGCCGGTGCCGACGCCGACGATGTCATCGGCATGAAGTTTCGGAGCAATGTAATCAACCGCCGCACGCGCGACGGCTTGTTTGAGTTCATCTTGTGTCATAAAAAATCCATCGCCGAGGGTGAATCAAGTGAGGCGCATTATACGGTTTTTCATCGCGCCTAATGCGAGCTTCGACTAAATTGTTTACTATGCAGAACAGTTTTTCCTCTCTTCCTACCAGTAAGTTCTTTTCTATGCCCGACACCTACATCAAACGCATCCTCAATGCCCGCATTTACGATCTGGCGGTGGAAACTCCGTTGGATGAAGCGCGCCTGCTGTCCCAGCGCACCAACAACAAAGTCCTGCTCAAACGCGAGGACTTGCAGCCGGTGTTTTCGTTCAAGCTGCGCGGCGCATACAACAAACTGCTGCAACTATCGCCCGAAGAGCGCGAGCGCGGCGTCATCTGCGCATCGGCGGGCAATCATGCTCAGGGGGTCGCGCTGGGCTCGCAACACCTGGGCATTAAAGCGACCATCGTGATGCCTCGCACCACCCCGCAGATTAAGGTGGATGCTGTGCGGGCACGGGGTGCGAAGGTAGTGCTGCACGGAGATAACTATGACGAAGCCTCGGCACATGCGAAGAAACTGGTAGAAGAAAAAGGGCTGACCTATGTGCACCCGTTCGACGATCCGGACGTGATCGCCGGTCAGGGAACCATCGGCCTGGAAATCCTGCGCCAGTACCATGGCAGGATTGATGCGATCTTTATCGCTGTCGGTGGCGGGGGCCTCTGCGCCGGTATTGCCTCTTACGTTAAGTTTGTGCGCCCCGACATCAAGATCATTGCAGTGGAGTCCGAAGAATCCGCCTGCCTGAAAACCGCACTTGAAAAGAAAAAACGCGTGATCCTTCCCACCGTCGGCATCTTCGCCGATGGTATCGCAGTGGCGCAGATTGGCGAAGAAACCTTCCGCGTCCTGCGCAAGACCGTGGACGATGTGATCACCGTCAGCGACGACGAGATCTGCGCGGGGATCAAAGACATATTCGAAGATACCCGCTCCATCGCTGAACCAGCCGGTGCGGTCAGCGTGGCGGGCATCAAGAAATATGTGGCCGAACACCAGCTCAGCGGCCAGACCTTCGTGGCCATCGCCTGCGGCGCCAACATGAATTTTGACCGGCTGCGCTACATCTCCGAGCGTACGGAGATTGGCGAACAGCGTGAAGCGATCCTGGCGGTCACTATCCCTGAGCGGCCGGGGGCGTACAAAGATTTCTCCAAGGCCCTGGGCAAGCGCAACATCACCGAATTCAATTATCGGTATGCGGATAACCGTGAAGCCAAGATTTTTGTGGGGGTCCAGGTCAGCAGTGGCGGCCAGGACCGTCAGGAGCTGGTCGCCGACCTCAAACAGCAGGGCTACGCGGTTGTGGACATGACGGATAACGAGCTGGCTAAACTGCACATTCGCCACATGGTGGGGGGGCACTCCGCCAGCGTTACCGACGAAGTTGTCTACCGGTTTGAATTTCCGGAGCGTCCCGGTGCACTGCATACCTTCCTCACCCGGCTGGCGGGGCGGTGGAACATCTCCATGTTCCATTACCGTAACCATGGCTCAGCCTCGGGGAGAGTTTTTGTCGGCATGCAGGTACCCAAGGCAGATCGCAGTGAAGTGAAAAAATTCCTCAGTGAACTGGGCTATCCCTACTGGGACGAAACCAGCAACGAAGCCTATAAGTTCTTCCTCAGCTAACCCCGGAGCCGCGCCTGGTCAGGCGCGGCAATCCTGTTTTACCTTTCTTTACCCCATCCTTGATTACGACCGGAAGCCTTTGCTGCACAGGGCTTTCCCGGTGGCAGGGTGCTCCCTGATTGTGCTTTCTGACAGGTGCCCTGGCTAAGATACTATTGGCCACGAATAAAACTCGTGTACTCTAGACAACGTTGTCCATTGTGGGCGATAGTTACGGCGGTGGGCAATGATTCCCACGGTCTGCATACAGACGAAACATAACGCGATTCCCGAGCAGCGCGTCGATGCTGCTCTACATATGGCGGGAGCATAATAATGAGATGGGTAGTTGTATTTCTGGCGGGTGTCCTGAGCAGTGCGGCACTGGCCCAGGGCCTGAGTCAGCGACAGCTGGCGGAGTTCGCCCAAGGGACCGAGCTGCGCTTCGGTATCCAGAGCAATTATGATGAAGGTGGGGTAAAGGCCAGGCTGACATTGAACAACCGGTCGTCGGTCAGTCTGCCCAAAGGTGCAGGTGACTGGCGAATCTATTTTCATTCCGTGCGTAAGGTGGCGGACACCAGAGTCGCCGGCCTGAAGCTCACCCACATCCAGGGCGACCTGCATGAGCTGGCGCCCACCGCTGAGTTCAGCGGGCTGGCCAGCAAAGCGAGCCTCAGCATTACCTATTCACCCTCATCACCGATGGTGAGCTACACCGACTTTATGCCGCGGGCCTTTATCTACCGTCCCGGCCTTCAGGCGGAGACATTTGCCAACACGGACACCGAGGATATCAAGCAATTTGTTGATGCCTTCGAACGCCCCGAACAGCTGTTGCGCGCTGCAGACGATCTCTTTCCGGTAGCCACCGCCCAGTCGCGCTATCAGGCCAATCAGGCGGTCAATGGAATCTCATTCAACAGCAGTGAAGCGGCGCTGCGTATCATCCCGAAACCGCTGGATATGAAGGTGCGCAGCGGTTCCGTTACGCTTGATCAGCGGTGGCAGATTCGCTACGCCGGTCGCTTGACCAGTGAAGCCAGCTATCTCCAGGCACGCCTTAAGGAGGTGCTGGGGGTGGAGCTTGATACACAGGCGGATCATACAGCCGCCTCAGGCAAGATCATTGATCTGCAGGTTAATGCCGGCGATGCCAAAAAAAATGGTGTACCGGCCCAGCCGGAAAGTTACAGCCTCAGCATCACCGACGACAAAATCCTCATCAATGGCAGCGACAACGCCGGGGCCTTTTATGGCATCCAGAGCCTGTTGGGACTGTTACCGGCAGCTCCTGCCAGGAGCCTTTCGCTGCCGCTGCTTACCGTCGTCGACAGTCCGCGAGCCAGCTGGCGTGGTATGCACTACGACATGGGCCGCAACTTTCACGGCAAAGAGGTCACCCTGCGTCTGATCGAGCAGATGGCCCGTTACAAGCTCAACAAGCTGCATCTGCATCTGACGGAAGATGAAGGCTGGCGGATCGAGATTCCGGGGCTGCCGGAGCTGACGGAAATCGGCGCCTATCGCTGTTTTGACCCGGATGAGCAACGGTGTCTGCTGACCCAGCTGGGCACCGGGCCATCCAGAAACGGTTCCGGCAATGGCTACTACACCACTGAAGACTTTATCGAGATTCTCCAGTTTGCAGCGGCCCGCCATATCGAAGTGATCCCGGAGATCGACATGCCCGGTCACGCCCGCGCAGCGGTCAAGGCAATGGAGGCACGCTACCGGAAATTGCTGGCCGCTGAGCGCAGGCCTGAGGCCGAACAGTATCTGCTGTCCGATCCGGATGACAAATCCAAGTACATCACGGTGCAGAACTATACGGACAATTCCATCAACGTCTGCCTGCCGTCCACTTACAACTTTGTCGATAAGATTATTTATGAACTGCAGCAGATGTATCGCAAGGCCGGCCTGAAGCTGGAAACCTTCCATATGGGGGGAGATGAGGTCGGGGCTGGTTCCTGGACGGCATCGCCAGCCTGTGAAGCACTCTTCGCCAGTGAAGCGGGTGTCTCCGGCGTCGCTGATCTCAAACCTTATTTTGTGAGTCGTGTGGCGGCCCTGAGCAACCAGCGCGGCCTGGCGCTGGCAGGCTGGGAAGACGGCCTGATGTACGACCCGACCAATACCTTCAACCGGGCGCAGTTCAATAACAAGCGAGTCATGGCCAACGCCTGGGACAATATCTGGGAATGGGGTGTGGCGGACCGCGCGTACCGGCTGGCCAACGCGGGCTATGAAGTCATCATGTCCCATGCCACGCACCTCTATTTTGACCATCCTTACGAGGTTCATCCGGAGGAGCGCGGATATTACTGGGCCGCGCGTTACACGGATACCGCCAAGGTTTTCGGCTACATGCCCGACAATCTCTACGCTAACGCGGACACCACCCGGGCCGGTGCCCGGATCGAAAACCTTGAGGCCATGGTCGGGCGCGAATTACCCGCGCTGAAAAAGCCGGAAAATATTCTCGGCATACAGGGGCAGGTGTGGACCGAAACCATCCGCACTGCTGATCAGCTTGAGGTGATGATCTACCCTCGCCTGGTAGCCCTTGCCGAAAGAGCCTGGCACAAGGCCCCATGGGAAGGTGATAAGCCGGATCTGACTCAACGCCAGCAGGAGTGGGCCAGATTTGCTCAGGCGCTGACCCTGAAAGAGCTGCCGAGGATGATTGCAGCAGGAGTCAAACTCCATCTGCCACCACCCGGAGCCATCAAAAAAGATGGTTTGCTCCACGCCAACACGGCATTTCCCGGACTGCGTATCGAATACAGCCTCGATCAGGGTAAGAGCTGGAAGGTCTACGAAAAACCCGTGGCCGTTTCCTCGGACAAGATCCTGTTGCGGTCGCGCAGCCAGAACATTGTCAGTCGTACCGCATCGCTGTAAATCCTCACCCGCTCTTCTTTTTCGAGAAAGCCAGGCAGAAATGCCTGGCTTTTTTGTTTTTCTCCTGGATTCAGTGTGGAGCGTTGCACAATTTAAAAAAATTATGGAATTTTTTTACATAAAAACTGTTGTTAGCTGGACCCTGTGTCTATGCTTAATATCCATCCTCGCATCTCACGCGAGAGTGGCGATGTCAGTGACGCGGGCAGCAAGGTGTGGGGACGCAAATAAAAAGTCTTTTTTTTGCGTGAGTATGGATGCGCAGCATGGAGCTGAGTCAGTCCGCTGTAAACCTGTCTCACAGGATTTACCGCTTGGTCGTCAAGTCTAAGTCTTGCCGTGAAAAAACTTTTTATTGATATCTCAAACTATGAAAATCGATATTGTCAGTGGAGTCGTTCTTATCTTTTGTGTAGGTGTGTTTGCGAGTGCGTTGGCGTCGTCCGACCTGTTCAGGTCTTCTGATGCTCCGCCGGCAGTTACGGCACAAGTCAAAGAATAAACCGCCGGTCCTGTCTTTTCCCGGAATTTACATGTCCGCTGTGTGGCTAACGGGCAGGAGTCCTGGTGCTCAGGCGTTACCGCAGAGAATCATCTCCCGGTCTGTGGCAATACCATAAAGGGGGACATCCCAGCTTGCTGTTTCCAGCTGATCCACTTCCTGGCAGGCGTGTGCCAGACCAAACAGATAGGGTTTTCCCTTGCTTTTCTGCTGTTTGAAGGCAAAGGTGTAGTCGTAGAAACCCGCACCCATCCCCAGCCGCGCTCCGCTGCGGTCAAATCCCACCAGAGGCAACAGCACCATATCCAGCAGATGCGCCGGCAGGCGATGATTCTGGAAGGGGTCCGGCTCCGCTATTCCAAAACGGTTCGGTTTGAGCGGTATGTCCGGGTCAAAGCGGACAAACCACAACTGATTTGTTTTATCCGGTCGCAATACGGGCAGGTAACACGTCTTGTTCATCTTCCACAGCTGCCGGGCCACCGGTGCCGGATCAATCTCGCCATCCGCCGCTATATAAAGCGCAACGTGCTGGCTGCGCATGAACAGGGGCTGTTTCATGAGCTGGCGAAGCAGGCCAGCTGAAGCCTGTTGCTGCTGCAGGGGAGAAAGCGCCTGGCGACGGGCACGGAGCTGCTTACGTAATTCGGCACGGGAGGGAGAAGGAAGGGTCATCGGCGGCCTTGTCGGAGGAGATAACGCAGATGTAGAGAAAGATGCCCCGGAAATGCCGCTACCAAGCTGGCCTTGAACCCAATGGTTCAAGGTGGCGATACCTGTGGTTCATTAGGCTTTCCGTCAAGCGGACATGCACACCGAACACAACGAGATATTGCCGGTTACACACTTATCGGCTCAAGGACATGTCGGTTGGCAAACATCCCAGGGCAGAGGCGATTATAACCCGGGACCCCGGGCTGATCGCAAATACATTTATGAATGAGGTTGATGGGTCCTGGTAAGGAAAAGCAATGGAACTTTTTGAAAAATCAGGGAAAAATCAGCTGAGACTGTTGAGTGTGCGCTCGATCTTGTCGCTGAGGCGCTGCAGATCGGCCTTGTCGGTGGAGGAGGTGGCGCCGCCGGCGCGTGCCTGGAGAAGTTCGTGGCTCAGGTTGAGAGCCGCCATGACGGCAATGCGTTCGAGACCGATGACGGCCCCGGTGTTTCTGATGGCTTTCATCCGCTCATCCAGCATCTGTGCGGATTGCTGCAATGCCTGACGTTCTTCGCGCGGACAGGCAACCTGGTATTCCTTGTCGAGGATCTTCACAAAAACGGTTTCGTTGCTCACTCAGTAAATTCTCCGCTCGTTACGTACCGCTTATTCAGTATCCAGGCTTTTAAGGTGGGCGATCATGGCTTCAACCCGGCTGCGGGCCAGTTCATTCTTTTCAATCAGCCGCTCACGCTCGCGCTGCCATTCGCTTTCGCGCGCTTTCAACTGGGCATTTTCCTGTTGCAGCCGGTTGCACAACAGAATCAGGCGATCCAGTTTGGTTTCCAGTGAGAGTAGAAGATCGTCAGACATGGTTTAGTGGCCAATAATGATGCAGCAGCTACTATATTGCGCCCTCTGCAGGTGGTCAATGATTGCGCGCCGGTTATTCGGACTAATTCAAGTAGTTTCGAGAAGATGGTGTTAACGTATGAATAACAGAATAGTTTTTCATTTCCTTCAGCGTCTGTTGAGGGGCGCACCCAAGAAGTCTCCCCCCGGTCCTTAGATGAATCGTGATAGCATTTGGCGATTGTTCAAGAGAGTGTGTCATGACTGATTTATCCCCTTCGCGTTTTGATGATTTATGCAACCTGCTGCTGCCCCTGGGCTCCCTCAACAGCCCGGCGGAATTGCATGGACTGCTGTGTGGCAAGCTGTGCGGCGGTGAAACCCTGAGCGAAACCCGCTGGCTGCTGGACGCGGTTGAATTTCTCGATTTCACCCAGGCGCCGGACACCGCTGTGCGCGATGCACTGAGTGGTCTCTATCAGGAGGCGCTGGCGCAGTTGCGTGGTGAAGCCTTTGAGCTGGCGTTGATACTGCCTGATGACGACAGTGATATCGGACAGCGCCTTACAGCGCTGGGCCAATGGTGCTACGGCTTCCTGACCGGCTTCGGCAGTGTGACCAACGGCGGGCAGCGGGAGATCTCCGAGGAATCTGAAGAGACACTGCGTGACCTGGCCTCCATTGCCCAGATCGACGTGGAGGTGGAAGATGATGAAGAGAGCGAAGCGGACTACATGGAGTTGACGGAATACATCCGTATGGCTGCCTCTTCGCTGTATCTGGAATTTGCTCCTCCCGCAATGGATGCTGCTGAACAACAACCGCCTACGCTTCATTGAATCCCGTGAGATTGTCGTCGCTATGAGAATCACCAGGCAGGAATTCGCACGTCGCCGCAAGGCTTTGATGGCCTTGATGGAACCCAACAGCATCGCCATCGTGGCGGCCGCCCCGGAAAAACCGCGCAGCCGCGATACCGATTATCCCTACCGGCAGGACAGTGACCTGTTTTATCTCTCGGGTTTCCCCGAGCCACAGGCGGTGCTGGTATTGATTCCCGGCCGTCCCCACGGTGAATTCGTGCTGTTTGTGCGCGAACGGGATCGGGAGCGGGAAATCTGGGACGGTTATCGAGCCGGTCCGGAAGGTGCGTGCAACGAATATGAAGCGGACGATGCGTTTCCCATCGACGATATTGACGACATCCTGCCGGGCCTGATCGAAGGGCGCGAGCGCGTCTACTACGCCATGGGCAAAGACAGTGAATTTGATAAACAGGTGATGGACTGGGTAAACACCATCCGCGCCAAGGTGCGCTCCGGCGCAACGCCTCCCGGTGAGTTCCTCGATCTGAGTCACTTCCTGCACGACATGCGCCTGTTCAAGAGCGCAGCGGAACTGCGGGTAATGCGCGAGGCCGGTGAGATCTCGGCCCGCGCGCATGTGCGAGCCATGAAATTATGCAAACCGGGGCTTATGGAATATCAGCTGGAGGCGGAGATCCTTCACGAATTTGGTATGAGCGGCGCGCGTGCGCCAGCGTACAACAGCATCGTCGGCGGCGGTAAGAACGGCTGCATCCTCCATTACATAGAGAACAGCGCACCGTTGAGGAGCGGGGATCTCGTGCTGATCGACGCCGGTTGCGAGCTGGAAAACTACGCCGCTGACATTACCCGTACCTTCCCGGTCAATGGCAAATTCTCTCCCGAGCAGAAAGCGTTATATGAGATTGTTCTGCGCGCCCAGGAGGCTGCAATCGCTACGATAAAACCCGGCAGCCACTGGAATGATCCGCACAATGCCACGGTGCAGGTGATCACTGAGGGGCTGGTCGACCTCGGGCTGCTGGAGGGCAAGGTGGAAGACCTGATCGCCAGTGAAGCCTATAAAGAGTTTTACATGCACCGCGCTGGCCACTGGCTGGGGATGGATGTACACGACGTTGGTGACTATAAAGTCGGCGGCGAATGGCGCGTCCTTGAGCCGGGTATGGTGATGACGGTTGAGCCGGGCATCTACGTTGCGCCTGATAATGAACGGGTGGCAAAAAAATGGCGTGGCATCGGCATCCGTATTGAAGATGATGTGGCAGTCACCAAAGATGGCTGCGAGATTTTTACCAGCGGCGTGCCCAAACGCGTCGATGATATAGAAGCTCTGATGGCGGGCTGACGTGGCCCGCTGTACCGCTACCCTTACCAGCTGTTATCCATGACATCTATAGAAGAGTTTGATATCGCCATCATCGGCGGCGGCATGGTGGGGGCCAGCCTCGCCAGTCTGCTTGCGGCCAGCGGCTGTGGCTGGCGCATCGCATTGATCGAAGCAAATCCCTTTCTCTCTGCCGGCATTCCCGCCAGCTACGCAGCGCCTTTTGATGCGCGCTCGACGGCCTTGTCCTACGGCAGCGTAGAAATTCTGCGGGAGCTGGGCCTGTGGGAGCAGTTGCAACAACACGCCACGCCAATCCGCCAGGTGCATGTTTCTGATCGCGGGCATCTTTCGGGCAGTGTTATTGATGCCCGGGAGCAGGGCATCGATGCGGTAGGACATGTGCTGGAAAATACCTGGCTGGGTAATGTGCTGGCGGCCCACGTGCAGCAGCAGAGCAGCATTGTTTGTTTTTCGCCCGCGCGGGTCCAGTCGCTGACGCCGCGACAGCAGGGCACGCGCCTGCAGGTGGTCTGCGAAGGTGAGGCGGTGGAATTGAACTGCCGACTGGCGGTTATTGCCGATGGCGGTGATTCCCCCTTGCGTCACACTCTCGGCATCGAAACCGAGACCAAAGATTATCGACAGACTGCCTTGATTGCCAATGTGGAGTTCACTCAGCCCCACGGCGGCGTCGCCTTTGAACGTTTTACTGATCAAGGGCCATTGGCACTTTTGCCTCTGGGGGATTCGGAACAAGGGCAGCGGGCTGCACTGGTCTGGACCCTGCCACCAGAGGAGGCGCTGCATCATCAGAGTCTCGACGATGCGGCTTTTCTTGTGCAGTTGCAGCAGCGTTTCGGTCACCGGCTGGGCCGCTTTACCCGTGTCAGCCCGCGCCACGCATTTCCCTTGCGGCTGATCACTGCCCGTGAGCAGGTGCGCTCCGGTGTGGTGCTCGTCGGTAACGCCGCGCATTTTCTGCACCCGGTGGCGGGGCAGGGTTTTAATCTGGCACTGCGTGATGCAGCTGTATTAACTGAAACGCTGATTGAATTATGGCAGCAGGAAAAATCACCGGGCGATCTGGCCGGTCTGCAGCGCTATATGGAACGCCAGCAGCGCGATCAGACGATCACCATTACCTTCAGTGATCGTCTGGTACGTTTGTTCTCCTCCAGCCGCCTTCCGCTGATTGCATTGCGTCACCTGGGCTTTATCAGTCTCGCCGCTCTGCCCCCGGCAAAACGCTACTTTGCCGAACTCACGATGGGGGTGGCCGGGCGCAGCCCCCGCTGGCGTAACCTTGAGTCTGAAGCGGAGTCATCATGAGTCATTCCTTTCGGCAGTTTGATGTGATTATCGTCGGTTCCGGTCTGGTTGGTGCCAGTCTCGCCTGTGCTCTGGCAACGCTCAAGACGGCAGCGGCGTTGCGTATTGCTGTGATTGAGGCCGGTGGTCCAGTGCCGCGGTATTCCGGGCAGGAATTTGATCCGCGGGTTGTTGCACTGACGCCGGCGTCGCGACAGTGGCTTGAGCGGGTAGGTGCCTGGGATCGTATCCTTCATGACCGTGTCTGCGCGTATCGCGATATGCATGTATGGGACGGTGAAGGTACGGCGTCCATCGATTTTTCCAGCGCGGACGTGCGGCAGGATTGCCTCGGCTACATTGTGGAAAACTCCGTTGCCGTGCGTGCTTTGCGCGAACGGCTGGCGCAACTGACCCAGGTCGAGGTGTTGCAGCCGGTGAGTGTCACAGGGCTGCGTGGCCCACAATTGTCACAGCCTGAGGTGGAGGTCTCGCTCAGCACGGGAGAAACCCTGCGTACCTCTCTGCTGATCGCGGCGGATGGTGCGCAATCCCGGGTGCGTGAGCTGGCTGGATTCCGCACGCGGGAATGGGATTATCAGCAGCAGGCGATCGTGACGACGGTGCGCACCGAGCGCTCCCACGAATTCACTGCCTGGCAAAGATTCATGCATACCGGACCCCTGGCGTTTCTGCCGCTGCTGACGGCCGGTGATTCGCATTACTGCTCTATCGTCTGGTCGGCCGATACGCCTTTAGCCGAAACTCTGATGGCCCTTGATGATGCGGCTTTTTGTAAGCGCCTGGGTGTAGCGTTCGAGCATCGCCTGGGCGATGTTGAAGTCTGTGCAGAACGTTTCTGCCTGCCTCTGCGGCAGCGCCATGCACAGCAATATATCCAGCCGGGTATAACGCTGGTGGGCGACGCGGCCCACAACATTCATCCCTTGGCTGGACAAGGTGTTAATCTCGGTTTGCTGGACGCCGCAGCTCTGGCTCAGGAGATTGAGCGCGCGCTGTGTCGAGAGATTCCGTTAGAGGACTATTCCATCCTGCGGCGTTATCAGCGACAACGCCTCGCCGGTAATCTGGGCATGATGAGTGCGATGGAGGGCTTCAAGCGTTTGTTTGGTAATCCTGCTCTTGGAGTCACCTTGCTGCGTAATGTCGGTTTACGAAAATTCAATGATTTGCCGCTGTTGAAAAACTATCTGGTGAAACAGGTCATGGGTGTGTAGCCATGGGTATTAATGTAGGAAGTCAAAATGACGCTTGCTGAAATTGTTTCAATCGCTCCTTTTCAATGGCATTCCATTGGCACGGCACTGCTGTGCGGTTTTATTATCGGGCTGGAGCGCCAGTTGCGCGGCAAACCGGTGGGCATTCGTACATCGGCGTTGATTACCTTGGGGACCTACATTTTTATTTCGGCCGCGAATCTGGTACAGACCGATGCTACGGATCCATCACGGATCATCGGGCAGGTCATTACCGGTATCGGTTTTCTTGGCGCTGGCGTCATGCTGGCCCGTGATGGGGTTGTGCTGGGTGTGACATCTGCAGCTACCATCTGGGCGCTGGCGGCCATTGGCGTCTGCATTGCGGTGGGCTATGAAGTCACGGCAATAAAATTGTCTACGATTGTTGTCTTTGTACTTATCGGCGTAGACCTGTTGGAAGATTATTCACAGGCACTCACCCGCGGTGTTCATCGGAAATATCGTGGCTGGCGTGATCGCTCAAAGACAAGTTCGGATTAATGAGCTGTTCATGCAGAAATTGCTCCAGACAAAATTTTTTATCACGGATATCTCGCCGTAATTGAGCCGACTTCATTATGTCTCATCCCTTACGTGTAGCGCTGACTGCCTTCGGTATGTCAGGCCGGCTTTTTCACGCGCCGTTCATTCAGGCTGATCCCAATTTCGAGCTGGTAAAAATTCTGGAGCGCTCGCGCACGGACTCCCGCGCTCAATATCCGGAGGCGGAGATAGTGCGCGGGTATGATGAAATTCTGCAGGACCCCTCCATCGATATCATTGTCATCAACACCCCTAATGCTCTGCATTACAGCATGACCGAAGCAGCCTTGCTTGCAGGTAAGCATGTCATTGTTGAAAAACCTTTTACGCCCACAGTGGCGGAAGGTGAAACGCTGATCAAGCTGGCAGAGCAGCAGGGCTTGATGCTGTCGGTATACCACAATCGGCGCTTTGCCTCCGGCTATCATACGGCGCGTAAACTGCTGGCGGAATCAGCGGTGGGCGAGCTGCGAAGTTTCACCATCAATCATGAACGATTTCGCCCGCAACCTGGGCCGAAAAAATGGAAGGAAGAAAATCATCCGGGAGCGGGATTATTTTATGACATCGGAATTCACCTGCTGGATGAAGCCTTGCTGCTCTTCGGTCTGCCCTGCTCGCTGAATGCGGATCTGCGTATCCAGCGCCGGGCCAGTCACGTCAATGATTACTTTGATGTGCGCCTGGAATACACCTCCTTTCACGTAAACCTGAGAGGTTCATTGCTGGCTCGCGAGCCAGCTCCCGCTTATGTAATCCACGGTGAACAAGGTTCATATCTGAAGCAGCAACAGGATGTTCAGGAATCGCGTTTGCTTGCCGGTGTGACACCGACCGCAGACGGTTGGGCAGATGAGGATGAGGGCGACTGGGGAATCTTGCACAGCGACGCGGGTCGACAAAAATACCCTACCCAGGCGGGCGACTATCGGGATTTCTATTGCAACATTTATGCACATTTATGCGACAAAGAACCGCTGTTGAGTTCACCGCAGCAGGCGGTAATGGCGTTGCGTCTATTGGAGCTCGCTCTGTTGAATTCGCAACAACAGCGCACTTTGCCAGTGCGTTTTTCGGTTGGCTGATAAATAGCAGTGCAAAAGGTGTAGATTGGTAACACTGTTAAATTTTTTGTGGGATTAATCATGGCAAAAGTGACAATGACAGCACGGGTTTTAAATGTTTTATTGCAGTTGATACTGTTGGTTTCCGTGCTGGGTTTTTTAAGTTTTGCAAATGCCTATGGCGTCTTCTGGGCCGCGGTTACGGCTGTCATACTTTATGGGGTAAGCCGGCGGCAACGCTGGGCATACTTTGCCTGCGCGGCTTGGGCGCTGGCCTGTTACCAACTGGCAAAACTCGGTTACGAATTCGAAAGTGTAAAGCGCTGGGTAATGCTGGCGGGCTTCGGCGTAATCGCTCTGGCGATTTATTTACACGAAACCCTGGGTAAAACAACCAAGGTAAATCACGAGCAGGAAAGTGACCAGGATCAGGGGTAAGAGCCGCGTTTGATTTAGATTATAAAAAACATCGAATATTGTTTAAATTCATCCATAATCTCTTGAACTCATATAGGCGAAGTGCTTTAATTTTGAACTGCTACAGATTGAGATTCGTCCAAAGACTAAAGCGTTTGCGAGGACTCCTCCGCTTGCTCGACCTCTTGGTACGCACCACGACCTTAGCAATAGCTTTATTAATAAGCTATTTCACCCTGGCTTTTAATAAAGTCGGTTTTAATGTTTGGTCAGCATCGCTGGCTTTTAATGCAAGACGAGGAAAGTATGTCAGATCTGGTCTCTGGTGTTGTTAAATGGTTTAACGACGACAAAGGTTACGGTTTTATTGAGCGTGAAGGTGGTGCGGACGTATTTGTTCACTTCCGTGCTATCAACGGCACTGGCCGCAGAACGCTCAAAGAAGGTCAGAAAGTGACTTTCGAAGTGACTCAAGGTCAAAAAGGTCCGCAAGCGGAAAACGTAACTCCTCTCTAAGAGTCGGCTACGTTTTAAGGGGATGATAAAAACATCCCCTTTATCCCCCATCTGCGTGTGTTATCGCAGGTGGCATTCCTTCTTTTTGTGCTGAAGTCGACTGCCGTTCAGCTCCTGTCCGTGTTTACCGCTCATGCTCGATATCAAGGCTCTCTTTTGGCTGTCCCTGTTAGGTTTGGCTATTTACTATTGGTTTAATGCCTTGAAGATAAAAGAGATTGCTTTTGCTGCCGCGCTGCGCCACTGCAGCGAGATGCAGGTGCAGATGCTTGATCAGAATGTTCATCTTCGCCGCCTCTGGTTTAAACGCGACAATCGTGGGCAGCCCCGGTTCTGGCGCGCATTTTATTTTGAGTTTACCGTCACTGGCGAGGATCGTTATGTGGGACGGATACTGATGCTGGGAGCCCACCTTGCGACGGTGCAATTAGAACCTCACCGTTTTCATTGATTCTCTTCTTACTCTCTCCTGCTGAATTCCTGCATCCTCCAACCCTATGTGGGTAAGCGTACGGACCGCTGGTTGAGCGACGCGCAAGCTGTTCCTGTAATTTTTATCTGCTTTAATTTTTCAGGACATCCCCTTCAATATGAAATACATTCTCCACGGCAGTGTGATCAGTATTGGCCTGCTGATTATATCCTCAGCATTCTCCGCACCTTTTTCTTCTTCCGCAGAATATGAAGCTGCCATGCAAAGGGCGGAGAAGAATTATGTCACTGCCCGCGAGTTATGTGATGCACTAAAAAATCACGCACAGGATGTCTGTATTGCTGAAGCAAGAGCAGAGCGTAAGCGGCAGGAAGCGGATGCAGAAGCTGCTGAAAAGAATACCCCCGAAGTCAGAACCAAAGCCCTGATCAGTTACGCTGATGCGGAATTGGAACTCGCCCAAATAAAATGCGAAGCCTATCGCGGCAACGACAAAGATATTTGTCTCAAGCGTGCCCAGCTCGAACATCAGCAGAGCGTGAGTGTGGCAAAGGCTAATCAAAAGGTGAGGGATGCTCATCAGAAGGCGATGGAAGAAATCAGTGAGGCGGACTACGAGCTGGAGCTGGAGAAATGTGAAAAAGCCAGCGGTGATGCGCGTAAACACTGCGTTGATGGAGTTAAAGCTAAATACAAAAAATAAGGGGAGAGCTTTAATGCGGAGCTGCATTCCCCACTGGATGCGCGCGCGTTATGATAGGGTTCTTTTGATTGAAAGGGCTCCGTTATCATGTCAATTATTTATCGGGACGATGCTGTTCTCACGCCGGAAGAGGCCATAGCGCTTTATCAAAAATCCACACTGGGTGAGCGGCGCCCGGTAGACCGTCCCGACATCTTTGCCGGCATGCTCAAGAACGCCAATCTGATTATCACTGCCTGGGATGATCAGCATCTGGTGGGCATTGCCAGATCTCTTACCGACTTTACTTACGTGACCTACCTGGCTGACCTGGCCGTCGATGTGGACTATCAACATCAGGGCATTGGTAAACAATTGATCGCTGAAACTCAGCACCGCACTGAGCCGGAATGCATGATTGTTCTGCTCGCTGCGCCCAAAGCTAATGACTACTACCCAAAACTGGGCTTCACTCACAATCCGCGGGCGTGGATGTTGAAAAGTAATTATTGAGAGAGGTCATCGAATGTCAGACGAAAAAACTCTTAAAACCAAAGTTGGCGGGTGGCGAGTCAAATCTTCAGCTGCCGTGTACGAAAATCCCTGGATCAAGGTGTCCCATGAGGAAGTCATTACTCCTCGGGATACACCGGGAATATACGGAGTCGTGCACTTCAAGAACACGGCGGTAGGTGTGGTACCTATCGATGATGAAGGCAACACCTGGCTCGTCAGGCAAAGCCGCTTTACGCTCAATCAATACACCTGGGAAATTCCGGAAGGCGGTTGTCCCATCGGCGAAGAACCTCTGGCGGCGGCGCAGCGGGAACTGCAGGAAGAAGTTGGACTATATGCGCAGCGCTGGGAGTTTTTGATGAGTCTGCATCTATCGAACTCTGTCACGGATGAAAAAGCCGAGGTGTATGTTGCCCGCGATCTCTCCTCCGGTCAGCAGAACCTGGAAGCAAGCGAAGACATTGAAGTAAAAAAATTGCCGTTGCGTGAAGCGATTGCGATGGTAAAAAACGGCGAGATAACTGATGCAATTTCCGTCGCCGCGCTGTTGCGACTGGCGGCGGATAATATTTACTTATAAGCAGCTTCTTGCACAGTTCGGCCTTTCAGCATTGCGAATAGTTGTTCCTTCATCGCGGATGTCATGGTGCGGTCGACCTTAAACACCGCGGGTAGATCAGGGTGTTCCGGATCAATCTCGATTCCCCAGATGGGCGTAAGGCTGGTGGGCATCATCGCGTAGCGCAGATCCCCTACAAAGTGCTCATGTTGCGGGTGAACCCCCAGCATGCCTTCGGTCAGCGCGTGAAAGCGATGCAGGTCATCGTAGGCGCGGGAAGAAGGAGGAAGCTGTTGCCAGCGGATCGGATCAATCAGCATAGCTGATTCACCCAGGTAGGTTATCGGCTCGGGATTCAGCCCGACGCGGACTGCTGCGGCCTGAATGCTGTCGCCATCCACGATGAGCGCGCGCCAGAGGATCAGGTTGGCGAGCGTGGGTTTGATGATGATGCGCGAAGGAGTAACTCCGTGTTGTTCCGCCAGGGCTTCGGCCGCCGCAAAGGCGCGTTGATGCTGTATGGCTCCCAGCGAAAGATAGAGCACCGCACAGCCCAGGCCTATGCCGCACCAGACTTTTCTGCGTCCATAGGTGGCCGCAGTGATGGCGATGATGAGCAACAGACTGAAGAGCGGGTCCACCACCGCAATGATACTGAGTGAGACCGGTGTGTTAATTAACGGCCAGAACAGATGGGTACCGTAACTGGTGCAGACATCCAGCAGACAGGCCGAGAGATAACCCGTCAGTGCATAGATATACACCTGCGCTTTATTTAAATGGCGACGGACTATTGGCCACAGGAGCAGGCTGGCCAGCAGCGCACCCAGAGGGGCAAAAAATAACGAGTGGGTGAAATGGCGGTGATAGGTCAGGGTTGTGAGGGCGTCATCACCACTGCGGATCAGAACATCCAGATCCGGCAGCAGGGCCGCAATGGCACCGACAGCCCCGGCAAGGCGAAGATGTTGCGGTCGACACACTGACTGCGCCGTGACGGCGCCCAGCAGGGCGTGGGTGACTATATCCATAATTGATTATTGCTGTTGATTATCCGGCCACTTTACTACAATTTGTCCGCTGTACCCTGACCAACCAAATACTTTCCTGTTGTCGAGTCTTTGTCGTTATGCGTATACCCCGAATTTATACCTCACAACCGCTCGCCTGTGCGCAGTCCGTGGAACTGGAAGAAGCCACCGCACATTACCTCGGTAAAGTACTGCGGATGCAACCGGGGCGGGAGCTGGTGTTATTCAATGGCAAGGGGGGCGAATACCAGGCGCACATCACCGACATTCACAAAAAACAGGTCGTGGTGATGGTGGGTGAGTACAGGGAAGTTGATCGTCAGTCACCGCTGGAGCTGGAGCTGGCCATCGGCGTATCGCGCGGTGAAAGGATGGATTGGGTATTACAGAAGGCGACGGAGCTGGGCGTCACCCGCATAACGCCACTCGTCACAGAGCGCACTGAAGTCAAACTCGCTGGTGAGCGTCAGGATAAAAAGATCCAGCACTGGCAACAGATCCTCATCAGTGCCTGTGAACAGTGTCAGCGCAATATTCTTCCGACTCTCAGTGAACCGCTCGCATTCGGTGATTGGCTGCAAAAAGCTGAAGCCCAGTTAAAGTTTGTACTGCACCACCGGGACAGCCGTGGTTTACCGGAGAGCGGGCAAGTGAACAGTGTCGCCTTGCTGATAGGTCCAGAGGGCGGTCTGTCAGATGCCGAGATTGAGCTGGCTGTGGCCAAGGGGTTTGCCCCGCTCACCCTGGGACCCAGGGTGCTGCGCACCGAGACTGCGCCGGTTGCGGCGATCAGTCTGGTGCAATATCGGTGGGGTGATCTTTAACCGTCAGATCGCCGGGATTGACGATGAAACCGATGAGGAAGATGAAGACGCGGAGGAAGAGACAGAAGAGCGTGAGCTCGATGAGCGCCACCGCATCTTCTCCGAGAAGATCAGCTTCTTGGTGCTGTTAACAAACATAAAACGGAACGGGCGTGTAGCCTGCATCGAATCGGTACAGTCACCGCCGGTTCGCTCTTCGAAATCTTCATACTCAATGATGACTTTCACTACTGTGCCATTCTCTTCCTGTGCAGTGGCACTGCGGAAGGTTAATTTGTCGGCGCAGGGATTGTTGTTGATAACCCCCGAGTCAATCAGGATGACCTGACCCCGGGTAAAATCCGGCGTGTCTACTCCGTCCGTCATGTACTTGTCCCATACCAGATAGAACTCGTCTTCATCTGTCATAACCTGCAGACGTTTATTGTCGTCTTCCGGCAGTATCGGATCTGTACCTATCGTCAGCGACTGAATATCCACCTGAACGACGTCGACATCGTCATTATCATCCCCATCGCCCGGATCAAACGGCTCGTCGCGGGAGCCTCCACAGCCCGAAAGGCTGATAGCTCCGATACATAAAAGCGCAGCGAAAGACAGTTTTGTTCCTGAAAACGTGAGAATCGACATGGGGTTACATAGTCCGTTTGTTATCAATTTATCGGGGCGCACGGTGCCCTAAATGCCGGAGCCCGCACGGTAGTCGAGGAATGTCTGCTCCAGGCGACTGACGTCGGGAATAACAGCATCCTCTCCGGCCCATGAGACATACATCGATTCGAAAGGTTTCTTATGGCCTTCGCGCTCGCGAATCTCTTCTTCGGTAACCCGGGCCAGACGCGGTAATCCCTGGGTGACGACAGCAATGAACGGTAACTCATCGCTCATGCCAGTACTGTTAAGTACCGCAAATCGCGCGCGACTGCCGATTCCGCCCTTGGGATCGCCGTTGAGAGCTTCAAAGGAAAGGACAGGTACTTTCTGCTCCCGCCAGATGAAATCTCCCAGATACCAGTCAGGTGCACCCTCGACCGTTGTGATCTGCGAGACAGGGACAATCTCTGCTACTGATACGTTGGGCAGCAGCAACAGACAATCCTGCATAGGCACCAGCAGGCTGGCGACTTCCTGAATTTTTTTCTCAAGACGTTGTGGAGCTCTCATGGGAGCACATTCCTTCAAAGGTTGAAAGGTTAACGATTCGATTCGATTGATCCCGCTGGCTGAATGTCGCCAGCTGCAGAGCTAATTCTTTGGGCGTTCCACTGAAGCTGACACAGTTGGTGGCCAGGGTTGCTTCCGGCATGGAGGAGCTGGTGCAGCTTTCCGGGGATTGGACCCAGACCTGACCGCCCTGTTGTTTGATCAGGCGGGCACTGGCTGCGCCGTCATCTCCCATACCCGTGAACACAATCAGGCCACTGTGTCCCCGGTAGATTCTGGCCACGTTAGCGACCACCTGATCAATGGACGGAGCGTAAAAGCCGCTCCAGGGTTTCTCACTGACCAGCAGGGTTCCGTTCTCCAGGATGTCCACCTGCCGCTCGGCGCTGATAAGCGTGATGCCGTCCGGTTGCAGGACACCGCCCTGGCAGGCGCAGACAGCGGGATAATGTCCGGCCCCGCTCATCATGCGTATCAGGGTCGTCGTATAGTGCGCATCAATGTGCTGCACATACACGAAGGCAATGCCCAGTTCAGCTGGCAGATGACTGATGAATTCCTTAACAGCTGCCGGACCACCAGTGGACGCAGCCAGTATCCAGAGCCGGGGAGCCCGCTCTGCCTGTTGCAGACTGATGTCGCCACTCAGGCGTTGCAGGCGCTGGGTCATCCGGCGCAGCCAGGCCCGGTGTTCCTCACTACCCTCCAGGTATTCACTGCTGTCACTGAGGATGACCGGGACGGCCACATTGGCCAGCAGGTCTTCAACAAACTGCTCATGATCTTGCGGCGGGCTATTCTGCCCGGACTCGGCCTCAGCGGAATAGTCACCGGCAATATCAACAATCCAGGCGTCCGGCGCGGCCTCTGGCTGATTGAACGCCATGCTCATCAGGTGCGTACAGGCGATCTCGTGCCCCGCCTGCGTCACCAGACTGGTGAGATAGTGCTGCTTGGTCGCAGTATCCACCAGTATGCCGACACGCAACGCGCACACGGTCAGCTCGCCGGTTTGCCCAGAAGTTCGTTGATGTTATTCAACAGCAAATCCTCCTGATAAGGTTTGCCCATGTACTTGTTCACGCCCAGGCTGAAGGCGCGTTCACGGTGTTTGTCACCGGTACGCGACGTGATCATGATGATCGGAATATCCTTCAGGCGCGAGCTGGTGCGAATGTTCTTCGCCACCTCGAAACCGTCCATGCGCGGCATCTCAATATCGAGCAGCATGACGTCAGGGATATGATCCTGCAGCAGCAGCAGGGCTTCGGCGCCGTCTTTGGCAGTAATCACATTGAAGCCTTCCCGCTCGAGGAAGCGGCTGGTTACCTTGCGCACGGTTACCGAGTCGTCCACTACCATTACGGTCTGCTCTGTCAGCTCTTCCTGAGCCACCGGTGCCGAGCTGACGGGTTCGAGCAACAAGGATTTGCCCAGACCCAGAGCGAGCTGTTCGCGAATCAGTGCGTGCAGATCGAGGATCACGACCACGCTACCGTCACCCATCACCGTGGCGCCGGATACGCCGCGCACAGCACCGAACTGTACGCCCAGGGTTTTCACCACGATCTCGCGGCTGCCCAACAGACGGTCTACCTGCAAGGCT
This sequence comes from uncultured Cellvibrio sp., assembly GCA_937958105.1. Lineage (GTDB taxonomy): Bacteria > Pseudomonadota > Gammaproteobacteria > Pseudomonadales > Cellvibrionaceae > Cellvibrio. The sequence goes on from CALFXJ010000011.1 coordinate 66,117, forward strand.
ACGGTGTTCTCGGCGCTGCGCACGAGGACCACAGGCAATGGCAGGGACTGGCCGTCCAGCTTGGGTTGTGCGCTGCTGTCCAGCATCGCACCCAGATAACGCACCAGATAGTTTTCGCCGGCGTATTCGAAGCGCGCCTGCTCGTCCTGGTAATAGTGTTCCAGCTCGAAGGGGCTGACGCGCACGATACCTTCGATGGTATTCAGCGGAATCGCGTAGAGGTCTTCGCCGATCTGAACCATCAAGGCGCGGTTCACCGATACGGTGAAGGGCAGGCGCACGATAAATTCTGTACCGCGACCCCAGGTTGATTCGATGAACATGGCACCGCCGAGTTGTTTGATCTCGGAGTGCACCACGTCCATACCCACACCGCGCCCGGAGATCTGGGTAACTTTGTCGGCGGTACTGAAGCCAGCATGCAGAATAAACTGGATGATGTCCTGATCACTCAGCTGTGCATCTTCACTCATCAGGCCGCGCTCAAGTGCTTTCTCGCGTACCCGTTGCAGGTTGATGCCACGGCCATCGTCAGCCAGGCGCAGCATGACGTCGCCACCTTCGCGGCCAAGGCTCAGAACAATCCGGCCAGTGGCGGGCTTGCCGGCAGCAACACGTTCTTCAGCTGTCTCAATACCGTGGTCGACAGCGTTGCGCAGCATGTGCTCCAGCGGCGCCACCATGCGTTCCAGAACTGTCCGGTCCAGTTCGCCTTCGACGTTGTCCAGCTCAAACTCGACTTCTTTGCCGAGTTCGGTGGCGGCCTGGCGCACGATACGGCGCAGGCGCGGCACCAGCCGGGAGAAGGGCACCATGCGCGAACGCATCAGGCCTTCCTGCAGGTCCGTGTTGATTCGGGACTGCTGCAGCAGCAAGGTTTCAGTGTCACGGGTTTTATCGGCCAGGGTGAACTTAAGGTCCATCAGGTCCGATGCAGATTCGATCAGAGAGCGCGACAGCTGCTGCAGCTGAGAGTAGCGGTCCATCTCCAGAGGGTCGAAGTCTTCGTGGGCCGACATCTGCTCCTGACGGAACAGAATCTGGGCTTCGGTTTCGATATCGAGTCGACGCAGCTGCTCCTGCAGACGTTGAATAGTGGAATCCATCTCCTCGATAGCGCCGCTGAGGTCACTGACCTGCTGCTCCATCCGACCCCGGCTGATCGAAGTTTCCCCCGCCAGGTTAACCAGCTCTTCGAGCAGTTCAGCGGAGACCTTCACCACTTCCTGGGGACCACTGCGGCGGGTTGCTAAGTGTTGAATTGGCGCTGGGGCTGCACCACCGCTGGGACTTGGACGCATGCCCGGCAGGTCCACGGAAGGCAGTGATGAAGCGGGCGGCGTCTGCTTCGGCTTCGGTGTAAAGGGGATGACTTTTGAGGTATCTACCTGATCGTAGCTGTCTTTTGGTGACTCAGCTCTTGGCGATTCAGGCTGAGTCGGTGCAGCGGATTGTTCGCGGCCGGTTTCATAGGCACTGCCTGTGTCGGCGTCGGGTGCACTGTGGGATTGCACCGAAGGCGCCGAGTCCTGCACGGATGCAGTAGGTGCCGCCAGTACACTGTTATCCAGCGGCGGCAGGGGCTCGCCCGCGAGCCGCGCACGTGCGCGATCAACCAGCAGGTGCAGCCGGTCCTGATAATTGTTGAGTCTGCGGAAGAAGTTTTGATCAACTTCAACATCCGCACCCATCTCGATCAGAACACTCTCAAACTCGTGGGACAGGTCGCCGATATCCATCATTCCCGCAAGCCGCGCACCACCTTTGAAGGTGTGCAGACTGCGCTTCAGATCTTCGACCGGTTCAGTGTTGTTCCAATCTTCCTGCCATTCGTGCAGGGCGCGCTCGATGTCCTCCAGCAGTTCGGTGGCTTCATCGATAAAGATTTCTACGATTTCGGGATCAAAGTCCTCATCTTGCGCAGAATTTTCTTGCGCATCAAATGAGAAGACCACATCCTGCTCTGCTTCTGCTTCTGCTTCTGCTTCTGCTTCTGCTTCTGCTTCTGCTTCTGCTT
>CALFXJ010000012.1 GCA_937958105.1 uncultured Cellvibrio sp.
AAGTTAATAACTCGCCCATCATCAGCTTATGCACATGGGATGTTGAGCCGGATCCAATCGAAAAGGTATTTTGACATGGCCGAACTCACAGCTTTCCAGGCAGCAAGATTAGCGGATGATGTTTACTCTCTGACCCGACTTCCCACCTTGAAAGATGCCGTCACTTATTTGAATGGAGAATACGGAGAGGTATTCAATTTTTCAGAGCAGAGTTTATTAAAAGCGAAAACAGGAGGTCCCTGGTTCATCAAATGCCGCACGGCTTTTGGCTTCACATTACTAGGACAAGGTTCCTTAAAAGGCCACGCATTTTTTCTCTTTCGCGGAACCCAATATTTAGCAGACTGGCTTACCAATCTCAACATCAGCGTTTCCCGCTCGTCATCCGGACAACCGGTTCACGACGGCTTCAAAAGCGCTTTCTTCACCATGGAACCAAAACTTAAAGAGTTCATGGCGATTGTTGCTAAAAATAATATCTCTCACATTCATTGCATTGGTCACAGCCTCGGCGGTGCGCTGGCAACGCTTTGCGGTGACTGGATCAAGAGTGGCTATAAGATCAAGCCTTATATTTATACCTTTGGCAGCCCACGGGTTGGGCTATATGGTTTTGCGGACTTCTGTACAAGTAGCATTGGTGCTGAGCGCATATTCCGGGCCTACCACAAAACCGATATCGTTCCCTGTATTCCAATCTGGCCTTTTATTCATACACCAAACTCAGGCCAGGATTATTTCCTTCCATCGCCCGGCATCGTGCCCATGGCTGAATACCACGGAATGAATCACTATATTGATTCTGTCAGAAACAAATCCTGGCCTGCCCTCGCCGCACTGGAGTCAGAAAGAAAAAGTGATGACGGGATTGTTCGCTGGCTTAAATCCACATCTCCCATCGGATTGACTATTACGGCATTGGAGTGGTTAAACCAGGCGCTCGTGTATGTATTAAAGAAATGCCTGAAGGGTGTTGCCTGGGCAATCTCGGGGGCTTTCGGCACCTCGTTTACTCTGATGGACCAACTGGCTTATGTGTTGAAGAAAGGCATCGATATTTCAGAAAATGTTTCTTCACTGGTACTGAACCTGATCAAGAAGATGATGGAAATCCTGGGGATGAAAAAGGTGCTCAAGGCGGCGGAGCTGACCCGGGAATTTATCCGCTCCATCTTCCTGAAGCTGCAACAGAAGGTGAATGATTTTACCCAGGCCGCATTGAGCAAGGTTTTGGTGAAGGGGCGCGCTGTCTAGCATCCCGATGACGCCTGCCAATTTATTTTATTACAGCCTGCTGGTGTTTATCGGTATCTTCAGTGCAATGCTATTATGCTTTGCCGGCACCAAAGCATCGCAGAAACGACTGAATAGCCCACACCATTCTCTGGAGATAAAATCATCGCCCGTGTTTTATTTTATGCGCGGTGCCAGTTTTATCGCGGCGTTCAGCATTATCGGTATGGGTGCCAGCGGCATTTGGTATGCGGTCAGATGGATTGCACCGTTGTTTACGTTTCATTTCACGCCCGGCAGACTCGCCATAGTGAGTATTGTGATCGGCGTATTTCCACTGGCTGTGGGGTTGCTGGCGTCACTCATTGCCAGGCTGCTCGGTTGTCAGCTCAATGAGGGTGGTGTCAGCGAATGTAAAGTGTGGGGCCGCAATATCGGTCCACTGCTGTATGCCATGTTTGTGTTTACCTGGATGACGATGTTCACCATGGGGTTTGCTGTGTTTGGTATCATCGGCAGTGTGATCTGGGCCTTTATGCAATAAGCGCCCAGCTTGCTACCGTCATCCCGTTGTTTTTTTAAAATCGATATGCCACCTCAACACCTGCACTAAGATTACGCCCCGGTGCTGGCTCGAATGCGCGGCCATTGCTTTGGTTGACAATCACCGAGCCGACATATTTTTTGTCGGTGATATTTGCCAGTTTTATCCATGCACCTAGGTCCCAGTTGCCGCGGGGCAGATAGCTGCTCAAGGCAATATCCGCTGTGGTCGAGGCTGGTGCGAATACCTGGTTGTCATCCCCTGTCGCTACCCGGCCGCGATGCTGCGCTGCCACTGCCAGTACCAGACGTTCGTCCAGCAGGGGCTGCCAGCGCATCTGGACATAGTGATTTTCTTTGGCGATACCCGGCAAGGTGTTGCCCTGAAATTCTCCCCCGCTGTATTCAGCATTCAGGTAGTTAGCATTAATCCGCAGCGACCAGGTCTCGGTCAGCGGAAGACTGGCCGCCAGTTCGACACCATGACGCTCGGTTTCCGCAGCGTTGCGATAGGTGGTACGGCCGCTCAGTGACTGATCAACCACGATTTCATTCTTGCTGTCGATATTGAACAATGTAAGGTCCAGGAACAGGCGCTCGGCTGTCTGGTATTTGATCCCGAGTTCCTGCTGGCGATTGTCGGTTGCATCAAGATCCGTATTTAATCCCGTTGAATCGTTACGGTAGGCAGCTTCCGTGAGTGTCGGTGTTTCGAAGCCACGGCCCGCGCTGCCGTAGAGGGTCCATTGCTCGTTAATGAGAAAATTAATTCCAAATGCCGATGACCATTCATCAAAGTCTTTCTTGCCGCTGTCATCGGGATTACCCTGCACCACAAAGTAATCATCCACATCAAACTTCACGGCACTGTGGCGCACGCCGCCGAATATCTGCCAGCGTGTCGCAGGCTGCCATTGCAGCAGGCTGTAAACATCACTGCTGGTTGCCGTACCCAGTTCGTTACGACGCAGGTCACCGGCTATTCCGAACTGGTTGACGTAACCGCGCCGCCGATCTTCCATCTGCGCGATCTCGCCCCCCACAGTAAAGGTGGCAGGCTGGCTCAGGAGGTGGAAGTCGTGGCTGTAATTCCCGTTGGCGCCAATGAAGTCGCGCTGCAGGTCCACGACCCCGCCGGCACTGGTGATGGCATCACCGGTAAATCCAAGGTACTGAATAACCTCCCGACTTCCCTGCCACAGGGCCAGTTGCCAGCGATCCGCTCCCTGCTGCTGACGCAGTGTCAGCGATACCTGACGATGAGTGATTTCCTTGCGGGTATTGAAGCGCTCTGCCAGCGGATTCAGTTGATACGGGTCCTCCCGCCACTGTTCTTCCGTCAGACCCAGGGGGTCCTGCAGCAGGGGATCACGGCTGGTATCCAGGCGCAGCACCGCCTCCACTCCCCCCGCGGTGGTGTAGTACACCTGTGCCGCAGCATGGCGACGCTCTGCACTGGCATGGGGGCGATCACCATCGGTTTTCATATTCGCCACCTGTAGCCCCGCGCCCCAGTTTCCCTCGCGCCATTGACCAGCCACAACCTGGCGGTTGAGATTGTCCTCGCCCGCTGCCAGACGAACTGCCGCCCGATTAGCCTCCGGGGTGCGGGTCTGCAGACCGATAACACCCCCGGCACCATTGCCAAACAATCCAGCAATCGGACCGCGCAATACCTCCGCTGCTGCGACCTCATCCAGAAGGACGCTCGACATCTGTCCCTGTCCATCCGGTGTGGAGAGTGGAACGCCATCCAGGGACAGATCAATACCGCGCACACCGAACGCCGAGCGCGCGCCGAATCCACGTAATGTGATGCGCGTATCCTGCGCATAATTGGAGCGACTGTCGGCCTGCACACCGGGTAAGCCCTGGAGAATTTCGGCGCTGTCGATACGCAGTCCCGGCAACTGATCGCGGGTTTCAATTTCGATGGTGGTGGATGTCAGCGGCAGGTTCGCGGCCCCGGTGACGACGATAGTTTCCAGAGTTCGAGAATCGGCCCAGAGGCTGGTGGAAGTAATCAACATTAAGCCAGGTATCACCTGTGCAAATTTAAGAATGCGCATACCCTGTCCTGATAATTAAAATGCCCCGTAGGCAGACAAAAAATGTGCAACTACAAACTGTACCAGTGCCAGATGGTCTCATGACCCTGCGTGCCGGATGCCGATGTTTGCAAACTTTTACCTGAAGATTCCGGGTTATAACCGGGTTCGCTGCGGGGATCTGTGCGCGAGGGAACGGCGTTCATCGTTCATCCCGCACGCGCAGGAAGCTGGCAAAGCGGGGCAAGCCTGTATTGGTTGTACCAAAGTACTTGTAGGTGATGATGGTGCCGATGGCTGGCGGGTCCGCGCGCTGCGCATCACTGAAGCCAGTTCCGATCTTGAAGCGGCGAGCCTGCTGCGTATCCGCATCGCGAATTTCAACCAGCAGTGAACCCATCATGCCTTGGTACTTGCCCTTGCCGGGAAGGTGGGCAACAACCACCGCTTCAGCATCCTCATAGGTCTTCAGCTTCAGCAGATCCCCGGAGCGCCCGGCGCGATATAAAGCAGCGCCCCGGTGCAGCATCAGTCCTTCACCGCCCTGCGCAACCACTGTTTCCAACTCGCGCATCAGAGCATCCTGACCTTTCACTTTATATTGCTCGACGGGCTGAAGATGTGGGATGTCACTGACAGCTAGCAAGGCATTCAAGCGGAGGAGGCGCTCATCGAATGTCAGATCCGGCAGCGGCAGGTCAAACACCATATAACGAACCTTGCGCCACTGGGTATCATCGGGATTCAATTGACGGACGATGCCGGAGAGTTCTTCAAAGGTGCCTCGTCCCATCCAGAGCTCCCCATCGAGCGGGACATCCGGAAACCCAGCTGTGAACCACGCAGGCGCGGCGAACCGGTTACCCTGACGGGATATAAGGTGCCGCCCGTCCCAATAGGCACGAACACCATCAAGCTTCTCGCTGACCCAGTAATGCTCCAGGTCAACCGGCTGGTGATAAACCTTGGCGAGCAGCAGGGAAGGAGGAGAGACATCAGCAGCGGGAACGGCAGCCGATAACAGGAGCCACAGCAGGCCGACAAAGACGAAGCGGTAATAATGATGAGTGAGTAATGACATGAGTTCTTCCTTGGTAATACTTGCAGAGGAAACCAGCGACCCAAGGTCCTTTGAGCCGCGCCCGGCAGTCTAAAACCTGGCTGGAAAAATGTCATCCGTGCACCGTCCTGGGGCGATTTGCCAAGCCGATCATTTGCTTATACTATTGCCGCCTTAGTCTTTCCCGCAGGCAGCCCCAGATGCTGCCTGTTTTGTTTTGGACTCTCTGGTTTATATCCCATTTCACCTGTTCAAAGCCTGTTCCCTGCAACGGGCTTTCGGCGGTGGTGTTTTGATACTTTTTGGAGATTGTGATGACAACGCTGATGAGCACATACGGCACCAGAACCCTGACCCTGACCAAGGGCGCAGGCAGCCGAGTGTGGGACAACCAGGGGAAATCCTATCTGGATGCGATCAGCGGTATTGCAGTCTGCGGCCTGGGTTATTCCCATCCGGCAGTCACCGCCGCCATCAGCGAGCAGGCAGCGCAGCTGCTGCATGTCTCCAATCTCTACAACATTCCTCAGCAGCAACGGCTGGCGGATCTGCTGATTGAGCAGTCCGGTATGGACAAAGCGTTTTTCTCTAATTCTGGAGCTGAAGCAAACGAAGCGGCGATCAAGATTGCGCGCAAGTATGGCAATGACAAAGGCGTTAAGAATCCTGCCATCATCGTCATGTCCAACAGCTTCCACGGCCGGACGCTGGCGACCCTGAGCGCCACGGGTAACACCAAGGTCCAGATAGGTTTTGAGCCGCTGGTTGAAGGCTTTATCCGCGTGCCCTTCAACGACGTGGCCGCAGTCAGAGCCGCTGCCGCCGAGCACGACAATATCGTTGCCATCCTGGTTGAACCGGTACAGGGTGAGGGTGGAGTCCGGGTGCCTGCAGCAGATTATCTCAATCATCTGCGGACTATCTGTGATGAACAGAACTGGTTGCTGATGCTGGATGAAATTCAAACCGGCAATGGCCGCACCGGAACCTATTTTGCGTACCAGCACAATGGCATCCTCCCCGACGTTGTCACCACTGCCAAAGGTCTGGGCAATGGCGTGCCTATCGGCGCCTGTCTCGCTCGGGGTATTGCGGCCGATGTACTGCAACCGGGTAACCATGGCACCACCTTTGGCGGTAACCCGCTGGCCTGCAGTGCTGGTATCGCGGTGATTGAAACGATTAAAACCGAAAATCTGATTGCCCGGGTCAAGCAGCTGGGCGAGAAACTCTTAGCTGACTTTAAAGCGGCTCTGGCTGGCAACGCCAAGGTGACCGACATCCGTGGCCTGGGCCTGATGATCGGGATTGAATTAAATGCACCCTGCGCTGAGCTGGTGGAGAAAGGCCGCGCCAAAGGGCTTCTGATTAACGTAACTTCCGTCAATACGATTCGTCTACTGCCAACGTTTATCCTGACCGATGCAGAGGCAGAGGAGCTGGTCACGAAGGTGGTCGAATTGGTGATGGAGTTTTAACCAGGTGCGGGAGTTCTTCATCCCGCACTGTAATGAAAGAGCGCGAGCAGTCCTTTTTTCGCGCTCCGTAGAAGAGTAGGCAATTATGGTACCCTCAAAGGCACCGAGACATTTTTTAACCCTCAACGATATTTCGCGCGATGAGCTTAACCATATCATCCAGCGCGCGATCGAACTCAAATCCCTGCAGCGCAAAGGCCAGTCGCCTGAGTTGTTCAAGAACAAAGTGCTGGGCATGATCTTCGAGAAGTCATCTACCCGCACCCGCGTTTCCTTTGAATCCGGCATGGCCCAGATGGGCGGCCAGGCCATCTTTTTATCTACCAAAGATTCACAGCTGGGCCGCGGAGAACCTATTGAAGACGCCGCGCGCTGTATCTCCAGCATGGTGGATATGGTGATGATCCGCACCTTCGCCCACAGCACGGTGCAGCGCTTTGCTGACTATTCCCGTGTTCCAGTCATCAATGGCTTGACGGATGATTTCCACCCGTGCCAGCTGCTGGCTGATATCCAGACCTTTGTCGAGCAACGCGGCTCCATGAGCGGCAAGGTTGTGGCCTGGGTCGGTGATGGTAACAACATGTGCAAGACCTATATCCAGGCGGCCGCACTGTGTGATTTTGAATTGCGCATCGCCTGCCCTAAAGGCTTCACCCCGCGCAGTGATCTGGTGGACGCGTATGCGGATCGCGTCAAGCTCTGCGCTACGCCGCAGGAAGCTGTCGCCGGTGCCGATCTGGTTGTGACTGATACCTGGGCGTCCATGGGCCAGGAAGAACAAAAGAAAGAACGCGAATTGATTTTCTCCGGTTATCAGGTTAATCGCGAACTGATGAGTCACGCTAATTCCGATGCGTTGTTCATGCATTGTCTGCCCGCTTATCGCGGAAAAGAAGTCAGCGCCGAACTGATGGATGATCCGGACGCGGTAATCTGGGAAGAGGCAGAGAATCGCCTGCACGCGCAAAAATCGCTGATGGAATTTTTGTTTAATCAGTAGTTATCTTCTTCGAAGGTGACGATCGCCTGATATCTATCTAACGTCAGGACGTTGGCTCGAATGCTGTAAGTCAAGGATGACTTCAACAAGCTACACAGACCATCACCTTCAAAAACCAGCGTCCTGATATCAACCCAACAGTCCGTCGCTAGGTCGCCGATCCTTTTTTCATCATCTCACCCAAACCCGCCCCCACCACTGCCACCCCACCCTGTACCCATCCGCCATCCACCGGGATGATTGCGCCGGTAATGTAACTGGCCATATCGGACCCGAGAAATAAACAGGCGTTGGCAATATCCTGTGGCGTACCCATACGTTTTAACGGGACAGAATTGACCACAGCGTGGCGTACTGCGTCAGTGGGGGCCAGGCGTTTCATGCCTTCGGTTCCGTCAATTGGACCGGGGACGATGGAGTTAATGCGGATACCCTCCCCGCCCCACTCCAGCGCCAGCGTGCGTGTAATCATGTCTACACCGGCTTTGGCAGCACAGACGTGAGATTGTGCGGGCATGGGAATGACTGCCTGGGGCGCCGAGATGTTGATGATGGACGCACCGGGCTTTTGCAGACAGGGATATACCGCCTGCATGACATGGAAGGTACCGAGCAGATCAATCTCCACTACTGAGCGAAAACCATTGGCCGACATGCCTGTGGCCAGGGCAGGGAAATTTCCTGCAGCGCCGGAGACAACTACAGCAAAGTCTCCCCAGGCGGCATGAATACCGGCAATGCCCTGTTGAACAGCCTGAGGGTCACGAACGTCGGCGGCGAAGCCCATGGCATCCGCAGCGCCCAGCTGTTTCAGTGCGGCAAGGGTATCATCCACCTTTTCCTGCGAACGGCTGGCGACCGCCACCTTCGCACCAGCTTGAGCAAAAGCCTCGGCGACTCCGCGGTTAATACCGCTGGTACCACCGATAACGACAACAACTTTTCCTGAGTAATCAAAAATCTGAGGCATGATATATCCCTGTCTGATGAAATTTTTTCGTTACGCGAAGCGCGAGAAATCCGGTGCACGTTTTTCGAAGAAAGCCATCACAGCTTCCTTGCATTCGTCCGATCCCAATCCCTCTGCAAACCCGATAAATTCCGCCGCAATGGCAGCATCCACGGCGGGCTGCTGAGCCTGTTTCAGCAAGGCTTTGGTACGGCGTACCGCCGCCGGGGGCTTCTGCGCGAGACGTTGCGCCTGTGTTGCTGCGTGCAGATCCAGCCCTGCATCATCGATTACTGCTGTGACCAGATTCCATTGAAATGCCTGTTCTGCGGAGAAGGGTTCCCCCAGCAGCAATAATTCGCTGGCTCTGACGTGGCCGAGCATGGAGGGTAAGAGGTAACTGGCCGCATACTCGGGGCATAACCCCAGGTTGACAAAAGGTAACTGCAGGCGGGCGGTATCCGAAGCGTAGACCAGATCGCAATGCAGCAGCATAGTGGTGCCGATACCGATAGCCGGACCCCGCACCGCCGCGAGCACGGGTTTTGCGGCCCGCTGCAGGGCGCGCATAAAGCGAACCACAGGATGGTTCTCGTGGATTTCCGGCTCATTCATGAAGTCCACCAGATCATTGCCGCTGGTGAAGCATTCTCCCGCACCGGTAATAAGGATTACCCGGACCTCATCATTCTGGTCGGCCTCCTGCAGTGCCGCAGCCGCAGCCGCGTACATGGCCAGTGACAACGCGTTTTTGCGCTCCGGCCGGTTGAAGCGCAAGGTCAGCACGCGATCATGCAGATTAACATCCAGTTGCGGGCAGTCGCTGGCAATGCTGGTCATAAAGATTCTCCCTGAACATTATGGTGAAGAGTCATGAGTATAGTGCGGTAAGCAAGGTCTTTGTGCGACGCAGGCGCAAAACCGATAGATGACACCCTCCAAGTGCCACAGGTACAATCCCGCCCTGTTTTTCTTTTGCTGACATCCAGGATGCTATGAATATCCGCGAACTACTGAGTCAAAAAGTCCACCAGGCCATGATTGCCTGTGGCATTCCCGCCGAACTCCCTCCTGTCATCGCCCCCGGCAAGAAAGCCGGTTTCGGGGATTATCAGGCCAATGGTGCCATGGGCGCTGCCAAAGCGATGGGGACCAACCCCCGCGAGCTGGCGGCACGTATCGTGGCAGCCCTCGACCTCGACGATATTGCCGCCAAGGTGGAGATCGCTGGTCCCGGGTTTATCAACATTGACCTCAGGCCTGAGTGGCTGGGGCAGCAGGTGGCGGCAGCAGAGGCCGACCCGCGCCTCAAGGTGGCTCCGACGGAATCTCCACAGACCGTAGTGATCGATTACTCCGGCCCCAACCTCGCTAAAGAGATGCACGTGGGCCACCTGCGCTCCACCATCATCGGTGATGCACTTGCGCGCCTGCTCGAATTCCAGGGCCATAACGTCATCCGCCAGAATCACGTGGGCGACTGGGGAACGCAGTTTGGAATGCTGATCGCCGAACTTGAGGAACAGCTGGGCAGTAACCGCGAAGCCGGCATGGCCCTGAAAGACCTTGAAGTGTTTTACCAGCAGGCTAAGAAGCACTTTGACGAAGACGAGAACTTTGCCCGCAAAGCCCGTGAGTATGTCGTGCGTCTGCAGTCCGGCGATGCCGACATCCAGAAACTGTGGCAACAGTTCAAAGATATTTCGCTGCACCACAGCACCGAGATCTATCAGCAATTGAATGTCACGCTCACCGATGCCGATGTTCGTGGCGAGAGTTTTTATAACGCAGACCTGGCACCGCTGGTGAAAACCCTGCAGGACCAGGGGCTGGCCGTGGAGAGCGATGGTGCTCAGGTCGTGTTTCTGGCTGAGCTGGCGGATAAGGATGGCAATCCTTCACCGGTCATCATTCAGAAACAGGGCGGCGGCTTTCTGTACGCGACCACCGACCTTGCGGCCCTGCGCTATCGGGTAAAAACCCTACAGGCCGGGCGCATCATGTACTTTATCGACGCGCGCCAGTCGCTCCACATGCAACAGGTGTTTACCATCGCCCGCAAAGCCGGTTTTGTCGGTGATGATGTCAGCCTGGAGCACCTGGCGTTCGGCACCATGATGGGTTCCGATGGCAAGCCGTTCAAGACCCGTACCGGCGGTACGGTCAAGCTGGCGGAGCTGTTGACCGAAGCGGTTGAACGCGCTGCGGCCCTGGTGAAGGAAAAAAACCCATCATTGGAAGACGCAGAGATCAAGGAGATTTCCCGCAAGGTAGGCATAGGCGCGGTGAAGTATGCAGATCTGAGCAAGACCCGCACCAACGACTACATTTTCAACTGGGACGCCATGCTCAGTTTTGACGGCAACACTGCGCCATACTTGCAATACGCTTACACCCGCGTGCAAAGCATCTTCCGTAAAGCCGGGATTACACCGGGCGCCCTGACAGACAACATCATCATCGGTACCGAGCAGGAAAAAGTGCTTGGCATCAAACTGCTGCAGTTCAGTGAAGTGTTGGATCAGGTTGCGCGGGAAGCAATGCCGCACCTGCTGTGCAGTTACCTGTATGACGTCGCCAGTCTGTATATGAGCTTCTACGAAGCCTGTCCGATCCTGAAGGAAGGCGTTGAAGAAGATCTGCGCAACAGCCGTCTGCGTTTGTGTCACCTGGTAGCCCAGACTATTGAGAGAGGTCTGGATTTACTGGGAATCGAGGTGATGGACAAGATGTAAGCCTCATGCTTTAAAAAATATGAGAGAGAAAAACCGGAGCAGGCATAACAATAATTCCTTGCTCCGGCGCTAAAAAAATCAACCAACCTGAGAGTACGCAACCATGAAAATAATAATTGGTGTACTGACTCTGGCGCTGGCTGCTCTGGGGCTGCGCTATGTCGATCTATATCTGGACCATACTGCCCTGCAGGATGAGCTGACACATAAAGAACAGCTGCACGTACAAGAACTGGAAGAGCAGAAACAGGCGTATGTGCGGCAGATTGAAAACCTCGAACAGTTTCTCGTGTTCAACCATACAACCAACACCTCGCCACAAACCGGCCCGCTTAGCCGCAGCACGGCCTCCAGTACGGTGGATGGCTCCACCAGCCTGCAGTCTTTTGCCGAGATCCGCGACTCAAGTCTTACCCGCGCGGTGGATCAGAAATATGCGATTATCTTTCCCGGCCTTTCACTGCCCCGCGCTGATGAAGACAAGCTGCGTCAGTTACTGATCGACCGCGAACGCGTCCTGGGCACCAGTACAGTGGGCTATCACTCCAGTCAGAAAGAGATTGAGGAAAGTATCCGACAGCAGCAGGAACTGATTGCTGAAATCGATGGCCGCATTGCCGACCTGCTCGGCCCCGAGGATGCGCAGCAATACGAACTGCTGAAAGATTCCAGCTACGAACAGTACCAGATGAACAGCTTCTATGAGCAGCTCGGAGGACGGGTTGATGTGAGTGCGGATAACCAGCGCGCGCTGCTCATGACCAAGCTGGAGCATAAGCAGAACTTCAACCGGCAGTTACAGGAAGCCACTGCTTACCTCGAAAATGCATCTGCAGAAGAACGCAGCGCCGCGGAAAGAAAAATGCAGGAGGCGCTGAATCAATACAAAGAAAATTATCTGCGCGAGGCCCGCTCACTGCTGACGGATGAACAGTTCAGCGTGCTTAGTGAATACGAGCAGATGCAGTTTGAAGAGATGTGGAGCAGTCTGGAGGCAGGCTGGCGCGCGCAGGCCCAATAGCCTGCGCAACAACATTATCGGGTCAGCAGTACATCAATACGGCGCAGATGGTTGATGAGGTTGCCGCTGTTCAACCCCAGCGGATGAAAATATTCCTCAGCCATAGGCGCCACACCGCAGTTATCGGGCAGCTCGGCACCGGCGTTGATCATTTCGTAAAGACGTGGAAGAAAAATAAACTGCAACCACTGCGCAAACGTCAGCGTATCCACCGCAAAAGGTTGCACACTGGCGAGTGCTTCAGCTGAGGGCGGCTCAGCCTCCCACAGGCGCAGCTCGCGCAATTCTTTTTCAACATCGATAAGAATTTCTGCCAGAGCGATGTGTTGACTCATAAGGGGTTCCTTTCTTGCGACTTCAGCAACCGCCGGTCAGCGGTGCACGACCTGGGTAAAGGGCGGCAATGAATTCAGGATGGCCTTACCGTAACGCTTGGTAATGATACGGCGATCAAGCAGGGTAATCCGCCCTGTATCGGTTTCGGTGCGCAGCAGACGCCCACAGGCCTGCACCAGCTTCAGCGATGCATCCGGCACCGTGATTTCCATGAACGGATTACCGCCCCGCGCTTCTACCCACTCCGACAATGCCGCTTCGATCGGATCATCGGGAACCGCAAACGGCAGTTTGGCGATGATCACATGACGACAATAATCACCGGGCAAATCCACGCCTTCCGCGAAACTGGCAAGCCCGAACAGTACACTGCCCTCTCCGTCATCGACGCGTTTGCGATGCTGTATCAGCATCTCCTGCTTGGAACTGTCGCCTTGTACGAGGATGCGCACCCGCCAGCTCTCTGGCAGAGCCTCGTAGACATCCAGCATCTGGCGACGGGACGAGAACAACACCAGAGTTGCCTCATCTTTGTCGAGCAATTTCGGTAAATGTTCAATCAGTGAGAGGGTATGAGCATCAGCATTACTCGCATCCACTGCGCAGGTGGGAATCTCCAGCGTAGCGCGGGAGAAATCGAAAGGGCTTGGAACCACCTGATAATTGCTGTCCACCGGTGTGCCCGCCCGCATGCGGTAACGATCAAAGCGCCCAAGCGCAGTGACGGTGGCGGACGTCACCACCGCACCACAGCATTTTTCCCACAAACCATACTCCAGCGTGCGCGCCGCCAGGATAGGACTTGAGCAGACTTCAATGTCCATTGAGCCGGTATAGTCCACCGGGGTCAGCCAGCGTGCTTTAGGAACACTGGTGGTTCCATCCGGCGCGGCATAACTGGACCAGAGTTCGCGATTGGCTTCCGCCCGCGCCTGCCAGGTACCTACAACCGGAAAATGATTTTCAAGATCCACCTTGGGCACCGGACAATGCGGATCTTCCATCGCCTCGTTCAGCTCCTCGCTCATCTTGGCAAGCAGTTCCGCCAGACGGCTGAAGCTGCGCTGCAGCTCCACCGCAGGAAGCAGCAGATCCTGGGGCACTACACCACCGGGAAAACGATAATGAGACTGACGATCATCAAAAGCGATGGTCTGGGCCAGCGCTTCCAGCTGGGGATAGAGGCGATCCAGTTCCTGTTTGCAGTCCATCAAGGCCGCAGGCAGCTGTTCCGCGTAGCGATCCACGTTACCCGCACCGCTGATGTTGCCCAGCATCGCACCCAGGGCCTTGTTGCATTGATCCAGCCATTTGCTGGTCGACAAGACTCGGCTGTGGTGAGAGAAGTGCGACAGGGCTTTCTGCGGCAGGTGATGCCCTTCATCGAAGACGTAGATGGTGTCTGCCGGATCAGGCAGCACCGCACCGCCTCCCAGCGCCAGATCAGCGAGTACCAGGTCGTGATTGGTAACGATGCAGTCCACATTGTGCAGCGAATCGCGCGCGCGGAAAAAACTGCAGGAAGAAACATTGGAGCAGCGCCGCCCGGTGCACTGGCGATGGTCGGTGGTGATGATCTGCCACTCGTGTTGTTCGAGCGCCTGGGGCCAGGTGTCCCGCTCGCCATTCCAGCGGTTACCGGCGAGGGCTTCCATCATGGATTGATACAGTTTGATGTCCTGCGCGGTAATACTCGGCAGCTCGTCTTCGTACAAGGCCCGCGTGGGATTCATACCGCTTTCGTATTCCGCCAGCAGATTATCCAGCTTGCTCAGGCACAGATAGCGCCCCCGCCCTTTGGCCAGTGCGAAACTGAAAGATAAGCCGCTGTGACGCAGCAGCTCAGGCAGGTCTTTATTGACGATCTGTTCCTGCAGAGCCACGGTGGCCGTGGACACCACCAGCTTTTTGCCCATGGATTTGGCAATGGCGAGAGCGGGCAGCAGATAAGCAACGGTCTTTCCCGTCCCGGTTCCCGCCTCAACCACACAGATGTGCCCGGAGGTTGTGCGACGATTTTCGTCATCCAGCTCAATGGCGCCCAGTGTCCGCGCAATCTCCGCGATCATCAGCTTCTGGCCGTAACGCGACTTCATGCCCTTGCTCTCTAGAAACTGGCTGTAAGCGCGCTGGATCTGTTGCTTGAGCTGGTCGGTTAACATGCATCTGGCCAAAAAGTAAAAAATCAATGCACACGCTGCTTAACGCGTGCAGAAAAATTAATCCTGCAGCTTACTCAGTACCGGGTTGGCGTACATCGCTAATACCAGCTCGCGATATTCCGCCGGAACCGCCTGAATACGCGCTTCAAACTGCTGCCGTTTCTCTGCGAGTTTTTCCGGTACAAAGGGAATATTTTTTTCGGTGTAGTTCACCTTCGGTGTTTTGCCATGCAGCATTTCGTAGGCAAAACAATTACTGCTGTGCAGGACATAATTGCTGAGTACCTGACGGTCAATCTCAGCAACCACTTCGTCAGTATCCATGTAATTACCGTGGAGCACTTCGCCAAAGGCGACGTGGACGTGGCCTTTCTGTCCGGCAATGCCCATGGCGATACTCTTCACATCTTCATGCTGTTCTTTTTGATAGCTGCCGCTGGTGCGCTGGTGATAAAGCTCACGCGCCTTGGCCGCATCGCAGGGGTCGAATTCGTAAGAGATTGACACCGGAACAATATTCAGTTGTTTGACGTAATCACTGAATTCCTGTGTCTTCGGGCGATTGATTGTCAACATGCCGATCACGGCAGAATTGGTTTTATCGTGGCCGTCTTTAGCACGCCCTTCCCGCTGCGCAATCCAGATATTGCTATTCTCATTCACGATGGAATGATAGATATACGCCGAAAGATGCTTGGCGGCTTTTAATTTTTCCCGGGGTGCTTTTGCCGAGCGATTCACGATAAAACTTTTGTTCAAACGCATCAGGTCCGATACATAAGGCTTGGTCAGCAGATTGTCGCCAATCGCGATACGCAGGGTGTTGCAGTCTGAGTGATACAGCGACCAGTTTACAAAGGCAGGGTCCAGTGCGATATCGCGGTGATTGCTGATAAACAGATAAGCCTGCTGTGGATTCAGCCGCTCCAGCCCAGAGATGGTCAGGGCAGTGGTGGTGCTCCGAATCATGCGGGCCATGTACTTTTCCACCACGTCCTGAAAGCCGTTGACGGAATTGACGCCGGCCAGCTGCTGGACCAATACGCGCTTGACCAACGGCCGCAACAGACCTCCCGCCCAGCGGTTCAGGCGCGGAAATTTGAGCCGGGTCACTGCATCGACCAGCTCAGGGTCGGCCAGGATGCGATCAAGCGTCGGGCGAACTTCGTCATCGTGGTACGGGCGGATATCGTCAAATTCTGTGGTCATGAAGAGCTATCACTTAAATAACGGGCATGGGAAGTTTTTACGGCGCCATAAATCCATGGCTTTAAGACGTGTCTTGGACAAAAATAGCCGCACAACATACCGAAAAGAGGTGGAAAATGCCACAAGCTAATGACCCTATTCCCCTGAGCGCCCATGGCCAGCCCTGCCCCTGCGGCAGCGGCGCTACGCTGCGCGACTGCTGCCTCTCCCGGCTGATGGGCGAGCAGCCCGCCCGGACAGCGGAACAGCTGATGCGCTCCCGTTATACCGCCCATGTCTTCGCCCAGATCAGCTACTTGTGGGACACCTGGAGTCCCGCGCAGCGGCAGCGCAGCAATCCCGCTGAGATACGCGCCTGGGCCACCAGTTGCGACTGGCTGGGCCTGCAGATCCTGGCCACCAAAGCTGGCCAGCCAAACGACAGTGAGGGCCAGGTCACGTTTGTCGCCCTCTTTCGTCAGGACGGCCAGCTGCACCAACACCATGAAGTCTCCCTGTTTCGGCAGGTAATGGGCCGCTGGTTCTATGTAGATCATGTGTCTGCTGAATGAGTCGCCACAGTCGATGTGACCCAGCCTACGCTCTTACCATAAACTGAACGGCGGCAGGTAATGATTATCGACTCCCGCTTCGCTGCCCCCTAAGATTAACTTCCATCAGTAAAATTCTGCGTGGCGCGAAAAAGCGACTAGACTAGTGCTTATAAAAGATCTGGCGCGATAATCAGCGGCAGGCAACTCTAATCGGGTAGACATCAATATTCATGAAGATCCTGTTGGTGGAAGACAGCGCGACCCTGCGCCATGCCATGAGTCATTACATCACTGACGCGGGCCATACCCCGCTGATAGCCAGAAGCGGCGAGGAAGCCCTGCAACTGCTGGAAGACACGCCGGTAGACATGATCATCATGGACGTGGAGATGCCCGGCCTTAACGGATTTGAAACCACCCGCCTGATCCGCGAGTGGCTTGGCGGCCACTGGATTCCCATTATCTTTGTCACCGGCCGCAATGAGGATGAAAGCTACCGCGAAGGCATCGAAGCCGGTGGCGATGATTACCTGATCAAGCCCGTGAGCTATATGATCATCAAGGCCAAGATCCGCGCCATGGAACGGATCGCCGAGATGCGCGACCAGCTGAACCGCCTCAATGCCGAGCTGGAAGCCCTGAGCCAGCTGGACAGCCTGACCCAGATCTATAACCGCCGCACCTTCACCGAGCAGGCAGAACAGCAATGGATCGTCGCCACACGCCAGCAGCAGCCCGTGAGCGCGCTGATGATCGACGTTGACCATTTCAAACTCTACAACGATCACTATGGCCACCCTGCCGGTGATGCCTGTCTGAAGACCATCACCCAGGCCATCAAAAGCTGCCTGCGGCGCCCGCTGGATCTGCTGGGTCGCTACGGCGGTGAAGAATTTGTGGTGCTCCTGCCGGAAACCGACAGTGTGGGCGCCTTCCGGGTAGCGGGTTCAATCAATAAAGCGGTAGAGGCACTGGGACTGCAGCACGACGTGTCTCCTACCTGCGCCGTAGCCACCGTCAGCATCGGTGGCGCCACCTGTACCCGCACCGCGGGGCACAGCCTGGAAGAACTGATCAAATGCGCCGACCGCGCACTCTATAAAGCCAAACGCAGTGGCCGCAACCGGGCACTGGTCGATGAGGTAGTCATCCACAAGACGGTGTTGATCGTAGACAGCGAGGCCGAAGATCTGCACATCGTCACCAGCATGCTGCAGCCCCATTGCAACATCCTGACGGCAGAGGCGCTTGATGAGGGATTGGAGATTGCCTTTGACGTACGGCCTGACGTGATCCTGATTGATGCCGGCACCGCAGCAGAGGATGACCACCGTTTCTGTCGTCAGCTCGTTCGCAGCGACAAAACCTCGGTCATCCCGGTGGTGCTGATTGTTGAGGAAGATGCCCCCGAAGGTGCGATGGCAGAAAAATATCCGGGGGTGCGAGAGTACCTGCGCAAACCCCTGACCGAGAAGAACCTGCTGACCAAAATCCAGCAGTTGTTATCCTGACACTGATCGAGCCGGCGCCCGTCCGGCTCGATGTCTGCTTTACCCCTGATGCGTCCGCAGAGAGTTATACCAGGTCACGTCCCGCGCGCTCTTATCCACTTGATCCACCACATCCAGTACCAGCGCAAACAGCGCCATGCGCACCAGCACGCCGTTGTCCGCCTGGCGGAAGATCGCCAGGTTGGGGTTCTGGTTGAGGTCGTTGTCCAGCTCGTTGGCATCCGCCCGGGAGTCGCGCGGCAAGGGGTGCATGATGACGGTGTTAGGTTCGCAGTACTGGGTGTAGATCGCCTGATTCAGGCGGAAGCGGCCGCGATACAGATCAGCCTCCTCCTTGCTGGCAAAGCGTTCTTCCTGAATCCGGGTGGAGTAGGCAATATCTACCCGGGAGATACTCTGGGTAAGGTCGTCGGTGATCACCACACTGTGACCGGCCCGGCGCAGATCTTCCACCAGGTACTCCGGCATCGACAGCTCCCTGGGCGACACCAGCGTAACCTGAACCTTATCGAACAGACACAGCAGTTTGCACAGGGAATGGACAGTACGGCCATGTTTTAAATCGCCGATCATGGCGATCCGTAAACCATCCAGGCCGCGCCCCCGGGAGCGCAGTTCTTTACGGATGGTGTAGAGATCCAGGAGCGCCTGGGTTGGATGTTCGTTGGCACCATCGCCGCCGTTGATGACCGGCACGCGGCTGGCCTGGGCGAATTCGGCCACCGAGCCGGCCTGAGGGTGACGCATGCAGATAACGTCGCTGTAACCCGACAGGACACGGGCCGTGTCGTAGAGGGATTCTCCTTTGGTGATCGATGAACTCTCGAAGCCGGTGGTCTCACGCACGTCGCCACCTAACAGATTGAAGGCACAACCAAAGCTGATGCGGGTCCGGGTGCTGGCCTCGAAGAACATGTTGCCGAGGATGGCCCCCTCCAGAACTCGCGTCATCCGTCGCCGCAGGGCGTAGGGTTCCATGGCATCCGCCACGTCAAAGACGCGTTGAATATCTGCACGTTCAAATTGTTCGATGGAGAGAATATGGGCGCCGGTAAAGTTCACGGGTGGTCCTCAGGGATATTCCGCACAGTGGCGGTGGCGATTGACAGGAGCATTTGCAACACAGCGTAGACAACGCGATAAATGCGTCTATTCTAACGGCACTGCCATCAATGGGAAATTGTTTATCCCGCGAGTTTGAAGATTTATAACTTTACTGCTGTAATCAAACCAGATCCTGTGCGCCAGAGCTGTTCTGTTTGTCGGCACATCCTCACGCGACTTCGGCAAATCAATCTGTCGCATGAGGAATAATAAAACTACATTGATAGGACCCAACGTGTTTGAGTACCCGGATACCTTGTCTAAATTCTGCACAGCTGATGCGGCTGTCAGCGTGCTAACGTCCCAGACTTTGCGCTGGAGTTCACCCCATTTATTTGGCGATCCCTTTGAGTTGGATCACCGCACCGGGTTGGGGTTTGATCCACATATGCTGCTCAACGAAGTCGTGCGCACTACCATCGCAATGATCTTTTCTCCCTCGCCACCTCACGGCAATTCACCGCTGATTACCGGCATACGCCGCTGGCGTGACGATGGGCGCTTCGAAACACCCGCCGAAGCCGAAGCCTCGACCGTGTTGATGGAATTATTGGCCAAGATGGTCGATCAGCGTCAGGTAGATATTGATGTGCTGATGGCGGACTGGCGACGTTTTACACGGCACCTGCGCATCTGCAGCTTCAGTGCCAGACCCGACAACCTTCCCTGCTGGCAGCGCTATGCGGACAACCACCGTGGTGCGGTGATCCGGTTTCACGTTCAGGAGCTGGGAGTAAATTCGGACGCTGAAGGCGCATTGCGACCGATGGAGTACCGCCAGGTCCGTCCGGAAGTCACCACAGTTAAAGAGCAGCTCAACGCCGCTATCTATAACGAGAGGCCCAATCTTCAAGCGGGCTTTCTGGACAAGCTGTTGTGCAAATCCCCTATCCATAGCCATGAGCAGGAATGGCGATGCTTCTATCATGCGCTGACGGAAGCCAGCAGTAAAAGTAACAATGATATGGACTGGTTTGACGACCGGCCTTTTGCAAACGAGGCAGTAAGCTCTATCTATCTGGGTGCTTACATGTCAGTGGAAGATAAGAAAAAACTCGTCGATCTGCAGCGGGCGTTATATCCCCACGCACGACTCTTCCAGGCTCAGCCGGTCCACGGAAAATATGACATTGAGTTTGTGAAACTGGCCCGCTGACCCGCCGGATTTTACTCGGGCGTCAGAGGCAAGCTGGCCGTGTCACCGCGCGGCTTTCGCTCCGGCAGTGCAGCACGGACCCGCTCAAGCGCAGCCCGTGCCGTCGGGCGGTAAGTCGTTAATTTTCCACCCATCAATGACAGGACCCGCGGACACGCCGCATTGTCCACATCCAGCAGTACTTCCCGGGAACGATTAAATGCATTCTTGTCGCTGCGCGGCAGCACCCGCAGACCCGCGAAGCCAGCCACCGGTACGCCGGAGAGATCCAGCGATGGAAAGTAATACTGCAGGGTTTCGAGCAGGTAGGCTTTTTCGCTGTCGAGACATCTGGCCTCGTCCGGCGGGCCGTGATGAATAGTTTCTGTGGTACCAATGAGCAGCTGCTGTTTCCACGGCAATACAAAGATAGCCCGCTGATCCCGGGGCGCTTCAAGATAAAAATACTGCTGCAACAGTGGCGGCAACAATAAGTGGCTGCCTTGCACCAGTTCCACAGCGGGCAAGGGCTGGGACGGTGTAATCCGTGCAAGTACGTCCAAGGCCCAGGGGCCGCTGCAATTCATCAGCACACTCGCGGTTACAGTATGGGACTGGCCATCTATCTCGTAATCAATCGAACATCGTTGGCCTTCTACCCGGGCAGCGGTAAAACGTGCGGGGATCAACACCTCTGTACCCAGTGAAACGGCAGAGCGCAGCACGGCTGCAGTCAAGGCAGCATCGTCAGTCTGGGCTTCGTGATAACGAAATACTTCCCGCAGGCCTTCCTGTCTCAAACCGGTCAGCGAATCCCATTCGCTCTCCGGCAGGCTGCGAAACTGTGCATTGTTGCGTAGGCCCGCGAGTACGGAATATAAACTTAGACCAGCGCGGATCATCAAGGGTGATCGGGTAGAGGTGTTATAAACAGGGATGTGCAGGGGTTGCAGTTTTACCAGCTCCGGCGCGAGCTTTAACAGCAGGGCGCGCTCCTGAAGGCTCTCACGCACCAGCCCGAACTGGGCAGTTTCGAGATAGCGCAGACCACCGTGAATGAGTTTGGAAGATTTACTGGATGTACCGGCCGCGATGGCTTTCTGTTCAAGAACAAGAACCGAATAACCGGCCGCTGCTGCTGCCTGAGCGACACCGGCGCCCTGAATCCCTGCACCGATCACAACCACGTCGTAATGCATAATATTTCTTTCCTTTCTGGTTCACTGCCCGAATCATCGCACCTGGTAGGAAGGTGATCGGTTAATTGTTCACTGGACTTTCAAGCCACCAAGCCACGCCTGCATTGCCTTCTGCCAGGTTTCAAACCGTTGCTGAAGCAGCGGATCTACGCCGGGGACAAAGCGATCATCCCGGCCTGATGCTTGCCACTGAGTTGGCATACCGGCTGTCGTAAAGGCAACTCCCTGCAGAGTCGCCTCGGTGTTATCACTGCGTAAAACGACCACTCCAGTCAGATCCGCCAGACGCTGGCACAGGCCATCAGTCCGGCTCAAACCGCCGCTGATATAAATACGCTTTACCGGGCCGAGCGACTGCATCAACTGAAAATTAATCAGCAGTTGAAACAACACACTTTCAAGCCATGCCTGAATCTTTTCCTGCTCAGTCAACTCACCGCTGAAGCGGGACTGCAAGTCCGTTCGCCAGTAAGGCGCGCTGAGTCCGCCCACCGCATTCAAAAAATAAGTATCACCCTTCGCTCCGATTTCCGCCAATGCGCTGTCGATCAGCTCCGGCGTCAGCGGCATACCTATGTGTTCTTCCAGCCAGTCTATGGCTGCGGCAGCACCGTTGACGGTTGCTTCCCAGGCGTACAACCCGGGGGCACCACCCGCTGGGTCAGGCAGCCAGAGTGGGCTGACCAAGAGGCCTGATGGAGCCTCAAGGTCGGTAGCGATTCGCTGAATAAAGGCCCCGGTGCCGATATTGATGTAACACGCATCCGCTTCCGGCATACCGCGCGCAAACAGCGATGCACCCTGATCCCGCTGACAACTGATCAACGGGATCTCCTGCCCGGCCATTTGCAGCCTGCCGAACAGGCTGTTGTGCGAGACACAGCGCGGCAGTATGGATGCATCCAGGTCAAAGATATCCAGCAACTCCTGATCCCATTGCCGGCCTGCCAGACTCCACAACAGCGTACGCTGGGCATGGCCTGGATCGATACAGACCGCATTGCTGTGCAGCAGATTGGCAAACAGGTAGCTGGCGATAGGGCCGATCATCACCTGCCCGTCGCGGGCCGCCGCTGCAACTGAGGCATAGTGATCCAGACACCAGCGCATCTTGCTCGCACCATAATGTGGCGAGATACGAACCCCGGTACGCCGACGAACTTCGTCCTGCGTCAGCGGAAAATCATTCAGCAGGGACTCCGCCCGTCGATCCTGCCAGCTCAACACCGGCGATAACGCGGTGCCGCTGGTCCGTCGCCAGCAGAGCAAGGACGACCCCTGTCCGGCGAACCCGGCCGCGCTGATCCGCAGCCCTTCATCCAGAGCATCCTCAATCTGTTGCAGACATCTGCGAATGCCAGCCAGTATCTGCTCGCCATCCTGCTCAACATAAACCCGCTGCTGTTCATCGACATAGCTCTGCGTAGCGCAGGGCGCGGAGAAGAGACACACCCGTTCTCCCGTGGCCCGGTACAAGGCGACCCGACTGCTCTGGCCACCCTGATCTATGGCAAGAACGAGCGACTTTTCGGATGGGGTTGCTGTGGGAGCGCTCGGCATCAGTGGCATGCTCAAGTCAGGCGCGAGCCATGAAGACGGCGAGCAGAGGCAGGAGCAAGACGGCAACCAGTTCAATCCGCTGAATCAAGCGGATACTTCCCGGCAGGGGAATCAGCGTCTGTGCAGGGGAACGAAGGGACAGCCGGCGAGCTTTAACAAACTGCACAGTGGGCCAGACCGACAGCAGAGCCACCAGGACAAACAGACTGACTTTTGCGTGAAACAGGCCGTTCTGCGCGTAAAATATCGCTGGCTTACCAACCCAGAAGACCTTAGCCAATCCTGTCAACAGCACCAGGATGGCGGCCGCGCCGTAAAGGCCATCCAGGATAAACAGGCGTTTGATCTGCTGCGGACTGGCTTCAGTCACAAACAGCAGGTGCTGAGCCACTAAAGTGGCAAACAACATCATAAATCCCAAGTAATGGAAATAAGTTACCAGCGCTTCTGTCATCATAAATTTATATCCTTCAGCTAAACCTGCGCTGAGCATACCCTTTCTTCTGACGCAAAAAAAACGACCCGGACTTAAAAAGACCGGGCCGCTGGGTATTTCTGAGAGGTAACCGTAGGTAAAACGAAGGTTAATCCCCTGAACCTGGGTTAGGAATGAAGCCCGCATACGGGAACTGGGCTATCTTGTCGCTCCCCTTGAATTCGCTGATCTTGGCCGAACCCTCTTTTTCCACCTCATCGATGCGCACGATGGCATGCATGGGAATATAAGAGCGCTTCACGCCCGCGAACTCGGTCTTCAACCGTTCTTCCGCCGGATCGACCAGCAACTGAGTGCGCTCGCCAAAGACAAACTCTTCAACCTCGATAAAACCATACATCTCGCTCTGGTATATCGCCCGGGCGAAGATCTCGTAGACCTGGCCCTGATTAAGGAAAATGACTTTGTAAGTGGGTTTAACTGCCATAAAACTCTCTGACTATGCTGTGCAGGTGACCGAAAATCAGCCACCCTGGGAACGGGCGCGAAGGATAGCATATTCCACACATTTACTCCCCCCGCAGATTCCGCGCGACTATATACCTCAACAAGCCCTCAACAAGGCCGGTCGCTATAGGCTTATACCCCCAAAGGTCGCTATAATGCGCGCCCGAGTTTTTCTGCATACTTTTTGATCAGGTTTACTGTCATGACCACCACTGAGACCACAACCAAGAAGCTTTATATCAAGACCCACGGTTGTCAGATGAATGAGTACGACTCCTCCCGCATGCGCGATCTGCTGGGCGAGTCTCACAATATGGTGGCGACGGAAGACCCGGAAGATGCAGATGTTATCCTCATCAACACCTGCTCAATCCGTGAAAAGGCTCAGGAGAAGCTGTTTCACGAACTGGGTCGCTGGAAGCAGCTGAAAAAGAAAAATCCCAACCTGGTTATCGGGGTCGGCGGCTGCGTCGCCAGTCAGGAAGGCGCTGCCATCGCTGAGCGGGCGCCTTACGTGGACCTGATCTTTGGTCCCCAGACACTGCACCGCCTGCCGGAGATGATGGAAACCAAGCGCGCCAATGGTGCAGTGGTGGTGGACATCAGCTTTCCTGAGATTGAAAAATTTGATCGCCTGCCCCAGCCCGACGCCGACGGCGTCAGTGCCTTTGTCTCCATCATGGAAGGCTGCTCCAAGTACTGCACTTTCTGCGTGGTTCCCTACACCCGTGGTGAAGAAGTCAGCCGTCCGGTGGCCGATGTGATGGCCGAGATCGTACACCTGGCGGGTCAGGGCGTGCGTGAAGTCAACCTGCTGGGACAGAACGTGAACGCTTATCGCGGTGCTGGCAAAGACGGCACAGTCGTGGACCTGGCCGAACTGATTACCTATGTAGCGGCGGTTGAGGGTATCGACCGCATTCGCTTCACCACCTCGCACCCGGTAGAGTTCACCGATGCACTGATTGAGGTATACAACGAAGTGCCCGAGCTGGTCAGCCACCTCCACCTGCCGGTACAGAGCGGCTCCGACCGCATCCTGATGGCCATGAAACGCGGCCACACTGTATTGGAATACAAATCCAAGCTGCGCCGCCTGAAAAAGATTCGCCCCAATATCAGTTTCTCATCTGACTTCATCGTCGGCTTTCCCGGTGAGACGGACGCCGATTTCGAAGCAACCATGAAGCTGATCCACGACATGGATTTCGATACTTCCTTCAGCTTTATCTACAGCCCCCGTCCGGGCACTCCTGCCGCGGACTTACCCGATGACACCCCGGAAGACGTCAAGAAGCAGCGTCTGCAGATCCTGCAGGATCGCCTTATCCAACAGGCTATGGGTATCAGCAGACGGATGGTCGGCAATACAGAACGCATACTGGTAAACGGTTATTCGCGCAAAGACCCCGGCCAGCTGTGCGGCCGGACAGAAAACAACCGGGTAGTCAATTTCCGCTGTGATAATCCAGCGTTGATCGGTAAATTTGCCGATATCCTGATTGAAGAGGCTTTGCCCAACTCTCTGCGCGGCACCTTGATCAGTTCGGAGCTTGATGCCGACTGGTGCTGACCGGGTCGCTGCTGTCAGTCAGCGACGGCGGCTCTGCTACCAGCTACCGCTCCATACGAGATTCAATTAACGCCCCCGCGTACGGCAAGCCCGGTGGCGCTCGATTAAGGACTTTGCATGATGAGATTGAACAAGGACTACGTATGGCCGGTAATAGGGTTGGCCGCCGTAGGATTTTCAGTCTGGCTGCTGCTGCATCAACTGCGCGATATCTCTGTCGATGACATCATCGACAGCCTGAATGCCATCCCTGTCCATGGCTGGATTCTCTCTGCCCTCGCTACACTTGTCGCCTACGCTGCGCTGGCAGGGTATGACCGCCTGGCGCTGCTCCACCTGCGCAAAAAAAAGATCTCCTGGAGATTTATCACCGCCGCTTCTTTCACGGCTTACGCTATCGGCCATAACATCGGTGCATCGGTTTTCTCCGGCGCGGTGGTGCGTTACCGGGCCTACAGCGCCAAAGGACTCAATGCTGCGGAGATAGGCGTTCTGGTAGCTTTCTGCTCGTTTACCTTCACCCTCGGTTCTATCCTGCTGGGTGGCATTGTCCTGCTGATCGAGCCCCGGCTGATTAATCGTTTTTTTGAAGACCTGGCACTGTGGGTGCCCATTGTCAGTGGAATTGCCATGCTGGGGCTGGTGGGGCTGTATGTGGTGGGCAGCAGCCTGCGGCTCAAGTCACTGCGCATCCGCAAAGTCCGGCTGCAGTACCCGCGCCTGCCGATTGTGGTCCGGCAGTTGATCATCGGTCCGCTGGAACTGGTGGGAGCTGCGGCCATTATCTACTTTGCGCTGCCCGCAGCCAGTAATCCGGGTTTCCTGCTGGTACTGGGCATCTTCCTCGCCTCTTTCTCCGCTGCGCTGGTCTCACACGCGCCAGGCGGATTGGGAGTCCTGGAGGTGGTGTTTCTGCTGGCACTCCCCGATGTAAATCCTGCCGATGTCATTGCCGCTCTACTGGTGTTCCGCCTGTTCTACCTGCTGATTCCCCTTGCCCTGTCCTTGGTACTGGTCCTGATATTTGAGCACGGTCAGTGGCTCCAGCGGTGGCGGCTGACGCGTCAACCTCCAAAAGAATAATTTCATAACGGGCAGTTAGTAAAAAAATGTTTTAAAGAACCATTTAGCCCTTATAGAGGCTTTTACCCACTCGGGGAATGGTTTAGTCTGTACCCGTCTACAGCCAAAAGAGCCTCAATTCTCCATTAATGAATAGCTATATAGCCACCAGCCCTGATGCTATTACCCGCCAATTAACCCTTGAACCGGATGATAGTCGTCGCCTAGCCAATCTCTGCGGTCAGTTCGGCCGACACCTGCGCCAGATCGAACAACGCCTGAATGTGGAAATCCGTAACCGCGGCAATGAATTTGCCTTGGTTGGTGATGCACAACCCACTGAGGCGGCCGCCGGATTGTTACGCCACCTTTACCAGCAAACTGACCGTATCGATCTGACGCCGGATGAGATTCATCTCGCCCTGCAGACGTCCGGCATAGAGGCCCTTATGGAACAATTGAATACTCCCTTTGATGGCGGCGACGATACCGCCAGCAATACTGACAGCGCTGATAACAGCGCCGGCATTACCCTGATCCGCACCAAAAAATGCACTATCAAGCCACGCGGCCTGAATCAGCAGCGCTACGTTCGTTCTGTGCAGAACAATGACATTAACTTCGGCATAGGCCCGGCTGGTACAGGTAAGACCTACCTCGCCGTAGCCTGCGCCGTTGAGGCCCTGCTGAAAGATGAAGTGGAGCGCATCCTGCTGGTGCGTCCCGCTGTGGAAGCTGGCGAGAAGCTGGGATTTCTGCCGGGCGACCTCGCCCAGAAAGTTGACCCTTACCTGCGTCCCCTTTATGACGCTCTGTTCGAGATGCTCGGATTTGAAACCGTAGGCAAACTGATGGAGCGCGGAGTTATCGAAGTGGCGCCCCTGGCGTTCATGCGTGGCCGGACCCTGAACAACTCCTTCGTGATCCTTGATGAGAGCCAGAACACCACCCGCGAACAGATGAAGATGTTCCTCACGCGAATAGGCTTCGGTACCACGGCAGTCATTACCGGCGACCCGACCCAGATCGACCTGCCGCGCGGCCAGCAGTCCGGTCTGCGCCACGCTATTGAAGTATTGGAAAATGTGGCTGGCATCAGCTTTACCCATTTCAACTCTAAGGACGTGGTTCGTCACCCGCTCGTGCAGCGCATCGTAGAGGCCTACGATCAGTTTGAGCAGAAGCCCGACATCACTGACTGATCGCCATGACCACTCACGTTGATATTGATGTTGCCAGTGGCAGCACTCACCTTGCCGTCACCGAGCATATCGAACGTTGGATCAGCACCGCCCTCGCGGCGGTGCCTGATCTCAACAAACCCGAAACCGAGGTCAGTGTGTACATTGTCGATGAAGTCGAAAGCCAGGAGTTGAACCTGCGCTATCGTCACCAGGACAAACCTACCAATGTGCTCTCTTTCCCTGCCGACATCCCGGCCGAACTGAATTTACCTTTATTAGGGGATCTCGTGATATGCGCCCCGGTCGTAGAACGTGAAGCGATGGAGCAGCGCAAGACACTGGAGGCCCACTGGGCGCATATGGTGGTTCATGGGACCTTGCATTTGGTGGGGTATGACCATATAACCGAGCCCGAAGCGGAGGAGATGGAGAGTCTTGAAACCAAGATCCTCACCGGAATGGGTTTTCCTCCGCCTTACGAAATCAACGAATAACAACCTTTCGATTATCTTTTGATCACAGGAAAGCATCACCATGTCGGACGACCCCACGAGTAGCAGCGTTCAGCGCCAAGCGGACCGTATTGAGAAACAAGACCGGTCCTGGCTGGACAAATTGCTCCACGCCTTTAGCGCTGAACCTAAATCCCGCGAAGAATTACTGGACATCATCAAGGATGCCGCCAATAACCAGTTACTGGATCAGGAAGCCCTGAGTATCATCGAAGGTGCCTTGGACGTTTCCTCCCTGCAGGCCCGTGAAATCATGGTGCCCCGCTCCCAGATCGTCGCCGTACGGATCGACGACACTCCCCAGGAATTTCTACCCAAGATTATTGAATCCGGCCACTCCCGTTTCCCGGTCATCGGAGAATCGGCGGATGACATCCGCGGCATTCTGCTCGCCAAGGATCTGCTGCGCCTGTTGCTGGATAACCAGCAGAACTTCAATCTGGAGAGCATCCTGCGGCCGGCCAATATCATCCCCGAAAGCAAGCGCGTTAATGTGCTCCTGCGCGAATTCCGCGAGCAGCGCTATCACATGGCTCTAGTGATTGATGAGTACGGCGGTATCTCCGGTCTGTTAACGATTGAAGATATCCTGGAAGAAATCGTCGGTGACATTGAAGATGAAACCGATGAGGAAGTCAGTGACGACTTCATCAAGCGCGTGAGTGACACCGACTACATCATCAAAGCGCTCACCCCCATAGAGGAGTTCAACGAGTACTTCAATGCAGGTTTGAGCGAGGACGATTTCGATACTATTGGTGGAATCCTCATGCAGGAGTTCGGCCATCTGCCTAAACGCAACGAAGTTGCTGTCATCGACAACTTCCAGTTCCGGGTGCTCTATGCAGACAACCGGCAAATACATCTGCTAAGGTTGACGGTCAACAAGTAGAACGAATCCCGCCCATCGCCGGCGGGATTTTTTTAGCAGCCATTCTTTCAATCCTGACGACCTTTCATACATGACGGCATCACCTTTTGCAGTGCGTCTCCAGACCTTGCCGAACTGGCTGGTCTGTCTTTTGTGTCTGGGGGCCGGAGCACTGATTCCGCTCAGCCTCGCCCCATTTAAACTCTGGCCCCTGGGCTTGGCGGGCATGACCATACTGGCGTTGCTCCTTGAGCAGGGCTCGCTCAAACAGGTGTTCCTGCGGGTCTGGTGCTTCGGTGTAGGCATGTATGGAGTAGGTGTGTCCTGGATCTATGTGAGCATCCATAATTTTGGCGGTGCATCTCCGGTGTTGGCTGGCCTGCTGACCCTGATCTTCGTGCTGTTCATGGCCCTGATGTTCAGCCTGCCGTTCTATCTGTATGGACGCTGGTTCAGCCGCTGGCGCTGGAGTCTCCTGATCGCCTTCCCCGCCTGCTGGCTGCTGGGCGAATGCTTCCGCTACTGGTTTCTGACTGGCTTTCCCTGGCTGTATGCCGGCTATGCGCACCTGCATACGCCGCTGGCGGGCTGGGCACCGGTGGTGGGTGTGATCGGTACCGGGTTTATCTGCGCCTTGACCGCCGGCGTCATGGCCCAGGCAATCTGGCAGTGGCGGCAACTGTCGTTGGCTTTACTGGGTGGGCTGGTGGGAGCTATCTGGATCAGCGGTTTTTTTCTTCAAGACATCGCCTGGACTCATCTGGATGAAGAACCAGTCAAGGTGGCCATGGTCCAGCCCAATATTTCCCAGGAAATCAAATGGAGTGCCGACTTCGTTGAGCCGACGCTGGACCTGCTGCGGA
This sequence comes from uncultured Cellvibrio sp., assembly GCA_937958105.1. GTDB lineage: Bacteria > Pseudomonadota > Gammaproteobacteria > Pseudomonadales > Cellvibrionaceae > Cellvibrio. The sequence continues at coordinate 29,828 of CALFXJ010000012.1, forward strand.
CCATGAGTGAAGACCTGTGGGACCATGACTGGGTAATCTGGCCTGAAGCCGCGATTCCGCTTACCTATCACCAGGCGCTCCCTTTTCTCAACGAGATGAACGACCGCGCTACGGCAACCTCAACTGGCCTGGTGACCGGCATCATCTACGATAACCCTCAGGATTACCGTTACTACAACTCAATTGCCGGATTCGGGGATGCGCTGGGCATCTACCACAAACGTCGTCTGGTGCCGTTTGGCGAATACGTCCCGCTGGAAGACTGGCTGCGCGGCCTGATCCACTTTTTCGACCTGCCTACCTCTATCATCGCTTTTGGCCCCATGGAACAGCGCGGGATTCATATCAACGGTGTGGCCGTGTCTCCCTCGGTCTGTTATGAACTGGTCTACCCGGATCTGGTGGCTTTCAGTGCGCGGGACGCGCAGGTGTTACTCACCATCAGCAACCTGGGATGGTTCGGCGAATCCATTGGACCTCTGCAGTTTATGGAGATGGCGCAGATGCGTGCGCTGGAGACCGGCCGCTATCTGGTGTACAGCACCAACAACGGCAGCAGTGCGTTTATCGATGAGAAGGGCCGTATTGTGAAAGCCAGCAACGCCTTTACTACCGAGACATTTACCGGTGTCGTGTACGCCGCTGATGGTTTAACACCCTTTATGCGCTGGGGCAGCCTGCCCCTGGCATTCCTGAGTCTGGTGCTGTTGATCGGCGTGAGAGTCGGGCGGGGAAAAGAACCCGCCCCTGTAGCTGAGATGATTAAAGGTTGACGCTCGCGACCGGAGCAACCGCGGGCATTTCCTGCCGGGCCAGATCGCGGGTCTGACCATAGGTGATAGGCACAACCGCAGCCTTGGCGATCCACTCCTGCAGACGCTTGCCCTCGTCCAGATTGTTCAACATGGCAAATTTGTAACTCACCAGCTCAGTGCCATTCCAGACAATATCAAAGCGCCCGAACAGGCTGCCTTGCTGGGGATGGTAGACGTGACGATAAAACTGCGTGCTGACAGGATGCAGCTCGAGCCGCTGCACCAGCTGCGCTAAATAGGTAGCAGCATTCCGCGATATGGAGCTGCTTGAGTGACTCTGCTTATCCGACATAAAAACCGCGACAGTACCCGCCAGCGCCAGTACTTTTACGTCTACGCCTGCCTCCACATTATCGCGGTCGAGCAGCAACATGGTTGTCATCTTCGGTAAACAATTGGTCTTCATAGCGTTCCGTTTTGCCCTTCAGGTGGCCGCAGCCTTTAATTGATCATGGGGATCGAGCAAGCGCATCAATTGTTGTCGCTGGGCGGGAGATGCTATTAATTCACCTCTGCCTGAAAGCGGCGCAGTACCTACCCACTCAAACCGCCATCGCCACAGGCTTTGCTCTTCCGCAGCGCTGCGCAATTCCACCAATTCAAAACGCTTCGTGTCAAGTTGAAAACGATGCAATAACTGAAACGCGAAATGGTCGGCATTTTTTCCAACGAAACTGGAGGCCTGCTGGCTCAACGCGGTCACAAAAACATAATCACGCGTCTCGGTAGGGATATGGGTAACGCCGAGGAAGACTTTCTGACCGAGGCGGTTATCAAGCTCCATTCGGGTAAAACAGGAGTAATACAGCATGTGGGACACCTTCTTATATATCTCATCATCGTGGCCGGCTGTTCCTTATCCATGCCACGTCCCCTTGCCCGCCCAACTGGGGGGCCGGCATTTTACGCACTATAGGCGGGTGCGCAAGTGATAGACCTGTATAGATCGGGATTTATCCGCCACGATTAACCGGGCAGAAGCATTGATCAGCTTTTATCCGCCCAACGCTCCCGAACCTCCAGGATAGCTGGCATTTGCTCCAGGAATATGTCAACCAGGCGAGGATCGAAATGTTTGCCTCGCTGTTCCCTGATATAAGCCACAGCCTCGTTCAAAGGCCAGGCTTTTTTATGCGGCCTCTGCGTCGTCAACGCATCGAAGACATCAGCCAGCGCCACGATACGGCCTACCAGAGGAATCCCCTCTCCTGCCAGTCCGCGTGGATAGCCACTGCCATCCCAGCGTTCGTGATGCGTCAGCGCAATATCGTGGGCCATGCGCAACAGGCCGTCGGCGTGAACGCCGATGATGCGCGCACCGATAACGGGGTGTTCCCGCATGATTGCCCAGTCGTCTGGCGTCAGCTTGCCGGTTTTCTGGAGGACGCTGTCGGGAATCCCTATCTTCCCTATGTCATGCATGGGGGCTGCGTAGAACAGGTCTTCCACCACCGCTTCATCAAGGCCGGCCGCGCGGGCTATGACACAGGCGTAATGGCTCATGCGGAGCACATGCAGGCCGGTCTCATTGTCTTTATATTCAGCTGCCATCCCCAGCCGCTGTACCAGCTCCAGACAGCTCCTCTTTGATTCATCAACCAGCGCCAACGATAGATGGGTGGCAATACGGACCCGCACAAGGGCGGCATTCAATGGCTTGGTCAGGTAATCAGCACCCCCGGCAGCAAAGCCGTGGGCCTCGTCGGCCGCATCGCTGAAGGCGCTGATAAAGATCACTGGAATATGACGGGTACGCTCGCTGTGCTTGAGCTGCTCGCAGATCTGATAACCGTTCATCTGGGGCATCATCACGTCAAGCAGTATCAGGTCCGGCTGCTCTGCATCCGCGACTGCCAGCCCGACCTCCGAGGAGTTGGCGTACAACAGCTGACAGTAGTTCTTCAGTATCTGACGCAGTGCGTTCAGGGTGGGGGCATCATCGTTCACCACCAGAATGGTGGGATTGAAGTCTATGGTCATGGTGACTCTCGTCATCTTGTTATTAATTATTATGTTAGCCGCTGTCGGGACTTATGTCGCATGGTCTCGACGCGACGGTGCTTCGTTAACTCAGCAGGCCTCCTCGCCTGCCGGCGTTAATCCCAACAGCCGGGCTATTTCGGTTTCCAGCTCATACAGCTTGATCGGTTTCGATACAAAGCCGTCCATCCCTGCCGTCCGAGCGGCCAGTTTATCGGCATCCAGTACACTGGCGGTCAGCGCGATGATCGGTACGGGCTTCAACTGGTGTTCCTGTTCGTACTGGCGCATGCGTCGACTGGCTACCAGGCCATCCATCACTGGCATCTGCACGTCCATCAACACCACATCAAACCGATGTTGCTGAAAGGCTGCAAACGCCTCGACACCATTGGTAACGGAGGTGACTTCATGGCCACCCTTACGGAGCATGATCTCCAGCAGGCGGACATTCGGCACCACGTCATCAACCACCAGGATGCGCAGTGGAGCCAGATTTACCCGTTTACGCTCCGACAGAGGTGTCTGGACCTTGCCCAGTGAAAGCGGCACACGAAACGTGAATGCCGAGCCTTTTCCCAGCTCGCTGGTAGCCTGGATACTTCCACCCATCAGTTCGATCAATTGCTTGCTGATCGTGGTTCCCAGACCGGAACCGCCGAACCGGCGAGTGGTGGAAGCATCAGCCTGAGTAAAGGGTTCGAAGATATTCCGGAGGCGATCCGGCGCAATGCCTATACCCGTATCCCGTATCTCAAAATGGACTAATCCCCCTTCAGCAGACACAGTGACGACCACCCCGCCCTGCTCGGTGAATTTCACCGCGTTGCCCACCAGATTGATCAGTACCTGTCGCAGCCGCTGTTCATCACCACGGAAAAACTCGTTCATACCTGGAGGGTAGTCGAGTCGCAGCTCCAGCCCTTTTTTCTCTGCATTGGCTCTGAAGGTATCCAGCACCTGGTGAAGCAGCTCGAGCAGGGAAAAATTAACACTCTCCAGCTCGACCACACCACGTTCCAGTCGCGCGGTATCCAGTACGTCATTCAGCAGATGCAGGAGAGACGCCGAGGCATGGTTGATCGTCTCCAGATATTGTCTTTGCTCTGGTGTCAGAGGAGTCTGAAGCAGGATGTCGATAAAGCCGATGATCGCATTCATGGGGGTGCGGATTTCGTGACTCATATTGGCGAGAAACTCGGTCTTCACGACAGCAGCATGTTCCGCCTTTAATTTCTCGTGACGTAATACCTGCTCCATCTCGTAACGCTGGGTGATATCGAGAATCACGCCGTCGAGCCACACCGGCTCACCGGCGTCGTTGGTAATAAGGCTGCCGTTTTCCCATACCCAGCGCACCCGGCCATCTTTATGAATGATGCGGTATTCCAGCTCAAAGGTTTTATCGGTGCTCAGCGTGTGCAGTCCGGTATGTTCCTGATCATCAGGGTGAACGATATCGAGAAATGTCAGGCCGCCGGGCCGCATAAATTCGGAGGCTGGGTACCCGGTAAACTTCTCCACAGCATCGCTGATGTACAACATGGTCCAGCGCCGGTCCGGCAGACAGCGGTAGGAAATTCCGGGCAGATTGCCCACCAGCGAGCGGAATTTTTCCTCGCTTTCCCGCAGAGCCTGTTCAAACTGTTTGCGATGTTGCAGCTGCTGATGGCGCAGACGACGGGAGTGGAAGCGGTAGCGCCACACACTGATCAACGCCACAATGGATATCACTATTGCAATAAGCGCTACCACGAGCAGCAGCGTGTAGGGGTCTGCGATAGCGGATAAAGAAAGGGTTTCCCCAGAACCATCAACTTGTGTCGCCACACCAGAGCCTCATCGGTATCGTCCTGTGCGGGATGCGGGCGGGTGCTTACAGGATCTTCGCGCATGATCAAGCATAGACCGCGCAAAGGCAGAGCGCTATTCGACAGTATCCAGAGAGACTCCTTCGGCCAGTTCGAAAGCGCTACAGATACGGTTACGGCCTTCAGCCTTGGCGCGATAGAGGGCTTTATCTGCCTGGGCCACCAGCTCATCGGCAGGCACGCCCCGGGCGCTGGCGATACCGCCGCTGAGTGTGAGAATGCCGTAAGGGCTATGCTCGTGGGTCAGCGCCAGCCGCTGTACCGCCTGCCGCGCCCGCTCTGCCGCATGGCTTGCATCGCAGATGTCGGAGCCTGGCAGCAGCATCAGCAACTCTTCACCGCCGTACCGATAGAGTGTATCGCTGTGACGCATGGTGTTCTTGATGGCCGTTACCACGACCTGCAACGCTTGATCGCCTTCCACGTGGCCGTAATGGTCATTAAAAGGTTTGAAATAATCGAGATCCAGTAACGCGACCGCGTAGCTCTGGCGGGAGCGCTGAGCAGTGGCTGCAACTTTCCCCATGTCGGCACTCATGGCACGCCGGTTCCCAATACGCAGGAGCGGATCTTCCCGAGATTGAGCCTGCAATTCGATATTGGCATCAATCAGTGCCGACTGCTGTTCAAGAATATCCACATAGAGGTTGATCATGTCAGTGTGGGTCACCATACCCACCAGATGTCCCTGATGGTCCACAACCGGAAGATGGCGCACGTGGTGAGTCCGGGCGAGGTGTAATGCTTCAAACAACCCGGCGTCCTGGTGGACGCAGACCGGGTCCGGCGTCATAACCCTCGCCACCGGATAATTTCCGATCACTCCGGTATGCAACGCCTGGGAGAATGCAGTGACCAGATCACGCTCAGTCAGAATGCCCTTAACCAGGCCATCATCAGTGACGACCACTGCGCAGGAGTGATTATTCGCCCGCATGGTCGTGACCACGTCGACCAAGAGGTCCTCTTCCCTGGCGAAGGAACCAACGGGGGTCATCAAGTCGCTTACAGTCGTCATAAATAGTCCTGAGAATAAACCCAGATTCCACCCACTGCGTTTTCTTATAGTTATGAACGGCAGAAAGAAGAAAGGAAAGATCCGCGAATAATAGCACGAATGGCGTTAGAATCTTCAGATATCGCACAGCAAATAAACGAAAGGTGTGGGAAGTAACCGAGCACCCTCTGTCCCCCTATCGATTTTGTAAAAGTTTGTCGGTTTGACTGCGGATGATCTTGAGTGAAGGCTGGCTGGACCCATTATGGGTTCTTATGCGGAGACCCCCTTTATTCCGGGCTTCTCACATTTCTGAAGCGATTACCCGGTCCCTGAATAAATGTTTTTTTCGTCCACGCCGCCATAGACCGACACCCGACTCGCCGGTGTTTATGTTGGCTCGCGGATTGACACTGCGCCCTATGACACACAGAATCGCCAGCTAAGTTATATCTTTAGGAAAAGGCTGCATGAATATTGATCGAATCCAGCGTTTGCTTAGTCGAAGCGCCCTTGTCTTATCACTTTTTACCAGCGTGTCGGTGTTGACCGCCTGCGGTGGTGCCGATAAACGGGAAGACACCTACCCCAGCCCGAGCAGCAGTTCATCCAGCCTCTCCAGCTCAAGCAGCTCATCCAGTTCCAGCGTGAATGCCGTGTGGCCTGGTATCAATGTGACTGCCACGTCACCGAAGACCTTGTCGTTCAGCTGGACCCCGGTGGAGAATGCCCTCTTTTATCGGCTGTTTAAAAATGCTGACGGCAGCGGCGGATTTGTGCAGATCGGCGGCGACCTGACTACCCCAGCGGCCACCGATAATGTCAGCGTGCATCTGCACGACTGGATCAACGCCACCTACTACGTTGAAGCCTGCCTCTCGGCAGACTGCACCGATAAAACCTCATCCAATCCCACAGACACCTCCGGTGCCATGCTCGGCGCGATTGGCTATGTCAAAGCTTCCAATACCGATACCAGTGACTGGTTCGGCTGGAGCCTTGATATCTCTGCCGATGGGCAAACGCTTGTCGTATCCGCACCGGCAGAAGACAGCAATGCCACCGGCATTAATGGAGATCAAACCAGTAACACCAGTCCTTCGTCAGGTGCCGTGTATGTGTTTGCGCAGACCGACGGTGTCTGGGCGCAGCAGGCTTACATCAAAGCTTCCAATACCGAACAGCCCAACGAAGATGAAGACCTGGTCATTACTAACGATCGCTTCGGCTATCGCGTCGCCCTGTCGGCCGATGGCAATACCCTGGCGGTTACTGCACTGTTGGAAGACAGCGCGGCGCTGGGCATCAACTGCAACCAGGGCAACTACCTGACCAAAAACGCTGATGGCAAAGTGGTACCTGCTGATATCAATACCGGTGCTGTGTATATCTTCACCCGTGACGGTTCCACCTGGAGCCAGGAAGCCTATCTGAAGCCATTCAATCTCCAGCAGCAGTTCGGCTACAGCCTGGCCCTGTCTGCCGACGGCAACACCCTCGCGGTGGGTTCCGCGAATGAAGCGACACGACTGGCCGGTATTCCCACCTTCAGCAGCAGCTCCAGCAGCGATCCGAGTCTGTGTGAAAACGCCAATACTACCCCCGCGAGTTCATCCAGCTCGTCCAGTACCTCATCGTCCACCAGCTCATCATCAAGCAGCCGCACGAGCAGCTCGTCCAGTTCCAGCTCCATTCCCGGCGGAACCAACTCAGGTGCAGCCTATATCTTCAGCCGCACCGATGGCGTATGGACTCAGGAGGTCTACCTGAAAGCCTCTAATGCCGGCCCTGATGATTACTTTGGTACCAGTGTCGCCCTGTCTGCGGACGGCAACAGACTGGCTGTCGGCGCACCAGGTGAAGACAGCGATGCTACCGGCGTCAATGGCAACCAGAACGTCAATTACGGCGTTGCCACCAGAGCTGGTATTGAATATCTGAATGCCGGTGCGGTGTATATCTTTGAGCGTACCGACAACGTCTGGACTCAGGAGACTTACCTGAAGCCGGATCATGTGTCGTGGGGCCTCCAATTTGGTCACAGCCTCGACTTCTCAGCGGATGGAAATCTGTTGGCCGTTAGCGGCATAGGTGATCTCAGTCGTGCCACTGGCGTGAATGGCGACCCAACGGATTACGACCTGGCTCAGATTGACCTCCTCTATCCTTCTGGCGGTGCGGCTTCATCAGGTGCTGTTTATATCTTCGCGCACACGGGGACCACCTGGGAGCAAAAGGCTTACCTGAAGGCGTCCAACGCAGAAGCCCAGGATCAGTTTGGCCACCGGGTACGTGTAGCAGGAGATGGCAGTCTCGTGGCGGTAAGCACCATCATTGAGGCGGGCTCTGCCCGAGGAATCAACGGTGATGAGGCAGATAACTCGCAGGCCAATACCGGCGCAGTTTATATCTTTGGCCTTGATGGGAATGCCTGGAAACAGTTCAGCTACGTCAAGCCATCCAATACCCGGGGCGGGGATCGTTTCGGTGCAGCGGTGGGCCTCAATGAAGACGGCAGTACGCTGGCGGTAGGAGCATACCGCGATGCGAGCAAAGCCACTGGCATCAATGGGGACCAGCACGACAACTCTGCTCCTTCAGCCGGTGCCGTGTTCCTCTATTAGTCCCACAATTGATGGTCGTAAAATCAAAAACCCCTGCTTCGGCAGGGGTTTTTGTTTAAAAAGATCAGAAGTTACTCGCCTGGTGCGCGGCTTTGGCCATATCAATCTCGGCCAGGGCATCCTTGTACCGCTTGTGCAGTATTCGCACCCTTTTGACATAGGTTTCTGTCTCAGCAAAAGGCGGAATGCCATCGTACCGCTTAACCGCGCCAGGTCCGGCATTGTAGGCAGCCAGCGCGAGGGTCTCATTGCCGCCGTACAGCTTCAGCAGGTACGCCAGGTACTTAACGCCGCCATGAATATTCTGAGTAGGTGATAACGAATCCTTCACCCCCATATCCCGTGCTGTGGCTGGCATCAACTGCATCAGCCCCACCGCACCCTTACGGGAGATCACACTTTCACGGAACGCGGATTCCGCATGGATCACCGCCCGCACCAGCGCGGGATCAACTTCATGCTTACGAGCTGCAGAATCTATTGGGTAGGTATAGGCGTGGGTATTCAGCTTGATGCTATGCCAATCCACAGTTGAGGCAGGGTTACAGGCGAAGCAGGTATAGGTAACCACTTCGTACCGTGTGCTCATAGGCGCGCGGTCGGAAAAAGAAACCACACCATCTTTGTTGTACTTGTACACCCTCAGGGCCGGACCACCGCTCTTCTCGCTCTTGCCATCACCAAAACTGTTAGGCTTGGCCGGAGCTGCGGTACTTTCCTGCTGGCCCAGCTGGCCCGGCTGACTCACCTCATGCTGCGTTTGCGCATAGACCGTCTGGGCATCGCTGGCGGATGCCAAAACCAAAGCGACTGATCCAGCAAGCCACCCGGCGAGGCGGGCGGACAACATCGATGCATTCACGATTCAGGTGTTCCAGAGAAAGTGCCTGGCGTATAACGGCAGGAATTACACAGTTAACGCGGATAAGTGTCAGTGTAGCGCATGGCACACAAGTCTCCAGTTCCAGAACTTCATCGGGATCTTAGAGTGAGACCTGTGTCTCATCTCTATCGGGCAGTGCGTTAAGTGCAATCGCCCTTGGTCCTTACCAGGAACGTTTTGTTAAGTAATGTCTAGGGGTAACGCGATTGGCGGCCATTCACTTATACTCATTGCAGGTTTTATCCATATAAATATGATCAACCAACAATAACTAGCCGTTGTGAAGACTCCATGAAAACTTATCTCCCGCTCCGTCCCACTCTGTTATTGCCCCTACTGCTTGCTGCCTGTTCTTCAGAATCACCGGAGGCACCACCGCCCGCCTCCTCGGCCAGCAGCTCCAGCGCCAGGCCAGCTCTCGAGGTCCGTCAGGTTACTGATGCCGAAGCAGAGAAAGCTGCAGCCACCATCGCAGGCCAGGTGAACCTCGTCCCGGCAGAGGGGCTGGATGTACAGCTCTGGGCTTCAGAAAAATTACTGGGCGACCCGGTGGCCATCAGCGTCGACAACCAGGGGCGACTCTGGGTAACCGTCACCAACCGCAGTAATAACTCCGAATTCGATATCCGTGGCTATCCGCAGTGGGAATTTCCTTCCGTCGCCTTTCGCTCTGTGGAGGATCGCCGCCAGTTCCTGCGTCGGGAGCTGGCCCCTGAGAAGAGCCAGGACAACACCTGGCTGCCGGACCGCAACAAAGACGGTTCCCACGATTGGCGTGACCTGGCCGTGGAGAAAGAAGAGGTCCTGATGCTGGAAGACCGTACGGGTGACGGTCGGGCAGATCGCGCCCAGCTGTTCCTGCGCGACTTCAGTGATGAAGTCACCGACGTATTGGGGGGAATCCTGTACGACAACCAACGCGATGAAGTGTTTCTCGCTGTCGGACCCGGGTCCTGGCGCGCTAAAGATACCGATGGCGACGGCGCTGCCGATGTAGTCACTCCCCTCGCCGATGGCTTCGCTGTTCATATCGGTTTCAGCGGCCACGGCATGTCGGGTATGACCATGGGCCCGGACGGCCGGATCTACTACAGCATCGGCGATATCGGTATGAGCACCACCGATGCCAAAGGCAGGAAATGGCATTACCCCGACCAAGGCGTTATCGTGCGCAGCGAGCCGGACGGTTCAAACTTTGAGATCTTCGCCCATGGGTTGCGCAATACCCACGAGTTCGTCTTTGATAAGTACGGCAACCTCATCACGGTAGACAACGACGGCGATCACGAAGGTGAATATGAGCGCCTCGCCTATCTGATTGACGGTTCCGACAGCGGCTGGCGCATCAACTGGCAGCTCGGTAAATACAAAGATCCCAAAAACAACACTTACAAAGTCTGGATGGACGAGAGTTATTACAAACCGCGTTTTGAAGGCCAGGCGGCACATCTGCTGCCACCACTGGCTCCCTATCACTCCGGACCGGCCGGCATGGTCTACAACCCCGGCACTGCCTTGGGTGAAGAGTGGCAGGATCATTTCTTTGTGGTGGAGTTTGTGGGGTCAGCACCCCGCTCGGGCATCAATGCCTTCACTCTGGAACCGGCAGGGGCCTCCTTCAAGCTTGCTACGGATAAACAGGTATTCCGCGGCGTTCAGGGTACCGGTTTGGACTTTGGACCCGAGGGCGCGCTCTACATGAGCGACTGGATTGAGGGCTGGGGGCGCAACGGCAAGGGCCGCATCTGGAAGCTGGATAAACCGGCGGACAGCCAGAGTGAGCAACGCCAGGATACCCGCGCCCGTCTGGCAGAAGATTTCGGCCAGCACACCCCGGAGCAGCTGGTGGAACTGCTCCAGCATGCCGACATGCGGGTTCGTCAGAAGGCTCAATTCGAACTGGTGGAGCGTAAAGCAGTACCAGCCCTGCTGGCCGCCGTTCAGCAGGACCATCAACTGGCCCGCATCCATGGCATGTGGGGCCTCGGCCAGCTGGCTCGCCAAGACCAGACTCAGGCCGAACCACTGTTGGACCTCCTGCAGGACAGCGATGCCGAAATCCGTGCTCAAGCGGCCCGTCTCCTGGGTGATGTCAGCTACACCCCGGCTACAGACCCACTGATCAGGACATTAGATGATGCACATCCACGGGTAATATTTTTTGCTGCCCAGGCCTTGGGACGAATTGGCTCACCCGAAGCCGTTACCCCTATTGTAGCCATGCTTGCCAAGAACAATGATCGCGACGTCTATCTGCGCCAGGCCGGTGCCATCGCGCTTGGGCGAATCGGTGACGAAGCTGCGCTGGCAAAGCTTGCTGAACACCCTTCCGAAGCCGTGCGTATCGCCGCCGTTGTGGCTTTGCGACGCATGCTCAGTCCGAAGCTCGAGCTGTTCCTCAGCGATAAGAGCGAATTTGTGGCCACCAATGCGGCGCGCGCAATCAACGATGATGAGTTTGTCACCCCCGCCCTGCCTGCTCTGGCCCAGATGCTGGAACAGACCCGGTTCACCAATGAGCCCCTGCTGCGCCGGGCGATCAATGCCAACCTTTATGTAGGTAAATCGGCTAATGCCCAGCGGCTGGCAGGCTTCGCCCAGAAGGCACAAAATCCGGAAGTTCTGCGGGCTGAAGCCATCAAGACGCTCGGGGTCTGGGGCGAAACTTCTGCCTTTGATCGGGTGACGGGCCAGTATCGCGGCGCAGTTCGTAACGATGCCGATGAAGCCCGCAGCGCGCTGCGCAGTGCTTATCCTGCCCTGCTGACGGACAAGCACCCGAAAGTCCGTGAAGCCACAGTCTTTGCTCTGGGGGATCTGAGCTTTACCGAGGCACTGGAACAGCTGGCCCAGGTAATGCGTAAAGACGCCAGTGCCCGAGTCCGGATTGCAGCCCTGAATACCCTGCAAAAGCTCCATTACGAGGCCATGGGTGATGCCGTCTTTGCAGCGCTGAAGGACAAGGAGCAGGACGTGCGCATGGCGGCCCTGAATCTGCTGCCCACCTTGAACCTGCCGGCAAACGACGTGGTTGAGATGCACCGCATCCTCCTGGACACCGGCAGCGTGGGTGAACAGCAGGCGGCTTACATTTCGCTGGCGAATGTTGACGCTCCACTGGCACACCAGGTGATGGAGCAGAAAGTGCAGGCATTGATTGACGGCAAGATTGAGCCGGCTGTGCAGCTGGAAGTCATCACTGCCGCCGAAAAGATGGGTACCGATCCACTCAAGGCGCTGCTGGCCGACTACGAAAGCCGCAAAGATCCGGCCAATCCCTTGGATAAATATCGCGAGGCACTGCATGGCGGCAATGCCATGGCCGGACAGAATCTGTTCCGCTACGACACCGCCGCACAGTGCGTGCGCTGCCATATGGTCGGACATCGCGGCAACATGGTCGGACCGGTGTTGACCAGCATCGGCACCACCCTGTCCCGCGAGCAATTACTGGAGGCACTGGTAGCGCCGGGGGCTCGCATTGCGCCCGGTTTTGGACGGATCACAGCGGTAATGCCGGACGGCAAACGCATTGAAGGTTTCTTTGAAGCAGAAACCGCCACCGGGATTACTCTGGTCGCGGCAGATCAAACGCACCAGCTGGCTAAAGCCGACATCGCCAGTATTGAGCCGGGCGTGTCAGGCATGCCGCCCATGGGGCTGTTGCTGAGCCGTGCCCAGTTGCGTGATCTGGTGGAGTATCTGGTGACCTTGAGAGGCGAGGAAGAACAGGAAAGCCATTGATCCGGATGTTGATTGAGACTCGATCCGGGCAGTGATTCTGGCAAAGATGCCCGCCCAGCGCGGGCATCTTGTTTTGCGGAGCTTTCTATCAGTAGCGAAAGGTCAATCAGTAACGACAAGCCTCAGCATCGTGTTTAACAAAGTAGGACTTGAAGTTACTCGCCTTTTCATCCATGCAGCCTTCCAGATTCAGCAGGCGCACAGCGCGAATGTCAGTGGGGTGAGTCTCCGCCTGTAAGGCAATAAAACCACTGTCGAGGGGCGTACCGTCGTCCAGCTGCATACCGCTGTATTCCATAACCACTTCGCCATCGACAATGTGCTGGGCCAGCTGATTGCCTTCCACCCGCAGCTCCACAGTGACCCATTGATCGCCGTGGTAGGTTCTGCTGGAGGAATTGATGCAATGGTCCTCGCGCAGCTCTCCATTGATGACCACGTGAGTTCCCGGCGTGCAGAGATTCGCGGTGGTGCGCGATGCTTCACCGTCGCCACCGAGCAACTGATATTCGATACAGGCCGGAAAATCCTGATCAACTCCCATTTCCTGGGGAGATTGAGCGTGATACATGATGCCGTTATTGCGCCAGGCCCAGGCGGGGCCACCATTGACCTGCTCACCTACAAACCGATACTCCAGTTGTAGAACGTAGTGAGAGTATGGGCCGCCGTTGTAGAAGATGTGTCCGAACTGGTTGGTAAATGCGCTGTACTCGTCGTAGCGGACCTGCATAATTCCGTCTTCCACACGGAAAGTGTTGAAGGCATTTTCACCGGCCGGATAACCGTTGATCTTCACCGTCCAATTGTTGAGGTCCCGGCCGTTGAACAGATTAACCCAGATCTTTTCATCCGGATCTTCCCTGGGCGCGGTCGCCGCCGTCGGTGTTGAGGTATCGCAGGCAGTGGTAAACGTTACAACGGCCAGGAGGGCCAGATGGGCCACGTGGGATAGATGCATGGTTCGACTCGCTTGTTAGTTGTTATCGTGCCGTCCAACTTACCCCAAAAAGCGCAGCGCTGGGCAGGGGATTTAACAAAAATATACGATAAATATGAAAATCCACCTGCCGCTGGAAGAACGATCAACTTTCCAGCCAGACGTCGTGAATCCAATGCCAGATGCTAGGCCAGGTTTCCTCGGTCAATTCACCATCCCGCCACAGGATGACCTCGCCTTCCGGCTCCACGCAGTAATAGTTGCCGTTGTCTTCACATAAGGGCACCAGATAGCGCGGAACACCTTCCGACCAGGCCACGGCAGCAACTTCCGGCAGATAAGTGTGGGAGTAAGGATCCGCTGCGGTAACCGGCTCCAGCGTACCGTAGACCACATCACTGGCCTCCAGCAGGTAGGTGCGCATGTCCCGGGGAATAGGCAGTAGAATCTGCTCTTCCACTTCAACCAGCACATCCTCATCCGGCAGCTCCAGCGGCACCGGAACAGGCTGGTTGCTCTCACGCAACATGTCGATGATATCTTCGGGTTCCATATCCACTCTCATGATCTGTCAAGGAATTCACCGGATGCTAAACGCCCCCTGGACGATAAACAAGGGCAGAGTTTTCTGTGCACCCACCCCACCAGCCGGCACTACTTCAGGGTTATTTAAATAATGTCAGCTGACTGTCCACCAGTTCGGCAAGCGACTGCTCAACAAAATGCAGGATAGTGTCGGCGACCGGCGTCAGCTGTTTATCAACATAGTGCTGATAATCCAGTGGACTCTGCTGTGCTGCCAGTGGCTCTGCACCATTGGTCGTAATCACATATTCAATCCAGTCGCCCCGGCGCAAACGTTCGCCCGTCCACTGTTCGAGTTTGCGGGCGGCCTGGACATGGGGCGGAACATTTTTCTGATATTCATGCAGTTGCCGCCGCAGGCGTTTTCGATAAATCAATTCTGCATCCCGCTCTCCGTTCAGCACTGACTGGGTGGTGGCACGGACAAAGTCCCGATAGTCTTCTCCGGCAAACACCTTGGCGTAGAGCGTCATCTGAAACTGTCGGGCCAGCTGCGTCCAGTCGGTACGCACATTCTCCAATCCTTTGAAGACCACCTCCTGCCGACCTTGTTTGTCCACTACGCCGGCATAACGCTTCTTCGTGCCCAGATCAGAACCGCGCATGGTAGGCATCAGAAAGCGCAGGTAATGCGTTTCGTACTGAATCTCCAGCGCACAGGGCAGATTGAATTCTTCTGCCACCGTTGCTTGCCACCAGAGATTCAATTCGCGTGCAAGCCGCTGACCAATCTGTGCGCATTGCTCCGGGCTCTTTGGCGGTTTCCCTGCGCAATTGTTTTCGAGCCACACAAACAACGAATCCGTATCACCATAAATCACGGCGTAGCCCTGCTGCTCAATCCACGCTCGACTGCGCTGAATTATGTCGTGCCCACGCAACGTGATGGAGCTGCTGATCCGCGGATCAAAGAAGCGGCATCCGGTGGAGCCGAGAACACCGTAAAACGAGTTCATGATGATCTTGATGGCGTGCGAGAGCGGCGCATTTTTTTCGGCTTTGGCTTTATCCCTTGCGTTCGACAGATGTTCAATCAGCTGCGGCAGAATATGATCTTCCCGCGCGAAGAACGCGCCGTTAAAGCCCGGCACAACCTGTTCGTCTGCGAGTGAGTGATGCTGTGCAATCCAGAAAGCGCAGGGGTCGATCAGAAAGGTGCGCATGATGCTCGGATACAGGCTCTTAAAATCGAGCACGAGTACGTTGTGGTAGATTCCCGGACGTGAATTCATAACGTAACCGCCGGGACTGATCACATCGGATTCCAGCTCACCGAGATTGGGAGCGATGTACCCGCGCCGATGCAGCCGAGGCAGATAAGCGTACTCAAATGCTGCCACCGATCCACCAATACGATCCAGCAGCAGCCCGGTGAGCTGGCTCCGCTCCACCGCAAAGTGCAACAGCTTCTGGTCCGCGAATATTTCCCACACCAGCTCACAATCGCGCAGGTTATAGGCAGCCAGCGCCGGCTTGTCGCTGAGAAACAGCTCCGTGATTTCTTCGCCACGGCCCGGCCCCTGCAGTAGCTTGCCTTTGCCCAGCAGGGTTTCACCCACGTTCTGCAGTGAGTAACTGTCGAAGCGATAATTCGCGGCTTTTAATAATTCGATACCGTCCAGCGCAACCCGCCCCGGCATGGTGATGTAGCGTCGTCCACCTTCGCCCTCTTCCTGCCGCCAGTGAACCGCCTGCCCTGCCCGTCCCAGCGCCAAGGGAATATGTTCGCGCTGGCATAAGGTCTCCAGCACCCAGAGATCAAACTGCACCAGATTCCAGCCGATCAATACATCCGGGTCATAATCAGCCAGCCACTGGAAAAATGCCTGTAAACAATGGCGGCCGTCAGCACAGTAAATGACATGCTCAGCGGCTGGTCCGTCACCTACCATGAAGATCCGGCGATCCGTTTCAGCCCAGACGGCGATGGAATACAGCTGCCGGGCATCCATGGAGGTTTCGATGTCCAGCGAAACCATCCGCAGCGCAGGACGGTATTCCGAGGGAGCAATGCGGGGATTGAGAGGCGGTTTGCCAGTGGCTGAAGCTTCAGCCAGAGTGAGTTGCGCAGCAGCAGTGACAAAGCGCTCCATGAGATAGCGCTCCGGGGGACGGATGTCAGCCTCCCAATAAGGAATAGCAGCTTGATCCAGCAGTTGCTGGGCATCCCGGGCCGTGCGATGACTGCGGAAGTAAAGCGCGTTGACCGGCTGGTTTTGAAAGGTTTTTAACCCAACCTCAGCGCTGCGCCACTGGCGAAGAGGACGCAGCAATGTGCCAACCTGAGCGGCATCGGAACGGGCGACAAAAAACACCACCTCCTGTCCGCTGGTCTGTGTCCAGAGTGGTCCCTCATCCGTCGCCCACCAAAAGTCCAGCAGCACCCCTTCGCGGGTGTCACGCCATTGACGGGTTAACAGAAACGCTTCAGGCATAGACAGGAACCTCAGAAAAGCTGGCTACTTATACAGTCATTGCTGAGGTTTGGCAAATCTGTTGCACCTGGTTTTACCCAGGGCGCGGCGGCGATGCGATGGGGACTGAGAAAAACAAAAAGGGCCGGATGACAATGCCATCCGGCCCCTCTATCTATTACCTATCCCCGTTTAACGCTGTCCGGGAACACACTCCAGATTGATATTAGTCTGGAACATGAAGTTGGATTCAACGGTATGCCGCTCGGCGAAGAACAGATCGAAGCGGTAGGTATTGCCTTTCTTGATGCCCAGCTCCGCTGCTTTCTTGTCGAGATCAATACTGCGCTCAATCACGCCATGCACACCGCCGATATCGATAGCCAGTTTGCCGTTGATGAAGACAAACAGGTCGTCGTCACCGCGGAAGGTAAAGTACTCACCACCTTCGTAATCAAACTCCAGGTGTGCTTCCAGCGTGAAATGGTAGTTGTGTTTCTGTCTGGCTGTATTACCAAAACCTTTACCATCCAGCGGGAAGAAGGCACTGTTGGAGTAGCTCCAGATTGTTGAACCCGGATCACGCCGCATCTCCAAGGTGTGCTCAACACGCATATTCACGCCGGGAACGTCACGGTACCACTGGTTAAAGTTAGCCGGGCCGGTGGTAGTACGAGTACCGCGACTGGTGCCGTTATAAACCGGTAAGCCGTCAGCACCCAGGTCTTTCTTCACGATACCCTGCTCTTCAGCAATGACGTACTCAAAGTCCGGATGCGATTCTTTAAAGTCACGGAGAACCACCGGAATCGTGCGGCGGGTTTCATTGGAGATGTCACACACCGGTTGCTGGGCTTTGATGGTTACGGTATCTGCCCGGCTGTCCAGCTGACCATCGTTCACAATCAGTTGCGCCACGTATGAGCCCTGTACATCAGCAATGAAGTGCGGATTGACACTGCCAGCTCCCTGGAGGGTTGCACTGCTGCCACTGGGCTTGCTGGTCAAACTCCAGCGGTAAGTCAGCGGATCACCATCCGGATCGTAACTCTCGGAGCCGTCCAGCTCTACGCGATCACCGATATACACTGACTGCTCGCGGCCAGCTTCAGCAACAGGACGGACGTTCTGCGTGGTCAGAATCACGGTATCGGGCGCACTGTTGTCGTAACCGTCATTCACGATCAACTGCAGTACATAGGTACCGGGCACGTCGATATCCAGCTCGGTGATTTCCTCTGTTGGATTAATCAGCTGTGCAGCACTGCCCTGTGGTTTCTTCGTCAGGCTCCAGGAATACGTCAAAGGATCACCATCCGCATCCCAGCTCGCCTCGCCACTGACCAGCGCCAGCTTACCGACGAACACGGACTGATCCGGGCCCGCATCAGCCACCGGGCGGGTGTTACGGGTGTCGATGGTCATGGTGTCCGGATCACTGGAGATCCGGCCGTCGTTAACCACCAGTTCGATGACATAAAGGCCATGGCGATCTGGAGTAAAGGACGGAGTCACACTGGTAGCGTCCACCAGGCCAGCGATACTGCCATCCGGAGCATCCACCACACGCCACTGATAAGTCAGCTCATCACCATCAGCGTCGGTACTGGCAGAACCATCCAGCTGCAGTTCATTGTCCAGGATACCGGCACGGTCTTCGCCCGCATTGGCCACCGGCTTCATGTTACCCACCACCAGCTGCACCGTATCTGGAGCACTGTCCTCTTCACCATCGTTAACGATCAACTGAATCACGTAAACGCCGTGTTCTTCGATGGTGATCTTGGGCATTACCGAGGTCGCATCGGACAGCGTGGCAATGCTGTTCGCGGGACTGAGGATAGTCCACTGGTAAGTGAGGCTATCGCCATCCGCATCACTGCTGCCGGAACCGTCCAGCGTCAGGGTGTTACCGATATAGGCCTGCTGATCCGGGCCGGCATTGGCTACCGGTGGAGTGTTGACTGGAGGAGTCTCCGGGTCAGGGTTTTCAGGGCCTGGGTTTTCCGGATCTGGATTTTCCGGATCTGGATTTTCTGGGTCTGGGTTACCAGGACCTGGATTTTCTGGATCTGGATTGCCGGGGCCAGGATTTTCCGGGTCAGGGTTACCGGGACCAGGATTCTCAGGATCCGGGTTGCCAGGACCTGGGTTCTCCGGGTCAGGATTACCCGGACCGGGGTTTTCTGGATCAGGATTACCTGGGCCTGGATTTTCTGGATCTGGATTACCCGGGCCTGGGTTCTCAGGACCTGGATTCTCAGGTTCAGGATTTTCCGGATCAGGGTTGCCGGGATTCTGAGGATCAACACCCGGATCGTTACAAATCAAACGATTGGTATCCAGATCGTCAACAAAGTTAGGGTTGTAGGGATGATAGGGCAGATCCAGTCCGCGATGGGGCTGAGCCACCGCGATATCGCTGTACACCATATCTTTACGCGCACGCACAATTGGCAGGCGAGTGTCAGTCTTTTTATCGACTACCCAGATGCCGTACTGGCTGTTCACCTGACCTTCTGTGCCGTCAGCCTTACAGAAGGAGTTCACGCCGTTGTTGAGCGCAGAACACTGTGCCCAGCTTACCAGCATACGCTCCGTACCATCGCGATAGGGCCACACGGCACTGTACCAGCCGTTGAGGGAGTATTGATTCGGATACAGATCAACACTGCCGTTAATCAACGGACGCGGCGCTATATTGCCAAATACTTTTCCAGGTTCAGGACTGTCCGGAGATTGCAGCTCCAGAATGTTGCCACCCATGAAGGCGTTGTATTTGTGCTGAATCAGTGCGACGAGATGGCCGTTTTCCGCCTGAACAATCTGGTCCAGTTCGATAAAGCTTTCGTCAGACCCCTTCAGCGTCACAGTCTTGTACAGCTGCTGCAGCTCTCCGCCATCAGCGGTAATGCGCAGGATGGTGTAGTGGTTGCTCGCTACCACCTTGCCCAGCGGCGTCGGTTGAGCGAGTGCACAGAGAGCCTCATGAGACCATTGTGGTGGTGCGTCCAGGCCATGGGGGTATTGCGCATTAAAGATATCTTCATAATCAACCTCGCTGCTGTCCAGCGGGCACCCCTGAATCAATTCATAGCTGCGCGACCAGCGAATAAAGGCGATACGACCGTCTTTCAAGGTGGTCGGCTTGGTATCATGGTTTTGACCATAGGTCAGCTGCAGGATGTTCTCACCCTGGCGGCTCATGGAGTGCAACAGGGACGGCTTTTCGCTGGGTCCTACCTTGTAGCAGTTCTCAACCTGATCTTCGTCAACAATATTGTCGATCGGGCTGTTGGGGTTACCGGCAGAACGGTCTGACGAAAAGACAATAGTGCCGTCCAGAGCATAGGTCGGGTTGGTATCCTGACCAGCATTAGCCAGCGTATGGCTTTTTATGATGCGTCGAACGGTCTTTTCCTTGAAATTGTACTCGTAGATGTTCCAGGTATAGTCGGTGGGGTGATTAGACGGACCATGTGCAGCAAAAACCAGCAACTCGCCGTTCGCCGATACATTCAGATCCTTAACATCATATTCGGTAGAACCGAAGTACTCAGTCAGCACCTCGTTATCGACAGCGTTCACATCCAGACTGGAACGACTCATCAACTTCGCCCCGGGACGGAACTGGTAGGGGGACTCCAGATCCAGGGGAGCCCTCTCCTGCCCTTTCATTGCACGTTTGAAACGTTCTTTCGTCGCCTGACTGTCTTTGGCGAGATTCCGTTCAACGTATACAAACGGCGTGCTCTGTGACAAGCCGACGCTGTCTGATGACGCGTCGCCACCACCACCGCCGCCGCCGCCACAAGCTACCAGAATCAAAGGCGTGGCAAAAAACACAAGGGATTTTCGACAGGTTTTGATTAGCCAAGACATTTTCAGCACCATGAATGTTGTTGTCGCAATGGATTACGGGAAGACCGCAAAGCAAGGATTGGCAGTGCTGTTAGCAGTACCCCAAGTCAAGCAATGTATATCCTTTTAAAAGGATTTTTTTGTTCCCGGAAAGGCTGATGCACTGACAGCAGCAACAACTTTTTCACGGGATTTTTTTGGACACTCCCATGTTGCCAGTAGCAAACAAAGGAAAAAGGTACGGGGTCACAATTGCTATAAAATCCATTTATCGGGTTATTCCGGTTTATTTTTTTGTGAACTTAAACACTGGGATATATCGGATTTTTTTACAATTCCCGTGTGAGGTGAACCACTCCATGAGTGAAAATTGTTCTTGTTTTCCAAAATTTCCGAACAAGGTTTTTGCGATCTTTCCTTAACTCCAACGCACAATGAATAATGCGCCGAATGCAAGAATTAATCGCAATAGTTACATCAAAGTCTTATGAAGAAATTTTTCGCAGATGCTCTACCGTGATTTTTTAGTCAAGCAAAGCTGATCTTTTGCCGTGATGCTAAAAAGAAAAAGCCCTCATTCAAATCTGAACGAGGGCTTTTGGCTTTTGCGGAACTATTGAGCAATCAGCTGGGCAGGAATACGAACTTATATTCAATTCTGGTGGGTGATACATCCTTAGCCCCGAAGTTCACCTGCTTGATCCGCGCAAGAATACTGTTTTCCAACTCCGCGATACCCAGCTCACTGACCACCAGTTTCAGGTTAGAGATAGAACCATTGGGCTCAATAACAATTGAAAACGTAAACTTGCCGGCGAGGTCCGGGTGATCCAGCAAGGCACGCTGATACAGTGTATACACGCTGCTCTTGGTCTGCTCAAGTGTGCGGCGAATACTCTCCATGTCGCGCTTGCCGGTTTGTCCCGACAGATGACTGTACTGACTGCCCACATTGGCATCGCCGCCCACTACGCCTTCCACCTCGGTAGACTGGTGCTCTGCCAGCGCGACCAACTCACCCTTCATGATCTCTTCGCTGACTACAATGCCTTCACTTTTCCTGACGATATTATCTGCACCCAATACCGAGCGATCACTCGCAGCAACCGTGCCGCCCTCATTGGTAGATACGTTCTTTTTCTGCATCTTTGCCACATCAACTGAACCGCGCAGCGACTTGAGCTGACTGGACAATTCAGCCAGTCCCTGAGACTTGGCAATGGATGTCTTCGTATCAACCGTCGGCGCCTTGGCTACAGCCTTGGGCCGGTCGTCCGCTTTGGGTGACGGGGCAGGCTTAGGCTCTGCAACCTTCGGCGGCTCCACTGGAACCGGTTTGGGCTTTTCCTGCACTACTGGCGGAGGTGGCGGTGGAACTGGCTTTGGAGGATCAAGCAGAACAACCGTCTGAACCCGCGTTTCATCAGGCACATATTCTTTCTCAATCTGGCTCAACCAGGGAACCAGAAGGAACAGGATCAGCACTGGAATAAGAACCCGCTTCAGGATGTTCTTAAATGCCTTCTCGCGCTCTTCATCTGCATGCCACGGCAGCTGAAGTTCCAGTGCAAAGGGTTGAAGATTCGCGGACATGTTAACCTCCGACCTTCGAAGAAGCATTAACAATAGCGCTGGCCGCCACACCCTCAGGTGCTGCAATAACCTGATTCACTGCCAGAGAAATCTCACGGAAATCGCTTCCCTGGCAGGTTGCCATTACACTTTTCAACAAGGTGTAGGAAACGGTTTTATCCCCAAGGATGGTTACCGGCAAGCCGTTATGCTTCTCGTATCCGGTCAGCTCTCCCAGAGATTCCTTGTGCTCAAGCAATGCCTGTGTCAAAGCCTCAATAGGCTTTTCCGGCGTCTTCAGCACCTCGGTAACGTCAGCTATGGCCTTGTCACCAATCCAGATTTTGTCTTCATCAATCATGATGAAGAGCTCATTATGTGGTGTAACACCGGAGACGGAGTCAGGCAGATTGATGAATTTAGCATTCTCTATCTTCTGGCTCTCCCCCGAGTTGAGCAGCAGGAAGAACACCAGGATCGTAAAGATATCCATCAAGGCGACCAGGTTCAGTTTGGGAACGATTGATGCCTTGGGTTTGTTGTAAAAAATAGTTGATCCAATCATTTTGTCATCAACTCACATCATTTTTTTATGGCATCTCCCAGAGAAATCTCCGGGAAAAGTTCAATTTCCACCACGCTGGTCGCTACCACAGTCTTATATGACTTGACAGCGTCCATAGTAAACACCAGGTTCTGGTAATCAATGTTCGGATTTGACAGTACCAACACGTCGCGCTTCTCAGGCAATTGACGTTTAACTTCCTGCATAACCTGCGACAGCTGCAGATAATCAAACCCATTGCCCTCTTCGGTCTCTAGGAGCGGAATTTCTTTAACCAGAACATCTTCCGGATAGAAAACCTTGAAGCCTTCTTCAGTAACGCGTATTTCCAGCCGCGACTGTTCGGATTGACTCACCGCAGGACCGCCGGTCAACTCAGGAAGTTTGACATCCAGGACCGTGATCTGGGTAAAGGTCATACTGAGTAACAGAACCGGTACCAGCACGATCATCAGACTCATGAAAGAGGTGATCTCGAGTTCGGCCTCATCGGTGCCCTTGTGCTGAAATTTAAGGTCCATGGCATCAGGCCTGACTTAATACAGCGCCTGCGGGAACAGCTTCAGCTGCCGGAGTCTGAGGAGCGGGCTGCGGTTGCTGTGCCGGAGTAATCAGTGTTTCCTGAGCACGCGGCGCACCGGCTTCGATCAGGCGATGCAGGGTCATGATATTCAGGAATTTCACGGCTGACATTTGAATGCTGGTAACAATCGCACCTATCTTGTTTTGCAGAACAGCGTGCAGAACCAGCAGCGGAATAGCTGCGATCAGACCAAAGGCGGTGGTGTTCATCGCTACCGAGATAGACATAGACAACATCTGCGATTTTTCCGCCGGGTTAGCATTGGCAACTGCGGTAAACGCGCTGATCAGACCAATGATGGTACCCAGCAGCCCCAGCAGGGTGGCGATATTGGCCAGTACAGCCAGATAGCCTACACGTTTTTCCAGACGGGGCATGGTTTCGAGCATGCCTTCGTTCATGGCGTTCTCGATGTCGGCGCGCTGTTTGGACACTTTCATCATATCCAGACCACAGGCAATGATGCGGGTAACCGGCGCCTGACTCTCGCGGGAATACATCTGCATTTTATCCATGTCCGTTGTGCGCAGTAACGGCAGGAAGCTTTCAAAGGCTTTGATGTTGCGGACACGCTCACGAGTCAGATAAACCCAGCGCTCCAGACTAATTGCCAATCCAAGCGCTAATACCAGAGCGATTGGATACATAAAAAATCCACCGTCCTGAAGGAAGCTGGTTACCGCATTGTATAAATCGTTCATGATAAATTCTCTCTGTTAACAATTAGTCTGCCGAAACGGGGCCTTCGAGATTCATTTCGTTGTAAATATTCATCGAGTTAAGCAAAACATCCCGGTCAACAATCTGCAGTGTCTGATCATGCTTTGGCTCCATGTTCCACTGCAATTTATCCGGCGTGGTATTTCCTTTCCACGGAATAAAATAGCTGATTGCCGGCTGTTCCTTGTCACCGATGAAGGTAGATTCCAGCAGAATCGTCTGATCGGCAGTTTTGGCGTCCTCAGCCCACGCCAGATTAAAGGTGGGCAGCAGTGCGGCGATCATCAATAATTTTTTCATACACATTTTCTATATCACTTCAGGATAATGGTTTGGATTGTGCTTTTTGTTTTTCCACCACCAGGCTGATGGGAACACCTGTACGCTGTTGAATCTCGGCGAGCCATTTGGCCACTTCTTTGTTTTCACCATTGGTGAGGAACTGGTAGGCCTCCATGTGCTTCTGCGCGCGCAAGGGGTGATTCAGATAAATATCGTAAAGAACCGCGAGATTCAGGTGAGCTTCGGGGAAATCAGGCCACAGCGCCAGTGCTTTGGCATAGGTGTTCTGGGCATGAAGGAAATTACCCTGCAACCGCTGAGTCTTAGCCAGACGCATGTAGGCATTTACATTTTTGCTGTTCAGTTCGATAGCTTTAACGTAATGCGCAATCGCCTGTTCGTATTGCTTCTGCTCAACTGCCACATCTCCCAGGCCGATCCAGGGACCGGACAGATTTTTATCTTCTTCTGTCAGGGTTTTGAACAGCTGCTCCGCGTGTCGATAATTCTTCTGTTTGAGAGCCCGCTTGGCATCAATGTACTTGACGATGGACTCCTGTTTTATCTTGCCCCGCTGGGCGAGATAAGGATTGGGTGAGGCTTCATAAGGCAGAAATGCCCCGGTTTCGTCAGTCTTTGGCGCCGGCAGATAATCCAGCGTCGACACCAGCCTGGCTTCCTGGTTTTTGTCTACCACCAGATTCACTTTCGAACTGGTGGTCGCACAACCTGCAGTAACCAGCAATCCACCAGCCAGCAGCGTACATGCAATTACATTAACGTATTTCATCGCCGTAACTCACCATAATTTCTGTCTTGTTATATCTTGCCGGGTTCAGCTTCATCATCTCGGCAAAACTCTGGTCGATCCACTCGTTAAACTTGCCTTCCCATGCACGGTCGATGTTGGCTTGATAGAGCTCAATAGCCAGACTGTCGAAAGGCACCGCCTGCTCTTCAATAATTTCTGCGTAGATAGTCTGTTCGTCCGGCGATAGCCCTGCCGGCTTGGGTGATGCGCGCAGCTCCGCAGCAAACTGCTGGTACAGGTTTGCGATCTTGAAGCTGGACATGGTGACAAACTCCAGAATGCCGTAGTCAGCAGATGACTGATATTGCTTTATAGCGCTTTCCAGAGACTTGTTTTTAGCGGGTAAGCTCTTCACCAGAGGCAAATAAAGCTTGTGTGATGAAAATTCAGCCGCGTAATAATCCCCATGTTTGATGTTTGCCCATGCCCCAAGCCAACGGCTGCGATCCGTGCGTTGGGCGCCTGCTTTCTGGTCGCCCTCGATTAAACGCTTAAGCCAAAATAATTGCTTTTCAGTATCCCCTAATTTCTCGTACTGGGTCGCCAGGTGATAGCGCGCTTCCATCCGGGAAGTAAAGGGTTTTTCATAGGTTGCATCGTAGCGCTTAAAGTGCTCTATTGATGTGGCGTAGTTCTTGTTTTTTTCAAACATTGTCGCTGCCAGGAACAGAGCTTCACGGCGAACTTCTGCATCCGGATCTTTCTCGCTCAAGCCAAGATAGCTTTCTGCAGCCAGTGCCCAGTCTTCGTTCTTTTCATAAGCAAATGCGAGCTTGCGTGGAAACTCAACCGCGAGTTCATGTTCGGGGAAAAGTGCGGCAAGTTCCTTCAGCTCAGTGATCGCCCTGCTCCACTGTTCCAGCTCCAACAGCATACTGGCAGCATCAAACTGCGCCGTGACACGAATCGTTGAGTTCGGGGTAAGTGTCTTGATCTTCAGCAGCTGGGCGATGGCTGCTTCTTTTTCCCCGTTATCCACAATACCTTCTGACTTCTTATAGATAGCCGCCGCCAGACGCTCTGAAATCTGCGTGTACTCTTCGCTGCTCCGTTCTACCAGCTCGCGTTGATTCAGGTAGTTATCCTCTGCGTTCTGATAATCACCCAATTTGAAATATGAGTGGGCAATGATTCCATATGCCGTCTTCTTGAGGGTCTTATCCAGCTGCGGGTTATTGGCAATCAGGCTGCCGGAAACTTCAAGCGCACGCTGATATTGATCAAGGCTGAAAAGGTATTCAGCTGCGTTGGTCAGCACCATGGGTGAACGGCTGTCAGTGTGGAAGGTTTTAGCAAACTGGAGACTGCTCTCTACCGCCTGAGCCTGCCATTTCTTTACGTCAGCACTGTTGGCTGGCAGGGTCTCAATATGTTTCTGATAAGAGATAATCGCCGCGTAACCTGCATTAGGTGCATG
Source organism: uncultured Cellvibrio sp. (assembly GCA_937958105.1). Taxonomy (GTDB): domain Bacteria; phylum Pseudomonadota; class Gammaproteobacteria; order Pseudomonadales; family Cellvibrionaceae; genus Cellvibrio. The sequence continues at coordinate 56,492 of CALFXJ010000012.1, forward strand.
CTTCTCGGCGCTTTTTCCTTTAGGACGATAGGCAACGTGTTCGTAATCGCTAATGGCTTCCGCATAACGCTTGGCAAGAAACAAGGCTTCCGCTTTCAGGAAGTAGATCTCATCAATACGCTCATCGTTAGGAAATGTCGCAACGTACTGTTGATAAAAACCGGCTGCACGATCAAAGGAGGCAATAGAAAGTACCGCTTTCTCAGCGATTTCTTTCTCATCACGCTTTGGCTTCTCTGACAGCTCAGCAACGAGCTTCTGGAAGTCCTGGCCCTCGTTGTAGTAATGCCGCGCCAACTCATCCAGATAAACCTTGATTGACTTGCTGACACTCTCCGGCATGCCACTGCGATTACCCTGGTAATCGGAATGCAGGCCATAAGCATTGACGTAAGCTTCTTTTTCATCCAGCGCCTTGCGCGGGAATCCGCCCTTGATATAAGTATTGATCAGCTTTTCGTGAAGCACCGGCGCCTGCACCGAATGCCGATGATTACTGACAAACAATCTGAAGGCATTGGCTGAGTCTTCGTACAGCTCTTTCTCAAGATAGTGCTCACCAATGTCTTCGTAGATCATCCAGACGTAGCTCTTGGTCGCAATGGATTTCAACGAAGCAATCGTCTCCGCACCACCAATCCGATCGAGCGCCAGCGTCATGGAGTGAAGTGTATCTTTAACCAGAGGTTTCTCTGCCGGGCTCAGATTTTCAATGGATGACTGATTGACCAGAAGCTGATCCAGCACATAAGTAAATGCATCAATGCTCTTATTAAATTCGGTTTGTTTGTAATAGGCCCACCCGAGCATGTAGTGCGCGTTAATGGCCAGCTTGCTTTTATCCAGCTGGGTTACTGCCACATAGGATTGCTCCGCACGGCGATAATCCTGATTGTTGAAATGGATATCCCCCTTACGGAAGTGAGCTTCGGCAATATTGGCATAGGTGGGATGACGCGAAGTCAACTGGGTCAGCATCTTGAGCGCTTCGTCCTGATCCCCTTCCATATCGTAGGCTTTGGCCAGCTGATAAAGCACTTCGGCGTTATCCGGTGAATCCGGATATTTATCCAGAATATTGCGGTAGGCTTTGATGGCGTCCACGTAGTAGCTCTGGCGCTGCTTGCTCTGATTCTGGTCGTGAACCCCTTCCATCATATAAACATCAGCAATGCGGCGTTCGATCTGCTCTTTGAGTTGCTGGTCTTCAAACAGATCCAGCAGCTCTTTATATTCCGCCCTGACCTCCTGGTGGTTGAGTTTTTGAAAGGCGATTTCCTCTTCCTTCTCCTGGGGCTTATATTTCAGAGCCCCCAGAGTATTGCTTTTATTGGAGCTGCAGCCGAGCGCAATAACCAGAACCCCGATCATGGGCATCCAGGTTTTAAAAGTCTTCATTATTCTTCCCCCTGTGCGTCCGCACCAACTTCTTGTACTGTAGATTTCGCTTTTTCAAGTGACAGCAGTGTCATGTCGTACAACCGTGCCTTGGCGAGCTTGGATTGCGCTGCGTAGTAGCGCATACGTTCCTCGTGCTTATCCAGCTCGACCTTTACCAGGCCGCGCATGATGGTTTCGAAGCTTTGAACAAACTTGCCGGTTTCTGCGAGCTGCCGCTCGATCTCCCGGTGTTTCTCGGCGACCATCTTTTTATAATATTCAGGCTGTTCGTATGGTTTTTTGTAATCCTTGAATTTATCTATCTTGCCTCCCAGCAGTTTCAACTCGCGCTCAGTAGTTTCGATCAACGCTTTAAGGCGATCCTGATCAGCTTCGTTAAGCGCGAGAGAATGCAAGCGCAGCTCAGTGTTCTGATCTGCGAATTGCTCGTTCAATGCCGCACTGGTTTTGATGAGATCCAGCACTGAATCATCGAAGTTTTTCTTCTTGTTGGCGTTTTCCAGAATAAGGAGGTGCTCCTGAGCCTGAAGCGACCAGTATTTGAGGTTCTCTTCTATCGCATAGAGATCCGCCAGCTCGCGCAGCGTCTCGTGAAAAGGGTGACTGGCCATCAAGTCGATCAGGAAAGGGGTCAGCTTTTTGTAATCCACCGAAGGCCGGGTGCTGTACCAATCGCTGTCGTCCATCATGGCATCCAGATTCGTGATGAACTCGCGCGGTACATCCTGCCGCTCGATAACACGACGCGCTTCTTCAATCATCTGCACGCCTTCATGAAACTCCTTCTCGGCAATCAGGTTGCGCTTGAGTGCCTTGCGGGGCGCACCTTCCTGTTCGTAAACGTGAGCCAGCAGAACCTTCGCTTCCTGTACTTCGGGGATAGCGATGGAGCGTTCGTTCAACAACTCCAGCGCGGGAATCGCCTGCTGATACTGCTTGAGGTTGATGGCAGCCCAGGCGTAGGACAGCAGTGCCCGGTTAGAGTAGAGGCCGGTGGTACGGATATCCTTCAGATAGAGCCAGGCCTGCATGAGATTACCGTGCTGCAACGCCAGTTCTGCCAGCCCATGACGGGCGCGGTCGGACAGCAGGGAAAGCTCTTCGCTTACGCTGGCATACTTGGTGACCGCTTCAAGGTTGTTGACCGCCAGCTCCAGCTGATTGTCTTTCAACTGCAGGATCGCCAGGTTGAACAGCAGGTAGGGGAAATAAGGATTCTCTTTAGAGACGGTTTTAAACTTGTTTTCAGTAGTGCCCAGATGGTCACCGTCATGATTCAACAAGGTTGCCAGGTAGTGATAATCGGTATGAAGATCATCGGGCATCTTGCCGCGAATCTGGCTTAAGGATTCCCGCGCGCTGGTCGCATCCGACTTACTGTAGAACAGCTTGGCCAGATAGAACCAGGCCCGGTTCTTAACTTCTTCGGAGGCATTGGAATCAAGCAGGGTTTCAAAGAGGCGTTTGGCTTCATCAGCCATGCCGTAGGATAGCATCATGCCACCCTTCAACACCTGACCCCGAGAGCTTTTCGCCTTAGCGTTATTGATAGCCTCAGCGTATTCCTGCTCGATCAGAGCCGAAAAATAATCCTGCTGAAAATAGTCAAACAGGATTGCACCATATTCCAGATCGCCGGTGGATTTATTAACCGAAAGCGCTGCAAACGTTGACTGTCCTGTTACGGACAAGACAAGAGACAGCACAAATCCCGCCGCGGCTTTCAGCCCTTGGCCTGATCGTTTTACAGGAGTTACTACAACCTTATGTAACATGGGATTACCACTGTTTTATTCCAAAGACGGGTTCCTGGGTAACACTGTCGTCGCTGATGGCGACTTCCAGATATTCCCCAGCCGGACCTTTTTCAAAATCAATGGTCGAGGCACGTTTGTAAGCACGTCCATTGGGGCCGATACCCGTAAAGAATATCGTTGCCGTGTGCTGGCCTTCATTCAGATTCGTAATATAAAACTTGTGGACACCGCCGCGAATCATCGCCTGGCGCTGCTTCTCAGAATAGATATGCGTAGCGACGAGCTTGCCATCGAGTTTCAGTTTGATACTTTCAAGCGTAAAGAATTGGCCGGAGCTCATAGAAACAAAGACGGAATACTTGGTGCTGGATGGGAACAGCAGTTTTTCTTCCATCAACCGCAGATCTTTATTGAGTTCGATAACCTGCTGCTTCAGTTGCTGAATATTCTTGGAAACACGGTTCACCTCAATATTCGCATTCTGCGTGGCTGTCGAATCATTTTCCCCGGAAGTGTCAGTCGTTTTTTTTGCCGCAGTCGCAGTCCATTTGGCATCAGCCGCTTGCTCGGATGCAAAAATTGACGGTGACAAAAACATCAACACTGCCAGGAAATATCCTGTCGATATTTTTACTACCAGAGATTTATTGGCCATAATCATTTACCCATTTCATCCACGATACAAACCAGGGTTTGGCACGAAAATCTAATATACGAGATAAAGCGGAGCGGGCCCTGACATTTTTCAAAAACTAGAACATCAGTCACATTTGACCTTGTGATTTTATGAACTAATCACCAAAAACGTGGTCGCCGCGTCAAGGAATGATGAAAAGGTAACCACCAAAAACGCTGGTTTTACCGGGAAAAATTTACCAGACAGCCAGGATCGGTGAGGCGTGGACATCTTTAACTGGATCAAAAAATAAGTGTGATGTAACGCAAGCTTTTCTGTGTCGCACAACAACATTATGTAAGTCACTTTTATACGCAGCCTCATCTGATTTTCCCGGCCCATAGAAACGGTGACCCTTTGGCTCCCCACCTGTTGTCGATTCTGCGATCCAACTAACATCTCCCGGCTTCAACAGGTTGTTCATTTAGATGCAATTTCGGGTATAGTTATTGGCAGATTTGGATGACCAAGCAGTCCAGGTTGCATACGCAAACAGAATGCAAGTGATAACGCTGGGTGTCCATCCATCCTTTAATTAATCATCCGCGGGAAAAAGAAGATGTCACGCTCCGTCAAGATTTTGGCTTGCCTAATAAGCCTGGGAACCGCCGCGCATACTTATGGCAACTCCGACAGCAAACCCGTCACCGTTATTGAGCCCGACAAGAAGATGCCGAGCGTTCGGGTAGCTGCTATTGATACTGAAAAGTTTGAACTGGGGGCTTATGCAGGGCTGCTGTCCGTAGAAGACTTCAACACTAATCCCGTTACCGGCATCTCTTTTACCTATCACATCAACCGTAAATTCATCGCCCAGGCCAACTATGGAGTATCCACGGTAGGTAAGGCAGCCTTTGAAAAGGTAGCCGGCGGTAATTTTCTGGCAGAAGACGATTATGATTTTGAGTATGTGAATCTGCTGGCCGGGTATAACCTTCTGGACGGCCGCTCTTTCCTGGGCAAACGCCACAAGTTCAATTCTGCCATTTACCTGTTAGCCGGCGCTGCCGATGTGAGCTTTGCCGGCAATGACAAAACCGGCTTGGTATTCGGTGTCAGTTACCGCGCGGTAATTACAGACTGGATGACCGTTAACCTCGACCTGCGGGATACTGTGTTTGACCGCGAATTCCTGGATGATAAAAAGAAGACTAACAACACCGAGATGCTGATTGGCTTGAACGCCCTTTTCTGATCAGCGCATCTGTAGCAGGCTGCCCTGGCTGTACGCAGCGACAATAAAAAAGGCGGAAGATATAAATCTTCCGCCTTTTTGTTTATTAGCCTTTTACTGCAAGGCTGAAATCAGAACAGAAATTTCACGCCTGATGATATCTGGGCTGCACCAACGCTGCGCTTTTCGTCTGATACCAGAGTAGATTGGTAGATGTAGTCCCTGAAGTCAAAATGCAGGGCAAAGCGGCGCGTTAACGACAGCTGATAACCTATTCCCAAGGTATACGTCAGACTGGACTCTCCCCCAAACTCCGTATCGCCCACACCGGCAACCAGATAAAGGCTTGAAAGATTAGCCTTGGGCGGTGATGGAAAAAATTCTCCCTGGAACAGGTTGTAGCCTATCAGCAGGTCATAGTGCCTGAAGGTGCGATCATCACCGTCAAACAGCTTGCCCTGATTTTTCTCGTAGGAGGACGGTGATACATCAGCCTGGAGATAATTATATTGAATAAAAAAATCCTCAGAGGCACGAAAGGTAGCGCTGATGCCCGGCGCAAATTCGCTGCCAAAGTCTTCGATATTGATGATGCCGGCAAAGATACCCAACTCAAACACTTCATTGTTGATATTAGAGATATCAGCCACTTCATCCGCAAAAGCTGCCGGAGCAACACATGTCGCAACTGCCAGGGCTGCGGCTCTTAACTTTAAAAGAACGAATTGAAACCTATTGTCCATGCTTCTAGACTCACATTTTTATCATCGGTGGAAACGGAGTACGAACGATACTCGCCCTTGAACAGAAAGTTTCTGCCCAGGTAGTAGTTAAATCCCAGACCATAATGATTGTAGTCGGAGTCGTCGATCTCCAGCGGCACCAGCTTCGGCTGAGAATCAATCTTCATCACGCCGCGGCCGATCAGAACAGTGGGAGAAATTCGCCAGTCAGAAAAGGGTTCCAGCACCAGGTTCGCGCCATAGAAATCCCCTTTGATATCAGTACCGAAGATCTTGCCGGCTTCCACTTCGACACCGAGCCAGCCAAAAGGACGGTAACCAAAGGTTGCACTGAACAGTTCGCTGCCCTGCAGCTCACCGCTGGAAAACTGCCCGGTGTTAAAACCGGCACGCCAGCTGTTCTTCAGGTAATCACCGTAACTTACGGTAGGCAGATCCGCCGGCTCACCGGTGGTCTGGATGGTGCGGGAGATCTGTGCAGCTGTGGTCCAGCCGGTTTTTCCATCCTGAGTACGCACCTCGTACCAGCCGGGCCGCCGTGTCATCACGCTGACCCGTTCACCCTGTTCGATCACGTAAAATATCGGATACCCGCGTCCCGGGCCGCTGTGCATTTCAACATAAGGATCGATGACTTCAAGCCACAGCAGCTCTTTGTTCGAGTCTGTGGCTGAGTCAGCCAGGACTTGAGCTGCGCCTGCCATCCCGAGGAAAAGGCCCACCAACAACATTAACGATCGCATTCGAACTCCCTACTTTTTTATCTCATCAAGGGTGCTGAACCAGAAGCCCAAAGGCTGCACTTAGCGGGGCATTCTACGCCATTATGACCACCGATTGATTTGCAGCAGGCAGCATTAATAAAAGTTGTGATCAATCACTACAAATATTTGCGAACCGTACATCATCCATAAAAATCCGCTGGCCTGTTGGAGAGCTGTGTATTGTCGATGGGGAGATGCCGGCGAAGCCTGAAGGCTCCGCCGACGAGGACTAGCCCTGGGCCAGTAAACGCCGCAGGTCAATGATGGCCGCGTTAGCGCGGGAAATGTAGGAAGCCATAACCAAAGAATGATTGGCGAGCATGCCAAAGCCACTGCCATTTAACACCATAGGGCTGAACAACGTCTGCTGTGTTGCCTCCAGCTCCCGGATAATCTGCTGCACGCTGACCCGTGCGTTTTTCTTTTCCAGCACATCCGCAAAATCAATCTCCACCGCTTTGAGCAGATGAATCAGTGCCCAGGCAGAGCCACGCGCTTCAAAGAACACATCGTCCAGTTCGTTCCAAGGGGTTTTCACCACCCCATCATCAACAGGCTGCCCGAAAGTGACGCCGGCTAAATCCGGCGCATCACTGTGAAGACGCTGCTGCCCCACACTCGCGCTCAGCCGCTGGGACAAGTTACCCAGGCGCGTTTCCACGGTGGATAACCAGTAATTGAGATTGTCAGCCCGCGCAAAGAACTGGGCATCCTGCGAATTGCCGGAAGCCAGTCGACGCAGATAGCGGCGCAGATAATCCACCCCCTCCTGATATTGCGACTCAGAGGCAGGAAAAATCCAGCTGGCATTATCGAAATTGAACCGGGGCTCGGCGAGGATCAGGTCTTTATCCTCCCGGGACTGCGACTGTGAACGACTGAAGGCTTCACGCATCGCCTTGCTCATATCCCGCACCTGGATCAGCACGCCATATTCCCAATTGGGCATGTCATCCAGCCACAGTCCGGGCGGCATGATGTCATTAGAGAGATAGCCTCCGGGTTTATTCCACAGCGACTCCGCCACCTGAATCAGTGTTGCCGTGGTCACGGCTCCCACTACCGGCCTGCGTTCCTCGCCGCCCAGTTCCCGCTGTGCCTGCTCGCGCACATCGAACAGCCCCGGTGACAGGCTCCAATAGATACCCACAGCGACGGCAATCAACAGATAGATCACCAGTACAATCAGGAGGATGCGAAACCACAGGCTGCTGCCAGCAATGTCCTCCTGCGTATCAGAGTAACCGTCACGCGCTTTGCGCACGCTACGTACCCATAAATTTTTAAACTTCGGTAACGCCATGGCTGTTATTCCTTAAAACTCCGTGCGTCCGTCGCACTTAGTGATGATGTTTATCGAAGATACTTTTCACCTTTGCTGTTGCCACCAATTGTTTACCGTCGGCAAAAGTGAAGAGTAATTGCAGTTCCTCACCGGTCTGGATACTGCGCTGCAGATCAAACAGCATGACGTGATAGGAGCCGGAGGCAAAGGTCACTCGGCTTTTGGCCGGGATTGGGATCTGCTCTTCGCGGCGCATCTGCATCATGCCATCTTTCGTGGTGTGGCTGTGCAATTCTGTCCGGCGCGCTACATCAATATCCACCGACACCAGACTAGCCGCCTGATCTCCGAGATTGTGCAGGGTAAAAAAAGCAGCTGTATTTTTAGTACCGGGAACCGGAACGTTGACATAGGCTCCTTCCACGCGAATGTCCGCCGCGATTTTGATGGCGGCGGTACTTACCGCTGAGGAAGCAACAGCAGAGGTCTCTGCCATGACCCAGCTACCCATGAACGCCAGAAAAACTGCACAGAATAATTGCGGGAACCTGAACATAACCATTGTCCTTGAAGTGTTGTTGGTTTTATTGCAAACGTGGGACAAATTGAATTCGCGGCTGCTGGGTAATCCGGATATCTCCGCGCAGCAGGAACCCGGGCACAGCTTCGCGCATCTGTTGATAGATCCAACGCCCCTCTGCGTCGTTACGCGCGTGAATCATAACAAGGTCACCGCTCTCCCGGGCCGTTTGTGCAAGCTCACCCAACTGAGCGATAACGGCGGGGCTTTTTGCGGACAACGCTTTTACGTCAATCATATGTTCGTCCGGTCCGGGTTTGTAGGGTGCTGGCGGTTTCTGATTAGCAATCTCCTTGCGCAATACTGCTGCAAACTCTTCAACCAGAGGATTTTCAGGGTCCAGGTCACGCGCATTTTTCAGGTGTGCCTGTGCTTCTGTGTAGCGGCTGCGCGCCGCCGCACTGCGAGCCAGCTCTACGTAGCGCAGCGTGATGGCCTGCAGACCGGTTTTTGCCTCACTGTTTTCCGGATCAAGCAGCAAGACTGCGTGGTAGCGATCGTGGGCGTTATCTTCCAGCGGCATGAGTAACTGATTCCGGCTGAGTGCGTAATCCGCTTCTGCCAGCAAGCGCTTGATCGTCTGCTCGCGCGTGTTCACCGGTTTAGGAGCCGGGCGCGGCTGCGACGCAGCGGTGGCGACGGGGGCCGCTGTTTCCGGGGCTGGCCTGGGCGAGGTCTGACACGCCCCAAGCATCATCGAAAATACGCTGACAACCAGCAATTGACACATCACTTTATGCATAAAACAGGCTTCTCTGATATAAAGAAATTCAACCACAACAGGATTCAATGATAAGAATCTATCAAAATCTCTTGAACAGGATGACAGACGGAGCTAAAAGTTGTGTGAACCAACACACCAAAGTCTGTCTAATCCGCTAGAATTTTCCGGGCGTCTCTTGCCGCCATGGATTGTTTCGGGAATCAGACCGGGGCCTATACTACTAGGATTTGCAGCATCCCCGCCAACCTGCCTCTCGAGCATGCCAACCCACAACAAGAAATCACTGACTATGCCTGCTCTCATGAATCTGCCTTACGCGTCCTTTTTTCGACTTATTGCCTGTTTTACGGTTGTATTCGGCTGCCTGTTCTCAGCCACAGGTCAGGCGCAGGATATCTTCGCTCCGAAGCAAAGTACCTTCAGCACCAGCATCCTGGCTCCGGACGATGAATTTCTGCTGGTGACCGAAGCTTTCCAGCTGCAACCTCGCCTGCAGGATGACCAGCTGATACTCGAGTGGGTTATCGCACCGGCTTATTACCTCTATGAAGAGCGCTTCAAGCTGAACGCCAGCAATGGTCTGACTCTCACGCCGAGGTTCAGCGAGGGGATTACCAAGTTCGATGAATTCTTCTCCAAGGATATGACGGTATTTTATGACCGGGCCGTTCTGACAATCGATTTGCCGGCGGGCACAGCACCTTTCAATCTGCTGGTGGAATCCCAGGGCTGCGCCGACGCGGGGCTGTGCTACCCGCCTTATACAGACCACCTGCAGGTAGATCCGGACAATAAGGTAGTGACTATCCTGCCCCCCCCTGCGGACCCTCTTATCGAAGCTCCTGACACGCCCTCCCCTGTTGAATCGACTTCCTTATTCAGCATCATTCTCTTCGCCATCCTCGGTGGAATCATCCTGAACCTGATGCCCTGTGTGTTCCCGGTGCTGTCCATCAAAGTCATGAGCCTTGCCCAGGCGGATCGAGAGCGCCTGCCTCTACATGGCTGGGTCTATACCGCCGGCATCGTATTATGTTTTGTAATATTTGCAGCGGCCTTGCTGTTAGCAAGAGCCGGCGGTGAAGCGATAGGCTGGGGCTTTCAGCTGCAGTCACCTCTCCTGATAGCAGCTTTAACCTATCTGTTTTTCGTCATGGGACTGAGCTTGTCCGGAATGCTCAACATCGGCACCCGGTGGATGGGCGCCGGCCAGTCTCTTACGCAAAAATCCGGCCTGAGCGGTTCCTTCTTTACCGGCGTACTGGCCGCTATCGTGGCCAGTCCCTGCACCGCTCCGTTCATGGGTGCCGCTCTCGGCTTTGCGTTAACTCAGCCGGCCGTGGTCTGCCTGGCGATCTTCGCTGCCCTGGGTCTGGGCATGGCCCTGCCGTTACTCCTGCTTTGCTACCTGCCTGCCCTCGCCAAGCGCCTGCCGAAACCGGGGGCATGGATGGAAAACCTGAAAGAATTTCTGGCCTTCCCTATGTACCTCACCGCCGTCTGGCTGCTCTGGGTACTGGGCCGCCAGGCTGGTGTGGACGCCAGCATGATTGTCGCCGCCGGTGCTGTCGCCATCGCTTTCGGCTGCTGGCTGCTCAACCGCTCAGCGGAGGGGCCATGGCAATGGGTACGCCGCACATTAATAGCAGCAGCCTGGATAGGCGCACTGGTATTGCCCTGGCAGATGATCAATCAGTCAATAGAGCCTTCGCGCTGGCAAGCCTACTCGCCGGAGCGCCTGCAGCAACTGCGCGCAGCTGGAACGCCCGTGTTTGTGAATCTCACCGCCGACTGGTGTCTGACCTGCCTGGCTAATGAACGGCTCACGCTGCATACCGAAGAAGTTGAGCAGGCTTTTGATGATTATCAGGTTGTGACATTGAAAGGAGATTGGACCAATCGTGACCCTGAGATCACCCGCCTGCTGGCTGAATACGGTCGCAGCGGCGTTCCACTGTATTTATGGTTCCCTCCTCATAGTGAAGGAAAAGCTGAGATTTTGCCTCAGTTGCTCACCCCTGGAAGGGTTATTGAATCCGTCAGCAATCAAAAAACCGCTTTTATCAACTAATTCGCCGAAATTAACGCTATTTTCGCGGGTTTCACGCAAATAAGCGTGAAACACCTGCGAATACGCGGTAAACGTGCTGGCTTCGGCGCAGAAACCCACCGTTAAGCTTACATTAAAATCTAATTAACTGCCTAACTTCCTTAATCTTGCCGCGAATTTCCGACATTTATGCAAATTTCTCGCGGAGTCGTGGACAGCTCCTTTTTTTTGCGGCAAACTCGCCACACTTTTGGAGCTACTCAATCGGTTTTAAGCATGTTCCGGTTTGATTTGCTCAAAAACCCAACTAGTCTTAGCCAATAATTCAAAATTCGGCGAAGTTTGACGTAACACCCAATGCAGCAGCTCAACCTCTGCATAGGTAAACATCAAGAACAGGATTACCCAATCCATGGCTACCATTCTGGTACTTCACGGCCCCAACCTTAACCTGCTCGGTTTACGCGAGCCGGGAATCTACGGGGCGGCAACTCTGGATTCCATCAACCAGCAACTGTCGGAGCTGTGCCGTGAAGCTGGCCATCATTTTCTGACCTTACAGAGCAATGCAGAGTACGAACTTATTGAGCGTATCCACGAAGCGCGCAATGAGGGAGTGGATTTCATCCTGATCAATCCTGCAGCGTTTACCCACACCAGCGTCGCATTGCGCGATGCGCTTCTGGCAGTAGACATTCCTTTTATCGAAGTGCACCTGTCCAACGTACACAAGCGTGAGGCGTTCCGGCATCACTCTTACTTCTCAGATGTCGCCCAAGGCGTCATCTGTGGCTTTGGCGCTACCAGCTACGAGTTGGCCCTGCGCGCCGCGTTTCAGTTGTTGAAACACTAACCCTATTCACATACAACCCCGTTCTAGAGAGGACTCTATGGATATCCGCAAAATTAAAAAACTGATCGAACTGCTGGAAGAATCCGATATCGGCGAGCTGGAAATTAAAGAAGGCGAAGAATCAGTGCGCATCAGCCGCAACTATGCTGGTCAACCACAATACATCGCTGCCCCTGTGCAGAGCTATGCTCCAGCTGCAGCCCCTGCTGCCGCGCCAGCTGCAGCCGCTGCACCAGCCGCCGCCGAAGCACCGGCCAAAGCAACTTTCGACGGCCACGTGGTCAAGTCTCCCATGGTAGGCACCTTCTACCGCTCACCCAGCCCGGGCTCTCCGGCATTCGTTGAAGTAGGCAAACACGTTAAGGTGGGTGATGTAATCTGCATCATCGAAGCCATGAAGATGATGAACCAGATAGAGGCCGACAAGGCCGGCGTCATTGAAGCCATTCTGGTCGGCGATGGTGAACCGGTCGAATTTGACCAACCGCTCGTGACAATCGTTTAAGTTATCCAGCCAACAAACACGCTCTGACGCTGTTTATACGAACGAGCTTAAGGAACTGGTTATGTTTGAAAAAGTTCTTATCGCCAATCGAGGCGAAATTGCGCTGCGCGTACTGCGCGCCTGCCGCGAGATGGGCATCAAGACAGTCGCTGTCCACTCCCAGGTCGACCGCAATTTGAAACACGTGCGCCTGGCGGACGAGTCCGTCTGTATCGGCCCGAACCCTTCTCCGAAAAGTTACCTGAACATTCCAGCCATCATCAGCGCCATGGAGATTACCGACGCTGTGGCTGTGCATCCCGGCTATGGTTTCCTCGCGGAAAACGCCGATTTTGCCGAGCAGGTACAGAAAAGCGGCTTTGTCTTTATCGGCCCGGACCCCGACGTTATCCGCATGATGGGTGACAAGGTAGAGGCCATCAAGGCAATGAAGAAGGCCGGCGTTCCCACTGTTCCCGGTTCTGACGGCCCGCTGCCGGTAGACGACCCGGAAAAGTGTCTTGAGATCGGCCGTCGCATCGGCTACCCCGTGATCATCAAGGCTGCAGCTGGCGGTGGCGGTCGCGGCATGCGCGTCGTGCACACCGAAGCAGCTCTGCTGAACTCGATCCACGTTACCCAGGGTGAAGCCAAAGCTGCCTTTGGCGACGGCACTGTGTACATGGAAAAATTCCTGCAGAACCCTCGCCACGTGGAAGTTCAGATTCTGTCTGACGGACAGGGCAATGCCATTCACCTGGGCGACCGCGACTGTTCTCTGCAGCGCCGCCACCAGAAAGTGCTGGAAGAAGCACCGGCTCCCGGCATTCCTGACGATGTGCGCGAAGCTACCTATGCAGCCTGCGTAAAAGCCTGTATAGACATCGGTTATCGCGGAGCAGGTACCTTTGAGTTCCTGTACGAAGATGGGCGCTTTTACTTCATCGAGATGAACACCCGTATTCAGGTAGAGCATCCGGTCTCTGAGATGGTTACCGGCGTGGACCTGATTAAGGAACAGATTCGCGTCTGCGCAGGGGAAAAGCTGTCCATCAAGCAATCCGACATCGTGATTCGCGGCCACTCCTTTGAGTGCCGGATCAACGCCGAAGACCCCAAAACTTTCATGCCCTGCCCCGGTCTGGTAAAGAATTACCACGCCCCCGGTGGATTTGGTGTACGGGTAGATTCGCATTTATACAGTGGCTACACAGTTCCGCCCAACTACGATTCGATGATTGCCAAGATCATCACTTACGGAGAAACCCGTGAGATTGCTTTGAATCGTATGCGCAACGCCCTGGACGAAACTATTGTTGACGGCATTCGTACCAATATCCCTCTGCAACAGATGCTGGTGCGCGACACGGAATTCGCCAAAGGTGGTGTGAACATTCACTACCTCGAGAAGAAACTCGCCAACTAAAACCCCGCGCCGGTCACGTCTGTGACCGGCCTTTCCTGTTCGAGACTCCCATGCCCTGGTTACAACTCAAGATTAAAGCCAATCGTCCCCAGACTGAAAAAATCGAGGATGCGTTGCTGGCCAGCGGCGCTGTATCCGTCACCCTGCAGGATGCGGCGGATCAACCCATCTTCGAGCCGGCTCTCGGCGAAACGCCTTTATGGGATGAGGTTCGCATCACCGGCCTTTACACCGCCGATGTCGATACAGCGGAGGCGAGCCGACAGGCGCAGCAGGTGTTTGGCGACGAGTTGCCGGAGCACAAATGGGAGCTGCTCGAAGACAAGGATTGGGAGCGGGAATGGATGAAAAATTATCACGCGATCCGCTGCGGCGAGCGCCTGTGGATCTGCCCCAGCTGGCAGCAGCCACCGGAGCCAGACAAGATCAACCTGATGCTGGACCCGGGTCTCGCCTTCGGCACCGGCACCCACCCCACCACCTTTATGTGCCTGCAATGGATTGACCAGCAGGACCTTACCGGTCTGCAGATTGTCGATTACGGGTGCGGCTCCGGCATCCTGGGCATTGCCGCTCTCCTGATGGGTGCAAAGCAGGTAATCGGTGTAGACATTGATCCCCAAGCACTGCTCGCCACAACGGAGAATGCCAAGCGCAACCATCTGCCCGCAGATGCAATGCCGGTTTACCTCCCACGTCGCTGTCCACAGATACAGGCAGATGTGGTGCTGGCCAATATCCTTGCCGGCCCTCTGGCAGAACTGGCAGCAGACCTTAATGCACTGACCCGCCCCGGCGGAAAGATCTGTCTGTCGGGCATTCTGGGTATTCAGGCTGAGACAGTCATGGCGGCTTATGCCCCCTGGTTCGATTTTGATCCCATTACCAGCCAGGATGAATGGGTGAGATTGACAGGGACTAAAACCCGCTCATAATTCGCTTCCGCCGCCGCAGCCGCTAAATGCGTGGTACTTAACACTCCCACGCGGAAGAATTTACCCCGCTGGCGCCAGGAGCTACACTGATTCACCGCGTCTTGTCGATAACCAGGATCAACACCCGCCTATGAGCAACATGGTCACCCGCTGCCCCAAGTGCGCCACTTCCTTTCGGATCACCAGCGCACAATTGCAGTCTGCCAAAGGCGCAGTACGTTGCGGTTCCTGTCTGCATATCTTCAAAGCGCAGGATCACTTGGTAACTGGTGCCGCATCGGCGCGTACTCAGAGACCGACGCCAGCACCAGCCCCGCTGTCTTCCGCCAGACCTGCCGAGACCCGGCCATCCGTCGCGCAGCCCACCGCTCAGGCTCCGCTGAAGCCGACAACTCCGGCAGTCAAGCCAGCGCCTGCTGCTACGCCGACAACGGCAGCCCCCGCTGCAGCAAAACCCACCCCCTCAGCCGCATCCTCCACGGAGCAAACGCCAGCCTCACCTCCCGCAGAAGAAGGGAAGTTGACCTTCAGCCAGGAAGACATCAACCGGGAATTGGCGCTGAGTGGGGACGACGACTTTCTGATCAGCGATGACATGGATGTACCGGAAGAGCCTGAGGAGCGCTCTGACTACGAATTCGACGGTTTCCTCGACCTGGAAAATCTGCCAAAGCAGACAGGATCACTGTTTGACCGGGAGATCCGCCAGACAGAGCCGGAAGAAGACGAGATTGACCCGGACGAGTCCTGGGCCATGGAGCTGCTTGAAGAAGCGGATGAAGAGATCAACCTGTCGGCCCGCCGCGCAGAAAAGGAAGAGCGCAGACAGGAAGAAGAGGAGTTCAACAGCGAAGAGCCATCGACAGATCTCGACGTGAATGAAGAGATGCAGGAAGCAGATGCACCGCGGACTAGCTCTGTTCCGTTTAAAGGGCCTATCTTTAATATCGTGGCAGAAAAGAGCGATACTCTCGAGGAAGCCGAGGAAATTCACGCGCAGCCCTATCGTGACGACCAGCTTTACCAGCAGGCGATGTATCACCACAGCAAAGAAGACTCCGGCCTGCGCGCCTTTGACTCATCCCGCGCCGCGCTGCTGATGAACATTACGCCGGAACCGGTGGAGATGACCGCCCGGCACAAGCGTGAAGGCTCTGGCAAAGCCCTGTGGGGCGGGTTATCGCTGCTGATGGTACTGGTCCTGTTTATCCAGGTGGCCTGGCTGCAGTTCGACAACCTGAACCGCACCGAACCCTACCGCAGTTTCTACGAAAGCGCCTGTTCGGTTATTGGCTGTAAACTGCCAACACTGGTGGATCGCAGCAAAATCCGGGCTTACAACCTGGTGGTGCGCAATCACCCCCGGCTGGATAACGCTTTAATTGTGGATGCCATCCTGCTCAATAATGCCAGCTTTCAGCAGCCCTTCCCCGACCTCATCCTGGCATTCAGCACCATTGAGGACCAACCGGTCGCCTCACGACGCTTCAAGCCGCAGGAATACCTCCGCGGAGAGCTGGCAGGCCGCAGCCTGATGCCCCAGAACCAACCGGTCCACCTGACCCTGGAGCTGGTCGATCCTGGCTCTGATGCTGTGAATTACCACGCGTATATTCCCGAATAATCTACTGGAGATATTGACAAGCCAGCCACTTGTCGTGACGGCCGTCAACCGCTCAAAAAAACGCCACTTTGCGCAATTTCCACGTTCCCATTAACGATGCAAACAGGTATCATGGCGGCCCTTTTACGCAGGTGCCTTAACGCAAAAATCCATGGGCCAGAGGTTGTGAGTCCTATCTTGGGATAACAGCTTTGGCACGCCGCTGGTAACAGCGAGATCCTCCATCATTTTTTGCAATCTGCTCATCCAATGGAGCGCCATGTGTTCCGGATAGGTCCCTATCAGATCGACAGTCAGGTCATCCTCGCGCCTATGGCCGGGGTAACCGACCGCCCCTTTCGGCAGCTTTGCCGGAAGCTGGGTGCGGGGCTGGTGGTTTCTGAGATGGTAACTGCCAATGCGGAACTCTGGGGCAGCCGCAAGAGCAGCTTGCGCTTGGATCATCGCGGCGAAATCGCACCCATATCGGTGCAGATCGCCGGTGGTGACCCGGAGATGATGGCCGAGGCAGCGCGCTTGAACGCAGACAACGGAGCCCAGATTATTGACATCAATATGGGCTGCCCCGCCAAAAAAGTCTGTAAGAAAGCAGCGGGCTCGGCCTTATTGAAAGATGAACAACTGGTAAATGACATTCTGCGTGCTGTGGTCGCAGCCGTGGATATTCCGGTGACCCTCAAGATTCGCACCGGCTGGGATATGGAAGAACGTAACGCTGTGCGCGTTGCACGAATCGCACAGGACAATGGTATTGCTGCTCTCGCAGTTCACGGACGCACCCGCGCCTGTGGTTTTACGGGAGCAGCTGAGTACGACACGATAGCTGCCGTGGTACAGGCAGTCGATATTCCGGTGTTCTGCAACGGCGATATCGACTCAGCCATCAAGGCGCGTCAGGTGCTCGATCATACTGGAGCAGATGCGGTCATGATCGGGCGGGCCGCTCAGGGGCGGCCCTGGATTTTCCGCGAAATAGAGCATTACCTGCGTACAGGTGAACAATTACCTGAACCCTCTCTGACGGAAGTCAGAGAAATTCTATGTAGCCATCTGCGTGAACTGTACGATTTCTATGGCGATGTAATGGGGCCACGTATCGCCCGCAAACATGTGGGCTGGTATCTGCAAACCGTCGCTGGCAGTGAATCGTTTCGCCAACAGTTCAATCGTCTTGAAAACGCAGAAGAACAACATGCCAGCGTTCAAACGTTCTTTGAACAGCTGATTACGAAAGAGGATATAGCGGCATGAACACAGCAACTTTTATGACAGAAGCCCCAGCCACCACGACTGCTACGGGCTTTGCTCAGGCAGCTCAGTCACAATCTCTGCGTGGTTGCGTAGAGCAGGCCATGGAAAATTATTTCCAGAACCTTGATGGCCAGCCAGTGAGCGATGTGTATGACATGGTGATGGCTGAAGTTGAAGCGCCCATGCTGGAAATAGTGCTCAAGTACACCCGTCACAACCAGACCCGCGCTGCGCAGGTGCTGGGTTTAAACCGCGGAACCCTGCGTAAAAAATTAAAGCAATACGGCCTGCTCTAAGGCGGTATCGCGGAGCGCGAACCAGCGTCTCCCATAGAAGGGGTGGAATAAAAACCACCCCTTTTGCTTTTTAACAGTTTTCAATTCTGTTTAACCATGGGGAAATATCACCAACATGTCCAGCGTTAATCTTGTTCCCGTCAAGCGCGCTTTAATCAGCGTCTCCGATAAAACCGGCATTGTGGAATTTGCACAGGCTCTGCACGCCCAAGGCGTGGAAATTTTATCCACCGGCGGCACCTACCGCCTGCTCACCGACAACAAGATTCCTGCGGTTGAGGTATCTGATTACACGGGCTTTCCGGAGATGATGGATGGCCGCGTAAAGACCCTTCACCCAAAGGTGCACGGCGGCATCCTCGCCCGTCGCGGACAGGACGATGCGGTGATGAGCCAGCACGGCATCAACGCCATTGATATGGTGGTGGTCAATTTATACCCCTTCGAAAAAACCGTAGCTAAAGCTGACTGCTCGCTGGAGGATGCCGTAGAAAATATTGATATCGGCGGACCAACCATGGTGCGCGCTGCAGCGAAGAACCATGCTTTTGTAAACATCGTGGTAAATGCTTCGGACTACGCCGCTATTCTCGATGAGTTAAAAGCCAACAATGGCAGCACCACCTATAAAACCCGTTTTGATCTGGCGATCAAGGCTTATGAGCACACCGCAGCCTATGACGGTGCTATTGCCAATTATTTTGGTCGACTGGTAGATGGCGGCAGTGAAGCTTTCCCCCGCACCTTCAACACCCAGTTTATCAAAGCGCAGGAAATGCGTTACGGTGAAAATCCTCACCAAAAAGCGGCTTTCTACGTTGAAAAAAATCCTCAGGAAGTCAGCATTGCCACTGCCCGTCAGTTACAGGGCAAAGAACTGTCCTACAACAACGTGGCAGACACCGATGCCGCGCTGGAGACGGTAAAGTCTTTTGCTGAACCTGCCTGTGTCATTGTCAAACACGCAAACCCCTGCGGAGTTGCCATCGGCAGCAATATCAAAACTGCTTACGATCTTGCTTACGCCACCGACCCTGAGTCCGCCTTTGGCGGCATCATTGCATTTAACCGTGAGCTGGATGAAGAAACGGCGAAAGCAATCATTGAGCGGCAGTTTGTTGAAGTCATTATTGCTCCGAGCGTTTCTGCTGCGGCCGTTGAAGTCGTCAAGGCTAAACAGAATGTTCGCCTGCTGGCCTGTGGCGAGTGGAGCAGTGAACGCATCGGCGGACTGGATTACAAACGTGTCAATGGTGGATTGCTGGTGCAGGACCGCGACAACGGCATGGTGACCGAGTCGGACTTGAAAGTGGTCACCAAACGCGTGCCCACCGAAGCCGAGATGCGCGACCTGCTGTTCGCGTGGAAGGTCGCTAAATTTGTGAAATCCAATGCGATTATTTATGCAAAAAACAATCAGACTATCGGCGTTGGGGCAGGCCAGATGAGCCGTGTAAATTCCGCCCGTATTGCTGCTATTAAAGCCGAGCATGCCGGATTGCAGGTTGCAGGTTCCGTCATGGCTTCCGATGCCTTCTTCCCCTTCCGCGATGGTATTGATAACGCGGCGAAGGTGGGTATCGCGGCAGTCATTCAGCCCGGCGGCTCCATGCGTGACGATGAAGTCATCGCCGCCGCCGATGAGCACGGCATGGCGATGGTCTTTACCGGTATGCGCCATTTCCGTCATTAATACCTAGGTCTGAATGTAGATTGGATCAGGCGCACAGCGCCGCAATCCGACACAGACTGTCATTGCAACTTAATAATTAAATGTCGGATGACGGCGCTGTGCGCCTGATCCGACCTACGGGTAGAGAGCCACTTATGAACGTATTGATTATTGGCAGCGGCGGACGTGAGCACGCGTTGGCCTGGAAAGCGGCGCAGAGCCCGCAGGTTGAAAAAGTGTTCGTCGCTCCGGGTAACGCCGGAACCCTGCTCGATCACAAGCTCGCCAATGTTTCCATCGACGTCCTGGATTTTGCACGCCTGGCTGATTTTGCTGAATCCAACAATGTCGGGCTGACGATTGTCGGTCCGGAAGTACCGCTGGTGGCGGGCGTTGTTGACTTCTTTAATGAGCGTAACCTCCCCTGTTTTGGTCCCACTAAGGGCGCTGCGCAACTTGAAGGCTCCAAAGCCTTTACCAAGGATTTTCTTGCACGTCACAAGATTCCTACCGCTGAATACCAGAACTTTACCGAGATAGAACCGGCACTGGCTTACCTGCGTGAAAAAGGTGCGCCTATCGTTGTGAAAGCTGACGGTCTTGCCGCTGGCAAGGGTGTGATCGTCGCCGAAACCCTGCAGCAGGCTGAAGATGCCGTGCGCGATATGCTGTCCGGCAACGCCTTCGGCGACGCGGGTTATCGTGTGGTGATTGAAGAATTTCTTGCAGGCGAGGAAGCCAGTTTTATTGTGATGGTAGACGGCAAAAATATTCTGCCGATGGCAACGAGTCAGGATCACAAACGTGTGGGTGACGGAGATACCGGCCCCAACACTGGCGGTATGGGTGCATATTCCCCGGCACCCGTGGTGACACCGGCGGTACATGAACGCGTCATGAAAGACATTATCCGTCCGACCGTTGAAGGCATGGCTGCCGAAGGTAACGCCTACACCGGCTTCCTGTATGCAGGATTGATGATTGATGCGGAAGGCAATCCCAAAGTCATTGAATATAATTGCCGTTTCGGTGACCCGGAAACTCAGCCGATCATGCTGCGCCTGCAATCCGACCTGGTGGAACTGTGCATGGCGGCCTTGAAAGGTGATCTGGATAAAGTCACCGCCAACTGGGACGAGCGCGCATCCATCGGTGTTGTGCTGGCGGCGGGTGGTTACCCGGGCGATTATAAAAAGGGCGATGTAATCTCCGGTCTGCCCACAGACGAAGTCAGCGGTGAAAAGGTGTTCCATGCCGGTACCACCAGCAAAGAAGGCAAGGTACTGACCAATGGTGGCCGTGTGCTATGTGCAACCGCATTGGGTAAAACCGTTTCAGAAGCTCAGCAGCGTGCCTACCAGCTGGCTGAGAAAATTACCTGGGATGGCGTTTTCTACCGCAAGGATATCGGCTATCGCGCGATTGCACGCGAGCAGCAATAACCACTGCTCAGGGCGGATCAGGTGCTACTGATCCGCCCTGCTGTGACCCACCTCGCCAACCGAACACGGTTAACTGGCAAGCCCACCGCATAATCCGCTATAGTCGGCACATCTGAATCCCAGGGATGCACCGTGCCCAATCAAATTTCCCGCCACCGCCGATTTATCTTCCTGACGTTGATCGTCTGGTTGTGCGCCATGTGGGGCGGTCTGCACGGACATCTCTGCTTTGACGGTCAGGAATCCCCGGTGTCGGTGCACATGGATCTGCTGGATGGTCATCCGGATCACCTCCATGACGATGAAGTACATCTTGATACGGATACCGAACTGGTGGAGTCCATACTCAAACTTACCAAATCCGATTTACCCTTCCTGATCATCGCGCTGGTCTGCGCGTTGATGCTTTACGGCGTTCGTCAGCCATTTACACGTGCAGCTCATCGAATCACCGCAACAAGTATTTTCTTCTTACACCCTCCTCTGCGCGCCCCACCCTCGTTCTCCAGCTGATTTATCACATCGCCTATCTCTACACCTTCGGTAAGAGCTGGAGTTCTTATGGATAGTTTTCTACTGCGCAGCGCAGTCATTGCGCTGTGGATTGGTGCATCAATGTCGGTCACAGCCTCTGAACTGCGTCCCCTGACATTACACGATGCACTGCGCGCGGGCCTGCAGCAACACCCGCAACTCAGAAGCTTTACGCTGCGTGCGCAATCGCTCCAGGGCGAACTGGAGAGCGCTGCATTATCACCTCCGCTGACACTGTCGGCAGAGGTGGAAAATATTGCCGGCAGCGGTGCATATCAACAGGCCCGCAGCGCTGAGGTGACATTATCTCTGTCTTCTGTGATTGAACCTCGGCATCAACGGACCGCGCGTCAATCCGTTGTTACGGCACGGCAACAGGCACTCGCCACCGAAGCGCAATTGTTTGAGCTGGAGTTGCTGGCGGATATCACGCGGCGGTTTATTGCTGTGGTTGCCGCACAGGAAGCGTTGCAGGTTTATCAGCAGTCACACCAGCTCTGGCAGCGACGCGTCACGGATCTGCAGCGACGCACGGATGCCGGCAGCGCCCCCCTGTCGGAATTACTGCGCGCTCAGGCAGCTCTTCTTCAAGCGGACACGGCGCGCACTGAAGCGGAAAGCGCTGTGCGGATTGCAAAATCGTCCCTCGGTCAATTATGGGGTGAGCCGGACGATGTGTTGTTCGTCGCTCAAGGCAATTTGTTTAATCTCGATACGCCAGTCATGCGCGACGATCTTCTCCGCTTGCTGGATCAACATCCCGATCTCCGATTGCTGGCGGATGAAAAACGTCTTCGGGACGCCGAACTGCGTTTAGCGCGCACCAACAGCGCATTAAACCTTGAGTGGCGTGCCGGCATCAGGCACCTGAATGAAAGCGATGATACGGCTCTGGTATTCGGTGTTGATGTACCGCTGTCAACGCGGAAGCGAGCGGCTGGCGACGTCAAAGCGGCTGCTGCACAACATCAGCTCGCTATTCAGCAATACGACACTGCCGTTATTCGCCTGCGCAGTCAGCTTTTGCAGTTGCAGGAAGAGCAGCAACTTGCAATCCGACGCGTGCAGTTGCTGCGCAATGAGATTGTGCCGCTGCTTGCCCGCGCCGTGCGCGAGAGCGACGAGGCCTTCAGTAAAGGTCGTTACAGTTATATGGAGGTGAGCCTGGCCCAATCGGAGCTGTTGGATGCCCGGCTTGATTTGATTCAATCCGCCGTAAAAGCCCATTACTGGCGAACCGAACTGGAACGCCTGAGCGGCGCTGTTTTGTCTGATGCTGCTCAGCTGCACAAAGGAACCCAGCCATGAAAATTCTTTCTATTTTTTTTCTTGTAAGCGCACCCCTCTGGGGGATGTCTTCCGCTTCAGCATCGCCAGATCATCACAACGAACATGAGCATCACGAGCATGAGCACAGGGAACGCGACCTGCATTTATCCACCGAACTGGCTCACCAGACTGGAATTAAAACCCGTCTGGCAAGCGGCGGTACCTTGCAGCAATCAATTACCTTATTCGGTCGGCTTAAACCCGACCCAGAGCATATCAGTCATCTTCGCGCACGCTTCCCCGGCCTGATTCGTCAGGTTAACGTGCGTATCGGTGATGAGGTTAAAGCCGGTAGCCTTGTCGCACGCGTGGAGGCCAATGACAGCCTGCGTGTCTACGACATAGTGTCGCCCATTGATGGAGTCGTTATTGAACGTCACGCTAATGTCGGAGAGTACACTGGAGAAGCCGAGTTGTTCACACTGGCAGACTCATCACGGCTGGAACTGGATCTGAAGGTTTTTGCCCGGGACGCGGCGCAGATTCGCAGGGGCCAGAAAGTATTGATTTATCCCGGTGATCATCGTACGCACACCCCTGCTGGGCAGGGCACCATCAGGTACATCACTGCCAGTGATGGCAGCTCACCCACACTTACCGCTCATGTACCCTTGATCAATGTCCCTGCGCAGCTCATTGCCGGCACTGTGGTGGAAGCGCTGATCATCATCGCCGAAGACAAAGTCGACCTGCTGATTGAAAAACAGGCCGTGCAGACGCTGGATGATCAACCCGTTGTCTTCGTCCAGCAAGGTGATCGCTACAGAGCACAACCTGTTGTATTGGGAAAAGCCAATACACACTTCATTGAAGTACTCAGCGGTTTACAACCCGGAGAGGTTTACGTCGTGGAACAGAGTTTTCTGCTGAAGGCTGATCTGGAGAAATCCAGTGCAGCCCATGTGCACTAGGAGGCCTGAAAATGCAGTCTCTTGTGCGTTTTGCCATAGAACGACGCGGCCTGATTATCTTCTGCGTTCTGCTGATCTGCGGATTGGGATTATGGAACTATCAGCGTCTGCCAATAGATGCGGTGCCCGACATCACCAATGTGCAGGTGCAGATTAATACCGAAGCGGCCGGCTATACACCCTTGGAGGTGGAGGAACGCATTACCTACGTCGTAGAAAATAACCTCGCCGGTATACCCGGCCTCGCCTCTACCCGTTCGTTGTCGCGCTATGGTTTATCTCAGGTTACAGCAGTATTTGATGAATCCACCGACCTGTATTTTGCCCGTGCTCAGATCAGCGAACGTTTGAATCAAATCAGCACACAATTGCCTGACGACGTGCGTCCGGTGATGGGCCCTGTCACCACAGGGTTAGGAGAAATCTTCAGCTACACACTCACAGCCACCGGTGACGCGGCTCAAGAATATGACCTTACAACGTTGCGGGAAATCCAGGACTGGATCATTCGTCCGCAATTAGTACGGGTAAAGGGTGTTGTTGAAGTCAACACTATTGGTGGGCATGAAAAGCAATACCACATCACTCCGAACCTGCATCAGCTATTGGCCTGGGGCATTACCCTGGAGGATATTACCTTTGCCGTGCGCAACAGTAATCGCAATCGAGGCGCCGGGTTTGTTGAACACAACGGTGCACAGATACTGGTTCGTTCGCCGGGCCAGCTGAATCATATTCAAGATATTGAGAGCGTTGTGGTCACCACACGGGATGGAGTTCCTTTACGCATTGGTGACATTGCTGAAGTTGCGCTCGGCAAAGAATTACGCACCGGAGCGGCGACCCGCGGCGGACAGGAAACTGTACTGGGTACGGTGATGATGCTCGCAGGAGAAAATGCCCGCACTGTCAGCCGTGAGGTAGCTGAACAACTTCATCGTATCAATCAAAGCTTACCGGCAGGGGTCACTGCTGAACCGGTTTACAGTCGAACCACGCTGGTGGATAAAACCCTATGGACAGTGCAAAAAAATCTGCTGGAGGGTGCCCTGCTGGTGATTGCCGTGCTGTTTATCCTGCTCGGAAATTTACGCGCAGCTTTGATTACCGCCGCCGTCATTCCCATCAGCATGCTGATGACCATCAGCGGGATGGTCGAAGCCGGTGTCTCAGCTAATCTCATGAGCCTCGGTGCGCTGGATTTCGGTTTGATTGTCGACGGAGCGGTCATCATTGTCGAAAATACCTTGCGCCGCCTGGGCGAGGCACAACAGCAGAACGAGGGGCCACTTCCGTTAAGGCGCCGCCTCACCCTCACTTTTGAAGCCACAGATGAAGTCATACGTCCCAGTCTGTTCGGCGTGGCCATTATCACGCTCGTCTACCTGCCGATCTTTTCCCTGTCCGGCGTCGAAGGAAAGATGTTTCATCCCATGGCATTGACGGTGGTGATGGCATTAGTCAGTGCAATGATCCTGTCGATCACCTTCATTCCTGCGGCTGTCGCACTGGTCATGCGGGGTGAAGTAAAAGCGCAGGAGAACAACCTGATGCATCGTTTGAAATCCAGATATGAAACACTGCTGCACCACGCTTTGCGTTTGCGTGTCACAGTTGTTTCTGCAGCAGCATTGCTGATTCTTTTATGTGGCTGGCTGGCCACCAGTCTCGGTCGGGAATTTATTCCGCAGCTGGATGAAGGTGATATTGCACTCCATGCCTTGCGCATTCCCGGCACCAGTCTGGAACAGGCTGTTGATATGCAACGCCTGCTCGAGCAGCGGCTTCTTTCCTTCCCGGAAGTGGATAAGGTGTTTGCCAAACTCGGCACAGCTGAGGTCGCCAACGACCCCATGCCACCCAACGTTGCAGACAATTTCGTCATCCTGAAGCGACGTTCCGACTGGCCTGACTCCTCACGGACCAAGGCTGATCTAGTGGAGCAGATGGAAGCGTCATTAATGGAGCTGCCCGGAAATAATTACGAGTTCACCCAACCGATCCAGATGCGTTTCAATGAATTGCTTTCGGGCGTGCGCACTGACTTTTCCATCAAGATCTATGGTGATGATCTCAATCAGCTTCTGTCGTCCGCACAAGATGTCCTTCAGGTGCTGCAGCAAATTCCCGGTGTTGCCGATCCGCGGGTTGAACAGGTCACCGGCCTTCCTATACTGACTATCAATCCTAAACGCCATGCGCTGGCTTACTATGGAATTACCCTTGAGTATCTGCAGGATTGGATGGCGGCCGCAATCGCAGGCGAGGAAGCGGGACATATCTTTGATGGTGATCGGCGCTTTCCGATTGTGGTACGGCTGCCGGAATTTCTTCGCCGGGACATTTCAGGTTATGAACAGCTCCCCATCCCATTACCAGCAGGAAGTACATCAGATTACGTCCCGCTCCATGAAGTTGCAGAGGTGATCTGGACGGAAGCTCCGAATCAAATCAGTCGTGAAGATGGTAAACGGTTTATCGCCATCACTGCGAATATCCGCAACCGAGACCTGGGCAGTTTTGTTGAAGAAGCACAGGTTCGCATCAATGAAGCCGTGACACTGCCGGTGGGTTACTGGATGGATTACGGCGGCACCTTTGAACAGCTGGAATCGGCGAGTCAACGTCTGATGCTGGTCATCCCGCTAACACTTTTGATGATCATAGGTTTGTTGATGCTGGCTTTCGGTTCCTTACGTGATGCGCTGATTATCTTCAGCGGAGTGCCTCTGGCGCTGACAGGCGGCGTGCTTGCCCTGTGGTTGCGGGATATGCCGTTGTCCATCTCTGCGGGGATCGGCTTCATCGCCCTGTCGGGCATCGCTGTGTTGAATGGATTGGTGATGCTGTCATTTATACGTCGACTCTGGGAACAGACCATGTATGCACCAGATGCACTACAGTCTTCCATTGTTCAGGGCGCTCTGACACGACTGCGACCGGTTTTGATGACTGCTCTGGTTGCCAGTCTTGGTTTTATTCCCATGGCATTGAATACCGGCACCGGCGCTGAAGTACAACGCCCTCTTGCTACGGTGGTGATCGGTGGGATTCTTTCCTCTACATTACTCACGCTGCTGGTGTTACCTGCGTTGTATGAGCTCATTTATCAGCATAAAAATCGCCTGTAATAGATCCAATATTATTTCCTCGCTGGTGTTTAAGGATGAACAGCTCTCGCGTACTTGCAGTGTAGTCACCTCCATTTTTACCCTTATTTGTGTGTTAACGAACACTCTTCAACCGGTTTCTGTGCGAGAGTGTTTGTCACAATAACTCCTGTCCATCGTTATGCCGTCACAACCCTTTACGCCGATAAAAAATTTCATGCGTAGAGGTTGTTATCCATTCAGATCGACTGCTGCAGCGCAGCAGAAATGGAGGAAGTATGATCACCACATTGCCCCGCAGATCCAGCCTCGCCCTCGCTATCCTGTCCACCATGCCAAGCCTGGCATTAGCGTCATCATTTCAACTGCTTGAGCAAAGCCCTTCGCATCTGGGTAATGCTTTTGCAGGTACAGCATCCAACATCATGGATGCCACCAGTGTTTACTTTAATCCTGCAGGTATCAGTCAGCTGGAAGGTCGTCATATTACGCTGGGCGCCAATCTCGTATTTACCGAATCCAAATTCAGAGATCAGGCCTCAAATACCAATGGGATCGAAAGTAGGACGGACGAGACCGGTGTCATTCCCAATGCCTACTATGTGCACCCTATCAATGATCGACTCACTCTCGGCCTGGGTTTGAATGGTCCCTTCGGTCTGGCCAGCGATTACGGCAGAGACTGGATGGGCCGTTATCTCGCCACCTACAGCGACCTGGAGATTGCCAGCTTTAATACAACCTTCGCTTATGAGCTTGCAGAAAACTTTGCTCTGGGTCTGGGAGTCAGCTATCAGCGTGCGGAGGTGATTCTGGAAAGTCAGGTGGATTCGACCTTCGGGGTTAATCCAAATCCTGCTACTGACAGCAGTGCGAAGATCGAAGGTTCAGACCATGCATTCGTTGCCGATGTCAGTGCCTTCTTCAGCCCCACAGAAAGTACCAGCTTTGGACTGGTATGGCGTCAGGGCGCCAAGTTCGAGCTGGAGGGCGATGCGCGCTTTGCCTTGAACGCAGCCTGCACGCCTGGTGCAGGTTATCCCACCGGCACCCCACCAGCGCCAACTACAGGTACTATTTGCGCAGCAACACTGACAGCATTGGATGGCGATGCAGCGGCCGATATCGAACTGCCCGACACGCTGACCTTCAGCTTCACTCAACAGCTTAATTCACGTTGGGCTTTACATGGAGACATCGCCTGGACTCAATGGAGTTCCATCGACACCATTGATATCGTCAACACAGAAAATGGTATTACCGTCAGTCAGCTCCATCTGCAATACGATGACACCATGCGTTATGCCTTGGGTGTAACCTTTAAACCCGGTAATGCCTGGACCTGGCGCGCCGGCATTGCCATCGATGAAGCGCCGCAAAAAGATCCTGCCATTGCAAACCCGCGTATTCCTGATCAGGATCGCACCTGGTTAAGCCTGGGCTTTAACTATGCGATTTCGCAGGACGTCTCCGTCGATGTCGGCTACGCCCATCTGTTCGTGGACGATGCCAGTATTGCCAATATCGACTCCCAGACGGGCCACCGCGTGTTCGGTGATTATGATGCACAAGTTGATATTGTCGGCGTACAGGCTAACTGGAAATTTTAATAAGCAACGGCAAAGCTGGCAGAGTCCTGTCAGCTTTGTACCGCTGTTATTTTTAATGCGCCTCATCATTGTACTGCCGCTGAAAAGTCTGCTTTATTTTCCACCTTATCTGATATACCGTTTTTGGCCTGATGTCATTCAATCCCTGGAGAGCAGATCATGGAGTATCGTCAGTTAGGTCATTCCGGCCTTAAAGTTCCTGTTTTCAGTTTAGGCACAGCCACCTTCGGAGGTACCAGCGAGTTTTTTAAACGCTGGGGCCAGGTGCAGGTGGATGAAGCCGCACGTATGGTCGATCTGTCCCTTGATAACGGAATTAATTTTTTTGATACAGCAGATGTTTACTCAGATGGAGCTTCGGAAGAAATTTTAGGCAAGGCTCTGCAAGGTAAACGCAGCCAGGCTTTAATTTCCACGAAAGCAACCTTTACCACCGGCAGCGGCCCCAACGATAAAGGCTCTTCACGCTATCATCTTATCCGCGCCTGTGAAGCCAGCCTGCGCCGTTTAAACACAGATCATATTGATCTTTATTTTATGCACGGCTTTGATGCGTTGACACCGGTAGAAGAAACCTTACGTGCGCTGGACGATTTAATCAGCAGCGGCAAGATCGGCTATATCGGCGCATCAAATTTTTCAGGCTGGCATTTAATGAAATCGCTGGCCACGTCAGAAAAATATGGTCTGGCTCGTTACGTGGTGTATCAGGGCTATTACTCGATGATTGGGCGCGATTATGAATGGGAGCTGATGCCCCTTGCACTTGATCAGAAAGTAGGGACCATGGTGTGGAGCCCTCTAGGTTGGGGCCGCCTGACAGGTAAACTAAAACGGGGCCAGCCAGCAACCAGCGGCCGCATTGCAGCGGGAGGCAGTGACGGCGGCCCGGTTGTAGATGATGATTACCTGTTTCACGTCATTGATGCACTGGAAGTTATTGCAAAGAATCGCAACAAGACGATTCCTCAGGTAGCGCTCAACTGGCTGCTGAACCGCCCGACGGTAACCAATATCGTGGTGGGTGCACGCAATGAGGAACAGATGAAACACAATCTGGGGGCGCTGGGCTGGTCCCTGACCACCGATGAAATCGCATATCTCGATCAAGCCAGTTATAAGCGCCCGATTTACCCCTACTGGCACCAAACCGGCTTCGATGAACGCAACCCAAAACCTACCAGTTGGTAACAGAATCTGACGCCATTAATAAACAAGCAAAGCGCAATGCATAAAGATTTCTTAAAATTGCGCTTCGCTTGTTTTGTTATAAATGAGCAGATTTCGCTCTAAGCCTTATTTTTCTTATTGTAGAACGTAAGCTCAGATGCCAATTTTCCCTATTTTTAAACGATTTATTTCTAAATATTTTCTGGTTATATATATAAAATCTTAGCAAGTTCAGTTTTTAGAACTACATCACTAAATATCCGTGTCGTCATCGCATAATCGTTATGAAAAATATCCGTTATGCTGGTAATGCCTTTTGGTTATCGTAGTTTGGTGCGACACTGCACATAGATACCTATCCCGCCGATAATTCTCCCTGAATTCAAATACCAAAATGTGGGCGCCATATGGCGCGATACCCATTATTAACGAAGCGTTTTTGAGACCTGCCTCGCGTATTTTTTAAAATAGATTCATTAGCCGGTTATAAGCAGTTTTTTAATTTTTCTGGAGCAATTTTATTCAACCTGTCAATAGCCGAACCCGGAGACACTCAGGATTCTCGCATTCGACCAGCAATTGACCATCAGCAGAGACCTGCTAATCTATTCGCCAAGGGATGCAGGTGAGTCAGAGGATTCACCACCACTTTCACGGAAACTGTTTTACTTTTCCACATCGTTTTTTCAAGATGCTATTTCGCGGGTGAATGGAGTCGAATGAATGAATAGCTCAGGGTTACATTCAAAAATTTTCTATTCATTTTTTCGCTCGTTCCTGATCGATAGCATCAGTCCGCATGGGTATGCCTATTGATACTTGATGGGGTCTTGTCATCAGGAACTAGCGAATTTTCGATAACTCCTGAGGCAGATATGACATTTTCATCAAGCAATTCACGTTTCCTTCTCTGCGCTGTTTCTTTTGCTGTTTCCTTAACTTCACTCTCGGCGTTTGCTGATACCAATCTGGCTTTGAACAAGCCTGTGATAGCCTCCAGCAGCGAGAATGCAAGCCTTGGTCCGTCCAATGCTTTTGACGGAAACTCTTATACTCGCTGGGCCAGCGCACATACCGAAAAAAACTGGATTTATGTTGACCTTGGTTCACAGTACAACATCAACAAAGTCAAATTGAACTGGGAAATTGCCTATGCAAAAGGCTATGAAATTCAGTTTTCCAATGACAGCAACAGCTGGTCAACTGTGTACACCACACAAAATGGTGACGGCGGTATAGACGAAGTAAGTGTTTCCGGAACCGCTCGCTATGTACGCATGAACGGTTTGAAACGTTCAACTGAATGGGGCTACTCGCTGTGGGATTTTGAAGTTTATGGTTCAGCTTACACAGCGCCGAAACCGGGCAAGATTTCACAGAAAAAAGCGGTAACCGCATCTTCCTATGAAAGTGCGAGCCTCGCTCCCAAAAATGTGAACGACGGCAGTACCTCCACACGGTGGGCCAGCAGCGTTTCCGACAAAAACTGGATCGCTATCGATTTGGGTTCCAACTATGTGATTACTGGTGCAAAAATCCATTGGGAAACAGCCTACGCCAGCGGTTATCAAATCCAGGTTTCCCGCGATGGCAGCAACTGGACCAATATTTACTCAACCACTTCAGGTGACGGTGGTGTGGACAATCTCCAAATGTCAGGTGAGGGACGCTACGTTCGCATGAACGGAACCAAGCGAGCTACCGAGTGGGGTTACTCGATCTGGGAATTTGAAGTCTTCGGTTACCAGTCAACCGAGTCAACTAATCCGCCCAGCTCCAGCAGCTCTTCAAGCACCAGCAGCAAGTCATCGTCCAGTGTTAAGAGCTCAAGCAGTTCCAGCGTCAAAAGCTCAAGCAGCTCCAGTGTTAAAAGCTCCAGCAGTTCTTCAAGCTCTACCGGAGCAGTTGGTGGCGGTGTGACTTTGGATTGGTACATCCCTACAGAGCGTGAGAACGGTGATTACCTGGAGCTAGATGAAATCGGTGGTTACGAGATCAAATACAGAAAAGTTGGCGACAGCAAATTTACCTTTGTCCTGGTCAACGACGGTAATGTAGACAGATACAGCTTCGGTAACTTGTCCGGCAACTACGAGTTCTACATCGCGACTATCGATACCGACGGTATCTACAGTGACTATGTGAAGATTCAGCCGTACCAATACTAAACAAAGTGTGTGTAAGTCCGTTTAAGCCGCATCTCGATGCGGCTTTTTTTATGTCTGGCATTTATTGCCTCCCTGGCTGGTCACGACCATTCCAACCGCCTACACTAGCCACCTTTGAATGTAGTTTAGTAAGGCTTTAGTTATGGTCAGAATTGGACAGATGAACCGCTTGCAGGCAGTGAAGCGGATAGATGCAGGCCTGCTGCTGGCAGGTGGAGAGTTCGGCAACATTCTTTTGCCCCGTCGCTACGTCACCGAAGCCATGGCGATTGGTGATGAATTGGAAGTTTTTGTCTATCTCGACTCCGATGACTGCATCATCGCCACCACGCTCAAGCCGCGGGTAATGGTCGGTGAATGTGCTCTTCTGAAGGTGACGGATGTCAATGCTGCCGGCGCCTTCCTGGATTGGGGATTACCCAAGGACCTGCTCGTGCCTTACAACGAGCAGCACAAGCCCATGGAGATTGGCCGCTCTTACGTGGTGACAGTTTATCTCGACAGCTACACCAACCGGATTACCGCCTCCTCCAAGCTGAGTCATCACCTGCAGGAGCGTGCAAGCGGCTTAAAAATCCATCAGCAGGTGGACCTGTTGATTTGTGGGCGCAGTGATATGGGTTACAAGGCCGTGATCAACCAGACGCACCTGGGCCTGATCTTTCGCGATGATGCCTTCCGGCCCTTGTCTTATGGGGAAACCCTGCAGGGTTACATTAAGCACATTCGCCCCGACCGGAAGATTGATCTGAGCCTGCAGCTGCAATCCCACAAGGGAAAAGATGAGCTGGCAGAAAAAATCCTCGCCCATCTGGCTGCCAACCATGGCGTTTCAACCTTGACGGATAAAAGCGACCCTGAAGCCATTTATCGTCAGTATCATGTCAGCAAAGGCAAGTATAAAAACGCCTTGAGTACCTTGTATAAGCAGCGAAAAATATTGATCACAGAAGAGCAGATTACGCTGGTGAAATAATCTGGGGGCCTCGGAGAAATTAACACAGATGAACTCCGGAGGCCTGACAATCATTTGCGAAACAAGTAAGGAAAAAGTTTCTGGCGCTCCGCCTCTGTCAATGCAGCAACCCGCGCGCGGTTGTTATCAGGGATATCGTCCACGTCGGGAAAATATTCTAATGCTTTGCTCAGGCTGGCTTCACGGATGATATGCAGGATGGGGTAAGGGGCACGGTTGGTCAGATTTTCAGGGTCGTCCGGCTCTGCGCCGGCAAAGCAATACGCGGGATGAAAGCTTGCGAGCTGATATACCCCTTGCCAGTCCATGCGTTTGAGCAGCTGGTTCGCCCACTGCAGAAACTGCATGTAATCAAAAAAATCCTGTAACAGTTCGGGGACAATCACCAGTGTTGTTTCAATCTCTTCTGCCGGACGCTGGTCGAGCAGCTCCATCTCCTGTTGTAACTCATTCAACAGGCTTTCCTCATCGGTAGCCTCGCTCACATAGAAGCGCACACGATTTTCCCGTGTCGGCTTACCGGAAAATGGACACAGATTGAGGCCGATGACAACCTCGTTAAGCCACTGGATAATCGCCGCCTGTGCTGGATGCATACTCACTACCTTTTTTAACTTCTGGCACCGCTGATATCTTGCTAGACTTGCCCTCACAATTCCAGCGTTACTGAGTGATCCTGCGTTGACTAAACTGATCTCGATCAATCCCTTCGAACCGGAACGCCTTGCGGCCCGCAAGCGGGCCAAGCACCTGTGTCAGCAGTTGAACAATCTGCGTGCCGATCAACGTAAGGCCCGGCAACTGCTGTATGCGCAGCTCTTCGCTGAGGCGGATAACCCTTTCATCGAGCCGGACTTCTTCTGTGACTATGGCAGTCACATCTATATTGGTGAAGATTTTTATGCGAACCATCATTGTCTGATGCTGGACGCTGTGGATATCCGCATTGGTAAGCGCGTCAAGTTCGGGCCGGGTGTACATTTGTACACCACCACTCATCCGCTGGATGCTGGCGCGCGCGCTGCAGGAATGGTACTGGCATCACCTATCACCATAGGTGATGACTGCTGGCTGGGAGGCCAGACCATTGTCATGCCCGGCGTATCTATCGGAGAAAAAAGTGTAATCGGAGCCGGCAGCATCGTAACCCGTTCCATCCCCGCCGGCGTTGTTGCACTGGGTAATCCATGCCGCGTCGTGCGGGACATCTGACGTCCTCTTTCCGTCGTTCAAATAAGGTAAATCACCCGCATGACATCTTCCCGTCCAGCCATCTGGTTAATGGTCATTGCCAGTACGTTTTTCTGGGGCAGCAACTTTAATGCTGGCCATGCAATTGCAGATAAAGTCCCGGTACTGACCGCCGGCGCTGAACGTTTTGCCATAGCCCTGTTGGGCTTCCTGGCTATTCGTTTCTTTCAAAGCAAGACAGAAATGCGGTTGGGCCCCACTGATTTGGTAGTCTTGATACTCCTGGGAATTATTGGGGTGTTTGGTTTTAATTACGCATTCTTTACAGCACTGCAAACTACCTCAGCACTTAATGCCGCCTTGATCATGGCTCTGTCACCGATGGTGTCGCTGCTGTTGTCCACCTGGTTGTTACCAGTCAGGATACGCGGCTTTCAATACCTGGGAATCATCATCGCATTTGTGGGCGTCAGCCTGGTCATTACCGGCGGGAATTTCGGACTGCTGCACATTGCCATCGGCGATGCCTGGATGCTGCTGGCCTGTTTTGTGTGGAGTCTGTACAGTGTCGGGTCTAAAAAATTTGCTGCACATATCCCGCCGCTGCAGTTCGCGCGCTGGACTGTCAGCGTCGGCGCAATAGCACTCATCCTGGCGGCACTGGTGCTTGAAGATCCGCTGACGGTGATTCCCTCATTGAGTTTCACCACCCATGCCATCCTGATTTATATGTCGGTGTTCGGCTCGGTGTTCGCTTATATTTTCTGGCTGAGGGGCGTTTACGCCTTTGGTCCGGACCGTGCAGCCGTAGCCTTCAATATGGTTCCGGTGTTTACGCTGCTGGTAAATCTTGCACTCGGAAGCATGCCCCTGCCGTTGCAGATTCTGGGAATGGCATTGGTGATCGGCGGCGTACTGATCTCCACCGGCTGGCGACCCCGCCGGTGGCGAATCAGTCATTAAGCAGATTTAATCCAGGATGATATGCGGCAAAAAGCGGGAACTGTCTTTGGTAATCAAAGTGTTGTCTTCGCGGATCGCGATACCCGCTGCGCTGTCGCCAACCACCCAGCTGCCGATCATGGTGTAACAGTCTGCGTTGCGGTAAGCATCGCGGAATTTTGGCAGAGGACATAACGCCTGGCGAATGTAGCGCCCGTCATCATAGGGTCCCGCTGCCTGCACTTTCTCTCCGCTTTCCGTAATCAGTTCAACATTGGCGCCCTCGCGGGAAAACAAGGGTTTGCGCACCCAGCCATTACGCAAAGGCTCGGAGCTGTCTTCAAAAAATGCCGGCAACAGATTGGGATGTTCGGGGTACTTTTGCCACAACAACGGCAGTATGCCCTTGTTGGACAACAACATCTTCCAGCTGGGCTCCAGCCATAACGTATTGGAAGTACGGACGGCCTTACCGAAAGCCTCCTGCACCATAAATTCCCAGGGATACAACTTAAACAGACCGGTGATAGGATAGCCGTCCAGGTCGACAAACTGACCGTCCTGTTCGCCGATATCTTCGATGGCGATATAACGTGCATCCATACCCGCCTGCCGGGCAATATCCAGCAGATAATCGACAGTGCCTTTATCTTCAATATGTCC
The DNA here is from genome assembly GCA_937958105.1 of uncultured Cellvibrio sp. GTDB lineage: Bacteria > Pseudomonadota > Gammaproteobacteria > Pseudomonadales > Cellvibrionaceae > Cellvibrio. The sequence continues at coordinate 92,233 of CALFXJ010000012.1, forward strand.
GCTGACGCTGGAAAAATAGAACGGTTGTGGCAGGGAGAGCGTGCTGAATGCTTCTTCGAGTTTATCCTGCAGGGAATTGAACTGATCGGCAGCCTCTGGCAATTCACCCCGACGAATTTTTTCTTCGAGCCAGACCCATTGGAAAAAACCGGTTTCAAACAGTGAGGTCGGCGTATCGTAGTTGAGTTCCAGCAGCTTTGCGGGACCCGTTCCGTTGTATACCAGATCCATTCGACCGTATAAATGTGGATCACCATTGGTCCAGCTGTTATAGATGTGATTCCAGAACATCTCCGGGATGGCGAGCTGATGCAATTTTTCCGCATCACGCACGATCTCGCTCACGAGATCCATTGCCATCTCATGCAAGGTTTCCGTGGGTTCTTCAAGATCTTCTTCAATCTGTTGCAGGGTAAACTGGTAATAGGCCGTCTCATCCCAGTAGGGCTCACCGTCAAAGGTGTGAAAATGAAATCCCACACTCTCCGCGTAATCCCGCCATTGCGGACGTTCTGTTGTTTCGACACGCTTCATGAATCAACCGCCGTAGGAATTGCGCGCGGCAGCCTGAGCACCGAAACCGCCGCGCTGAGCAAACTGTCCTGCACGGGGTTGCACCTGCGACGGGCGCACCATTACCGGCCCTGTCTGCCTCGCCACTGGTGTATTGTTAGCGGTACGGAAAGTACCGCGGTCATCACGGGATTTATATAACGGCTGCGCACGTACCCCGTTGCGCGGATTGGCTGCAGTACCCGCGACCGCACCACTGGTGCCCACTGGTCGTTCCTGTTGTTGCGGCTGCTGGGCGGGCGCAGCACCACCCTGCCGGTTAAACATCTGGCCCGCCATATATCCCATCATCAAGGGCATAAAAAAAGAACCGCTGGCGTGCTGCTGCGGTGCTGGCTCGCATTGACCAGCACCAAAATCGTTTTCACACTCGCTCTTGTTAACGTACTTGGGAGCAACCTGAGGATGCAGAACCTGCGCTGCCTTAAAGTCCGCATAGCACTGCTCCGCTGCAACCTGAGTCACCATGGACGCACACTCTTCCGGACTGCTGAACACCACCGCCTCCGCAGGATCTTCGCCGCAGCTGGCGAGCATCATCGTGGTAGTGGGTACCATCAACATCAAGGCGACTTTTTTGCTGCGTTTCATCTCAAGCTCCTCAATAAGTCATACACGCGGCGTTTAATATTCCTACAGCGATTGCGCTGGCAGCTGCAAAGATTCCCACAGCAATTTCGCCTTGAGCAATCCGCTCCGGCAGCTGTTTGAGCAGTATCCGCAAGGCTATAAATGTCAGCACCTGTACTACCAGAGCAACCAGACCCCAGATGGCGCAATCGAGCAACGACAGAGAATTGCTGATGGCACTTGACAGCGGCAAGGCAAAACCTATCACCGCACCACCGAAGGCGATAGCTGCCGAGGCGTTATTCGCGCGGATCAACTCCAGCTCGTTATGGGGTGTGACCCAGGTATAAACCAGCGTGAACACAAGTAACAGAACAACCGCCACACCGAAATAAATCAGAAAGGCCGGCAGTCCGGATAATGATGAAAGTGCTGTCTCTAGCATAGATGGTCCTCATTCATAGGGGCTTTCCGAGTGCGATCCTGCGCAACTTGGCAGAAAAAGACAAGCGCTATTGTAAGCAATGTCAGGGGCAGGCTGCAGCTTTCAGAAAGGAGAAGGTTTTATGAGATAGTCGCCGTACATACGAGACGCGGGCGCAGCTGTATTTGCCAACGCCGCGTTGGGAAGGGCCATCTGGATCGCCTGAGAAATCCAGGCTTCTCAGTTGATCCAAGAAGAGAAAGACCTGGATCGGGTTGCAATAGACAGCCGCTCCAGCCATGCCCCTGGATTATGCTCTGCCAGCAGATGCTCAAAGGCTTCAGGGGATACTGGCTTGGAAAACAGATATCCTTGCAGCAGATCGGCCCCAAATTCGCGGCACATCTGAGCCTGCTCCCAGGTTTCTATGCCTTCTACGATGGTAGTTAAATCCAGCCGTTTAGCAAACTCTATCATTGCACGCAGGATGCGGCAGTCGGCGGCATTATCGGGTATACCCTGCACAAAGATACGATCCAGCTTCAAGGTCCGCGCCGGCAGGGACTTTAAATAAGCCATGGATGAATAGCCCGTCCCGAAATCATCCACCGAGATCTCTACGCCGAAGGATTGAATCTGCTGCAGCAGGTTCGCGGTGCGTTCAAAATTATCGATCATCACCGACTCCGTCACTTCCAGCCCCACACAGTGGCCTGGTAAACCGCAGTCAATAAGATCATCTTTGATGTCCTGATGCAGCTCCTCATCTGTCAGCAGCTGCGCGCATACATTGAATTTCACCTTGAACGAATCATTCACGCGCTTCTCTTTACGCCACTGTGCCAACTGGTGGCAGGCTCGCAGGCGACTCCTGGAGTCAATCTCGGTGATCAATCCAATTTCTTCTGCGATACCAATAAACTCACCGGGCGGCAGAATACCCCGCGTCGGGTGGTGCCAGCGCACCAGCGCTTCTGCACCGCAGATTTCCAAGGACTGAGCATCGACGATGGGTTGATAGAAGAGGATAAAGTGGTCGGTAGGTACCTGCGCGCGCAACTCTTTTTCCAGCCGGATTCGCTCCTGCATCTGGGCCTGTAGCGCCTGAGAGAAAAAGTGATAGTTATTCCGACCGTCACGCTTGGCCCGATACATCGCGAGATCGGCGGCACGCAACATATCCACTGCGTTGTCTGCAGAGTCTGGAAAGGTAGCGATGCCGATACTGACTGAAATATTGTGCTCCTGATGGTTAACCGCAAATGGCTCACGAAGGTCATCGAGAATTCGCTGTGCCAGCTGCGCAATCCCTTCCTGTGAATCAAAATCGTAAGCCAGTATCGCAAACTCGTCGCCACCAAGCCGGCAGACTACATCACCGGTGCGCACCACGGCCTGCAGACGTTGTGCTATTTCTTTAAGCATCTGGTCACCCACCAGATGACCTTGGCTGTCATTAATCATCTTGAAGTTGTCAACGTCGAGAAACAACAAGGCGAGCTGGTCCTGCAGCCGCTTTGCGCGAGGAATAGCAGAGCGCAGGCTTTCATCAAAGAAATAACGATTGGCCAAACCAGTGAGCGAATCATTTTCGGCCAGCAAGCGCAGGCGCTGATGGCTTTCCTGAAGTTCCCGCTCAAGCAGGTGGCGGATTCGGGCATGCACAATAGCGCGTGTGAGATGTTTGTGAGCAATTTCGGATTTAAACAATACATCCTGTGCGCCCGCTTCTATACATTCCCGCTCGAGCTCTTCATCTTCATTCGCTCCGGTAAGTATGATGATGGCCGAGTGGTGACGGGGGTGTTCATTGAGCAGTTTCAGCGTCTGTAAACCATCGATATCCGGAAGGCGGTAATCCAATAACACTGCATCAAAATCATCTCTATCAAACTGAGCCAGCCCTTCATTGGCTGAACAGGCCTGTACGATGTCGATATCCCAGGCACTGCGTTTAAAGGTTCTAATAATGGCCTGTCGATCCAGCTCATCATCGTCTATCAATAGAAGCTTCATACCAGTACCTCACCACTATCTGTCATTTTTCTGTAATCGGTAATTCAATAACACGCCAGTAATGATCCAACAGGCTGACGACCTGCATAAAGTCACTGTCCATCCGCTGTTTCAGTAGATAACCTGCGACATGCTCGCGATAAGCAGCCATGATGTCTTCATCAGATTTCGATGTGGTCAATACAAAAACAATGGCATGGGTCAGCTCAGGGTCAGCCCGCAAAGCTTCGAGAAATTCCAGTCCGTTCATACGCGGCATATTGATATCGAGCAGGATGATGTAGGGCTTCGGAATGGTGCCTGCGCGCAGCAGTTCCAATGCTTCTATTCCATCCGCTGCGCGGTACAGTGGATTCAACAATTTCAATTTATGCAAGGCTCGCCTCAAGGCTGTTGCATCTATGTCATCGTCATCGACGATCAACAGGCTGACCGGCTTGGTAGGCTCGCTGATAAAGGATGGATGTATCGGTTCAGCCATGATGAGTCCCCCAATATTTTGGCCAGGTGAAAACAAAACAGGTACCCCGCCCTGCAGACTGCACAGTGATTTCACCACCATAGTTTTCGATGATTTTCTTGATCAGTGCCAGGCCCATTCCGCTGCCTTCAACTTCGTCACGGGGTTTGAGTGTTTGAAACATGCCAAAGATGCGTTGCTGGTACTGTTCTGGAATACCGGGGCCGTCGTCGCAGACACTGAACTCAAAGATAGCTTCATTCAAATCGCGACAACTGATGCGAATCACCCCCTCTTCCTTGTCGTGGTGTTTGATCGCATTGGACAGTAAATTTCGCAGAACCTGTTCGAAAGGCGTGGCTAATGTCGTAAAGACCGGTAAATTTTCGTCGGTTACCAGTCGAAGGCTGGGCTTGAAATTCTGCATCTCAAACAGTTCTACGGCCATACGCCGTACATCGATCAGCCGCTGGTTAGTATCCATCTTGCCCGCGCGATAAAAGATGAGCAGATCATCCAGCAGTTTCTCCATGCGCAGGATACGACTGCGCAAAAGCTTGGTATGACCCGGTACGTTGTCATATTCCTGTGCCTGAAGATCCTCATCAATCCAGCTGGATAACTGCGCAATACCACGCAGGGGCGATTTGAGATCATGGGAGGCCACGTAAGCGAAGGTTTCCAACTCTTTATTGATCCGCGCCAGATCACGGTTGGATTTTTCCAGATCCCGCTGATGTGCCAACAGCAGCTGCGCTGATCGTTTCCGCTCACTGATATCTACAATGGAAGCCAGTACTTTCATGCCTTCATCGGTCGAGATAGGAGCCAGCCCAATTTCCACTGGAAACTCGCTGCCATCTTTGCGCAATCCGTATAGGTCACGACCGGCGCCCATTGCGCGAGATTCGGGCTTGATGAAAAAAGTATTGCGATGATGCGGATGGCTCTGAGCCACGTGCTGTGGTATCAGTTTTTCCACCGGCTCCCCTAACATCTCAGCACGCTCATAGCCAAAGATGACCTCTGCCTGGCGATTTACCACTTCCATCAAGCCCTGATGATTCACCATCACAATGCCATTGGGCGCTGCTTCAATAATTTGGCGCATCCGTTCTTCCATACGCCGGGTTGAATGCATATTCGCCGCGAACACAGCCAGTGCCCGCGCCATATCACCGACTTCCTGCATGTTGTTCAGAAACGGGATCTGCACATCTTCCTGTTTGTGCGCAATATCCAACATGGCCTGCCGCAGCTGTTGAAGTTGCTTACTCAAGCGGTGAGTAATCAGATAGGCCACCAACAATCCCACCCCGAGAAATCCGGCGAGACAAATAATCACCAGCCGTTTAGCGTGCGCCTGAACGGCCGATATTTCCCCGTGGAATACTTGAACATCAAGGGGCTGACTGATCATATCCGTCATACTCTCTATCTGCGCCAGCACAATAGCCCCCATAGCGATGTAGATCAGCGCTATAAAACCAAAGGCCATGAGAATGTGGCCGAGAAAGTTTAATTGCTTGAGCGACGCATTCAATGAACCCCAGGAGTAGATCATCAGGCCCGCGACGGCCAGTAGAAACCCAAGGGCAGTTGGTATTGCCATCCGCACTACCATCCAGTCAAATGCGGGCAAGTGGCCAATGATGTGGATCAACAGGCCTATAATTGCAATAGTGACCGCGACTACACCAATAAAGTGTGCGATAAGCACAGGCATTGCACGAGGTGCAGGTGAACTCAGCAGGAATAACGTGGTGGCCATCAGTAGAAAATTGAACGCAGTGGTCCAGGCCATTGATACCGGTGCGGCGGCGGGGGTCGAGACTAACAGCATCAGCTGCCGATTCACTGCCAGATCAGGAAACCAATAAAATTCCAGGAGGATCATCGCTGCAACCACCATGATTGTTGCAGCGAGTGCACGTGCGACCCTGTATAACCGCCAGCTCACCACCAGCAGTGCGACTCCCGTCAGCAGAAAACAGATTGCTGTGCTGTAGGCCATTGCCCGCATCAGCGAGTAGACCGCCGTCTCGCGCTGCACGTCATGCCACGCGATCAAAACTACCGTTGATAACATCAGCAGAATTATTGCGATCAATCGCACCAGGAGCAAAGACATCCAAGTACTTTTTTTGGTGTACATCAGCGCTTCTTTCCCTATCAGCCTTTCACCTGGGCTGTATCAAGATGTTGTTTTGTAGTGTAGATGAAAAATTTTCGTTCAGTTTCAAATCGATGATCAGGCGCCATGGCGCTTCAAAATAGGCAACATGCATAAAGCATGGACTATTCATCCAATTCAGTGCGCACGGACACATAAGGATTCATCAAAACATTTTTTTGCACAGATGAGAGCGCAGGCTTGGCCTGCCGCAGAACTGTCGAAGGGAAATATTGCCTGCGTTATTTACGCGTGAACAATAATTGATAAAGATAATCTGCGTGAAGACAAACGTTGGAAGATAACAAGTGAAGCGGAAGGCAGTGGCTGCCGAGGCAGCCACTGTAATGAAATGAATTATTCCAGAGCCAGAACTACAACAGATTTGGCTGGCAGTTTGACTTCTACTTTGCCGTTTTTGACATCTGCACGGTATGCCACTGGCTTGATTGCTTCAGGATTCGCGAAGGTGTTATGCGCATCCATAGCATCCGCTGTCAGCAGACGTCCCGTTGCGGAAGAGGGATTGACGCCCCGCAGAGCTACACTGACCTCAGAGCCTGAACGTGGGTTGATGTTGACCAGCGCCAGATAGACTTTACCGTCTTTGCCCCGTGCAGCCGATGCGCTGATAGCCGGTACGGAAGTATCACCCAGGGTATATTCCGGTGATTTGAGCTCCACTGGAATGGAGGTCGCGTCCTGGAACGGAATGAACATATGGAACGCGTGATACGTCGGTGTCAGCACCATCTTTTCTTTATCAGTCAGAATCATGGCCTGCAGCACGTTCACCATCTGTGCGATGTTGGTCATGTGCACACGGTCGGCATGAGCGTGGAAGATGTTGAAGTTCACCGCTGCCACCAGAGCATCACGCAGAGTATTCTGTTGACGCAGGAAGCCAGGGTTAGTGCCCGGTTGAGGGTCATACCAGGTGCCCCACTCATCCACGTAGAAACCTACGCGCTTTTCCGGATCATTCTTATCCATCACCGCTTTGTTGTTACGAATGAACTCGTCCATCCGCAACGTCTGGGCGAAGGTGGACATCCACTCGGCCTCAGGGAATTCAATGGCTGCGCCTTTGGTTTCCCATTCACCGGTGGGCAGGGTATAGAAATGGAAGCTGACAGCATCAAACTTCAACGACCAGTTAGCTTCGATACTGGCCGTCAGATGCTCAGCCCATTTGGTATCTTCCGTGTGGCCACCACTGGCAATAAATTTCGGCGTATTGTCCTCTGGTGTCTTCAGGAAGGTGGCGTAGTGCTTGTACAGGTCCGCGTAGTACTCTGGACGCATGTTGCCGCCGCAACCCCAGGCTTCGTTACCGATTGCGAAATAGTGCACACGCCAGGGTTTGTCACGTCCGTTCTTGCGGCGCAGCTGCGCGAGAGTGGAATTGGTATCCGAGGTCATATACTCCAGCCACTCGGCCATTTCCTGCGGGGTGCCGGTGCCCAGGTTACCGTTGACATAAACTTCGGCGTCCAACATCTCCGCCAGTTCAAAGAATTCATGAGTACCGAAGGCGTTGGTTTCTTCCACACCGCCCCAGTTGGTATTGACCCTCACTGGGCGCTTGTTACGCGGACCAATGCCATCACGCCAGTGATACTCATCGGCAAAGCAGCCACCGGGCCAGCGAATCAGCGGGACCTGGAGGTCTTTGAGCGCGGCGATGACATCTTTGCGGAATCCGCGGGTGTTAGGGATCTTGGACTTTTCGCCCACCCAGATACCTTCGTAGATACCATGGCCCAGGTGTTCGGCGAACTGACCATAGATATTTTTATTGATCACCGGGCCGGGCTGATCCGCATTCACGGTCAGATCCACAGGCGCAGCGAAGGCAGTGGCAGTGAGTAAACCCGTCGTGATGCACAGGGTTCGCAGGTGGTTTTTCAAACGTTTCATGGCGTTAGTCTCCTCAGCCGTTATTGTTATCCAGGCGGATCTTACCGCAAAAGATAATATTGTCATACAATTTAACAGAAATTTACCCATATAAAATGGCCCCGTTTACTACCTGCAGGGCCACAAGGGTTTATTCGGCTACCGTAGGAATACCGTATACATCTGCAATATCTCCATTAAAGGCGGTGTACTCATCCGCATAAAAAGCTCTGAAATCTTCCAGCGTGCCGTTTTCGATGTCTTCCGGACGATTGGTCGGCACCCAGTAATGGGGCACCCGCTCGCCATCAGCCCCGAGCACGCCTTGCGGTGCATTGCGCCACACGAGCAGAAACGCAATCCGCCGTGCCTCTGGGTCGGCTTTGAGATTGCTGATAAGTTTGCGATACCACTGGCTATCGGTCTTGCCAGCCTCAATGTCCGGCGCGCGAATGCCGATCTCGGAGATAGCCGCGACCTTCCCTCGCGCTTCCGCCATGCGTGATACCAGCGCCGCATTGGCGACTACATTGGTAAACCACTCCGCATTATTCTCCGCCGGTCCATAGGTATCAAAACCCAATACGTCCACCCAGTCATCGCCCGGATACCGTTCAAGATAATTAGCCTCAGTGGCTTCCGCGAAATTGTTGGGGGAATAAGCGAAGAGGAAATTCCGAACACCTTTAACATCCCGGAGATATTCCACGGTAAAGCGATACAGCGCTTTATACTCTTCCGGAGCAGACTGCTCTGCCCCCCACCAGAACCAGCTGCCGGTATTCTCGTGGAGGATGCGGAACACCACAGGAATCAGAACACCCTTGTCGTCCCGCAGTTCGTGGGCCCACTCAGCCACCTGATCCAGATAACCCATGTAAGTAGCGTGTGCCTCGCCACCAGGAAGCGAGGCAACAACTGCAGCGGTACGGTCCCACGAGGTGCCCACGGGCCAGTTATCATTCGACTTCTGCTGGTCAGTCAGAGGATTATCGGGGTGGGTACTGACGGTGATGATGCCCCCCCGGGCATAAGCCTTCCTGGCCTGCTCCACGATGTCCCCCTCTATCTTCGGGGCAATGATCGACAAGGTGTCCCAGCCATAGACTGCCGCATAATCCCCCACCGCATTAAAAGTGTCCGACTGGGTGCCATCGGTGGACCGAATGGTCAAACCCTGTGTCGTCTCATGCTGGTGACCGAACATGATGGGCTGGTCAACCCGCCCGCGCAGAAATGCAAAGAGCGAGCGGGTTTCAGCCGTGGCTTCCGGGGTCACAAGCTTGACTGTTATGGACTGTTGCTCGGCTGAATCATGTTTTACGGGTGGCGTATTTGGCTGGCAACCAAGCAATAACAGCCCGGCCAGGATGAACATTGGTAGCTTCATTATTTACCTCTGGTTAGATGTTTTTTGAGTGTGTATTCGCATCGTTATTGTTATTAAGTTGCATATCAAAAATTACTACCCGTACAATTTTGTCTGTACCGCGAGCCTCTTGGACGGTTGGTATTTTTCGCGTCACAAGGTAGACTGGTACACCAGCTGCAGCATAGCAGCGAAACCGCCTGAGCAGGTTTTTAGCAGGCCGGTTACATAATGACAATATAGGGGAAAAGGCTGTAAACAAGCCTAACCTGCGTCAGCGACTCACGAGCGCCGGCGTATAAAAATCAACCATGGAATTACCTGTAATTCGTTAGATTGCCTGTCTCCAACCGGCATTTCGGGGTTTATTAATACTCTGGCAGATAAACCTCTTCAGCAATACCTTTCTTCCGGTTATAAAAGCGGAGAGAGGTATCGGCGAATTACTGGCGCGATTCCGAAATCGACTTATACGGTGTTATATCCAGCAGGCTTGCGTGGCTAGAGCACAGGTATATTGTGAGGAACTGAGAGAATGAGCTTTATTCATGACGATTTCTTGCTCGATACCGAGCAGGCGCGTGTGCTCTACCACGACTACGCGAAAGATTTACCCATCATCGATTACCACTGCCATCTGCACCCGGAACAAGTCGGGAACAACAAACAGTTCAAGAATCTCTATGAAGTCTGGCTGGCTGGCGACCACTACAAGTGGCGGGCCATGCGTTCCAATGGCGTTGATGAACGCTACTGCACAGGCGATGCCAGCGACTGGGAAAAATTTGAAAAGTGGTGTGAGACAGTTCCTTACACCCTGCGCAATCCACTGTATCACTGGACCCACCTGGAACTGCGTAAGCCCTTCGGCATTACTGATCGTCTGCTGGATAAATCCACCGCAAAACGCACCTGGGATGAGTGTAACGAGATGCTCGCTACACCAGAGTTCAGTGCGCGCGGCTTGATGACCCAGGCCAAGGTAAAACTGGTCTGCACCACTGACGATCCGATTCACGATCTCGCGCACCACAAGACCGTAGCTGCCGACAAATCCTTTGGCTGTGCCATGCTGCCAACCTGGCGGCCGGACCGCGCCATGGCGGTAGAAAGCGCGCAAGATTACAACGCGTACCTCGATCGCCTGGCCAGTGTCAGCGACACCCAGATCAGCACCTTTGATGATCTGATGACGGCGCTGAACAAACGCCACGATTACTTCCATGAAAACGGCTGCCGTCTTTCAGACCATGGTCTTGAAACCGTTTACGCAGCTGATTACACCGAGGCAGAAATCAAATCCATCTTCGCTAAGATTCGCGGCGGCAATGAATTGAACGCAGAAGAGATTGAGAAATTCCAATCAGCCATGATGGTGGAGTTTGCCCTGCAGGATCACGCAAAAGGCTGGGTGCAGCAATTCCACATCGGTGCGATTCGCAACAACAACCCGCGCCTGTTCCGTACCCTCGGTCCAGATACCGGATTCGATTCGATCGGCGATCACAACTATGCCAAACCGCTGGCGAAGTTCCTCGGTCGTCTCGACAACGAAAACCGTCTGGCCAAGACCATCCTTTACAACCTCAATCCGCGCGATAACGAAATGATCGGCACCATGATCGGAAACTTCCAGGACGGCTCCGCCGCTGGCAAGATCCAGTTCGGCAGCGGTTGGTGGTTCCTCGACCAAATGGATGGAATGACCCGGCAGATTGAAGCGCTGAGCCAGTTAGGTCTGTTGAGCCGTTTCGTCGGCATGCTTACCGACAGCCGCAGCTTCCTGAGCTACTCCCGTCACGAATACTTCCGTCGTATTCTGTGCGGCATTCTGGGACGCGACATGGCGAAAGGTCTGGTGCCCAACGACACCAAGATGGTGGGCAAGATGATCAGCGACATCAGCTTCAATAACGCGAAAGAATATTTCCCGTTTGTTGTGCCTGAGTAAGTCCGTCTGTAATCAGAGACTTGTTGCTCATTCCGGATGAGCTGAAAACAGGACGCCTGTATCGAGCTTCAACCATCGGATAATTATCCATCGTAGAGTTCGTATATCGGCGTCCTGTTTTTTTGCTTATTTTTTATTGCTCGCCAACCGTTTTAAATGCAGGCTTAAAATGAAGCCCCACAGCCAGGCGATTCCAGGCATTAATTGCCATGATCGCACCGGTCAGGTTGACCAGCTCCTGTTCATCAAAGTGTGCGGCCACCGCAGCGTAATCTTCGTCACGCACTGGTTGCTGTGACAATCGTGTCAATGTCTCTGCCCAGTGCAATGCTGCCCGCTCACGCGGCGAAAATACATCGACTTCGGTCCAGGCTGCCAACACATCCAGGCGTTCCTGCTGCTCACCGTCGCGGCGCGCCTCGTCCGCGTGCATGTGCTGACAGAATGCGCAGCCATTGATTTGCGAGACCCGCTGTTTAATAAGGTGCAGAAGCCTGGGTTCGATACCGTTTCTGACCGCCTGATCAAACACAGCCAGGGACTTTGTAAAAGCCGGCTGCAGATCATAAACACGTTGTCGGGCTATACGTTCTTTCATGCTTGCCTCCTTATGAATCGTGGAAGCACTATGGTGCCGCTTTCGATTCAGGAGGGATTGTATTTTTGCGACATCTTTTTTCTGCGGTACTGACCAGGCGTCATCCCGGTCAACCTCTGAAACTGTCGATTGAAATGTGCCTGATCATAAAATCCCGCCTGCTGAGCTACATCAACCAGCGGCAGCGAGGGTTGGCCACTGATTAATTTGCGGGCCAGTTTGACTCGGTTGAACTGCTTGATCTGACTGGGAGTGAGCCCGGCTTCCAGATAAAACTTACGCTCCAGATTGCGGCGGCTCATCGCTGCCCAATCACAAAGGGCTTCTATCGATGATTGATGTTGAATCAGCTGCGGCAACAGATGCTGCAGCAGACCCGGCTGCACCGAGAGCTGCGCAACCCGCTGCAACAACCATTGTTCAACGAGATCAATGCGTTGCTGCATCGTGACCAGATCGCCAAGTCTTTTTTGCAGTTCGCACACAGGATGAGGCCCCAAGTCCGCCGCGGAATATTCTCCCCCGATCCAGTCCGGCATGGCCAGACGCAGCAGGTGATATACACCACCCGGACGAAATCGAATACCGAGGCAGTTTTGCGGTCCACCCAGATGGAGACTTCGAGTCACCTGTGTGGCAGAGAAAATCAGCTGAGGCTCCTGCTCAGTATTGAAATAAAAGTTGATGCTGGTACCGCCATCCGGGTACACGGTTTCAGTAAAACCTGTCGACGGAAGTTGCGCGTGCATAATCCAGTAACACTGCACCCACGGCTGCAGTGCAGCATGCGGTAAAAATCTCTGGAAACCCAGATGATCAAGATCACCGATAAAGATGTCGCGAAAATGTTTAAAATCGGAAGCTTGCATAAGGCTGCCACTCTGAAGCGTTCATCATGGTGAGCGATGATTATAGGATCGAGATCGATATGCGTAACATTAAACCACATCAGGCCGATTCCTGGCCGGAGATAAATCGTGCCTGATTCATCCGCCTTGGCGACGTTCAGTTTTGCCTACTCTGTCACCGCGCCCATCTTCCTGATGGTCATCATCGGTATTGTATTGCGACGGCTGGGCGTAATAACGGAGGAGTTTATCAACACCGCATCAAAGCTGGTGTTTAACCTGGGGCTGCCAACGGTGTTGTTTACCAGCAGTGCCACCACCGACTTCTCCCGTCTGGCTGATATCAATCTGTTACTCACCATCGGACTGATGACCCTGATTGTCTTCGGACTGACGCAGCTGACCGCGCGCTGGCATGTTCAAGATTCACGGGATGAAGGTGTCTTGGTCCAAGGCGCCTTTCGCGGAAACCTTGTGATTACCGGGCTGGCATTCTGTGCCAACGCCTACGGTGAACACGGCCTGGCAATTGCGGCGTTACCGGTTGCCATGACCGTAGTGCTGTATAACTTGTTGTCAGTTTACACCTTGAATCGCAGTCTCAATACGCGCGGCGGAGCCACCTGGTATCAAACCTGCCGCGGCATACTACGCAACCCGCTGATCATGGCTATCGTTGCAGGACTTATCTTTAACGCTATCAATATCAACCTGCCCGGCGTGGTGCTCGCCAGTGCAAATTACCTTGGGCAGATGGTGTTGCCGCTGGCCCTGATCTGCATTGGTGGGGCCTTGGATTTAAAGCAGTTGCGGCGTGTTGATCAGGCGGCTCTGGTGGCCTCGCTGTGGAAGCTTATCCTCTCGCCGCTGATTGCCTGCGCTATCGCCATTGGCCTGGGGGTACGCGGTGAAAGCCTTGCTATTATCTTTCTGCTTGCTGCTTCCCCGTCTGCCACCGCGAGTTTCGTTATGGTGCAGGCCATGGGTGGCAATGGCAAACTTGCAGCAAACATCATCGTACAGACCACGCTGGTGGCGATGATCAGCGTAACTGCAGGGCTGTGGTTGCTGCAGTGGTCAGGGCTTGTCTGATTCCAGCCACTTTTGCCAGAACAGTGCCTGTCCCATCTGCGGGTCAAGTTCATAACCGGCGAAGCCAAATTTGCGGTAGGCCGCCTGGGCCGCCGTGTTGCCTTCGAGCACCTCTAAGGTCAGCTTACAACAGCCTTTTTGTCGCGCGATGGATTCGACACAAGCCAGCATGGCGTTACTGAGATTCCGGCCGCGATATTCTTTTCTTACCACAATATCGTGGATGTTAATCAGCGGGCGCGCCTTAAAGGTCGAGAAGCCTTCAAAGCAATTGACCAAGCCTGCGGGTTCGCCGTCCACATAACATAACACCGTGAACGCATAAGGCCGCTGCGCAAGCTCATCGACCACACACCGGGCAACCGCCCCATCCAAAGGCGCGCCGCCACCCATTGGGTCCCGGGCATAGTGATCAAGCAAAAAGATTATGTCGCGCGCGTGCTGAGGATTCCGATAATCAGCAGGAAAAATTTCAGTGGACATAAAACCTGCCAGCCGCAGCAAACATTGATGTGGACGGATTTAACACGGGAGGGAAAATCAAGCACCAGTCGCGCGGGTCGTACGCGTTTTGATCTTAAACAGAATTCGCTCTTTGTCGTCACCATCACTGTTGATGGCCGCTCCCAGCTTGAAGCAACCATTCCCAATCAATGGAGTGGATTCATTCTGGATACGGAAACTCTGCGACAGGCTGAGCTGAATAAACGTACCGTTACGACTGAAGTCCCGCAACATAAATTTGCCCCCATGAAATTCCACGGCGCAATGTTTACGTGAAGCAAATTCTGAGTTGACCGATAAACCGGCGCTCGTATCGTTGCGGCCGATTTCAAACGGTGTATCTTCAGGAGAGACCATTACCGGAAAACCGTGGTAATAAAGCTCCAGTACAACTTTGTCCGACTCCGGATAATCCGTATTCAGCACAGTGGATTCCATAACATGCTTCTCCAAGGTCTTGGTCGGTAGGATGGGATTCGGCCGAAACACTAACCTGACTTTTTAAATAATACAAGGTACCAGAACTCACTCCGGTCGATACCATTCCTCGGGTAAACCCCGCACATCAGCCTCATAAATAAACAGTGCGCCTGCGTCCGGCTGTGCAGCCTGTTGTTGGGGGCTTAGCCCTTTTTGCGCACTGGTAATAAAAAGCCAGTTCATCTGTGGGCCACCTAAAGCCACGCAGGTCGGCTGGGAAACCGGGAGATCGAGAAGTTGATCAACCTCACCCGCCGGTGAATAACGCACCACCCGCGCTCCGCCCCATTGGGCATTCCAGAGATAACCCTCAGCATCGATGCAGGCCCCGTCAGGCTCAATGCCCGGTGGTACCTGGATGAACATTTTTTTATTGGTGAGTTTCCCGGTCGGCGCATCAAAGTCATAAACATCAATGCGATGATTGGGTGAGTCGGCATGATATAACTTTTGCGAATCCGGACTCCAGCACAGGCTGTTGGATATCTTCAATCCGTCAAGATGTCGCGTTACCTGCTGCTGCCGATCAAGGCAATAGAGCGCGGCAGCCTGCCCATCAGCCAGCTGTTGCTCCACAGTAGTTCCCGCCCAGAAGCGACCTTGGCGATCAACCCGGCCGTCGTTAAACCGATTACCGGTAATTTCAAGCTCGGGACGCGCTACCCACTCACAGCGGCTCGACTCAAGATCAAACCAGGCGAAACCTGTAGCGAGCGCGAGAATCAAACGCGAATCACGTTCAACAAAAGCGAAACTGCCCACCGGTTCAGGCATTACCCACTCATCAAGTTGCTTTTCAGTTGGGGAATAACGATAGAGTTTCGCCGCAGGAATATCCGTCCACCAGACACATTGGTCTATGGGGTTCCACTGAACACCTTCACCCAGTGTATTTTTACAACGGACGATATCGAGTAATTGAAAGCGGGACATGACTTACCAGATCACATGAGAAACCATAAAGATGCCCCTCGAAAGGGGCATCTTTATTTACCACCAGGCGGCGTAAAGTGCGATGAGAATCATAACGACGCCCACGGCTGCCAGGTTGAATGAGCCCTGGGTTCTAAACTCTATACCCTTCAGATCAATTGCCTTCTCCTGATCTTTCCCGCCTGTCAGTAAGCTGATGATAATTGCCAGCACAGTACACAGGATAAAGACCAGACCAACACGATCCATGAATGGCAGTTCCGGCCACAGGAAGTAGAAGAGCGTCGACAGGATGTAAGAGCCAAGTGCAGCTGCCAATGCTGAGGAGGCGGTCGCTTTTTTCCAGAAGAAGCCCAGCAGGAAGATCACCACAATACCCGGTGTGAAGAAGCCGGTGAATTCCTGGATATACTGGAACGCCTGATCCAGATTCCCCAGTAGAGGTTTGGCAACGATGACAGCGATAACCATCGAGAGCAGTGCTACCGACCGGCCGATAAATACAGTCCGCTTGTCCGACGCATTGGGGTTGATTAACTGCCGGTAAATATCCATGGTAAAGATAGTGGAGATACTGTTAGTCATAGAGCCGAGCGAAGAAGCAATGGCAGCAACCAGTGCCGCAAAGGTAATACCCAGCAATCCGTGGGGTACCAGCTTCATCATCTCCGGGTAGGCCTGGTCTGGTTTGGCCAGATCAGGAACAAGCATCGCAGCCGCAATACCGGGAATAACCACAATGACCGGCATCAACAATTTCAGATAGGCCGCAAATGCTATACCTTTTTGCGCTTCGGACAGGTCTTTCGCAGCCAGCGCACGCTGAGTGATGTACTGGTTGAATCCCCAATAGGAGAAATTCATTACCCACATGCCGCCTAGCAATACCGACAGCCCCGGCAAACTCACATAGTGGGGATTGGATTCATCCAGAATCATGTCAAATTTTTCGGGCATTTCCGCGAGCATGATCGAGAAGCCCTGCCAGGCCCCATTCCCATCGGCAATTCTGTCCAGCGCCAGAGAAGAAACCAGGATTCCACCAAACACCAGTAAAACCACCTGGATAATATCGGTCAGAGCAACCGCCTTCATACCACCATAAATTGAATAGCCAATGGAGAAGATCGCCAGAAAAATCAATCCGTACACCATATCAAAACCGGTAATGGCGTTGATGGCCAAAGCACCCAGCCACAGGATCGATGTCAGATTAACCAGGATGTAAACGCCTAGCCAGAACACGGCCATAATTACACGTACGCGATGATCGTAACGGTCTTCCAGAAATTGCGGCATTGTGTAAATGCCTTTTGCCAGGAAGATAGGAAGGAAATATTTACCAACGATGATCAAGGTTATTGCGGCCATCCATTCATAGGATGCGATGGCCATACCGATGGCAAAACCAGAACCGGACATACCAATAATCTGTTCAGCAGAGATATTGGCAGCGATCAGCGAAGCACCGATTGCCCACCACGGCAGAGATTTACCGGCAAGAAAATAATCTTCTGCGTTTTTTTGATGACCCGCTTTTTCGCGGGAGACCCACCAGGCAATAAAAACGAGCGCTATGCCGTACAGGCAAAACACTGTTATATCAAGCGAATTGAGATTCACGTCTTTTCCTCATTATTAGTTGTTGTTGACATCACTGTGTTTCTATTCCCTTGCCTGGTTGTTGCTCAGATGCTTCCACATCCTTTTATCGTTATAAAAATATATTTACGCGCGGCCGCCATCGACTACAAATTGCTGCGACGTGATCATGGCTGCATCGTCGGATGCCAGAAACAGGGCCATCTTTGCTACGTCATGGGCACCCAGACGTTTCTTCAGGCACACCCGCTTCATCCACTCGTGTTCCTGCTCCGGCGTCAGCCATTTTTCCAGCTGTTTAGGTGTAGCCACCCATCCCGGCAGAATAGAGTTCACGCGAATATTGTCACCGCCAAAATCCGTCGCCAATGCTTTGGTAATGCCCAGCATGCCCGCCTTGGCGGTGATGTAACTGGCGAGGTTTGGCGGACCGAATTGAGTATTGATGGAGCTGATATTCAGGATGGATCCACCACCCTGGGCAGCCATCATGGGCTGCACCGCCTGCGCAGCAAAAAACGCCGGATGCAGATTAACCGCCAGTCCGTCGAGCCACTGCTGTTCAGTCAAGGTACGAACATCGTAGCGCTGATCATCAGCAGCATTATTGATCAGTACCGTGATATCACCCAGTGCCTGTTGCGCAGCATTGATGCTGGCCCGCAGAGCGGCAATATCGCTTACATCGCACCGGGCAAACCAGGGACGCTGCAAGCCCTTTGCTTCGAGCGCATCACACAACGCATCAGCGGCCTGCTGATCGATATCCACAAATGCCACGGCCGCATCCTGCACGGCAAAGGCCTCCACCAGGCTCGCCCCTATGCCGCTAGCACCACCGGTAATAAACACCGTGCGTGCAGCCAGACTGGCATAGCGCGTATAACCCTGATGGGTCGAATAGCTGTACATGTCATTAACTCCCGCGACGCTCGGTCGCCGCTGGCTTTGGCTGAAACCAGTGCTCTACGGAGCACGAACCGGCAAGACTTTACCACAGGCACCATGCATCACGCGTCCCCGCAGTATCATTCCAAAAGGAGCGCATCCTGACAGAGTTCGATATGTGCATTCAAGGGAGTCTGTGCCCATCCCGGCCGCGGAAAAAGCCACCACGGTTGTCGCAGAGAACTCAGGGAGTTCAGGATTTACGGCTGCTTATGGAGTTATTGATCAATTGCTGAGCTTCAACCAGCAACGAACGCACCGCCGCATTGGCCTCGTCTGCCTTACCCGCGCAGATAGCATCATAAATTTTCTTATGATCATCGTAATTGGCATTGAGCACACCTTTTAACTGGTTGGTGCTCGCAATGGCCACCCGCAAAGCCACCTGGATAAAGTCGCGCAGCTGGAAGAAGAAACGGTTGCTGCTGGCCGCGAGGATAGAGCAATGAAAATCAATGTCCGCCTCCAGTGGATCATCTGCCCCTTCATCCGCAGCTTTCATGCGAGCCAGTGCAATGCCGATAGGTTTGATCAGAGCCTCGTTGCGGTAATTCTCCGCTGCCAGGGCCGCAGCCTCAGGCTCGATAGCCAGACGCAACTGGGTAAATTCTTTCAGCAACTCCAGAGAGGGCCGTGAATTGAGCGTCCAGGCGAGGACGTCAGGGTCGAACATATTCCAGTGGGTGCTCGGCATGACCCGGATCCCCTGTCGGGGACGCGAGGCAATCAAGCCCTTTGCAGTCAGCATCTTCACCGCTTCGCGCGTTACGCTGCGACTGATATTAAATTGCTGAGATAACTCAGCTTCGGTAGGAAAAGGTTTGTCGACGGCGTAGTGCCCCTGGATGATGGCAGCACCTAGCTGATGGGTAAGTTGGTAAGTCAGATTTCGCCCGGCGTCTAGCATGTTCATTTAGCCTATTAATATTATGTATATGTATTATATGAGGATGTAGCTTTGGAAAGCTACGGCGACCGAAGAAAAAACGATCACATTATGAAGAGCTGAACGCCAACAACGCAAGCGCAGGCCTGATGGAGATCACGATAGAGGAAGTGGTTTACGGCGGTTCAGGCCAGATCAGGATACCCCGAGCCGGCCTATTGTAAAGCGGTAAATTTATTCAATTCCCTGAATATGTTCGGCAATGTCATCCACACTGGAGTGGCGCACATCACGACCTTTGATCAGGTAAATCACGTACTGGGCCAGGTTGCGGGCATGGTCTCCAATACGTTCGAGTGCCCGCAGGGACCACATGATATTCAATACCCGGGTAATGCTGCGGGGGTCCTCGATCATAAAGGTGATCATCTCGCGCATGGCTGTGCCATATTCCATGTCCACCACTTTGTCGGTCTGTACGACGTGCAATGCCATATCCATATCGAGGCGGGCGAAGGAATCCAGCGCATCCTGCAGCATCCGGGAGACGTGGCCGCCGATATGACGCACTTCCACATAGCCGCGCGGAGCCACTCCATCGCGATTCAGTGCGATAGCCTGACGGGCGATCTTGGCCGCTTCGTCACCAATGCGTTCCAGGTCAGTAATCGCCTTGGTCACCGCAATCACCAGGCGCAGATCACTGGCTGCCGGTTGTCGCCGCGCCAGGATGCGCACGCATTGCTCGTCGATGGAGATCTCCATCTGATTGACACCTTTATCGGCCCGCACAACCTGCTCGGCCTTTTCCAGATCCGCGTCAATCAATGCCTGGATCGCGTCGTTCACCTGCCGCTGGGCCATCCCGCCCATCTCCGACAAATGCTTTCTGATATCGTCCAGCTCAATGTTGTACTGCTGGGAAATATGATGAGTATGACTGGTGATATCCATCGTGTGCCTCCGCCTCAACCGTAACGCCCGGTAATGTAATCTTCAGTTTGCTTCTTCACCGGATTGGTGAAGAGTTCATCAGTCGCGCTGTGCTCCACCAGATCGCCCATGAACATGAAAGCTGTGTAGTCAGACACCCGCGCGGCCTGCTGCATGTTGTGCGTGACGATCACGATGGTGTACCGGTTTTTCAGTTCGTAGATCAGCTCTTCAATTTTTAACGTGGAGATAGGATCGAGCGCCGAGGCCGGCTCATCCAGCAAAATCACCTCAGGCTCGATGGCGATCGCCCGAGCGATCACCAGACGCTGCTGCTGACCGCCGGACAGGCCAAAGGCATTGTCATGCAGACGATCCTTGACCTCATCCCACAGGGCTGCGCCGCGCAGCGAGTTTTCCACTACTGTATCCAGCACTCGCTTGGACTTAACACCCTGCAGACGCAATCCATAGGCAACATTTTCATAAATGGATTTAGGAAAAGGATTAGGCTTCTGGAATACCATTCCCACCTGGCGTCGCAGCTCGGGTACGTCCACATCCTTGTCGTAGATATTTTTTCCATCCATCAGGATTTCACCTTCAATGCGACAGCTGTCGACCAGATCATTCATACGGTTAAAGCAGCGCAGCAATGTGGATTTACCGCACCCCGAGGGTCCGATAAATGCGGTGACTTTCTTTTCGGGGATCACCATGCTGACGTTATTCAAGGCCCGCTTCTGACCGTAATAAAGATTCAGGTCTTTCACTTGCAGTTTGATCGCTTCGTCGGTCAACAACATAGGTTTGTTTGCCTGTGTATGAGATGGAGTAGCAGCCGTATCATCGGCAACGACAGGCTGAGAAAATTCAGCCGGTTGATTCAGGGTGGACCGGGTAAGTTCCAGCTCGGATGTTTCTAGCATGAGGGTGCTCCGTTTATCAATCAGACGCACTGCGATATTTTTCACGCAGATTGTTCCGGATTTTGATGGCTGCAATATTCAAAATGATGATCAACATCACCAGTACCAGTGACGTGGCGTAAACCAGCGGCCGGGCAGCTTCCACGCTCGGGCTCTGGAAGCCCACATCGTAAACATGGAATCCCAGGTGCATGATCTTCTGATCCAGATGGAGGTACGGATAATTCCCATCGACCGGCAGACTCGGGGCCAACTTCACCACCCCCACCAGCATTAATGGAGCAACTTCACCTGCCGCGCGCGCGATAGCCAGGATCAGGCCGGTCATCATCGCCGGTGTAGCCAGGGGAACAACAACCTTCCATAAAGTTTCTGCCTTGGTCGCGCCCAGGGCGAGGCTGCCCTGACGGATGGTGCTGGGGATTCGTGCCAGCCCCTCCTCCGTTGACACAATCACGACCGGCAGGGTCAGCAGCGCGAGTGTCAGAGAGGCCCAGAACAGCCCCGGCGTGCCGAACGTAGGCGCCGGAAGGGATTCGGGGTAGAACAACTGGTCAATGCTGCCCCCGAGAAAGTAAACGAAAAAGCCCAGACCAAACACGCCATAGACGATGGAGGGCACACCGGCCAGGTTATAGACAGATATGCGAATCAACCGCAGCACTATCCCCTGCCGCGCGTATTCGCGCAGGTAGATCGCAGCCAGCACACCGAAGGGCGTCACTATGATAGACATGACGATAACCATGGTGACGGTGCCAAAGATTGCCGGGAAGATACCGCCTTCCGTGTTTGCTTCGCGCGGCTCGTCGGTGAGGAATTCCCAGAAGCGCTCGAGATACTGCCCCGACTTCGCCAGCACGCCCATGGCATTGGGGCGGGAGACTCGCACGATCTTCTCAAACGGAATGATCACTTCTTTGCCATCCGCCGTCGTGGTAACCAGCTGGTCACGTTTGGTCTGTTTTACAATCTCATCGCGCTCAGCTTTGACCAGTTGATACTGCGCATCCAGTTCCGCACGGCGTGCAGCAATGTCGGCTTCTGCCTCCGCCAGTTCGGCCCCACTGATGCCGTCCAGTTGCAGGCGGCGTTCCTGCAGGCGCAGGCGCTCCATGGCGTTGTTTATTCGCCCGATGTCTGTTTTCTCAATACGGCGCAATTCGCGATGCAGGTTAACGCTGCGCTCCGCCCGCTCCTCCAGCTGTTGCCAGAAATCCTGACCGCCATAATGGCTTACGGCCTTCCCCTCTTCACGGATCTCCACTGGAAAACCATAGTAGTTTCCCCACTCGCGCCGCTCGATCGCCAGCGCCTCCTCCGGATACTGCCATTCATCCATGCCCGTTTCGAGGTACCACATGAAGTCCCGCGACGTAACATCGCGGTTCCCCTGCTTGATCAGGTAACGGGTCACCAGCGGCTGATCCTCTGGCACAGCATAACCATTATCCCGCGCAATCACCGCTGGAATGACTTCACTGCGTACCGCCTCACCCATCACCGGCAGGCGCTGCCCCTGCTGGTCAACAAATGTTGTTTGAAGAATATCGGCCGGCCAGAAGTGACCGAATCCGCGCACGGCGATCAATGCGAGTAAACCCACCACCATCACCATGGAGAGTGCTACCGCACCGCCGTTCAACCAGATCCAGGGAGCACCGCTCTTATACCAGCTGGTGAAACTGTTTGATTTGGATTTCATATCGTATCTCCCCGGTATCACAGGCTGCTGTAGCGGCGGCGCAGGCGCTGGCGCACTATCTCGGCAAGCGTGTTGACGATGAAGGTGAGAGCCAGCAGTGCCAGAGCCGCGAGGAACAGTACACGGAAGTGGCTGCTGCCTACGGCAGTTTCAGGCAGTTCCACCGCGATGTTGGCAGACAAGGTGCGCATACCTTCGAAGATATTGAAGTTGACGATCGGGCTGTTACCGGTGGCCATCAACACGATCATGGTCTCACCGACAGCCCGGCCAAATCCCATCATGATCGCCGAGAAGATCCCTGGGCTGGCGGTAGGCAATACAACGCCAACCATGGTCTGCCAACGGGTTGCGCCCAAAGCCAGTGAACCTTGGGTCAGGTGACGGGGAACATTGAACAGGGCGTCTTCGGCGATGGAAAAAATGGTGGGGATGACTGCAAACCCCATGGCGATGCCCACCACCAAGGCGTTGCGCTGGTCGTAACTGATTCCCTGATCGGTAAACCACTGGCGCATGCTGCCATCGAATAACAGAACTTCCACATGGGGACTTGCTGCCACTGAGGCCCAAGCGGTCAGGATGATGGGCAGTACGAGGATCACAGCCTCCCACCCGTCCGGAACTTTCGCGCGCAGCGCCGTGGGCAGCCGGCTCCAGGCAAATGCAATGACCAGCATCATGACAGGCATCAGAAACAGGATGCTGAATGTTGCCGGCAAATGATTTTCAATAAACGGCGCGAGCCACAAGCCAGCAAGAAAACCCAGGATGACCGTGGGCAAGGCTTCCATGATTTCAATAGTCGGTTTGACGTAACCGCGGAGCTTGGGAGTCATGAAGTAAGCGCTGTATATCGCTCCCATGATGCCCAGGGGAATCGCGAACAACATGGCAAACAAGGCGGCCTTAAGTGTGCCGATAGACAGCGGGACCAGACTCATCTTGGCCTCTGAGGCATCACTGCCTGAAGATGCCTGCCAGATGTATTCCGGGGCGGAGCGGCCTTCGTACCAGACTTTCTGCCACAGAGAACTAAATGAGATCTCCGGGTGTTTATTCCATACGTCAGCAGACAGGATCTGCTGCTTCTCGTCCATCACCAGCAGACGACTGTTGATCGGCGAGATAGCCAGATGGCGGACCGCCGTATCCGTCACAGATTTCATTAACAATGAACGGGAAGAAGTACCGTAATAGGCTGCCACATTGCCACGGTCATCGCCGACCCAGAAACCGCGACGATTGTACTCCGGGGCAATGGTGGTCACTTTGCCGGGCAGCGCTTTGAAATCCCGCACGGGCTTCAGGTGATAACGGTTGTCCTCATCGCGCACCAGGAACCATTGGCTGACCTTGCCGGCATCAGTGCCAACCGCCAGAGATCCGGTGCCCACCAGGAACTGCATGGCGGTTATCCGCCCGCGCGCCGAGGGTACTTTTTCAGGGGGACGAACCTTGTCCGGCCGGGAAATATCAAACAGGTACAGATTCGCCTGATCATCAGCGATGGCCAGATGCCGCCCCGTTCTGTCCAGCTGCATCGCAGTTACCCCGATGCCCTCAGGCAGAGAAGGTAATGGATAGACATCCTGGCTCACGCGGGTGATGCCCAGGATGCTGGCCCGCGCAGAAAACACACCCAGCAACAGCCGTTTGTCTTCAGTAGCCGCTGCCACATAAATAGCATTCGGCCCCTGTTGAATGGCCACATGCCGCAACGCATCACCCTGCTCATCCAGGACTACGGGCTCTTCGCCTAACGGATAACCCAGCCCCGGCGTCACCAGCCGCTTGTCATTGGGATAACTTAAAGCATATTCCGGCTTGGCCACCCCAATCCGACCGTCAGAAAAGCCGTATATCACGAGGCCATCAGCCGGCGTACTGGTACCAGTTGCGGTCAGCTCTGCCTGGTCAGCCATGGGCATAGGCTTGGTCATAAATACCTGGCCATCTTCGGCGCGAAAGAAATTGACACTGCCCTGCCGGGTAAAGCTGGCTCCAATTTCTTCATACCGGTCGAGGGTCAGGTGGACACCAGGGTCGACAGATGTTACTGCACTTGACGTGTAGCGCTTGTCGATCTCAAGAGAACTGCTGCGCAACAGTGGAAAGACTTCTGAGAATAAGTAAAAAAAGATAAGTCCCAGCGCACCAACAACGGCCATCCCCGCCGCCGCCACACCGTAACGGGAAATACCGTCACGAATATTGCGAACACGGCGCAGACGCGCTCTCTGCTGTGCATTCGGCATCAGACTCGGGGGTTTCTGCCCGGCATTGGAGAGTAGCTCTGACATGATCAAAAGGTTCCAGCAAGAGAATCTGTGCCCCTGATGTGAGGCAGGAGAATGCTAGCAACCGTAAGTGACACTTTTGTTACAAAATTCAGTTGCTACAAAAATGTTTCAGCTTGCTTAACACGACACATGCGTTTGCAAAAAAAAACGCCGGTATAAAACCGACGTTTTTGACACATGCTTTTGATATCAAAGCTGGAGGTCTTTCATAGCCTTGGCAGCAACTGCGGCAGGTAAGGGAATATAACCGTCCCGAACCACGACTTCCTGCCCCTGCTTCGAAAGCACCATTTTCAGAAATTCTGCCTGAAGCGGATCAAGCTTGCGGTTAGGATGTTTGTTGATGTAGACAAACAGGGTACGGGCCAAGGGGTATGAACCATCAAGGGCGTGCTCTGCATCAGCCGGTGCAAACTTCTCGCCCTCTTTAACGGCCAAAGGCACGGCACGCACCCCGGAGGTGATGTAGCCGATCCCGGAATACCCGATACCATTGATGGATTCAGATACTCCCTGCACCACTGACGCTGAGCCCGGTTGTTCATTGATACTGGCTTTAAAATCTCCACCGCACAAAGCAACATCTTTGAAGTAACCGTAAGTCCCTGAGACAGCGTTACGGCTGTAGATGGTGAAGTCCCGATTAGCCCAAGAACCGGTCAGGCCTAACTGACCCCAGCGGGTGATATCTTTATCGTCACCACACTTACGTGTTGCAGAAAAGACAGCGTCAAGCTGCGGGATGGTTAATCCTTCTATAGGGTTGTCTTTGTTGACGTAAACCGCCAGAACATCAATAGCTACCGGCACAGCTGTTGGTTTGTAACCATGTCTGGCCTCAAAGGCTTCGATTTCTGAGGATTTCATTTCACGGCTCATGGGACCGAAATTGGATGTCCCTTCTGTCAGAGCTGGCGGCGCGGTGGAAGAGCCGGCCCCCTGAATCTGAATATTCACGTTAGGATAAAATTTCGCGTACTCTTCAGCCCAAAGAGTCATCAGATTATTTAATGTATCTGAGCCGATACTGTTAACGTTTCCGGAGACACCGGAAATTGCTGTGTATTCTGGAAGGTCTGGATCGACAGCTGCCTGCACCACTGCTGCACAAGCCATGGAGCCAGCCAAAGCCAGCCCTGCGATAAATTTCTTGGCGTTCATTGAGCGCTCCTGATTTTAATGGATACAAGGTTCTAAACCCGTCAGGCGAAATATTTTCCCCTGCAGCGCACTTTAATAAGCCTTTGTTACATTTCTATGACGAGTTCACATCCCTCGCACCAATCCCGCACTTTTCTATGACGCAAAAAAAACGGGCGGCATAGCCACCCGTTTTCACTTCTGCATTTTTTCAATAAATCAGTTCGTGTAGATTGGCCCGAAACCTGCCCCCCACACAATCACCGTCGCTACCAGAACTACGACAGCAAGCACAAGTCCCACCGTAATCACCGAACTCGCGTAAATAAAACCACGCTCTTTCGGAATGTTCATGAGAATCGGAATACCTTCATAAATCAGGTAGACAGAATAACAGGCGGCCAGGATGAACACACTGGCTACAACCCACAACTGCGGATAGATCAATACGATACCGGCGAGCATCATGGGTGTTGAAGAGTAAACTGCCAGCGCAGTACCTTCGTAATGACGCTGACTTTCATCGCCTGTTACACCAAAACTGCGCGACATCCAATTAATGTACTCACCAAGTACATACACCGCTGCCAGTTGCGCGACATAAGCGCCAGCACACAGCAACAATGCGCTTTCCGCAGTCAGTTTTACGACACCGCCGTTGCCTACGCTCCATCCGACCTGAGTTACTCCGAAATACGCTGCGATTACAGGAATAAGGGCAAGTAAGGGCGTATGTACGAGAAACACACGAATAAACGAATGACGTTCATTGCGGATTCTCTGCCATTCACGATCAGGATTAATGAAGACTCCGAGGGTATGCTGCAACATCGCCATAAAAATACTCCAGATAATTCGTTTTTATTAGAACGTCTTAAGTATCAGCCAGTTACTGCGGGGCTACAAAGAAGTTATCGTGCTATTAGAAAACGACTAATCGGGAATAGTTCTAACAAATAGCTTCAGGCTCTAAGCAGGATGTCGGTTAGATCTGGAACGATCATAGCAGCAAAGCGGGGTTAACGATTGGTAACACCCGCTTGGGTAGTTGTTGAAGCGAGTAACACCCCAGTTTTATTTAACCACTCGCAGACTGGGACGTTTTTGTGCAGTGTCACCACCTCCGCCCCCGGTTGGCGTAGGCTCCGGCGGTGATGGTGGGTGATTCGAAGATTCAGATTCAAACATCATGCCCTGACCATTTTCACGTGCATATATACCTAAGACGGCACCGCATGGAATAAACAGGTCGAAGGGCACACCCCCAAAACGCGCACTGAAAGAAATAGCTTCCAACCCAATAAAGAGATCTTTCAAGGCTGAAGGTGCGATATTCAGAATGATCTGCCCATCTTTGTTGACGTATTGTTGAGGCACTTCGACACCCTGAACATGAGCGTCGACCAGGATATAGGGTGTGCAGTTGTTGTCGACAATCCACTCATACAAAGCGCGGATGATGTAAGGCCGGCTGGATGTCATAGACATGGGAATACTCACTCCATTGTTACGTATCGTTTGAGCGCAGAACGGATAGCGGGCTGAGGTAATCAGCCCTTAAACATCTCGCGCTCTGGCTCTGTCAGGCTGGCTTGGAAGGCGTCGCGGGCAAACAAACGTTCCATGTAGTTCAACAGAGGTTGAGTCTGCCGGTTTTTCGGCATTTCTATCTCCATTAATGGCAGGCGCCAGAGAATAGGAGCAAGGCAGCAATCCACAATGGTAAAGTCATCACTCATAAAGAACGGCTTTTCCGAAAAGATTGGCGCAATACTGATAAAGCTCTCTTTAAGCTCCTTCCGCGCCTTCGCCACATGCTCCTTGTTTTTGCTCCCCAGAATGGTATCCACCAGAGGCGACCAGTCGCGCTCCAGTCGGTACATCCACAGGCGACTTTTAGCACGCGCTACAGGATACACCGGCAACAAGGGAGGGTGGGGAAATCGCTCATCGATGTATTCCATGATGACCTTGGACTCATAAAGCGATAAATCGTCCCGGTCCACCAGGGTCGGCAAAGTATTGTACGGATTCAAATCAGCCAGCTCTTCAGGCTTGTGTTTTGGATCAACGTCCACCACCTCTACAGTGACGCCTTTTTCCGCCAATACGATTCTCACCCGATGACTGTAATGATCCCGCGCATCGGAAAATAATGTCATGACTGAGCGTTTACTGACCACTCCCATGGGTTTGCACCTCAATAACCTCAACCTTAAAACGAAAACGGGCGGTAAGAGTACCGCCCGCAGCAACAAGCTACCTACCTGAAACTCAGTGAATACCTTTCCAGTACTCCCGATTCAGTAAATAGGTGAATACGAATAGCACCGCGAGGAACAGGAGCACAAAAATCCCCATCCGCTCGCGCTGCATGGCAGCAGGTTCGCCTACATATTCAAGGAAATTCACCAGATCGTAGACTGCACGGTCAAACTCCTCGCCAGTCATAGTACCTTTTATCGCGCCCTCTGTAAGCGCTCCACATTGCTCATCCATCTCCGGATTGCCAAGGTTGTCACGCAGTACACCACCACCGGGAGCCAGTTTGGGACCGGGTCCGCATTCCAGCAGCCCTTGGGCACCAATCATGACGTGCGGCATACCCACGTTCGGGAAAACGCGGTTATTGACTCCCCATGGGCGCGTATCGTCTCTGTAGAAGTTACGCAGGTAAGTATACAACCACTCCGGAGAACGGGCCCGCGCCACCAACGACAGATCTGGCGGTACTACACCAAACCAGGTCTTGGCCTGAGCCGGACGCATGGCAATATCCATGAGCTCACCGATACGCTGATCGGTAAATATCATGTTTTCTACCATCAGCTCGTGTGGAATGCCCAAATCATCAGCTACGCGTTCATAGCGGGAGAACTTTGCAGCATGGCAGCCCATGCAGTAGTTTACAAAGTACTTGGCACCGCGTTGTAACGATTCTTTGTTGGAGAGGTCCGGTACCATCACATCGCACTCGATAGTACCGCATTTGAACTCGCTCTCCGCACCCACAGCTTTGATAGGCACTACCACGAGCACCACAAAGAGCGCGAAGCCTCCCAATACCAGAGGCAGGGGCAGACCTTTACTCTGCACACGGGTCGGTTCAGGCAAGGTCTTCTCACGACGGGTCCAGAACGGCATGCCGATAAAGTAGGCAAAGTACAGAATGGTGCAGATCTGCGCCAATACAGTACGTCCCGGAGTAGGAGATTTCACACCGAGGTAGCCCAGGATAACGAAAGAAGCAGCGAACACTAACAGGGCGATACGGCTGAAGGTGCCCTTGTACCGAATTGATTTAACGGGGCTCTTATCCAGCCAGGGCAATACAAACAGAATGGCAATCGCCGCACCCATGGCCACCAGACCAAGGAACTTGGAGTCCAATGGGCCAATATCAAAAGTCACAGCACGCAGGATGGCGTAGAAAGGCGTGAAGTACCAGACTGGCGCGATATGCGGAGGAGTCTTGAGGTTGTTAGCCTCTTCGAAGTTAGCGTATTCCAGGAAGAATCCGCCCATCTCCGGCATGAAGAAGATCACGAAACAGAATACAAACAGGAAGACGGAGACGCCAACCAGATCGTGTACAGTGTAGAACGGATGGAACGGAACGCCATCGCGTGGAATGCCATTTTCATCTTTGTTCTTCTTGATTTCGACACCATCCGGGTTGTTGGAGCCTACTTCGTGCAGGGCCAGCAGGTGAAGCACAACCAGCGCCAACAGCACGATAGGCATGGCAACAACGTGAAGCGCAAAGAAACGGTTCAGGGTAATCCCGGAGATAAGGTAATCACCACGAATCCACTGCACCAGATCGTCACCCACTACAGGAATTGCCCCGAACAGCGACACGATTACCTGCGCACCCCAATATGACATCTGACCCCAGGGTAATACATAACCCATGAAGGCTTCAGCCATCAGCACCAGATAAATGGTCATACCGAAGATCCATACAAGCTCGCGCGGGGCTTTATACGAGCCATACATCAGACCACGGAACATATGGAGATAAACAACAACGAAAAATGCGGAAGCGCCAGTGGAGTGCATGTAGCGCAGCAGCCATCCGTAATCAACATCACGCATGATGTATTCGACAGAGGCAAAGGCACCTTCTGCGGTGGGGGTATAGCTCATGGTGAGCCAGATACCGGTTACCAGCTGGTTTACCAGAACCAGCAGTGACAACACGCCAAAGAAGTACCAGAAGTTAAAGTTTTTAGGGGCGTAATACTTGCCCATATGGGTATCCCATGCGCGCTGTACAGGTAAGCGCTTGTCAACCCACTGCCACAATCCAGTCAACCAATTCATTATCAAGCCTCCTGATCCACGCCGATGACAACCACGCTCTCGCTCTCATAAGAGTGCGGTGGTATTTCCAGATTGATCGGCGCAGGAACACCTTGAAAAACCCGGCCTGCCAGATCGAATTTGGAACCATGACACGGACAGAAAAAGCCGCCTTGCCATTCATCACCACCCAGATCCTGCGCACCGACATCAGGACGGTACATAGGAGCACAACCCAGGTGTGTGCATAAACCCAACAGAATTAAAAACTCTTCTTTGATGGAACGATGATGATTTTTCGCGTACTCCGGCTGTTGAGGCGTCTCTGAATTCGGATCGCGCACAAGCTTGTCGGTCTTTTTCAACCCTTCAAGTGCTTCAGGTGTACGACGCACGATATAAATAGGCTTACCACGCCATTCAACCGTGATCATCTGACCGGGCTCAATCTTGCCAATATTGGCCTTCACTGGAGCACCGGCCGCCCGCGCCTTGGCACTGGG
This sequence comes from uncultured Cellvibrio sp., assembly GCA_937958105.1. GTDB lineage: Bacteria > Pseudomonadota > Gammaproteobacteria > Pseudomonadales > Cellvibrionaceae > Cellvibrio. The sequence goes on from CALFXJ010000012.1 coordinate 123,377, forward strand.
GTTCCAGGAACCTACAAAAGGAACAGCTACACCTATCACACCTACCGCACCCACAACGGATGTAGCGGCAGTGAGAACGCGGCGACGTGTTTTGTTTACTACGTCATTCGTCATGACGAATTCTCCCCTAACAGCTTCCAACGGCCTGTAAATCACTGGATTTCAGCGATTTAAATTATTTTTGAGATACGCAAAAAATGGCCAATCTTAATGAAATTACGCGTCGCTTACAAGAATAACCACATGTAAGCCGCGGATTATAAATAGAAGGCATAAAAAAACGCCCAGGCCGCTGACGGCCTGGGCGTTTGCGAAGAACTGTCGCTCGCCGGAAGGTCCAGCCAGCAAACATTAACGCTTGGAGTATTGTGGTCTCTTACGCGCTTTACGCAGACCCACTTTCTTACGCTCAACTTCACGCGAATCGCGGGTAACAAAACCAGCTTTACGCAGCGGTGAACGCAAGGACTCATCATATTCCATCAATGCACGGGTTAAACCGTGGCGAATTGCACCCGCCTGACCGAAGCTACCACCACCGCTCACAGTAACGTTTACGTCGAACTTGTCAGTCAGACCAACGTTTTCCAGCGGTTGACGCACGATCATGCGAGAAACCGGACGGCCGAAATACTCGTCCAGAGGACGGTTATTTACAGTGATAACACCGCTGCCGGCGGTAATGAATACACGTGCGGTAGAAGTCTTGCGACGACCGGTACCGTAGTATTGAGTTGCTGCCATATTCAGACCCCTTAGATATTCAGTTCTTGAGGTTGCTGAGCAGCATGCGGATGCTCATTACCTGCGTACACTTTTAACTTCTTGAACATTGCACGACCCAGTGGACCTTTCGGCAGCATGCCTTTTACAGCGATCTGGATGGTGCGCTCAGGAGCCTTCTCGATCAGCTTCTCGAAGCTGATGGACTTGATACCGCCAATGTGGTTAGTGTGATGATAATAAATCTTATCAGTCAGCTTCTTACCGGTTACGCGCACTTTTTCGGCGTTGATAACTACGATGTAGTCACCGGTATCCACGTGGGGAGTGTACTCAGGTTTGTGCTTGCCGCGCAGACGCGAAGCAATTTCTGCCGCCATACGACCCAGGGTTTTCCCTGCCGCATCGACGACGAACCAGTCACGAACGACGGATTCTGGTTTGGCACTGTATGTCTTCATGTTATTCCTGCCTGTTAATGTGGTGTGACCCACCCAAAAAGAGCGCGAATACTACACAACTGCCGAGCCCTTTTCAAGGGCATTTTCTACCAAAAGCATCAGCGGGAACTCAAGGGCGGTGCGGCCTGGCGAGATACTCCCGGCTCTGCATCTCAAGCAAGCGGCTTACCGTTCTCTGAAACTCAAACTCCAGCTTGCCCTGACCATACAGTTCGGCCAGTGGCCGGGCTGCGGACAGCACCAGCTTCACATTTCGATCATAGAATTCATCCACCAGATTAATGAAGCGGCGAGCCTGATCATCGTTATCACGTCCCAACCCCGGTACGTTGCTGATCACGACGGAATGGTACTCCTTCGCCAGCTCTATATAGTCGTTCTGTGACCTCGGCCCATCGCAGATGGCAACGAAATCGAACCACACCACGTCCTCCGCCAGGTGCCGGACGGCTATTGAGCGCCCCTCTACCTCTATGGCCAGATTCGATGCGATTTCACCATCACAGGGAACCAATGCCCGGAAACAGGACATCAGGTTCTGTTCTGCCGCCTCCCCCAAAGGAGAATGGTAGAGCTCGGCCTGCTCCAGCGCACGCAGGCGATAGTCCACACCACCATCAATATTCATCACCTGGGTATGCTTTTTGAGAAGTGCGATGGCGGGCAGAAAGCGGGCGCGCTGCAATCCATCCTTATATAACCCGTCCGGCTCAATATTGGACGTTGCCACCAAGGTAACTCCGCGCTCAAACAACTGCTCCATCAAGGTGCCCAGAATCATGGCATCGGTAATATCGGAGACGAAGAATTCATCAAAGCAAATCACCCGGGCTTCCTGACTGATGGTGTCAGCCACTTTTTCCAGGGGATTCTTGTGCCCCCCCAGCTTTTTAAGCTCGGCATGTACCCGCCGCATGAAGCGGTGAAAATGCACACGCATCTTCTCCTCAAACGGCAGACTTTCGTAGAAGTTGTCCATCAGGTAAGTCTTGCCACGACCCACGCCACCCCAGAAGTACAACCCTTTGACGGGTTCCGACGCTGACTTCATGAAATGCTGCCCCAGCCTGGACAGCAACCCCGCCGGTTTTCGCTGCCCATGACGGGCAATCAGCTGTTCATAAAGTGCCTGCAGCAATTCCACAGCCTTGGCCTGGGCGGGGTCATGACGAAAATCCGGACGTTGCAGATCGCGCTGATAACGCTCAAGAGGGGAAGGATTCATAGATAACTACATACTCACTATCTGTGGTGGGCGCCACTCTAACTATGTTGAATAGGAGAGGCAATCGGCTGCGCATTGAGGATTTACGCTAGCTGACGAGCAATTGCCGGCGATAAGTCCTCCTTGAGATTTGTCAGATAGCCGTGAAAGAAGTGCCCTGCCTCTTCATAGCGGATTAATTCCGCAGGCGATTTCAACCCGGCAACCCATTCGTACACCCCTGCCGCATGCACGCGCTCATCCCGGTCCCCCTGAACTACCACAACCGGGCATGGGAAGCCGCCCTCACGATCATAGGGATAACGTTCTACCGGCGGCGCGACCAGAGTCAGATGGTGGACATCCGCTCCCCGAAAACAGGCCTGGGCAGCAATGGATGAGCCGAAAGAAAAACCGGCCAGCAACAGATCATCGCCCGGGTGTGCCTTCTTCACCCATTCAATAACCGCGAGCAAGTCATCCAGCTCCCCCACACCGTTATCGAAGCCCCCCTCACTGCCCCCGACACCGCGAAAGTTGAAACTGACCGATTTAATACCCAGATCACGATAGGTTCTCACCAGGGTCGTGACCACTTTGTTGTCCATGGTGCCGCCGTGTACAGGATGAGGATGGCAGATAACGGCAATTAACCGACGCTCGGCCAGGGTCCCGCTCTCGCTCTCCCGGGTCAGTCGGGCCTCAATATTCCCAGCCGGTCCACGCAATAAAAATCGAGAATCATTTGGTTCTTTTACAGTCATATCTACCCGCTTCGTTAGGAGGCTCACCCAACATTGGGGAGCGATGATTTATGGCGATTCAATCCACACTAAAGACCGTATAATACATTCGTGTATATAATGTGCACGCCCCACACCTGCCCGTCCGCCACGTGCGGCGACAGATATTTTATGCGCTTAAGGAGAGTTTTGTGTTTTCACTCAGTACCCTTGTCTTGACCAGTCTGATCAGTCTGCTCGCAGGCGCCGGACTTGGTGCATTTTTGCTCTACCTGTTTCGTGCCCAAGTTTATAGCCGCGAGCTGGAGCAACGTCTGCATGAGGCAGAAAACACTTTGCAGAGCTATCAGCGCGATGTCGCCGAACACTTTGCTCAGACATCGCAATTGGTAAACAACCTCACCCAATCTTACCGCGATGTGCATGAACATCTGGCAAACAGCGCCCTTAAGCTGGCGACACCAGCTATCAGCCGACAAATTCTGGAAGCGGCTAACGCCAACCTGCTGGGAACTGAAAAATCCTATATTACCGAGCAGCACTTCGAGCCGCCCCGCGACTGGGCTCCTAAAGCAGCGGGAGCCAAAGGGGCATTAAGCGAGGACTTTGGACTTCATGAGGAGCGCGATCACAGCACGCCCACTGAGTCAGCCGATGACTATGAGTTCGATGACACACCACCCAAAAACTAACGGAGTGCATCCTAAACCCCAGGAGTCAGCTGGCCCTCAGGCGCCTGTCGGCATTGTATCGGCACCTGGAATCGGTGTGATCGGAGCAGCGTAACATGCCAGTTCAACGGTTAATTAATTTCCTTGGATGGCCCGTCACCGCCGGACTCATGCTGGCGGTGCTGATATTGCTGCTGTTTCCGGACCTTCGCCAGAACAGCAGCAGCCCTTCAGCCCCCCCGAACATTGCAGCCGGTCAATGGGGACCCGTCTCCTATTCCAATGCGGTTAACAAAGCTGCACCTTCGGTAGTGAATATTTACACCACCAAACTGGTCAAGCGTCGGTATCGCTATTCCGACCACCCTCTCTATCGCCACTTGTTCAATAACGCCAATACCCCGCAGCAGGTGCGGATGCAGTCCACCCTTGGCTCTGGCGTGATTGTGAGCAAGGAAGGTCATATCCTGACCAATAACCATGTCATCAGCGGTGCGGACGAAATCATCATCCTGCTGCACGATGGCCGGGAGACCGCAGCTACCCTGGTAGGAACCGACCCGGATAATGACATTGCGGTACTGAAGATCGAGCTGGATAACCTCACCCCAATCACCATGGGAGAGCCGGTTAAAGCTCAGGTTGGCGATGTTGTACTGGCCATCGGCAACCCCTTCGGCGTTGGCCAGAGCGTGAGCCTGGGCATCATCAGCGCAACGGGACGCTATGGTCTCAGAACCCACAATGAATACGAGAATTATATTCAGACAGATGCGGCGATAAACCCCGGCAATTCGGGCGGCGCGCTGATCGATGCCCGAGGCAACCTGCTCGGGATCAGCACTGCCGTACTGGATGAAACAGATTCCTCAGCAGGAATCAGCTTCGCCATACCGGCTGACTCTGCCATGAAGTCGCTGGAGCAGATTGTGCAGCACGGCAGCGTCGTTCGCGGCTGGCTGGGACTGGACGCCAACCAGCTGTCACCGGAGGGAATGAAGCGTTACGGTACAGCGGGCATCATCGTCATGGCTGTGCTTGAAGGCAGTCCCGCAGATCGAGCGAACCTCAAACCTGGGGACATCATTACCCATATCAACAACCAATCCGTCGCCGATGCGCGCCAGGGCTTATTTCTGGTGGCAGACATTGCTCCCGGCAGCGAAGTCAATCTGCGGGTGGTTCGTGAAGGCGAAACGCTGGAACTGGTAGCCATTGCCGGGGTTCGACCGAGTGCCCGCACGAGAACCTGATGTAAAAAAGCCGGCTTGATGCCGGCTTTTTTCGAAGAGGAAAAGGCTGAATCTGCATTTACTTGAGGATGCGATATTCCGCCGATCGCGCATGCGCTTCCAGATCCTCGCTCCGCGCCAGCACTGAGGCAGTGCGGGACAAGACTGAAGCCCCCTCAGCCGAACACATGATGACAGAGCTTCGCTTCTGAAAGTCATAAACGCCAAGCGGCGAAGAGAAACGGGCTGTTCCCGAAGTCGGCAGGACGTGATTAGGGCCAGCGCAATAATCTCCCAGCGCTTCCGGGGTAAAACGGCCCATGAAGATGGCCCCCGCGTGACGAATCTGCGGCAGCAATGCCTCCGGATCCTCCACAGACAACTCCAGGTGTTCCGGCGCAATCCGGTTACTGACTTCAACAGCCTGTGCAAGATCACGCACCTTGATTAACGCACCACGATTGCGGATTGACACCCCGGCTATCGCGTTACGCGACAGAGTCGGCAACAGTTTTTGCATTGCCGCCTCAACCTGCTCAAGATAATCAGCATCCGGACATAGAAGAATTGACTGAGCCTGTTCGTCGTGCTCCGCCTGACTGAACAGATCCATGGCAATCCAGTCAGGGTCTGTCTTACCGTCACAGATCACCAGAATCTCCGACGGACCGGCAATCATATCGATGGCAACCTGCCCAAAGACGGCTCGCTTGGCGGTGGCGACATAGATATTGCCCGGCCCGACAATTTTATCGACCTTGGCAATTGTCTCGGTACCAAAGGCAAGTGCGGCAACCGCCTGGGCGCCGCCGATGGTAATAACACGATCAACACCCGCAATGGCCGCAGCGGCCAGCACCATGGGATTAAGCACCCCATCGGGCGCTGGAACCACCATCACCAGCTGGTCAACGCCAGCGACTTTGGCAGGAATGGCATTCATCAGCACTGACGAAGGATAAGATGCCTTACCGCCCGGCACGTAGAGCCCTACCCGCTCCATCGCCGTAATCTGCTGACCCAGAACTGTTCCGTCCGCTTCGGTATAACGCCAGGACTCCTGCCGTTGGTGTTCATGGTACTGGCGAATGCGCGTTGCGGCAGACTCCAGCGCCTGACGCTGCTCAACACTGATCTCGCTCAATGCCGCCTGCAGTTGATCAGACGTAACCACCAGCTCCGACATCGCCTTTGCCTGACGGCGATCAAAGCGATTGGTGTATTCGAGCACGGCAGCATCACCGCGCGTCCGGACCTGCTGCAGGATCTCATCTACGACGGCAGCCACACGGGCATCGGATACAGATTCCCACGCAAGCAGCTTTTCCAGGGCTTCCGCAAAACCTTCCTGGTCAGCATCCAGGCGATTGATAAACAATTCAGACATGACGTTGCTCTAGCAGATAATGAATTCAAATATTGCCGGTTTAAAACCAAAAATCATTTGGCTACGGCTTTCGCGATGTCATCAATGACCTGTTGAATCTTAACGTGTTTCATCTTCATCGAAGCTTTATTAACGATGAGACGGGAGCTGATATCGGCAATAAATTCGCGCGGTTCCAAGCCGTTAGCGCGCAGGGTGTTACCGGTATCAACGATATCCACAATTTCATCAGCAAGCTGCATGATGGGCGCAAGCTCCATCGCACCGTACAGCTTGATGATGTCCACCTGACGCCCCTGAGAGGCATAGTATCTCTTGGCGATATTTACGTACTTTGTGGCCACCCGGATACGTCCTGGGCGGGCAGGAACATCTTTGATGGCTGCGGTCATCAGCTTGCATCGGGCGATGTTCAGGTCCAGCGGCTCGTACAGGCCATCCGCGCCGTTTTCCATCAAAGTGTCCTTGCCGGACACGCCCATGTCGGCTGCACCAAACTGTACGTAGGTGGGCACGTCGGCGCCGCGCAACACCAGCAGACGCACGCCATCCTGATTAGTGTCGAATACCAGCTTGCGACTTTTGGCAATATCTTCCAGTGGCTGGATGCCGGCCGCTGCCAGCAGCGGCAAGGTTTCATCCATAATCCGCCCTTTCGTGAGGGCGATGGTCAAGGTCTGATTCATAACAATCCTATTTAACGGCCGGGTACCCGTCGGATGTTGGCTCCCAGCGCCTGAAGCTTTTCTTCAATACATTCGTAGCCGCGATCAATATGATAGATCCGATCCACCAGGGTTGTGCCGTCAGCAACCAGGCCGGCAATTACCAGACTGGCGGATGCCCGCAGGTCACTGGCCATCACTGGCGCGCCCTTCAGGCGCTCTACCCCTTTAACGATCGCCGTGTTGCCCTCAAGGGTAATGTTGGCGCCCATCCGGTTCAATTCATGAACCTGAATCAGGCGGTTCTCAAAGATCGTTTCGGTGACCGTCCCCGTGCCTTCTGCTACCGCGTTCATAGCGGTGAACTGGGACTGCATATCGGTGGGAAATGCGGGATAAGGTGCTGTACGCAGATTGACGGCTTTAGGACGATTGCCCTTCATATCCAGCTCAATCCAGTCTTTTCCGGTGCTGATGTGCGCACCGGCCTCTTCAAGCTTCAGCAATACACCCTCGAGGATAGCTTCGCTGGTATCTTTGACTTTGATACGACCGCGAGTGGTGGCGGCAGCAACCAGATAGGTGCCGGTTTCAATACGATCGGGCATTACGGAGTACTGACAGCCGTGCAGCCGCTCCACGCCGTGGACAACCAGAGTCGCCGTGCCAATACCTTCAATGCGTGCACCCATCGCCACCAGCAGGTTCGCCAGATCAACAATCTCCGGCTCCCGTGCGGCGTTTTCCAATACCGTTGTGCCTTCTGCCAACACAGCGGCCATCAACAGGTTTTCCGTACCACCCACGGTGACAACATCCATCAGGATGTGTGCACCCTTTAAACGGCCGTCGCTGCGGGCGCGGATATATCCTTCATCGATATCAATAATGGCGCCCATGGCTTCCAGACCGCGCAGGTGAATGTCCACCGGTCGACTACCGATGGCGCAGCCACCGGGGAAGGATACGTTAGCCACACCGAAGCGAGCCAGCATCGGGCCCAGCACCAGGATGGAAGCGCGCATGGTTTTTACGAGTTCGTAGGGCGCCGTAAAGTCATTGATGCTGTTGGTATCAATCTCCACCCCCATTCGCTCATCTATCGTGACCCCGACGCCCATGCAGCGCAGCAGTGCAAGCATGGTGGTGATGTCGTTCAGATGGGGCATATTGCGCAACAGTATCGGACTGTCTGCCAGCAAGGTGGCGGCAAGAATTGGCAGTGCGGCGTTCTTTGAGCCGGAAATACGGATCTCGCCGTTGAGCGGGCCACCGCTCTTGATCATTAATTTATCCATTGAATACCTGGGCTAAGGTGATAGAACTACAGACCGATTATTGCTGCTGTTGCTGCTGCCATTCTTCCGGCGTAAATGTCTTCATATAGTCCACCGCATGCACACGGCCATCAGCAAAAAGCCCGGCAAGTGCGGCGTAGACCAGCTGTTGTTTCTTAACAGTAGAAAGGCCTGCAAAGGCGGAGCTGATCACGACCAGGTTGATATGGTCGCCCTGCACGCCCACCTGAACCTGGCTATCGGGAATGCTGGCTTCGATCAGCGCTTTAATATCTTCAGATTGCATAACAATAACTCTCAGGGCATTGCCCCTGTGATGTGGCGAGGAATGATAAAGGAGGGAATCTTACCGGAATGCGCCCGGCGGCGCATCCCGCATATGCTGCTCCGACCACCAAGGCCGGAGAATGTGATGAGTGTCTACTACAGCTGAATCAGGCTTCCGCCAGCCAGTTACTGATGACTTTATCGATATCACCGCCTTGCTTCGAAATCGCCTGACTGAATTGACTGCGGAATGACTGCCCAAGGTTTACCCCATTAAGGGTGACGTTGATCAGTTTCCATTCGCTGGTCTTTTTGTTCAGGCGCATGCTGTAAGCAAGATGGTGAACATTGCCATCTTCAGTCACTTCCTGACGGACAGTAATCGCTGTGGCTGTTTTCGGGTCAGCATTGAGAGGGAGGATCTTGATATCGCTGTCGGCATAGGCGGCAATACCCTTGGCATAGGATCTAACCAGACCGCTCTTGAAGACTTCGGCAAACTGCTTTTTCTGAGCATCTGTGGCTTTTTTGCTGTGCTCGCCCATTACCACGTGAGCGATGAACGGGAAGTCCACCACGCGTTCAAGGATGGTTTCTACCTGATTGAAATAGGCTTCTGAATTGGCTTTTTCGCCGGGATGGGCTTTGGCTACAGCGAATAACTCCTGCGCAACCTGCTCTACCAGCTCCCGTGGATCCTTAATTTCTTTCTCGGCAGCAACAGCCTGGAGAGTGAATGTAAAACAGGCGGCAATTAACAACAAAGTGCGGATCACCTTGTGGGATATATACGTCATCTGAACTCCTAACCTCGTGTTGTCATGGGGGCCATTTGGCGGTAGATAAGACCGCCATTGCCTCGATAAGTGCCCTGCCTCATGGTCAGGGAAAACAGTCCGGGTACCGACTGCAAATCCGGCAACGCACTATACCACTGGCCCCGGGGTGCGCAAACCGCAGAGGAACCGCCCGCCTGCTTAAAGCCATACCTTGATGAATGGGTGGCGACAATCCATTCCACCGTTATAATGCCCAACTTGATTTGCCCTGATGATCCAGCAGCGAGAACTCGCCCCGCATGACTCAATTCGACTTTATCGGCTCAGGCCTGCGCACCATCGATATCGAAGCCAACGCCGTATCGGCGCTGCGGGAGCGGCTGGATGAGGAATTCATTAAAGCCTGCGAGCTGATTCTTGCTTGTCGCGGACGTACCGTGGTTACCGGTATCGGCAAGTCCGGCCATATTGCCCGCAAGATTGCGGCCACCCTTGCGAGCACAGGCTCCCCGGCGTTTTTCGTGCATCCCGGAGAGGCCAGCCACGGCGATCTGGGCATGATCACCAAAGATGATGTGGTTATTGCCATCTCCTACTCCGGTAACTCCAGCGAGATAGTTACCCTGCTTCCCCTGCTGAAACGCCTGGGGATTCCGATCATCAGCATGACCAGCAACCCTCATTCGGTGTTAGGCGAAGTGGCTGAAGCTCATCTGGACATCAGTGTTGTCAGCGAAGCCTGCCCCCTGGCCCTTGCTCCTACATCGAGTACAACCGCAACCCTGGTGATGGGTGACGCCCTGGCCATTGCGCTGCTGGAGGCGCGCGGCTTTACGGCGGAAGACTTTGCTTTTTCTCACCCCGGCGGCGCTCTGGGTCGCAAACTGCTGTTGCGCGTGGCGGACATCATGCACGCTGGCGACAAGATTCCACGGGTTGATGCCGATGCCCCCCTGTCCCAGGCCCTGCTGGTGATGACCGAGAAAGGCTTCGGCATGACAACAGTGGTGGATGAGCAAAATACTCTGATCGGTATCTTTACCGACGGCGACCTGCGCCGCAGCATCGATCAGGGTGTAGACATTGGCAAAGCTGTTATGCACGACCTGATGAACCGCTCCCCCAAAACAGTGCGCGACACCATGCTCGCAGCGGAAGCGCTGAAGATCATGCAGGATCGCAAGATCACTGCCCTTATTGTTGGAGACGAACAAAACCGACCCATCGGAGTCGTACACATGCATGATATTTTGCGTGCCGGTGTGATTTAACCCGTCCTAACGTCAACCTGTTTTTACATCTATCCAAGAGCATTAATGAATGACCCCGGATTTACTGGAACGCGCTCGCCGCATCAAATTATTGATCCTCGATGTCGATGGTGTCCTCACCGACGGCAAACTCTACTTCAGCAACACTGGCGATGAACTGAAAACCTTCTGCACCCTGGATGGTCACGGCATCAAAATGTTACAGGCCAGCGGCGTGAAGGTAGGCATCATCACCGGGCGAACCAGTGCGCTGGTCGCCAAGCGCGCAAAAGACCTCGGCATCGATATGCTGATTCAGGGGCGCGAAGATAAATGGACTGCCCTGCAGGAGCACCTGGATGAAAACATCTCTCTGGATGACATTGCCTTCATGGGAGATGACTGGCCGGACCTGAGCATCATGAGCCGCGTCGGCCTGGCACTGACGGTCCCCAACGCTCATATCAGTGTGCTTGACCGGGCTCACTGGCAGAGCCGCTTTCACGGTGGCCAGGGTGCGGTGCGCGAAGCCTGTGATTTGATCATGCAGGCGCAGGGCACCTTTGAGTCGGCCCTCGCGCATTACCTGCCAACCCATCACTGACGGATAGTTTTCATGTCACGTATTCCACTACCCTGGGTTGTTATTGCCTTACTGGTGATAGGACTGGTCGCCTTCTGGGATAAGTCGCCTAATGAGCTTCTGGGCGAAGATATCGTCAGAAGCGCCAACTTTCCCCAAGCCTATATGACCAGCATCAAGCTGCGCGAATATGATGCCGAAGGCAATCTGCGCAGTATTCTCACCACCGATACCGCGGAGCACTTCCAGGTGAATCCTTTGCGGCCCGGCCCCAAGGACTACACCATGCTGGCCCAGCCCCGGATGCTGTTCAGCAATACGGCTGATGTTGCTCCCTGGCATCTCACAGCGGAAGAAGGACGTATCGACCAGAACGGCCAGCTGATAACGCTGTTTACTAATGTTAGGGTTTTTCAAGAATCGGAGCAGGAAGGCCTGCTGGAACTGCTGACCAGTGAATTGCGCATCAAAGCCAGCCAGCAATACGCCGAAACCGATAAAGCTGTTAAGATGCGCGCCCAACAAGGTCATCTCGACACTCTGGGCATGAAAGCTTATCTGGGTGAAGACCGTATTGAACTGCTTTCCAGGGTCCGAGGGACTTATGAACCTCAATAACAATGTCAGATTTTCTATGATGGCGCGTCAACCGCTTGGGTCATATCTATTCCTGTTGCTTTGTACTTTCTGGCTGCCGACAGCGGCTCATGCGCTCCCCAGCGATAAAGAACAACCGATTCATATCTCCGCTAACAGCGCACAGCTGGACCGCAAACAGCGCACCGCCACCTACACCGGGGATGTAAAGCTTAAACAAGGCACGCTGGAGATCAGCGCTGACAGAATCACTATCCATACCAACAACAATGACAAAGTGGAAAAAATGGAAGCTCATGGCAGCCCGGCGCGCTATCAGCAAAAGCCAGCCGAAAACCAGGCGACCATCACAGCCCAGGCCAACAGCATTCGCTATACCCTGACCAATGAACACCTGTTACTGCTGGAGAATGCGTTTCTGGAACAGGAAAACGGAGCCTCCATCAGCGGTAACCGCATTGATTACGATATTCGTAAAGAAATCATGAAAGCGGCGGGCAAGAAAGACGCACAGCAGCCACAGCGTATCGAAATCGTTATCCCGCCCCAAACCATTAATCAAGATTGAGTCGACCCATGCCGACGCTGCAAGCCCAAAACCTCGCTAAAAGCTACAAAAGCCGCAAAGTCGTGATTGACGTGTCTTTGAGCGTCACCAGCGGCACTATCGTAGGACTGCTCGGACCTAACGGCGCTGGCAAGACCACCTGCTTTTACATGATTGCCGGCCTCGTCAGTGCTGACCAGGGGCGAATCCTGCTGGACGGTAAGGATCTGACCCACCTTCCTATCCATGGTCGGGCGCGGGCGGGCATCGGCTATCTGCCCCAGGAAGCGTCAGTCTTCCGAAAACTTACGGTAGCCGACAACATCATGGCGATTCTGGAGACCCGCAAGGATCTCAATCGCAAACAGAGATTGGCTAAGCTCGACTCCCTGCTTCAGGAATTCCACATCACTCACATCCGTGACAGCCTGGGCATGTCACTGTCTGGCGGTGAACGCCGCCGCGTGGAAATTGCCCGGGCACTCGCCACCGAGCCTCAATTCATTCTGCTCGACGAGCCATTCGCGGGCGTTGACCCCATCTCGGTTAACGATATCAAGCAAATCGTGCGCCATCTGAAGGACCGCGGCATCGGCGTTTTGATCACCGACCACAACGTGCGGGAGACGCTGGATATCTGCGAAACCGCTTACATCGTGAGCGAAGGGCACATTATTGCCGAAGGTGACGCAGAAACGGTGTTGAGTAATAACAAAGTGCGGGAAGTCTATCTGGGCGAGAACTTCCGCCTTTAATGAGGCTTATTGCGCCAAGAATATCCCTTGACATCAGGGCAATTATGTACAGCAGGCACAAAGATTGCTTGGTGTTATTGCCTGCGAAGCAAAGGCTGTCTAAACTCCACCTGAACGACATTAATTCCTTGGGGTTTAGTTTCTACTTAAGATGAAGCAGTCTCTACAGCTCAAACTTGGCCAACAACTGACCATGACGCCCCAATTGCAGCAGGCTATTCGTCTGTTGCAATTGTCCACCCTTGATCTTCAGCAGGAAATCCAGGAAGCATTGGATTCCAACCCCATGCTGGAAGTTGAAGAGAGTTATGACGGTCACTCCTCCTCTGATGCCGGCGATGAAATCGACGTTGACTATCCGCGTCAGCAGGAAATCGCTGCCGATGCCAACGGTGTAGATTCAGGACTGAGTTTTAACGAAAAAGAGTCCTTTGGGGAAAAAGAGAGTTTTTCAGAAACCGCTTATAACGAAACCGAAGGCGACAGTTACGACAGCGAAGCGACCACCGAGTGGAATGAATCCATTCCTGCCGAGCTGCCCGTGGATACGAGCTGGGATGATGTTTACCAGTCGTCCCACACCAGCACCTCCTCCAACTACGACGGCGAAGACAATGATTTTGAGAGTCGGCGCGCTGTAACTGACTCCCTCTACGACCATCTGATGTGGCAGCTTAACCTGACCCCGATGTCGGATCAGGACCGGCTGATTGCCATGACCATCATTGATGCCGTTGAGCCCAGCGGCATGCTGTCAGTCAGCCTCGAGGAGATTCATGAAGGCCTGGCTGCTGAGCTGGAGGACTTGGAACTGGATGAGGTGGTCGCCGTCCAGCACCGACTTCAGCAGTTTGACCCCTCCGGCGTATGCAGTCAGAACCTGTCCGAATGCCTGCTGGTTCAGCTGCAGCAGTTTGATCCGGCAACACCGTTTCTCGAACCCGCTAAATTGATCGTCAAACAATATCTTTCCTTGCTGGGCAGCCGCGACTACCGTCAGCTGATGCGTCGCACAAAGCTTAAAGAAAGTGAACTGGGTCAAGCGGTAGCACTTATCCAGAGCCTCAATCCCCGCCCAGGCGATATGATTGACTCAGGTGACACTGAATATGTGGTGCCGGATGTATTCGTAGAGAAGCGAGATGGCCGCTGGGTGGTGGAGCTGAATCCGGACATTGCACCACGCCTTAGAATTAATACAGATTACGCTTCGATGGTTAAGCGGGCTGACTCAAGCAGCGACAATACTTTCCTCAAAGATAACCTGCAGGAGGCCCGGTGGTTTCTTAAAAGCCTGCAGAGCCGCAATGAGACTCTGCTTAAAGTGGCCAGTTGTATCGTTGAAAAGCAGCGCGGTTTTCTCGAGTACGGTGCTGAGGCTATGAAGCCGCTGGTCCTGCACGATATCGCCGAAATTGTCGAGATGCATGAATCAACCATATCGCGTGTCACCACACAGAAGTACATGCACACGCCTCAGGGAATTTTTGAACTTAAATATTTCTTCTCCAGTCATGTGAGTACTGACACCGGCGGCGAATGCTCCTCTACGGCTATTCGCGCAATCATTAAAAAACTGGTCAGCGCGGAAAACCCGAAGAAGCCGTTGAGCGACAGCAAGATCACAGAGCTGCTCGCCGAACAGGGCATCCAGGTTGCGCGGCGTACCATCGCCAAGTATCGGGAATCATTAAATATCCCTCCGTCTAACGAGCGTAAATCGTTGTTATAAATTCGCTCTTCCAGATCGAGAGCGAGTCAAGAGGAAGTGTTGTTATAAGTATGCGGGAATCAACAATCCTGCCATCAGGCAGGATTGAGTCATTGTCATAATGAAAGAGGAAGTGCTATGCAAATTACTATCAGCGGTCATCACCTGGAAGTTACCGACGCCCTCAAGAGTTACGTCAACAGCAAGCTTGAGCGACTCAATAATCACCACGACCGCATCACTAATACACATGTCATTCTTTCGGTCGACAAACTGCAACAGAAAGCGGAAGCCACCGTACATGTAAGCGGCAAGGATTTATTTGCCGATGCGACATCAGAAGATCTCTATGCCGCTATTGACCTGCTGACCGATAAGCTCGATCGGCAATTAATTAAACACAAAGAAAAAATGCGCAACCATCGTTAATCATTATGCAAATACAATCTCTTCTTACCCCAAGCCGCACACTCTGCGACATCGAAGGCGTGAGCAAAAAACGTGTGCTGGAGATTCTTGCCAACACCATCGCCCAGGATATCCCAGCCATTGATGCCGATGATCTCTTTCGTCGGCTGATTGCGCGGGAACGGCTTGGTTCTACCGGTATCGGGCACGGGATCGCTATTCCCCATTGCCGTGTCGAGAATTATGACGGCGTCATCGGTGCACTCATAACACTCAATCAGCCTATCGATTTTGATTCGATTGATTCCGAGCCGGTAGATATTCTGTTTGCCATGTTGGTACCGGAAAATGCTGATGGTGAGCACCTGCAGAACCTTGCTGCACTGGCTGGTGCGCTCAACGACAGCGACTTCCGCGATCGGCTGCGCAGTGCGGAAAGTGATGCGGCCTTATATGAGACAGCAATCAGCAAGGACTGATAGCTCCGTCAGGCAAAGCCAGTCGATTGGCTCAGCAGATTGATGAATAAATCACAGGAACATACGCCCATGCATTTAGTGATTGTGAGCGGATTATCCGGCTCGGGTAAAAGTACCGCGCTGCATGTTCTGGAGGATGTCGGGTTTAACTGTATCGACAACCTGCCCGTGAGCCTGCTGCCGGCACTTGTTGCCCAGATCCAGATTCACAAGAACGATGCGCAGAAGTTTGCCATTGGTATTGATGTGCGCAATGCGTGGCAGGATCTTTCCATCTTTCCGATGATGATCGAAACGCTGAAGGAAGCCAACGTCCCTTTTCGCGTACTGTTCCTTGATGCCCAGCCTTCCGTATTGATCCAGCGCTTCAGTGAAACCCGGCGCAAACATCCCTTGAGTGATGCCAACACCAATCTGGAAGAAGCCATTGCCGAAGAGCAGCGCCTGCTGGAGCCGATCCGCGACACAGCGGATCAGGTGTTGGATACCAGCCATCTGAATCTGCACGAGCTGCGCGATCTGGTAAAAGAACGGCTGGTTGGACGCAGCGAATCCAATATGGCGATCCTGTTCGAGTCCTTCGGATTTAAGCACGGGATTCCGGTTAATGCCGATCTGGTGTTCGATGCCCGCTGCCTGCCGAATCCGCACTGGAAACACAACCTGCGCCCTTTGACAGGAAAAGACCAGGACGTGATTGATTTTCTGGAAGAGCAGGATTCCGTGGAAGAGATGTACGAGGATATCGAGGGGTTTTTAACCCGCTGGCTGCCGCGCTACCAGGCCAACAACCGCAGCTATATCACCATCGCTGTGGGCTGCACGGGCGGACAACATCGTTCGGTTTATCTGAGCGAGCGCCTGAAGAATCATTTCAACCGAATGTTCAACGATGTACAGGTCAGGCATCGTGATATCAACAAACACAAGAAAGCGTAATGCCTTTTTATGCTCATCGAACGAGTTACTATCATCAACAAGCGCGGCCTGCATGCTCGTGCTGCCGCCAAACTGGTAACCACCGCCACGCCCTTCAAGGCGCGGGTTCTCGTACGCATTGCCTCCGAAGACGATACCAATAACTGGGTTGATGCAAAAAGCGTGATGTCACTGATGCTGCTGGCTGCTACTCAGGGTACCGATATTGAAATCCAGACTGATGGCCAGGATGAACACTGTGCGATGGAAGCCATCAGGAATCTCATTGCACAGCGGTTTGAAGAGGGAGAGTAACGGCGGTGTGCTCCGCTCCGCAGATTTCTGTTGTTATTTACCGGGCGTTTACCTAACCTAGCCGCCCTTTTTTACTTACCGAAGACTGGCAATACCATGGTTTATTCATACGACGACATTAACCCCGACGATTACATCCGCAGCAAATCACAAGCCAAGCGCGAGATGACGGCGTTACAGGAGTTGGGTGAAAAGCTGGTTGAGCTGAACGATAAACAGTTGGCCCAGATTCCTGTGGAACCCAAGTTGCTCGAAGCCATTCTGGAGACCCGCAAGATGGTTCACCGGGAAGCCAGACGCCGCCATCTGCAGTACATCGGCAAGCTGATGCGCACCACGGATCATGCCGCGATACAACAGGCTTATGATCTGCTGCAAAACAAAAGCGATCGTTACATTCATCGTCAGCATCAGGTCGAGCGCTATCGGGATCTGCTGGTGAGCGGTGACAATCAGGCGCTGCAGGAATTTATTCAACTGCACCCGGACGTGGATGTGCAGCACTTGCGGCAGCTAATCCGTGTTGCACAGAAGGAAGCCGCTGAAAATAAACCGCCAGCCAGTGCACGCAAACTGTTTCGTT
The DNA here is from genome assembly GCA_937958105.1 of uncultured Cellvibrio sp. GTDB lineage: Bacteria > Pseudomonadota > Gammaproteobacteria > Pseudomonadales > Cellvibrionaceae > Cellvibrio. The sequence goes on from CALFXJ010000012.1 coordinate 140,953, forward strand.
ATATCCGCGAGCAGATGGAAGCACACGACCACTAAGGCTGTCCTGGCTCGGACTCCGGTTCCGCAGCCTCTTCATCATTAACGGCATTAACGGCCTCGGGCTGATCAGGCTGTCCGGATTTGGTATCAGCGGGGTCTGCCGGCGCAGTTTCAGGCAGGGTTTCCCCGCTTTCATTCACGCTGTTGCGCAGACTGCTTTCACTCTCAAACAGACGATCAAACTTCATCTCCGGATCGTCCCAGCTGCCACGGATGCGATAGCTGATACTGGTGGCCTGATCCACCTGCTTTTTAAAAATCTTACTGACGACGTAGACTCCTGCAGCCGCCGGCAGCCCGGTAGCCAGTGCCGCGAGGAAAGTGAGATTACCGGCGACCGGCAACGTCGCAATCAATCGTGAATCAATCGTTTCATCCTCCAGATTGATACTGCCGGCCATCTGCAAACGACTGGAGGGACTGCTCATCTGCAGGGGTTCGGTAAAGATCAGTTTGCCGGTATCGAAGGTTACGCTGCCGCGCAGCTCATCGTAGGCCAGACCACTTTTGTACAGGTCAGAAAAATCCATGCGCAGGCGACGCGCCAGCGTATCGAAATTCACAAGCCCCACAAGCCGGAGGAACCCATCGCTGCCGGCGCTGGGGTTGCGCTTGAAGCGCCCATTCTCCATCAACAGGTTCACCTGCCCCTTCAGTCGTTTCAGCTCCACATGATGGGGCGAGCCCGGCCACGACAGATCTACTTCATAGCGTGCGCTGGTGCTTTCGATGATGTCCGGTTTATCCCACTGGCGCATCACCTCCGCAATATCGCCTGCGGACAGGAGACCGACAAAGCGCGTGCGCGACCCTCCGTCACCCTTGTGCCAGAAGAGCTTAGCGCCAGCATCACCAGCTTTAGCCCCGTCAGAGGCTACAGGCAGACCGCTCACCGTGATGCCACGGATATTGCCACGGATGTTGTCGAACAACGTCCCCAGCTCATCAGGACGCAGTTGTACCGACCAGCTTCCATAGTTGCTGTTGTCGAAGTGCAATTCCGCAATGCTGATATCGGCCTTGGGCAGCGAACGTGGATCAAATTCAGCTTCTATGCTGCGCAGCTCTTCCGCCGAGTCACCCAGCATGGTCCGCGCAAGATGCAGATATTTCAGCTCAATGGTCAGCGGAAGGTTTTTGTCTTCCGGCAAGCGCACCTGACCTGCGAGAGTGGGATTGCCAAACTGCAAATGCCAGGCGTCAGGCTGCGGCTGGATCTGCACGGCCAGTTTCTCCAGCGACAGCGGGCCTATGTCCTGTCTGCCGAGAGTAATATCCGCAAGAAACGGTAAGCCGGCGATATGGGTCGGGTCCGACTGGACGGGCGGCAGTGCTGCCGGCGCGTCTTTACCTATACCGTCGCTGGCCTCTGCGTCTGGTACAACAGCAGTCTTGGGAACAATCTGGTCGGTATAGCGCAGGTAGCGCTCTTGAACGCTCTGCCATTGCTCCAGATTAAATTCCGGCAAATAACCGTTGAGCAGGAAGCGGGAGGTAGCCGACAGAGCGGCTGGTCGAGCAAGTGCAATGTTGGCATTCAGCAGATGGTTGCCTTCCCGCTTTATCTTGAACAGCGCCTGCACACCATGTTCAGGAACTGACGCCCCATCCTCGGGCGCGGCAGCGTCTGCCGAAGGCATGGCGTACTGTACATCCACCAACATCGTCTGTTGATGAATATGGAGATCCACGGCCAGCGCGCGCTGCGGTTCCGGCGCTTTACCATAGGGAGTCGGAAGATCGACTGCCACACCGTCGAGATTACTTCGCACCAGAACCTTGGCCAGCAGGCGATCCTCTGCCGGATCATCAGCCGGAGGCGGAGCATCAGCTTCCAGTTCCTCAGACTCCGTATTGGCGGGACGGTGGATCAACTCAACGCGCACATCATAGGGAATCGTACCGTCAAGAAAGAGCAGTTCTGGCCGCTTGCTCCACTCCGCCAGCCGCTGATGCTTAACCCTGCCGTTAACATCGATAAGCGTTTTACGGTCTGTAGCGGTATTGATGTTATCCAGACGCACGCGAACGGGTTCGCCAAACAGGCGACCCGTCAGATCCCGACTGCTTAACCCTCCCCGGCTGGAGTAGGTGATCCGGCCACGCACCATCTCAAGGCCCAGCTCGTAATCCGGCATATTGAGCTCAGGAGCCTCCAGATCGACGTCGACCCGCTGATAAGCCCCCGCTCCGGACCCGCCCAGCGGCACCGCGATATCCAGGTGCGCCAGCATCTCCCCGGAGATATCCCAACGGTCCATGGCGTCGCCGATATACTGGCGCAATTGCCCTTCCCGCAATGCCCGCAGGCCATCGCTGGCAATTCCGCTCACCGCGCCCTTCACACGCAGCAATGATCCCTCGCCGTCAGGCTGTGGCCGCGACTGTACATGCGTCGGCTGCAGGTAGCTGCTGTAGATCCGCCCTTCAGAAACGCTGGCGTCGACATTGTTGTCACTGACCAGCAACCGGCCGCGCAGACCGCGCAGCGGCGGCCAGCCAGGTTGATAGTTCAGCTCAGCGTTATCGATATCGAGGTATAACTGGTGGCTGCGAGCCATGTGATTAGGAGTATTCAGGGTGCCCCGATAGATGAAGCCAACCTCATTGACCATCCCGTTGTTGTGCTCGCCGATACTCTGATTCAACCATGACAACAGGGTCTGGGGCACCACCGCCGGCGTGTATTTCCGGTACAGCCCGGCCTCAAGGTGACGGGCGCCGATCTGCAGATACAGGTCCAGGTCGCCGGCGACGCGCCAGGGTATGGCGAGCCACATATGCCCTACTACCTCTTCCTGTCCGTTGCGGAATGTCAGTTCCCCACTGTTGACGTAAATCTGATTCTGTTCCCGCCGCAGCGCCCAGGCTACCTGTCCACGCACGGCTTCAAAGGCCATGGGGTCGGTATAAGTGGGAATGTAATGCATGCTGAAGCCTTGTTGACTGTCGATATTGACGAAGCCACCGCGCTGATCAGCCTGGATAAAACCGTCCACCTGCCGCAGCGCCGGAACGCCCCGCCAGGCACTCACCCCCACCTGGTGAGCATTCGCCTGTAACTGCCAGTTTTCCGGTTCATCCAGAGGCACAGTTACCTGAAGATTGCGCAGTTCACCCTGCGGGTCCAGCGTCAGCAGAACTTCCTGCAGATGACCTTCACCGAAAGCCCCGGCATCATCGAGGATGCGGGTCCAGCGCTGGAGGTCCAGGACATCGCTCTGCAACAGTACAGGCCCCTGCAGGTCAGGGGCCGACGCGGAAATGTTCAGGTCTTCAATGCGGGTTTCGTTGACGTCAGCCTGGATATCCTGCAATGCCAGCTGCCAGCCCCCCTTGTGCAGCCAGTGCCCCTTCACCTGAGTGGTAAAGCTGGCAAGCTCCAGCCGTCGCCCCAATACCGGCAGGGACAAGGTCTGCAGGCCGAGGCTGCCACTCAGGTTAAAACCCTCTCCCTGTTCCCGGGTACTGAACCACAAACGCGCATCCAGCGAGCCATCGGATCGCCATCTCCAGTCATCAATCCCGGGCAGCAACAAGGCGCCGGCGGCGGCCAGAGGTTCACTGGTGGGAAACTCATCCAGCTGCAGGTATCCACGGGCGCTGAAGCGCTTCTGGTTGCGCGGGTCACCCCGGCCTTCCATCACCAGCGTCACAGCATTCATGCGCTCTTCCACATCTACCTGCAGCGACAGACGGTGAAAGCTGCCTTTGTTTTCGAGGCGGACGGATGGTGAATCCAGCGAAATTCTATGGCGGTCGAGGAAGGTAAAGTCGAGGTGGGTCTGGTGAAACTCGATGTGATTGGACAGCAGCAACATATCGAACAACGCGTCCAGCTGCGCCGCTTCCTGGTTATCGCGGGTCTGAAAACGCAACCCGGGCAGCTGCCAGAAGCCTTCGGGGGTCTGTTCAAATTCAAGCTTCGCCTGATGGACGTTGATGCCACCCCACACAAAACGAAGATTCAGCAGTGAGCTGATCAGGTCCAGGCGCAGGCGCGCACTGTTGAGGGTGAGGATGGGCTCCTGAGCGTGACTGGTGATACGGATGTCCCGGACATTTACTACCGGCTTTAATCCGTCCCAGTTTGCATCTATTGCCCCGATGGAGACGTCGGCGTTCAGCTTCTGGGACAGATAATCGCTGATCTCCAGGGAATATTCACTTACCAGCGGGGAAAAGCTCCGCCCACACTGCACCAGTACCGCCAACCCAATCAGAAGGATGGCGCACAGCGTGTAAAACTTTTTCACCAGATAGCGAAGCACGCGGATCATTCGATGTCTTTCAATTCCAGGTATTTACAGGTCGACGGCTTCTGCCGCTCTTGCATCTTAAGGTTACCCGGCCAGCCAGGCTGCTGCGCCTAGACCAACACAATGTCGTATTGCTCCTGGGTAAACAGAGTCTCTACCTGAAACTCAATGGTGCGACCGATAAAGGCTTCCAGATCAGCCACGTAGGCGGCTTCCTCATCCAGCAGGCGATCCACGACGACAGCGGATGCGAGCACCAGAAACTTTTCATTGTTATAGGTACGCGCTTCCCGCAGGATTTCGCGAAAGATCTCATAGCACACCGTTTCAGCAGACTTGACCTGCCCCCGACCATGACAGACGGGACAGGGCTCACACATCATCTGACCGAGGGACTCCCGGGTGCGCTTGCGCGCCATCTCCACCAGCCCCAGCTCCGATACACCGGTGATCCGCGTCTTGGCGTGATCTTTCTCCAGCGCCTTTTCCAGGGTACGCAGAACCTGACGCTGATGCTCAGGGTCCTGCATATCAATAAAGTCGAGCACGATGATGCCGCCCAGGTTGCGCAGGCGCAGCTGACGGGCAATGGCGCTGGCAGCTTCCAGGTTGGTCTTGAAGATGGTCTCTTCCAGATTGCGATGGCCGACAAACGCACCGGTGTTCACATCAACGGTAGTCATGGCCTCGGTCTGCTCAATGATCAGATAACCGTTTGATTTAAGCGGCACCCGGGTATCCAGGGCTCGCCGGATTTCCTCTTCCACACCGTAGAGGTCAAGCAGCGGACGACCATCGGTGTAACATTCGATCAAATCCACCAGCTGTGGGTAATAGTTCGCCGCAAAGTCGCGCATCTGCTTCCAGCTCAGCCGCGAATCTACCCGGATTTTTTCCAGTGGTGCCCGAGCCAGATCGCGCAGGGCACGCAGGTATAAGGGCATGTCTTCGTGGATCACGGCGGGTGCATCTACCGTGGGCTGCTTTGCACTCAGGTCGGCCCAGAGCTTCTGCAGGAAAGGGATATCCGCCACGATGGATTCGATATCCACGCCTTCGGCTACAGTCCTCACTATAAATCCACCGCTGACGCCGGACGCCTGAGCCGCGGCTTCTACACCCTGCCGCAGACGCTCCCGCTCCTGTTCATCATCGATACGGGTCGATACCCCGATGTGCGGGCTGTTAGGCATGTACACCAGGTAACGCGACGACAACGTAAGATGAGTCGTCAGGCGCGCGCCCTTGGTGCCGATAGGATCTTTGGCAACCTGTACCAGCAGGGTCTGGCCATCGCGGACCAAGGTGCGGATATCCGGCAGGTCATGTCTTCTTGATTCGCCTTCCGGCGGTTCGGGGATCATGTCTGCCACATGGATAAAGCCGGTGCGTCCCAGACCGATATCAACGAAGGCTGCCTGCATGCCCGGCAGTACGCGTACCACCTTGCCCTTATAAATATTGCCTACGTACCCCTTGCCGTGGCTCCGCTCGATATAGAGCTCCTGCACTACACCGTTTTCGACCAGCGCTACCCGTGTCTCAACCGGGGAAACGTTGATAAGGATCTCTTCACTCATGAGATTCGTCCTTAACCGGCTGCCACCAGGGCACACCAAAGATCTGCATTAATTCCACTGTAGCCTCAATCGGCAGGCCCACCACACCGCTGTAGCTGCCACTCAAGCTGCTGACGAACACTGCCCCCAGCCCTTGAATCCCATAACCGCCGGCCTTGTCACAAGGCTCCCCCGTGGACCAGTAAGCGGCAATCTCCGCCTCGTCCAAGGGCCGGAATTGAACCTCCGTTATTGAGAGCCTGCATTCCAGACGCTGACTGTCTGCCAGTGCCACCGCTGTCATCACCTGATGGGTACGGCCTGACAGCTGTTGAAGCATCGCCTGGCAATGCGCCTGATTCTGCGGTTTTTCCAGGATAGTCTGGTCACACACCACGATGGTATCGGCTCCCAGCACCGGCAACTCCGGTAAACCCAGCGCCTGCCTGACGGTAATGCCAGCCAGCGCCTTCTCCGTTGCCAGACGCTGCACATAGGCAGCGGGAGACTCCCCCTGCTGAGGCGCTTCGGGAACGTCGACTTGCAGCACCTGATGATTGACGCCGATCTGATTGAGCAGCTCCCGTCGCCGCGGTGAACGGGATGCCAGGTAAAGATGAGATGTAGCAGCCATTAACTGAACAACCCCTGAAGATGAAGATTATTTTTTCTCATTATGCAATACGGTAGTGCCGCCGCACCGCTTCCAGCCACAGGTAACAGACCGGCCAGAAGCAGGCGCTGGCAAAAGCCGGGTACAGGAACATCACACCGCTGAGGGGGCTGCCGCTCATGGCCTGCACCCAGTTGTCCGTCAGCTGGGCGATCCCCACCAGCACAAAGACCCAGCAGGATTGTTTCCATAAAGCGTAGTTACGTACCCTCTGATAAGACAGAAAACAGATATAGGCCACGATAACCAGCGCCAGACCATGCTGTCCAAAAGGCGAACCTTCCAGCAAATCCTGGAACAGCCCCAGCAACATCAGGAGCACGAGATTGGTACGCAGAGGGAGAGTAAAGATCCAGTAGATGGCGACCATGACAACAAATTCAGGTCGCCACCAGCGCCAGGAAAGGGGCAAAGGGTAGACAGCCAGCAGCAGTGCGACCACAAAGGACAGTGTAATGACAACCCGGGCCTGGTACTTGGGCGGCAACATCAGGGATTGCTGTCCCGTGAATCAAAGACCAGCAATACATGGCGGCTGCGGTCCAGGCGCGCCATGGGGCGAGCGATAACTGTAGCAAACGCCTGGCCCGGATCGCGCACCACACTTTCGACCTCTGCCACCGGATAGCCCACCGGGAACCGTTTACCTAGCCCGGAACTCACCAGCAGGTCACCCTCACGGATGTCCATGGTATTGGAGACATGACGCAACCGCAGGCGGTTAAGGTCACCGGTGCCTTCCGCAATCATCCGCACCCCGTTGCGATTCACCTGGACAGGCAAGGCATGGGTAGCATCCGAGATCAGCAGGGCGCGACTGGTATTTTCACTGACTTCAATAATCTGCCCCATCAGGCCGAAGGCATCCAGAACCGGCTGGCCCTCGAATACCCCTTCACTCGCACCGCGATTGATGACGACCGTGTGGCTCAAGGGATTAGGGGAAACGCCGATCAGCTCCGCCACCAGCACGCTGTCCTGGAGGATGTCCGTTGCGTTCATCAATTGACGCAGGCGCACGTTCTCTGCGGCCAGGGCCGCCATCTGCTGCAGCTTGCGCTGATGGATCAGGAGTTCGGTCCGGAGGGTTTCGTTCTCCAGCGCCAGCTCACTGCGGGAAACAAAGGTGTTATGACGCCATTCGTTCAGGCGGCGTGGAATATCCGTAAGCTGGTAAAAAGGCACCGCGAGGACACTCAACTGCTGACGAACCGGCGCCAGCCAATTGGTATAGAGGCTGATAAAGATCAGGGCGATCATCAGCACAATAAATATCAGCGCCCGCGATATTCCCGCAGAACCTTTTGTAAACAGAGGTTTAATGGCAAGTTCTCCCGTTTAGCGAGGGAGCGGCGCACGGCACCGCCCCAAGACAACAGGTTATTGGAATAGGATGCCGGCAGTCCCGCTGCCCGGACGCCGACCGACACTGTTCATCAAGAGGACAACAGATCAATACGCTTGTCATTCATCTCCATTGCCATGCCGCCGCCGCGGGCAACGCAGGTCAGGGGATCATCGGCGATGATAAATGGCAGTCCGGTTTCATTGGACAGCAGACGGTCGATGTCCCGCAGCAGGGCGCCGCCGCCGGTCAACACTACGCCGCTTTCTGCGATATCAGAGGCCAGTTCCGGGGGGGATTGTTCCAGCGCGCTTTTGACCGCCTGGACGATACCCGCCAGAGGATCCTGCAGTGCTTCAAGCACTTCGTCGCTGTTCAGGGTAAAGCTGCGGGGCACACCTTCCGCCAGATTGCGGCCACGCACATCAATTTCACGCATCTCACTGCCGGCAAAGGCACAGCCGATCTCCTGCTTGATCCGCTCGGCCGTCGCATCACCAATCACGCTGCCGTAGTTGCGGCGAACATAGTTGACGATGGCCTCGTCAAACCGGTCCCCACCAATCCGCACGGAATCGGAATACACCACACCATTCAGAGAGATAACGGCAATTTCAGTAGTACCGCCACCGATATCCACCACCATGGAACCACTGGCCTCGGCGACTTTCAAACCGGCACCGATAGCAGCTGCCATGGGTTCTTCGATCAGACGCACTTCACGGGCACCGGCGCCCATGGCTGATTCGCGAATCGCACGTTTTTCAACTTCGGTGGAAAGACAGGGGACACTGATCAGAACGCGGGGGCTGGGGCTGAACCAGCTGTTTTCATGAACCTTGCGGATAAAATGCTGCAGCATCTTCTCGGTAACCTGGAAATCGGCAATAACACCATCCTTCAGGGGGCGGATAGCAGTAATATTGCCCGGAGTCCGGCCCAGCATGCGCTTGGCTTCTGCGCCGACCGCCTCCACGATCTTATGGCCATTATGATGGCGAATAGCCACCACCGACGGTTCGTTGAGTACGATGCCGCGTCCGCGAACATAGATCAGGGTATTGGCAGTGCCGAGGTCAATGGAGAGATCGTTGGAAAAAGCTCCGCGCAGGTGTTTTAACATGAGTTGACGAGACCTTAATTCTGTATCTGCAAATATTGGTGAAACACACAACCGTTAAACCGATCTTGCGTCCGCCGATGGTCAGTGCAGTTATTTAATAAAAATCATTGAGTAAAAAATCCGGGGCTGTGGGTAAACTGGCGTTTATCCGAGCCTGGATTCGACCGAACCAGTCTGAATAAATTCGCTGAGGGAGCAGCAATTATTTCTGCCCGTCACCCATTAATAATTATGGTTGACAAACAAAATCTGCGAAGCGCTCACAGGTGCTGGCACTCTATCAACGAGAGGGATTCAGGGCAAGGCGCAAATGTGATAAGTTTAGCGCCCATTTGGACAAGATGCGTTTTTTTCTCACGTTATTCGACCTTATTTTAACTGACAGTTAACGGTCGACGATCTCTGGAGTAAACCTGACAATGGCTGTAGACCGTTCCGATATTGCAAAACTGGCCGAGCTGGCGCGCATCGCCATCTCCGAAAACACGGCTGACCAGGTGGCCAACAGCATTTCCGATGTACTCGCCCTGGTGGATCAATTACAGGCGGTGGACACCGACGGCGTCGTGCCCATGGCCCACCCGCTGGATGCGGTGCAGCGTCTGCGCGCCGACGAAGTGACCGAACCCAACCAACGTGAGCTGTTCCAGTCTATCGCCCCGGCAACCCAGGATGGCCTTTACCTGGTACCCCAAGTGATCGAATAACCCCTCATTGACCCAGCCTGCTGGCAAACTGCCAGCCCATGAATGACCAGGAATCTTTCGCAATGCATCAATTCACCATTGCCGAGCTGACCCAAGGCCTGCGCCGCAAGGACTTTTCCAGTATCGAGCTCACCCAGCATTATCTGGACCGCATCGCGCGGCTGGATAAAACCTATAACAGTTACATTACCGTCACGCCGGAACTGGCCCTTGAGCAGGCAGCGGCGGCGGATAAGCGGCTGGCTGCCGGTGATGCACCGGCTCTGTGCGGCGTGCCTATCGCGCACAAAGATATTTTCTGTACCACCGGCGTGCGCACCAGCTGTGGCTCCAAGATGCTCGATAACTTCATCGCGCCTTACAACGCGACCATTGTCGAGAACTACCTCGCCGCCGGGATGGTGACGCTGGGCAAAACCAACATGGATGAATTCGCCATGGGTTCATCCAACGAAACCAGCTACTACGGTCCGGTAAAAAACCCCTGGGCTACCGATTGTGTTCCCGGCGGTTCATCCGGCGGCTCTGCGGCAGCGGTGGCGGCTCATCTGGCTCCGGGCGCTACAGCCTCCGATACCGGTGGCTCCATTCGCCAGCCAGCAGCCCTCTGCGGACTGACCGGCATTAAACCAACCTACGGTCGTGTATCGCGCTGGGGCATGATTGCTTTCGCCTCCAGTCTTGACCAGGCGGGCACCCTGACCCGGACCGCCGAGGATGCAGCGCTGCTGCTGAACCACCTGGCCAGCTTCGATCCTAAAGACTCCACCTGTGTGGAACGGGATATACCGGATTACACAGCCACGCTGAACAACTCTCTGGCTGGTCTCAAGATCGGTGTGCCGAAAGAATATTTCGGGGAAGGCCTCCATCCCGAAACCGCAGCCCACGTCGAAGCAGCCATCAAGGTGTACGAGAAACTGGGAGCGACCATCCACAGTGTCAGCCTGCCCCATACACACCTCGCGGTGCCGGCTTACTATGTGATTGCGCCGGCAGAATGTTCGGCCAACCTGTCGCGTTTTGACGGCGTGCGTTACGGTTACCGCTGTGAAAATCCGAAAGACCTGGCTGATCTGTATAAGCGCTCACGGGCCGAAGGTTTTGGCGATGAAGTCAAACGCCGCATCCTGGTCGGCTCCTATGCCCTGTCTGCCGGTTACTACGATGCCTATTACAGCAAGGCACAGAAGGTTCGCCGGTTGATCAAACAGGATTTTGTCGATGCCTTTACCCAGGTCGACGTCATCCTCGGTCCAACCTCACCCTCGCCTGCCTTTGCCTTTGGCTCCAAGACCAAAGACCCAGTGGCCATGTATCTGGAAGATATCTACACCATCGCCACTAACCTGGCTGGCCTGCCCGGGCTGTCCATTCCCTGCGGTCTGGTGGATAACAAGCCGGTTGGCCTGCAGTTGATCGGAGATTACTTTGCCGAAGCGCAACTGCTTAACGTGGCCCATCAGTTCCAGCAAGCCACTGACTTCCACCAGCAGACTGCACCGGGAATTGAGTAACACTCAAAGCGGCAGAATCGAACAAGAGAGAGCTCAAGATGCAATGGGAAACCGTTATCGGCCTGGAAGTGCATGTGCAACTGGCCACCAAGACGAAAATTTTCTCCGGCGCCAGCACCGCATTCGGGGCTGAGCCAAACACCCAGGCCTGCGCCATTGATCTGGCCATGCCCGGCACACTGCCTGTGGCAAACGCCGAGGCCTTTCGCTTCGCCACCATGTTTGGTCTGGCTGTGAATGCCGAGATCGGTAAGCGTTCGGTCTTCGAGCGCAAGAATTATTTTTACCCCGACCTGCCCAAAGGCTATCAGACCACGCAGCTGGCCGAGCCCATTGTAGGTCCCGGTTATGTCGACATTGAGCTGGACGGCGGCAGAACCAAACGGGTGCGCATCCACCATGCGCATCTGGAGGAAGACGCAGGCAAGTCGCTGCACGAAGACTTCGCCGGCATGAGCGGCATCGACCTGAACCGCGCTGGGACCCCGTTGATTGAAGTGGTCACCGAGCCGGATATGCGCAGCGCTGAAGAAGCGGTGGCCTTTGCCAAAAAACTTCACTCCATTGTGACCTCGCTGGAGATCTGCGACGGCGATATGTCCCAGGGCTCCATGCGGTTTGACGTAAACATCTCTGTGCGTCCTAAAGGTTCCGACAAACTCGGTACACGCACCGAAACCAAAAACCTCAACTCCTTCAAATTCATGGAAGAAGCCATTGAGCTGGAAGTTGAACGGCAGATCGACGTGCTGGAAGACGGCGGCAAGATCATTCAGGAAACCCGTCTGTATAATGGCGATACCAAAAAAGCCCGCTCCATGCGCACCAAAGAAGACAGCAACGATTACCGCTACTTCCCCTGCCCTGATCTGCTGCCGGTCATCCTGGACGATGAGTACATTGAGAATGTACGCAAGCAGATGCCGGAACTGCCCGAAGCTAAACGCGCGCGGTTTGTCGAGCAATATGGCCTGGGCGATTATGATGCTGGCCAGTTGACCGCCGACAAATTCACTGCTGCCTTCTTTGAAGCGTCGGTAAAAATTTCCGGCGAGCCCAAGCTGACTGCCAACTGGATCATGGTGGATCTGGGTGCGTATCTGAACCGTACCGAACAACGCATTGATCAGTCACCGGTAACACCGGAGCTGCTGGCGGGACTGGTGGTACGGATTAAAGACGGCACCCTGTCCAGCAAGATCGCCAAGCAGGTATTCGAGGCCATAGCCAACGGCGAAGGTGATGCGGACACCATCATTGAAACCAAAGGTTTGAAGCAGGTTTCAGATACCGGCGCGCTGGAAAAAATGATTGATGAAGTGCTGGCCAACAATGCTGCACAGGTAGAAGGTTATCGCGCAGCGGACGAGGCCAAGCGCGGCAAGATGCTGGGCTTCTTCGTCGGTCAGGTCATGAAGGCCAGTAAGGGCCAGGCGAATCCACAGGCGCTGAACGAACTGCTGGTTAAGAAATTGAATGGCTAGTTTGAGCGAGCAGCGTCTATAAAGGGCCGCAATACGCTGCTGCCCGAATCACATACAGCGATCCGCCAGAGGGCGCAGTGTTCACGCCCTGTCCCTCGGCTGATGCAACTTTTTGTTACTGGGAAATATCATGAGCTTACGTAAAGACAAAGAGAAAGTACTGGGTGAAATCTTCGATGAAGCCCGCATCAGAACCTTTCTGGAATACAAAGCACCCGCTGGTATCAACACTGACTACCACCTGCTGGAAAAAGCCTATCGTGGCATGCGCGGGGAAAACTTTGAGACCTTTGTGCGCCTGTTTGTCGAAGCCGGAAAAGATCTGAATGCTATCGGCCCGGAAGGCAAAACCTTTTTGCAAGTGATCAAAACCCATCGCAACAGCGAAGAGTACACCGCCGCCCTCGAACAGGCTGGCGCGAAGTAATCGCATGGCGGATTGCTGCTGCCGGATCCGCCACCTCCACGAAAACTTACTATGCCCCTTCCTCGCCCAACACCTGCACTCTGGCTGACATTATTACTGGCAGCTATGGTGCTGGTACTGGGCTGGTTCTCCTCATCGGCTCCCAATGCCCTGGAACTTGATCGCCTGCGTATCGCAGAGGGCGAGTGGTGGCGTTTGCTGACGGGCAATCTGGTGCATTACGGGGGCTATCATCTGGCGATGAACCTCGCTGCACTGCTGGTGTGTGGTTATCTCTTTTTTGCGCGCTGCAGTGTCTGGTTCTACAGCGGTCTGCTGCTCTTCAGCGGGTTATGTGTGGGGCTGGGCGTTTATCTGGGCACGCCGGAGTTTGCCTACTATCGCGGGCTGTCCGGGGTTCTGCATGGGCTGATTACCTTCGGGCTGCTATACAGCATCAGGCAGACGCCCTGGATCAACGGGGCAGGTCTTGTGCTGGTAGCGGGCAAATTGTTACACGAGCAAAGCGAAACTTATCAGGCGACGGATCTTCAACAGCTGCTGCCGGTCCCTGTCGTTGTTGATGCACATCTGTATGGCGCCATCAGCGGTGTGATATTCGCCGCGCTTTATGCCGCCGTGCACTTCCGTTCTTCCCGCTGACCGTTACGGACTCTCACCATGCTGACTGGAAACCCTGCGAAGGCTTTGGATTATCTGACACGCGGCGCCAGCCTGTTGCTGCGCCCTGGCTTGAAACGCTTCGTGCTGGTTCCACTGCTGGTCAACCTGATTCTGTTTGTCGTCGCTACGGTTGCGCTGGTTCATCTGTATCGTGACCTGCTGACACAGCTGATGGAGTGGATGCCGGAATGGCTCGCGTTTGTGGCGTGGATTCTGTGGCTGCTGTTCGCGTTCATACTGCTGGTGGCCTATGGCTATACGTTCAACATCATCACCAACCTGGTGGCCGCGCCTTTCTATGGCGTGCTTGCAGAAAAGATTGAACAGGCTCTGACCGGGCGGGAGCCCAAACCGGAAAGCTGGTCCGCGCTGATTCCCCGGACGCTTGCGCGCGAGTTAACCAAGCTCTGGTACTTTGTCAGTCGCGGATGCCTGGTGCTGCTGGTATTGATCCTGTTGTGGTTTATCCCTGTCGTGAACTTTGCGGCTGCGTTCATCAGCGTGGTATGGGCAGCCTGGTGCATGTCCGTGCAATACATCGACTACCCGGCTGATAATCATCAGCTGGCGTTTCGCGCAATGCGCCGCCGCTTGAACGCAGAGCCACTGACCAGCTATACCTTTGGTGGACTGGTGATGGCCGGAAGCATGATTCCCGTGCTCAATATCTTCATGATGCCCGTGGCAGTCGCTGGTGCGACCATCTACTGGGTGGAAGAACTATCGACCAAGACGGTCAGTCAGTGACCTCTTCGTCATCCCCTACCACCATGCCGCCACTGGATTCTTTGGCGAGCTTCAAAAAGCGCGTGGCCTGATTCAGCTGTTCATCAATGTTGCTGCACAGCCGGTTGGTGACTCCCGCACTGAAATTGCTGCTGAAAGTCTGGTTCTGTACGGTCACAGGTTCCGTCGCGACCAGCTGACGGACCTTGCTGATCAAGGCTACAGCCTTATCATTATCCAGGCCCGGCAGCAGCACAAAAAATTCATCTCCGCCCGCGCGACACAGTAAAAAGCGCCCCAGCATCTGTTGCAGAAGTTCCGCTACGTGCTGCAAAACCTGGTCGCCGCCCTGATTGCCAAAACGCTGATTGACCTCCGCAAAGTCATCAATATTGAGCACGGCCAGCGCCAGCGGCGTGGATTTATCCCGCGCCTGATTTGCCAGTTCCTGTGCGTGATGAAAGAAATAACTGCGGTGATACAGCCCCGTCAACGGATCACGGTCAGCGTGATAGTCGAGCAGCTCAACCTGCTCAAGCAGTTCAAGGTTGTGAATGATCCGGCAGTAAAATTCCTCCGGGTGGAAGGGTTTGCGCAGGAAGTCATTGGCGCCGTGTTTGATGAATTTTGCCGAGAGGGCTTCGCTGCTTTCACCGGAGACACCAATCATGATCAAGCCGGTTTTGTCGTATTTGTAGCGCAGGTTTTTAACCAGTTCGAAACCATCCATCCGCGGCATGTTGTAGTCGGTAATCAGCAGCTTGATGTCCGGATGATCCAGCATGGTCTTGATGGCTTCCATCCCGTCCACCGACTCCAGCACCTGAAACAGGTGACGGCGCAGCAGGTTAGCCACGTGTTTGCGGGACATATCTGAATCATCGACCACCAGCACTTTAATCTGCTGGTTCTTTTCCAGCCGTTGAAACAGACTGACTGCCTTGCTGTAGGCGTAGCGTCCCTCTTTGGTGACGTAATCGACGATACCTTTGCTGAATAACTGTTCACGACGCTGTTCGTCGTAGCTGCCGGTCAGCACGATGGTAGGAATTTTCTTTCCGAGCGTGAGATCGACCACCTCACCGTCCGGTGCGTCAGGCAGGTTGAGATCTACCAGCGCGGCAAAAAACTCATGGCCCTCTTCACACAGGAGCTTGGCCTGGGCCAGGCTCGCCGCATAAAAGGCTTCGTAAGGCAAAGTGTTATGGATCAGGTGACGCAACACCCGCATCACCATCTCACTGTCCTCGACAATCAGGATCTTCTTCATTGCTGGTTACCCACTCTTAATATCCGTTGAGTGTAGACGAGCCATGTCAAATGTCGAATTTAACGCCACATGTAGCCGGAGATCCGGGTGTTGAAGAACATCCCGTTGAAGACCTTCTCCGCCGGCGCCTCGCTGGGCCTCGTCGCACCGAAGCAGACATACAGCGGCAGCAGGTGTTCTTCACGGGGATGAGCGAACCGACCCTGGGGCGCGTTTTGCCATTCCAGCAGGTGCGTCTGGCGCTCTGCACGTGTCAGCTCCCCCATCAGGGTGTCCGTCAGCCACTCATCAAAGGCTTCGCTGCGCGGTGGCGTATCCGGCTGCTCCGAGAAAAAAGCGCGCATGTTATGGAAAGACATGCCGGACCCCAGAATTAATATGCCTTCCTCGCGCAACGCGGCAATGGCCTCGCCCAGCCTTATCTGGACCAGCGGATCCAGCGAGCGCACCAGCGACAGCTGGACCACCGGAATCCGGGCGGCGGGATACATCAGCATCAGGGGCACAAAGGTACCGTGGTCAAATCCCCGCTGCGGGTCGAGTCGTACAGGGATCTGGTGCGCCGTCAGCAGGTCTGCCACCTGCTGCGCGAGCTGCGGTTCGCCCGGCGCCGGGTACTTGAGCTGGTAACTCTCCGGCGGGAACCCGTTGTAGTCATAGATCATGGTGGGCGCGGGCGAACTGGATACGCTGGCAATGTCTTCCTCCCAGTGCGCGCTGATGACCAGGATTGCACGCGGCTCGGGCAGGGTCTGCCCCAGGCTTTTGAGGAAGGCGGTCAGTTCGCGGTGCCCGGGGTCATCCAGCAACGGCATGGGACCACCGCCGTGGGGAACAAAGACAACAGGCATAAGAGATGGATGGGACATGAATTTACCTCCAGCGGGGCCTGCCGCCGCAGCCATCCTGTCCGTTCAGGCCGCCGCAGCTGCCTTGTGCTGCTCGCGGACGGACTCATAGATCGCTGCCGCCACAATAATCGCCCCGCCAAACAACGTCGTAAGGTCAGGAAAAGAATGCAGAATCAGGATTTCGTAGATGACGGCGTACACCGGCTGCAGACAGGCCACCAGTCCGACAGTCTTCGCTTTGAGATAACGTAACGCTGATCCCAGTAATGTATGAGTATAGGCCGTAAACACGATGCCGAGGCCAATAAGCAGCCACCAGTCGCCCGCCGTGGGTCTGTGAGGCGAGCAGATCATGACGGGGGTCATGAGTATGGCCACGATCAGGACCTGGTAACTCATGGAGCGGGTCGCGGACTGTCCGCTGAACCAGTGGCCGAGCAACAGATTGCGCAGGGCGAAGACCAGCGCGGACAACACACCCCAGAGCACGCCCTGAGTGGTGGTGTTGGTGAGATCAAACTCCGGCACCAGTAAGTAAATACCCACCAGCACCAGCACACCGCTGATCACATCACGCCAGTCCAGACGAATCCGCTTGATCCAGGGCTCGAGGAATACCGTCATGACTGGATAGGCATAGAGGGAGATCATCCCCACCGCCACGGATGACACCTGCATGGAATGGAAAAAGGTAATCCAGTGAACGCAGAGCAGCACTCCCAGGATGAACATACGCAGGTAGTCCCGGGCGGCGCCCAGACGGATGCCGCGTTCCCGCCAGATCAGCCAGGCAAACAGCACCACTGCCGCAATGGCCGTGCGGTAGCCGGTGATATCCCAGGCGGGCAGTTTGATCAATTGAGAAAATAAACCCGTGGCACCCATCAACAACACTGAAAGATGCAGTGTCATCATGGCGGATCTGGTTTGCGACATCTAAGGAGCCTTGGTTCAGCGGTGGATGGTCAGTTGCATACTAGAGAACAACTGACGCCACTATAGCCTTTTGTCGGACAAATTGGCAAAGAAGATTTTGGGCAATTGGCGCCCGGAACAGGCGCCAAGACAACAGGATCAACCACGATGGGAACGGCTGCGGCTACCGGAGCTGCGCGAACGGTTGCGGGAGCCGCCTTCCGGGCGGGGACGACGGGGAGCCGGCGGCAGGTCAGGCGTTGGCAGCAGCAGCTGTGCCGGTGGCTGTTCGCATTTGATTTCCTTGCCCAACAGCGTCTGCAGCGGCTCAAGCCGAAAGGCGTCGTCTTCACAGGCAAAGCTGATGGAGGTACCGGTTTTCCCGGCGCGACCGGTACGGCCGATCCGATGCACATAGTCTTCCGGTTCTTCCGGGAGGGTGAAGTTCACCACATGGCTGATGCCACTGATGTGAATACCGCGCCCGGCCACGTCCGTTGCTACCAGTACCTTGATGCTGCCCTTCTTGAAGGCATCGAGGGTTGAGACCCGCTTGTTCTGCGCGATCTCGCCTGACAACAACCCTGCCTTGATACCATGACGCTGCAGCTTGTCCTGGAGGTCGCGACACTCGTCGCGGCGGTTCGCAAAGACGATCATGCTTTCAACATCTTCCTGCTGGATCAGGTTGTAAAGCAGGGTGTACTTCTCTTCGGTCGAGGCCAGATAAACATGCTGGGTGACGCTCTCTGTGGCGACGCTTTCCGGCTGGATCTCCACAGTGACCGGTTTGTAGGTCCACTGCTCAACCAGATGGCGGACTTCGTCGGTAAAGGTCGCGGAGAAGAACAGGGTCTGGCGGTCTTCCCGGCGCGGGGCCTGACGCACAATCTGACGCACCTGGGGAATGAAGCCCATATCCAGCATCCGGTCCGCCTCGTCGATCACCAGGATCTCCAGCTGATCGAGATATACATCTTTGTTGCCGCAGAAATCCAGCAGCCGGCCCGGCGTAGCTACCAGGATATCCACCAGCTCGTCATGGAGATGGCGCTGCTGGCGGGCGTAATCCATACCACCGACCAGGGTGTGAATCTTCAGGCCGGTGTGCTTGCACAGTGCCTTAGCGTCATCGGCAATCTGGATAACCAGTTCGCGCGTCGGTGCAATAACCAGGGCCCGCGCTTCGCCGGCATAGCGTTTCTCAGTGATGGGGTTCTTCAGCAGATCGTCGATGATGACGGTGAGGAAGGCTGCAGTTTTGCCGGTGCCGGTCTGGGCCTTGCCGACGACATCCGCGCCTTTGAGTGCGTGAGGCAGAGACTGGGCCTGGATCGGGGAGCAGTACTGGAAGCCCAGATCAGCAATACCATGCATCAGTTCCGGAGCCAGATCAAAGTCGTGGAAGCGGGTTTTTCCTTCCATCGGCGGCACATCAAACTCGCTGATATCCCACGGCGCCGCAGGAGCGGCAGGCACAGGTCGCTTGCGCGGGTTGCGCGGCTGGCTTGGTTTTTCAGCTGCGGCAGCAACTGCCGGCTCGCCAGAGGCGTTGCGTCCGGGGCCATTCTTGCGTCGGCGCGAGCGAGGTTGTCTGTTATCTGTGGATGTGCTTTTGGCGGGGCTTTTGGCAGATCTGTCAGCGCGCTGGTTGCGCGTGGGAGAAGCGGCAGCTCCTTCGGCTGACGCTTTGGCAGGCTTGGCGGAGCCTGAGGGTTTTTCGCCACCTATCAATTTCTTAAAAAATTTTCCGATCAAAACTATCACCTGTTGTACAAAATGTGGCCGCGAGTATACACGATAAGGCCGACGATTCCTCTACCAGTTCCACTCGTGGCATACTCCTGCGGCTCGGTAGCCCTCTGGTAAGGAATCTCTTCATGCGCATTCAAACACTGCAACATGTTCCCTTTGAAGATATCGGAAGTATGGCACAGGATTTTCATCAGTCTGGCTACCCCGTCAATACGACTCACTGGTATCGCGGCGACAGCGCCCCGTCACTCGACAGCTTCGATGTGCTGATTGTGATGGGCGGCCCCATGGGGGTTTACGACGAAGCGGCATTCCCCTGGCTGCTCGAGGAGAAAGCCCTGATTAAAGCGGCCATTGAGGCGGGCAAGAAGGTCATTGGGATCTGCCTCGGCGCGCAGTTGATCGCCTGTGTCTGCGGCGCCACTGTCAGCCGTAATCCTCACCGGGAAATTGGCTGGTTCCCGCTGACCCGGCAAGCGCCGGATGAACCCATTGCCCGGCTTCTGGATGGAGTGGAGGTGTTCCACTGGCATGGCGATACCTTCGATCTGCCAGCAGGTGCTGTGTGGCTGGCCAGCAGTGATGCCTGTCGTAACCAGGCTTTTCGGCTGGGTAATTCGGTCTTCGGTTTTCAGTTCCACCTGGAAACGACGCCGACCTCTGCCGCCGCTCTGCTAGAACATTGTGGGGATGAGCTGGATGGCTCCCGCTATGTCCAGAGCGCTGCACGCATCACGGGCAATCCTGCGGCCTTCGCACAGATTAATCGCCTGATGTCGGCGGTATTGCGGGAAATCCTGTAATTTTTTGATGCCGCCTGCCAAGCTCATCCGAATCACAGCATCACACCGAACAGCCCTCCGATAGCTGCGGTCACGCCCATGGCGAGAGCACCCCAGAAGGTTACCCGCAGCGCACCACGCGCTACCCTGCCCCCGCCAACATAAGCGGCCAGCCCGCCGAGGCTGGCGAGACATATCAGTGATGTCAGCCCGACCAGCGGGATCAGATAGTCTCCTTCTGCCAGCACCGCCGTAAGCAGCGGCATGCCTGCACCCAGCGAGAACGCTAGCGCTGAAGAGCCTGCCGCCACCAGCGGACGGGCCCTGGTCACCTCGGAAATACCCAGTTCATCCCGCGCATGGGCACCGAGCGCATCGTGGTCCATCAATTGACTGGCCACCTGACCGGCGAGGGGCGCATCCAGACCTCGTTCAATGTAGATGTCCGCCAGCTCCCGGTGTTCGCCGGCCCGATTGGTTTCCAGCTCATGTTTTTCCTGTGCGAGATCTGCTGCTTCCGCATCAGCCTGGGAGCTGACGGATACATATTCTCCGGCAGCCATGGACATGGCCCCGGCCACCAGTGCCGCGACGCCGGCAATCACTATGTCGCTATGACCAGCGTCCGCCGACGCAACACCAACCAGCAGACTGGCCGTGGACACGATGCCATCATTGGCACCCAGCACCGCCGCACGCAGCCACCCATTACGATGAACCCGATGATGTTCACTGCGATACATAGGCATGTCCGGTATTAAAAGAGGTAAGAACAGTTTCTTACAGGCAAAAAAAACCCGCAACCGAAACATCATGGCGCGGGTGGGTTTAAACAACACACTGTATTTACGAGGCCGCTGGGTACGGCCTCATAAACTCCAAAGCAAAGTGGGGCTTCACTCTGATTGGATTCGATTCACTGAGCGACTGAAGCCACTCAGTGTTCAGGCAAATGGAGCAACATCAACCGCGGGCAAGCGAGAGGATGTCAGCCACACTGGGCTGGCGTTCAACATACACCGGCGCATGCAGGCGCCGAGAGATCTCGGTCGAGGATACAACGCCACGAATATGATGCTGATCGCGGTCCACGACGATGTAGTACTGCTGCCCGTGGCGCTGCAATGTGTAGATAATGTCAGCCACACTGGAGCGCTTGAACTCTTCATAATTGATTGCACGAATCGAGTCCCGGTGGTGCATGAGATCAGCTACCAGAACTTCGCTGCGCTTCATGCCGTTTACGGCCTGTGTCAACACGAGGCTCTGGTCAGAAAGATCTTCAATGCTGATCAAACCAATAAATTCATTGTGTCTGTCGACCACCAGTTTGAAATTAATATTTTCCTGCAGCATCAACTCTGCCGCTTCAACCGCCGGAATATGCGCTTCAACAACATGCGGACGATGATCTTTAAAATCGGTGAGGATGGTGAGCGCCGACGACTCCGGCGTTATCTCATCAAACTCATCCGGCTGAACCAGATGATCAATGGCATCCACTTCAAATACCGTTAAATTTTTCATACACACCTCTCCATGCACCATTCAAGATGCAGAAACTGGATGTAAAACTGCGTCGGCCGGAACCTGCGGCAAGAGTGAAAACAGGTAATAGAAATCCATACCCAAGGCGACGAAGTAACAGCTATCAAGTCACCTTAGACGGCAGGACCAGCCTGAAACAAAAGAGCTTATGCGAGGATGTGTGAAGGAGGCGCTCGTGCAGCGTGGGCTTTATTAGTGCGTTCGATCAGCACTAATAATTTCCAGGACGTTACGGAGGATGTGTGAACAACTACAGGCAGTAATTCAAGATCGGAAACAATGGCTTTATCATCTTCAGCGGTGTTCTGCTGGCCATGACTGATACAGGCATCGAATGCGGAGACGGCAAGCAGATTGTGTCCACCGGATTTGGACGCATGGCTGCTACTGGTGCCTACAAACGTCACCAGCAACAAAGCAACCTTGATAAAAAGAAGAGCCTTACGCATTACCGATCTCACAGGAAATTCGCATCAGAGATATCTACGACAGATGCCTGGGCTAATACTAGTCAAAGCAGCCTATAGAATCCACTACTATTACACTTTTTAAACAAATTTTTGTCGTTATAAGAAAGACGAACCTGTGAGGAATATTGCTGAATGGATAGAGGAAAAAGTAAGCCGGTTGCCCGGCTTACTGCCCTGTTGTTAGTGACTGATCATCCATGGCCGCATCGATGGAAACATTTTCTTTCCATCTGCGGTATACATCAGTGCTGACTTGCGAATAGGTTTATCACCGCAGCCACAGCCTCTGCCGTGTTTATGTTCCCGGCGTGCCTGCTGTTCCTGGCGATACTCCAGGGTTGAGAAAACCGGCTGATTTGCACTCTGCTCATTGCGCCGATGCGCCTCGCGCTTTTCCTGCTTCATCGCAAGAATATCCGGCGCCAGCACAATCACCCGCGCGGACAGAGCACCACATTGGGGACAGGCGCAGGGCTTCGCTGAATCTTCAAGGGTGGCCAACTCATAAAACAAACCGTGCTGGCCGCATTTGTAATCGTATAAAGGCATGAGTTTTTCTCCCATTGATGGTGTCAGGGTCACAGCCGGATCGGGTTGTGGTGATCTGGTCGTATGTAGTGTTTCTGGTTTTGGTTGTTTTGTCGGATTACGCTACGCTAATCCGACCTACCTGGACGAATACGATTGTTTCAGTTAATCCTTAGGGGATTGCGTTGGACAATTCGCCATTGATCGCAGGTAAATTTTACGCTTCTACTCTGGGGTCGGATTACGCTGCGCTAATCCGACCTATGGGTTGGGAGCGGTGGGGGGATTTGGTCGGATGTGGTAGGTCGGATTAGCGCAGCGTAATCCGACACTTCCCTCTTCCAGAACTCCCACCCCCTCCAACTATTTATTTATCCGGCGAAAGCGGAACATCCATTCCACCGGTGACTTTCTTCGTCGGTCCTTCTGCGGAAGGATTCACATCAAAATCAAAAATATCCGTCGGCAACCAGAGAGTGGCACAGGCATTGGGTATATCTACGACACCACTGATATGTCCTTGCACCGGCGCGCAGCCGAGAATCGCATAAGCCTGGGCTTTGCTGTAACCGAACTTGGTGAGGTACTCAATCGCATTGAGACACGCCTGGCGATATGCCACGTGCACGTCCAGGTAATGCTGCTCACCATACTCATCGACCGAAATACCTTCAAAGATCAGATAGTCATCATACTTAGGCGCAATCGGACTCGGCTTGAAGATAGGGTTTTTTATTCCATATTTCGCCATACCGTCTTTGATCAGGTTTACTCGCAGGTGAATCCATCCGGCCATCTCGATCGCACCACAGAAAGTGATTTCGCCATCCCCCTGACTGAAGTGGAGGTCACCGACCGACAGGCCACCACCTTTCACATAAACCGGAAAATAAATCTTGGAACCGCGGGATAAATCCTTGATATCACAGTTACCGCCATGCTCGCGCGGCGGCACTGTACGCGCACCTTCTGCCGCTGCTGCCTTGGCTGCGTCGCCGGTCAATTTACCCATGTGTGCAGTGTCGGCATAGGGCAAGGTCGCCAGCGCCGGTACGCGATCGGGTTCGGTATCGTAGAGTTCTTTTTCACGCTTGTTCCATTCCAGCAACATCTCCTTCGACGGCAGGCAGCCGATCAACCCCGGATGAATCAAGCCAGCAAACTCTACGTTGGGAATATGGCGGGACTTAGTGAACATGCCGTTGAAATCCCAGATGGATTTTTGCGCTTCAGGAAAATGTTCCGTTAAGAAACCACCGCCGTTCTGCTTAGAGAAGAAACCGTTGAAGCCCCACAGACTTTCCTGGAACGCGCCAATATCAAGAATATCCACCACCAGCAGATCGCCCGGCTCTGCACCTTCTACACCTACCGGCCCTGACAGAAAGTGCACCTGGGTCAGATCTACATCGCGCACGTCGTCAGCGCTGTCGTTATTAGCGATCTGCCCGCCGGTCCAGTCGTAACATTCGATAATAAAATCATCACCCGGCTTCACAGTGGCAGCCATGGGAATATCAGGATGCCAGCGGTTGTGAATCATTTCATTTTCATAAGGGGATTTTTTCAGGTCGATCTTGATGATGGTCTCGGTCATTGCAATGGCTCCTGATGGAAACAGATAAACGGAATATCCGGTTTATGTTTAGGCGAACCAACATCCGCCCTTGCGATCAGTATCAAGTTGTACAAGGTTGTGAACAATACGACAAATGACCACGAAGCTACGTCATTTGACGTAGGAAAGCGGCAGGGCTCAGAACAATATCTCTCGACCATTCCTTCGCGGATTGCAACTAGTCATAGATCTAACCCAGGAGGCAAACCATCCGCGCCGCGTGGCTGTCGAACTTTGCGGGATTACAAAGACCTAATACACTGTTCTCACTTTATTTTTCAGGAGTACATCATGGCCGGTGGCTGGACCCGCGACGGGGCTGTTCAGGACCAGATCGATGCAAGCATCGACGACGCCGTCCAACAAGCCCGCCGCCGCTTACCCCAAGGTAAAAGTCTCACCCATTGCGAAGAATGCGGAACCCCCATACCCGAAGCTCGCCAGAAAGCCGTACCGGGGGTGCGGTTGTGCGTGGTATGCCAGGCAGAGCGGGATGAAGAACAGTCTATATCTGCTGGGATTAATCGACGCGGCAGTAAAGACAGCCAGTTGCGTTAGGGAAATGAAATGGGGTGAGTGTTTGAAAGTGTTTAATTGAATTTTGGGTGGGCAATGACTTTTTATGTTCCTGGAAGGTGTCGGATTACGCCTGTGGCTAATCCGACCTACGGAGCTACGGAACCACAGAGCGAGTTGATTACATTATTAAAGACGCAGTGGTAGGTCGG